>JBDVOA010000009.1:0-271862 GCA_039969355.1 Paracoccaceae bacterium
TTTGACCCCGAAAAACCGACGGTGACATCCGGCATTCGCCTCGGCAGCCCTGCGGGCACCACGCGTGGCTTTGGCGAGGTGGAATTCCGTCAGATCGCGGACTGGATCATCGAAGTCGTCGACGGGCTGGCGGCCAATGGCGCAGACGGAAACGGCGCTGTCGAGGCAAAAGTCAAAGCCGAAGTCGCAAAACTATGCGCCAAATTCCCCATGTATCCCAACCTTTAGTTCGCTAGGTTTTTTCGGAACGAAGCACCGCCTCCGATGTGGAGGCGGCGCATCCCGTTTGGGCGAATGCACCTTAATTCTGAGCCGAGATGATCGACAATGGAAAAAACGAACTGAGCAGCAAAGCCTAAAGATAGCCCTTCCAAACAAGAACACTTATGACAAGCGCAGCTGTCAAAAGCACAATCGTGGCAGAACCAGTCAGATAATCCAGCATCGCGCCGACACGCCTTTCTCTAGGATCGACGTCCTTGAGATAGGCGATGATTTCGTCAGAAGATTTTGCTAATTCTTCTCCATCAACGAAACGTAACAACTTTGGATTACCGCCATACTCTTGGGCCTCAACAAGCGCTTGCGCTTTTTCGTGCAAATGCGTTGGCAAAAGCCGACCTGCTTTTCGCAGCGCCTTTTCTAAAGTTTTCGCCTTGACCCCAAAGGCACGCTTTAATTCAGCTTTGATAGCTACAATCTTCTCGGATATTTCAGACTCTTCAATCACATCGCGCCTCCATCGACATAGATTAGTCCAGCGGATCATTGGCCTCAATGGGGGTAGTTTTTAAAAAGAGAGCCGAGTATCAGAAAGCATGCTGAATATCATATCTTCCGGGCAACCAACTGGACTGCCACCCTTGTTGATCGCACATGGCCTTTATGGATCCGCCCGCAACTGGGGCGTAATTGCAAAGCGGCTGGCAGAATCGCGACAGGTCTTTGCAGTCGACATGCGAAACCATGGCCTAAGCGATTGGTTCCAATCCCATAACTACGACGATCTCGCAAATGACCTTGCTGAAGTTGTGAGAAATGTCGGGACGCCAATGGATGTCTTGGGCCATTCAATGGGCGGCAAGGCTGCTATGGTCCTAGCATTGAATTTTCCAAGTTTGGTGAATGGATTGATTGTCGCTGATATTGCGCCGGTCACCTACGCTCATTCGCAAATCGAGTATGCTCAGGCAATGCGTGCGGTTGACCTCGCCGAGATAACACGGCGCTCGGATGCCGAGGCACAGTTGGGTGAATTGGGTGTGGAAAAAGCACTGCAAAGTTTCTTTACCCAATCATTGGACGTGCCAGGAAAACGTTGGCGGCTTAACTTGGATGCGCTGGCCGACCATATGCCGCATATCATGTCGTTCCCAGATGTTTCTACTGCCTTTGATGGTTCCACCCTGTTCTTGTCCGGTGCAAACTCAGACTATGTGTTACCTGAGCACCGAACCCGTATCAAAGACTTGTTTCCGCAGGCCAAGTTCGCGAAAATACCTGGTGCGGGACACTGGTTACACGCGGAAAAGCCGCGCGAGTTCGAAAACGCAATACGGTTTTGGCTTGATCGTCAAACAAATGACGATTGATGAGCGTTGCGGTAGCGCAACGAATTTCCGCTATATTTACGATTTTCCAATGCATATAGGGGTATGTCGCATATATTACGCGACATATGGTTGATCCGGCTGCGTGATATATGTTAGTGGAGCAACACAGGTGCTCAGACGCGGATATGCATCGACTGACGTTATCGAGCGGGGTTCGGTTGCCAAAGGCAGTCGGACCCCGTTTCGCATCTGGCCGTTGGAATTTTCTTTGGATAAGACCAATAGGAAAAGGCGCCAGGTGCTCAGACGCGGTCCTCGCATCGTGCCCACAAGGGACACGTCCTGACGCCTTCCTGTACGGCTCCACCCCGAAGGGCTTTACTGAACAGTTGCTCGGGTTCCGAAGAACCTCTGCGACCACCCCAAATCCGAAGATTCATTGTGGCTTGCTCGGATTCTCAAGATAAGGACCTCAACAATGTGATTCCGAAGAACCACCTCGATCTGGCCCTGTCTCTGGCTTCCTTTGCAAAACGATCGGGATCATAAGATCCGTTTCATCTTGCTCCGGTCCCCCAAGAACCTTCGCTGCTACCCCTGGCCCGAAGACCTGGTGCAACCCGCCGTCACCCCAAAGCTGCCCGTCTTTTCAATCCGGTTCCTAAGAACTTTTTCGATCCAACCAACCGCTTCGATACTCTTGCCAAACATTCCGTTTCCGAGGATCCGACTTGTCTCGCGCCAGCACCTTAAGTGGCTTTTGCGTCCCACGCTGCCTCCGAAGAAGCCTCGCAGTAACACGACTTTTTCAAACAGATTCGATTCCCGCAAGGGAAATGCACTGCAGCAAGTGATTTTTCTGGGGATAACATCCTGATTACATTGTGTAATTTCCTGTGGATAAACCAAATAAATCATTAGTTTTCCGTAGGTTTGCAGGGGATGAATTCTTTTCAGCAGGTCGAACAACTTCCGCGTGACGATGCTGCGACTGCAAAATAATTGTCACCCTTTAGTATGACCGAAACTGGATCAAGACGACTGAGCTGGCCAACCAACCGGGCCTGTTAAGCAAGTGACCTTGCACGCATCGCGCAACATCGTCTAAGAAATCACCAGCGTGGAAAATCAGGAGACTATCATGACCCGTATCGCATCGCTTTGTATCGTACTGCTTGCCCTTGCCGCCTGTGAGACAGCCAAAGGCGCAGGCCGCGACATCGAAAAAGCCGGAGAAGCGATTTCTGACAGCGCCCAGGACGTTCAGAACAACATGTAACAGTGGCCAGACAATTTGGCGCAGCAAAAAGGGCGCGATGCCAAACATCCGCGCCCTTTTTTCGAATTTATACAACTCAGGCGGGTTTCAAACCCGCGTCAGAATTTACGCCAAGCAGGGACGTCAATTTTGAACTCTCTGGCTCAAGCGACACGGCGGGCATGATAAAACCCGGCAAGTCCAGCTGACGCCTTTCAAGGGATTCGAGCGCGATAAGCCGACCAACGCGCGCGATGGAATAATAGTCAACATTCATACTCGTTACTGGCCTTCTAACACATGTCTTACGCGGCCCAGTTTGTGTCAAAAATGTGGCGGGATAAATGCCTTGTTGAGAAACTCTCTGTTTCCAACGCAAATCAAGCGCTCCACTTAGGTGGCGCGCTTTCCGATTTGTGACTGCTGGGTGGTCAGGATCGCTGTTGGCGTGCAGGCGGGGTTGACCCCCGCCTTTGATTTGCAATGGAAGGGTCTAGTTGACCAACGACCGGCATGATGCGAATTGAATTTTTGCCAGAACCTTGGCCTCTGTGTCACGCAGCGACAGCGTGTTTCCGGGCATGCCGGGAAACTGTTCCTTGCGGTGTTTCAGAGTGGTTAAAGCGGACATACGACGGGTACGGGCAACTGAATAATAATCTACATACATTGTTCGTTCTCCCTGTTGGTCATGGTTTACCCTTATAGGTTGAAATCATTTTTAAGGCGTTTTAAAGGTATTTATCGGAAACGAACTGTTTCTCGATTCCTACAAGTGTGTCTGGTTGGAAAGTTAATAGTTTTTTAACGTTTATTTACAAGATGTTAACATCACTACCAACCGCTTACTTGGCAGGGTAGCGGGGTGAGATTCTACCAATTAAATGCACTGAACACACAAAAAAGGATCAAGGCCGCCCCTCAATCCATTGAAATGAGGCAAGAATGCGTTCGCTTTAAGGTTGCGAATCATGCGAATCATTTGGGGTGATTCCATTGCGGTTTGACAAGTGATTCTGCGATGTGAGGTGAGGTCTCCAGTAATGGAAGTCACGAAACGCCCATTCGACGACCTTACTCAATGGCAAAGCCCGATCGACTCCGCAATGGCTACGCCATCACTCTGTCTCCCTCCGCATGTGCTTTGCACATACGTGCCCGAACCGAAGGGCAGGAAGCGAAGCGCCCGCGTCACGCCGCAGGCGTGCCTATGGCACGACGGGGGCGGTGTGGGCGCAGCCAAATCCGTGATTTGGCATTTTGGGGGAAAAACAACTGCAAATGTAGAGTAGCGCTCTGCCGAAAGCCCACTATTAGTCATGATTTTGCTCGTTTTCCCATTTATACTTGATGTTTAAAATTTTTTACTTACTTTGTACTATCAAGTATAAATATAGAGGAAGTCAAAATGTCAAAGAAAGAAATCGAGCAAAAGATGCGGCGGGCTGCAGTTTGGCAACTATCCGAAAAAGGGTTCACAGTCGACGACGTGTCTTCGGGGTCTGGTGTCCCAAAACTCTCACGTTTAGAGCTTTCGAAAAGCGGGAGTGTTCAAAACTGCATCACCAAATTCACAACATCTGGCCGCATACACTTCGTTCGTGAAGGAGAAACCTTCAAAGTCCTGCACGATTTTGATCTCGTGCTGCATATTTATGCCTCATCGTATGATTCTGAATGTGTGAAAGTCAGTTTGTTTACTCGAGCAACTGTTGAGAAAGCATTTAATGCTGCCTACGAAGCCCTCGTAGGTGTTGGGCAAGCTAATATACCGATCTGGCTCAGTCCCGAATTCGAAGATGGTCTGAGATTCACCGGCTCAGGTTTCACAGACGAGGCGCTATGGTCGGAGGTTGTGAACATTTCGAACGCGCAACTGGATCATCTCGCGGTTGGCGACGAAAGCCCAGAAAGCGGTGCTGGAATTATGGAGCAAATCAAGTCGTTGCTATCGAAACACATGGGCGTTCACTCCGACCAGCTAGAAATCGATGTACGAATTAAACATTGAGCCCCGACATACAGACAGGGGAGTACCCGAAGATTTAGCTCCCTTACTGTATTGGCTTACAAATGACGCAACCGGGAATCGAGGAGCTACCCTAATCGCTTGTGTAAATTTTTTGGATAAGTTGGTCGAAACACTCCAACGGAGACGCGTGGCCGCGCATTGCTTCGCCAAACGTTGTCGCCCACCATCACTAAAAAATGGGCAGCCTAGCTGTCCATTTTTAAGGCGGAAATAAAGGCCTCCTGCGGGATATCCACTTTCCCGAACTGGCGCATCTTTTTCTTACCTTTTTTCTGCTTGTCCAGCAGCTTGCGTTTGCGGCTCATGTCGCCACCGTAGCACTTGGCGGTCACGTCCTTGCGCATGGCCGACAGCGTCTCACGCGCGATGACTTTGCCGCCGATGGCCGCCTGAATCGGGATTTTGAACATGTGGCGGGGGATCAGGTCTTTGAGTTTCTCCACCATCGAACGCCCGCGCGCCTCGGCCCGGTCGCGGTGTACCATCATCGACAGCGCATCGACCGGTTCGTCATTCACAAGGATCGACATCTTGACCAGATTATCCTCGCGGTATTCGGTCAGCTGATAGTCAAAGCTCGCGTAGCCCTTGGTGACCGATTTAAGCCGGTCGTGGAAATCAAACACCACTTCGTTCAGCGGCAGATCATAGACCACCATCGCGCGCGAACCCGCATAGGTCAGATCCATCTGAATGCCGCGCCGGTCCTGACAGAGCTTGAGCACATCGCCAAGGTAGTCATCCGGCACAAGGATGGTCGCCTTGATCCGGGGTTCCTCGATATGATCCACATGGGTCATGTCGGGCATATCAGCGGGGTTGTGCAGTTCAATCATCGTGCCGTCGCGCATGTGAATGTGATAGATCACCGAGGGTGCGGTTGTGATCAGCTCGATGTCATATTCGCGCTCAATCCGGTCGCGGATCACCTCGAGGTGCAACAGTCCCAGAAAGCCACAGCGAAAGCCAAAGCCAAGGGCGGCTGAGGTTTCCATTTCAAAGCTGAACGACGCATCATTCAGCGCAAGTTTGTCGATGGCCTCGCGCTGGTCTTCGAATTCTGCTGAGTCTACTGGGAACAAGCCGCAGAACACCACAGGCTGTGCGGGCTTAAAGCCAGGGAGCGCTTCGACCACGCCGCCCTTTTCATGGGTAATCGTATCTCCGACCCGCGTATCCCGCACCTGTTTGATCGATGCGGTCAGAAAGCCGAGTTCACCCGGTCCCAGGGCGTGGATGGTCTCCATCTGCGGGCGGAACACACCGATGCGGTCGACATGGTGAACCGACCCGTTCTGCAGCATCGTGATCTTGTCGCCTTTTTTGAGGACCCCGTCCATGATCCTCACCAGAACGATCACCCCGAGATAGGCGTCGTACCACGAATCCACCAGCATCGCCTTGAGCGGCGCGTCCAGCGTGCCTTTTGGCGCAGGCAAGTCCTGCACGATGGCTTCCAGCGTTTCATGGATGCCCTGCCCGGTCTTGGCACTGACCTGAATGGCACCCGTGGCATCGATGCCAATAACATCTTCGATTTGTTCGGCCACGCGATCGCAGTCGCTTGCGGGCAGGTCGATCTTGTTGAGGATCGGTACGATGTCGTGGTCCGCATCAATCGCCTGATAAACATTGGCCAGCGTCTGCGCCTCGACCCCTTGGGTGGAATCCACCACCAGCAGCGACCCTTCGACCGCGCGCATGGAGCGGGAAACTTCATAGGCGAAATCGACGTGGCCCGGCGTGTCGATCAGGTTCAGCACATAAGCCTCACCATTGTCCGCCGTGTAATCAATCCGCACGGTATTGGCCTTGATGGTGATGCCGCGTTCACGCTCGATATCCATCGCGTCAAGCAATTGTTCCTTCATATCCCGCCCCGCCACGGTGCCGGTTTCCTGAATCAGCCGGTCAGCAAGGGTGGATTTGCCATGATCGATATGTGCGACGATGGAGAAATTGCGGATATGTGCGAGGTCAGTCATATGCGGGATATGATGGGGATTTGTTGGGGGGTCAAGTCAGGGCTGGTCAGGGGCGCAAAACAGGTGCAGGGTTAAGTCATGCTGGAACGAGATCACTTTCCGATTGCCGACATTCGCGTGACCGCCAAACGCCTGAAAACGCTTGAGCCGGACAAGGTGCAACAGATCGCCGAGGACATGCTGGAAAACGGCCAGACCACGCCGATCCGGGTGCGGGCAGAGGGTGATACTTATTTGCTGGTCGAAGGGCTGCACCGGCTGGAGGCACTGAAAGCACTGGGGGAAGACACCGTGGACGGATATCTGGTGCAGGGGGTCTTGCGCTAACTGGGTCCTAAGTTGGCATTGCAAGTCAATTCGAAACACTCTTTCCGGTCAATGATCACACTTGACGCAAGAATGGCCGATTGAAACAGTGGTCAATATGAAAATTGAACTTGTTATTGGTATTATTGGCACGTTTGGCCTTGCACTCACCGGAATGATTCAAGCGGCTGGCTGTACTAAAGTTGCTATAGCCGCGTTCATATACACAGTGATCCTGATTGTCGCAGCAGTGCAAATTGATAATATGCCCGCCTCAATCCGCATCAAGAAAAGCCTCGCCGAAGAACGCTATCTGCCACTGTACCATCAAGCCGCTGGATTCCTCCTGCCGAGGGCAAGGCGGGTATTTGGTGTCGCTGAACCGACGAAGGAAACGCATGATCTATTGAGCTTGTGGCGGGCGACCTGGACATACAAGTTGCTTGATCGCGCGCTTTTGTTTGCCGTGATTTATCCGCTGCTTGTTTTAGTGGTCTATTGGGGACTAACTGGGCGCGACGGCGTATTAGGCAGTACTGTAATTCTTCCTGCAGTTACCCCCAAAGGAAAGGATATGCGACACTTGGCCTGATTGCCATGCTCTTTGGTGTCCCATTTTATGAGAAGTGGGCCGCAGCCAGCCCGAAACGGTTCGTCCGAAGTGTTTCGGGCTGGCTGGGCTTGGCAGCAGTTCCTCTATTTGCGGCCTTACTCACACTTTTGGACGTGGGCCCAGCCGCAGTCGCAGTCGCAGCCGCAGTCGCAGTCGCAATCGCAGGCACAAGCGCAATCGCAATCGCAGTCGCAGGCACAAGCGTAGTCGCAATCGCAGTCGCAGTCGCAGCCGCAGTCGCAGCCGCAGTCGCATTCGCAGCCGCATTCGCAGTCGCAGCCCCAATCGCAGCCGCATTCGCAGTCGCAGCCCCATTCGCAGCCGCATGGCTTCTCGTTCGAAACAAGCACCGCTGGGCGAGTCTGTTGGCAATCGTCGCACCAGCTATGGCGATTGTTGCGAGCCTCGTGTACATTCCTTGGAGTGCAATTGGCGGTCTTGCCGAGAGTGTTACCGCCATTTTTCTTTTCCTTGCCGTTGCGCCGCTGATCAATGCCTTGTTTGATGCGATTAGCTACTCTGTCACGTTAGCGTTTACGGAACGGGGCACACGCGACAACGCTGGCTGGTTTGCTTTGATAGACGTTGGGATCGCGCTGATCCTGTTTCTGGCACTGGGGGCAGCGCTCGTCTGTATTGTGTCTTGGATGAACGCCATCACCGGGGTCGAGTTTGTCGACCTTGGCAGCCTGTTAGCCCAAGCTGGTGACATATCGCGCTACTGGTGGCTCTATGTGATGCTGTTTTCGACGGCGCTACCAACTTTGATCCACCTTAGCATCGCCACGCTCAGCCTGCAGGCCTACCTTCCTTTCACGTGGCGCGAACGCATGTGTAAGAGAATTGATGCCGGACGAAATGGCGAGTTGCTGGCCGGAATCGTTGCAACAATTGCGCTTGGAACCACGTGGTTTGCGGCAGTTTTCCTTCCCCTCGCACTCTTGGGCGGCGTCGGCTGGGCGATGTGGAATCATGGAATTGGATGGTTTGCTCAACACTACCGCGATTGGCTGATCGACGTGGCCATTAGGGTTCAGGGGATTTGAGTATATTCAATCTGCCATTGCCGTGCTTGGCACGGCAGCGCCCTTCCCTTCCCCCCATGGGGAAAGGCGCAGGACAGAGCGGGAGGGTTCAGGACAGGCCCTTTTCAAGTGCTGCCAGCCAGTTTTTGCGGCAGATTTTGGTGATCAGTTCGTCGCCGTATCCCGCCTGCTTCATTGCTGCGATCAAGGGTTGCAAGCCCGTCACGTCTTTGATGTCCCGAGGCAGCAGGCATCCGTCGAAATCTGAACCGAGCGCGACACCGTCCTCTCCAAGCTTTTCAACCATGTAATCCAGATGCCGGATCATCTGGGAAATCGGCGTATCCGGGTCATCCGCGCAATCCTCGCGCAGAAATCCGACATGGAAATTCAACCCCACAACCCCGCCAGACTCGGCCACGGCGGCCAGTTGCCGGTCAGTCAGGTTACGCGCGCTCGGCGATATTGCGTGCACATTGGAATGGGTTGCAATCAGCGGGCGGGTTGTGGTTTTGGCCACATCCCAGAACCCCGTCTCGGTAAGATGCGACAGATCAATCAGCACACCCATTCGGTCACATTCCTGCACCAGTGCGAAACCGGCGAGGGTCAGCCCCTTGCCCGGGTCCAGATCAACCTGCCGAACCATCGGCGCGCCGTGCCCAAATGCATTATGACGCGACCAGACCAGGCCGATTGAACGGAGCCCGGCGGCGTAGAGCACCTCGAGCGCGTTGAAGTCGGTATCGATGCATTCCGCGCCTTCGATGTGCGGCAGCATGGCAATGCGACCCGTTTGCATCGCCGCGCGCGCAGAGGGTGCATCAGTGCAAATCGCCAGATCGTCCGGCAATTCACCGACCAACCGGCGCATGCGCGCGAACATGGCCGTGGTGAACGCGAACGCCTGCGTCTGATCGATGGGGTCAAAATTGCTGGGGTCCAAAGGATCGTACGTGTGATCAAACCGGTCCAGATGCGACGGCGTAAACATGGCGAAAAAGCCGCCAGCAAAGCCGCCAGAGCGGGCGCGTGGCAGATCAATATCGAGATGGGTGTTCGAACTGGCGAACTCTGCAGATTGCCCGGAGCGCGCTGCGGTTTCGAGTTTCAGAATGGTGTCATTGTGCCCATCAAACACCGTTATTGGATCGCTCATCTGAGGCCCCGACTGTGATACGTGTTAAAAGGACCCACTGGTAGCGAGACCGTTTGGCGGTACTATTGGACATCACAGCGTCGGTGAAAAGCCCCGATGTTTCAGTGATGTACCCGCTGGTCGCAATTCAGGGTTTTGCCACGGTCAAAAAAATTGAATCGTTGACCCTCGGCGATTTTTCTTCAACCTTGTGTGCAGGCCTGATCCAACAAGGCCCAATACCGCGCACGTCCCGGATCATTTTCAATCCGGCCTTTTCGCGCAAATAAGGGAGAATTACTTATGAAAAAGTTTCTTAGGCACTTGGTCGCATGGCCAATAGCGGTGCTCACGGCACTCGTGCTCAGCCTTTCAGCGCATGCCGCGCCGCCCAAAGACACCTTTGTCATGGCTAAAGATGTTAGCGACATCATCACTTTGGATCCCGCAGAGGTTTTTGAATTTTCGGGCGGCGAAGTCATCGCAAATATCTACGACCGGCTGATGATGTTTGAACCTGAAAACCTGACCACCCTCGTTGGCGGCGTCGCGGAAACGTGGGACGTCAGCGAAGATGGCAAGACCATCACTTTCACCATTAGACCGGACATGACGTTCCACTCCGGTAACCCTGTGACTGCCGAAGATGTGGTTTATTCCCTGCGCCGTGTCGTCAAACTTGGCAAGACGCCATCTTTCATCATCACGCAGTTCGGCTGGACACCTGAAAATGTAGACGACCTAGTGGTTGTGGACGGTGACAAGGCCAAGATCACCATTACCGAAGAGTTTTCTCCGGCACTGGTACTGAACGCGCTTTCCGCAGGCATTGCATCGATAGTCGACATGAAAGAAGTCCAATCGCATGAGGTGGACGGTGATATGGGCTATGCTTGGCTCAAGTCCAATAGCGCAGGGTCCGGGCCGTTCTCGCTGGGATCGTGGAAAGCCAACGAACTGGTGACGCTTGATGCAAATCCGGATTATCGCCACGGCGCACCGGGTATGAAGCGGGTTATCATCCTGCACATCGCCGAACCGTCGGCTCAGCGCCTGATGATCGAAAAGGGTGATGTGGATCTAGCTCGGGACCTAACGCCTGACCAGATCGAAGGCATTTCAGGCAACGCCGAGCTCAACGTTCAGGCTGATCCAAAGGCTGCCCTGATCTACATGGCTGCAAATGCATCGGACCCGATCCTTGGCAACCCCAAAGTCGCCGAAGCGCTACGGTACCTTGTCGACTATGAGGGAATGCAAAACAGCTTCCTGAACGGGCAGTTCCAGATCCATCAATCCGCTTGGCCCAATGGCCTGTGGGGTGCCTACAATGAAGCGCCGTTCACAAAAGACGTCGAAAAGGCAAAAGCACTGCTTGCCGAGGCCGGTTACCCGGACGGATTTGAAATTCGCATGGATACACTCAACTCGTCGCCCTATCCACAAATTGCCCAATCCGTTCAGGCAACATTAGCTGAGGCGGGTATCAAGGCCAGCATCACAACAGCCGAAGGCAAAACGCTTTGGCCAATGTATCGCGCGCAAAAGCACCAGTTAATTCTGGCTCAATGGTCGCCTGATTACATCGATCCGCACTCAAACCTTGATGCATTTGCGCACAATCCGGACAACCGGCCTGAAGCAAAGCTGACTGGAGTATTGGCATGGCGCAACGCTTGGGCTGATGACAAGATGAACGCTATGGTTGTTGAGGCACGGAACGAGGCCGATCTGGGCAAGCGGGAAATGCTCTATCATGACATCCAGCGGGATTTGCAAAACCAGTCCCCCTATGTCGTCATGTTCCAGCAGACCGAACAGTCAGCTGTGCGGAAAGAAGTAGAAGGATATGTCTCCGGTGCAACGTTTGACCTGATATTCTACCGCAATATCACCAAATAGGCCTGAGACTTGACTGACACATCGTCGACAGCAGCGGCGGGGACATCCTCGTCGCTGCAGCGTCCCCTTAAGTCAATACTGAATGTTTTGCTGACCCTTGTCCTGACATTCATCGGCCTGACGGCTGTTACTTTTACAATTGGCAGGGTTATGCCAGCCGATCCGGTGCTGGCCATAATAGGCGATCGCGCACCGCAAAGCGCGTACGACAGGGTCTATGTGGAAATGGGTCTCGACCGACCGATCTACGAACAATACGGTCGCTATCTCAACGAGCTTGCTCATGGTGATCTAGGGACATCAATCATGACAGCGCAGCCGGTTCTCGAAGATATCAAACGGTTTTTTCCGGCCACTCTAGAGTTGGCCACAATAGCCACTCTCATGGGCGTACTGATCGGAATTCCGATGGGCGTCCTAGCCGCTGTAAATCAGGGAAAATTGATAGATCACTCGGTCCGCATACTCGGACTTATCGGGTATTCAGTGCCGGTCTTCTGGTTGGGGATGGTAGGACTGCTTATATTTTACGGCAATCTGGGTTGGGTTGCCGGGCCGGGCCGCATTGACGTCTATTATGACGGGGTTGTGGATACCGTTACCGGTTTCATATTGATTGATGCGGCGATGGCCAAGGAATGGGACATTTTCACAAACGCTGTGTCACATTTGATTTTGCCTGCATCGATACTCGGCGCATTCGCCCTGGCCTATATCGCGCGTATGACGCGCAGCTTCATGCTCGACCAGCTAAATCAGGAATACATCCTGACGGCACGCGTCAAAGGGGTAAGCGAAGGAGTCGTGATCTGGCACCATGCTTTTCGCAACGTACTGGTGCAGCTGATCACCATTATTGGTCTTACTTACGCATCGCTGCTGGAAGGCTCAGTTCTGACCGAGACTGTATTTTCCTGGCCCGGCATTGGCCAATACATCACAACGTCATTGTTTAACGCGGATATGAGCGCGGTTCTGGGGGGCACCATTGTCGTGGGGACCTGTTTTGTCGGGATCAACATGTTGTCCGACCTTCTTTACAAACTGGTTGATCCGAGGGCACGGGCATGACCGACGCATCAAGATCGGCTTCTCCCGGCGGCATGCGTGGCTGGCTATTGTCCCCCTCGCCTCATTCCACGACACAGGCCCGATGCCAGCGAGCCTACCTTAACTGGCTTGCGTTCCGTGCGAACCCAATTGCCATGACCGGATTGTTCATCATCGTCGTGCTGCTGTTTTCAGCAATATTCGCGCCACTTTTGACATCCAGTAATGGCTTGGAACCAGAGCTGGAAAACCGGCTGCAACCCTTTAGCGCGGAGCATTGGTTTGGCACGGATCAGCTGGGCCGAGACATCTATGATCGCATCATCTGGGGGTCGCGCATTACACTTTATATTGTGGGCCTCGTTTCTATCATAGTGGTGCCCATTGGCCTCGCGATCGGTACAATCGCTGGATACATGGGGGGCTGGGTCGATAATGTTCTGATGCGCTTTACCGATATTTTCCTCGCGTTCCCGCGACTCATCCTAGCATTGGCGCTGGTGGCGGCATTGGGGCCAGGATTGGAAAACGCAGTTTTGGCCATTGCACTGACAACATGGTCGCCCTACGCGCGAATCGCGCGTGCAGAAGTTCTGACGATCCGAAAAGCCGAATTCATTCTGGCGGCACAAGCGCAAGGTGCATCTACTTTCCGCATCTTACGACGCCATGTCGTACCGATGTGTTTGTCTTCGATTATCGTGCGACTGACCCTTGATATGGCCGGCATCATCCTGACAGCCGCCGGGTTGGGGTTCCTTGGGTTAGGCGCTCAGCCACCATCGCCGGAGTGGGGTGCGATGATCTCGACCGGACGGCAGCTCTTGCTGGATCAGTGGTGGGTTCCGACGGTTCCGGGTATTGCAATTTTCGTGGTCAGTCTGGGGTTTTGCCTGCTTGGCGATGGGCTGCGCGATGCGCTTGATCCAAAGAACAGCAACGCATGAGCCCCCTTCTTTCAGTGGATGATCTGCGGGTCACTTTCGAAACGCATCGCGGTCCGGTTCAAGCAGTGCGGGGAGTTTCGTTTGATCTCGGACGCGAGCGGCTGGGCATTGTGGGCGAATCCGGGTCCGGCAAATCGCAAACCGGTCGGGCGCTGTTGCAGCTTTCGGCGGGAAATGGTCGGGTCACAGCCAATCGAATGGAATTTGATGGCATTGACCTGATGAATGCTCCGGAACGGGAGATGCGCAAGATCCGCGGTGCGCGCATTTCCATGATCATGCAGGATCCGCGCTATTCGCTGAACCCGGTCCTGAAGGTCGGCGATCAGATCGCCGAAGCCTATCGCATTCACACCAAGGCATCAAAGCGCGACGCGCAGAAACGCGCCTTGGAAATGCTTGAAACCGTGCAGATCCGCGAACCCGGGAAAGTCTATCAGATGTTTCCGCATCAAGTGTCCGGTGGTATGGGGCAACGCGTCATGATTGCGATGATGTTGATCCCCAACCCGGACATCATCATCGCGGATGAACCTACCTCGGCTTTGGACGTCACCGTGCAAATGCAGGTTCTGGCTTTGCTGGATGACATGGTGCGCGACCGGGGAATGGGGCTCATCCTGATCAGCCACGATCTGAATCTTGTCGCGTCTTTTTGCGACCGTGTTCTGGTGATGTACGCAGGACGTGTCATGGAAGTCATTGAGGCCGGGCATCTTCAGGACGCACAACACCCCTACACGCGCGGGTTGCTAAACTGCGCACCGGAACTTGGTCACCCCCAGGACATGTTGCCGGTGTTGCGCCGTGACCCGGCCTGGCTGGATGAATGAAAGAACAGGTATGATCGACGTCCAAAACCTGAACGTGACATTTGGCCATGGCAACAGCGAGGTACGCGCCGTGCGTGATGTCACATTTAACATAGACAAGGGTGAGTCTTTCGGTCTGGTTGGGGAATCCGGCTCTGGCAAATCAACTGTGTTGCGGGCCATTGCCCGGCTGACGCATGACTGGACGGGAACCATCACGATTGATGGGGCAGCGCTGAGCCATCGTCGGGACCGGGCGACCGCGCGGCGCATGCAGATGGTATTTCAGGACCCCTACGGTTCACTTCATCCGCGTCACACGGTCAATGACATTCTGATGGAACCGCTTGAAATCCATCGAATGGATCGGCGCGAAGCGCGAGTGCACAAGGCTCTGGAAGATGTCGGGCTTGGTATAGAAATGCGGTTTCGCTATCCTTACCAAATATCGGGTGGGCAACGTCAGCGGATCGCCATTGCGCGCGCGCTTATCCTCGAACCCGAGGTCCTGTTGCTGGACGAACCGACCTCGGCGCTGGACGTATCGGTGCAGGCCGAGATCCTGAACCTGCTTAAAAGCCTGCAGCGTGAACACGAGCTGACCTACCTTATGGTCAGCCATAACTTGGCCGTTGTGGCTCATATGTGTGATCGCATCGCCGTGATGAACCGAGGCCGGTTTGCTGAGGAATTGACCACCGAGCAGTTGCGCTCGGCCACACCGACAGAGGGATACACGCGACAATTGTTGTCGGCCAGCGGCAGTTATGATCGCGAAACGGCCAAGTCATTTGTGAGTTTCGAATGAACCTTGATGCAACTCTGAGAGAGCGTGCAACAGCCGTTATCCCCGGCGGGATGTGGGGTCATATGAACGCGAGCGGGCTGCCGGCAGGTTATCCGCAGTTCTTCAAGCGCGCCAAGGGGTGTCGTGTCACAGATGTTGACGGAAACGAATACGTCGATTTCATATGCGCTTACGGGCCCATGATACTGGGGTACAGCGACCCGGACGTCGAAGCCGCAGCCGCAGCCCAACGCAACGCTATGGATATGGCGAATGGCCCTGCCGAAGTCATGGTTGAACTGGCTGAACTGCTTGTCGATACCATTCCAGCTGCCGATTGGGCGATGTTTTCTAAAAACGGTACCGACGCCACTACTGCTTGCCTCACGATTGCTCGGGCCAAGACGGGTCGCACCAAGATACTGGTCGCAAAAGGTGCTTACCACGGGGCCGCGCCCTGGTGCACTCCAAAGCCTGCCGGCACCACCGCAGAGGACCGCGCGCATCTCCTTTATTACACATATAATGATGTGGCCTCTT
The DNA here is from genome assembly GCA_039969355.1 of Paracoccaceae bacterium. GTDB lineage: Bacteria > Pseudomonadota > Alphaproteobacteria > Rhodobacterales > Rhodobacteraceae > JL08. Next base: position 15,949 of record JBDVOA010000009.1, read on the forward strand.
TGACTGCTGCCTGCGAGCAGGCGGGACCAGACCTTGCCGGGATTGTCGTTTCAGCGTTCCGGCACGACACACGGCACGATCAGGCGATGGCCAAATCAGGATTCGCGTCTGCTGCCAGAGTGTTAGCGGACAAGGCGGGGGCGGCACTCATTCTTGATGATGTGCGCGCCGGGTTTCGCATCGACATGGGCGGCAGCTGGGAACCTCTGGGCATCCGTCCTGATTTGTCCGCGTGGAGCAAGGCCTTGGGCAACGGGCACGCCATCGCATCGGTTACCGGCAACGACATCTTTCGCGAAGCAGCGCAGGACGTGTTCATGACCGGTTCTTTCTGGTGCGGTGCAGTGCCAATGGCTGCCGCGCTGGCCACGGTGAGGAAACTGAAATCAACGGATGCCATCGCCCACATGGTTCGCATAGGTGATCAATTGCGATCCGGAATACAGGCACAGGCAGACGCCCTCGGCCTTGGTTTGCGACAGTCCGGGCCCGTCCAGATGCCAATGATCCTGTTTGATGATGATGCTGATTTTGCCAAGGGCAATCTATTTACGCTTACAGCCTTGCAACACGGTGTTTACCTGCATCCCTGGCACAATATGTTCCTGTCCGCAGCGCATACGACAGCGGACATAGAAGTCGCATTGAATGCGACACAACATGGGTTGGAAGCTGTCGCGCGGCGTTTCCTTCCTCGCATCTGAGAGGCCAGCAATGACCCGAGAGACAACAGACAGGAACGCCAGTATGGGCCGCAATGTCTCGGTGGACTATCTTGCGGATCGCGCCAAGTTCGTACGTAAGGAAACCGTCCGCCTATCCCGGATTGCAGGGGCGGGTCACTATTCGAGCACGTTCTCTGCAGCTGAAATTCTAGTGGCGCTTTATTATGCAAAACTAAAAATCAGGCCATTAGAGCCCAACTGGCCGGATCGCGACAGATTTGTCTTGTCCAAAGGGCACGCCGCCATCGGACTATATCCAATATTGGCTGACCTTGGTTTCTTTGAAGCGAAGTTACTTGATGATTATACCCGCCTTGGCAGCCCATTTGGCGATCACCCCGACATGAAAAAAGTTAAGGGAATTGATTTTAGTTCGGGCTCACTTGGCCACGGGTTATCCATTGGCGTCGGCTTTGCCCTTTCTGCGCGCATGCAATCCCGCGATCACCGCATATTCTGTCTGCTCGGGGATGGCGAACTGGCAGAAGGACAAATCTGGGAAGCAGCAATGTCAGCGGCGCATTTCAAACTGGGGTCGCTTGTCGCCATCGTCGATCGAAACGGCCTTTGCATTGACGGCAACACCGAGGACGTCATGTCAGTCGAACCGCTGGAAGAGCGTTTTCAGGGCTTCAGCTGGAACACTCGGCGCATTGATGGTCATGACCTTGGCCAGATCCTCGCGACACTTGATGCGCTCCCTCCACCAGGGGTTGGTCCGCCCACTGTCATCATAGCGGATACAGTGAAAGGTCGGGGTGTGGCGATGATGGAAGGCGCGTTGAACTGGCATGTCGGTAATTTGGTGGGCGAGGATTACGACACTGTCATGAAAGAGCTGGATGCAGGGTTGAAGCCGACAACTTGGGAGCATTCGCAATGACTGGCCCCGTCGAAGACAATGCAAGCCAGGATCAGGCCGATTTCTTTACAGGCGATGGCGGCAATGCCTTAATAGCCTCGGAAAAAGGAACACCGGCCAAGCGCATGCCGGCTTTTGTCTTGGGTGAAGAACTGGCAGATATCGCCGAAACGGACCCGCGCATTGCCGTGATGACTGCTGATCTGGCGTCGGCGAACCGCACTATCGAGTTTCAGGAACGCTACCCTGACCGGTTCTTCGATTTTGGCATTGCCGAAAAAAACATGGTGACCGCCGCCGCCGGAATGGCGGCGAGCGGCCACATCCCTTACGCGGCGACGTTTGCGTCTTTTCTTGGGTTGCTATGTGCGGAACAAATTCGCACTGACTGCGCTTATCCCAAGCTTCCGGTGCGCCTCGTCGCGCATCATTCTGGTATCTCTATGGGCTTTTACGGCACAAGCCATCACGCACTCGAAGACCTTGCAATGATGCGAAGCATTGCGGGGTTGACCGTGGTCTGCGCGACCGACGCGGCCTTGCTGCGCTCTATCTTGCGCACGTCTGTTGATCATCCTGGCCCAATGTATATCCGGCTGGGAAGAGGGCGCGACCCGGACGTTTATGATGCGCCACCGATCGATTTCCGACTTGGGAAGTCTGTTCGGCTGCGCGAGGGCAGTGATCTGACGTTGATTGCGACCGGCGCGCAAGTCCACCCTTCCCTGAATGCGGCAGAACAGTTGGCCGCAAATGGCATCGAGGCGCGCGTGATTGATATGCATACGATAAGCCCTTTGGACGCCGAGCAAATACGGGCGGCGGCTGCAGAAACAAATGCGATCCTGACGGTGGAAGAGCACAATATAACGGGCGGATTGGGTAGCGCGGTCGCTGAGGTTTTGATTGACTGTGACCGCTTGCCATTTGCACGTCATGGCATCCCGGATGAGTTTGCACCTGTGGGTCCTCCTGCGGCGCTCTACGCGCATTATAGACTAGACAGTCAAGGCATTGCCGCGCGGGCGCTGGAACTGTTGCAATGAGTTCGGACACATTTCAACGGCCCAAGACCGCGCGCGAATTGGAGATCATGCAAGGGTTTCCGCCAGCACCGGATAAGCGCCCGACATCTTCGAACTGGGATCTGCCACCGTTCAATCGATGGTCTTTCCAGAATATGCGCATGCTGTTTCCAACAACCGAGGTGCAACGCGGCGATCAGAAACCTTCCACATTTGAGAGTGCAGATGAAGATCTGTCCGCGGTTCGGTTTCAGAACATTTCCGGCGCCACCCGAGACATCTGGCAGCTACTTGATGAGACCTATACCGACGGTTTCCTCGTCTACCACGACGGTAGGATTGTCATGGAACACTACGCAAATGACATGACGCCAAAAACGCTGCATCTTTCGCAATCCCTCGCAAAGACGATTGTCGGCACCGTCGCCGGAATGTTGATAGAACAGGGTTTGGTCGACCCCGAAGCGCCTCTGGCCAGTATTGTTCCTGAACTCGCGCAGTGCGGGTATGGCGACGCCACACTCACGCAAACGCTTTCTATGCAATCCGGGGTTCGATTCACTGAGGACTATAACCACCCCAATTCGGACATGACTCGTGTTGATATCGCCTGCGGCTGGAGGCCGGCCCGCGAAGGCTCCACTTATGAGTCCATACGTGACATCATTCTCAGCCTTCCCAAAATCCGAGAGCACGGAGAAGTCTTTGAATATCGTTCGATTGAAACTGATGTCGTGGCGTGGGTGCTGGAGCGCGGAACTTCAGAATCGCTGGCGCAGCTGACAAGTCGGTTGATCTGGCAGCCCATGGGTGCTGCGCGGGATGCCTGTTTCAACGTTGACCGGGAAGGAACAGCGCTGGCAGACGGTGGGTTCAACGCAACGCTACGTGATTACGCGCGGTTCGGCCGACTGTATCTGGACGCCGCAAGTCAGAATGAGGGCCCGGTTTCGCTAAGCTGGCGGAGCGGGTCACAGCTCGGTGACGCATCAAAGTTTGGCGAACCCTACACAGACGTTGCGCCCAACGGGGCCTACAAAAACAAATGGTGGGTCCGCGATGTGAATCGCGGCGACATCAATGCACGCGGTGTATTTGGCCAACTCATCTACCTTGATCCGGCATCGAATTTTATGGCTGTCAAACTGTCCACATGGCCGGACTATCTGATCCCGGACTTCACCAAGGACACCTTTCTTGCAATTGATGCGATCCGCGCCCATCTTGAACGCTAACGGCTGTTACTGATCTATCCGCAGCGACTCGATGAGTGAAGGAACAGCGGTGTCAGCTTCTGGCAGTTCCAGATCGAGCAACAGCGACCGCGTCGCGGAGGGCATACCGTTCGACCCAGAAAACAGAGTCAGACGATGGGGCCGATGTGTGGTTTGGAATTGAAGGTATTGCGGTGACTGGGGCAGGAAATTACCTGCGATCAAGTCGGCTTCCAGTCTGAATTCTACTTGCCCGTGTGCTGCTATGGCTCCCAATATCAGATTGGCTTGTTCCTGCGTCACCGATATTTCACTTAGCTGTGGAAAGAACGTATTGGTCATTGAGAAGTTCAACTGCATCGTCTGAAATTGCTGATACTGCGCGTTGAATCGCTGGACAGGCAGGACCTTTCTAACCGGATCATATGCGCCGAATTGCATGTAACCGCTAAAGGTCATTCTTGTGGAACCCTTCATCTTCCCAAAACCAGCCAAAACTTCGGCGGCAGTCTTGCGCGGATTGGCCTGAGTGTTTGCATGACCTGTCACAAATGCCTGCGCCATGGCGTTTGCGACCGAGTCATTCTTGTTGAGAGTTCCCAAGGCACGCACAAAATCTTCACCTGCAGAAATCGGTTTGGCCAGCTTTTGTGCAGCAAGATCGGCCTGTTGCTGGCGTTCTGCCAAGGTCGGCGTGTAGTCATAGAGGATCTGCGTCAGGCCCGCATCCGCGAACAACGCAATCTGCTTTAGTTCTGACTTGGGTGGGACCGGCTGGTTCGAGCCATACTGCGAAAAAGAAGGTGGCACGTTTGGGGAAATTTGGGCGAAAACTGCCAAATGCAACACCGTATCATTGCGCTGGCGCAGATATTCGTCGAGTTGTCGAGCCTGATCCACATTCGCCGGAAGTTCGGATGGCAGAACAATTGAGTCAAAAGCTTGTTGGACCTGCATATTTTTCCACTGCGGTGGGTTGTATCTCCGCAATTGATCGCCGTTCAGCGGGAACGCGCCCTTATCAAAATCATACTCACCCAGTCTGATCTGAATGGCATGATGAACATTGATCGGGCCGGTCTGGCGGCGTCCATCAAGTCCTTGTTTCAGCTGGGTTCGAATCCGGTTCGCGACATCGCGACGCTCAAAAACGGACCATTGATTAGGTCTTTTTGTCGACAGCGGGCCCAAGAACTGCTGGTATTCGGCAGGCGTTAACATCCGTTCTGTCAATTCAACAGCTACTGTATCATCATTCAACAGCTCTGGACGTTCAGCATAAGCCCGAGCGGCAAGAACGCGAGACCACGTATCGCTGCCGGTAATCGCTGCATAGCCGCGTATCATTGGCACAGCTCCAAAAACACCGGCATACTGCTCAAACCCTAGCCCAGGCTTTATTGCCGGTTTGGCAGGCTCAACAGTTTCGGGGGCTTTCGTAGCTGGTTCCGGCGGCTTTTCCGCCACTTGTTCGGGTTCTGGTTCCGGTGCCGCCTCTTCAATTACCTCTGGAGGGTCGAGAAGCCATTCGTCATCGCGGGCCACCTGAAACGAGAACGTGACGCCACGATGCTCTCCAGTAACAGTCAGGGTCTCAATATCCGGGCAGCTTTGTGCAAGTCCCTTGGACATCGTGGCGACAAGCGTGTTGATCGCAGAACGATCATCCCCAAACAACGCGCCCATCGGCCCTTCCAAAGTAAACTCGGGTGGTTCCTTGCATGATATCGACGACGGTGCGGAAATTGTGAAATTCCCTTGCGAAATTTCTGTCCGATCCTGCGCAGTCGCACCCATTGGTGCACCCATCACAACGAAGAGGGCAATTCCACCCCTGTACAAGTTATGCATACTAAATCCTCAACTGATCGTCAGGTCGCGATTGTGAGAATAGATCGGTAGTTGTCAAGCGGCAGCAAATAGTTACGGACAACGATTGGTGTTGCACTCAACCTATCTAAAAAGGCGTACTCTCAGGGTTCGCGCTGGGAAGGGCCTGGCAAGAATCCACATGGAAAAGCAATTGAAACAAGTCAGGTCATGACGTCCGGTTCATCGCGTCCCGTCAGCGTTTGAAGTTGGGAAAGCTCTAATATCGCCGAAACCAAAGGGGTCAGAGCAAATTGAGGATCAACCCCAGTTCCGTCGGGCAGTGTTGCTAAATGTTCAAGATACAGCCGAATGGTCGCGCCCTCGGTTCCGGTGCCAGACAGACGTAACACCGCTCTATTGTTGTCCTCAAACCAAACTCGCAATCCCTGAGCGCTACTGGTGGAGCCATCGACCGGATCGACATAGGAAAACTCGTCCGCCGCAACGACTTTGAGCCCCGCATAGCTCTGACCCGTCAACGTGCCAAGGGCGTCCCGTACGCCATTCATGACGCTGTTCGCCTTATCAATTGGCACCGCTTCATAGTCAAAACGCGAGTAGTAGTTGCGCCCAAACTCCTGCCAATGTTGATCCATGATCTCTGCGACGGACTGATTACGCACCGCGAGAATATTCAGCCATAGCAAAACCGCCCAAAGGCCGTCTTTCTCGCGCACATGGCTTGACCCCGTTCCGGCGCTTTCCTCACCGCACAGCGTCGCTTTTCCCGCATCCAGTAGATTGCCAAAGAACTTCCAGCCTGTGGGGGTTTCGAATGCCGCAATTCCGAGCTTTTCCGCAACCCGGTCTGCGGCAGCGCTGGTCGGCATCGACCGCGCAACGCCAGCAAGGCCAGCGGCATATCCCGGCGCCAGATGTGCATTGGCCGCAAGAACAGCAAGACTGTCTGAGGGGGTCACATATGCACCGCGTCCCACAATCATATTGCGATCACCGTCGCCATCAGATGCGGCGCCAAAATCGGGCGCCTGATCAGACATCATCAAATCCATAAGGGTTTTTGCCCAGACCGGGTTCGGATCAGGGTGACCGCCTCCAAAATCCTCCAGGGGCACGGCATTAATCACGGTGCCTTTTGCCGCCCCGAGGGCTTGTTCGAGTATCGCAACCGCATAAGGCCCGGTGACAGCATGCATCGCGTCAAATCTCATCGTGAACCCAGAGGAAAACAGAGTGCGGATCGCATCAAAATCAAACAGCTCTTCCATTAGTTGGCAGTAGTCCTCGACCGGATCGACAACCTGGACGCTCATGTCCCCAAGAGATGTTTTGCCAACCTCCTTCAGGTCGACCTCATCGGCTTGTACAATCCGATACCCATCAATAGACGTCGTCGCCGCAAATATGGCATCAGTGATGCTTTCGGGTGCGGGGCCACCATTCGCGGCGTTGAACTTCACACCAAAGTCTTGATCGATGCCGCCCGGATTGTGGCTTGCCGACAGTATCAGGCCACCGTCCGCCCCATTTTTGCGGATCAGATGTGACGCGGCCGGGGTAGAGAGCAACCCGTCGCGACCAACGATAATGCTTGCTGCATCATTGGCGCAGGCCATTCTAATAATAGTTTGTATCGCTGGCGCGTTAAAGAACCGGCCATCACCGCCCACGACAAGCGTTTTGCCCCCAACCCCACCGATCGCATCAAAAGTGGAATGGATGAAATTCTCTAGGTAGTTGGGTTGCATAAAAACTCTGGTCTTCTTGCGCAGGCCCGATGTCCCCGGTTTCTGACCTTCAATGGGATTACTCCTGACGAATTCAACTTTCATTTTCCAACCTCTTCTTCTGTATCATCTGTAGACGCGCGCCCGGCATCGCGCATCCAGCCCGAAATGGCATTCAAATGGGCATTTTCCGACAAGCCCTCGGGTGTCGTAGCGTAGTTTCTACGCCAATTTGGATGTTGGTCGATAGTGCCCGGAAGGTTCTGAGTTTCGGTGTTGAATAGTATGTCATCAAGCTGAACTGACACCAACGCTGATGGGCTGCTGGCCAATGCGCCATGCACCGCTACGCTGACATCCTTGTCTGACGCAGAAACGTGGTCGCCCGCGTAACCATCCTGCCTGGAACCCAATTCGATAATACCCTTTACCTCTGCACGTCGATCGATGCGTGCCTTTGCCGCTGTTTTTTCAGAAATCCAGCCCAGAGTACGCCACCATTCAATATCTCGCCCTGTGCGAAATCCTTGCAATGTCGGCGTGTCATGGGTCCCGAAACAAGCCAGAATCTGAGGCTCGTAATCTTCCGGTTGGCGAAAGGCACCCTCCTTGGTCTTTTCATATTGAACAACCGAATAGCCATAGAACCCCTGCGCGCGCATCCGTGCGCGAAATCCTTCGGGCACCAGCCCAAGATCTTCGCCGATGATGAGCGTGTTGGCCCGCTCGGCCTCAATCCGGATAATTGCAGATAGCGCCTCCATCGGTTGGGAAACATAACCGCCCGGGCTACCATCATCCGGAATCCAAAAACTGCGATTTAAGCCCAACACGTGATCGATCCGCAAGACTCCGGCATGGCGCATGCATGACCTGAGGATCCTTCGATAGGCCGCGTATTTCTGTCCTTTGAGTCTATGGGGCGCAAATGCCGCCAGATCCCAGTTCTGCCCGGCAGGACTGAGATGATCCGGCGGCGCACCCACAGAAACGCCCTGCGCTATCGCGTCAGCCTCGCACCAGCTTTCAGCACCTCCGCGACGCGCGCCTACGGCCAGGTCAAGGTAAAGGCCAAGCGGCATCCCGGAGTGCAAAAGGTTGCTTTGAGTTGATGCAAGCTGCTTGTCGGCCACCCACTGCAACCATCGGTGAAATTCAATTCTGCCTGCCTTGGATTGGGCAATCTGACGCAATGCAACATTATCGGCAACTCGCAAAAGTGCAGGCCATTGGCGCCAATCCGGACCCTCCTGCTCCGAAATCGCTTCGTACATAGAAAAAGCTGCAGCCTGCGCATCGGCGATCGGTTCAAAAGAGGCAAATTCTCGTTTCGAGGCACTGTCAGCACCCGTGCAAAATGCAACAAAAAGCGCTTCAAGTGCCGCATGATGGGCCGTCTTATGCGCCCCATAGTCAATACATTGTCCAGCGTCTTCCTTTAGCGATGGACCAGTTGCTTTCGCGTCAAACCCGGACGTCCTCGTCAGGCCGGGAATTTGGTCCAACGCAATATGTGAAGTGTTGAGCGCCGACCGACTTGACGGTGAGTAAGGGCTGATCACATCCTGAGACATGTGACCTAAGGCGTGCAGCGGATTCACCCCCAGAAATCCGCCACCAGCCCGGGACAGGACCGCGCCATACTCGGCCAGATCTCCGAAGTTGCCCAATCGATTGTTACCGCCCAGTCCATATAGCGCCGCGTTGATGCCCCACAAGCGATCGGTGTTTGCCACCTCATCAATCGAAGGCGCTCTGGGCGGCGCTGCAATTACCGTTATGGTTTCGCTACGACCTTGCAGAACGACCACCAGATCATAGAGACCCGATGGTATTGCAGGCCGTTCAATCGCGTTGTTTGCGCGCCCCTGTGCCACGCAGTCGCCTGTTTCTGTGCAAGTCAGGCTCCAGTTTGCATTCTGTCCAAACCCCAGCACATGCGCACAATTGCTTTCAACGATAAGTTCTTCGGGAAACAAGCGTTCTGCATTGCCATGCACGATATCTTTCAGAACCGCCAAAACCGACAATTCGCTCGACACATCCAAACCGTTTGCACGCAGCAGGGCCCGTTGCGTGTCAGGTGACGTGGTGTGCACCTGGCCCCCAAGATCTTTGTAAGCCGGAAGAATGCCAAATAGGTCGGCCAGTTTGTTCAAGGCTTCAGCAGCGGTCATTCTCGAGGAAGCTCTTTCGATAAACCAAACACAACGACTGACTGCCCCTGCGCAAGCACTGTATGCTCCGAAATGGGATCACAAAGCCCAAGTTCCGGATCGGCAGTGTCGATGCAACGCACCCATTTGCGCCCTGCAGGTGCAGCCGGCAATTGTGCGGGTGCCGCGTTTTCATCGCGGTTGAATACGACAAAAACCATATCGCTATCAGCGTCATAAGAAGGGGCTTCTGCCGAGCCTCTCAATGTCAGCGACAGACATGACAATCCGGGGTCGCGCCATTGTAATTTTTGCCCGGAAAGACCTGTCCACTCAACGTCGGGCAAACCGTCTGCCGATCGGTTTGCGCCATGCAGAAAACGGCTTTGGCGCAATACGGGGTGGGACTTGCGAAAATCGGACAGCTTTTGAACAAACGCTAGCAGGTCAGTGTCCTGTGTTTCCCAATTCAGCCAACCCGTAGCGTTGTCCTGACAATACGCGTTGTTATTGCCGTTCTGAGAATTCGAGATTTCGTCGCCAGCGAGTAGCATTGGCGTGCCTTGAGATACAAACAAAGTGGTCAGCATGTTGCGCCGCCGTTTGGCGCGGTGCGCCCGTATTTCCTCGTCATCGGTATCGCCTTCAACACCACAGTTGTCGCTGTAGTTGGCGTTGTGCCCATCCTGGTTATTCTCGTTATTTGCTTCGTTGTGGCGATTGTCGAACCGCGTTACGTCGGCAAGCGTAAAGCCATCATGAGAGCTGACAAAATTGACCGATGCCCCGGCCCGACGCCCTGCCCTGTCGAACCTGTCCGCCGACCCCAGTAGACGCGCACCAAGTTCCTGCGCACTGTGAGCATCTCCACGCCAATACCGCCGAACGGTGTCGCGGTAAGTGTCATTCCATTCGCGGAATTCGGGCGGAAACCCACCCAACTGGTAGCCACCTGGACCGATATCCCATGGTTCCGCAATCAGCTGGGCGCCGGCTAGCACCGGGTCCTGCCTCAGCGCATCAAAGAACCCTCCGTTGGGATCAAATCCATGATCTTCTCGACCCAACGTTGTCGCCAGATCAAAGCGAAACCCATCAACGCCCATGGACTGAACCCAGAACCGAAGACTGTCCATCACCATTCGCAGGACGTAGGGGTGGGATATGTTTAACGTATTGCCGCAGCCTGTGTCATTGACGTAGTAGCGTGGCTGCCCAGCAATCAAACGGTAATAGGACGCATTATCCAAGCCGCGATAGCACAATGTGGCGCCCCGGTGGTCGCCTTCCGCAGTGTGGTTGTAAACCACATCCAGAATGACCGAGATACCAGCGGCCTTTAACTTGCTGACCATTGCACGAAAACCGTGCAGTCCGGCGGGTCCGAAATACCGGGGTTCGGGTGCAAAAAAACTTATCGAATTGTATCCCCAATAGTTGCGCAACCCCTGCGCGCGCAAGAACTGGTCATCGATGAAACCATTGACCGGTAATAGCTCAACAGTGGACACCCCCAGATTTTGAAGGTGCTCAATCATCGCATCGGACGCCAGGCCTTCGTATGTACCGCGCAACTGTTCCGGGACGCGAGGGTGTGTCTGCGTCAAACCTTTGACGTGGGCCTCATAAATCAGGTCGCTGGCAGTTTTCGCGCCAAAAACGGTGTCGTTTGGGGTAAGTATGTCCGGCTCGGAAATAACCGATTTTGGCACAAATGGCGCGCTGTCCTGTGTATCAAACGACAAATCCCCATCGGGTGAACCTTTGTCGTACCCCAATGCCTTTTCCAGGTCCTTCCACGTTCCATGGAGTTCGCGGGTGTATGGATCCATCAGAAGTTTATTTGCGTTGAAACGATGCCCTTGTTCCGGCGCATACGTACCATGCGCGCGATAACCATAACGGGTTCCAACCGGAAGCCCGGGCACATACCCATGCCAGACGGGGCCGGATTTTTCCGGCAAAGTGATTTGGGCAGTTTCCTTAGAGCCATCGGAACCAAACAAGCAAAGATCAATTCTGGCCGCATGTTCAGAAAACACTGCGAAATTTACGCCGTCGCCATCGTGTCGCGCACCAAAATGATGCGGTGTCCCGGATGTTATTTCGTGATTTGCCATCAGGCGGCGGTTTCAGACGCGGAAATCGCGCGTCGGTAAAGCGACATGTAGGTTGAGGCAGAGCCATCCCATCCAACCGGGTGGCGCATTGCGCGGCGCATCATTGCTGCCCAGTTTTTTTGATCTTTGAACAAGGTACAGGTTCGGCTGATTGCTTGGCCCAACGACAAAGCATTGATCGGGGAAAACTGCACCCCAGTGGCACAGCCTGCGCTCAGGGCTGCTTCGTTCGCGTCAATCACAGTATCGGCCAATCCGCCGGTGCGCGCGACAACTGGAATTGTGCCATAACGCAACCCATAAAGCTGGGTGAGACCACAAGGTTCAAACCGTGACGGGATCAGGATCGCGTCGCTTCCGCCTTGCATCAAATGCGACAGACCTTCATCATAACCGATGATAACGCCAACGGATCCCGCAAAGTCCCGCGCCGTCTGAATAAGAGCACGTTCCAGATCTTTTTCACCCGATCCAAGCAATGCCAGACGGCCACCCTGCCCAACGAGTCCCGGTAAACATTCAAGCAACAGGTCAAGCCCCTTTTGAGTGGTCAACCGACTGACAACGCAGAACAAGGGCGCATCCGGATTGGGCATCAGCGCAAAGCGGGATTCGACTTCGGCGCGGTTTTTTGCCTTTTGTTTTAGCGAACGGGCCGTGAAGGTCGCGGCCAGTTCAGGGTCTGTCGCGGGATCCCAGACATCCAGATCGATCCCGTTCAGAATACCCGTCAAATCGCCCTGCCTGGCACTTAGCAATCCTTCAAGACCCATTCCAAAATCGGGGGATACTAATTCTCGCGCATAGGTCGGACTTACGGTGGTGATTTGGTCTGCCAAGGCAATACCTGCTTTGAGAAATCCAAGCTGGCCGAAATACTCAACGCCATCCGGGATAAAGAGGTGATCTTTCAATCCAAGCTCTTTCATTACGGAAGCATCAAATAACCCCTGAAAAGCAATGTTGTGGATCGTCAAAACCACTGGCGACGCAGGTTTTCCATCCTGTTCCAGATAGGCTGACACAAGCCCGCCCTGCCAATCATGCGCATTCACCAGATCAGGACACCAACCGTCCAACGCGCCCTGAGCAATCCGCGCGCCAATTTGTGAAAGAGCTCCAAATCGCAAGTGGTTATCTTCCCAGTCATCGCCACTGGCATTCAGGTAAATGCTTCCCGGACGGTCAAACAAATGGGGTGCGTCCAGTAATAGCAGATTCAATCCCTCGGCCCTAACCGACAACAGCCGCGCAGGTCCGCCAAACAGATCAGTGAATGACATCACTGCGGTGGCATCAGCGACTTGTTCTGACAGTGCAGGGTAAGCTGGGATAAGAATACGCACATCCGCGCCCAATACGCAGAGCGCTTTGGGGACAGCACCGATGACATCCGCCAGCCCGCCAGTCTTTACAAATGGCGCACACTCAGAGGCGACAAAAAGCAGTTTCACTTATGTATCCAACGCATCAATCATCGGTTGCGTGATCAGGCAAACCCCACCATCGGTTCGGCGAAAGCGCTTAGCGTCTTCCTCAGGATCTTCACCCACGATTAATCCGGCCGGGATGACTACCCCACGATCTATGACCACATTTTTCAGCCGCGCGCGGCGGTTGATTTCCACATAGGGCATCGCCACAACACCCTCCAACTGTGAGAAGGAATGCGTGCGCACGCCGGTGAACATCAGGCATCTTTCCAGACTGGAGCCCGAAATGATGCACCCTCCCGACACCATTGATGAAACGGCGTGGCCGCGCCGCCCTTCTTCGTTGTGAATAAACTTGGCAGGGGCAGTCAATTCCGAATAGGTCCAGATCGGCCATTCGTTTGCGTATAGATCAAGTTCTGGCAGGAAATCAGTCAGATCAACGTTGGCCTGCCAAAATGCATCGACGGTTCCGACATCGCGCCAATACGCTTTTTTTTCATTGCCGCTACGGACACAAGACCGACTAAACGGATGCGCGATTGCTTTTCCGTTCTTAACTACATCCGGGATCAGGTCACTGCCAAAGTCATTGCTCGAACTGTCATCAGTCGCATCCTTGCGCAGAAGTTCGAATAGGAACTCGGTCTCGAAGACATATATCCCCATGCTTGCAAGCGCGGTATCCGGGTTTCCCGGCATGGCGGGAGGATCAGAAGGTTTTTCAACGAATTCCAGAATACGGTCCTCGGTGTCGACCTTCATAACACCGAAGCCCGAGGCTTCCATCCGAGGTACTTCGATACAGCCAACAGTAACGTCCGCGCGGCTCTCGACATGGTGCTGGATCATTTTCGAGTAATCTTGCTTGTAGATATGATCTCCTGCAAGGATCACAATATATTTGGGGCCATAACCCTCGATAATATCAATGTTTTGTGTAACGGCATCAGCGGTGCCTTTGTACCAGTTTTCCTGATCAAGTCGTTGAGAAGCAGGCAGAATATCCAGAGATTCATTGCGTTCTGCCCGAAAGAAACTCCACCCCCGTTGCAGATGCCGGATTAAACTGTGCGCTTTATACTGGGTGGCCACGCCAATGCGTCGAATGCCGGAGTTGACAGCGTTGGACAACGCAAAATCGATGATGCGGCTTTTGCCACCAAAATACATCGCCGGTTTGGCGCGCCGGTCGGTCAATTCGTACAATCGGCTTCCTCGCCCGCCCGCAAGAACGAACGCCATCGATTGTTGTGCAAGCCGCTGGGACTCTCTGTCCATAATGTAACCTCCGCTTCAAAGTCAGTACTTGCCGACAATAGGTTCAAGTTCCGTCCAGTTTTAATATGAGTGTCGATAATGGTGGCAACGTCAAAGCCAGAGAATGCGCGCGCCCCGATGCCGCGATGGGTTCACTGTCTTTTGCACCAAGATTCCCTCGCCCATCTCCGCCGTATATCTTGGCGTCGGTATTGAGCATCTCAATCCAGCGACCAGGCTGAGGTACGCCGATCCGGCGTCCGTTGCGTTCAACCGGTGTCATATTGCAAACCACCATAACCGGCGCTTCGCCATCGTCGCCATGTCTGATCCAGGCAAACAAAGAGTCCTCCGACGCATTCTCTTCGATCCATTCAAAACCATCAGAACTGCAATCCCTTTTGTGCAGTGCAGGAGTTGCGCGATAGACCGTGTTCAGATCACGCACCAACGTTTGCACCCCCCTGTGCTGAGCATTTTCCAGCAGATGCCAATCAAGGCTGGCCGCATGGTTCCATTCACGGCCCTGCGCAAATTCACAGCCCATGAACAAAAGCTTCTTACCCGGATGCCCCCACATGAACCCATAATAGGCCCGCAGGTTGGCAAATTTGTCTGCGCCCGCCCCCGGCATCTTATCCAGAAGCGACCCCTTGCCATGAACCACCTCGTCATGGCTGAGTGGCAAAACGAAGTTTTCAGAAAAGGCGTAATGCAACCCAAACGTGATCTTACTGTGGTGATATTTTCGATTGATGGGATCCTCTGACATATACGACAATGTGTCGTTCATCCATCCCATGTTCCACTTGAAGCCAAAACCCAAACCGCCGGTGTCGGTCATACCCGTAACTCCGGGGAACGCCGTCGATTCTTCGGCGACTGTCATTACTCCCGGTAGTTGACCATAGCAGATTTCGTTGACACGCTGCAGGAAAGAGATCGCCTCCAGATTTTCCCGACCGCCATGTTCATTGGGGATCCATTCACCTTCTTTGCGCGAATAATCCCGGTAGAGCATGGACGCCACCGCATCAACGCGCAATCCGTCGACGTGGTGTTCGTTCAGCCAATAAAGCGCGTTGGCCGTGAGATAGTTCGAGACCTCGCGCCGACCGTAATTATATACCAACGTATTCCAGTCCGGGTGGAAACCTTCTTTGCGGTCTGCATGTTCGTAAAGCGGCGTTCCGTCAAACTTCCCCAGCCCGTGAACATCTTCTGGAAAATGTCCGGGCACCCAATCCAGTATCAAACCAATATCAGCGGCGTGGCATGCCTCAACAAAGGCACGGAATTCTTCCAACGTTCCTTGCCGGATGGTGGGGGCATAAAGTCCGATGGGCTGATAGCCCCATGATCCGTCGAACGGAAACTCTGAAACCGGCATCAATTCGATGTGGGTAAAACCCATATCTTTGGCGTATTTGACGAGATGATTGGCACATTCGATATAAGACATCTGCCGATCACCATCTTCGGGGACGCGGCGCCAGGACCCCAGATGAACCTCGTAAATCGAAATTGGCTGATCAGTGCGATGCATTGCGTCGCGTTTGGTCATCCATGCCTTATCCACCCAGTTGTGACCGTCAAGTCTGCGTACCACACTGGCGGTCTTGGGCGGATGCTCGGACCCAAAACCAAAAGGGTCCGCCTTGAGCGGCAGGACATTTCCGCGCTGATCATGAAGTTGGTATTTATACGTCTCCCCATCGCCCAAACCGGGCATGAAAATCTCCCAGACGCCAGTTTGCCCCCGCTTGCGCATCCCGTTGCGCCGCCCGTCCCAGCCGTTGAAATCCCCAACGATCGATACGCGCTGGGCATTAGGTGCCCAGACCGCAAAACGCGTCCCTTCGATACCTTCATGCGATATAACGTGCGCCCCGAGCACCTTCCAAAGCTCAAGATGCGCGCCTTCACCGATCAGATGTTCGTCAAGTTCCCCAAAGACCGGTCCAAACCGATAGGGATCACCCTGAACCCAAGAGTCCACGCCCTTGGTGAGTCTGAATTGATATGCAAACCGTTTCTTTCGCCGCGTCGCCTTGCCGTCAAATAAACCACCACCCCGCGACGTGAGATCGGCAATCTTGCGTCCGGTTTTTTGGTCGGTAACTTCAACCGTGTCCACGTCTGGAAAAAACGCCCGGACGGTCAGCTTTCCGTCCTCCTCATGCAGCCCAAGAACAGAGAATGGGTCTGCGTGCGTTCCGGCGACGATGCGATCTAGGTCATCCTGATGCATTTTTCTCTCAGTTTCCGGCTGCGGCAGCCTATTCTTTCGTCAATGACCGGGCATTCCAGATATCGCTGGCATACCCCTTGATCGTACGATCCGACGAAAACCAACCAACATGGGCTGTGTTAAGCGCCGCCATTCGTGACCAAGCAGAAACATCGCGATAAGCGACATCAATCTGGCGTTGGGTGTCATAATAAGCATCAAAATCACACGTCACGAGGAAATAGTCGTGGTCATAGAGATTCTGTAGAAGTCCAGCAAAACGGTGGCGATCTCCACCAGAGAATTCACCGGCGGCTATCTGTCCCAATACGCGTGTCAATCGCGGGCTTGCGTCGATGGCTGCGCGGGCAAATCCAGGTTGGCTGCGGCACTCATGAACTTCACTTGCCGTAAGCCCGAACAGAAAAAAGTTATCCGCACCCACATGATCGCGGATTTCGACGTTTGCCCCATCTAGCGTCCCGATAGTTGGCGCGCCGTTCAAGGCTAATTTCATGTTCCCGGTGCCAGACGCTTCTTTGCCAGCGGTTGATATCTGTTCGGAAAGGTCCGCCGCAGGGATCAGCAGTTCCGCCATGGAAACGTTGTAATTTTCGGGGAACACGACCTGCAAGAAATCCCGCGTCTGCGGGTCTGAGTTGATGCGCGCCGCTACATCGTTGATCAGATGGATGATAGACTTAGCCATCACATACCCAGGCGCCGCTTTTCCTCCAAAAATCTTGACCCTTGGAGTCCAATCACCGTTCGGGTTGTCGCGGATGTCGTTCCAAAGCGCAATCGTTTCCAGGACGTTCATCAATTGGCGTTTATATTCATGAATACGCTTGATCTGGATATCGAACATCGCCTCTGGATCAATCGAGATGCCATCTCGGTCCTTCAACCAGTTGCTGAGACGCGCCTTGTTCCCAGCTTTAACTGCGTGAAAATCCCCAAGGAAGCCCGCGTCGTTCACGTATGGGGCAAGCCGTTCCAGTTGTCCAAGATCGTCAGGCCATTCCGTTCCAATGGTTTCATTAATCAGGCTGCGCAATCCGGGATTACAGGAATAAAGCCAGCGGCGCGGCGTTATGCCGTTGGTTTGGTTGACAATACGATCCGGAAATACCCTGTGCAGATCCGCAAAAACCGTTTCCTTGACCAGTTCAGAATGCAGCGCAGAGACACCATTTACCTTATGAGCCATGACAAACGCCAGTTCGCCCATCTTGACAGAGCCATCTTCAATGATCCGAATGCCCGCTTCGATTTCTTGCAGCGTTTCGGCCTGAATGATCTCGATTATCCGGTGGTGTCGCGGCAGAATGCGCGCAAAAAGACTTTCAGGCCAGCGCTCCAGCGCCTCCGGCAAAAGCGTATGATTTGTGTATCCAAGACAGGATTGCGCCGTCTTGATTGCCGCAGACATCTCAAAATCATGCTCATCGACCAGCAGACGAACAAGTTCCGGACCGGCAATGGCGGGATGCGTGTCGTTCAATTGAATTGCGACATGATCGGCAAGGCGCGCAAAATCATGGCCTTCGGATTTGAACCGGCGCAGTAAGTCCTGCAAAGAGGCCGCCGTGAAAAAGTATTCCTGCTTCAGGCGCAACTCTTTTCCCAGATCCGTCGTATCGTCCGGATAAAGCACTCGCGTGATTGTGCGCGCCAGTGCCTCAGGCGCGCTGGCAGACAAGTAGTCGCCCCGATTGAAGCTCTCGAGATCGAAAAGAACCGTCGGCTTTGCCGCCCATAGCCGCAGAGTATTTACCCACTGCAGTTTCCACCCCACGATCGGCGTGTCGTAGGCCGACGCGATGACCGTCTCTTCCGGGTGCCACGTTGCCTTTCCACCTGCTTCACTCACATGCCCGCCAAATCCGATCGGATATGCCACCTCTGGTCGCTCAAATTCCCAGGTATGGCGTTGGTTCAGCCATCCCTCTGCAGTTTCGATTTGTTTCCCGCTCTCAAAATGCTGTTCAAAAAGACCGTGTTCATAGCGGATTCCATACCCATAAGCAGGGATTCCAAGTGTCGAAAGACTGTCAAGAAAACACGCAGCAAGTCTTCCCAGACCGCCATTTCCGAGCGCTGCATCCGGCTCATCCTTAACAATCTGTTCATAATCTTGCCCAAGCGCAACTATCGCCTCTGAGGCGGCCTGCTCGACCCCGATGTTGATTGCGGCGTCTTCGGTCAGCCGACCAATCAGAAACTCCATCGAAAGATAATACACGCGTTTGCCTTGCTCGCGATACGTCTTGCGCGTGCTTTCAAACCATGGTTCAACAACCAAATCCCGCAAGCTCAGGGCCAGCGATGTCCGCCAGTCATAGGTGGTCGCATGCTCGGGGTCCTTTCCAAGCGACGTTTTGAGGTGTTGCAGAATCTGAGCTTGCAACGTCTTGCTTTCGATTGAAGTGTTCACTTTATCGAGCATGCTATTTTGGCATCCTTGTTAATCATTAAGATTTTATTGGCTTGCGCATATTGGATTTGGCACCAAACCGGTTCCAATTTGAGCACTAGTTAGCGCTAACATATCAATTTGGCAAGGCATCATTGGGGTGAGAAACACTAGCAGTTTATTAGGTCATCAACTTCTTGCCGATGGGGCATTGACGGAGCTGTTCCCGGACGGGTAACTGAAATGCCCGCTGTGGCACATCCTACCCGGACAGCATCGATCGCAGATTTTCCTTCAGATAGTGCGGCGGCAAAACCGCCATTAAATGCATCCCCTGCTCCGGTTGTTTCTACGACTTTGCCAGCGGTAATCGCCGGTACCAATCCATGCCCATCCAGATAGGCGCCGCGTTCTCCCATTGTAATTATGGGCGTAGCAACGCCCAAAGTGCGCAATGCTGCACAAGCCTCAGCGGCATCTTGTTCAGTCTCGACAGAAATGCCGGTCAGCGCCTCACATTCAGTCTCGTTCGGTGTCACGTAGTCGCAAAAGGCCAACATACCCTCTGGCAAAGAGGCGGCTGGAGCGGGATTCAAAATCGTGGTCACGCCGGCGGCCCGCGCGATTTTTAAAGCACAAAGCGCCGCCTCCAGCGGTTGTTCCAGTTGCGTAACAAACACATCTGCACTGCCAATAAGGTCAGTATGGCACTCCATGTCCGCCGGGCTTATCAATGCCGCAGCTCCGGGCGATATGATGATCGCGTTGTCACCTGTTGCCTCTTCCACAAAAATAAACGCGGCACCGGTGTAACTGTCACTCACTTGCTCCACATGCGCGGTAACATTTGCCCCGGCCCATGTCTCAAGTGCCAGGTTGGCAAAATCATCTCTACCAAGCTTCGAAATCATGTGGGTATCGGCACTGAGGCGGGCGCAGGCCACAGCCTGATTTGATCCCTTACCGCCCGGACCCAGAGCAAAGGTATTTCCCATTACGGTTTCACCCATGCGCGGCATTCGATCCGCACGGTAAGCGGTATCAGCGACAAATACGCCCAGAATTACGACCTTACCCATGCCCTATCCTTCATCCGGCGCGACGACGCCTTTGCGCAAAGCAAAGCATCCATAAAATCGCCGTTCTCCGGTTTGGATCACCGCATAAGCCTCTTTGGCTCTATCATAAAACGCATAGCGTTCGATCCCCAGCATCGTGGGGCCACCCACGCCAGTGACCTCGGTCTGTACCTCTTGCATGACCGGCAAAATCGTTTTCGGCTCTCCTACAACTTCCATCCGTGCGGCGGCATCGTCGACAAATGTGTCAATCGGATAAATTGACAAGATAGCGCCAACGACCTCCGCCGCAGGTCGGTCAATGCGCAACACCTTACCTAGCACGGTTTCGCGGGCAACGCTGTCGGACGGAAAATTAGTGTCCGCAATGATCAGGTCGTCGCCATGCCCCATGGCGCGCAATGCCCGCAGCACATCAGCATTCAGGATCGGGTCTATTCCTTTTAGCATCGGTGTGGTCCTTTTTTGTAGGTCTACGATAGATATTTGTTCACGGCGGTCGCCATTTCCGACCCGATGGCGGCATGGGCAACCTCGTCCAGATGGACGCCGTCTGTCGGATCGACGCTCGCAACTTTACCAGCCTCAACAAAGCCAAACCGATGACGCGCAGCCACATTTTGCACCAAAGATGGAACCGCTTTTGATTTAATCGATCCGCCAGCAAAGATTTCGGCCAGCACGCCGGCCTCCAAAATCGGAACGGGTGCTACCAATACCACCTGCGGCGCGGCGCCTTCCGGTCCACAGTCAGAGCGAAGAACTTCTAACGCCAAGCGTTGAATGCCCAAAACGATGTCACTCGCTGTCGCATTGAAGCGCGCCTTGAGATCGTTAGTGCCCAGCATAATAATCACCAGATCAAGCGGCCGATGACTCTCTAGTAGGGCATGCAGGCTTCGCAGCCCATTCTTGTGAGTGCCCTCAATTGGATCATCAAAAACGGCTGTACGGCCAGGATGCCCTTCCGCAATCACTTCCCACCCGTCGCCCAATCGGGTAGCCATGATGTCTGGCCAACGTCGCCCCTTGTCAAATCTTATCCGGTCACCCAAATCCCGCATGGCGCGGGTGCCGTGGGTATTACTGTCACCAAAACACAAAATGCTTCGTGTCTGCATCACGCTCATGCCATCCGCTGGCCGCTATCGGCATCGAAACAATGCAGATGCTCTGGATCAGGCTTCAGGTGAATGATTTCTCCTGTTTCAAAGGCGCGACGTTCCCGGAACACAGCCGTAATATCCTTCCCTTCAAAACGTAGAAACACCATTGTTTCCGATCCGGTTGGCTCAACCACTTTAACCTCCATTGGCAGGCCCTTTCCCGGTTCCACAAGCCGCAGATGTTCGGGTCTGATCCCCAGTCGAACCGCCGTTCCATCGGCGATTTCGATGTCGACGGGAACATTGTGTCCCGCCAGAACTACCGCCCCGTCGGCAACCGTACCGCCAAGCAGATTCATTGACGGCGCGCCGATAAACGTAGCCACGAACTCGTTTGTCGGCCTGTCAAAAAGCTCCAGCGGCGTTCCAACTTGCTCAATCCGACCCGCCTGCATAACAACAATTCTGTCCGCCAGGGTCATGGCCTCGATCTGGTCATGCGTCACAAATACGGTTGTCGTCTTGAGTCTTTGGTGCAGTTCCTTGATCTCGGTGCGCATTTGAATGCGCAGTTTGGCGTCGAGATTGGAAAGTGGTTCGTCGAACAGGAACACCTTCGGATCGCGCACGATGGCACGTCCCATGGCAACACGCTGCCGTTGTCCACCTGACAAATGGCGCGGCTTGCGATCCAGGTATTCAGTCAGCCCAAGTATTTCGGCAGCTTCCGTCACGCGCCGGGAAATCTCAGACTTGTCCGCTTTTGCAACCTTCAGAGCAAAACCCATGTTTTCGGCAACGGATTTGTGCGGATAAAGTGCATAAGTCTGGAAAACCATCGCAATATCACGCTGTGCCGGGGGCAGATTGTTCACTACCCTTTCGCCAATCGCGATGGTGCCTCCATTGATCGGCTCAAGCCCTGCAATCATGCGCAACAAAGTGGATTTACCGCATCCAGACGGTCCGACCAGCGCCACGAATTCTCCATCCTTGATGTCGATATTCAGACTGTGGATCACTTCCACGGACCCGTAGGACTTGCGAATATCGCTAATCTTGACGTCTGCCATTCCTGCTCTTTCCCAACTTTAAGCCCCGATGCTAGACAATGGATGAGATGCTGTCCACGCCCGTCACGCGACTTTTGTTGACACAAGACAAATCTAGACCATACTCGGGCGCTGTGGGGGATATGATCGGCGCAGCGTATTCAATTTCAACGGAAATTACGCGCCGACTAGTTTTCATATGTCGAATGATCAATCGCTTTTCTAGGGAGGAATACACGTGAAAGTTGAACTGTACAATTACATCAAGGCAGCGCAGAAAATGAACCGGCGCCAGATCCTAAAAGGTACTGCCGCACTAGGCGCAGTAGCGATGATGCCCAAGGGGGCAATGGCCGATGGCCATGAGAACGTTCGGGCCGAGATTCTGAAAATTCCCGGTGTTGGGGCAGGCTCTCCTACCGACAGCGATTGGCAGAAAGTTGGTGAATTGTGCCTGGGTGCAACCAAAGGCAATGTTGCAGAGGGTGAATTTGACGGCGTCGAACTGACGTTTATGGGACTGAACAATCAAAACCTGCACAACTTCCTGTTCCGTGGCTTCCTTAAGCCTTGGGAAGCCTATACCGGCGCCAAAATCAACTGGATCGACCTTGCACAGGCGGACTACAACGCACGCCTGCAACAGTCGATTGCCACAGGTACGGTCGACTTCGACATAATTGAAATGGGCGCGCCGTTTGAAGGTGATGTTTTGGGCAAAGGCCTTGCGTCCGAGATGCCTGACTGGGTTAAAGAACAGATCGACATGGACGACTATGTCGACTACCTCAAAGCACCCGTGGGGACATGGGACGGCAAAACCTATCGCGTATCAATTGACGGAGACTGCCACACTTTTGCGTACCGCAAGGACTATTTTGGCCCTGATTCAGTCACGGGACGGGACGTGCCAAAAACTTGGAAGGATGTGAACGACATCACCAAGGAACTGATCGGTAAGACCGATCCGTTGACCGGCCTTCCTGCACACGGATATCTTGATCCTCTCAAAGGCTGGGGCGGGTTTGGCTTCTACTTTCTTGAAAACCGCGCTGCTGCCTATGCCAAGCACCCGGATAGCCCGGCCTGGCTGTTTGATCCGGAAACGATGGCACCGATGGTGAACAATCCGGCCTGGGTACAGGCGATTCAGGATGTGATGGATCTGATTGACGCCGGTGCATATCCAACCGATCAAATCAACGCTGATCCCGGAACTACGGCGTTCCAACAATTCCTGGCGGGAACAGGATCAATGTTGATGTGGTGGGGCGATGTAGGATCGAGCGCACGGACCTCTGACACATCTGTGGTCGGTGACGTTGTCGGCTTTGGTATCAATCCGGGCGCCGACAAGGTTTACAATGCCAAGACAAGCGCATGGGAAGAAACCTATAATGAAGCGCCGAACATGGCCTATATCGGCTGGGGCGTTTACGTCATGGCCACGGTTGACGGTGACGATAAGAAGAAAAAAGCCGCGTGGTCAGCAGCCGCACATCTCGGTGGCAAGGACTTGTCGCTCTGGGCATCGGCTTATCCATCGGGTTTCCAGCCTTACCGCAACTCGCATTTCCGGTTTGAGGAGTGGGAAGAGGCGGGCTACGACCGCGACTATGTCGAGGACTATCTTGGGTCGAACGCGGACAGCTACAATCATAAGAATGCTGCGATCGAACCCCGCATTCCGGGCATTTTCCAATACTATTCTGTGGCCGAAGATGAATTGGCCAAAGGCTATGCCGGCCAGTACGGCTCGGCGCAGGAAACCGCAGATGCGATTGCCGCAGCTTGGGAGAAAATCACTGATCAAATCGGACGCGATGACCAGATTGCCGTCTACAAGGCATCGCTTGGTCTGTGAGCCATAGAAGATAACGACATCGAGGGCGCAGTAGATTTACTGCGCCCTCATTTTTTTGAGTCGTGCCAAAAAATGACTACAATGCGAACAGAGCAGATATTTTGTATTACAAATGGATAGTCAAAGTGGAGCTGTGAAATGCGAATTGGGGTAATTGGATGTGGAACGATTGCCACAGCTACGATCCACGGTATCGCAAGTGACGGTCATCAGATCACGGTTTCTGAACGAAACAAAATTCACGCGAATGCGCTCGCTGAGGCCTATGAAAATGTCAGAATTGCGAGCAATCAGGGCGTATTGGATGCAAGCGACGTGATTTTCCTGGGGCTGATGGCAAAGGTTGCTCCGGGTATACTTGATGCCCTCAGGTTTCGTGATAGCCAGAAGATCATCAGTTTTATGGCGGACGCCACCTTAATAGAGGCGGATGCTATGGTACGCCCAGCGCACGCCGTTGCAATCATGATGCCGTTTCCCGCGATTGCCAAGGGAGGAACACCAATCATGATGCAAGGTGACGAAGCGCTTGTTCGAGAGATTTTCGGAAATCGAAACAGCGTTTTTCCCTTGAAGAACGCCAACGAAATTTCCGCGTATTTGTGTGCACAAGCCGTGCTTTCGCCAGCGGCACAGATGGTTAATGACGCTGCAGAATGGCTTGGAAAACGCGTTTCGGACAAAGTACAAGGTGAAACTTTCTTGAGGGCACTAGTTGCATCGAACCTATCAAAAACTGAGAGTGCCGCCCTGATCGAGGCCCTAAACACACCCGGCGGATACAACCAACGGCTGCGAATCCACATGGAAGCCAGTCTTATGAGCGAGGCATTGGAGCGCGGTCTGAACGAACTGGAGTAGACCGAGGGACCGTCGGTGTGTCGTCCATTTTTTCGGCTCGATCCCGACGTCTGGAAATTCCCACTCCATGCAGCAACTTTCTCACTTAACACTTGTGATCTTGCCAGTTAACGTCGCGGAATGAATACCGAAGGCGATCTTCTCCATACCGTCACAGCTGACAACATCTCTGACAACCGCAGAAAGGTTGGAAAGTCGATGGTCTGGGGTACGGCAATCCTGTTTATGGGATTGGCGCTTTTGCAGATGGCCCACGAATCCGGGCGCGTCGCGTTCGGATTTGAAACATGGCGACCCGTTTTGTTTGCCTATCTGCTCTGGGCAACCGCGCTGTGTGCCGCGCAGGTTGTCGTAAATGGCGAAAAAGGCAAGCGGACGCTTTTTGTGTTACCTGCGGTGCTTTTCGTCCTCAGCCTCGTCGTATTTCCACTGCTGTTTGGCCTCTACATTTCGTTTACGGACTGGAATCTGGCTTCTCAGAACGGCGCGCAGCCTAATGGCTGGGACAATATGCGGCAGATGTGGAACGACGCGTTCTACTGGAATGCCCTTAAAAACATGGTGTATTATGTCCTCGCGGTTAGCGTTGAGTATGTGATCGCATTTGGACTGGCCCTGCTGCTCAACGCCCAGATCCGCGCGCGCAAGTTCTTTCGCGTCGTATTCCTATTGCCTCTGATGTTGAGCCCGGTTGCGGTGTCTTGGATGGTCGGAAAATCGATGATGGAAATCCGCTTTGGCCCCTTGGCACGACTGGCACGGGAACTTGGATGGGACAGCCCCAGTTTCTTTGGTAGCCCGGAAATAGCCCGTTTCATGATAATGGCGATGGATGCATGGACGTTCATTCCCTTCATGATGATCATGCTGCTTGCAGGTCTTCAGGCCTTACCAAAAGAAGTGATCGAAGCGTCAAAGGTCGATGGAGCTTCCGGCTGGCAGAGCTTCAAGGAAGTGATTTTTCCCCTGATGCTTCCGGTGTCCGTCACGGCCATCGTGATCCGCATCATATTCAAGCTCAAGCTAGCAGACGTGATCATTAACGTAACATCAGGCGGCCCAGGCGGCGCTACTGACAGCGTGACCAGTTTTATCTTTCGCGAATATCGTGATCGCTCCAACGTCGGCTACGGCACTTTACTCGCAATGGTCTATCTGGTGCTGATCGTGATTTTCATCACTTTGTTGCTCAAACTGGTCAGCCGGTTCATGGAGCGCCCGGCATGACCCAGATTTTCCATGACCACCACGAAGCCGATCGCAAAGTGCAAGTCAAATGGTGGGCCAGCCGCATTGCGATTTACGCCGCGCTACTGATCTGGGCCATGATCTGCATTTTCCCGATCTACTGGACCATCACGACGTCATTCAAACTCGCGCCGGACGTGATGAAGGGCAACATGATCCCCTGGTGGGATTACACACCCAAATGGAAAGGCTGGCAATCGCTGGGCCTGTCCCCTGATTTGTTCGGTGAAGTATCAACCGTGCGCGAAGAGTTCCTGAAGCGGTTCTGGAATTCAACAGTCGTCGCTTTGTCTGCCTCGGCACTCGCCGTCACGCTGGGCTCTTTGGCGGCTTACGGTTTGTCACGCTTCAGCTATCGTTTTGGGTTTATGAAGAACTCTGACATCTCGTTCTTCTTTCTCAGCCAGATGATTTTGCCCCCTGTAGTTCTGGCCCTGCCCTTTCTGGTGCTTTATAAATCTTTGGCTCTGCTCGACAGCCGGATCGGGCTGATACTTCTATATACGCTTATGGTCCTACCCATCGTTATCTGGATCATGCGGGATCAGTTTCAGGGCATCCCAGTCGAACTGGAAGAGGCCGCGTTGGTCGATGGATTGGGCATTTGGGGGTCTTTTATTCAGATTGTTTTGCCTATCGCCTTGCCCGGCATGGTCGCGGCGTTCATCCTGTCGCTTGTCTTGTGCTGGAATGAATACTTCTTTGCCGCACTTCTAACTTCAACTGATGCCAAAACCCTGCCGGTTATGGTGGCGTCGCAAACCGGCTCTCAGGGGATTAACTGGTGGTCTATGGCGGCGCTCTCTTCTGCAGCCATTCTACCTTTAGTGGTCGTCGCGATCTTCCTCGAGAAATACATCATCAAAGGAATGGCAGCGGGTGCTGTGAAGTAAGCTATTCCATGTTTGTGTGGCGGGCGCGCATTGTCTCTGGATTGATGGCCAGATCGGTTTTGAGTCGCAGGACGATCATTTCGAACAGGACGAACAACGCACCTTCATAAATAGACCCCATGGGCAGGACAGACCTTAGGTCTGGACCTTGATCGCTGGCCATTGTCTGAGCAGGGATTGTGAGGACCTGCGTCGCGAGCGCACCTTCAGGCGTATCTGGATTGGCGGTCAGATAAAGAATGTCTGCTCCGGCATCGCTTGCAACGCCGATGAGCGCAGCGACAGTTGACAAGGCGCCGGGCCCTGAGGAGACCACGAACAAATCACCGGGGCCCAACGGCGGCGTAGCCATTTCCGCCACCATCGTTGCGTTCAAACCGATGTGATAGAGACGCATCGCCAGTCCACGCATTTGCAAACCTTCACGTCCGCACCCATAGAGCACAATCTTGCCGGCCTCAGCGATGCGCGCGCAAGCTTGTATAAAGCCTTGCTCGTCTACTCTGTCCAGAACCGCGTCCAACTCGTCCAAGGCAATTTGGTGATCACGCATGTCCGAGGTCCGCCGCGATATCCCTGGTCTGGTCGTAAAGTCTTCGAAACAGCTCGTATGATTTATCGTATGTCGGATTGGCGGCGGCTCGAATTGCACGCTCAGCCGGATTCCATTGACTTATATCCGCACGTTTTACAGCACCAATCGCCAGCGCCGCGAGAAATGCATCGCCATAGCTGGCTCCGACGGATTTTTCACTGACCACCTGATCAATACCGGTTATGTCAGAGGTTGCCTGTAGCCAAAGCCCATTCTTTGTGCCGCCCCCAACCGCGAGCAGCCTTGTTGGCGACTGTCCAAGTTCGGCAAAAGTATCGGTTACATGGCGGGTTCCGTAGGCTATACCTTCGATCAGCGCGCGGTACATGTCGCCGCGCGTGTGAGTCAGATTAAGCCCAAACAGCGCGCCCTTGGCGTTTACGTCGTGGATCGGTGTCCGTTCCCCGGAGAAATAGGGCAGCATGAGCAATCCGTTTGCTCCCGGCGGCGAACTCGCAGCCTCGACCCCCAATGCGGAAAATGCGCTGGTCGGATCAAGATCAGGCGCAAGTTGGTCGCGAAACCAATGCGTCAACGTTCCCGAAGTTGCCAGCCCCGCCATTGAGGCATGCTCACCGTCAAAGAGCCACGGTGCATACCAGATACGTGGGTCAGACACCTTCGACTTCGTGCGCAAAATCACAAATATTGTCGAGCCGTACATCATCATCATGTCACCGGGTGCATTCACACCAACAGAGAACGCCTCGGCCGCCGCGTCTATTGTGCCGGCGGTGACAGGCGTACCTTTAGCTAAACCGGTGATCTCGGCCGCGCTCGCGGTTATGTGGCCCGCAACATCCGCAGACCACATGAGTTTGGGCAACTTGTCCAACGGCAGTATGTCATCTGCCAACTCGGCCACCCAGTTCTGTTGGACAACATCATAAAGGGGTGCAAAATTTGCCGCTGTGTAGTGATCAATCACCGTCTCACCAGTTAGACGACGTACCAGAAAACTGGTTGACGTCAGAACATGTGCGGTCCGGGCGTAAATCTCAGGTCTGTTGCGCTGAAGCCAAAGAATTTTGGGCCCAACGGATTGGGACGTCAACGCATTTCCGCATCGCGCAATCAGAGTTTCTTCGCCCAATCGTTGTGTTAGTTCGCGCACTTCTTTTTCCGCGCGACCATCAACGCCATAGAGAACCCCATTCATCAGGGGATCACCCTGTTCGTCGACGGGCAGCATACAGGGGCCAATGGCGCTACAGGCTACGGCTTTGATCTCAGCCGGGTCAACACCACTCTCATCAAGAACGGTGTTGCAGATAAAGACAAAATCACCCCACCAGCCCTCTTCGGGGCGATGTTCCGCCCAGCCTGGCTGGGGCACCAGCATTTTGTGCCCCCGCGCGGCCTGTGCGTGAATTTTGCCGGTTTCGTCGACCAAAACGCCCTTGGTCTCATATGTGCCGATATCGACGCCCAACGTGTAAGTCATCAGGTGTAATCATCCCTGTTCAACGAAAAGTGCGGTCCGATATTCCCAAGACCGGCGTTCAGTAATTGGGTGAGCGCCGCGAGGTCATTCAGATCGCACAACTCGAGGGCCGAGTGCGAATAGCGCATCGGGAACCCCAAATCGATGGATGCCACACCTTTGCCTGTGAGTTGAACATAAGATAGGTCCGTCAGTACCCCGATTTGAGCGCTCCGTTGTAAAGTTATACCGCCATCTTGGGCAGCATTTTCAAACAGATCGACCAAGGCGGGATGAGGAATGACACCGTTCAGCGTGCCCCGCCCATGAAACGAATAAAGGCTCATTCCCGGTCCGCCACCTAATATGACATCACCGCGCGCCGCCATATCAGGGGTGTCGGTCGCCAGAATCAGGTCAAGTTGAATGGCGATGTCAGGCAGCAAGGTCTGGGCCAAAGGCTGGGCACCGCGCAGGTTGAATTCTTCTTGCACCGTAAAGGCAAGATGCACCGGGGGGCCAACTTCGCGCGTAGCAAGCAACCGCGCCATCTCAAGCAAGACTGCACAGCCAGCGCGATCATCAACACTGGTTCCCGTAATGCGATCGTTGGCCAGCGCGCCGGCGAAAGGTGCGTAAACGACAGGCGTTCCGATCCGGATCCCGGCAGCTTCCACCTCTTTTGCTGACTTCATGCCGGTATCAACATAAAGATCTGGATAAGGCAGCACTTTGTACTTTTCATCCGGCATGGTCGCATGATGGCTTTTATTGGCGATTACGCCTGCGACGTCGCGCCCCTCGCCCACACAGATCAGTACTTTTTGCGCTGCCAATGCGCGCTCTGGTACGCCGCCCAGACGCTCCAGCCGGATCAGCCCGTTTGCTTCTATCCGCCGCACTATGAAACCCAGTTGATCCATGTGGGTGAACAACATGACCGACGGACCTTCGCCCGGAAAACTGGCAACCAGATTGCCAAGAGTATCCGAACGGCTCTCAACACCAATCGATGACAACTTAGCAGCAATAGCGCGCCGTACCCGGTCTTCGTGCCCGGAAAGCCCCGGTACCAACATCAGATCCATCAAATCTTGTTTGATGCGATAATTCATCGACGCGCCTGCCTGACGTGGTCCATGAAATCAGCGGCGCGGGCGGGGTCAACAGCGTTCCAGGTGTCGCCATCAAACTTGAGCGATGAACCAACGATACAGCCATCCGCGATGCCCAGAACATCAGCAACGGTATCGTGTTTCACACCCGTATTGGCCATGACTGGCGTGTCAGGAAGGGCGCTTTTGACCGCCTCAAGATCCGAAAGTGCGGCGGCCTCTCCTGTGATCTGACCAGAAACCAGAACAGCATCAGGGATCGACGAGAATACGGCGCTGCGCGCGCGATCGGGCAATGGGCGACCATCAAGTGAATGGGCGAATTCAGCAGAAATATTGTAAAGCAACGCCATGTCGCGACGCCCCAGACGATCACGGTATCGCATCGCCTTGCCTGCATCCGGCGTCCACGGCCCCATGTCGGACGCATAGGTCCCGGTAAAAATCTCTCGCACAAATGACGCGCCGGTCGCCGCCCCCAAGGCGATGCTCGCCATCGGATCCCACAACACGTTCACTCCAAACGGCACGGTGATCTCAGAGCGCAACTGACCAATGATGTAGGCCATCGTTGCGGTCGAGGCGGTATCTACCTCAAATTCATAAGGGCGGTCATTTTCGTTACCAAACATGACCGCGTCAAATCCGGCATCTTGCAATGCCACGAGATCCGCACGCGCACCTTCGACCAGATCGGCGTCAGGGTCGTGTAACGGAGAACCCGGCAAGGCCCCGATGTGCACCATGGCAATCACCGGTTTGCGTTGACTAAATATTTGTCCAAAACGTGATGTCATGGTTTTCTCCCCTCAACGACTGTAGGTTTTGCGATCCTGACGCGCAATAGCAGGCGAAAAAGGTCAGCTTTCCGGTCTACTGTTGAGAACACTGTGCTAAAAAACTGGCGATCTTTGCTGCAGAGTTATCGGGCCGTTTCTCACGAGGGGTCGAGATGTGTAGCGCCGCCGCCCCTTGGGCGAACGGAATCGCCGATTGAATGTCGTCTCCGAACGTGACCCGCGTTGCAAGCGCCCCTACAAATGTATCACCTGCACCATGTGTCGAAATCACTTTCACCTTATGCCCGGGGTATCGTGTACCGCAGTATTCGACACCCTCAGGACCAAGTGTCGTCAATATCTCTGCTGGTGTGGAAATTTCAGTTAGTGCCGATTCTTCAACACGATTGACAATGATGAGATCTACCAATTCGCCTAGCTTTTTGCTCAAGGCACGTGCAGGTGCCGCATTCAACCAGACCTTTGCACCTTGCGCCCTCGCTTTGCGTGCCATCGCCAGGTTCACCGACTCGGGAACCTCATTTTGCAGCAATACGAGGGCAGTATCATCCGGCAACCTTATTGGGTCAGGTTCAATTTCTAGGTTTGCCGCTGACACAATGACCGCGCCGTAGTCGCCATTTGAATCAACGATCGCAGCACTCATCCCGCTGGGGCCCGTATCTCTCTGCATTTGCGACACGTCTATCCGGCTGGACCGGAGCGTTTCGCGCAATATGTCGCCAAAGCTATCGCTGCCAGCCCTCCCCGCAAAACTTACGCTTGCGCCCAATCGGGCGGCGGCCAGCGCCTGATTGCCGCCCTTTCCACCAAAGACATAGTCCACCGTCGATCCGGCGACCGTTTCGTCCAATGCTGGCAAATGTGGTGCGTGTAGCAGCACATCCAGATGCAGCGATCCGACGACCATTAGCCTCATGCCAGCAATTCTGCCTGTACAATGCGCATTGCCGTTGGCGCATCCTGACTGGCAACAGCTGCTTCTAGTGCCGTGTTCGCCACAAGACGTTTCGCAGTAGCGCGCAGCCGCATGACTACTTCTATGTTGGTGCGTGCTTCCTCTACCGGATCGAGGCCGGAATGATCCGGGAATGTGTCGAAATACAACGCACCCTCATAGCCAGCACGCTGCAACTCGACCATCAACTCCACCGTTTGGACCGGATGTACCGCACCAACCATTAAGCCATTGTCCCATTTGCCGTAACCATCATTCAGATGAACACCAAGGATGCGAGAATGCCGCGCCACAAGTGCCGCGGCAAATGCGGGCATTTCATCGGCATAAAGCACATGGGCGAAATCAAGCGTGACACCGGTATTATTGCGACCCACCTCTTTGATTGCCAAAAGTGTCGTCGCCGCGTCCGGCATCAGGGCAAAGG
Source organism: Paracoccaceae bacterium (assembly GCA_039969355.1). Classification (GTDB taxonomy): domain Bacteria; phylum Pseudomonadota; class Alphaproteobacteria; order Rhodobacterales; family Rhodobacteraceae; genus JL08. Next base: position 48,371 of record JBDVOA010000009.1, read on the forward strand.
CGCGGGGTTCGTTTGGTTTGTATTCCAGTGCAACATCTATATCCGGGATATGGTCTGCTACCTCTGCCATCGCTTTTATTGTGCAATCCCAGGCACGCGCGTAGTCCATCTGGAAAGAGTAATCGAAACCGTCTTGCCCCATCCACAACGTCATGAGACTACCGCCCATCTCAGCCAACACGTCCAGTCCACGTTTGGTTTCATCAATTGCGGCCCGGCGCACTGATTTATCCGGATGGGTAAAAGCGCCAAGCTTGTAGCCGGGATCGGTATAATACCGCATCGCCAATCCGTTCAGTACCATGCCGTTTTCGTCCAGCACACGGCTCACATCAGATGGGCTGTCCTCAACAAAGTGATCCGGATAATTAAGATCAGCTGCCGTCAGGCCGGCAGTTGCTGCCCGGGACAAAAGGTCGGTTGTTGTCACCTTATTCTTACCGGGCCAATACCCGTCAGCGCCGATCTTGAAAGCATTAAGTCGTGCGGCGAAGCGGGGGGTGTCAGTTTTATTCATGCCACTGACCTAACCAGTTCGAACGGGTTTACGCAATTCTCTTCCTAGCAGGGCTTCGATCGGGCTCCTGCAATCAACAGTGTCAGGAAATTACCCGGCTCAGGTGTTCGGCCTGCGCCTCTACGCCATAGGGCCCATTGACGATGAACAGTCCCGAGCCGATCATACCGTGCCCGGGGCGCGCCGGAGCAAAACGCACTTCGTGGTGCAGAACCTTGGGGAGAGTTTGGGCCGTGAGGGCACCCAGCATGCCCTTGTGCAAACCATTGCTCAGAATCGGGTACCACAGGACAACTACCCCGACATTCCATTTACGATGAACTCGGGCAATAAATCCGGGGATGGTGTCGTAGTCACTCTTAATCTCATAGCTCGGGTCAATCAGCATCAGCCCTCGGCGTGGCACCGGCGGGGCAACGGAAAGCGCCATATCAAAGCCGTTCTGTTGGTAGCACCGGGCTGGAAACGAGGCCATTACCCAATCAAGTGCCGCGAACTCTTTTGGGTGCAATTCTGCGAGATGAAGTCGATCCTGCGGGCGCAAACCATGTGCGGCAATCAGCGGTGACCCTGCATACGCCGCCTCCCCATGGGTTTCCCGAACGACGCCAAGCGCCTTAGAATAAGGGTGTTCTTTCCCAAACCAGCCTTGAGCATCGCTTAAACTGATGCCTGCTGCGGCCTCACCCGTCTTGACCGCCTCGGGTGCATCAAGTTGGTAAAGTCCTCGTCCCGCATGGGTTTCAAGATAGCTCATCGGCTTATCTTTTTCAGTCATATAGGCCAGCATCCACGCTAGAAGAGCGTGTTTGTGTACATCAGCAAGGTTACCGGCGTGATAGATGTGTTGATAGCTCAGCATACGTCTCCTCTACCGGTTTTGCCTCCGTGGCGAAATAACGCTTTTACCCTTTCGACAGGTCTTTCACATACTGAACATCCTGCCTATAACGCAGTGCCTGCACGTCTGACCGTCGCAGGTTACTATTTTGCAAAAAGACAGGATCACCAGCTGATGTCGTGGTTTGGAAATATGAGCGGTCTCTTCTCGTCAGATATGGCGATTGATCTGGGGACTGCAAACACCCTGGTGTACGTCAAAGGGCGCGGCATCATTTTGTCAGAACCTTCGGTTGTCGCCTACCATATCAAGGATGGTGTCAAAAAGGTGCTGGCCGTGGGCGAAGATGCCAAACTTATGTTGGGCAGAACACCCGGCAGTATCGAAGCAATCCGCCCCATGCGCGAAGGCGTGATTGCCGATTTTGCCACTGCGGAAGAGATGATCAAATATTTCATCCGCAAAGTGCATAAACGATCGACCTTTTCAAAACCGAAAATCATTGTTTGTGTGCCACATGGTGCTACGCCCGTCGAAAAACGCGCGATCCGTCAGTCGGTTCTTTCTGCCGGAGCGCGCAAAGCGGGTCTGATTGCAGAGCCCATTGCTGCGGCAATTGGGGCGGGCATGCCAATCACCGACCCGACCGGCAACATGGTTGTCGACATCGGCGGTGGCACAACCGAGGTCGCAGTGCTTAGCCTTGGCGATATCGTTTACGCCCGCTCCGTCCGGGTGGGCGGCGACCGCATGGACGAGGGCATTGTTTCTTATCTGCGGCGTCAACAAAATCTACTGGTGGGTGAATCAACTGCTGAACGAATCAAGACTTCCATCGGCACCGCCAGAATGCCGGATGACGGGCGCGGTGCATCCATGCAGATTCGCGGACGTGATCTGCTGAACGGTGTGCCTAAAGAAATTGAAATAACCCAGGCACAAGTAGCAGAAGCGCTGACCGAACCGGTTCAGCAAATATGCGAAGCGGTAATGACCGCGCTGGAGGCAACCCCACCCGATCTCGCTGCCGACATCGTTGACCGTGGCGTGATGCTGACCGGCGGCGGCGCGTTGCTGGGAGATCTTGATCTTGCACTGCGCGAGCAGACTGGATTGGCAGTTTCCATAGCTGATGAATGCCTGAATTGTGTTGCGTTAGGCACCGGCAAGGCGCTTGAATACGAAAAACAGCTGCGCCACGCGATTGACTACGACAGCTAATCCACCCACCCTTTGGCATCAAAGGGAACCCATTGGCCAGAGACCGATCAGACAACGAAGACTACACTGGCCCCCTCAGGCGGTTGCTTATGGGGGTAATACTGCTGTGTCTGCTTGGAATCTTTCTCGTCTGGCGGATCGACAGTCCCCGGGTTGAACGATTTCGCGCGCAGGTCACTGATGCCATAGTCCCCAATTTCGAGTGGGCAATGACGCCTGTCACCGGTGCTGCCAATCTGATCCGCAATTTTCAAAGCTACCAGCGTCTGGCCGAACAGAATCGCGAATTGCGGAGCGAACTGCGTCAAATGCAGGCCTGGAAAGAGGCCGCATTGCAACTGGAACAGGAAAATGCCCGTCTGCTGGATCTGAACAAAGTCCGGCTGGACCCGCGACTGACCTATATCACCGGTGTCGTACTGGCTGACAGCGGGTCTCCGTTCCGGCAATCTGTATTGCTGAATGTCGGCGCGCGCGATGGGATCATGGACGGCTGGGCCGCAATGGACGGCATCGGTCTGGTAGGACGTATTTCCGGCGTTGGCAATAACACGGCACGGGTAATCCTGCTGACCGACGCGACCAGCCGCATACCTGCAATTATTCAGCCCTCAGGTCAGGTCGCCATGATCTCAGGCGACAATACAGCAGTACCCCCGGTTGAATTTCTTGAAAGCCCCGAACTTGTCCGCCCCGGCGATCGGGTCATCTCCTCAGGTGATGGCGGCGTATTCCCCGCCGGGTTGTTGATCGGTCAGGTTGCCGCAGACCCCGGCGGTCGGTTACGAGTTCGCCTCGCAGCGGATTACGAAAGGCTCAAATTTTTAAGGGTTCTGCGTCATCACGGAACCGAAGTCGTAACCGATCCAGGTCACATCATTGCGCCTGTCACGCCGCATACTGGAACCACCGCAGAAGCCGAGAGTCCCGATGGCTGAACTGACCAATGCGCGGTTGTGGATGATGCGCTTTTCGTTTGTCGGGCTCAGCGCGGCAGTGATCTTTTTTTATCTGCTGCCCCTGCAAACCGCTCCACGTAGCTGGGCCGGTCCCGATATGATCATTGCACTCGCATTTGCCTGGGCGCTTCGGCGACCGGAATATGTGCCTGTATTGAGTGTGGCCGTCGTCATGTTGCTCGCCGACCTGATGCTGCAACGTCCTCCGGGACTGTTGGCCTTGTTGGTGGTGCTGGGTGTTGAAAACCTGAAATCCAGAGCGTTGGGGCTGCGTGAGGCTCCTTTTCTGGCCGAATGGTCAGTGGTTGCTTTGGTATTGATCGCCATCACCTTGATGAACCGTTTGATTTTGGGCATCTTGGTAGTCCAACAGGCCCCGCTGGGCCTTAGCATCTTACAAACGGTCGTCACCTTGATGTTCTATCCCGTTGTTGTTTTGTTATCGCGTTTCGTACTGGGCGTACGCAAGGCAGCGCCTGGAGACGCGCGCGCGATGGGCCGAAACATATGAGACGTACCAAAAGCGAAATTGAGGGCAGTCATCGCACAATCAGTCGCCGTGCCTTGTTGCTGGGTGGGGCGCAACTGGCATTTATCGGCGGCCTTGGGATGCGGATGCGCCACATGCAGGTCGAGCAGGCCGATCAGTTTCGCCTTCTGGCCGAAGAGAACCGGATTAACATCCGCCTGATCGCGCCGGAACGCGGTGAAATCTTTGATCGTAACGGCACACCGATCGCACAAAACGTTCCGAGCTATCGCATCGTTGTGGTGCGTGAAGATGTCGGCGACATCGACAGTGCCATCGGAGAATTGACCAAGCTGATCGAACTGGACGATAAAGAACTGGAACGAGCGCTTGCCGAAATGCGGCGCAGCGCACCATTTTTACCGATCACGATTGCCGACAAGGTCACTTGGGAAGACGTCAGCAAGGTGGCTGTGAATGCGCCAGCTTTGCATGGTGTCACGCCCGAAGTCGGGCTGAGCCGTGTCTACCCACGTGGCTCAGATCTGGCGCATGTGGTGGGGTATGTCGGGCCGGTCAGCGACTACGATCTCGACAAGATCGCAGATCCCGATCAATTGTTGCGCATTCCGCGGTTTCAGATCGGTAAGGTTGGGCTCGAAGCCAAGATGGAAGACGACTTGCGTGGCAAGGCAGGCGCCAAGCGCGTCGAAGTCAATGCCAACGGTCGCGTCATGCGCGAACTTGATCGACGCGAAGGTCAGCCGGGGGCTGATATTCAGCTGACCATCGATCACAAACTGCAAAGCTATCTTCAAGCCCGACTGATCGGCGAAAGTGCGAGCGGCGTGGTGATCGACTGTGTAGAAGGCGATCTCGTCGCTGTTGGTTCCGCCCCGTCCTTTGACCCAAATTTATTTGTTCGCGGCATTTCGTCCGGTGATTACTCTGACCTACTGAACAACAAGTATCGCCCACTTGCCAGCAAATCGGTCCAGGGCATCTATCCCCCGGGGTCGACATTCAAGATGATGACCGCAATGGCGGCACTAGAGGCTGGGGTCATTACACCGGAAGAAACGGTATATTGCCCTGGCCACCTAACGGTATCGGGGCGCAGATTTCATTGCTGGAAGCGCGCGGGCCACGGCTCAATCGACCTGCATAATTCTCTCAAACAAAGCTGTGATGTCTATTACTACGATCTGGCTCTCAAAGTGGGGATCGACAGGATTTCGGCCATTGCAAACCGATTTGGGTTGGGAGTACGCCACGACCTGCCAATGTCTGCTGTGGCCGAAGGTCTGACCCCCACCAAAGCGTGGAAACAACAGACGCACGGTGCGCCGTGGCGCACAGGCGACACGGCAAACTCATCCATTGGGCAAGGGTATATGCTTGCATCACCCTTGCAACTTGCCGTCATGGCCGCTCGACTAGGTACCGGGCGGTCTGTTACGCCGCGCCTCATCCGGACAATCGATGGCGTAGAACAGCCATCGGGTGCTGGCGAAAGCCTTGGCATGAACGAAAATAACCTGCGCAAGATTCGCGGTGCGATGAACGCGGTCAGTAACAATCGGCGCGGGACGGGGTATCGAAGCCGCATCATCGAAGACGGCTACCGGATGGCTGGAAAGACCGGCACAAGTCAGGTCCGAAACATTACCAAGGCCGAGCGGCGCAGCGGCGTTATTCGTAACCGAGACCTGCCTTGGGAACGCCGCGACCACGCGCTCTTCGTGTGCTTTGCGCCCGTCGAAGCGCCCAAGTATGCGGTTGCGGTCGTTGTGGAACATGGCGGTGGCGGCTCGGTGGCAGCAGCCCCCATAGCGCGTGATTTGATGTTGCAGGCACTATATGGCGGGCCACCGCCACTCGAAGCTTATCCAGCGGGAGATCGCGCAAGGATCAAGGAACAGCAAGATCGACTGCAAGATATGGAGCCGATTGCCAATTTCGAAGGCAAGGAACGCGCATGAGTTATCTTGAACACTCCGTTAAGTCGGTACCCTCGGGCGCGCGCAAAATTCTGTTCCTGAACTGGCCGCTGGCCGTATTGCTTGTCGCTGTTGCCAGCGTGGGTTTCCTGATGCTTTATTCGGTCGCGGGCGGGTCATTCACGCCATGGGCGGAACCTCAGATGAAACGGTTCGCGGTCGGCTTTACTCTGATGATGATCGTCGCAGTGATCCCGATCTGGTTTTGGCGCAACATGGCCGCACTTGCCTATGGCATTTCGGTACTATTGCTGGTTCTGGTCGAGCTCTTTGGTGCTATCGGCATGGGCGCACAGCGCTGGATTGATCTTGGTTTCATGCGCCTGCAACCCTCTGAGCTCATGAAGATTACGTTGGTGATGCTGTTGGCTGCCTACTACGACTGGTTGCCAAGCAAACGGACGTCGCGTCCTTTTTGGGTGCTGATCCCAATTGTCATCATCTTGCTGCCTACATTCATGGTTTTGCGCCAGCCAGATCTGGGCACAGCAATTCTGCTGTTAGCCGCCGGCGGCGGCATGATGTTTTTGGCCGGCGTTTACTGGGTCTATTTCGCCGCTGTAATTGCAGCCGTCGTTGGGCTTATTACAGCCGTGTTTGAAAGCAGGGGAACATCTTGGCAGTTACTTAAGGACTACCAGTTTAGACGGATTGATACGTTCATTGATCCCTCTACAGACCCTTTGGGGGCTGGCTATCATATCACCCAGTCAAAAATCGCGTTGGGCTCTGGCGGGTGGACAGGCCGCGGCTTTATGCAGGGGACCCAGTCGCGGTTGAACTTCCTGCCCGAGAAACACACTGATTTCATCTTTACCACCCTTGCCGAGGAGTTCGGCTTCGTCGGCGGGTTTTCTCTCTTAGGGCTGTACACGCTGATCATTGTGTTTTGCGTCTTCACCGCAATTTCGTCAAAAGACAGGTTTTCGTCCCTTCTTACTCTGGGTATCGCCTTTACGTTTTTCCTGTTTTTCGCCGTAAATATGTCAATGGTTATGGGACTGGCCCCGGTCGTTGGGGTTCCGCTACCTATGGTCAGCTATGGCGGGTCAGCGATGCTGGTACTCATGGTCGCTTTTGGCCTCGTTCAGAGTGCCCATATTCATCGTCCACGCTGAGCATCAAAAGGTCGCCAGAATGCCCCTTAACATCCTGTTTTCTGCCCCGGGCGACGACCGTGATCGATACGAATCCCCCCTGCTAAGGGCATTCAAGACGCATAAACTCGACGTAAACCTGCAGATGGAACTTGATCCTGCCGAGGTTGACTACATTGTTTATGCGCCCTCCAGCACTCTCAAAGACTTTAAGCCCTATACACGGACCAAGGCCGTTCTGAATCTTTGGGCCGGGGTTGAGGCCATAGTGGGCAATGCTACCTTGACCCAGCCCCTCACCCGCATGGTTGATCATGGCCTTTCGCAAGGGATGACCGAATGGGTGGTCGGCCATACTCTGCGGCACCATCTGGGAATGGACACGCATATCATGGGACAAGACGGTCAATGGCGCTTGGGCGCACCTCCGCTATCTCACAATCGGCGTGTGACCATTCTTGGGATCGGCGAGCTGGGAATCGCGGTGGGGCAAGCATTATGCGCACTTGGCTTTCCTGTGACAGGATGGAGTCGAAGCGCAAAAACGGTTGAGGGTATTACCTGCCGCCACGGCAGAGACGGGTTAAGAGACGCGCTTTCAACTGCAGACATATGTGTTCTGCTGTTGCCTAATACTCCTGCAACGGAAAATACCCTGAACACCGAGACACTTGCATGGATGCCGCGTGGTGCCTTTGTCCTCAATCCGGGTCGTGGATCGTTGATTGACGACGACGCATTGCTGGCGGAACTTGATAGTGGGCACATTGCCCACGCAACGCTGGACGTGTTCCGCGTAGAGCCTTTGCCGTTAGATCACCCCTATTGGACGCACCCATCCGTCACGGTAACACCGCATATAGCGGCTGAAACGCGGGCAGAAACGGGTGCCGAAGTGATCGCCGAAAACGTGCGGCGCTCGGAGGCTGGGGAAGCATTGTTACACGTTGTGGACCGGTCGCTTGGCTACTGAGCCAATCTTGGTAGCGACCTCATACCTCTTCTGAGATCTGGCCCAACATTGAGGTCTACGGATTTTGCATCGCTCCACACACAGGGCAATCTTTGCGCGGTTTGACGATGATCTGGCGCGTCTCTCCGTGAAGACCGTCAAAAATCAGCATTCGACCGCGCAAGACTTCGCCGGCGCCTGTGACCAGCTTGACGGTTTCAAGCGCCATTACTGTTCCGATAACGCCCGGCAGCGGCCCTATCACCCCGGCCTCGGCGCAGGATGGCGCCAGGTCAGGCGCAGGCGGAGACTCAAATATGCAGCGGTAACACGGGGCGCCATTGGTCGGATCGAACACGCTGACCTGCCCCTCCCATTGCGACAGCGCCCCCGATATCAGGGGCTTACCTAATGCAGCGGCGGTCTGATTGACCATATAGCGGGTGTCAAAATTGTCCGTGCCATCGACGATCAGGTCATAATCCGCAAACAGATCCGACGCGATATCCTCAGTCAGTCGTCGATGATACGGGCGCACCTCGACAAATGGGTTTTGCGCGCGCATGGCGACCTGCGCGGAAAACACCTTTGGCATGCCAATATCGGCGTCGCGATGGATCACCTGCCGCTGCAAATTTGCATTTTCTACAATATCATCATCTATGACACCAATTGTGCCAACGCCTGCCGCCGCGAGATATTGCAAGACGGGCGCGCCAAGTCCCCCGGCCCCGATAACCAGAACGCGGGCTTGTTTCAGGCGTTTTTGTCCTGGACCTCCAACTTCGCGCAGCACGATGTGGCGCGCATAACGATCAAGCTCGGTATCAGAAAATCCGCCGCCAGCGGGTTTTTCCGGCGACTTTGGCACTGCTCTTTTGCGCAGGGCCCGCAAGAAAGCACCGTAAAGCAGAACAATCGCGGCAATCACCGTGAGAAAGAGCCATGGCGTGGGCGATCCGCCGGTCGCTGCCCGCAATGCGTGACCGTTCGGTAAAATCAATTGCACCAGCAGCACAAGTGCGAACAAAACCGCCAAAATTACGATGCGCGAACGCCGCGCCATGCCTGTCAGTGCACCGACGCCCCAGACTACGGCAGCAAGGGATAAAACCAGTATCATCAAGCGCGCCCAGTTGATCCAAACCCGCCACTACCGCGCGCCGTAACCTCAAGCGAATTAACAAGGTCAAAGTCGGCCTGTACTACGGGGGCCACCACCATTTGTGCAATGCGATCCCCATGCGAAATCTGCACCGGAGCGGAGCCTGCATTCATCAGGATGACCCCCAAAGGCCCGCGATAATCGCTGTCAATCGTTCCAGGGCTGTTGGGTAGTGTGATCCCATGTTTCATCGCCAATCCTGAACGCGGTCGTATCTGAACCTCAAACCCCGCGGGAATGGACAGTCGCAACCCGGTCGGGATTAGCGCACGTGAACCTGGTTCCAAAACTACGCCTTCCCGGTCGGCTGCTGGAAAATTGGAGCGCAGGTCGGCCCCTGCCGCCCCTGCTGTCTGATAACTTGGCAAAGCAATTGCCTGATCTGCCCCGTCATCCCACATCAGTCGAACAGCAACCATGCGCGCGCCCCCCCTCTCTTGTTCTGACCCATGCGCCCTTTGGCACAATCTAATCAGCCAACGCCTGCGCCACCCGCATCGCCAGTCTCTCTGCTACCGCGTCTTTGCCCGCGCGCGGCCAGTCCTCGGATCCCTCCGCGGTGATCAAAGTCACTGCATTCTCGGTTCCGCCCATGATTCCAGTTTCGGGGGATACGTCATTGGCCACGATCCAGTCGCAACCCTTGCGATCACGCTTGGCGGTTGCGTTCGCTAACACATCATTGGTTTCTGCCGCGAACCCTACTACAAGCGCCGGGCGTCCCTTTTTCATTTGCGATACCGCCGCCAAAATGTCCGGGTTCTCGGCCAATTCCAGTGACGGCAATCCCTGTTCGGATTTCTTAAGCTTGTTCGACGCCGCAGAAGTTACCCGCCAATCAGCCACTGCAGCGGCAAAGATCGCAGCATCCGCCGGAAGGGAGGTCTTTACCGCTTCGAGCATTTCCTCGGCCGTCTCCACCCTGACAGCTTGAACACCGGACGGCGGGGACACATCAGCAGGACCTGTGACAAATGTTACCTCCGCTCCCAGTGCTGCCAGCGCCTTGCCGATGGCCGCCCCCTGCGCCCCGGAGGACCGGTTTGCGATATAGCGAACAGGATCGATTGGTTCATGTGTGGGACCAGAAGTCACCAGAATGCGACGCCCCTGTAACGGGCCGTTCCCCATTGCCGCTTCCATAGCCGCGACAATTTCGAGAGGCTCAGTCATCCTGCCGGGACCAAACTCGCCGCATGCCATGTCACCCTCATTCGGGCCAACAAAACGAATTCCATCGCCCTTCAGTTTCGTAAGATTACGTTGCGTTGCCGGGTGTTCCCACATGCGCACGTTCATCGCGGGGGCCATTAAAACGGGCGTATCCGTCGCCAACAATAAGGTTGAGGCCAGATCATTGGCCAACCCTCCCGCCAACTTTCCCATCAGATCAGCTGTCGCTGGTGCCACAACCACAAGATCAGCGCTACGCGAAAGTTGAATGTGGCCCATTTCTGCTTCGGTTGTGAGGTCAAAGAGATCCGTATGCACCGTTTGTCCTGCCAACGCGGATACCGAGAGCGGCGTGACAAATTCTGTCCCTGCCCGGGTCAGTACTGGCGTGACCGTCGCACCACGTTCTTGCAGGCGTCGGATCAAATCGAGCGACTTGTAGGCGGCAATACCACCACCGATGATCAGCAATATCCGTTTGGATGCCAGCATGATGGCCTCTCTCTTGTGATTTTTTCGACCATATGGGGCCATAAGAAAATCTTCCAGAGGTTTTGCCAGATCAGCGAAAAGCCAAACATGGATCGGTTCGCTCGACCGGGTCTGACATCAGGACTGTATCAAATTCACCGTCGGGTGCTTGCCCGGTTTCGCCCTGACCTACACTGATCACAGAGACGCTTGGCGCTACGCGACTCAAAATGGCAGGCACGCCCCAGTCTTTGCGCGCATGTCCATTGCCAGTGATCACGACTACTGGTCCTGCCGTTTCCGCAAGAGCACCCAGCGCTGCGCGGGCAAGTACCGCATCCCGCAGTCGCTGAATGTCGACCATAACAGTCAGCATATCATCCGGTAGCGCATCGCAATGTGCCATTTTTTGCAGTGCCAGTCGCGCAACCTGCTGGTCCTTAGGCAGAGCGTCGCTTAAACCAAAGCGACTGCTCTGATCCCCGAAAATCTCTCCTACCCCAGATTCCATCGCCTGTTGTGCGTTTTCGCGTGGAACGGCAGCCCCCACCACCAAGGCCTGGGGCGCGACTGCAAACAATGGATAGTACATTGCAAAATCGGGCCATCCGGTTGCGTCCCAGGCGATTGCCCGACGCAAAGCAGTTTCGTCGTCCACTAAATCCGGCGTGATGACTGCGGCCTGTTCTTCGCTCAACATTTCATACACAACTGCTGTTGGCGCGATCGTGGCGATCAAACGTGCCTGATGGGCGTGATGCGCCGGATTGTCGTGTACCTCTCCGAGGATCACGATATCCGCACCTGAAACGTCTTGAGCAAAAGCAAAAGGCACCCCAAACGCAGACACGCCCCAGATAGCGACCAGATAAAGTACTCTCATACTAAGAAGTGATGCACCTCACGAGATTGCTGTTCAAGGTTCTTACGCATCTTAACAAATGCAGCAGCCTCTAGTTGGCGCACACGCTCTTTGGACAGACCCAGTTCGTTGCCGAGGCTCTCAAGTGTGCGGGTTTCCTCCTGAAGCTTACGCTCGCGCACGATAAATCGTTCGCGTTCGGTGAGCGTATTCAGCGCGGTCAGCAGCCAATGCCGAAGTTTTTCGGTATCACATCCATGTTCCACAACATCAGCCGCCTGCGCGCTTTCATCTTCAAGTGCGTCGATCCATTCGCGCCCCTCGTCCTCGGTGGACTGTGTTGCATTAAGGGAAAAATCCGTTCCAGCCAGACGGCCGTCCATCATCTCAACATCATGCAGGGGCACGCCAATTTCTGTTGAAACTTTCTGGCGTATCTGATGCTGATCAAGACGTTCGCCAGATGCCGCCGCCTCTCGTTCCAGCTGAGCCTGAACCCGGCGCAGATTGAAGAACAGAGACTTCTGGGAAGAAGTCGAACCCGTTCTCACCATCGACCAGTTGCGCATCACGTAGTCCTGAATGCTCGCTTTGATCCACCAAACCGCATAAGTCGAAAAGCGCACGCCCCGGTCAGGATCGAATTTGTCAGCAGCTTTCATAAGGCCGACACCTGCCTCTTGTATCAGGTCATTCATCGGAGCGCCGTAACGCTTGAATTTTCCCGCCATCGATATTGCCAACCGCATGTAGGCTGTGATCAGGCGGTGCAATGCCGCCTCATCTCGTTCGTCGCGCCATGCATAAGCAAGCCTTCGCTCTGTTTCAGCGTCAAGCAGTTCGGCGCGCATGGCCGTGCGCATCAATGTCGCATCTCCAGCGGTTTCCTTTACCATATTCCATTTCCCCCGGACGAAAGGTTGCACACACCGTCGCGCCTTGAATTGCGCTAGTAATAAAGGTACGAGAGTTGTTGCGTTTTGGATCAAATCGAACATGAACAATTCCTTACCTAAGTTGGCATTGGTTCTGGGTGGCGCTGCCTCTGGCAAGTCAACTTATGCCGAGGGCCTTGTTCAAAGTTATTCGTTATCAAAAACTTACATTGCAACGGCGCGTGTTCTGGATGCCGAAACCGACGCCAAGGTGCAGAAACACAAGGTCGACCGCGGTCATGATTGGACAACCATCGAGGAGCCTGTCGACCTGCCCGCAGCACTGGCGAAGGTGCCAGCAAGGGACAGCGCTCTAATCGACTGCGCCACCATGTGGCTTACAAACAACATGCTGGATGGCAACGACATCGTCGAAGCACAAGCCGGATTCCTGAAAGCGATGTCATCCTGCCCAGCGCCGATAGTTATCGTCTCAAACGAAGTCGGTCACGGCATTGTGCCAACGAACCAGCTTGCCCGTCAGTTTCGCGAAGCTCAGGGACGACTGAATGCCGGTTTGGCCGGCGCCGCCGATCTCGTCGTATTTGTGACTGCCGGGTTGCCACAGGTATTGAAAGGCAATCTGCCTTGACAGTCTGGCATTGGGTGCGTCACGGACCGACACATGAAAAGGCTTTTGTTGGGTGGCGGGATGTGCCGGCTGACTTGTCTGACAAGGAACGGCTAAAGCGCCTTGCTGAATATTTGCCGGGGGATGCGTTTCTTGTCTCGTCCGATCTTCAGCGAGCTTCCGCAACGGCAGATGCGATTGGATTGGGCCAAACCCGTTTACCACATTCCACTGACATTCGAGAGTTCAACTTTGGGGAATGGGACGGGCAGAATTTTGCCTCAGTGGCAGATGCCCATCCCGACCTCAGCCGCGCTTACTGGGAAACCCCTGGTGAGGCGGCCCCGCCGGGTGGAGAAAGCTGGAACGTCGCGGCCGCAAGGGTCAATGCATTTGTTGATGCGATGACGCGATCTTACTCTGGGCGTCACATTATCGCGGTGGCCCACATCGGCGTAATCCTGACACAAGTGCAACGGGCGAATGCATGGTCTCCTCAACAAGCCATCAGCACCTATGTCGACAACCTTTCCGTAACTCGGATCAACTGGCAAACAGGATTTCCGATTGCAGAAGTCATAAATCACAATCCGTGATACTGCACCGCACAAATCGTCGTTTTTTTCGTGCACCTAATTCGACCTAACCTGTGTGTATGACTTATGATCTTTATATTGGTGACCGGCTGTTTTCGAGTTGGTCCTTGCGCGGCTGGCTTCTATTTGAGAAATTCGGCATCCCCTTCAACACGCATCTTGTCGGGCTCTATTCCGGCACCATGGCACAGGATCTGGCCGCGCTTTCCCCTGCGCGTCTCGTGCCAGCTGTTCGTACATCTGACGGCGACGTCATTGGGGAAACGATGGCAATCGTCGAAACGCTCGCCGAGCAAAATCCGGACGCCGGCCACTGGCCTGCGGATCCACGCGCGCGCATTCTAGCTCGCTGGCTCTGTGCCGAAATGGCCGCTGGTTTCGGCGCATTGCGCCAAGATTGCCCGATGCAGTTGAAATATTGCCATGTCGGTTTTCAAACATCCAAGGCCGTCTTGGATGATCTGAACCGCATCGAATCCCTTTGGTCACTTGCGCGTGAACGCTACGGTCAAATCGGCCCATGGTTATTCGGCGACTATAGTGCCGCAGATGCGTTTTATGCCCCGGTAGCCGCGCGTATCATCGGCTACGGTTTGCCCGTTAGCCGGGCCGCAACCGATTATTGCACCCAGACCATCCAAGACCCGGCATTCGTAAAATGGCGCAGAGACGCACAGGACGTGACCTATGATCCTTTTCCTTATCCGTTGGATCTGCCTAACCACCCCTGGCCGACGATCTGAGAGGCCACATTAATCATTCCTAAACGCCTGCAACGGTACTTCTTAACGATTGGGAAACCATGAAAGGAAGGGCGATGGTCGCGCGCGCCTATACGGTTGCATTTCAGGGGGTTGAGGCACGCATCGTAGAAGTGCAATGCGCAGTGACACCGGGTATACCTTCGTTTGGCATTGTTGGCCTTCCCGACAAAGCGGTATCGGAAGCCCGCGACCGCGTCCGCACTGCCCTGAGTTCAATGGCAATTGCGCTGCCTTCCAAGCGGATTACCATCAATCTTTCGCCCGCCGATTTGCCCAAAGAAGGCAGCCACTTCGATCTGCCCATTGCGCTGGCCTTGCTGGCAGCGCTGGACATCGTGCCGCAAGACGCTGCTGAAGGCACCGTCGCGTTGGGCGAACTGTCTTTGGACGGGTCCCTGATCCCGGTTCTGGGCGCTCTTCCCGCGGCCATGGCTGCAGCTGAAGAAGAGCGAAGCCTGCTATGCCCGAAGGCATCCGGGGCCGAAGCCGCCTGGGTAGGAAACGTGCAAGTCATAGGTGCTGCCAGCCTTGGCGACGTTGTGCGCCATTTCACCGGGCAGGCCCCAATTGTTCCCTCTGAACCCGGTGAGGTGCCAGCCGCAACCAATATACGGGACATGCAGGATGTCAAAGGCCAGGAACGCGCAAAACGGGCACTCGAGATCGCTGCGGCAGGGCGGCATCATCTGATGTTCGTGGGTACCCCAGGCTCGGGCAAGTCCATGCTCGCGGCACGCATTCCGGGCATTTTGCCCCCCCTCGCACCCATTGAAGCCCTGGAAACTTCGATGATACATTCTCTGTCCGGCCTTCTGGAAGAGGGTGGCATTTCTCGATCCCGCCCATTTCGCGAGCCACATCACACAGCTTCGATGGCAGCAATTGTCGGTGGTGGTCGGAGGGCGAAGCCGGGCGAAATATCACTTGCGCACAATGGTGTCTTGTTCATGGACGAACTGCCGGAATTTGCTCGCGCCGTGCTTGAAACCCTGCGCCAGCCGATTGAAACTGGTGAGGTCATGGTGGCGCGCGCCAACGCACACATCAAATACCCTTGCAAATTCATGCTCGTGGCGGCTGCAAACCCCTGCAAATGCGGATATCTGACGGACCCGGCGCGGGCGTGTGCGCGAGTTCCACAATGTGGCGAAGACTATATGGGGCGCATATCGGGTCCATTAATGGATCGGATCGATCTACGCGTCGAAGTTCCCCCAGTGGCATTCAGCGATCTTGATCTACCCGCAAATGGCGACAGTTCGGCTGAGATCGCAGATCGGGTCGCCGCCGCGCGTGCCCTTCAGCAAGCCCGGTTTGCGGGCACACCTCAGATACGTGAGAATGCAGATGCCGAGGGCGAAATTCTCGAAGAAATCGCTAGGCCGGATTCCGAAGGGCGCAATTTACTGAACAAAGCTGCCGAACGGTTCGGCCTTACCGCGCGCGGCTATCACCGCGTCTTGCGTGTCGCCCGCACGATAGCTGATCTTGACGCCTCAAGAGACGTGGCCCGTCCTCACGTTGCTGAGGCAATCAGCTTTCGTTTACCTGCGGAAGCGCAGTATGCCTGACACCTAGCGACAAGCTACGCCCGACGGGCTTCAATCGCTTCCCAGATCTTGGCCGCGATATTGACCCCGTCGAAACGTTCAAGTTCCTGAATGCCTGTGGGTGACGTCACGTTGATCTCGGTCAGAAAATCTCCGATCACATCTATCCCAACAAACACCTGACCCTTTTCTCGCAACAGGGGACCAATTGCATCGCAGATTTCGCGATCACGATCACTGAGACCGATCTTCTCGGGGCGCCCCCCTACATGCATGTTTGAGCGAGTTTCGCCCTTTGCGGGAACCCGGTTTATCGCCCCCACTGCTTCGCCATCAACCAGAATGACGCGTTTGTCACCTTTACTCACATCAGGCAGAAATTTCTGCACGATCAAGGGCTCTCTGGAGAAACCGGTGAACAGCTCGTGTAGGGAGGTCAGGTTTCGGTCCTGCGCGTCCAGGCGGAAAACTCCTGCACCACCGTTGCCATAAAGTGGTTTTAGAATCACGTCACCATGACGCGCCTTGAAAGCTTTGATTGTATCCAGATCGCGCGCAATTGTTGTTGGCGGCGTAAGATCGGGGAAATCCAGAACCAGCAGTTTTTCAGGGTAATTGCGCACCCAGAACGGGTCGTTGACCACAAGTGTGCCCGGCGCCAGCCGGTCCAGCAGATGGGTTGAGGTGATATAATGCATGTCAAAAGGAGGATCTTGTCGCAGCCAAACAACGTCAAATTCGGTGAGGTCAACTTCGCGCTGCGATCCCAGTAGCGCATGTTCGCCTTGAATGCGCTGCACCGTAAAATCGTGGCCGCGGGCCGTGATCCGGCCTTCCTGATAGGCTATTTGGTCCGGAACATAAAAAAACAAAGAATGCCCACGTGCCTGCGCTTCTTCCGCCAGTCGAAACGAGCTGTCAGCATTGATGTCGACGGCACCAATCGGATCCATTTGAAACGCGATTTTCATGACACATCCCTGCGTAGTTACTCGCTTTACATGGCGCAGCTACGCGTGGGGTGCAATGGCGATTAAAAACTGATCAGCCGTGACCAAAGGCATTTTCGATGATTTGGACTTGGCCCCGCCCGTCCACAAGTGCCAGATCAAATCGCACGTCCGTCAATTGACCGCGCGGTGCATGCGCCAGATATTCAGAGGCCGACTTGCAAATGCGCTTAATCTGATAAGGCCTTAGCTGCTCGGCCGCCCGTTCAAAGGAGCCGGATTTCTTGACTTCGACAAAAACCAGCCCCTCACCGTCGCGCGCAATCAGATCGATTTCACCGCCACGTCCACGCCAACGTTCGCTTATAACCGGCAGCCCACGCCGTGTGTAATCCTTCGCCACTTGTTTTTCTGCTGCCAGACCGGAATAATAAGCCACCTGACCGGTCACTGTAGTCATGCCGTTCCCTTTCCCAGCTTTAGCGCCAGTTGATAGACTTGCCGACGGGGCAGGCCATGAGCCTGCGATACAAGGTCCGCTGCATCCTTGACCGACATTTCGCCCAAGGCGCGCTTCAGGTCCAGTTCTATGTCCCTATTGCTAACAGATGCTGAACGCCCGCGATCAATCACCACTACGATTTCGCCCTTCAACCTGACATCTGCCAATTCCGTCGCCAATTCTCCCAATGTGCCGCGCCGGACCTCTTCGAATTTCTTGGTTAATTCACGACAAACCGCTGCCTTGCGTTCAGCGCCGAAAACCTGAGTAGCATCCTCCAGCATTGCGGCCACGCGTTTTGGGGATTCATAAAAGACCAATGTCCCCGGTACGTCACGCACCGCAGCCAAGCCGCTACGTCGCGCACCTTTTGAATTGGGCAGAAAGCCAGCAAAGAAAAATGCATCCGTCGGCAGACCGGCCAACGCCAGTGCTGTCAAAACGGCAGATGGTCCCGGCGCGACGGTCACAAGATACCCGGCATCGCTCGCAGATCGACTGAGGACAAACCCTGGATCAGCGATCAGCGGCATGCCTGCCTCAGAAGCATAGGCAACAGACATTCCCTGTTCGAGAAATTGTAGAAGCCTTGGACGAACAGCATCCCCGTTGTGATCGTGATAGGCCAAAAGTGGGCGATCGCCCAATGGAACAGCGTGAATATCCAACAACCGCCGCATGCTACGCGTATCTTCAGCAGCGATGACATCAACAGACGCCAATACGTCCAATGCGCGCAACGTAATATCGCGCGCGGTCCCAATCGGCGTGGCGACAAAGTACAAACCGGCTACCAATCTGACCTTTTGGTGATTCAACGCTGGACCCGCCTTTCTTGACGTCTATTATCACGACGAAGACAAAAGGGGGCATTGTGCCACCCGATCAGGGAGTATCGCTTGTGTCCATGTTTGCTGTTTTGACGCGTGCCCGCAAGCTCAGTCTGCGCCTGTTGGCCGTTCTGGGCGTGTTGGCTCTTGCTGGTTGTGATTTGCCCGGAAGCAATTCTGGCGGCCCGACGATCAACACATCCAAACCTGTACCGGTGGCCTTGCTGGTACCCCGGGGGTCGGGGCAGTCTGGCGATGATTTGTTGGCACGAAGCCTTGAAAACGCCGCACGTCTTGCCATTGCAGACTTGCAGGGAGCTCAGATTGACCTGAGAGTTTATGACACAGCCGGAAACGCACAATTAGCGGCGGATCAGGCCACACTCGCGGTAAAGGATGGGGCCAAGATCATACTTGGACCAGTCTATGCCGCGTCGGCAAATGCCGCTGGATTGGCTGTAGCGGGCAACGGTGTGAATGTGCTGGCGTTTTCCAACAATACGTCAATCGCAGGCGGAAACGTTTTCGTTCTGGGGCCAACATTTCAAAACACTGCCAATAGGTTGGTGAGCTATGCCGCACGTCAGGGCAAGTCGAAAATCGTCGTGGTCCATTCGCAGGATGTTGCCGGTGAGCAGGGGAAAGCAGCAATCGAGAGCGCAGTTAGAGGAACCGGCGCTTCCATCGTAGGCTCTGTCCCCTACCAATTGTCCCAGCAAGGCGTTGTTGCGGCTGTACCGAACGTGTTGTCAGCTGTTCGCTCGGCAAATGCGGATGCAATGTTCACGACGGCAACGACTGCTTCCGCGTTGCCCCTCTTATCTCAGTTGTTGCCTGAGGCGGGAGTCAGCCCTGTCAACACCCAGTACATTGGCCTTACACGTTGGGACATCCCGTCGCAGACCTTGGCCTTACCGGGCCTGCAAGGGGGCTGGTTCGCTCTGCCTGATCCGAATAAAAGCAACGCCTTCCGTGCGCGATATCAGGCCACATACGGCGGGTCACCTCATCCGATTGGCGGCTTGGCCTACGACGGAATTGCAGCGATCGGTGCTTTGGTGAGCGCTGGAAAAACGGACGCTCTGACTGGCGCAGCACTTACCCAATCAGCCGGATTTCAAGGCGTGAACGGCGTTTTCCGGCTGCGTGCAAACGGAACCAATGAACGTGGCCTCGCTGTCGCGACAATCCGTGAAAGGCAAGTTGTTGTCATCGAATCTGCGCCGAGCAGCTTTGGCGGCGCCGGGTTCTAAACTGCGCCCCGTCGCCTCCCCTTCAGTGCTGGCAGCGCCGCAGGACTCTTCCGTGGCAGTGACAGCACCTGAACTGATCTGCTCTGCGGTCGATATATTTGACGCGGATGCGTTTTCCCAATCGATCCATGCCATTGCCCAAACCTGCAAAAACAATGCTGAAATAAGATCTGCGTCTGTGAAACTGCTGGCTGAAGCCAATGAAAAAGGTCGGGCTAATATTGCCGAAAAGTTTGCGGAACACCCATTCGAAGCGCGCCCGCTGACGTCGGCATACTCCTATCTCACGGATGGTTTGGTGACGTCGCTGCTTTACGTCGCGCAAACTTACTTACACCCGTTGTCGAATCCGACGAAAAGTGAGCGCATCACCGTGATCGCCGTTGGTGGGTATGGTCGGGGAGAAATGGCCCCGTACTCGGATATCGATTTGTTGTTTCTCACACCATACAAGACAACCGCATGGGCTGAAAGCATCGTAGAATCGATGCTTTACATGCTTTGGGACCTTAAACTCAAGATTGGCCACGCTATTCGGACGATCAAGGACTGCGTTCGATTGGGCCGCGACGATTTCACAATCCGCACGGCTATGTTGGAACATCGGTTTGTTGCTGGCGACCAGGAACTCGCGAAAGAACTCGATACATCGCTACGTGATGATCTATTCAAAGGTACCGGACATGAATTTGTTGAAGCAAAGCTGGATGAACGCGACAAGCGTCACCAAAAGCAAGGCGGCCAGCGGTATATGGTCGAACCTAACGTAAAAGAAGGCAAAGGTGGTTTACGGGACTTGCAGTCGCTTTTCTGGATCGCCAAATACCTTCACGGTGTCCAGAACACTGCCGATCTTGTGCCACTTGGCGTTTTCACCAAGGCTGAATTCAAGACTTTTTCAAATGCCGAGGACTTTTTGTGGGCGGTTCGCTCGCATCTGCATCTGATTGCGGGACGACCGACGGAGCAGCTTACGTTTGACCAACAGGTGCATGTTGCAAACGCAATGGGTTACGAAGACAAGGCAGGGCGACGGGCCGTAGAAATATTCATGCAGGACTACTTTCGGCATGCCACCTCAGTTGGCGATCTGACCCGCATCTATCTGACCAAACTTGAAGACATTCACGCCAAGGACAAGCCACTGCTGGAGCGGATCTTCCGTCGCCGCCCAAAATTGAAGCCGGGATATGTCCAAACCAACAATCGGATTGGTATCGTTGACGAAGTGACTTTTCTGTCGGACAAACTGAACCTGCTGCGTCTGTTCGAAGAAGCTCTGCGCACAGGCATGCTGCTTCATCCGGATGCAATGCGATTGGTGAATGCCAACCTTTCGATGATCGACGACGACATGCGCAACAGCCCCGAAGCACAACGCATTTTCCTTGATCTGATGCTCAAACACGGCAACCCTGAGCGCGCACTGCGCCGCATGAATGAGTTGGGGGTGCTTTCGGCATTCATCCCTGAATTTGAACGGATCATCGCGATGATGCAGTTCAACATGTATCATCATTATACTGTCGACGAGCACACCATTCAGTGCATCGCCAATCTGGCGCAAATCGAAAAAAACGAACTCGTGGAAGAACTGCCGATTGCGTCTGGTATCCTCAAGCGCGGCATCAATCGCAAGGTGATTTATGTTGCTTTGCTGCTGCATGACATTGCCAAGGGTCGACCCGAGGACCATTCAATCCTGGGGGCCCAAATCGCCCGCAAAGTGGCACCCAGACTTGGGTTGAGCGCAGAGGAATGTGAGACCGTTGAATGGTTGGTACGACATCATTTGTTGATGTCTGACATGGCACAAAAACGCGATATCGCCGAACCCGCGACCATCCGGGATTTTGCAAAAGCCGTTCGCACCGTCAAGCGGCTAGATCTGCTTACAGTGATGACGGTTTGTGACATTCGGGGCGTTGGACCGGGCACTTGGAATAATTGGAAGGCGGCCCTGATCCGCGCGCTGTATCGCCAGACAAAGAAAGCGTTGGAAACCGGACTTGAGGACCTCAATCGCAAAAACCGGGGGGCTAAGGCCAAGAAACTTCTGCGCGCAGCGTTGCCTGATTGGCCGCGCAAAGCGCTTCAGGTCGAAACTGCAAGGCACTATCCGCCTTATTGGCAAGGACTGCACGTTACCGCCCATGTGGTTTTTGCCACTATGTTGCGCGACCTGAAAGAAGACGAAATACGCATCGACTTGTATCCCGACGACGATCGAGACGCGACTCGGGCTTGCATGGTCTTGCAAGATCATCCCGGCATTTTCTCGCGCTTGGCAGGAGCTTTGGCTCTGGTTGGCGCGAACATCGTCGATGCGCGCACATATACATCGCAAGACGGTTATGTAACGGCTGCTTTCTGGTTACAGGACGCCGATGGTCACCCCTACCGGGCCGACCAACTGCCCAGGCTTAGCAAGATGATCCACAAGACGTTGCGGGGGCAGGTCGTTGCGACCGAAGCGTTTCGGTCAAGGGACAAGGTCAAGACCCGCCACCGGGCATTCAATGTCCCCACACATATAACCTTTGATAACGAAGGGTCTGACATCTACACGATTATCGAGGTCGACACCCGGGATCGTCCGGGCCTTTTGTACGATCTGACCCGTACTCTGGCTGCGTCAAATGTCTATCTGGCCAATGCACGCATTGCCACATATGGCGAACAGGTTGTGGACACGTTCTATGTCAAAGACATGTTCGGGCTGAAATACCATTCGCTCGGCAAACAAAAAGCGCTGGAAACAAAGCTTCGGAAAGCCATAAGTGATGGTACCGAAAGGGCAGACGCATGAAGCCGATCCGGCTTATGTCGGGTTTTTTGACCGTCGGCATGTGGACCATGCTCAGCCGTGTATTGGGATTTGTGCGTGACGCAATGATCTTGGCGTATCTCGGAACTGGCCCGCTTTATGAGGCTTATGTCGTCGCTTTTCGCTTGCCAAACATGTTTCGCCGTTTCTTTGCCGAGGGCGCGTTTAACATGGCATTTGTGCCGATGTTTTCTAAGAAACTGGAGGCCGATGAGGACGCTCAAGGGTTTGCTCAGGACGCTTTTTCCGGTCTGGCCAGTGTCCTCATTCTTCTTACACTTATTGCACAACTCGTGATGCCCTGGCTGATTTACGCATTGGCCAGCGGATTCGCGGGTCAGGAACAGTTTGGATTGTCGGTCGAATTTGGCCGTATCGCATTTCCATACATCGTTTTTATCTCCTTGGCGGCTCTGCTTTCAGGTGTGCTAAATGCGACGGGCCGTTTTGCGGCCGCCGCAGCAGCACCGGTGATGCTGAACGTTCTTCTGGTTGGGGGGATGGCATTTGCAGCTTCGACGGGGGGCAACATTTCCCGCGCACTGATTTGGATGATTCCGTTCGCTGGCGTTGCACAATTGGTCCTCGTCTGGTTCGCAGCAGCGCGGGCAGGTTTTGTTCTGCGGCTATCGCTGCCGCGATGGACACCCGAGCTAAGCAGGCTGGTTCGCCTTGCGGTTCCCGCGGCGTTGGCTGGTGGGGTCGTGCAGATCAATCTGTTGGTGGGTCAACAGGTCGCTTCGTATTTCGACAAGGCGGTTGGATGGCTTTACGCCGCTGATCGGTTGTATCAGCTGCCTTTGGGCGTCGTTGGGATTGCGGTTGGCATTGTTTTGTTGCCGGACCTCTCGCGTCGGTTGGCGGCCAACGATGACGAAGGGGGGCGCGATGCCGTATCCCGCGCCGCCGAAATTGCGCTTGCCCTGACAATCCCGGCAGCGGTTGCGTTGGTGGTGGTTCCTCTGCCGCTTGTGTCGGTCCTTTTTGAACGCGGCGCGACAACTGCTGACGACAGTGCCTCTATCGCAATTGCAGTGGCGATTTACGGCCTGGGCCTACCTGCATTTGTCCTTCAGAAGGTTCTTCAACCACTTTACTTTGCACGAGAGGATACCGTCACGCCCTTTCGATACGCAGTGGTGGCGATGGTTCTGAATGCGGCCATTGCCATTGCTCTGGCCCCCATCATCGGATGGATTGCCCCTGCAATCGCCACGACGGTCGCGGGTTGGGCGATGGTCGTACTGCTGAACTTTGGCGCACGCAAAATGGGGCCGGTGGCGAAGTTTGACGCCCGTTTTCACAAACGCATCTGGCGGATCATCGCCGCTGCCTTGTTGATGGGGGGCCTTCTTTGGTTCGCTTCGGCTATACTTTTAGGTCCGTTCCTTGGCATGACGGGCTGGCGATACCTTGCTCTGCTGGGACTGATCAGCATCGGGATACTCAGCTACTTTCTGTTAGGGAAAATGCTGGGTGCTTTCCGATTATCGGATCTTAAGGGCGCCTTTAGGCGCGGGTGACTTAGTTACCCCGCAGCCTGCGCAAAATGTCAGACCAACTGCCTGGGGCCAGAAAGAACGACAATCCGAATCCGGCA
Source organism: Paracoccaceae bacterium (assembly GCA_039969355.1). Lineage (GTDB taxonomy): Bacteria > Pseudomonadota > Alphaproteobacteria > Rhodobacterales > Rhodobacteraceae > JL08. The sequence goes on from JBDVOA010000009.1 coordinate 72,476, forward strand.
GCAAAACCTGCCAGATCGGCGACCCAATCGTTGTGGCTTTCAAACAAGAGCCCGAATATCAGCTGGATGCCCATCAGGAACCCGATCAGGTGAAAGGCCCGCAACTGCTGCGCACCAACCAACGCAAGTTTGCGCCACAACAGATATGTAAACCCGCCTATCAATCCATAAACGGGAGGAAAACCTCCGTTCAAAGGCACGGAATCATTCAGCAGAACCGCATAGGCCAGCGCGCCCACCGCACCTGAAACGACAAAGATTATCAGGGTCGCAACACCGCCAAAGGCTTCGCCCACCATCTTGCCCATCGCCAGCAGGATCACGCCGACAAGCAACGCATGGGTGAAGCTGGTAGAGATGAAAGGATAAGTCACGAACCGCATCAGGTGTTCGACAGTCCAGCGGTTGTTTTCAACCATCCAATCGAAGATCGGCCCTGAGAACGCATATTTCTGGATCGCTTGCAAACGCCAGCCGACGGCATTCGGCCCGCCAATCAGCTCTTCGCTACCAAGTGCAAAGAAACATTCGATACCAAAGATAACCAGAAACAACGCAATAACAACGGGAGGCATCGGGTTGACTGGGCTGACATTGGGGTTTGGATTGGTGTCGTTGCTCATACGGTGCTCTCCTTGACGAGGCCTGAGTGCATGGGTAAGCGAGGCGGACCCAATAATCCAGCCGGAGATACCTTCATGATCGCCCCCAATTTCACACCCCGTGTGTTTTCCGGCATTCAACCGTCCGGTGGTCTGACGTTGGGCAACTATCTGGGCGCGATCAAACGCTTTGTCGATATGCAGGGCGATGAATTTGAGACGGTCTACTGCATGGTTGATCTGCACGCGATCACGGTTTGGCAGAACCCGTCTGATCTGACTCATAACACGCGCGAGTTGTGCGCTGGGTTTATCGCCGCCGGGATCGATCCGGAAAAATCGATCCTAATCAATCAAAGTCAGGTACCAGAGCACGCGCAATTAGGATGGATATTCAACTGCGTTGCGCGCATGGGCTGGATGAAGCGAATGACACAATTCAAGGACAAAGCAGGCAAGAATGCGGAAAACGCCTCATTGGGTTTGTTTGGCTACCCGGCTCTGATGGCGGCGGATATCCTGATCTATCACGCGACGCATGTTCCGGTAGGCGAAGACCAGAAACAACATCTGGAATTGACGCGCGACATCGCAGCCAAGTTCAATCACGATTATGGCGTCGACTTTTTTCCCATCACGGAACCAGTAATTGAGGGCGCCGCGACACGTGTTATGTCATTACGCGACGGCTCCAAGAAGATGTCCAAGTCCGATCCCTCGGATGCAAGCCGTATCAACATGACCGATGATGCCGATGCCATTGCCCGAAAGATTCGCAAGGCCAAGACCGATCCGGATGCGCTGCCTTCTGAATCTGCGGGTCTGGAAGGTCGCCCTGAAGCGCGTAATCTGGTCAACATCTACGCGGCATTGACTGATCAGTCGGTGGATCAAGTTCTGTCAGAGGTTGGTGGCAAACAGTTTGGTGAATTCAAGCCTTTGTTAGCTGAGCTTGCGGTGTCCAAACTATCACCAATCTCGTCCGAAATGGCGCGTCTTATGGCTGACCCCTCCGAGATTGATCGCATCCTTGCCTCAGGCTCTCAACGCGCGCGAGCGATCACTGCCCCGATCTTGCGCAAGACCTATGACATCGTTGGAATGGTTGGCCCTGCATAGCGGCGGTGCATTTGCGAACATATCCCCTGCATGACTCCGGAATTGCATCGACACCGATTGTCTCCAATTCTAGGCTGTCTATTGGAGGCAAGACATGACTGAAAAAACTCATCCTGAAACACGCGTTGGTCACATTCACCTAAGAGTCGCAGATCTGGATCGTGCCATTGGATTCTATCGTGATGTGTTGGGGTTTAGGCTTACTCAGCAGTACGGCAACAGCGCCGCATTTTTGGCGGCGGGAGACTATCACCATCATATCGGTTTAAACACTTGGGAAAGCCGCGGCGGGAAGCCACCTACCCCCGGATCGACTGGCCTTTATCATGTCGCGTTTCTTTATCCGACACGCGCCGCACTTGGCGCTGCCATCAAAGCCGTTACACGGGCCGGTATTTCGCTGGATGGCGCCGCAGACCACGGCGTGAGCGAGGCAGTCTATCTGAAGGATCCGGATGGCAATGGTGTCGAGCTTTACCGGGATCGGGTGGAAGCCGACTGGCCGCGAAATGAAAAAGGGGATTTGACCATGGTCAATGCACCTCTTGATGTTGCGTCGTTGATTGCCGAAGCAAGTTAAGGTCTGGACGTCTGACCTAAATTCACCATAGAGTCCCTAAAAGAGGGGAAAGCTGTCATGGCCACAGGCACTAACATTCGCACGTACTTTGACGGCCAATGGCATGATGGGGACGTCAGTATCATGCGCGCGGCAGATCATGGCGCCTGGTTGGGCACCACAGTCTTTGACGGCGCCCGCTTCTTCAATGGGTTGGCACCTGATCTTGATGCGCATTGCCTGCGGATCAATCGTTCGGCCGAAGCACTGATGTTGACCCCTACTGTTTCCACCCAGGACATGGTTGATCTGGTGCGCGACGGACTCAAGGCCTATGAACCCAGCGCCGCGATATATATCCGACCGATGTATTGGGGGATCGACAGTCAACCGACTACAATTGAACCAACCAGCGACGCAACCGGTTTTGCCATCTGCCTTGAACAGATTCCCATGGCTCCGCCTGAGGCTTCTACGACTTTGACGCGCACACGATTTCGCCGGCCGGTGCTGGAAGACAGTGTCGTCAATGCCAAGGCGGGGTGCCTTTACCCCAACAACGCCCGAATGTTGGCCGAGGCCCGCGCAAAAGGCTTTGCCAACGCGCTGGCGGCAGATGCGATGGGGAACGTGGCCGAAACTGCAACTGCAAATGTTTTTATGGTCAAAGACGGAGAGGTTTTCACCCCGGTTGCCAACGGTACTTTTCTTGCAGGGATCACCCGTGCGCGTCACATCAGCAACCTGACGGCTGATGGCATGCGGGTGCACGAGACTGTCCTGACGTTTGAAGATATTCACGCCGCCGACGAAGTATTTCTGTCTGGCAACATGAGCAAAGTGACGCCCGTTACGGCCTTTGATGACACACAATATCAGATCGGCCCCGTCGCGCGTCGTGCCCGCGAAATGTATTGGGACTGGGCTGCGTCCGAGCAGAATTAACAATTGGCAATTGCCTCGCCGGCCAACTCGCGCCATGATCATCACGGCTGAGGAGCACGTAACATGCGGAAATTTCTGGTAGTATTGGACGATAGCCGCGAATGCCTGAATGCGATGCGGTTTGCCGCGATGCGGTCAGCGCACACTGGGGGCGGGGTGCAAATTCTCTCGGTTATTCCCCCGGATGAATTCAACCACTGGATCGGAGTGGGAGAAGTAATGCGACAGGAAGCACGCGAGCGCATTCATGCCCACTTTGAAGTTTTTGCCAAATGGATGCGCGACAAGCAGGGCATCGATCCTCAATTGGTCATCCGCGAGGGCCATCCAATTGATGAGATTATTGCGCAGGTCGCAGACGATTCCGAAGTGGGTGTCCTTGTGCTTGGAGCCAGTGCCGACAACAAGGGTCCCGGTCCGATCATTACTGCTTTGATGAAAAATGCAGGGGCTTTACCAATCCCTATCACGATTGTTCCGGGGGATCTTTCGAAGGAAAAACTCGAAGCGATTACTTAATTTTCGTGATTTAGAATCATTCCAAACCTTGACTTGCCGACATCTGACGCGCATATCCATAGTCCAGCTGCACGCGGAGATACCTCATGTTCATTCAAACTGAATCGACCCCAAATCCGGCAACATTGAAATTCCTTCCCGGCCAGTCTGTTATGGATGTGGGCACTGCGGATTTCCCGACGGCCGATACCGCTGGAAAGTCCCCGCTCGCCAATCGCATCTTTGCCGTAGTTGGGGTGACTGGCGTATTCTTCGGTCTGGATTTTGTTACCGTAACTAAATCCGACGACGCTGAGTGGGACCATATCAAACCCTCTATTCTGGGTGCGATCATGGAACATTACCAATCCGGTCAGCCTGTCATGGGCGAGGATCATCAGCCTGTATCGGGGCATGCAGATCATGACGGCGAGGATGGCGAGGTTGTCTCTCAGATCAAGGAGCTGCTCGACAGCAGGGTTAGGCCTGCAGTCGCTCAGGACGGCGGTGATATTACGTTTCACGGGTTTGATCGCGGGGTGGTCTATCTGCATATGCAAGGGGCCTGCGCCGGTTGCCCTTCGTCTACTCTGACCCTCAAGATGGGTATCGAGAACCTGCTGCGCCACTATATTCCAGAGGTGACCGAGGTGCGGCCTGTTGCCGTCTGACCCCCCACTGATCCTTGGCTTTGACACATCGGCCGCGCATTGCGCGGCCGCTTTGCTGTCGGGAGCTGAAATTGTAGCAGTTGCCGCCGAGGACATGGCACGAGGCCAGGCCGAGCGGGTTATGGTTTTGTTGGAAGAAACTCTGGGCAAAGGCGGCGCAGCCTGGGCCGATCTGACTGCGATCGGCGTCGGCACTGGCCCCGGCAACTTTACTGGTATTCGCATTTCCATCTCAGCTGCCAGGGGATTGGCGCTGGGTTTGGGCATTCCGGCTGTTGGTGTATCGGGTTTTGAAGCCCGCGCATTTGGGATGTCATTGCCTGCCAGCGCGCTTATTTCTGCACCACGCGATCAGGTTTATCGCCAAGATTTCTCGAAACATGGCGCCTCACCGCCATTGGTCCAATCCGAGGAAACCGCCCTGTCAGAAGTGTTTGACCATGGTTACGCGCTGGCGCCACAAATCCCCCCTGCCAAGCTGGCAGAAAACATTGCCTTCATTGCGTGTGAGTCCTGGCAGACCACTACTCTAGCTCCGGCTCCGCAGTACGTCCGTGCCGCAGACGCTGCGCCTCCGCGTGATGCACCACCAGTCTTGCTTGACGAATGAAGGACGCGAATTCTGTCGCGCATCTGGCAATGCTGCACCAAGCGGCATTTACGACCCAGCGCGCTTGGTCAGAGTCAGAGTTTCGGGACTTGCTCGCTAGCGAATATTGTCATGCAATCTCGGTTCAACATGGATTTTCCCTGGTTCGCGTGATTGCAACTGAGGCCGAACTCCTGACGCTTGCCGTGCAGCCGCTCAATCAAAAGAAAGGGTTGGGGCGCGGGCTGTTGGAACAGACCGTTGCCCTCGCGGTCTCTCTGGGTGCAAAAAAGATTTTCCTCGAAGTGGCCGCAGACAACGTCCCTGCCATAGGCTTATATACCTCATCGGGGTTTGACGTCATCGGGAGGCGTCCAAGGTACTATCCGCGCACTAACTCGACCCCAATTGAGGCGTTAGTGATGTCACGTGCGCTAAGCTAGAGTAATTGGAACTTCTGCGCATCAAGCGTGAGAAAGCGGTTGACGCTATCGCGTCGGTACGGCCTAATTTAAAGGTGTTCGAATTCACCTCACGAAACACCGGGGCACAGGATGATATAGCTGCTTTGCCCCCAACATGAAAACAATTGGGAGAACCAGAATGACTATTATGCAAAAACTGATGGGCGCTGCTGCCGGGCTGGCACTGAGCGCAGGTGCGGCAATGGCCGAGCCCGCATTAATCTTTGACCTAGGCGGCAAGTTCGACAAGTCCTTTAACGAATCTGCTCATAACGGCGCCCAGAAGTGGGCCAATGAAACCGGTGGGAAATACCTCGAAATTGAACTGCAATCCGAGGCCCAGCGCGAGCAGGCCTTGCGCCGATTTGCCGAAGCTGGTGCCAACCCGATCATCACCACAGGCTTTGCCATGAGCGACCCGATTGGTCAGGTTGCAGGTGACTATCCGGACACGACATTTGTCACAGTGGACGGCTGGGTACCTGACGCCCCAAATGTGCTGATCGTTTCCTTCACTGAGCACGAGGGTTCTTATCTGGTCGGTATGATGGCTGCGTTGAAATCGGAATCCAACACTGTTGGATTCATTGGCGGAATGGATGTGCCGTTGATCCGCAAGTTCGCCTGTGGTTATGCACAGGGTGTGAAGGCAGCCAACCCGGATGCGACCATAGTTGCAAATATGACCGGTACAACGCCTTCGGCTTGGAACGATCCCGTCAAAGGATCAGAACTGGCCAAAGCACAGATCTCTCAGGGTGCCGATGTGATCTACGCGGCAGCCGGCGGCACGGGTGTTGGCGTTCTGCAAACGGCTGCTGACGAAAACATCCTGTCTATCGGCGTTGACAGCAACCAGAACCCACTGCATCCCGGTAAGGTCCTGACATCGATGCTTAAACGCGTTGATGTCGCTGTTTACAACATCCTGAAAGCTGGCGATGGCGCCAAGGGTGGTTTTCAGGCGTTTAGCCTGGCAGACGAAGGCGTCGATTACGCCATGGATGAAAACAACGCCGATCTCGTGACAGCGGAAATGCAGGCAAAGGTGGATGCCGCCAAAGCCAAGATCATTGCGGGCGAAATCACAGTGCATGACTACAGCTCAGATGACACCTGCCCCGACCTGTCGTTCTGATCTCTAACGCCTCGAGAGGAGAATATCATGACTGACGCACTCAACGCTTTATTCTCCGCTTGGGGCGATACAGACCCCAAGAGCCGAGCCGCAACACTTGGTTCGGCTCTTGCCACAGACTTTTACTATGCTGACCCTCAAGTCCCGGCACCGATCACTAACCTTGATGATCTGGCGGGATATTTAGCAGGTTTTACCGAACACATGCCCGGCGCTTCGGCACAGGTTGCCGGCGCGCCAAGTTCACATAATGGCCATGTCCGGGTATTTGTGGATTTCATGAAAGACGACGCGCGTATGATGCGAGGTCAGTATTTCGCTGATCTGGATGACGCTGGCAAGATCACCCGGCTTGTCGGGTTTGCCGGCACCGGAGAAGAAGCATGACCGCACCTGCTATCGAACTAAAGGGTATCTCAAAGGCGTTCGGTCCGGTTCAGGCAAACAAAGATATTTCCATTTCAGTGATGCCGGGCACAATACATGGCATTATTGGCGAAAACGGCGCGGGTAAGTCAACGCTGATGAGTATCCTTTATGGTTTTTACAAAGCCGACAAAGGCGAAATACATATCGCCGGAAAACAAACCCATATTCCGGACAGTCAGGCAGCAATCGCTGCGGGGATCGGGATGGTTTTCCAGCATTTCAAACTGGTCGAAAACTTCACCGTTCTTGAGAATATTATTCTGGGCGCGGAAGACGGCGGCATGCTGATGCCATCGCTGAACAAGGCACGGCGCATTCTACTAGAGTTGGAAAAAGAGTACGGTCTGAATGTGGACCCTGATGCCGTCATCGAAGAACTGGGCGTTGGCATGCAACAGCGTGTTGAAATCCTCAAGGCCCTTTACAGGCATGCCGATATCCTGATCCTTGACGAGCCCACGGGCGTTCTGACCCCCGCTGAAGCGGCTCAATTGTTCCGCATTCTCGACCGGCTAAGGGAGGAAGGCAAAACCATCATTCTCATCACGCACAAACTGCGCGAAATCATGGACATCACCGATACAGTCAGCGTCATGCGGCGAGGTGAAATGACTGCCACTGTTAAGACTTCCGAGACATCCCCCACAGAACTGGCGGAGTTGATGGTGGGTCGCAAAGTTCTGTTGCGTGTCGACAAGGAACCTGCAAAACCGGGCGAGGTCGTGCTGGACATTCAGAACCTGAGGGTCGTCGACGACAAAGGTGTTGAACGGGTTAAGGGCATTGATCTGAATGTGCGCGCCGGTGAGGTCCTGGGCATCGCAGGAGTTGCGGGCAATGGGCAATCAGAACTGCTGGAGGTTTTGGGCGGGTATGCCCATGGGACGGGCACCATAACCATGAACGGGCAGCCGATTGATCTGACGGGCAAGTCTTCTGACGGGCGTTCGCGACGCGCCAGCGGAATTGCCCATGTGCCCGAAGACCGCCAGCGCGAAGGCCTGATTATGCCGTATCATGCGTGGGAGAACGTCGCCTTTGGCTATCACCACGACCATAACTATAACTCGGGCTTCCTGATGGATAACAAAGCGCTGCGCGATGATACTAATGCGAAAATCGAGAAGTTCGACATTCGTCCGGCAGATTGCTGGCAAGAAGCCAAAAATTTCAGCGGCGGCAATCAACAGAAAATCGTTGTCGCCCGCGAGATCGAACGCAATCCGGATTTGTTGCTGATTGGCCAACCAACCCGCGGTGTCGATATCGGTGCCATTGAATTTATCCATCAGCAAATCGTAGCGCTGCGCGATCAAGGCAAAGCGATCCTGCTGGTCTCGGTCGAACTCGAAGAGATTCTGTCGCTCAGCGACCGCATCGCAGTCATGTTCGATGGTCACATCATGGGCGAACGGATGCCAAATGAAACCGACGAAAAAGAGTTGGGCCTGCTGATGGCCGGAATGACCGGAGAGGTAGCCTGAATGGACATAATGCCAAAATGGGCTGAAGTTGTTCTTGTACCGCTCATTTCGTTGATCCTGGCCGCCATAATATCTGCACTAGTCATTCTCGCTATTGGTGAGGACCCCATCGCTGCTGTCAAGCTGATGATCGAAGGGTCTCTCGGGTCGACATACGGTTGGGGCTATACGCTTTATTACGCTACTAATTTTATGTTTACCGGACTGGCAGTTGCCGTCGCCTTTCATGCGCGCCTTTTCAACATCGGTGGCGAAGGCCAGGCGATGCTGGGGGGACTAGGCGTTGCGTTGGCCTGTCTTTATATTCCCTGGCCACATTGGTCGCTCGCCCTGTTGGGGGCCACGATTGGAGCTGCGGCATTTGGTGCCCTATGGGCGGCAATCCCGGCTTATTTGCAAGCTAAACGGGGCAGCCACATCGTGATCACGACGATCATGTTCAACTTTATTGCGGCTGCATTACTGAACTATGTTCTGGTTAATATGCTTAGGCCAACCGGGTCGATGGATCCGGCGACGGCACGGTTTTCCGAGGTTGTTCATCTGCCAACATTGCACGACTTGCTTGCCCCTTTTGGCATCGAGTTTTCGAAAGCCGCGCCCGCGAATGTGACACTGTTGGTCGCGGTGCTTGCCTGTCTCGCGGTCTGGTTGCTGATCTGGCGCACCCGGCTGGGGTATGAAATCCGGGCATACGGACACTCAGAATCAGCGGCCAAATACGCCGGTATTTCGCCAGTGAAAATCACGATGATTGCGATGCTGATTTCGGGCGGACTTGCCGGAATGATGGCGATCAACAACGTGATGGGCGAGGCCGAGCGTCTTGTCCTGAATGCTACCGAGGGGGCTGGTTTCATCGGTATTGCGGTGGCTCTTATGGGCCGCAGCCATCCGGTTGGCGTATTTCTGGCCGCAATCCTGTTTGGATTTCTTTACCAGGGCGGCGCCGAACTGGCACTTTGGACCAGCATACCGCGCGAATTGATCGTCGTCATACAGGCCCTTGTGATCCTGTTCACGGGGGCGTTGGACAATATGGTCCGAATGCCGCTTGAAAAACTGTTTCTTGCAATGCGCAAAAAGGAAAGCTGATGGATTTCCTGACACTACTGCAAGTGCTCGACAGCACCGTTCGCCTTGCCACACCTCTTTTGCTTGCGTGTCTTGCAGGCTTGTTTTCGGAACGCGCCGGCATTTTCGACATTGGACTTGAAGGAAAGATGTTGGCAGCCGCGTTTTTCTCTGCCGCTTTCGCGGCAATTACCGGATCAGTCTGGTTGGGACTGCTCGCAGGGATCGCATCTTCCGTGGCACTTAGTGGGTTGCACGGGCTTGCCTCTATTACATTCCGTGGCAATCAGCTTATTTCAGGCGTTGCCATTAATTTTCTGGCTTCAGGACTAACCGTTTTGATCGCACAAAGCTGGTTTTCCCAAGGCGGCAGAACGCCGTCCCTGATGGGCGAAGGTCGATTTGAACCCATTACATTGCCATTTGCAGACGCGCTGAAAGACATGCCGATCCTTGGCCCGATTTATTACGAATTGATCTCGGGCCACTCAATTCTGGTCTACGTTGCTTTTGCCTGCGTTCCCCTGACATGGTGGATACTCTACCGCACACGGTTCGGGCTGCGCCTTCGGGCAGTGGGTGAGAACCCGGCCGCTGTCGATACTGCCGGAATTTCTGTTGTTGGGCTTCGTTACGTTGCTGTCGCGATCTGCGGCATTCTCTGCGGTATTGCTGGCGCATACCTAGCGACGGCCCTTCAGGCCGGGTTCGTCAAAGAGATGACGGCAGGAAGGGGATTTATTGCGCTGGCAGCTCTTATCTTTGCCAAGTGGCGCCCATGGTATGCACTCTCAGCCTGTCTGCTGTTCGGTTTCTTGCAAGCCATTGCACTGCGCTACCAGAATATTGATCTGGGGGCATTTACCGTGCCGGTTCAATTCATGGATGCGCTCCCATATATCCTGACTGTGGTGATCCTTGCAGGGTTTGTTGGCAAAGCTATTCCACCACGCGCAGGCGGAGAACCTTACGTCAAAGAGCGCTAGTGAGCTACCTATAGGGCCAGTTTTACAGTTTCTCTGATTCCTGCGGTGACGTTGGACCTCTCGCTTGTTGCAATGCAGCATAGTCCGGTCTAGGAACCGTCATGCAAATTTACCTGCCCATCGCCGAGGTATCTGTCAACGCTTTCCTCTTGCTGGGGCTAGGCGGCATGGTCGGAGTTTTATCTGGAATGTTTGGTGTCGGTGGCGGATTCCTGATGACACCGCTGTTGTTTTTTATCGGCATCCCCCCTGCCGTGGCAGTTGCCACCGAAGCCAATCAGATTGTGGCGTCTTCTTTCTCGGGTGTATTGGCCCATTTCAAACGAAAAACCGTCGACCTCCGAATGGGAACGGTGTTGTTGATTGGTGGTCTCGTAGGTGCTGCACTTGGTGTGCTGGTCTTCAATTATCTCAAGGAGATTGGTCAGGTCGATCTGCTGGTCAAGCTTTGCTACGTCATATTTCTAGGTGTCATCGGCGCGTTGATGTTCATCGAAAGCCTAAACGCAATTCGCAGGTCGCGAAAAGAGAACGCCGTCCCTACCCGAAAACGCAAGCATCGCGCCTGGATTGACGGCCTTCCATTCAAAATGCGGTTTCGCACTTCGGGGTTGTACATCTCGGTCATCCCCCCCCTTATAGTCGGCGTTGCCGTCGGCATCTTGGCTGCAATCATGGGCGTTGGCGGCGGGTTCATCATGGTTCCTGCAATGATCTATCTACTGGGTATGCCAACAAAGGTGGTTGTTGGAACGTCGTTGTTTCAGATCATTTTTGTGACCGCATTCACCACGCTGCTACACGCCACAACAAACTTCACAGTTGATATAGTTTTAGCGGTTCTACTGCTTGTCGGCGGCGTGCTCGGCGCACAGGTCGGCGCCCGGATCGGCGTAAAAATGAAGGCGGAACAGCTACGAATTCTATTGGCAATTATGGTGCTGGCGGTCTGTGGAAAGCTGGCCTTTGACTTGTTGGTTATGCCTTCCGAACTCTACTCGCTTGGCGCAACTGGCGGGCATTGACAATGTTGCGCAGGATTGCCCTCATACTCACCCTGACCACCTCGCCTGCTCTGGCAGAGGACGTTGTACTTGGACTCAGTCAGGATGAAGTTGCAATCACTACGAATTTCGATGGCTCCGATATCCTGATCTTTGGCGCAATAAAACGCGAAGCTCCCGTTCCGTCCGGTGACCCAATTGAAGTAGTCGTTACAGTCTCTGGACCATCCGTGCCAGTGACCGTTCGGCGCAAGGAAAAGCGCTATGGGATATGGGTGAATGTCGACAGTGTGGAAGTCGACAGTGCACCCAGCTTCTATGCCGTCGCAACAACTGCACCTTTCGATCAGGTGTTGCGTGATGTCGAAGACCTGCGCTATCGGGTTTCAATTCCAAGAGCTATTCGCTCTGTTGGAGCGCCCCAGAACGTTATGGATTCGCAGAGTTTTACAGAAGCCGTCATCCGTGTCCGCAGTAATGAAAACTTGTATCAGCTGTTACCGGGATCCGTTTCCATTGACGAGCAAACCTTGTTTCGCACCGACATCGATATGCCAGCAAACCTGACCGAAGGAGCCTATGCCATTAGGGTTCTGCTCACGCGGGATGGGAGTGTCGTATCCGACTATGAAACCACGATCGACGTACGCAAAGTTGGTCTCGAGCGTTGGCTATTCAGCCTTTCGCGAGAACAACCGCTGGTATACGGGCTGATGTCCCTTGCCATCGCAATTGCTGCTGGTTGGGGTGCCTCTGCAGTTTTTCGACTAGTTAGACCTTAATTGAGTCACAGGCATTAGCCGCGCGCGATATAAGGAATATAGGGCATGTTGGTCACCATGCCCCGTCATGAACTGAAGATTGGCATCAAACCCACGCGTCGGCCGTCGTTCACAATCTTCTTAACGGTCCAACGGTCAATGCCGGAATTTGAATCGTTAATAAGGATTGATTTCAAGTTGGTTCTTCCAATGCAAAAGGCACCGCAGTCACACTTAAATCATCAACGCGCAACCCATGCGTAGGTTTTGACAGTCGGTTTCGAACAACCCATATCAACCGGTTCTGAGCCCGCGTAATGGCGACATAGGCAAGCCGCTTCCAAAGCGGCTGACCCGCCTCGACCCGCCCCATCCGCGCCGCAACAAAAAGGTCCGGGCCAAAGACCTGAACCGTGTCCCATTGGCTTCCCTGGGCCTTGTGAATCGTTACTGCAGCGCCGTGCAAGAATGCCGCCCCCATACGCGCAGCAAAAGGAATAAACGGCTCTTCTTCATCTGGTCGTTCAATCTTTACGATAGAAGCTGCGCTCACTTGTGGATCCTCTGCCCCGAATACATGTATTCGCGAAAACCCTGGCTTGCGGCCCAGCCCGAGGTAGATAACCTGCGCCCCTTTAATCAAGCCGCGTGCTTCGAGATCGAGTCTCTTTTTTCGATGCTTCAGCGGCAATTCGATCCCGTCGCAGATCAAAGGTTCCCCCTCAAGCAATTCCTCCTCAGGTGCGCCGTGAACGTTGCGAAAGGCGTTGATCAGGCGAATACGCGTTGTGTTGCGCCAGACCAGAACCGGACTACGCGCCATCAGATCAACCTCGACACGTTGGCCCCAGACGACCCGCTCGTCGCGCCTGGCCGTGTCTTCGATCATACGTTCGAAGTCTGAAAATTCCAACGCCGGGTCAGACAGAGCATGCGCGAGATCAAGGATGGGATTGTCGGCGTCCTGTCGATGCACCCGACTTAGATTAAGCGTGCGAGCCTCTGGTAGATTTTCAAAGACCATTGTGCCGGACTGATTGACCGGAGCAAGTTGGGCCGGGTCTCCAAACAACAACAAGGTAGGGAAGATATCTTTCAGATCTTCGAATTGGCGGTCATCGAGCATCGAACTTTCATCGATAAACCCAACATCCAACGGGTCTTCGCGCCGTTTCCAACCGGTGATGAAGTCCGATCCGCGGAGACCAGCGGCAGCCAATGCACCGGGAATCGATGCATTTGTCTTGTAAAACATGGCAGCCCTGTCCAATGCCTGATCCGTCAATCCTTCGATCTCGGGACGGTCACCATTGCCCACTAGCCATTCGGCAATACGTTCGTATTCAGGGTCATAAACCGGGGTATAGAGTATACGGTGTATCGTAGTGGCAGGAACCCCCTGCAATCGTAAAACGGACGCAGCTTTGTTGGTCGGCGCCAGAATGGCGAGTGTGCGCTTGCCAGCACGTTTTCGACTTTCGTAATCGCCAGAAATGATTTCGACACCAGCTTTTTTCAGCGCCCTGTAAAGCTCCGCTAGAAGAAGCGTCTTCCCTGAACCTGCCTTACCCGTGACGGCCATCACGCTTGATACGCCCTCGCGAGGCGGCGTCAGCAATGACTCATCAAGATCAATACCGGCGTTACGCAGCAGTTCAGTGACTGCATCATAGGCGGACGCCTGGTCGTGTGAAAATGTAAGGTCTGATAGCGACATGCGCGCGACCCTATAGGTGCCATTCTATTGACACCAGCCGAGGGTCACATGTTTTCTTCTTTCTTAGGCAGAAAGGGCGAGCGGCAAAGGTTCGTGCCTCGCCAGACGACGTTTGGTCCTTTGACCAAAGGCTCGATCAAACCACTGCTTCGAGATTTCTTCGGACAATTCGGCACGCGCGGCAATCCGCGATCTGGCAACTTCGGTAAACTCCCATAGGCCAACACTTATCGTATCCCTGCCTTGGCCAATTGCGCCCAACACTTCCGGAGAAGAGCCTATCATCCGGTAAATCCGAACCATTCGAGCGTCAAATACCCCAACAAAATGCCGAATTCCGAAACCCGTCATGATCTCTCCGCCAGCCAGCATCAGGGCTGCAGCGATCCGCGGCGCTGCATCTGCGGAAAGGCAAAAGCGAGTACATTCCCAAATCAATGGACTGCAAATCGCGCCCCCACCCATCAAATGTGCAAAATGATCATTGACCATTACGCGGCCGGTTGTAGGCAGAAATCGCATTGAGCCACCATGGTTGCCGTCAGGTTGTTCCCAGATCACATAAAGCGGGTTCATATCGTCGTATTCGTCGCGCTCGCGGCCCTTGTCGTCAACCATGACGTCCCAGCCCAATCGGACCTTGAATTGATCTGCGCGGTCCGCAAACATCGATTGGCTGAGTTTTGGAAATTTTTGCAGTTCCTCGGCGTACAGATAACGTATCAAGGCAGGCCCCTTCCATCAAAGATAGCTAAGGGCTACGATGCTATTAGTTAAAACTGAGTTTTAATGCGGGACGTTGACTTCGCCGATCAGGCAACATCAAACTACAATTAGACCCCGGCTGAGCGCACGCGCGACAGCATGTGTGGTGTTCATAGCGCCCAGTTTGAAGCGTGCACTTTCCACATAGACGCGCAGCGTATGCTCAGAAATTGAAAGGGTTTCTGCCACCTGGGCACGACTATATCCAATCGCAAGCAAAGTCATTGCATCCACCTCGCGGGGCGAAAGCGACCGCGAAGGTTCGGGCGCTCGACCAGGCTCAAATTCCAGAGCTTTTTGATTAAAATAGTGCGCAATTAAGATAAGATCGCGACGATTTTCCTCTGTAAAGTTTTCCCAGATAGCGTCGTCACAGGAATGAGATGCAGTGAATAAGGCAAACTGCCCGTTTGGTCCACGGATGGGTATCGAAAATCCTTGATTGCCCACTCCATACTCGATCGCCTCGGCCTGAAACGCGCGGGCGGCCCTGCTCGACCAGTCCAGTCTTTTCCAGTCAACCGGATGAAAACGCTGATAACACCCTGCGATAACCGGATCGACCCTGAGGTAGTTTTGATCCAGGTACCGCTGCCGCCAGGCTGGATCATATGTGCCACATCCGTATTGGTCGCCCGCAGAATCCACCCAATGATAGACAATGTGATCAATTTCAAAGTGGGCGCGCAACGATTCAGTTGCGGTTTGCAGCCCCTCAAGCGCGTCTGCTTGCTCCAACGCTCCTAGTATCTGTTCCAGCGGCGAAATCTTGTTCATTCGGAAGCGCCAACGCCCTTTCATTCATTGTCAGTATTTCGGCAGCGGCAATGAGTTTTGTGTCACCAAGCTGTTCTGCGAGGACAGCCAGCTTGTTCGTGTGCGCAAACGTTTGCAAATCCGCGAGTACGTCCAGTATCCAGTCATGTTGCTTCACAGTTTCGCCCTCAAGTAGTTAACGTATGGTTAACGCAACTTTACCACGATCACGAATTGTTAGGACATTCGCGTATTTCAACTCCCCTGATATAGTGAGGCCGCAATTTCTAAGCTATTGAAATCTTGACACCAGGGTCAGAAACAAAACGACCCGCGTCAGCAAAAGCCGATTCGCGGATCGTTCTTGACAGCCTGAGGCATCGCGGCAGTTAACGACCGGCTTCCAAAGCGTCTTCGAAAGTGCGCAATCCAGTTCGGGGCGCCTGCACTAAGACAGCCATATTCCCCGGCTTGTGTTCGTTTCGGCGCATTTTCATATGAGCATTCGGAAGATCAGCCCAAGTAAAAACCTCGGACATGCACGGATCGAGCCGACGCTCCAGCATGAGTTTGTTCGCAGCAGCAGCTTGCTTGAGATGCGCGAAGTGGCTGCCTTGAAGACGTTTTTGGTGCATCCACATATAGCGAACATCAAATGTCAGATTGAAACCTGTTGTCCCGGCACAGATCACAACCATGCCGCCCTTCTTGCAAACGAACGTCGAGACAGGGAACGTGGCTTCGCCTGGGTGTTCGAACACCATGTCTACGTTGACTCCTTTGCCGGTGATCTCCCAGATCGCCTTGCCAAACTTACGGGCTTCTGCGAACCAATTCGCATATTCCGGCGTGTTGACCGTTGGCATCTGGCCCCAGCAATTGAAGTCTTTGCGGTTCAGTACTCCTTTGGCCCCCAAATCCAGCACGAACTGCCTTTTATCTTCGTCGCTGATGACCCCGATGGCGTTTGCGCCCGCCGTATTAATGAGCTGAATAGCATAAGACCCAAGACCACCAGAAGCACCCCAGACGAGGACGTTCTGCCCCGGTTTCAGATCATGCGGTTCGTGGCCAAATAACATTCGGTAGGCTGTCGCGAGCGTCAATGTATAACACGCCGCCTCTTCCCATGTCAGATGCTTGGGCCGGGGCATCAATTGCTGCGACTGCACGCGCGTGAACTGACTGAATGATCCGTCAGGGGTTTCGTATCCCCAAATCCGTTGTGTCGGAGAATACATCGGGTCGCCGCCGTTGCATTCTTCGTCATCGCCATCATCCTGGTTGCAATGGACAACAACTTCGTCGCCAACCTTCCAGCGGCGCACCTTGTCCCCTACAGCCCAAACGATGCCGGCAGCATCCGATCCCGCGATGTGATAGGGTTGCTTGTGCCCATCAAAGGGGCTGATGGGTACACCCAAGGCAGCCCATACGCCGTTGTAGTTAACGCCTGCCGCCATCACCAGGACCAGAACGTCATGGCTGTCGAGCTTTGGTATGTCAACAACTTCAACTTGCATCGCCGTGTCAGGTTCGCCATGCCGTTCACGTCGGATCGCCCAAGCATACATTTGTTTGGGAACATACCCCATGGGCGGCATTTCACCCATCTCGTAGAGATCCTTCTCAGGTGCGTCGTAGCTGGCAATTCCGCTGTCTTGGTCCAAAGCCATGGGGCCTCCTGTTCCTTTGGTCATCCCTCTTTCAAACGCTCAACCGCACATTGGTGCCGCAGCGCAGAATCGAGCTGTTTAATGTGGGATATGGCCAGTTGCGCAACATTGCAATAGTTGTTGGGTATATTATTGTAATTTTATGACCCTGCGGATGCAGAATTTTCCTTTGCAAGCGCAGCAAGTTCATTACTCTCGGCAGGAACGAGATGTCTGATCGAGTTTGCGTAGTAGGCCAGCGCGCTTTTCTGGTCGACAGGCACACGATACATTCCTTCGGTTTCGACAACAATCTTGCGTTTGAGCAAATGATACATTCCAATTTCAACAACCTTGGCAGGTGTACCAACTGGTAACTGTACTTCGGCCTCTTTCATCCTCTGTAGTATTTCTGCTACTGCTATTTCGGTGTGTACCTCGTCTATTTCGCCGTGACGCTCAAGCACGTAGGCCAGCAAAGGCACCGGCAAGACCGGAACAACATTGCCGATGCGCTTCATCAATTTTGTTCCCAGTTCCTTTGTAAGGTCGCCTTTGTGGCCAGCGCTGAACTCTCTCAGCGATAGGGGAGTACCAAAGCTTACGGCTGCATGCCCAAACCTGTTGAATTGCCCCGTCACCCTCAACCACAACTGTTTCAGCGCAAACTGCGCGACAACGCTGATGCGAGCTCGAAATCTCCGCTCTCCCGCATCGCCCGCGGCAATCAGAATGCGGTCCTCCAGAACTCGGTCGTAATTCAAAGCGACCGGCACAAAAACCACATCGCGGCCGTCTTCCTCGAGGCCATCCGTTATGTATTTCAACAGCCCCAGCTTGGGTAATTTCAACCCGCCATCCAGGCTAAGCCCGCCTTCGGGAAACATGGCTTGTGTCACACCGCCGTTCGTCGCCAGTGAGACATAACGTGCCAGAACGCGCCGATAGAGTTCACTTCGCGATTTGCGGCGGATAAAATAAGCCCCCATTGCACGGATCAACCCAGACAACGGCCAAACGCGCGCCCACTCGCCTACGGCGTACGACAACGCTGAACGTTCAGCCGCGAGGTAGGTCACCAGAACATAGTCCATGTTACTGCGGTGATTGATGACAAAAACAACTGTTGCATCTGGATCGAGATCTTTCAGCGCCCCTTCATCTTCATACCCCAGTCGAACTGTGTAGAGCGCATTCGAGAAGAGCCGCGCCAATCGGATTGCCACACCAAAATAAGCACTGGCAGAGAAGGACGGCACTATTTCGCGGGCGTAGCTACTCGCCTGCTGAAAGGCAACGTTCTCGGGAATTCCCTGCTCTTTTGCATGCGCCGCGACAGCCCTGCTAACTTGCGGGTCATAGATCAGTCGCTGAATCATGTCGTGGCGGCGCGCCAGTTTGAACGGTTCGATAGGGCGCTCCAGCCGCCGGTTTAGCCGGGCTACGGCCCTTTCCAGACGCCGCCGGAAAAACCATCGCACCGATGGAAAAAGAAAATGCGATGCAAAGGTTACTGCGGCGAACAGCAAGATCACAACCAGCAACCAAAGTGGAATTTCTATCGTTTGCGTCATCCTCTGTACCGTGGCAGCAAAACAGACCCCACACAACATTCCGGTTCGGGCCAAATGCCGCATTGCAGCGAATTGACAATTGCGTAATATTCCAAGTATCACCATCGGAACGCAACAAAGTTTCTCACATGATTCATGAGGCCCGCTAATGACTCACGCAAATATCGATCACAAAGCCGATCGGCCGTGGCTCATTCGAACCTATGCAGGCCATTCAACGGCAGCCGCTTCAAACGCGCTTTATCGATCTAATCTAGCCAAGGGCCAGACGGGCCTATCGGTTGCCTTCGATCTGCCAACGCAAACCGGTTATGATAGCGACCATATCCTGGCGCGCGGAGAAGTCGGAAAGGTTGGGGTGCCCGTTTCACACCTTGGCGATATGCGCGCGTTGTTCGACCAGATTCCTCTTGATCAAATGAATACGTCTATGACGATCAATGCGACGGCGCCGTGGCTTCTGGCACTTTACATCGCTGTCGCTGAGGAACAGGGCGCTGACGTCACCCAACTGCAAGGCACTGTACAGAATGACATAATAAAGGAATACCTGTCACGTGGAACCTATATTTGCCCACCGAAGCCGTCGCTGAAACTCATCACGGATGTGGCCGCCTATTGTTACACCAATGTGCCCAAATGGAATCCGATGAATGTCTGCTCTTATCACCTTCAAGAAGCCGGCGCGACGCCAGAGCAGGAATTGGCCTTTGCGCTTGCCACGGCCACGGCTGTTCTGGACGGGTTAAAAGGCCAGGTGCCTGACGAAGATTTCCCAAGGTTGGTCGGCCGCATTTCATTTTTTGTCAACGCCGGCATTCGGTTCGTGACTGAAATGTGCAAAATGCGCGCCTTCGTGGATCTTTGGGACGAAATATGTGAGCAGCGTTACGGCGTGTCAGACCCTAAATACCGTCGCTTTCGCTACGGGGTTCAGGTGAATTCGCTTGGGCTTACCGAGCAACAACCAGAGAATAATGTCTATCGTATCCTGATCGAGATGTTGGCCGTCACCCTGTCAAAGAATGCGCGGGCCCGCGCCGTGCAGTTGCCGGCATGGAACGAAGCGTTGGGCCTGCCCCGGCCGTGGGACCAGCAATGGTCCATGCGGATGCAACAGATTCTCGCCTATGAAACCGATTTGCTTGAATTTGACGATCTTTTTGACGGAAACCCGGCTATTGATCGCAAGGTTGAGGTGCTCAAGCAGGGCGCGCGGGCTGAACTTGCAAATCTGGATTCCATGGGCGGAGCCATCAGCGCCATTGAATACATGAAATCAAGATTGGTCGACAGCAATGCAGATCGGTTGAACCGGATTGAGGCGGGCGAAGTTACAGTAGTTGGGGTCAACAAATTTACCTCCACCGAGACTTCGCCGCTTCAGACCGAAGACGGCGGCATAATGGTTGTTGATCCTGCGACAGAACAAGATCAGATCGATCGCCTGAATGCCTGGCGCACCGATCGTGATGCCTCGGCTGTTCAGGCCGCGCTCGCTGATCTTCGCGCCGCAGCGGCGGAAGGTAAAAACGTGATGGGGCCGTCGATCCGGGCGGCTAAGGCAGGTGCCACAACTGGCGAGTGGGCGGAGCAGATGCGTTCTGTATTTGGAACCTACCGGGGCCCAACCGGCGTATCATCCTCAACGTCAAACAGAACCGAAGGGTTGGATGACATTCGCAATGCAGTAGATCTGGTTAGTGACAAACTTGGTACCCGACTTAAATTTCTGGTTGGAAAGCCGGGCTTAGATGGCCATTCTAACGGTGCAGAACAAATCGCATTCCGAGCCCGGGATTGTGGCATGGAAATTGACTATGAAGGTATTCGCCTTACCCCGGATGAGATTGTGGAAAATGCGCAAAAAAACAAAGCGCACGTCGTCGGAATCTCAATTCTAAGTGGTTCTCATTTGCCTCTGGTCAATGATCTCATGGAAAAAATGAAAATTGCTGGATTAGGACACATTCCCGTTATTGTTGGCGGCATAATCCCTGAAAACGATGCAATAATGTTGATCAAGATAGGGGTGGCGCGCGTTTATACCCCCAAGGACTTTGAATTAAATACGATCATGATGGACATCGTTGAATTGGCTGATGAGCAAGCTATTGCCGCTGAATAAGGTAGCGACAGCACTGACACAAAATCGTTGCCCCACCTCAGTTGAGTTTAAATATTCAATTGTGCCATAGAGTTGGCACACTAGGGGAGACTATATCATGACAATAAATCTCGATAATATGTCGAAGAAAGAATTGGAGAAACTCGCTGTACAAGTACAGAAGGCGCTTAAGACTGTCGACGTGGTCGAAAAACGCAAAGCGCTTGAGGCGGCGAAAAAAGCGGTTGCACAGTATGGTTATTCGTTGGCTGAACTAACCCAAGGTTCTGGCAAGAATGCCGCGTCCGGAAAACCCAAAAGACCGCCAAAATACTTTAATCCGAAAGACAGTAGCCAGACATGGTCCGGCAGTGGTCGGCAACCTTTTTGGTTTAAGGCGGCCATGGAAGAAGGTACAGATCCATCAAAGATGGAAATCTGAACTTAGCTTAGGATACTCGCATGACTGTTCACATAGGGGCCGCACCGGGGGACATAGCAGACACAGTTCTGCTGCCGGGGGATCCCTATCGTGCCAAATGGGCTGCCGAGACTTATCTGAGCGATATTAAACTCGTAAATGAGGTTCGAGGGATGTTGGGATTTACCGGCACCTGGAACGGAAATCGAGTCACAATTCAGGGTAGCGGCATGGGGATGCCGTCCCTGTCCATCTATGTGAACGAGCTGATCCGCGACTATGATGCAAAAACCCTGATCCGGATCGGTTCATGCGGCGGCATGCAGGATCATGTCGCAGTGCGCGATTTGATCATCGCAATGGCAACGACATCCGTAAGCACCCCATCTTCAACAATCTTCAGAGAACTGAATTTTGCGCCGACAGCGGATTGGTCTTTATTGAGGGCGGCTGTAGAAGCCGCTGAATCTACTGGCGCCAGTACGCATGTGGGCAGCATTTATTCTTCGGATGTATTTTACGATGAACGTGCCGATCTGAATGAACAGATGGTTCGTCACGGTGTACTGGGCGTTGAGATGGAGGCAGCCGAACTTTATACGCTGGCGGCGCGCTATAAACGGCGAGCCTTGGCAATTCTTACGGTTTCGGATCATTTGCAGACCGGCGAAGCACTACCCGCAGCTGATCGCGAGCGTAGCTTTGGCGACATGGTTGAAATCGCGCTAAACGCGGCTTTTAAAGATCAAGTCTGACGCCCAGAGAAACCGGTCTATTGCCATCGAGCTGGCTAGTCTTTGGGAACGTCAAATTACTTTTCAAATTGCTTGCCATATTGGCCGTAAGAATGGGCATGTTCATCCGGCGTGCTACCGTGCGCGGAATGGCGCTCTGGATTTGTGGCGTAGTCAAAGTTTACCCCCGTTCCCTCGATAATTCTGTTCATCATGTTGAACAGGGCATTCACCTGTACAGCTTCATAAAGACCCTGCTCGCTCCAACCCACAGCATAAACTGCGTCTGCATCGGCCTGAACCAGCTTACTCGGTAATTGGTTGAGCTTGCGAACGTAAGCAAGCAACGGACGTAATTTTGCGGAAACCGGGGCTGTGTCGAGATCTGCGATCATTGCATCAACCAACGCACCATCAATTCCAAAGAGCTCAGCATATACACGGTGCGAACCATAGCAAAACGTACAAGCATTGAGGCCGGACGTGTAAGTCGCGATCATTTCGCGCTCTCCCACGCTCAGTTCACCTTCGCCGCGTAATATTCCATCCGTATATGCCATAAGAGGCGCTACATTACTTGGAAATAGAGCATATAAATCAGTCAGGTGCGCGACATCTGGTAATCCTTTGATCAATGGCATCAAGGGGTCCTTCCTGACTAAAACGAGGTGCAAAGCTCGGGTTGTCTATGCCACCTATCGTCCATGCGTGCGGTCATATCCGTTAGACTTTGGCGGCACCCACTGATCTAGCGAGCTGGGTTTTGGTTCGAACACCTCAATCTCCAGTGGATAACAGGCGGCGACATCGCTTGAATGCTCGGAACTGCAATCGCCACCGGGGCAAGCGCTGAGCCCAACAGTCAGGTCAATCTCAGCAAAAAAATCTATGTGATCCCCCGGGCGAACCGGACTGGCCTTCATGAAATACTGACCTGTATCGCGCGTGAAGCCCGTGCACATGAACACATTCAACACGTCGTGAACGTGGCGCTCTGCCTCTTCTAGCGAAAGATCAGCGTGATCAGACAAGGCGCGGGTCAAATTGGAGTGACAGCAGTAATGATATTGACCACCCGCCAAAAGATTATGGGTGTAAGGGTCGCATCGGGTTCCGATGACGTCGTGAACAGAACCGCCAAACGCATCAAAACCGTACCAATCCAACGTATCGTGTATGATCGTTGCCATCGGGCGAAGGTTTGGGAAAGAGGACCACAATCGATCCCCTGTGCTCAGATGCGTACCATGTAGCGCGCGCGTTTTGCCCGAATAGAACCTTTCATCCAGACTGCTTGCACTCCAGACATTCAAATCGCCAACCTGGGGGCCCTCCACGCTCAATATCCGAAATACGTGTCCCTTCGGGACATTGACGCAACCCGCCGTGCGCGCAGGAATTGTTATTCCTCCGACCTTTTCCATTCCATCGCGTAGCCTGACAAATTGGCCAAAATCAGGTTTGGGCAAACTGTCCTCCGGATAACATATCACTGGCGCAACAGCGCGACGGCTATCAGCATCATTTGGTGCACGCGTTTGGGGATCATCAAGTTTCATAACGTATCCGAAAACAATCTGTGTGTAGCGAAAATCTCAATTCTTGCTTTGAAGTTCGTTTCAGACCGTCCGTTCGAGCATTGTCTTTTTGATTTCAGCAATGGCCTTTGCCGGGTTCAGACCCTTAGGACACGTCTTGGCGCAGTTCATGATCGTATGGCACCGATAAAGTTTGAAGGGATCTTCCAAGTCATCCAGCCGCTCGCCGGTTGCCTCATCGCGACTGTCGATGATCCAGCGATAGGCATGCAACAGCGCAGCAGGTCCAAGGTATCTGTCCCCATTCCACCAATAAGACGGACAGGACGTAGAGCAGCACGCGCACATCACGCATTCGTAGAGTCCGTCCAGTTTTGCCCGATCATCAATCGACTGGCGCCATTCTTTGGCAGGGCGGTTGGTCTTTGTCTCAAGCCACGGCATGATGCTCGCGTGTTGGGCGTAGAAATGGGTGAGGTCGGGGATCAGGTCCTTTACAATGGGCATGTGCGGCAAAGGATAGATTTTCACATCCCCCTTCACATCGTCCATGCCGTAGATGCAAGCAAGTGTATTGATCCCGTCGATGTTCATTGCGCAGGACCCGCATATCCCCTCGCGGCAGGATCGCCGGAAAGTGAGTGTCGGATCAATCTCGTTCTTGATTTTGATAAGAGCATCAAGAACCATTGGGCCACAAGTATCCAGATCCACCCAATAAGTATCGACACGCGGGTTCTGCCCGTCATCTGGGTTCCAACGGTAAATGCTGAACTTTCGCACATTTGTCGCACCTGAGGGTTTCGGCCACGCTTTGCCCGTAGTCATACGGGAATTTTTGGGAAGCGTCAGTTGGACCATGTCGGTTCTCCTATCACGGGGTCAGGGTGTTGAGCCCAGCCTGAAAGATGCAATTCTGTGTATCCGGACGTTCCAGCACCGCGCGCACCTGCGTCGCTGTTTCTTCGGTCACGCCTGTAACAGCGGCCGACGCAAATGTGGCGATTTCTCGCGCGCTCGAGTTGTCGATGACACAATCCGTAAATGGCCTGACCGCCTGTTTGGGCACACCCGGTAGGCGTGTTGTGAGTGTCTCGCTCACCGCGAGCTTGGCACTGCTTCGCGCCAACGCGTCAACTGCCTGGTTGGTTTGCGCACACCCCGAGAGGGCCGCTATAGCCGTCATAGGCAAGGCCCGGATCATGCCGGGGTGGCTCAGGTTGATCAGCATGAGCAGTCAATACACCCGTGCTTTGGGTACGATTTTCTTAAGGTCAATCCCACCATCTTCATGCTTAGAAAGCGGCTCAAGATGAACCGGACGGTAGTCCAATTTGACTTTGGTACCATCGACAACCGCGAGTGTGTGTTTGCGCCATTTTTTGTCGTCCCGGTCCGCATAGTCTTCGTGCGCATGAGCGCCTCGGCTTTCTTTGCGCGCTTCGGCACCGTGAATCGTTGCCAGTGCGTTGGGCATCAGGTTGGCAAGCTCTAGCGTCTCCATCAAATCTGAATTCCAGACAAGCGACCTGTCGGTGACTTTGAGATCTCCCATTTTTGCGGCAACATCGGTCATGCGTTTGACACCTTCGGCCAATGTCTTGTCGGTCCGAAATACTGCTGCGTCGGCCTGCATCGTGCGCTGCATTTCAAGACGCAATTCTGCCGTCGGAGTTTCACCAGATGCATGACGCATACCATCAAACCGGTCAAAAGCCGCATCAACCGAGGCCTGATTGAGAATCGGGTTGGCGCTTTCGGGATCGACGACCTTGCCCGCCTTGATGGCGGCGGCGCGACCAAATACCACGAGGTCGATCAGCGAATTCGACCCCAATCGATTGGCACCATGTACAGATGCACAGCCGGCCTCACCAACAGCCATGAGTCCCGGCAAAACAGCGTCGGGGTCTTTCTTGGTCGGGTTCAGAACTTCGCCCCAATAGTTGGTCGGAATACCACCCATGTTGTAGTGCACTGTCGGCAGCACCGGTATGGGTTCTTTGTTGAGATCAACGCCAGCAAAAATGCGGGCACTTTCCGAGATTCCGGGAAGGCGCAAAGCCAGTGTTTCAGGTGGGAGGTGGTTTAGGTGAAGATGGATGTGATCACCCTCCGCCCCAACGCCGCGCCCCTCTCGGATTTCCATCGTCATGCAGCGCGACACTACATCGCGCGATGCAAGATCCTTATAAGTCGGCGCGTAACGCTCCATGAACCGTTCACCTTCAGAGTTGGTAAGATACCCTCCCTCGCCGCGCGCACCTTCGGTGATCAAGCATCCAGAACCATAGATGCCGGTTGGATGGAATTGCACAAATTCCATGTCCTGCAAAGCAAACCCCTGGCGGGCCAACATGCCGCCGCCATCGCCCGTGCAGGTATGTGCCGAGGTTGCGCTGAAATAAGCCCGTCCATACCCCCCTGTCGCCAATACCACCATCTTGGCATTGAAAACATGCATGGTGCCGTCATCCAGTTTCCAGCAGATGACACCCTGACATTGCCCGTCTTCAGACATGATCAGGTCGATGGCGAAATATTCGATGTAGAATTCCGCGTTATTCTTGAGCGATTGACCATATAGAGTGTGAAGTATGGCGTGCCCCGTGCGGTCAGCTGCTGCGCACGTGCGCTGCACCGGCGGGCCTTCACCAAATTCGGTGGTGTGACCGCCAAAGGGACGCTGATAAATCTTGCCATCCTCGGTTCGTGAAAACGGAACTCCGTAATGTTCCAGCTCATAAACGGCCTTAGGTGCTTCTCGCGTCAAATATTCCATCGCATCGGTGTCACCCAGCCAATCCGATCCCTTAACTGTATCGTACATGTGCCATTGCCAGCTGTCCGGGCCCATATTTGACAAAGAAGCGGCGATGCCGCCCTGCGCGGCCACTGTATGGGAGCGGGTCGGAAAAACCTTGCTAATGCAGGCGGTCCGCAAGCCCTGCTCAGCCATGCCGAGAGTGGCGCGCAATCCTGCGCCCCCTGCGCCTACAACAACCACGTCATATTCATGTGTCTCGTATTCGTATGCGGCCATGTCTTGCTAATCCTTCAAAAGTCTTAAAGCGCAATGCGCGCAATGGCGAAAACACCGGTCGCGGCGGCGGCATAGCTCAGGCAGATCATCAGTATGATGAGAACCTGCTGGGCGAGGCCATGCACGTAATCTTCGATCAGAACCTGCACACCGTTCTTGAAATGCATAAAACCAACAACAATGGTCAATGCGGCAACAATAGCAGGAAAGGGCCTGGCAAAGTACGCAACAACTTCTGCATGCGGCGCGCCCAACATCGGGCCAAAGGTGAACACGAACAGGGGGATCAACAGGACAAGTCCTACAGCGCTCACCTTCATTGCCCAGAAATGCGCGGTCCCGGTTTTTGCACTTCCCATGCCAACTGCGCGTTTGCGATCTGTCAAATAGCTCATATCACAACCCCTAAATTAAAACGACTGTCAGCAGCGTAAGAACCACTGAGCCGCCAATAATCGCCCAGCCCATTTTTTCTGCAATCTCAATCTCAAGCCCGATGGCTTGATCCCAGATCAGATGGCGAATGCCTGCAAGCGAATGATACCATAGAGCCCAAAGGGACATGACCATGACCAGATCGCCGAACCAGCTTGTAATCACCCCGTCAGCCATCGCGAAATACTCGGGCGAGGTTGCCGCAGCCAAAAACCACCAAACGATCAGCAGGGCGGCGAGCAGCAATGCATTGCCAGCGATCCGGGTCAAAATCGACGTCATTGACGTGAGCTGCGGGCGATAGATAGACAGGTGCGGTGAAAGCGGGCGGTTGCCCCGGTTCACGTCGGCCATAAATGTGTCCTTTCCGGTTCCGTGGTTCAGTTCTAAAGATTTTTTCAGCCCTGTCACCCGAATGCGACGTTGCAGCGGGGATTTTTAGCGCATTCCGTCATTTATTTTCGACCATCTGGATTTGTGTGATCACACAAATTGGAGCTGTGATCACAAAGCGCCTCCATCTCTCAATTGAGTCTCCGATCCTGAAAGCTGCCGCACGGTTTCACGCTGTAATTTGCGCCGAATCCGGGTGGGGTAGTCTTCAAAACCGTCGGCAGTCATCACAAATGCGCCTTCACCTGTGATCACGTTCTCCCAGAAATAACTGGTCAGGTCCTCGTCATCCGTCTCGATCACAACTGCGTTTACGGTGACGCCAGCCGCACGCAAAGCCCCTTGAATTTCGCGCGGATCGGTCCCTTCGTTGGACACGCCATCGCCAGACACATCTATCACTTTGCGTCGGCAATCTGGCGCGCGGCTGATCGCATCTAGCGAAAACTCAAGCGCTTCGCCTATGGCAGTCGAATAGTTTCGCCATTTTCTCGGGTCCTGACTGACTAGCGACGCAAAGGCATCGATTTCTTCAAAACTGGTCATCGGTGCCCAGTCGATACTGGCCAATTGCCGCGACGAACCAGTCCATTGGATCAACGTCACCCAAGCCTGCGCATCTATCAACGCCTCAACCACGATTCCATCAAGAAGCGCTTCCGCCAGGCCGTCCATCTGAATCCGATATTCGGCCGGATCGACCGACCCCGAAACGTCAACGGCCAGAACCAACGCGAGATCACATCCAAAAACAGGTGTCCCTAGCAAGCCGCCCATCAAACAGGAATAAAAACGCCGCATGAGGAAAGCTTATCAAAGCAATTCGGATTTGCCGATCAAATTGAGGTTAGTACCCCCATCGGGTGCCAATGCGACATCGGAATTCGATCTGTGTCGGCAATAGCGAACCAATGACCATCGTTAGGTTGGTTTCAGGGCCGATCAATTGGCAAGCCCACTAAATAGCAATAGAGCAACGTGCCAACACTACACCAACACTACCATGTTCTACAAAAAAATGGTCGTTTTCGGGGAAACCTCCACTACCGCTTCGAGTTTTCCCACAATTCGGCTTTGAGAATCTGCAGCCCGCTCCCATCCCATTACGGAAACCGTTGGATCCGAAAAAAACGCCTCGCCTGTGGCCTTAAACTCAAACTCTGGCTAAAGCCGGTCACACTTTCACAGTGGCATCAGCGCCCAGTAGTCGAGATCAAGCAACACGTTTGGCAGATATTTTCCGTCTTGTCCCTTTAGTTCAAACGTGGAAGTTCCCTTGGTTGCTACCAACCTGAGGCGGATCGCGCCGACGCCGGGTGCAGTTGTCGGGGCCTTGTCCAGAACTTCTGACCATGCCCGAATCGTATCGCCGCTGACGCATGGATTTGCATGAATCCCGCCATTGAGCGCGACAATCATTTGCGCGTTTGCCAAACCGTTAAAAGAAAGAGCGCGTGCCATGGAAATCACATGCCCGCCATAGATCAACCGGCTGCCGTCCGGGCGCGCAGAGGTGTCAAAATGAACCTTGGCGGTATTTTGCCAAAGCCGTGTTGCAATCATGTGCTCGGCCTCTTCGACTGTGACGCCATCCGAATGATCTATGGTTTCGCCGACCGTATAGTCTCCCCAACGATGCGGTTCCCCAGCCAGATCATAATCGTAGCGTGTAAAATCAAGACCTTCTGGGATGGCCAAGACTTCTGCGCTAACTGCTTTCGCCAATTCGGGCACAACCGTATCGGGTGCTGGCGCATTTGGATCACGTTTGCGCACCATGACCCAGCGGACATATTCCAGCACGGTTTCGTCAAGTTGGTTAAGACCGCGGGTTCGCACATAAACAACACCGGTTTTGCCGTTTGAGTTCTGCTTGAGACCAATCACCTCGGAGATCGACCGCAGCGTATCCCCGGGATAAACTGGCCTGATCCAGCGCCCCTCGGCATATCCCAGATTGGCGACCGCATTCAGCGACACGTCCGGTACGGTCTTTCCAAAAACCACATGAAATGCTGCCAGATCGTCCAACGGGCTCTCTGGCAGGCCGCAATCTCGGGCAAACTCATCGGATGAATAAAGCGCATGGCGAGCCGGGTAAAGCGCATGGTAGAGCGCTCTTTCCCCTTCTCCAACCGTCCTAGGCACGGCGTGGAGCAGCACATCTCCTACGGCGTAATCCTCAAAAAACCGCCCTGGGTTAGTCTTGGCCGCCATCTACTGCTCTCCCAACTTTGTGTCAGGCTTGTATGTGCCGTCGGCTTCTTTGGTCACCGCCTGTCCACAACGCATGACGCCATTGGCTTGATCAAATGCATAGGTCGGGTCGCCGTAAAGCGTCCAGCCCTTGTTCAATGCATCAGTTACCTTATGGCAAAACACCGAAGTATCGTCAGCAGTCAGGAAACGGTACAGCCTCATGTCGGGAACGGCCAAACGCCGAGCCATGCGTGAATCGATGCGACGATCCCGAACATGATCAGTGAAATCACCGCAAGGCGGATCGTTGTCTTGACATTTGCCGTCTCGGGTGTGCTCCATTCAGGTTCGGACCGGTTGATCAGAATGACCGAACCAATCGCCCAACCAAGCAGGCCGCCAAACAAAATAATCGACGCCAGATCTCCATTCGCGAGCAAATGCGCCACA
This sequence comes from Paracoccaceae bacterium, assembly GCA_039969355.1. Classification (GTDB taxonomy): domain Bacteria; phylum Pseudomonadota; class Alphaproteobacteria; order Rhodobacterales; family Rhodobacteraceae; genus JL08. Next base: position 102,586 of record JBDVOA010000009.1, read on the forward strand.
GCCCAAATCTTAACTGCAGTTAGTTGTGGATGACGATTCTTGTTGGCGGGCCACACCTTGGCCCCTTTCGCGGCGGCCGACCCGAAGGTCCAGAACGCTAACAACATCAACGTGTTATTTACGTGCACCATAAATGCAGGCGGGTACCAGACGGGAATGAATTCGGCGGCACGGTATCCAAAAATCATCAAAAGGATCCCGATTGCAATAACTGCTGCAACCAATCCTTTGCCACGCTCGCCCAATTTTGCCCGCGTCTCTGGCATCAACCTTTTGAAATAATGCGCGCCGGTCCACAGTAGCACACCAAGTATCAATACGATCATGTCCGCTTACTCCGCTGCGACAGCCCGAATGATTTGGGCTCGCGCCAGTATCTCGCGCGCAGTTGCCACGTGCAAGTTTTCCACGATACGACCGTCAACTACTGCCACCGCTTGCCCCTGAGCCGTTGCTTCATCGAACGCCTCGATCTGACGACGCGCCAGATCGACCTCGTCTTCCGTGGGGGCGAAAACCTCATTGGCGATGGCCACCTGCGCCGGATGGATCAGCGTTTTGCCGTCAAAACCCATATCGCGGCCCTGTTCGCATTCTGCGCGCAATCCCTCGTCGTCCTTGAACGCATTGTACACACCGTCAACGATAACGATGCTTTCTGACTTTGCCGCGAGAAGACATAGCCCCAGCGACGACATCAACGGCAGCCTGTCGGCCCGAAAACGGCATTGCAGGTCCTTTGCCAGGTCGTTGGTACCCATGACAAATCCGGCCAATTGAGGGTGCGCTGCAATGTCAGCAGCGTTCAGCATGCCGCGCGGCGTTTCCATCATCGCCCAAATCGGCAGATCGCCGGTGATTTCGGCCAGCTTATCCAAATCCGAAGGCCCATCGACCTTTGGCAACAACACGGCGTCGACGTCCGTCTGGCTCACCGCCAGAGCATCTTCAGGTCCCCACGTGGTATCAAGCGCATTGATCCGCACGATACGCATTCTTGATCCAAAACCGCCCTCAGCCATGGCCTCGGTCAATAATGCGCGCGCATTGCTTTTTTCATCGACCGCAACAGCATCTTCTAGATCAAAGATAATCGCATCTACCGCCAGTGATCTGGCTTTTTCCAATGCGCGCGCATTTGATGCCGGGAGATAAAGTACGGATCGATAAGGGCGCGCATTCACATCCACAAGGGTCACCTCTGCCACGTAGAACTGACGCGGAAGGGGCCATTTTTTTGGGAATTATTCAAGGGCTTTTTTGCCGCAGTGCAGCACATATGTGGTTTTTTAAGGACAATATTGCCGCCACAACCAATGGCCGCGCGCTCCATTAACCTTAATTCAAGGCCTAGTCCGCCATGCTTTCAAGCGTCGGACAGCACGATGGCTCGTCCAATATCGGCGCCTACTTGGGTAAAAGCACCCTCCTTCGCAGCCCGACATCAAAATAGACCGGGGCGTAAAACGCGACCTCCATTGAGAAAAGGGCAGACGAAATGAAGCATAATGTAATCGCGGCAGCTCTGGGATTCATCCTGATCGGCGCAGGCGCTGAAGCGCAAAACGCGCGCAATTGCGCTCCACGCGAGCTGGTCATCGACCGGCTTGCATCAGGATACGGCGAAACACGCCAATCCATTGGATTGGGCAAAAACAACGCCGTGATAGAGGTTTTTGCGTCGGACGAGACCGGTACATGGACGATCACCGTTACATCACCCAATGGGCAAACGTGTCTGGTTGCTTCTGGCGAAGCGTTTGAGAAGATGGCAGAGGCCTTGCCGGCCAAGGGTCAGGACGCATGAAGCTATCCGGATAGACAGTCGGTTTTTTCCATCACGGACAATTGGGCATCTGGTTGCGCTGCTTCATGTTCGGAGGACGCGCCTCGGACCGGCCGTCTTCCTTAAGAAAAAGAACCGCAAACCCAAGCGGCTGCTAAATTGCCAATTCGCGAAGAAGATTATCGTTGTTTCAGAGCACCAGAGCATCTGGGTGAGAGTTTGGTCTCGCATCCTGCACTATGTTCACTCGCAATCTTCTTTGCTTGGCAATGTCGCATTGGGCCTCACCTTCGCGACTAGGATTTAGGTCTTCAGTTCGGCTTCTTGATCTCTATGGAAATTAAAGACAAACTCAATTCCGCCGGGATCGGCATTGTAGGCAACGCCGACTAAGTATTTTTACAGCGATGTTATCCTAAGCGACAACCACCGAGAAATGTTGAGCGTTGCCACCAACAAGATGACGCTCCTCGCTCAGAGGGTGATTTCTGCGCTGAAACACGTTCAGGAGCGGTTGGCGGAGACAAACCCCAATGGCTTATACAACGGCCCATAGCCGAGCGGAACGACATATAGTACGCAATCTACAGAAAAAATTCAGTCAGTTCAGGTCGGTTTACTAGTCCGGGCAGGGAAAATCGCTGTTTTGCGGGGAATTCACCCAGTTGTTGCGCCGCCCAGATTAAGATCTGGTAGCGCACCCAATGTCAGAAACCAGCTACAAGTCCATTCAAACCCGGCTGGTTGAACTTCGCATCAGACCTGGGCCGGGACCGATTGATGGTCTGAATGGCAGGAAAACCAAAGCAGCCGTACGAGCTTTTCAATCCGGGGAAGGGGATTTGACGGTCGATGGCAAAGTCGGTCCGAAAACGCACGTTGCACTGCATAAGGGTCTGTCGCCCAAACGCATTGCAGTTTTCTGCGACGGAACTTGGAATTCCCCATACAGCGTGAAAACCACCCATGTACATCAACTCTTTGAAGCCACGCAGGAGACCGAAGGGCAAACAAAGAAATATTTTATGGGGTTGGTACTGGCGGCAAACTAAAGACATTTGTCGGCAAGCTTTTCAATAAGATTGGCGGCGGTGCGTTTGGATGGGGGCTGGATACCAAAATCCGCGAGGCTTATACCTTTGTCGCAAAAAACTACAATCCGTCCGATGAGATCCTTATTTTCGGTTTTTCTCGAGGTGCTTTTACCGCGCGATCGCTCGCTGGCATGATCCGTAAATGTGGCATCATCGAAGATGCACACGATAAAAAAAGGGGAAGAGGCCTTCAAATTTTATCGCAAGGCCGGTGCAAAAAACGCGCATGACGAAGAGCATATCCGGAACCAACGCGCTGCGATGTCTCCGCGATTTGCCACCTCTATGTCCGATCTGGCAGAGCGCCAATCCCCAGCCTATATGGTCAGGGTATCCTATCTTGGCGTCTGGGATACCGTCGGCGCGCTGGGTATTCCTGAACCAGTATTCGGGCTGATTGCAAATATTTCGAATAAGCGGTTTCAATTCCACGATACAGTTCTATCCCGGATGACCCAAAGTGCCAGACACGCTGTCGCCATTGATGAGCGGCGCGAAATATACGAGCCAGCACTGTGGTCAAATCTGGATAGCACATCGGAAAAGACCGGTCTGAATAGATCGCAAACAAACGACAAACGACCGTTTCAGCAAATGTGGTTCGCAGGAGACCACAGCATCATAGGCGGATCTGGTAAAAACAAACCTTTGACATCCGTGAGGTTGAAATGGATCACAGATGGCGCAATCGCGCAGGGTTTGAAGTTGAAGCGCTTGAAACGCTTTCCCCACCCTGCCCCGAACCCGGTCAACTTCATCGAGAATGAAGTCTTGCACAGATCTGGTGAGGGCGGACTCAAGGCCTGGCGAAGCGGCCCTAAATCCGATGCGGAATTGTCAGAAGCTGCCCGGCAACGGGTTAAATTGTTCGACAACTATGAACCCGAAAATCTAAGACGTTGGTTAAAAGACTATTTTTCCTGAAGTTCTAAACACGGTTTGCGGGTTTCGCCTATGCATTAAACATCCAGAGAGGGATAAACTGAAGGTTGGGCGTCGTAAATCGTTGTTCGCGTGGCGGAAAGTGCGCAAATTGCTTGTATCGCAAGGACAAGTTTGCTCACGTTGGCGCGGGAGATCTTGCCAGATCGTAGGCAAGGGGTAGGAGTTAATACATGCAACGCAGTTTAGCCGCTGTTTTGGCGGCTGATGTCGCAGGCTATTCGCAGTTGATGGGCAGCAACACTGAAGCCACGCTTTCGGCGCTTACACGTTTGCGGACCGAGGTATTTGGTCCGGCCGTCGCGTCGCGTCGCGGACGCGTTGTCAAAAGCATGGGAGATGGTTGGATTGTTCTGTTCAATGCTGCCGCTGATGCCGCCATTTGTGCGTTGCAGATACAGGATCGTCTAGCAGTAATGCGTACGCAGTCGGATGCGGAACTTCGTTTGCGACTGGGTGTTCATCTGGGCGATGTCATTGAACAGGATGATGACATTTTTGGCGACGGCGTAAACGTTGCCTCTCGTTTGGAAGAACTCGCGGTTCCTGGCAGCATTGCGATATCTGACGCCGTTTTTGGCAGTCTCGACGGAACACTTCGGCCGTCATTTGATGATGCGGGTGAGCGGTCACTCAAGAATATTGATAAACCCGTGCGAATTTGGACGCGCGGATCGCTGCCCGTACCCGAAGCGCCAGAGGCCAGTAGCACTGAACGGCCGAGGCTGATCATCAGGCCGATTGCGACAACGGACGTTCGGGACGAAGTCCAGGAGCTTGCTGAAGCCCTCACCGGCGACCTTTTGACATATCTCGGGGCCACCCATTGGCTGACCGTCGGTCCGAGTGAGACCGCCGGAACTTCGTATGAACTGGTTGGCCGGCTAAGGGGAGGAGGTAGCCGTTTGCGATTGGAGATGCGCTTTGCCGATACTTCCGGCAGAGCCCTGTGGTCGTCAAAAATTGACGGCGATTTGGAAGACGCCTTTGATTGGCAGGATAGAAGTGCAGAGACCATCGTGGCGCAGGTACTGGCAGCTATATTCGATACCGAGCGGCGCAAGCTAGACAAACTAACGATCGAATCGATGACGGCCAATCAATGCGAATTGCGTGGCCAATTGTCCATCGATCGTTTGGATCCCGAGGCATTTGCCTCTGCTCTCGGGTACTCCAGCGCAGCGATAGAAAAGGATCCTGAATCGGCGGATGCCCTTGCGCTGGCGCTCGTGGCCTATTTGTCGGCAACAGTAATGGGCTATGACGAGGTGACTGAACAATATGCTGCTCAGGTCCCGGTATGGTGCGCTGCCTCTTTGCCTTTGGCCAGTGATCATGCGTTGCTGAGCCTCGCTCTGGCCGTCACCTCGTATGCGCACAACCGAGACACATCAGCGTTGCATGGAGAAGTAACGCAAGCATTACGTCAGTCCTCAGCTGAATTCGTAACGCTCGCGCTCAGTGGTTGGGCTTTTATCTGGATAGGTGACCCGAACCAGGCGTTGGACTGCTTGAAACGCGCCTTGACCCTTGGCGGCCATAGCCCTTGGGCGTTGTCAATAAAGGGCGGCCTTGCGATGGCCTATCTGCATTCTGGAGACGACGAAAACGCGTTGAAGATGACGGACGATTGCCTGAAAGTCAGCTCTGGTTACACGACAGTTTACCGCGTTCAGGCGGCTGCAAACGCGCATTTGGGGAGAACGGAACTCGCCCATGCGGCGGTGGCCAATGCGCTTAGGTCGACACCCGGAGATTCCGTCCAAGCCATACACGCCCGAAATGTTTTTGCTGATACGCCCGGTACGCACAGGTATCTGGACGGTCTCCGTCTAGCAGGCATGCCGCAATAGTCCGCTAACGCTGTTTGGAGCAGGTTCTGGCAGATCGTTTGTCGAACTGTTCCGAAGTTTGATTCTGGGATTTGCCCACTCGCACAAGCTCATTGGCCAAAGACATCGACTGGTATAATTGCTGCTCAATACGAGAATAAAAGCTTCGTTTTAAGATCGAAGAACCACGATATCGGAACTCCGGTACTAGAATCACGTTTTCTTGACTGGTTTTTTGTACGTCTCCCGGCATCATCTGTTCGAAATTCCGCAGAAACAAGCTAAGTTGGGATTAATCGGACTGGACTGCATTTTGGCTAATCGCCCAGTTGATCAAAAGGGGAAAACAAAATGACCTGCACTCATATTGCCCGCCGTACTCTTCTTGTCACAGCTAGCTCGCTCATACTGACCGGCGTGCAGGGTCTCATGGCACCAGCCAAGGCAAAGAGCCTAACGGCGACACCCTCGATGCGCGGTGGGTCCAACAATTACCGTCCTGGCGCACCAGTTTTGAATCGGATCGGCAATGGTGGTTTTTGGATGACAGGAACGGTGCGCCGCGCTGGTGATGGCATACCCCTTGCAGGCCAACGCATACAAATCTGGGCGCATACCACGGAAGGTCACGAACGTGACCCCCAAAGCCACGGAGCAACACTCACCGACGCAAATGGAGAATTCCGACTCGAGATGCCGCAAATTGTCCCGGCTTTCGGTCAACCACATGGCCATCTTGCTTACGACAGCGGTGAATTCGAAACCGTTTTTCTCCGTCCGGTTATGGCAAAGGCAAGCGACACCAGCCTCAACGCGAATTTCGTCCTTCAACCGGCATGATTGAAGGGCGGGGTCCCAAGTATAAGGCATGGATCCGCGCAGCCACTATCTGGATTGCTGTCACGTCCGCCATTGTTGTCCCAATTGCCGCCGCCGCGTTGAGCCCTTTGCTCGCATGGCGTGATCCTATCTATGTTGCGGGTGGACTTGCGGGAGTTATCGCGATGACACTCCTTTTGGTGCAACCCATGCTGGCAGGGGGCTATTTGCCTGGGCTGCCAAACCAGATCTATCGGCGCACGCATCGCGTCGTGGGAGGCTTGTTGGTCGGGATGGTAATGCTGCACGTTTTGGCGCTCTGGATCACGAGCCCTCCGGACGTGATTGATGCTTTGTTTTTTAGGTCACCAACTCCGTTCTCGCTCTGGGGCGTCGTCGCCATGTGGGCTGTCTTCGCATCTGCGCTATTGGCGGCATTACGCCGGCGTCTGCACCTGCGTCCTATAGCCTGGCGTCTTGCTCACAAGACTCTTGCCGTCGTAATTGTCTTAGGCACAGTTGTTCATGCGTTGTTGATTCAAGGTACCATGGAAACGGTCTCCAAAGTTGCACTTTGCCTTTTGATTTTGGCCGCCACTGCAAAAGTCCTGATCGATTTGCGAAGGCAGAGACGACGCGTGCCCTGAGGGACTCAACATGCAACGATCTGATCCTCTGAAACGCCCCATGCTCTTGGCCAACCTTTTCTTAAATTGAACGCCCGTCCCTGTCCCGGTGCGGTCAGCCAAAGCCAGAATCGGCGCCGATCCGATGGTTGACACGGTCCCAAATTCTGTTTTTTTTAACACTTACGAGAGCCTCTGCCGACCCGCCATACACAAAATGTCCGGTCCAGTGCCAACGTCGATATGTTCACCTAAATCCCCGGATGCCTTACGCTTTCGCACCAACAAACAAGCACAAACACAGGTAATGTTGCATTTGCCGCAGCGCAGCACTCTTGCGTCGCGTTGATATTGGGACTAGGCAGGCGGCCAAATTCCACCAACTCAACGGACCGGAGACATATCCATGGCCAGATCAAAGATTGCCCTCATCGGCGCAGGTCAGATTGGCGGCACGCTCGCCCACCTCGCAGCTTTGAAAGAACTGGGCGACGTCGTCCTTTTCGATATCGCCGAAGGAACGCCTGAAGGCAAAGCTCTCGATATCGCGGAATCAGGCCCCTCTGAAGGGTTTGATGCGGCCCTGTCGGGAACGCAGTCTTATGCTGACATCGCGGGTGCAGACGTTTGCATCGTCACTGCAGGTGTGCCGCGCAAACCCGGGATGAGCCGCGATGATCTTTTGGGCATCAACCTGAAAGTCATGAAATCCGTAGGAGAAGGCATCGCAGCACATGCGCCAGACGCCTTTGTAATTTGTATCACTAACCCGCTCGATGCAATGGTTTGGGCTTTGCGGGAGTTTTCAGGCCTACCGCATGAGAAAGTCTGCGGCATGGCTGGCGTCCTGGACAGCGCCCGGTTCCGCCACTTCCTAGCTTCGGAATTCGACGTCAGCATGAAAGACGTTACCGCCTTCGTTCTGGGTGGCCACGGGGACACGATGGTGCCGTTGGCACGGTATTCGACTGTTGCGGGTATTCCTTTGCCCGATCTGGTCAAAATGGGGTGGACAACACAAGAGAAACTGGACGCCATCGTTCAGCGCACTCGTGATGGCGGCGCCGAAATCGTCGGCCTTCTTAAAACCGGATCTGCGTTCTACGCGCCAGCTACCTCTGCTATCGAAATGGCTGAAGCCTATCTGAAGGACCAGAAACGTGTTCTTCCCTGCGCGGCCTACGTTGACGGTGCATACGGCCTGAAAGGATTTTATGTTGGCGTGCCGACTGTGATTGGCGCCGGCGGCATTGAACGCGTTGTGAATATCCAAATGGACAAAGACGAGCAGGCGATGTTCGACAAATCCGTAGGCGCGGTCAAAGGCCTGGTCAAAGCCTGCAAGGAAATTGACTCCAGCCTCGCCTGAGCTTTCAACAGACCAATACTGTTTCACGGCCGGTGCTGGCGCATCGGCCGTTTTTTCTTTTCAAGGACCGGCGCATCAATTCTCCAATGGCAATGCGAAGCCGCGCTTCGTTTTCACCTCTCTGGATTGGGCTTTGTGCTGAACACTGATTCTATTGGACAAACGCTTTCCCAAAGGTCTGAAACAATCTTTGTGATCACAGGAAAATACGTGTGATCACAAATGTCGCTTTTCTGGCAAAAAAACTCGCCCTACCCCCGATTAGTATTTAATTTCAATGAAAAAGTAGGATTATGCGACGTCAACTTTAGTAGGTCGGGGCGGAATTCATGAACATTCACGAATATCAGGCAAAAGCGCTGTTGCGCAGCTATGGCGCACCGGTGTCAGACGGACGAGTCGTTCTGCGCGCTGAAGATGCCAAAACTGCTGCGGGCGAGATGGATGGCCCGCTTTGGGTGATCAAAGCGCAAATTCACGCGGGTGGGCGTGGCAAGGGCACATTCAAGGAAACTGATGCTGGCGACAAAGGCGGAGTCCGCCTGACAAAGTCTGTGCAGGAAGCTGCTGAAGAAGCCAAAAAAATGCTGGGCCGCACCCTTGTGACCCACCAAACCGGCCCGGCAGGGAAACAGGTCAATCGCATTTACATCGAAGACGGAGCCGGGATCGAAACTGAGCTCTATCTGGCTCTGCTTGTCGATCGCCAGACCAGTCAGGTATCGTTTGTTTGCTCGACAGAAGGTGGCATGGACATTGAAGAAGTCGCAGCGACAACCCCGGACAAGATCCTTTCGTTTTCGGTTGATCCTGCAACCGGATATCAGGCGTTCCACGGACGACGCATCGCCTTTGCGCTTGGGCTCAAGGGTCCGCAAGTCAAACAATGCGTTTCACTGATGGGCACGCTATTCAAAATATTCCTCGAAAAAGACATGGAGATGCTTGAGATCAATCCCCTCATCGTCACGGACCGAGGCGACCTGAAGTGCCTTGACGCGAAGATGGGGTTTGATGGCAACGCGGTCTACCGACACCCCGATATTGCCGAGTTGCGCGATGAAACCGAGGAGGACCCCAAGGAACTCGCGGCTTCAAAATATGACCTCAATTATATCGCACTTGATGGCGAGATTGGCTGCATGGTGAACGGTGCCGGCTTGGCAATGGCCACGATGGACATCATCAAACTTTATGGCGCTGAGCCTGCAAACTTTCTGGATGTGGGTGGTGGCGCCACCAAGGAAAAGGTCACGGAGGCATTCAAGATCATCACATCGGACCCGAACGTCAAGGGCATCCTTGTGAACATCTTCGGCGGTATAATGCGCTGCGACGTGATCGCCGAGGGCGTCGTCTCGGCCGTCAAGGAAGTCGGCTTAAAGGTGCCACTTGTGGTACGCTTGGAAGGCACCAAAGTCGAAGAAGGAAAAGCAATCATCAACAATTCTGATGTAGATGTGATCGCGGCTGACAACTTGCGCGATGGTGCCGAAAAAATTGTGAAAGCGGTAAAAGGATAGAACCGCAGGTGACAAAACGCGTTTTCCCTCTCCTTGCGGCCTTTTGTCTGGCCACGGCGGCACCCGCCCAAACATTTGATGAGGCGGTGCGGATTAATCTTTTGCTTGGGTTACAACTTTGCACACAAAGGTTTGCGCGGGTTGAAGACAGAGCAAATTCGTTCCGCACAGCCGGTTTTGGCGAAAGAGTCGATCGCGCCACCGTCAACAGCGATACAACGCACTATTTCACGGCACCCGCCAACACAGTGCGCGTCGAACTCTACTATGGAGAGATGCCCGAGCATTGCATCGTCAGCACAATCCATTTGGGGGTGAGCGGTGCCTCTCAGGTCCTTGATGCAGCGATGCCCCGGCTTTATCCGGGCTATGTCCGCAAGGTCACGCAGGGGCCAGTAAATCCGGCCACCGGCATGCCAGCCATCTGTGTACGTTACGAAGACCCGACCAACCCAATCGGAGAGGTCATCGGCGTAATATCAGCTGACGGTTCACAGTCCTGCGTCGAAAGCGGCACCAGCGAAATCTTTAGCGCGAGTAGGGTTTAGGGGATGAAAATGACATGGCCCCTTTGAGCGAAACCGCCCATCATCCCAATGTCTATGCGGCGGTCGTCAGCTTGAAACGTGCCATTGCCCGCCGCGAGGTTATGGAAGTTGAACTGACAAAGGCCAAAATTACCTACGAAATGGTCGACGCCATTGACGTACGCGAAACCGATGAAAGCGTTCTGCGAGCTGGCTGCAAAGACGAAGGTCCCTGGGGCAGTTTCGCGCTGCAGAACATGGCCTGCACGCTCAGTCACGAATTGATCTGGCAGAAATTCCTGAAAACCGATGCAGAATTCGCCTTCGTGTTCGAAGACGACGTATTCATTGCACCGGATCTGGGTGAGTGGCTGGCCGATACGAGCTGGTGGCCAAAAGATGCGGATATGGTCAAATTCGAACGGTGGCGCAGCGACGGGCTGTACGTCATTCTGGGCAGCGACCTTCAGCACCACAACGGGCGGGACATACAACGGATGTATTCGCGGCAATCCGGTTCGGCAGGATATATGCTGACGCGAGATGCTGCAGAAAAGTTTCTGGCCCGGCGACCCTACGATGTCAGCATCGACCAGTTGCTATTCAACGCGGCGGCCTCGCCCGCCGCGCGAAAGATGAAGATCTATCAGGTGCAACCTGCGATGATTGAACAGGGTAACGACCCGATCCCAGCGCAGGCGTTGGGCGCGCATCGTCATCGCCCGACTGGGATGGCGCTGGTACGCCAGAAACTGTGGCGCGGCATCAACGAAATTCGCTTTCCGCTGCCGGTATTGGCGCGTGTCCTGACCGGGCGGGCCCGCCCCACCCAAATTCGGTTTGAGCACGCAGCGCTGTCAGGAACTATGCAAAGCAATCACGAAAAACCTAAAAAGTGAGTTGAACAAAATGGCCATTCTCATCGACGAAAACACCAAAGTCATCTGTCAGGGTCTCACCGGTTCTCAGGGTACGTTTCATTCGGAACAGGCCATTGCTTACGGTACTACTATGGTTGGCGGCGTGACCCCCGGTAAAGGCGGTACGATGCATTTGGACCTGCCGATTTTCAATTCCGTGCACGAGGCCATGGACGTTACAGGCGCCAATGCCTCGGTCATCTACGTCCCGCCGCCTTTTGCTGCAGATTCAATTCTTGAAGCAATTGATGCCGAGATGGCGTTGATCATTTGTATTACCGAAGGCATTCCAGTTCTCGACATGATGCGGGTAAAGCGCGCATTAAGTGGATCCAAATCAAGATTGGTCGGCCCCAATTGCCCTGGTGTGATTACGCCCGGCGCATGCAAAATCGGGATTATGCCTGGACATATCCACAAGCGCGGGACTTGCGGCGTCGTCTCACGCTCAGGCACGCTGACGTATGAGGCCGTCAAGCAAACCTCGGACTCCGGTTTAGGTCAGTCCACCGCAGTAGGCATTGGCGGCGACCCCATCAAAGGCACAGAACATATTGACGTATTGGAAATGTTTCTGAGTGATGACGAAACTCAATCCATCATCATGATCGGTGAGATTGGTGGATCTGCAGAAGAAGAAGCCGCGCAATTCCTCGCAGACGAAAAGAAAAAGGGCCGCTGGAAGCCAACCGCAGGCTTTATCGCTGGGCGCACCGCCCCCCCCGGTCGGCGCATGGGCCATGCCGGTGCGATCGTGGCAGGCGGCAAAGGCGATGCAGAAAGCAAAATAGAAGCCATGCGCGCCGCTGGAATCGTAGTAGCGGAAAGCCCAGCTAGTCTGGGAGAGGCTGTTTTGGAAGCGATTGGGTAACCATGGGTCCCGCCAAGTCCATCGGTATTTGCTTCGTTAGATTCTCAGAGTTTTCTGGGCGTTCGACGAGGCCGGAGTATTGGTGGATCTTCGACTTTGCAGCCATAGGGTTTTTCGCGGCGCTTTTTGTCAATGCAACGTTGTTAGGTCCCTACCCAATAGGCGAACCAATGATTCGGCCGTCGATTGGCAGTGGATTCATAGTTGTCACAATCTTGACCATTCTTGAGATTGGATACTGGCGACTGCTAGATATTGATTTTCCGGTATGGATCTACGTCGCACTTGCAGCCGCCGCTTACTGCCAAATCGCTGAGCCGAACCAAGTAGCTATGACAGTCAGTATCTTCGCATCTATTTCGACCATCATTCTCTGCGCGAGAAAATCCCATCCCGCGCCCAACAGATTTGGCCCCAATTCCAATGAGGTAAACACATGACCGAACAACCTACCAACGACCAGTTTCATGCCTCCTCTTTTATGCAGGGGCACAACGCGGAATATCTTGAACAGCTTTATGCTCAATATGCCAACGACCCAAATGCGGTTGATGTGGCATGGGCCGAGTTCTTCAAAACGCTGGGCGATGCTGACATGGACGTCAAAAAAGAGGCGTCAGGTCCCAGTTGGGCTCGTACGGACTGGCCCCCCGTGCCGGGAGATGATCTGACATCCGCCCTGACAGGTCAGTGGCCTGCCCCTAGAGAGGCTGCGAGTGCCGGGGAAAAGATTGCCGCCAAGGCAGCCGAGAAAGGGGTCGATGTCAGCGAAGATGCTATCAAACGCGCCGTGCTGGATAGCATACGCGCGCTGATGATCATCCGCGCCTATCGGATCCGCGGCCACCTGATTGCAGATCTCGACCCCTTGGGCATGCGCGAACATACTGCCCATCCCGAGCTGGACCCGATGTCCTATGGTTTCAGTGACGCCGACATGGATCGCCCGATATTTATCGACAATGTTCTCGGGCTTCAGGTCGCATCAATTCGGCAAATCATTGAGATCGTTAAGCGCACTTATTGCGGCACATTCGCGCTACAATATATGCACATCTCGAACCCGGCTGAGGCAGGATGGCTCAAGGAAAGAATCGAAGGTTACGGCAAGGAAATTCAGTTCTCACGCGAAGGCCGTAAGGCCATTCTGAACAAGATGGTCGAAGCTGAAGGATTCGAAAAATTCCTGCAGGTCAAATACATGGGCACCAAACGGTTTGGCCTTGATGGCGGCGAAAGCCTGATCCCCGCGATGGAACAGATCATCAAACGCGGCGGCGCTTTGGGGGTACAGGATATTATCATCGGCATGCCCCACCGGGGGCGACTGTCAGTTCTGGCCAATGTGATGCAAAAACCCTACCGCGCCATTTTTAACGAATTCCAGGGCGGGTCGTTCAAACCCGAGGACGTCGATGGCTCAGGCGATGTGAAATACCACCTCGGCGCGTCATCTGATCGCGAATTTGATGGTAATTCTGTTCACTTGTCCTTGACGGCTAATCCCAGTCACCTTGAAGCGGTAAACCCTGTTGTGCTGGGCAAGGCCCGTGCCAAGCAGGACCAACTGAACGATGAAGAACGTATCAAAGTTCTACCAATTCTGCTGCACGGAGACGCAGCCTTTGCTGGACAGGGCGTTGTGGCTGAAGGTTTTGGATTGTCAGGCCTCAAGGGTCATAAGACCGGCGGCACCATGCATATCATCGTGAATAACCAGATCGGTTTTACAACTGCTCCACACTTCTCGCGGTCCTCCCCCTACCCGACGGATATCGCCCTCATGGTCGAAGCGCCTATTTTCCATGTTAATGGTGATGACCCAGAAGCTGTTGTGCACGCGGCCAAGGTTGCAACAGAATTCCGGCAAAAATTCCACAAAGACGTGGTTTTGGACATCTTCTGCTACCGCCGGTTTGGCCACAACGAGGGCGACGAGCCCATGTTCACCAACCCTATCATGTACAAAAAGATCAAAACCCACAAAACAACCCTGTCGCTTTATACAGAGCGGCTGGTCAAAGACGGCCTGATCCCGGAAGGCGAAATCGAGGACATGAAAACGGCATTTCAGGCTTACCTGAATGATGAGTTTGAAGCCGGGAAAGAGTACAAACCCAACAAGGCCGACTGGCTGGACGGACGCTGGTCTCATCTGGACCGCAACAAAGAAGAGTATGTGCGCGGCAAAACCGCAATCCCCGTCAAGACCTTCAAAGAGGTCGGAAAAGCGCTGACAACAGCACCGCAAGGGTTTCCGATGCACAAAACGGTTGGCCGGTTGCTGGAAAACAAGAAGGCCATGTTTGAAGCCGGTGTTGGCTTTGACTGGGCCACTGGCGAGGCACTGGCCTTTGGGTCGCTGCTGAGTGAAGGCTATCCCGTGCGTCTCTCGGGTCAGGACGCAACGCGCGGCACATTTTCGCACCGTCATTCCGGCTTGGTCAACCAAAACACCGAGGAGCGTTATTACCCACTCAACAATGTTCGCAAGGGGCAGGCACAATACGAAGTCATCGACTCCATGTTGTCTGAATATGCGGTGCTTGGCTTCGAATATGGGTACAGCCTTGCTGAACCCAATGCGCTTGTCCTGTGGGAAGCACAGTTCGGTGACTTTGCCAATGGCGCTCAAATCATGTTTGACCAGTTCATCAGCTCAGGTGAGAGCAAATGGCTGCGTATGTCTGGTCTGGTATGTCTTTTGCCGCACGGCTACGAAGGTCAAGGACCCGAGCACTCGTCGGCGCGGCTGGAGCGGTTTCTGCAGATGTGTGGTCAGGACAATTGGATCGTCGCTAATTGCACAACCCCCGCAAATTACTTTCATATCTTGCGAAGACAGGTGCATCGTTCCTTCCGCAAGCCGCTAATTATCATGTCGCCAAAATCGTTGCTCCGGCACAAAATGGCCGTCAGCAAAGCAGAAGAATTTACTGAAGGGTCCTCTTTCCATCGCGTGCTTTGGGACGACGCGCAGTTTGGCAATTCGGACACCAAGCTGAAACCGGACGCCAAAATAAAACGCGTCGTGCTTTGTTCGGGCAAAGTCTATTTCGATCTTCTAGAAGAACGCGATGCCCAGGGCATCGATGACGTCTATCTGATGCGGGTTGAACAATTCTACCCCTTCCCAGCGATATCTATGGTCAACGAACTTGAGCGGTTTAAATCCGCCGAGATTGTATGGTGTCAGGAAGAGCCCAAAAATCAGGGGGCCTGGACCTTTATGGAACCCAACATCGAATGGGTGCTCGGACGGATCAAAGCCAAACACAAACGACCAATTTACGCGGGCCGCGCCACCTCTGCCTCGCCTGCAACGGGTCTGGCTTCTCAGCACAAATCACAACAAGCAGCCCTCGTGAACGACGCGCTGACTATCAAAGGGAAATAAGCTATGACCACTGAAATCCGCGTGCCTACTCTGGGCGAATCCGTCACAGAAGCTACCGTCGCCACATGGTTCAAGAAACCCGGTGACGCCGTCGCCGTTGACGAAATGCTGTGTGAACTTGAGACGGACAAAGTCACCGTCGAAGTGCCCAGTCCCTCTGCCGGGACAATGGGCGAAATCGTCACCGCCGAAGGCGATACAGTGGGCGTGAATGCCCTGCTTGCGACCCTTCTTGAAGGCGCGGGCGCTGCTCCAGCGGCCAAACCCGCCGAGGTCGCCACGCCCGCCCCCGCTGCAGGCGGCAATACAGATGTCATGGTACCGACATTGGGTGAATCAGTTACCGAAGCGACGGTGAGCACGTGGTTCAAGCAGGTCGGAGATGCCGTCGCACAAGATGAAATGCTGTGCGAACTGGAAACTGACAAGGTTAGCGTTGAAGTCCCCAGCCCTGCCTCGGGCGTATTGGCCGAAATCACGGCAGCCGAAGGCGCAACTGTCGACGCAACTGCCAAATTAGCTGTCATTTCAGGATCCGGTGCTCCGGCTGCATCGACCCCGGCGGCATCGGCACCTGCTGCAGCACCTTCGGCGGGCGGCAAAGACGTCGAAGACGCACCTTCCGCCAAGAAAGCCATGGCCGAGGCCGGTATAAGTGCCGATGCCGTCACCGGAACGGGGCGCGATGGTCGCGTCATGAAAGAGGACGTCGCAAATGCGCTGGCCGCAGGAACGGCTGCCGCAGCTGCCCCAGCACCAGCCGCAGCGCCACCACGTCCACCGACATCCGCCGATGATGCATCACGCGAAGAACGCGTCAAGATGACCCGCCTCAAACAAACCATGGCCCGCCGCCTGAAAGAGGCACAGAACACTGCCGCAATCCTGACCACTTTTAACGAAGTCGACATGTCCGAGGTGATGACGCTGCGCAAAGAGCACAAAGAGGCGTTTGAAAAGAAACACGGCGTGCGGATGGGCTTTATGTCGTTCTTCACCACAGCCTGCTGCCATGCGCTAAAAGAAATACCCGAGGTAAACGCAGAGATCGACGGCACCGACGTGATTTACAAGAATTATGTCCACATGGGTGTCGCTGCTGGCACGCCGACCGGATTGGTTGTACCGGTGATCCGCGACGCGGACCAAATGTCATTTGCCGAGATTGAAAAGGCAATCGGAGAAAAAGGCCGCCGCGCGCGGGATGGAAAGCTGACCATGGCCGACATGCAAGGTGGCACATTCACCATTTCAAACGGCGGCGTTTACGGCTCGCTGATGACTGCACCGATCCTAAACCCGCCGCAATCGGGTATCCTTGGCCTCGCCAAGATTCAGGACCGCCCTGTCGCCCTGAACGGAGAAGTGGTGATCCGCCCGATGATGTATATTTCGCTGTCCTATGACCACCGGATCATTGACGGCAAAGGCGCCGTGACCTTCCTGGTGCGAGTCAAAGAGATGATCGAAGACCCGCGGCGGATGTTGATGGACCTTTAGCGAACCTTTCGGTGCTTTCGTCCACAGAAATCTCCGACCTCACCGGTGCGTTTGGCATAGGTACGATGAACGTGCTTTCATTGTTCCTCGTACTTGATGCCACCACGCCGGCTTTTATTTTAGTTGAGTCAAACGCGAATACTGCAAGTTGGTCAGTGTTTCTATCGCTGGGAATTGCTGCGGCAACGTATGTAATCGGCGTTCTTGTTATCTCGCTGGGCGCGTTTTTGAGAACAAAGTTTGGACATCGCGATGAGGCCGCTCTGTTGGCTTTGTCCGCGTGCAGCCCAAATTTGTCAGAGTTCGTTCTCGCAGAGTACCGACAGTTCGCTAAGCGAAGACAACTATTGGAAGGCGCTTTCCCGACATTTGCCATTGCCGTACCGGGCCTTTGGTTGGAGTCGTTGAATTTTCAGGTTCCTATACTGGGTTGGACACTGATCGTCTTGGCACTAACCTGCTGCGCAGGTGCCCTTATTCTTGCTGGCGCTTGTGAACACGAGTTCAGACGTTTCCTTCAATCGGCCCAATCAGATTCCCGGAACTTCCCGCAGTGACGCCTGAGTTCACCGCCCTCACTCTCGCAGCAATCCTTCAGGTCATTCAGTACGGCCTGATGGCGATTCCAGCCAATATCGAGCTTGGCACCGGAAAGACATTGTCGCCGCGCGACCGCCCTCGCCTCGGAGGTGATCTGCAGGATCAGGTCAGCTTGCCTACGGCACGTCTGATCCGCGCGCTCAACAACCACTTTGAGGGATTGATCCTGTTCACCATCGCCTGCGTTGTAATCACGATTAGCGATCAATCCACCCCATTCACCGCCACTTGCGCATGGGTTTATCTGGCCGCAAGAGTGCTCTACATTCCCGCATATGCTTTCGGCCTGCCCCCGTGGCGCACTATTATCTGGGCAATCGGGTTTCTGGCCACCACCTTCATGCTGCTCGCGGCGCTGATCTAATTCGGGTGTGATATCCGCACCCCAAATCAAAGGACCTCATTAATGGCATCTTATGACGTGATCATCATCGGCTCTGGCCCCGGCGGCTATGTCTGCGCAATTCGTTGCGCCCAACTGGGGCTCAAGGTCGCCTGCGTTGAAGGGCGTGACACACTTGGCGGAACCTGCCTGAATGTTGGCTGTATCCCGTCCAAAGCACTGCTGCACGCCAGCCACATGCTGCACGAGGCCGAGCATAATTTTACGACCATGGGGCTGAAAGGCAAAAGCCCGTCGGTCGACTGGAAACAGATGCTTGCCTACAAACAGAGTACCGTGGACACCAATACCAAGGGCATCGAATTTCTGTTCAAAAAGAACAAGATCGACTGGTTGAAAGGTTGGGGCAGCATCCCTGCCGCCGGTAAGGTGAAAGTCGGGGACGACGTACATGTCGCCAAGAATATTATCATCGCCACCGGGTCTGAACCGGCCCCGCTGAACGGGGTCGAGGTCGACGAAAAAGTAGTCGTAACGTCGACCGGCGCGCTGGAACTCGGAAAAGTTCCGAAGAAGTTGGTGGTGATCGGCGCCGGTGTGATCGGGCTGGAACTGGGAAGTGTCTATGCCCGGCTGGGATCAGAAGTCACCGTGATCGAATTCTTAGACGCAATCACCCCGGGCATGGATGCCGAAGTTCAAAAGGTTTTCAAGAGAACACTGGGAAAACAGGGCCTCAAGTTCATCATGGGCGCTGCGGTTCAAAAGACTGAAGCCACCAAGACCAAAGCCAAAGTCACTTACAAACTGCGCAAGGACGACAGCGAACATATGATTGATGCCGATACCGTTCTGCTCGCGACAGGTCGCAAGCCCTACACAGATGGGCTGGGCCTTGAAGCGCTTGGTGTCGAAATGTCCAAACAGGGTCAGATCAACACTGATGATCATTGGCAAACCAACATTCCCGGCATTTATGCCATCGGCGATGCGATTGCTGGTCCCATGCTGGCGCATAAGGCCGAAGACGAAGGCATGGCAGCAGCAGAGCAGGTCGCAGGCAAACACGGGCATGTTAACTACGGTGTGATCCCCGGCGTGATTTATACCCATCCCGAAGTTTCCAATGTCGGTGAGACCGAGCAATCGCTAAAAGAACAGGGCCGCGCCTACAAGGTCGGCAAGTTCAGCTTTATGGGCAATGCGCGTGCCAAGGCAGTTTTCTGCGGCGACGGCTTCGTGAAAATCCTGGCCGACAAAGACACGGATCGCATTCTGGGCGCGCACATTATTGGCCCCGGCGCGGGAGATCTCATTCATGAAGTGTGCGTTGCGATGGAATTCGGCGCATCCGCTCAAGATCTTGCCATGACCTGTCACGCGCATCCAACCTATTCCGAAGCGGTGCGCGAAGCGGCGCTCGCCTGTGGTGACGGGCCGATTCATATGTGAGACCGCCTGCGCCCGGGGGACGCAGGCCGGGCGCTATTCCGCGGGAACGTCTGACTTCACAGGAGGGGAGTCGGGGGCTGATTTGTCTTTACTGAACGATTTGCGCACCAATCGATATGCATCCCTTACAGGAATATAATAGAGACGTGCACAGGTGTCCAACTCATCCGCATTGCCATCACCAATCCCGAATTTCACATCCCGGTTGTCCTGAGGCATATGGTAAGTCTTGAAGATCACGTCCCAGATTGGAAACATGAAGGCAAAATTCTTATCAATGTGATCTGGGTGGCAGCTATGATGAACATGATGGTGTGCCGGCGACGGAAAGATCATCGAGAACCGCCCTGGCCACTTCAACCAGACATGTGAGTGCCGAAGATTGTACCCCAAAAGATTGAAGGCAAGCATCAACAATGGGACGCCCAGCAACGTAGGAGTGCTTGGCAGGTAGCCAAACAATTGGACGGCAAACCCACTCACGGCGCCGTACCCTGCCCCCACGAACACTCCGTAGGCCAGGTTGTCGACGGGATGTTCCCGAAAATTCGACATTGGGTGCATCACTTCGGCACTATGATGAACCTTGTGAAACTGCCAAAGGATTGGGATCTTGTGTTGCAGGTAGTGCATATAATAGCCGACCAGATCGACCACGGCGATCGAGACAATCATGTAAACGGTCGCAATTCCGATATCAGCCCAGGTCGAAAAATCACCCCGTCCCGCTATTTCAGGGAGGCTGGTACCACCTGTGATAACTTTGAACATTATTGTTGCTGATCCAGCCGACAGCCCAATCAACAAGAAATGCCCGATCAATTGATGAAAGAAAAAATACCTGACGTCCAACCAGGCAGACGGATGCTCCCAGACGTGTTTTGGAAACAGGAATCGCAGGAACGATCCATTTTCCGAAGTTCCCTTTCGCACTGCAACCCGGTAAATGAAATAAGCAAATAACACAGATGTTGCGAGATATAACACGTAGATCCTATTGCCGGGATCCAATGGCGACGTGAAAACGTTCTGCGCATGTTCCAGAAAGCCTTCGAAGAAAGTATAGAGTGACTGCATAATCACCTCGTATTTGCCTTATTGTTCAACAATGGTTCACTATCGTTGAAAACCTGACAATGGGGCGACATCTGGGCTGCACGGCGGCCATTTTTGGAATTGAGGTTACCACATGGTTTTGGCTGCTCGGGCTGCCCATGCGTTGTCATAGAGGGCACCGCCTTCTTCACCGTTCGTAATCTCAGCCATAATCTGGCCAACGGTTGGCAAGCCGGCGCAATCATTCGCACCGTCCCAGATACCTGCGCGTATTAGCGCACGTGCACATTGGCTGTAGACCTCTTCAATCCGGATAACGATAACAGTGGCAGGCTGGCGTCCGTTTTTGTCGAATGTCGCACGCAGTGCAGCGTCGGCGGTTAAGCGGGCGCGCCCGTTGACCCGCACCACATTATTTGATCCCGGAACAAAGAACATCAGCGACATGTGTCCGTCCGCGACAATATTGCGTAAAGTATCCAGTCGATTGTTGCCGCGCCAGTCGGGCATTGCAAGGGTCTGAGGGTCGAGTACCTGCACAACAGGTCCATCATCGCCGCGTGGGCTTCCATCAGTACCACCCGGCCCAAATGTCGACATCACGCAAAACCGCGAGGCCGCTATCCAGGTTCGATAAAGAGGGGTCAGCGACGGTGTGACTTTTTGCAAAGACACTGCGCCTGGCTCTCCATAATGCGCCTCGAGACTTTCAATGTCGTCAATGTATTCCATCAGGATCAAACCCCACCTCGCGCATGAGGGCATTGGACTGCGCCTCAACATCGCGCTCCAATTGCTCCATGAACTTATGCCGGTCCATTCCGGGTGCGATCACAGGCATGAATTCAACAACTGCCAATCCGGGTTTCCGCATGATCCCAGTGCGTGGCCACAGTACGCCGACATTGGTCGCAACAGGCACACAGGGTTGAGCCAACTGATCGTACAGAACACCTGTACCAATCTTGTAGGGTGCTTTGACACCGGGTTTGATCCGGGTCCCCTGCGAATAAATAATCAATTGCCCAGGGTCCTGCAAACCCGAGGCAACATCACTTACCATTTTGTCGATTGCAGCACCGCGTTTGCCCCGGTCAACAGCAACACAGCCCAAAAGCTGCGCATATTGGCCAATGACCGGGGTGCGCAGGATTTCCTTTTTCATGATGAATTTGGCCGTCGGAAGGGCCGTGAAAATCATCATGATATCAAGAAATGACTGATGTTTGGCGGCGATCAGGGTTTCTCCCGTCGGTGGGGTGCCACGTACCTCGGTACGAATGCCGACCATCCATCCGGCGGTCCAGAACACCCATCGCGAATAGGTTTTGCAGCACACGCGAGCGCCATGGCGACTGAACAAGGCCCAGGGTGCAAAGGCTAGGCCAATAATCGGCATCATGAGGTAAATCTGTCCGACAAACACCAGCGAGCGCAGCCATTGAATTGTGTAGGTAAAACCGCTCATGCCAAGCTTCCCAATGTGGAACGAGCCGCTCGACCGGTGGCGGCAAAGGCGACAACGGCGGAGAGCGGTGCAATCAAAAGGGGCCAGAGCCAGTGCCATCCCTGATATCCGAGGCCGGTAAGAAACCCGCCTTCGTCTGATGCGGAGGGCAACAAAAACACGGCAATCAACCCGACAAGTGTCCCGAATCCGGCACCGGCCAACGTGCGAAGAGTGAATCGGCGCACGAAAGCTTTAGCGATATATTTGTCCGTAGCCCCCACCAGACGGAGTACCGCAATTACCTGCGCATTTGCTGCAAGCGCCGCGTTTGCGGCCAGTGTAATCATTGCAGCCATTGTCGCGCCGATCAGCGTGATAGACACCCACCCCAAAAGCCGCAACCGCGATGCAGCCTTAATCAGCGGTTTGCGCCACCGGGTATGGTCATCCAGAACCGCGCCGGGCACCTCGGCCTGTAGCCTTAACCGCAATCCAGCACTTTCAAACCCGTCAGCGCCCTCAATAATTTCAATCAATTGTGGCACCGGCAATGTTTCTAGCGGTACATCCGGTCCAAACCACGGCGCCAGCAACGCTTGCTGCTCTTCTTTTGATAGGGCCCGAGCGCTGGACACTCCTTTGGTCGTATCCAATACGCGCAATGCAGCTTCAGTTTGCGCCGCCATCTGATCTTGCGGAGCGCTAATCCGAAGGGTTGCTGTCCGGGCCAGTTCATCGCCCCATCTTTCGGCAAGCCGACCCGCTGCAAGTGACAAAGCTAGCGCGAATACAGCCAGAAAGGCCATTGCACCGGACGCGAAAAGCGTCAATTGCGCGGTATATCCGGTAGGTGGCACAACCCGATCAGCCTGCACATCCCCCGTCAGAAATGCGGTGAAACTGGTGCGCTCCGTCTTCATAAATCCGACCCCGCAAGTTGCAGGCGCCGGTTCGAAATGCGCAACACCCGCGCCTGCACCTCGCTTTTGGCGGCGCGGATTAGCGCAAGATCGTGGGTCGCAATCAAAATGGTCTTTCCCATTTTGTTCAGTTCAATCAATAGACGTAAGAGGCGTTGCGACATTTCCCAGTCAATGTTGCCAGTTGGTTCATCTGCCAGAACCACATCAGGCGACATGATAACGGCACGCGCCAGTGCAGCACGCTGCCGTTCCCCGCCTGAAAGTTCAGGCGGTAAGGCGTCCGCCCGCTTTGAAAGACCAACCCAGTTCATAAGTTCATTCAGGTTTTCTGTTTCCTCGGCGATTTCGCGCCCCGAGACGGTCAACGGCAACGCCAGATTCTCCTCCACAGTCAAATGATCCAGAAATTTACAATCCTGATGTACTACGCCAACACGGCGACGCAACAATGCGACATCATCCCTGCCAAGCACCCGTACGTCTGCGTCAAACAGGCGGACATGGCCAGCGGTCGGCAGCAACGCCCCATAACACAATTTCATCAGTGTGGTTTTGCCGGCACCAGAAGGTCCCGTCAGGAAATGAAACGATCCCGGCGCAAGCTTGACCGAAATATCGCTCAGCAATTCGCCACCGCCGTAGCTATATCCTACATTTTCTAGCTCGATCACGGCTCTGCCCGCCCTATGCCCTGTTCTGTTGTGCCTTAGAGTGTCGACAGTTTCAATGTTCCATCAAAACATTCCACGCCTCAACCGAAGACGGACGTCTGCTGCATCTAAACAACACAAGTCATTGCACTTTTTGAGGGCCTTGTTACAAGTTACTCAATTATAATATGCCAAAGTCAGCACCACGCGTGGACGAGAGAGCAAAATGCGACTGATTTGCCCCAACTGCGATGCACAGTACGAAGTTCCGTCTGAGGTCATTCCAGAGGATGGGCGCGACGTACAATGCTCTAATTGTGGTGATACCTGGTTCCAGGCCCACCCCGACCTAGAGACCACCGAAACGGACCAGGCTGAGTCTCCTGCGCCCGACCAAACCGCAGAGCCGGAACCGGAACCCGCCACAGACACTGAACCAGATCCAGTCGAGGTTAGTGAAACCGCAGAGCCTGCCGCATCGACGTTCGAACAATCGAAGATCGATATTGAAGAACCCTACGAAGAAGACGAACCGGAATCCATCGTTGCGGAGCCCGTCGCACGACCTTTGGATCCCGCCGTTGCAAAGGTCCTCAAGGACGAAGCCGAACACGAGGCGGTGCAACGCCGCAACGAACAAAACGCCGGTTTAGAGACCCAACCAGACCTCGGGCTTCAAGAGGCCGAGGATGACGCGGGTCGTCGAACCCGCGAAGCGCGCGAACGCATGCCTAAACAACAAGATGAGGCACCAGCGGGTACCGACACGGCGATTGCGCAGGCCTTGGCATCGCGACGTGATTTGTTACCCGATGTAGAAGAGATCAATTCGTCGCTCAGCTCAGACCGTGAACAGGATTCCGGTTCTTTCATCGACGATAAAGAGGAGCTTGAACGACAGAAAAGTGGCTTTTTGCGTGGGTTTTCACTGATCGTCGTATTGGCGGTAATCTTGACGGCGGTTTACGTCATGGCACCAAAAATCACCCAGTCCGTACCGGCTGCAGGACCTGTTGTGACAGGATACGTCGCATTCGTAGACCGAGGCAGAGCAGCATTGGGCGATCGCGTCAAAGGCATTCTGGACTGGCTGGATGCCAAGGCGTCAACCAGCGTCCCTTAAAACCAAGATACTCTTAAAACCGCTCAAGCAGGCGCTTGAGGTATTCAAGTTCCATCTCAGGGCGCTCACCATCCCCTGTGCGGCGGCGAATTTCGTCCAGCAACTCTCGCGCGCGGCGATAGACATCTTCGCCCTGCAACAAATCCTCATTTGTGCCCGCAGATCCGTTGGATCCGGCTTCGCGCCCCAATGGATCTCGGTTCTGTGCCTGCCGGTCACTCTCGGCGGCACCCTGTCCCGGCTGGTTTTGTTGTTGTGCCATAGCTTCACCAAGATTGCGCATCCCCTCGCGCAAGGCTTCTATTGCCGCTGATTGCTGATCAATTGCTTCGGCAAAATCTCGGTCTCGCAGTGCTTCTTCAGCCCCCTCCATTGATCGCTCGGCCCGACCTATCGCATCACGAGCGGCGTCTCCTTCGGGTGTACCCGCCCCGGGAAGACTGTCCTGCTGGCGACCGAGTTCCCGGCGCAATGCCCGTTGACGATCGGCCAGTTCCGACGCACCCGGTGCGCCCTGACTGTCGCTTTCCTGACCAGATTGGCCGTTGCCTTGCCCGTCCTGACCTTCATGGCTTTGGCCCCGGCCCTGCCCGCCATTCCGACCTTCGTTGCCTTCGCTTTCTCCCGCCTGTGCGCCGGGATTGAATTGCTCCTGCAAATCCCTGAAGGCTTCATCCGAAAGACCCTGCTGTTGTCGAAGTGTATCGGCCAGCCCTTCCATTGCCTGTTCCCCTGGCGACTGGCCGCCCTGACCCTGGCCCTGCGTAACTCGCATGTTTTCCATCAGCTGCTGAAGTTCCTTCAGGGCCTGTTCCGCCTCGGCCATGCGGCCCTGCTCCATCAACTCCTGAATACGGTCCATCATCGCCTGAAGGTCGTCCTGCGTCATTTCCATCGAGTTTTCAGCGGACTGGCGATCTCCGTTTTGCTCTCCATCCTGTTCAGCCTGCCGCGACAATTGGCGAATATAATCGTCACTGGCCTCGCGTAACTCCTGCATCAACTCAGCGATCTCCTGATCTGACGCGCCGTTTTTCATAGCTTCGCTAAGCCGTTCCTGCGCCCGGCGCAAACGTTCCAAAGCGTCGCTAAGGTCGCCTTCTTCCAACAATATCGCCAAATCCCAAAGCGCCTGCACGATCTCGCTTTGTTGCTCTGGTTTGAGATCGTATTTGGCCAAAGCTTCGATGCGGCGCAAGATCACCCTCAGGCGCAGATATGCGGTTTCCGAGCGAAATATATCATCGGGCCGGTGGGAAATCGCCCGCAACTGTTGTGCCACCCGATTTGCATTGGCGCGCGCCCACAAAAGATCACGTCTTTGTTCTATGATCGCCGCTGCCATCGGATCAAAAAAGCGCCGCCCCAACAGAACCATGTATTCGGGGGCAGCCTTCCCATCCTGTTCAATCGCGTCCTGCACATTCAGCGTAACGGTCACCGGAAGGTTAGAGAATGCGTGCTGAGAAAAATCATCAATCAGGTTTTCAGTGAACTCACGCCGGTCACCCGTGATCGGCGTAGGTAACGGCACGATGACAGGTTCGCGCGGATCAGGCGCTATTTCGAGCCCGTAGCGACGGTCCACCGCGTCCAGATCCAGTTCAATACGGGCAAAGCCAAGTTCAACACCGTAATCATCCATTGCCGTGAACGGGAGTGTTATCTCACCAACGGCTGTGGCTTCAGCCACCCCCGCAATTGCGACTTTCGGAGACGCATCTGGAATGACGTGAATTGTCCAGCTTTGCCCTCCGGCGCCTTCGATTTTCAATGCTCCGTTCCGGTCGACGACAAATTCCTGGGAAAGTTCCGAGGCATCCTGCGTTGCATCAACCGGCGTGCCGGAAACCGTTTCAGAAACGTTCAGCGCACCGACTTCGCCGTAAAGCCTCAGGGTTATCACGCTGCCCTGAGCGACGTCTAGTGTCGGACTCGCAATGTCGTTTAGGTAGAGCGTCGGTCGGCCCGTATACCGCGGGGATTCAACCCAACCCTCCCATGTGGGACCACTCGCCACAGGAACAGCCCCAGCGGCGAGCGTAGTTACGCTGCCAACGCGCCAAATCGATCCAAACAACAAAGCCACCACAAAAACCAACAAGGCCGAATAGCGCAAAGCAAATGGATCGCGGCCTGCAATCCGCAGATCCGGCTGAACTGTTTTGGCCTGCTCTGCCCTTTCAGCCATGCGGGCCTGATGCGCCCGCCAGACCCCCATCGCATCGGGATCATCCGATCCAACGGCGGCGGTATCCAACAGCGCCTGAATCGGCCGTCCCGTCATTGTCGCATCTAAACGATGCAACGCTGATGCCCGCGTCGGCCAGATGAAACGCCGCGCGCCAGTGATCAACGCGATGAGCAGCGTGACCGCAAAAATACCCACGCCGCCCCAGAAAATTTCCAACGGCAACATATCTTGTAGCCCCAGCATCAGAATACCGAGCACGCCAAGAACCAGCGCAATAAGCGGCCAAAAACAGCGCAACACCTGCTCGGCAATCATACCGACCTGCGTCAATCGCAATGGCCAGCGCAAGCCCGCAAGGCTGCGTCGCATATCATGCCGGGAAAAAGACGCCATCAGGTTCTCCGGCGGCAGGAAACGCGGAATTGCGTTACAGCCACTCCGGAATGGTATCCCGATTTATCATTTCGTCAAAGGTCGGGCGTGCGCGAATAACCGCAAATTGATCCTTGTTCACCAAAACTTCCGGAATCATAGGTCTTGTATTGTATTCGCTGCTCATGACAGCACCATAGGCGCCAGCGCTGCGAAATGCGACAAGGTCCCCAGAACTGAGGTTTGGCATCATGCGTTGCTTAGCAAAAGTATCTCCGGATTCGCACACCGGCCCCACGAT
Organism: Paracoccaceae bacterium; assembly: GCA_039969355.1. Lineage (GTDB taxonomy): Bacteria > Pseudomonadota > Alphaproteobacteria > Rhodobacterales > Rhodobacteraceae > JL08. Next base: position 130,256 of record JBDVOA010000009.1, read on the forward strand.
GTCATAGGGCCGCTGTTCACAGCCCGCGACCGGTTCGGTCACCGGAATGATGTCGTGATGCGCCTCATACATTGCCGGGCGTATCAAATCGTTCATCGCGGAATCCAGAATCAGGAAATCGCGTCCTTCACCTGATTTCAAATAGATGACTTCGCTGACCATCAAACCTGCATTTCCTGCAATCAGCCTGCCCGGCTCAATCTCGACTTCGCACCCAAGATGACCCACACATTTCTTGATCAGCGTGCCATACTCCAACGGCAATGGTGGTGCTTCGTTCGAACGCGCATAGGGAATACCAAGCCCCCCACCCAGATCAAGACGCCGGATGTCATGGCCGTCTGCACGCAGTTGTTCCGTCAGTTCGGCGACCTTCTCATAAGCCAGCTCAAACGGTGCGAGGTCTGTCAGCTGCGAGCCGATGTGAACGTCTATCCCGATCACGTCCAAGCCCTTCATCGCACCTGCCAGAGCATAAACTTCGCGCGCACGCGCTATGGGAATACCAAATTTGTTTTCCGACTTCCCGGTGGCAATTTTGGCATGGGTTTTAGCATCAACATCCGGATTTACCCGGATCGTGACCGGAGCGATCTTCCCCAAAGACAATGCGACCGCATTAAGGGCTTCCATCTCAGGTTCGGATTCGACGTTGAATTGGCGTATTCCGCCCTCGAGCGCGAGGCGCATTTCTTGTGCGGTCTTGCCGATCCCGGAAAACACAATCTTGTCACCCGATATTCCTGCTGCTTTCGCACGCAGGTATTCTCCGCCCGAGACCACATCCATACCTGCGCCCGCATTCGCCAGCGTTTTCAGAATCGCCTGATTGCTTGCCGCTTTCATCGCGTAGCAAACCAGATGATCGATCCCGTCAAGCGCCTCGTCAAAAAGCGCAAAGTGGCGCAGCAGCGTGGCCGTTGAATAGACATAAAATGGCGTGCCAACCGCCGCGGCGATTTCACTGATGGCCACATCTTCGGCGCAAAGCGCCCCGTTGTGGTATAAAAAGTGGTCCATTTCGCGCACTATCCGCCAGATCAGAAATTACCAACCGCGTCATAGCAGACCTCGTCAGCAGCGCAATCGTCCTCGAGGCTGATCAGACTGTACAAGGGCGCCCCAATGGAGCGCTCTTCAATCTCAATGTGAATATTGATTAAACGGCTTTTTTCCTGCGACGTGCTATCAGTCCCAAACCACCCAGACCAGCGACGAGAAATATAATAGAGGCTGGGACTGGAACAACGCTGACACCCGCGACCTTTGGTCCATTCTTTTTCCCGTTGTTTTTTACAACAGTAAAATTATGCACAAATGAATCCCAGCTGACGAATTCGCCTCCGACCAGGCTACCAAAACTGAGCGCCCCCGAAAACGTTGCCAGCGTAACCTTGTCTCCAACTTTTGTTCCGCCACTGAGCGAGAAATCCCCCCACGGCGTCTGGCTAGATCCATCACCGAACGTGAAGGTTTGTCCTTTCAAGCTCCCAAACGCGTTGGTACATGAAATGCTGCCAGTGTAGCACGAGCTTACTTGTCCAGTTTTCTTATTGAACGTAGCGGTTTGTGTAACATACTGACCGACAGTAAAAACTGGTTGCTGTTTAGCAATTCCAATTGGGCCGTTGTTAGCGTTCAAAAAACTGATTTGGCGTGTCGGGCTGGGGCCACTGCCATAAATCGTGACGCCGCCAAATCCAATCGAATCAAGGCGTAACACTAGGTCAATGCTCTTTAGCGTAGCCGCAGAAGCCATGCTGCTGAATAAACAAGCTGCAATAACCATTAATACTCGAAGCATAAGCAAACTTCCCACCGCTAGAATTTTCCAAAAGTTGTAAATTACGTATGTGTTCAACCTGAGGAAAGTCAACGACGAAAATGTGTCAGCGACTTCCAGATACTGTGCATTGGACGCTCGCGATAGTTGCTCTAAAATACAAGCGTGCGCGATGCGTCACATCATCCAAGCGAAGTACGAATGTTGGTCGGCAAGCGAGCTGGTTTGCCGCGTTCCGATATACAAACAATTGTGACGATTGCTGAAAAAATAATGTCAGTGCCACGCCGGATATCCTGTTGCAGTATCAGCCGCGCTGCGCCAGCACTCTGGGTTTGTGTTTCAATAGTCAACTCATCATCGAAATGCGCCGGAGCGACATAGTCGGCCTCAACCCGACGCACTGCAAAAACGAGGCCATCCATCAATTTCATTTTGTTCTGATCAATGCCGATTGAACGCACCCAGTCGCTGCGCGCGCGCTCTATGAAGCGCAGGTAATTGGCGTAATAAACAATGCCTGCCATGTCCGTATCTTCATAATACACGCGGACTGGAAATAAATGTGGAGTGTTCTCGGTCATAGCATCCTTCTTATTGGATCGGTTTGGTCGAGGCGGCAGCGAATTCCTTCATGAGCGCATGCCTAGCCCGCTGATTGTATCTTGTGCTGAACAGCAGGAAACCCGAATTTTCAATTTGGGCCACTCGAGTGGGGCCGCTCAGCGCGGCTTTGACGATAAGTAAACGATGTTATCGGATGTACCCCGAACCTTCTTCCGTAAGTGGCGCCATTAAGCACTGGCGTCATCAATCAGCCGCTTAGCCTGGCATAAAGACGCAGCGCGTGGGATGGATCGCGTGCGGCACTCGGCAGCGTAGGGTGATAGGCCGCCCGGATCACATCAGCAATTTCAGGTCGAATTACGGAGGTTCCATCCGGCAAAGCGGCGAGCGGCGAAGTGGAGCTAAATGCCCGTTCCGACCACAACAGGATCGCCTGAACCGACTGGTCAAGTACCAAGGTATCAACCGGTATGTTCAGCATTACTTCATCCATGCGCAAAAAAACGAAACAGGCCTTGACCGCACCCGCTGCGTCAAAGCGAAACGCCCGGTATTGTCGCCCAGCTGCTTTTTCGAGGCGCGCGACAACAGTCGGAAGTTCGGGGATTAACTCCGCCAGATCGCGTACATCCAAAAGCTCTTGCCAATCTCGCAGGAAAAATATCATGAGATTGCTGCCAAGTTCCGGGTCAGTTTCAGCAATGTCGTGGCCAGCCAGTTCGATGACTGCCTTCAATCCGCCCTTGATCATGCCAAGCGTCTCATCCTCAACGCCAAACACCACCGGTGCGATCGGACGCCCCCATCGCGCGAACACAAACTGACCATCCTCTCGGGTGAACAGCGCTTCTACCTGCTCAGGGTTCACGACCGGCTCCTTTGCATGGCCACCAAATTTCTCGCGAATGGCATCCGGGCTTACCCAAACAAATCGCTTTGGTTTTTTGGAGGCACGATACCCAGATGTGTCCACGCCTTGGGCGCCAGCATCCGGCCGCGTGGCGTGCGCTGTAACAGCCCCTGTTGCAGCAGGTAAGGTTCGATCACTTCTTCCAGTGCGTCGCGACTTTCGGATAGGGCAGCCGACATTGTTTCAATGCCAACGGGTCCGCCTGCATAGTTTTCGGCAATCAGCCGCAAATAGCGACGATCTGCGCCATCAAGGCCAAGCAAATCGACCCCAAGACGCGTCAGCGCCCGATCGGCAAGGGCTTGTGTCACCTTTCCGTCTCCTTCAACGACAGCAAAATCCACCACTCGCCGCAAAAGGCGACCGGCGATCCGTGGTGTCCCGCGTGCACGCTTCGCGATTTCGCGCGCCCCCTCATCGTCGGCAGGTGCACCGAGCTTGGCGGCATTGCGGGTTACGATCTTGTGCAACTCATCGACAGTATAAAATTGCAATCGTGTTGGAATGCCAAAACGATCGCGCAAAGGGGTCGTCAACAACCCCATGCGCGTCGTCGCCCCAACAAGTGTGAAGGGCTGCAATTCGATCCGGACGGTCCGCGCTGCGGGGCCCTCTCCAATTACAAGATCCAGTTCAAAATCTTCCAGAGCCGGATAAAGCACTTCTTCCACCGCTGGATTCAGTCGATGAATCTCATCAATGAACAGCACATCGCGGGCTTCCAAATTAGTGAGAATTGCCGCCAAATCCCCGGCTTTGGCCAGAACTGGCCCTGATGTCATGCGAAACCCAACGCCCAATTCACGTGCCATGATTTGCGCAAGGGTCGTCTTGCCTAGACCGGGAGGACCGTGAAACAGCGTGTGATCCATGGCCTCGTTACGCATACGGGCAGATTGTATGAAGACGCGCAGGTTGGCACGAGCCTCGGCCTGTCCGACAAAATCGTCAAGGAGCTGCGGACGCAACGCCCGATCATAATCCTCGGGCTGGGATTCAGGGCGCAAAAGAGGATCAGCGTCGTTCATTCTGTCGTGCCCTATGTGGATACGCCTGTCCGGCTAAACAGCGATGCATCCATTCTACCCCTTTGGAGCCAGCAGTTTCAATGCAGCCCGGATCAAGTCAGGCGTGGGGGCCTCCGGCTGTTCACCAGCGGCCTGAGCGACTGCGGCCGCCGCTTCGCCCGGCGAATAGCCGAGGTTTGAAAGTGCCGAAAGCGCCTCTGCCTGTGCCGATGGTGATCCGACCGGTGCAACCGCTGAAATGGCAGGTTCTAAGATTTCGTTGCTGGCATCGGATACTGCCGTACCCAGAGCAGCGGCCATCCCACCGCCCATTGCCATCACGCCGGGCGCCTTATCTTTCAGGTCCAGGACGATGCGCTGCGCAATCTTTGGACCAATTCCTTTTGCAGCTTTTACTGCATTCCAGTCACCCAAAGTTATCGCCCGCCCCACCCCATCCGTACCAAGAGCACTCAGAATGGCCAGCGATGCCTTGGCCCCCACTCCCTGAACAGACATCAAAAGGCGGTGCCATTCCTTTTCGATCAACGTCGCGAACCCAAACAGCTGCAAAAGATCCTCACGGACCAAAAGATCGGTATATATCGCAGCGACTTCGCCTGCCGCAGGTAACCCGGCCAAGGTCCTCTCAGAGCAATAGACCAGATACCCAACTCCACGCACGTCGATCAACACGTGATCGGCCGCCCGATATTCAATGCGTCCCGATATTTTTCCAATCATGCACTTGCCTTTTGTATTGCCGCAGCCAGCACACCTGCCGTCCGGCCATGGTGCGCATGGCAGATCGCAATTGCCAGTGCGTCAGCTGCATCGGGTCCGGCGATTTCGATACCGGGCAGTTGCATTCGCACCATATGATCGATTTGCGTCTTGTCAGCGTGGCCAACCCCGACCACCGTTTTTTTGACTGTGTTGGGGGCGTATTCGCCAATTGTCAGCCCCGCCTGCGCCGGGACCAGCATCGCGATACCACGTGCCTGCCCCAATTTGAGCGTCCCAGCGCCATCCTTGTTCACAAAGGTCTGTTCAATTGCTGCCGTATCGGGCTTATATTCCGCGACTACAACGCTGAGTTGGGTATGCAGCGACAGCAATCGCCGCGCCAGATCCTGACCCTCGGATCTGCAGACCCCGTTTGCTACATGCGTGATGCGGCTACCCGCAACCGAAATAACACCCCAACCGAGATTTCGTAAGCCAGGATCAATCCCGATTACCCGCATATCTGCCCTGCCTTACGCAATTTGTTGCTTTTTTGATGCACTAGCACGAAACGCGAACAAACGCCAAGCGTTTCAACAATTTGTCAAAAAGACGTTTCAATTGACACGTGCACCACAGAACGTTTCAAAAGCGTCAAATGCATGCACAATTACGACGCAAAACATGGCAATTTTAGGCAAATATTACATACATTTACGCCATATTTCAAGCTATGCATCTAACGCATATCAAACATGCAATAACGCGTCTTGCTGAGTCAAATTCGGAGGCATAAATGCCCTTCAGACGAACAACACAACGCTAACTCTCAAACAAAGGAAACGAGAAAATGGCAGCATTTGACACCACCCGCACCTCCTACGGCGCCACCGGCTTCACAGCCCGTATCGGATCCGTTGTTTCATCTCTCTCCGGCATGTTCGCCGCATGGAATGATGCGCGCGTTACCCGCAACTCACTTGGACAATTGACCGATCGTGAACTGGACGATATCGGCCTCGTTCGCGGCGACATTGATGTCGTTGCAAACACACAGTCGCGTTTCTGAAAACGCCCAGAAGTGAAAGCAGTAATTAAAAAGCCGCGTCGTCCCTAACAGACTTCGCGGCTTTCGCATTTCTAAGCCAACCTGGAGGGGAGGCATTCAACGTGCGGGGCGCGTCGACGGGTTTATTGAAGCACTAATGATATCCGGTCTGCAATGAACACCGAAATTCTGTCCGGTTGCATGATCCATGCACCAGCTTGTTCGACAAGTGTGCCGCCATCAAGGGTGAATAAGCGATCCTGATAGGGTTGCGTGCCGAGGGAAGCGATCAAGAAGCCCTTGAACACCAACAAGGCCACGATCAGTAAGGTCGTAACTCTGTAGGGCAGTTCAATACGCAGCCTGACCGGTTCAGGAACCATCAATCCATCGGGCATAAGCCGCATGACGTAGCCTTTACCCATGGCGTGATGTTTGCGTGCCAAACGGTGCAGCCGCTCTTTAAAGAGTCTATGCGCGTTCACCATAAAAACCTCCAAGCATTTCCCCCGAAACAGTGCATTAAAAACTACGTTTGAATTGTGGCAAAAAGTGGGCAGCAACATCAAAACGGATCAATAACAATAAGTTAGGGTCGTTTTTTTTGCAATGTTAGCGTCGTCCATTCAACAATCTCGTCTCTTACAATAAGATTAAATCCATTCCGTGCATAAACAGATATCACCGCGTCAGCTTGTTCATTCAGGATTCCAGATAGAATCGCAAAGCCATCGCGGACCATGTGCGCAGCAAGATCGGGTGCCAAGGCAATGAGCGGCCCTTTCAAGATATTGGCAAAGACCAGATCGAACGGTGCTGCTGAACTCAGTTCGGGGTGATCAAACCCCGCCGCCTCGATGCATTTCACGCGGCCCTCCAAATCGTTGGCGCGCAGGTTGGCCACCGCGACGTCGACCGTGACCTGATCGATGTCACTGGCCAGAATTCGCGCCGGCCACGTCCGGGCTGCAGCCATGGCAAGAACGGCCGTGCCGCAACCGATGTCGGCCACTGACTTGCCAACAAACCCTCCAATGATCAACGCGTCCAGCGCCCGCAGGCAACCAAGCGTCGTTCCGTGATGTCCCGTGCCGAAAGCCATCGCCGCCTCAATCAAAAGCGGTTCGACGCCCGCATCCGTCGGCACCTTGTCGGCATCGTGGCTGCCATAGACAAAAAACCGGCCCGCAACGACCGGTTTCAGTTCACGCCTGACATGCGCGACCCAATCGGTTTCGGGCAGTTCGGATACAGTGAAAGGTTTTGCATCGAAAGCTGCCGCCAGCACGGCCAGTGCCGCTTCATCCGGCTTTTCAGTAAAATAGCACCCGATTTCCCAGAGCCCAGAATCGTCCTCTACCTCGAAAACGCCTATTCCCGTTGGCTCAGGCTTCAACCGTTCGACGGCCTCGCCCAGGCCTTCCGCCTTCGCCTTTCCAGCCAGCGTCGTAAGCGCGGTAAATGTCATTTTCAGCGTCTCCGATAACGATTTATGTCGCGCCAGCCACGGCGCGTTTCCAGTTCAAGACTTGGTGGCGCGTCGCCAATATGCCAGACAAAGTGCCAGCCCCAAAGAGCCGCGACAATGCCGACACCAACCCCCAGCATTGCCTGCGCATAGATCACCCCGACCGCACCGGCAAGTCCCGCCAACCAGACCGCGAAGGGTAGCGTCAGCACGCCGTCTCGCATCCAAGTCAGTATCGTTGCGCGCGCGGGTTTTCCCAACGTATTAATGGCAGCGCTTGAGGCGAAAAACGCACCTGTGAACAGGAATGCGCCAGCACCAACAAAAGTGAAGGCTGCCAGCACCTCCAGCCCGTCCGGGTCAGACCGAAGGCGGCTCCAACCACTGACGTACTGGCTGCCGGCAGCCCACGGGCGATCAACGTGTACACCAAACAGAATACCATCGCATCACGGTAAGTCGTAACCAGACGATCATACCTCCCTGCCCCGTAGTTCTGGCCAAAATACCGCCAATTGCACCGGCCAATGCAAAAATACCACCAAAGGTCACAACGGTGAGCCTGCTGACGACGGCCCACCCCGCAACGGCTTCGTCACCAAACTGCGACAATACCGAAGTCAGTACGTAGTTTCCAAATGGTGTTGCCATCTGTGTCAGAATTGCTGGTACCGCAATGATGGCAAAACTCCAAAAGCCGAAGCGCATACTGCTCCAGTTCGGCCAGTCAATAAGATCATGCAAACGAGTTGTGAAAAAGAGAGCGGTACCCATCATCACTATCCGAAAAATATTCTGGCTGATCGCCGCCCCGTCCAGCCCAAGACCGAGCCAGACAATGAAGAATGGGTCCGCAAAGATCGCTATGGCGCCGGACACCAGGGTCACATACATCGCCCGTTTGCCATCGCCATCCGCTCGCAACACGCCACTTGCTACAAGTCCAATCACCATAAAACTGAGAGATGGTAACGTGAGGACCAGATACCGCGCAGACAAGTGCAAGGTTTCGCCTTTAGCGCCTGCGAGATCCAGAATCTCGTACCGGAAAAGGATAATCATACCCGCCATGCAAAATTGTGTAGTTAATCCAAACGCGCAGGCGCTGCCTGCCTGCCGCCGTGCCTTGGCCGGATCACCCTGTCCGATGGTGCGCGAGACAAGAACCGTCGCCGCAATCAATAACCCGACGCCAGACGATACCGAAAAAAACTGGATCGCAAATGCAAAACCAATCGCGGCAACAAACCGCGGATCACCCAGCTTTGAAATCCAGAACAGATTTGCGGCATAAACCAGAAAGACAAAGGTTATGCCCAGCGCACCCGTCGCCGTCATCCGGGCGACATGGCCCATCGTGGAACCGGTCAGGAACCGGCCTTGTGCCATAGTCTATTGGGCCGCAGCGGGTGCAAATCGGGAAAAGATGGTTTCGTTCCCCGGCTCCGGATGGCGCGGGATCATCAAAGCCAGCGCCAAGGACACCCCCGCCATTGCCGCTGCTAGAGCAAAGACAGCACCCGGCGATATCAGCCATAAAAGCCCCAGACCGACCGGAAGAAAAACCGCAGCAATATGGCTGATGGTAAACGCCACCGCCGCCGTGGGCGCGATATCGCCCGGGTCGGCGATTTTCTGGAAATAGGTTTTGAGGGCAAGCGCGAGAGAAAAAAACAAGTGGTCCACGACATAAAGAACCGCCGCTAGAACCACACCCCAACCAAAGAAGTAAACGCCGCCATAAGCCAGAAACACGACAATCAGGCCGACATATTCAAAGCACAAGGTGTTGCGCTCGCCAAATACGCTGACGGCTTTACCCATGAACGGACCCAAAATCATATTGGCCAACAAATTGACCAGATAAAGCGTCGTGACCTCATGCACCTCGAATCCAAATCTCTCGACCATCATGAAGCCTGCAAAAACCACAAAAATCTGTCGCCGGGCGCCGGACATGAATTGCAAAGAGTAGTAGAGCCAATAACGACGGCGCAAGATAAGGCGTTTGACTTGTGGATTAGGCGCTTCAAACTGTGGGTAGGCGAACAGGCAGAACAGGGCAATTGCCGCCGCCCCGCCACCAGACAGCATATAAACGATGTTGTAGGTCAGACCCAACGGCTCCCACAATAATACGATCAATCCGTATGATGCGAGGGTAGCCGCCGATCCTGCAGCAACCAGCCAGCCCAGGATTTGCGGTGCCTTTGCTTTGTCCAGCCATTGCAACTGCAAGGATTGGTTGACGGTTTCGTAATAATGGAACCCAATTGAGCTGAGCATGGTGATGGTCAGGATACCGCCTAAAGATGGGAACCATGCGGTGATCGCCGTCGCAACGCCCAACAGCGCCAATGAAACCAGCCCAAGTACTTGTTCCCGCACAAAGATGATGATCGCTATTACACCAACGGCTAAAAAACCCGGGATTTCTCGGACGCTATGCAGCAGACCGATATCAGCTCCATCGAAATTCGCCACTTCAACAACAAAGTTATTGAGCAGTGCAGACCATGTTGAAAAGGCAATCGGCATTGCTGCAGCCATCAGAAATAACAGAACGATGGGGCGACGCCACAGCGGCAGAGAAATCGCATCAGCAAGAGGAACAATACGGGCCATACTTTGTCTCATAGGCCTATCGCGGAGCGCTGGCGAGGTGCATTTTTGCACAATTGACCTGCAAATCGGCCCTCGCTCGATCGCAGAAACGAGACGGTAGAGGCATCCCGAGATGGAAATAGGTCAATAAAAACTCTGTGGATCGATATCGACAGCCAATCGCAAATCGCCTTTCAGGTTGAACTGGCCAATCCAGCGTGCAACGGCATCTTGCAGAGGCGCTGCCTTATCTGCCTTTACAAGCAATCGCACCCGATGTCGCCCACGGATACGTGCAATTGGCGCAGGTGCCGGACCAAAAACCTGTGCGCCTATTTGCCTGAGCGGGGCATCCCGGCGGGCCATTTCGTTCCCCAGATCAAACACTTTCGCGACATCCTGCGACGACAGGATGATGCCTGCCATGCGACCATAAGGTGGAACACCCGCATGCGCGCGTTCCGCTGCTTCAGCGCTCCAGAATCCTTCTTCATCGCCAGCCAGAATGGCGCGGATCACTGGATGATCCGGCTGATAAGTCTGCATCAGCGCCATGCCGGATTTTTCTGCCCGACCCGAACGCCCTGCGACTTGCCTCATCAATTGGAACGTGCGTTCCGCTGCACGCAAATCAGATCCCTGCAAACCGAGATCCGCATCAATCACGCCCACAAGGGTCAAAAGAGGGAAATTGTGACCTTTTGCAACCAATTGCGTGCCAATAATAATGTCGGCACCACCTTGCGCGATATCTTCAAGTTCTGCCTTGAGTGCACGCGCACTGCCAAACATGTCAGAACTGAGGGTAGAGATACGCGCCTCGGGGAAAAGAGCCGCCGCTTCCTCACCCAGACGTTCGACGCCCGGTCCGACCGGTGCAAGCCGATCTTCCGCCTCGCAAGACGGGCAGACGACAGGCATCGGTTTGCTTTCACCGCATTGATGGCACACCAACCGTTTCAAAAACCTGTGCTCGACCATGCGCGCGTCACATTGATCGCACCCAATCTGATGGCCGCACGCCCGACACAAAGTAATCGGCGCATAGCCGCGCCGGTTGATGAACAAGAGCGATTGTTCACCAATTGCTATCCGATCTCCCACAGCTTTTTGTAAAGTCGGAGATACCCAGCGATCAGAGGGTAACGTTTCCAATCGCATATCAACGGCCTGTATGTCCGGCATCACCGCGACACCAAAACGGGTCGTCAGTTCCAATCTGTCATATTTTCCCGCCTGGGCATTCGCCCAGCTTTCAAGCGACGGCGTTGCCGATGCTAACACGGCCTGCGCGCCGCAAATTGAGGCCCGCAGAACGGCCATGTCACGTGCATTGTATAGTACACCGTCTTCCTGTTTGTAGGACGTATCGTGTTCTTCATCGACAACAATCACACCAAGCTGCTGAAATGGTAGGAACAAAGCGGAACGGGCACCCACAACCAACTGCGCGCCGCCTTGCCCGATCATCCGCCACGTGCGACGACGCTCTGTCATTGTCACGCCCGAATGCCATTCGGCAGGTCGCGCACCAAAACGCGCTTGAACTCGGGTAAGAAATTCGGCCGTAAGAGCAATTTCCGGCAAGAGCACCAACGCCTGCTTGCCCATGCGCAAACACTCTGCAACTGCTTCGAGATAAACCTCGGTCTTGCCTGATCCGGTAACGCCACGCAGCAGCGTCGTTCCGTAGCTGCCACTGCGTACCGCCGCGCTCAGGATTTCTGCTCCGGCCGCCTGATCAGCGGTAAGGGTTTTGCCAGGCATTGTTGGATCCAGTCGTGCAAATGGCATATCGCGCGGGCTGTCTTCCTCTGCCACGACACCTTGCCCGACAAGACCTTTGACAACTGATCCGGACACACCCGCCGTCTCAGCCAGTTCCTTAAGAGTGAACGACAGGCCACCGTATTCATTTAATACTTCGATAACCCGGGTTCGTGCCGATGTCGCGCGATCGGGCGCGCCCTTGCCCAGTCTGTACACTTTTCGCATTGATGGCGGATCACCGAGACCTGGCGCTCGGGTTGCAAGGCGCAACATCGCTGGCATCGGCGTCAGGGTATATTCTGCCGCTCTGCGCAGGAAATCGCGCATCTCTTCGCGCATCGGGGCGGCATCCAAAACGCGAATGACGGATCGGATTCGAGCCAAGTCGAAGTCGCCTTTGCCGGGGCCCCAGACCACCCCCAGAACCTTGCGTGGCCCCAGCGGAACCTCAACAAATGCGCCACGCTGACATCCGCCTTCGGGCGCTTTGTAATCCAGAATCCGATCCAGCGGCTGCGCGGTCAGCACTCCGATCAGATCACCTTGGTCAAAGAATTCCGGGTCGTCCACGCAGCCTCGCAGATGATTTCAGGGTTTCAGCATCGCAGATCATGAGGTAAAGCCAACTCCAACGCTCGCCAACCCACCAAAGGACCTCAAGCACATGAAATTTTTCGTCGACACCGCAGAGATCAAGGAAATTGCTGAACTGAATGATCTGGGGATGGTTGACGGGGTAACAACGAACCCATCGCTGATCATGAAATCGGGCCGCGACATTCTGGAAGTGACCAAAGAAATCTGCGACCTCGTCGATGGGCCGGTCAGTGCTGAAGTGGTCGCGACCGATGCCGACGAAATGATTGCTGAGGGGCGCAAGCTTGCCAGGATTGCGAGCAACATAACTGTCAAAGTTCCACTGACCTGGGCGGGACTTAAGGCCTGCAAAACCCTGTCAGGCGAAGGCAACATGGTCAACGTAACCTTATGTTTCTCAGCCAATCAGGCGCTGTTGGCAGCCAAGGCCGGGGCAACGTTCATCAGTCCGTTCATTGGGCGGCTTGACGACATCAACGTTGATGGTATGGACCTGATCGCCGACATTCGCACAATTTACGACAACTTTGGTTTCGAAACTGAAATTCTCGCCGCGTCAATCCGTACGGTCAATCACATCACTCAAAGCGCCCTTATTGGCGCCGATGTTATTACTGCGCCTCCCGGCGTGATCAAGAAACTGGCCGACCATCCGCTGACCAAGTCCGGACTAGAGGCCTTCTTGGCTGATTGGGAAAAAACAGGTCAGAAAATTCTCTGACCTATGCTTTGCACAGTCAATTCGGTATGAGGTAGGTATGAGCAACTCATCAAAAATGGCGGATACCGTGCGTCAAGCTATTATTGCGCAACCTGGCGCCGTCCTGAATGATCATGACGTCATGCAAGCACTTGTTTCCGCTAATGAAAAAGCGATGGGCGGCAACATCGTGGATCTTCGCGGGATCGCGATGGAGCGGCTCGAGGCACGGCTGGATCGTCTTGAAGATACCAATCGCAGCGTGATCGCCGCCGCTTATGAAAACCTTTCAGGGACCAATCAAATCCACCGGGCAATTCTGCGAATGCTGGATGCCGTCGAATTTGAAGAGTTTCTGCGGGACCTAGATGGAGAAGTTGCTGATATCCTTAGGGTGGACGCTGTCACTTTGGTGTTGGAATCTGCGGAGGGTACCAATGATCCGGCCGCTGCCCGTCTTACCGGCGTGCTAAGTGTCGCACAACCGGGGTTTGTTGTTGGCTATCTGAGTTCAGGACGCGGTGACGCGGTGCGCCCGGTTACACTGCGACAGGTGCAGGAAGCGTCGGCCCAAATCTATGGCGACCGAGCAAAAGACATCAAATCTGAGGCAGCATTGAAGCTCGACTTTGGTTCCGGACGATTGCCCGGCATGCTTGCCGTTGGATCTCAGGATGCCAAACAGTTCTCTCCTCAGCAGGGTACGGATTTGCTGGCGTTCTTTGCAGGTGTGTTTGAACGGGCGATGCGCCGCTGGCTGGCGTGAGCCTGATATCCCCCGCTGCGCGGGATGCTCTGGCCCTTTGGCTGGACGCGCAAAAATCACTTAAAGGTGCGGCGGCCAACACAATTACGGCTTATCAGGGCGATGTTGCGGAATTCCTTTCTTTTATGACGACCCATCGCGGACAATCTCAGGGCCTTGGCGCATTGGCAAACATCTGCGTCAGGGACATGCGGTCATGGATGGCGCACATGCGTGGCAGTGGCACTGGCGCTCGTTCTCTGGCGCGTAAATTGTCAGCGGTAAAGACATTTTATGGTTGGCTCGCCGAGAGAGAAGGGTTTGAAGCGACGGCCGTCTTGTCAGCAAGATCACCCAAGTTTCAAAAGAAATTACCACGTCCGCTGGCAGAAGACGCTGCACGGGCGATGATCGATACTGTCGAACTGCAGAGCCAAAGCGACTGGGTTGCTGCACGCGATGTCGCCGTGGTGACGGTACTATATGGCTGCGGGCTGCGGATATCAGAGGCTTTGGGATTGAAAGGCAAAGATACACCATTGCCGGATGTTTTGCGGATTGTTGGCAAAGGTGGCAAGGAGCGCATCGTTCCAGTGCTGAACGCCGCACGTGAAGCAGTAAATAGCTATACTCGCCTTTGCCCACACACACTTGGCGCAGATGCACCTTTGTTTCGAGGCGTCCGCGGTGGTGCTCTTAACCCGCGCGCCATTCAAAAATCCATGGCCGCAGCCCGGATGCAACTGGGTTTGCCGGCAACCGCGACGCCCCATGCTATGCGCCACAGTTTTGCGACCCACTTGCTATCAGCTGGAGGAGACCTGCGCGCCATTCAGGAACTGCTTGGCCATGCCTCTCTGTCCACGACCCAAGCCTATACCGCTGTTGATACTGCCCGTCTCATGGAGGTTTATGACCGGACCCACCCCAAGGCTTAGAAAGCTTATTGCGACAGTAACGTAAACTTTCGCACGATCGATTGGCGACAGATCCGGAATTCGTACAATCAATCAATTGGGCTGAAGCGGCTTGAAACCCCGTGCCCAAATTGACCGAAACCACATGGTTCCATATCGGCGAGACATGGTTTGTGCTAGCCCGTTGAAAGATCAAACCAAGAAAGAGATCCCCTTTTCATGGACGTGACTATCCATGCTGTAGCAGAGCGTCATGTCGATGGCCTACATCGCGCCTTTGACATAGTGGCAAAAGAGAAAAAGTACCTCGGAAGCTTAGCGGCACCTCCAATGGAGTTAATTTCCGAAAACGTTCGGAGAAACATTGATTATCAGAACCCTCAACTCGTTGCTTCGAATTCTGGCGAAGTAGTTGGTTGGTGCGAGATCATTCGCCTTAAAAAACCTCTTTTTCGACACGTCGGGATATTGGAGATTGGATTGCTCCCGCATTGGCGTGGCAAAGGGATTGGTCGTTCGCTTGTGGAAGCAGCTATTAATGCGGCATTCGACCGCGGTTTCGCTCGCATCGAACTCACCGTTTTTGCTAGTAATCAGCACGCCGCCGATTTCTACAAAAAAATCGGCTTTAGCAGAGAAGGTGAACTCGTTGACGCTGTTTGTGTCGACGGTGCTTTCAGCAATAGCATACTCATGGGGCTGACAAACCGACATGCCAAGACAGTTAAACACGGATGCTAGGTCGGCAAAGCGGTCCTTCGCAACATTCCAGTTTTACGTGCCTGACTGCATTCGACCTGTAAGAACCCTCACCAAAAAGTGCAATCTCGTGCATTGTAAGTACCTCAATATGTGCGACGTTTGATCGGGACACGAAGACAATGTTTCGGGAGACAAAAGTTGAAAAAGATAACTCTATTCGCCGCGGCGTTCGCAGGGCTTTCAGTCTTTGCGACAGCGGGGCACGCGCAAGATTGTAAGGCTGTTACTGTTGAGGATGCGTTCGATCTTGACGAGGCGGCGATCAATGCACTTTACGATTGCCTGAAAGACGAGATGGCGGAGGGCTACGCGAAACAGGGCGATCCGATTGGCAAAAACTACCGCAACTGGATTGTCACAGCGACGCGGCCTGCCGTTCAGGGCGCCCACAGCAATCGGCTGCTGCTGACGTTTGCCAATCCGACTGCTGCTGACCAATACCTCAAATTTGAAGAAGAAGGCGTGGAAATGCCAGTTGGGTCCGTTCTTGCCAAGGAGAGCATCACAGTAAGCATCAAGAAAAAAGCCGCACGCGTTGGGCCGCTGTTTCTCATGACAAAACTCGAGAAGGGCGCCGCGCCGGAGACAGACGACTGGCTCTATGGCGGGTTGCAGCCAAACGGTAAGCCAATGAAATTCAAACAGAGCTTCTGTCACGACTGTCACATCGGTTGGGAAGATCAGGATGCATTGGCTTATCCCGTCGAAGAGGTTCGCGTGTCGAACTGACAACGCCAGTGAATTAGACTGGATGAGGCCCGGTTTTGCCGGGCCTTTCCTTTTGCATCTGAACCGAGTTTGAGTCATGACAACATCATGACTGCTCAAACCCGCGCTCTTGCCGTTCATCTTTTCACCGCTACCGGAGCAGTTTTTGCCATGCTGGCGATGCTGGCCGCGGCGGATGAAAAATGGGATTTGATGTTCCTGTGGCTTGTCGTTGCCTTCTTTGTCGATGGAATAGACGGTCCGTTGGCCAGAAGGTACCACGTAAAGAATAATGCCCCCGAATTTGATGGCGTACTGCTCGATCTGATCATCGACTACCTGACCTATGTCTTCATCCCTGCCTTCGCATTGTTCAAATCGGGATTGATGGACGGATGGACCGGATGGTTTGCAATCATCATCATCACCTTTGCGAGTGCTATGTATTTCGCCGATACTCGCATGAAAACAAAAGACAATTCCTTTTCCGGCTTTCCCGGATGTTGGAATATGCTGGTTTTGGTCATCTTTGCGTTGCAACCCAATTTTTGGGTATCCCTTGCTCTTGTGACGGCATTGGCAATCTCCATGTTCCTGCCGCTGAAGTTCGTGCACCCCGTCCGCACAGAGCGTTGGCGTAGCCTCACTCTGCCAATGGCGCTAGCATGGACCTTCTTTGCCGGATGGGCGGCCTGGGTCGATTTTCATCCCCAAAGTTGGGCCCACTGGGGACTAATTGTAACCAGTATCTACCTGACCTTTGCCGGGATCGCGCAACAGCTTTTTCCCGAAAAGTAATTGCCGGATCCAGACACTGAGCTACTATCAGATAAGTAGTCCTGCTGCCCCTTCATGCCGTAAGAGTGCTACCTTGGTTTCGACCCCACCCGCACCTGAAAAACCGGTCAGCCCTCTTGCACCCATCACCCGATGGCACGGAATGATGATCGGGATCGGATTACCACCACACGCGCTGCCGACGGCCTGAGCGGGCGCACCCAGCGCCTTGGCAATCTCGCCATAGGTTTTTGTGTATCCATAAGGTATTGCAAAAATCTGATCACAAACAGACCGCTGAAACTCTGATCCAATGACCCGCAATGGCAGATCGAACACTTCAAGCTTGCCTTCGACATAGTCCCGCAGTTGTGCAATCCCGTCACGCAGCAGATCAGTCGGAACGCCATCGTCGGTCGCATTCCACTTAAGGCTGACAATTGCCCCGTCCTCTTCAACAAGACCGAGCCGTCCAAATTTTGTATTCAAAGTCGATGTGGGCATGGGCCAGAGTTGCTGGTATTTCTGCGTTGGCGCAACCCGGAACATGCTGTTTTCAGCGATGTCCGGGCACGAACTGCAACTTGGCCGCTTGTATTGCTGTTGCTATGGCACCACCAGCACAGGAACCGGTGAGGTCTGAATAAGATTTGCTGCTACACTGCCAAACAACAAAGCCTTGATCCCGGATTCTCCTCGTCGCCCGATGACGATCTGGACCACGTCTTCATCTTTTGCGATTTGCAGGATGGTCTCAGCGGGGGGGCCGTGACGTACGACGCTATCACAGGCGACGTCGCTAATCTCAAGAAATTTCATTGCGGGCTCAATAATTGTGGACTTGGCACGCTCCAACTCAGTTTCACGGCGGCTGTGGCGCGCGGCGTTTTCTTCCGGCGTGTTGAACGAATACGGGGACCATTCGATTACATAAGCCACCAGCACTTTGGCATTGCCTAGCTTCGCTCGATTTCTCGCGTGTTCAAGAGCCCGTCTTGATCCTTCACTGCCATCAATTGCCAGCAGCACTACATTGTTCATGGTGACGTTCCCTCTTTTTATTGGGCTTCAGCCCTTCTTTGTTCCATTGGGCCAACCCTACGGGAAAAGTTCTGCGCCCGACAACAAAAACTCATCCGATGGCAAAACTCGGATCCGCAGACACCGCAAAACTGCGACGTTATTGTCAGACTTTTTCCTGAGTATATCGCCGCAATTCTGACCGGGCGACTTGCCGGCGGTGCACTGCATCCGGTCCATCCGCGAGGCGCAAGGTGCGCACATGCATCCAAGCCTGCGCCAACGGTGTGTCCTGCGAAATACCTTGCGCGCCCTGCATCTGCACCGCTTCATCGATCACTTTAAGCGCGACCCTCGGCGCAACGACTTTGATCTGCGATATCCAAGGAGCAGCTGCACGTTTATCGCCCTGATCCATATACCACGCCGCCTTGAGGCAGAGGAGTCGCGCCATTTCAATCTCCATCCGACATTCTGCAATGATGTCGTAATTTGCGCCTAATTGAGCCAAAGGTTTGCCGAATGCTTCGCGCCTCAAAGAACGCCTGCACATTTGTTCCAGCGCCGCCTCTGCCTGACCAATTGCGCGCATACAATGATGAATGCGACCCGGCCCAAGCCGGCCTTGTGCAATTTCAAATCCACGGCCTTCTCCTAGCAAGAGATTCTCGGCAGGGACACGAACATCTGTAAAGCGGAAGTGCATGTGGCCGTGGGGCGCGTCGTCGTGGCCATAAACTTCCATCGGCCTCAGCTTTTCGATGCCCGAAGTGTCTGCAGAAACCACAATCATCGACTGTCGTTGATGTTTGGGCATTTCCTCACCGGCGGTTTTGACCATCACGATGTATACTTTGCAGCGCGGGTCCCCAGCCCCGGTCGCCCACCACTTCTCACCGTTCAGAACGTAATCATCGCCGTCGCGCACGCAAGACATGGCAATATTCGTCGCGTCTGAACTGGCAACATCCGGCTCGGTCATCAGATAGGCAGACCGGATTTCCCCCGCTAACAAAGCGGCCAACCAGCGCTTTTTCATCGCCGGTGTACCGTAGCGCTCAAACACTTCCATGTTCCCGGTATCAGGCGCGGAGCAATTGAACACTTCGGCTCCCAACGGAGTCTTTCCCATTTCTTCGGCAAAATACGCGTATTCCACGGTGCTTAGCCCAATGCCTTTTTCGCTGTCGGTCAGCCAAAAATTCCACAGACCCGCGGCTTTGGCCTTGGCCTTCTGCCCTTCAAGTATCTCAGCCTGGCGTGGTGTGTAGGTCCAGCGATCTCCTTTGCTAATCTCAGCATGATACTCTGCCTCAAGCGGCACTACCTCGTCGCGGATCATCTCGGTGACACGCGCAAGCAAGGCGCGCATTTCGGGACGCATGGCAAAGTTCATATCCATTTCAGGCCTTTCAGATTCGATGCGCGAGACATCTTTACGTTTTGTGCAAATGATGGATGACTGCAAATCACTCTGCCCACGCGATCGACGGAACGCAATGCATGCATGTTTTTGATCACTCCGAGCTTGAGAAATACTTGGCCGCTCACATCGTTGGGTTTGATCGGCTGGACCAATTCGAGAAATTTACAGACGGGCAATCGAACCCGACATACAAACTGACCTCAGCGGGAAGGCAATTCGTTTTACGAGCCAAACCGCCAGGGGAACTGATGAAGTCCGCGCATCAGGTGGATCGGGAATTTCGGGTGATGCAGGCCCTGGCAAAGACAGAAGTACCGGTGCCAAAAATGCTGCATCTTTCGGGAGAATGCACACCACTAGGTCCGATGTTTTTTGTAATGGAAATGGTCGAAGGGCGAATTTACTGGGACCCGGCACTACCAGAACTCTCCAAATCGGATCGCTCTGGGGTTTACGATGAGATGAACGCCGTTCTGGCCGCATTACATTCAATTGAACCCGATGCCGTCGGTCTTTCCGATTTTGGCAAACCCGGAAACTATTATGAACGGCAACTGGCGCGTTGGTCAAAACAATACAGGGCGGCTGAGACTGAGGTCCTGACCGACGCTGATTGGCTGATCGGTTGGCTAAACGATCATATTGTGGCGGATGATGGAGCGTCTTCAATCGTTCACGGGGACTATCGCATAGATAACATCATCTTTGCACAGCGCCGCACCAAAGTCATAGCGCTACTCGACTGGGAGCTATGCACACTGGGCCATCCATTGGCCGATCTGGCCTATCAATGCATGCATTGGCGCCTTCCGCACAAAGGTCACTTTCGCGGACTGGGCGGGGTGGATCGCATGGCCAACGGCCTGCCATCTGAGGAAGACTATGTCGCACTTTATTGTGAGCGTCGCGGCATCAAGCCGCCGGATCACTGGCGATTCTTTGTTGTCTTTTCCTACTTCAGGTTGATGGCAATCCTACAGGGCGTTTTGCGCAGGGGGTTGGACGGAAACGCCTCAAATCCCAAGAATAATCATCAGACCCGAGATGTAATCAAGCTTCTCGCGAAAGACGCCCGTGCATTGGCAAGCAGCTAGAACCTAGAGCGAAACCTTCGCCGCGAGGCCCTGCTCCTCTGCCAGTTTTGCAGCCACCGACGCCACAGCAAGATCCTGTAATCCGACGCCCGTCCCGTCAAACAGAGTTACTTCCTCGTCGTTACTGCGACCTATGTGATCGCCGTTGATAACTGCTCCAATTGGGGTAATGTCGCTTTCTTTGATCAGACCAGCCGCGACCGCATGCTGCGCCTCGCCTAGAGAAACCGACTGAGCAATCTCATCTGTGAAGACCGTCGCAGCCGCTACGAGATCGGCGTCAACTTCTTGTTTTCCAGTTGTATCTGTTCCCATACACGCGATGTGTGTGCCTGATTTGATCCAGTCCTTTTTCATCAGCGGTTCAAAGGCAGACGTGATTGTAATAATGACATCTGCCTGCGCACCCAGTTCTTCGCGGGAAACCGATTCAAACGCCAGACCCAGTTCGACTGCGACCTTCTCAAGATTTGGCAGCATTTCTGGATGAAAATTCCATGCAACCACCTTCTCAAAATCACGTTGCTCAGCCGCAGCCCTTAGCTGGAAAGTCGATTGGTGGCCCGCCCCTACCATGCCAAGTACTTTGGAGTCCGGGCGAGCCAGGTGAGAAATTGACACCGACGAAGAGGCAGCGGTGCGCACTGCTGTCAGGTAGTTCCCACCCACGAGTGCCTTGAGCTGGCCCGTGTCCGGATCAAACAGGAAGATAGTCGACTGATGGTTTGTTAGCCCTTTTGGAGCATTTCCCGGCCAGTAGCCCCCCGATTTCACACCCAGCGACATACCAGACTTGTCGAAACCCGATTTGAACCCGTAAAGGGCATCGGCGTAACCTATTGCCTCGCGGATCACTGGAAAATTATAGGCGTCGCCCCGGGCCATCGCCCCGAACACGTTCTGAACAGCCGTAAACGCATCGTCGCGGCCAATCACTTTGGCGCAAATCTCTTCGGATACGATCAGCAGACCGTCAGTGGGAGGGGTATTCATTGGATGTCTCCGGGAAATGAGAATGTCTCGAACCGCGCCCGTTCCAATCGCGCGGTCCGTGTTGACTTTAGTAAGCTTTTCCGCGAGCAGAGACCGGCCACAGAGCTTCAACTTTGCCGTTCCGCACACCAACATACCAGTCGTGTACGTTGCAGGTCGGGTCACAATGGCCCGGCACCAGTTTGAGCTTGTCGTTGACCTTCAGAACCCCATCGGGATCTGCCACCACGCCATGTTCGTCAGAGCATTTGACGTATTCCACGTCTGTGCGGCCAAAGATCGTAGGAAGCCCACTGTCCACGGACTGAGCCTTGAGACCCGCATCCACAATGGCTTTGTCGGTTTTGGCGTGCGACATCACCGAAGTCAGTATAAACAGGGCGTTTTCCCATTCGTTTTCATCGATTCGTTTGCCGTCCTTGTCGAGTATGCGGCCATAGTCTGCGTCCATGAATGCATAAGAACCACATTGCAGTTCATTAAAAACGCCCGAGGCACTCTCAAAATAATAGGACCCGGTTCCGCCGCCGCCAACGATGTCGCATTCCAGACCTTTGGCCTTCAGCATGTCGACGCTTTCCCGCACCTGATCAATCGCGATCTGAGTCTTCCCTTGGCGGTCGTCATAGGCATCCATGTGCTGCATTGCGCCCTGGTAGGCTTGAATGCCAGCGAATTTCAGGCCGTCAGCCGCGTCAATTGCCAGTGCCACATCGACAACTGGCTGGCCATACTGCACACCGCAACGGCCCGCACCAACATCAATCTCCACAAGGCACTCAATTTCAGTGCCATGTTTGACCGCCGCCGCCGACAGATCGGCCACGTTGTCGATATCATCCACACAACAGATTGTTCGGGCACCGAGTTTTGGCAATCTCGCGAGGCGATCAATCTTTTCCGGTTGGCGAACCTGATTGGATACCAAAACGTCCTTGATCCCGCCACGTGCAAAGACTTCAGCCTCGGAAACCTTTTGACAGCACACGCCACACGAACCGCCCAATCGCTCTTGCAGCAAAGCAACATCGACCGATTTGTGCATCTTGCCGTGCACCCGATGGCGCATGCCGTGAGATTTGGCAAAATCACCCATCTTCTTGATGTTTCGGTCCAGCGCGTCAAGATCCAGCACGAGGCACGGTGTCTGAATGTCGGTCTCGTCCATGCCAATTGCTGCGGGGATATCATAGCCGACCTCAAAGTCAGCAAAGTTCACTTGCTTGTTCATGCCTATTTCCTTTTTAGCCCTTGATCCAGGGCAGTTTATCCAGATCGACGTTACCGCCGGTAATGATCACGCCAATGCTCTTGCCGGCGAAAACTTCGGGGTTCTTCAGAATTACAGCCAGCGGCACGGCGCTGCTGGGTTCCATCACGATTTTCATCCGCTGCCATATCAATTTCATGGCCTCGATGATTTCGTCTTCGCTGGCAGTCAGGATGTCGGTGACAAAACTCGACACATAGTGCCAGGTATTTTCCTTTAGCGGCACTTTCAGACCATCCGCCACTGTGACCGGTGCGTCATCTGCGATAATGTGACCTGCCTTGAAACTGCGATAGGCATCGTCCGCCTGCTCGGGTTCAGCAGCATAAATCTCAACATTTGGGCCAAGATTTGAAAGCGTTAGGCAGGTTCCTGATATCATGCCACCTCCGCCGATCGGCGCAACAACTGCATCCAGATCATTAACCTCCTGCATCAACTCAAGCGAACAAGTTGCCTGCCCGGTAATTACCCGCAAGTCATTGTAGGGATGAACAAATTCACCACCTGTTTCGGCCTGAATCTTGGCGAACACCTCTTCTCGGCTCGTTGTTGACGGCTCGCATTCGGTGATCTTTCCGCCATATCCGCGTACCGCGGCTTTCTTCGCTTCCGGAGCAGTGCGCGGCATAACAACATTGCATGGGATGCCCCGCTGACCTGCCGCATAGGACAATGACAGCGCATGATTGCCTGACGAATGAGTACAGACACCGTTGACCGCCGCGGCGTCCGATAACCCAAAAACCGCATTACAAGCACCGCGCACCTTGAACGCACCTGCTTTCTGAAAATTCTCGCACTTAAAGTACAGCCGCGCGCCGGTCAGATTGTTCAGATAGGTTGATGTGAGCACCGGGGTCCGGAGAATATAGGGGCGTATGCGATCATGCGCCTCTTTGACGTCATCGATGGTCAGGTTTGGTGTGTCAAGCATGTCTCAGGCCGCCGATTTTAGCGCATTCCCGCGCGAGTGTCTAAAGTAGTCTTGCGCAGCACTTACACCAGAACCAAGGGCAATTGGATAGTCCAGATCTGCCATCGCCATCTCAAGCGTCGCCAATCCGGACAACACCATCACATCCGTCAGCATGCCCAAGTGGCCTATCCGAAAGGCTTTTCCGTTCATCTCGCCCAGACCAACGCCGAACGAAACACCATATGCCTTGAAAACATGTTCTGTCAGTTCGTTGCTGTCAAAGCCCTCGGGTACGAAAATCGCGCTGACCGTATCTGAAAAAAGATCAGGCGAGCGCGCGACCAGTTTCAACCCCCATGCAGCAACGGCGTGACGTACCCCTTCGGCCAGTCGGTGGTGCCGGGCGTAAACATTATCAAGCCCCTCTTCGAACAGCATGCTCAGGCTTTCCCCCATGCCATAAATCAATTGCAGCGGTGGCGTGTAAGGAAACCCGCCCGACGCATTCGCCTGCATCATATCGCGAAAATCAAAGAACGTGCGCGGCAGATCGGCGGTTTCCATTGCAGCCAGTGCCTTGGGAGAAACCGCGAGGATCGCCATGCCCGTCGCCAACATGAACCCTTTTTGCGATCCGGAAATCGCAATGTCCACGCCCCAATCGTCCATTGCGAACGGCATTGACGCCAAAGAGCTTACGCAGTCTACAAACAACATTGCCGGGTGGTTGGCTTTGTTCATACCATGTCGAACGGCTGCTATATCAGACACAACGCCTGTCGCCGTTTCATTATGGGTCACAAGAACCGCTTTGATTTTTTGTTCGGTATCCGCTTGCAAGGCCGCCTCGAATTTATCCGCAGGCGCACCACTGCCCCATTGGCATTCAATGATCTGGACTTCCAAACCATGACGTTCGCACAGATCAATCCAGCGATGCGAAAACATGCCGTACCGCGCGATCAAAACGGTGTCACCCTTGGACAGCGTGTTGGTAACTGCCGCCTCCCATCCGCCGGTTCCGCTCGAGGGGAACGTGATAATATGGCCGTCCTTGGTGCCAAAAACCACTTTGGTTTTTTCCAACACGGGCGCAAACGTCTTTACGAAGTTGGGTGAGCGGTGATCCTGTGTTTGCACATGCATCGCCAATCTCAAGCGATCCGGAATATTTGTCGGCCCTGGAATGAATAGCGGATTTTGATCAGACATCTTACCAACTCCTCGTTTGGGTCTGAACAAAATAACATCGACTGGCCTTTTTGCAATTTTCTCAAAAATACTTTCCATTTTTGGCAATTAGTACATAACCATTTGTTTAAAATCAATTTTCTTGTTTTCAATTACAAACATAATTCCATTATTGAAAATATTTTCCAAAACCATAGATTAATCCAAGGCAGTCAAATCAAGGAATCGATCGATGGCGCAGCCAATCAAGAAACAACGGGGCCGCCCCAAGTCTCAATTCAACCAAAGCTCTGCTTCAACCCTACAATCCCTTGATCGTGCGTTGGGTGTGCTGGACGCACTTTCTCGACACAGGGCGTCTTCCCTCACCGACATCGCCATTCGCCTAGGCATTCCAACAGCCACAACACACCGAATTCTCACTACCTTGCAGAAACGCCGGTTTGCGGAATTTGACGAAGGCACGCAGAACTGGATGGTCGGTATCGAAGCCTATCGCGTGGGTACTTCATTTCTCAAGCGCACCAATCTTCTTGATATCTCCCGACCGGTCATGCGCGCGTTGATGGAGTCCACTGGCGAAACTGCCAATCTGGCCGTGCCGGATGGTGCAGAGGTAGTGTTTGTCGGGCAGGTCGAGACACAAAACCCGATCCGCGCCTTCTTTAACCACGGCACGCGCACGTCGATGCATGCGTCGGGCACTGGCAAGGCCATTCTTGCGGCTATGGAGGAAACTAATGCGTTGCGGCTGATGCAGACTGCCGGACTGGAAGAATTCACCTCGCGCACGCTGGTAACAGCAGCTGCATTGATCGAAGATCTGGCGCTGACCCGATCACGCGGCTGGTCTTTTGATCAGGAAGAGCGGTTTTACGGCATGAGTTGCATTGGCGCAGTTATCCACGACACTTTGGGCGAACCCATTGCTGGTGTCTCCATCTCTGGACCAAGCGATCGTTTCGAGGATCGTTTGATTGATGGATTTGGTACTCAGGTTAATCGCGCAGCAGCCGAAATCAGTGCGAGTATTGGTGGTGCGCCACGCGCTTAGCCACACGACAACCTCTATACATTCGTCATCAATGGGCTTAGTGGCTGTCGCTTGGGTCGTCGTGCAGACCCGTGCATCCCGCTAGTAGCCAAAACGATGTGATAACGTCCCGTGATCCAAACCCTGTCCGATGCGCTGCAAGAGCGTGGTTATGAAACCCTGACCCCGGTCCAGGAGGCAGTCAGTGCTGCCCCTCTGGAGCAAGCCGACCTACTCGTATCTGCCCAGACCGGATCCGGGAAAACGGTTGGTTTTGGTCTTGCGATTGCGCCAACTATTCTTGACGCTGCCGGAAAATTTGCGCCAGCGTCCAAGCCACTTGCCCTTGTGATTGCCCCTACGCGCGAATTGGCGCTGCAGGTCAGGCGCGAATTGAGCTGGTTATTCGCGAACGCCGGGGTCGTGATGGCATCCTGCGTTGGTGGCATGGACATGCGAGACGAGCGGCGCGCGCTTGATCGAGGTGCACATATTGTCGTCGCCACGCCAGGCCGCCTGCGAGATCACATCATGCGCGGCTCACTCAAGATGGATCAAATGCGCGCTGTCATTCTTGATGAGGCAGACGAAATGCTTGATCTGGGCTTTCGGGAGGATCTGGAATTCATTTTGGGCGAAGCCCCAGATGATCGTCGCACATTGATGTTTTCCGCCACCGTCCCCAAGGCGATTGCGACACTGGCCAAGACTTACCAAAAAGACGCTGTCCGCATCCAGACCACGGCGGAACAAACACAACATAGCGATATCAAGTACCTGGCAATGAGCGTTGCCCTTCGCGACACCGAAAACGCGATCATCAACGTTCTCAGGTACTACGAGGCTCCCAACGCACTGGTTTTTTGCAACACACGCGCCATGGTGAACCGTTTGACCACGCGGTTCTCGAACCGCGGGTTTTCGGTAGTGGCACTGTCAGGTGAGCTGACCCAGAATGAGCGCACCCACGCACTACAGGCCATGCGGGACGGGCGGGCGCGTGTTTGCATCGCAACAGATGTTGCAGCGCGCGGCATTGATCTCCCGAATCTGGAACTCGTGGTGCATGCAGAACTGCCGACCAGCTTTGAGACATTGCTGCACCGCTCTGGACGGACCGGGCGCGCGGGGCGCAAAGGCATCAGCGCCCTGATCGTGCCCGCCAAGGCCCGCAGTAAGGCACAGCGTTTGATGAAGATGGCCAAAATTAGTGCTGAATGGGGGGAAGCACCCTCTGCCCAAGCGGTACGGACCCGCGATGCAGAGCGGCTTTTGGCCGATCCGGTCTGGGACAGACCCGTTGAAGATGGTGAGCGCGCATTTGTCGGCGAAATGGTCGAACGTTATTCCGCCGAACAGATTGCAGCTGCCTACATCCGTCTTTTTCATTCCCGCCAATCGGCACCTGAAGAACTAGCTGAGCCCGGAGCGGCCCCAGAAAAACGTCCAAGCGAATCCTTTGGCCCGTCGGTCTGGTTCTCGGTCTCGGGAGGGCGCGACAAGAACGCGGAGCCGCGCCGGTTGTTGCCGATGCTGTGTAAAGCTGGCGGCATTACCAAAGATGACATTGGCGCGATCCGCATTCGCCAAACTGAGAGTTACGTCGAGATTAAAGTCGCCAGCGCAGATAGTTTCGAGGCCACGGCGGGCCGCAAAGTAGAAGATGGTGCAATCCTAACGCGAATGGCGTCACCTCCTGATTTAGGGAGCGGACCATTGCGTTCAAAAGGCGGTGGCGCATCAAGAAAACCCCGCACCACTGCAGCGCGTTCCAATCAACGTGATGAAACCGAAAAAATGCTGCCACGCCCGAAACCGGAAAAGAACCGTCCCGAGGGCGTTGTCACCGAAAAAAAACCACGACAGAAACCGGATCAAACGGGCAAACGCCTCGCCAAGAAAAAGGGCAAACCCAAGGCGAAGCCGTACGCAGCTGGCCCCAAGGCGGTCGAAACCAAACCTAAAACAAAAGGCAATTCAAAAAAGGCGTCCAGACCAAAGCAGTCTCAACCCGAAGAGGCGCAATCACCCAAACCAAAACGCCCAGATTTTGACGCCAGCGATCCCTCTCAACGCTTTGAGCGGCCCAGTGGGCAGCACAAGGGCAGATCCAAGGCCACCGGCGGGCACGGGGCAGAGCGGGCGGCGGTCAAAAAAAGGGGAAAAGCGGGCAATAGCCCAAATAGAAAACCATCGGGCGCATCGCGTAGCAAACCCAGAGGTTTCAATGGCGGCCCACCCCGCCGGAAATAGAAATTACCGAGTATTTCTGCCCAGTACGCCCATTGCGGTAAGCCAGATCAGCATCAGGTCAAACCATAGTGATTTATTGCGCTGATAGATCAAATCGAGCGCCGCTTTGCGTGGTATGCAACGCCGCACATAGACCACATCTGTCTGTTCTGGTGTGGAGCAAGCCGACAAAAGCCGCGCCTCGGTGTCATTGTACCAGAGTGTTGCAAGTCCCGTGATCCCTGGCCGAGACTGCAAAACCATCCGATAGATTTCCGGAAATCTTTCAACATATTCAGGCAATGGTGGGCGCGGCCCGACAATCCGAATGTCACCGCGTAACACGTTCCATGCCTGCGGCAACTCATCCAATCGGGTGGCGCGCAGGATCCGTCCTACGAGCGTAATACGGTCCGATTTGTCGCCTCCTGTCACACCATTATTTTTCATTGACGGCAACATTGTTCGAAACTTCCACAGCGTAAATGACCGTCCCGGAGCATACATGCGTTGCGATGCAAAAAAGATAGGCCGCCCCTGTAACACAAGTAACAAGGTAGCCACGACCGAAACACTCAGCAGGATGGGCACGCCCAAAACACCCAAAACCACCAGATCAAATAGCCGGTCACGCCACGTCATTGACGTCCCCTAGACCATGGAGATCATTCAGTATGTCGGCGATTCCAGCGTTTCGATCCGGGCAAAGCCCCAGCTGAGCAAGACGTTGGGTCTGCAGTGCGACCTCAATGGGTCTGAGCCCCGCAGTTGGCCTTTCCGAGTAGGGCCATCCCGCCTGATCCAGCACATCTCTGAGCGAGACACTTGGCGACAGCGCCACATTAAGAAACTGAGGCAAGGCAAACCCGGCAGCGGCCATCTGAGCCAGATCAAGCAACATGTCAGACAACCGGCTTGGCCCAATAAAAGATCGTTTGATCGGTTCTCCGTTCGGCCCAGAAACCAACTCCACATGGCGCGGCCCCGGACCCAAGACGCTATCTGCGCCGGCCACATTTCCGATACGCATCATGGTCAAACCCGGCGCACCAACGGGCGCAGTTTCACGCCACAACATAGCCGTTCGTTCCATCTTTGCCTTTGCGCGCCCATAGGCGTTGATTGGCTTAGGTATAGTGTCTTCCCCAAACGGCCCCGCGCCGTAAACCGCTGCCGATGAAGCCAAGAATACGTGACGAGCAGCAATCTTGTGCGCGAAATTGAGTGCCGAACGTGCTAGGTCAGAATTCTGGCTCAGACAGCCCCGGCCACCCGGTACAACCCCAGCAAGACAAAGTACGATATCTGCCTTGACGCCCGACGGCGCATCTTCATTGAGAATATCCCAGACCAGAGATTCCCCTGAAGGGCTCCTGAAATGGAAACTCGATTTGCGGGTTTGCCAGATCATATGCGCAGATCGAGAACGGCCAGCAGTGCACCGAATTCTGTGACTTAGTGCACAACCCAGGCGCCCAGAAGCACCAAGCACCAGAATTCGTGTTCTGTGCTGCCGCCAATGCACTGGCAGTTGCACTGGAAAGTTGTCCATAGTCACGTCAGCCTTTCCGAGCGAGTCCCCACAAACTGCCGGTCACGCCCCTGACAAAAAGATAACGTTGCAGGCGTAAAATTTCGATGAAACGTAATGGGTTTTTTTGCTCAGTCATAACCCGGAAGTTACCACGTTTAGTAAGCCGCTGGCTCCCAGAGTTCGATTGGATTTCCTTCCGGGTCATGGATGCGCGCGAAACGGCCGATCTCAGAATCCCACTCTGGCTTTGTAATGACCTCGATCCCTGCCTCGACCAATTGCTCGATCATTGCGGTCATGTCAGAGACCCTGAAATTTATCATCCACTGTTGGGTGTCCTGACCGAAATAGTCAGTATCGGCCTGAAATGGCATAAACACGGTTGGTCCCCCCGATGCCATCCAAACGCCATTCAAGATGTCGATCCCAAGATGCTTTTCATACCATTCACTCAGTAATTTGGTATTTTTGCCCCTAAAAAAGACGCCACCTACACCGTCTACCTTTTGCATTTCCAACCCTCCTTTGTTGGCGGTATTGTGCCATATTCCACCTCCAAGGGCCAATATCGGTCAGGACCAAAACGTCGCCTTCGACACGAAAGTGTCAAGCCGCCCAGAGAACTTACTTTGGACATTCCTGCCCTTGAAACATACTGGGGCATAGGCGATGTGTAAGGTGTTAAGGAGATAGGGCAGCCATGACACTACCAGTCGGCGATCAGGTCAGATATTGGAGCATCGCGACGGCGGTTCTTGTTGTAATGCTTTGGTTGCTTGGTGACGTTCTGCTTCCATTTGTACTAGGCGGTGCCATTGCATATTTTCTGGACCCAGTGGCGGACCGACTTGAGAGGATGGGCGTATCACGGGTTATGGCGACCGCGATCATCACATTGGCAGGCCTATTGATATTTGCCATTTTGATGCTGTTGGTTGTACCTGCCCTGATCAGGCAATCTGTCTCTCTGTTTAATACCGCACCTCAACTGCTGCGGGATTTTTCGTCGTTCCTGACACATCAGTTTCCTTCATTGGTGGACGCCGATTCGACGATGCGCCAAACGCTTGACACAATCGGTGAGACCATCAAAAGCAAAGGCGGAGAGTTGCTCGACACGGCGCTCGCTTCAGCGGCGTCCGTGTTCAATGTCGTGATCCTGTTGATTATCACTCCGGTTGTTGGAGTTTATCTGCTGCTTGACTGGGACCGGATGATTGAGCGGATCGATGCCCTATTGCCGCGGGATCATGCGCCGGTAATCCGCAGACTGGCAGCTGAAATTGACAAAACACTTGCATCATTCATCAGAGGCATGGGCACGGTTTGCCTGATCCTTGGCACCTACTATGCGACGTCACTCATGCTGGTTGGGTTGCAGTTCGGGCTGGTCGTTGGCTTTGTCGCTGGTCTTGTCACTTTTATCCCATATCTCGGGGCCATGATCGGTGGCGCCTTGGCAATTGGGCTGGCCCTGTTCCAATTTTGGGGTGATTGGGTTTCCGTGGGTCTTGTTGCCGGGATATTTGCCATCGGGCAGGTGATTGAGGGAAATTTCCTGACGCCAAAGCTGGTCGGTAAATCAGTCGGTCTGCACCCCGTATGGCTCCTTCTGGCTCTGTCGGTCTTTGGCGCCTTATTTGGCTTTGTCGGGATGCTGATCGCCGTGCCCGTGGCCGCTGCGTTGGGTGTCATCGCACGTTTCGCGGCCGGTCAGTACACTCAAAGCCCGCTTTATCGTGGCGTGGCGGGTCAGGACGATTCCTGAAATGATCGACGAACAACTCAGCTTCAGTCTTCCGGCGAAGCCGGCCCTGGGGCGAAGTGATTTCTTTGTCTCGCCCGCCAATGCAATTGCTGTTGCGATGATAGACTCCTGGCCTGACTGGCCGGGAAGAAAGCTGACGCTGTGCGGGCCTGAGGGATCTGGAAAATCCCATCTGGTACATGTCTGGGCGGCAATGACCGATGCGCAGATTGTTTCTGCCGCCAATCTGGAACACGAAGAGATTCCTGCTCTTAGTGGGGGCCCGGTTGCTGTGGAGGACATACCCGAGATTGCACAGAACGTTGGCGCACAAACTGCGCTGTTTCATTTGCACAATTTGCTGCTGGCTGAAGGACACTCCCTTTTACTGACTGGCATATCGAGTCCGGATCACTGGGACCTGTCTCTGCCTGATCTACAAAGCCGCATGCAGGGAAGCCAATATGCCGAGTTGCAACCCCCGGACGATGCATTGTTGACCGCCATTCTGACCAAGCTTTTTGCGGATCGCCAGATCAACCCCCCTCTTGATCTCATTCCTTATCTGGTAACCCGGATGGATCGATCTTTTGCAGCGGCCTGCAATCTGGTAGAACAGCTGGACCATCAATCCCTGGCGCAACACCGCAAGCTGAACCGCGCGTTAGCCAGAGATCTGCTTGGGGCCATCTGACCGAGACGACAGATTTATTAAATTCCTGCGCTAAAGGGCCTTTATGACCTACACCGATTTCCTGAATGCCCCTTTTCCGAACGCAGTTGAACTGCCAGAATTGGACCCTAAGGGTCCGGGCCGGTTCTTTAACCGAGAGCTTAGCTGGCTTGGCTTTAACTGGAGGGTGCTGGAAGAAGCAGAAAACCCGCGCGCACCGCTTTTGGAGCGGCTGCGATTTCTGTCGATATCTGCGGACAATCTGGACGAATTCTATACCGTCCGGGTGGCGGGTCTGCGAGAGTTGGCCCAGGCCGGCAACACGACGCCTTCCGATGACGGACTGGCGCCCTCCGATCAATTAGTGCTGATCAATGAAAACGCCCGGCGTCTTATGCAGGCGCAACTCAGGGTCTATGTTACTTTGCGCGCCGAGATGGAAGCGCACGGCATCACTATTCTGGAACGTGACGCCCTGACCAAAGAAGACAAGGTCTATCTCGAAGAAGTGTTTCTGAATCAGGTTTTTGCAGTTCTGTCGCCGCTGGCAATTGATCCGGCGCACCCCTTTCCTTTCATTCCCAACACCGGGTATTCTTTGGCGTTGCAACTGGAACGCACCCGCGACAAACGTCCTTTGCAAGCGCTGTTACCAATTCCGGGGCAGATCGACCGGTTTATCCCCCTACCCAGTTCGGGCAAGAATCACAGGTTCCTTCAACTGGAAGACTTGTTGCTTCTGCATCTGAGCAGCCTGTTTCCCGGATACAAACTGAAAACTCATTTCAGTTTCAGAGTGCTACGGGATAGCGATCTTGAAGTTGAGGAAGAAGCAGAAGATTTGGTGCTTGAATTTGAGGTTGCCCTGAAGCGCAGGCGACGCGGCGAAGTTGTGCGCCTGACGCATTCGGTAGGCGCGCCCGAAAAACTGAAGGACGTCATCATGCGTGAACTTCATGTACGGCCTGACGAAGTGATAGAAATTGACGGTATGATTGGCGTATCTGATCTGTCTGAGCTTGTGCTGGATGCGCGACCGGATTTGTTATGGCCGTCATTTACGCCCCGCGTCCCCGAGCGTGTGACCGATCACGAAGGTGACATGTTCGCGGCCATGCGGCAAAAGGACATGCTATTACATCATCCTTATGAGACATTCGACATGGTCGTGCGGTTCTTGCAGCAAGCCGCACGCGACCCCGAGGTGGTGGCAATCAAGCAGACCCTTTACCGCACTTCAAGGAACTCTCCAATCGTAGAGGCGCTATGCGAGGCTGCCGAAGAGGGTAAATCCGTTACCGCGCTAATCGAATTAAAAGCTCGGTTCGACGAAGCCGCAAATATTCGTCAGTCGCGCCGGTTAGAGCGGGCCGGCGCTCATGTTGTCTACGGCTTCCTGGATCTGAAGACACATGCCAAAATCAGCACAGTTGTGCGCCGCGAAGGTGACTTGCTCGTGACCTATACACACTATGGGACCGGCAATTATCATCCGATTACGGCGCGGATATATACCGACCTGTCGCTGTTCACTTGCAATCCAAAGCTGGGCCGCGACGCCACCAAAGTATTCAACTACCTTTCGGGATACGCCGAGCCCGAACATCTGGAAAATCTGGCTATCTCGCCGACAACCCTGAAATCCCGGTTGCTTGACTGCATCGCGGCCGAAACCGCGCATGCGCAAGAAGGTAGACCAGCTGAAATCTGGGCCAAGATGAACTCTTTGACGGACGGGGAAGTCATTGACGCGCTTTATTCAGCAAGCCAGGGTGGCGTAAAAATCAGTCTGGTTATCAGAGGTATTTCAATGTTGTTGCCGGGCGTAAAAGATCTGAGCGACAACATTCGCGTCAAGTCAATCGTTGGCCGGTTCCTGGAGCATTCCCGCATCGTCTGTTTTGGTAACGGCCACGGTTTGCCCAGCAAAAAAGCAAGAGTATTCATCTCATCGGCAGACTGGATGGGTCGGAACCTGAACCGCAGAGTCGAGACATTGATTGAAATCGACAACCCGACCGTCAAGGCACAGATTGTCGGTCAGATCATGGCGGCCAATCTGGCAGATGTAGCACAAAGTTGGGCCATAGGCTCGGATGGTTCTTTCAAGCGGCCCGAACTGACCGAAGGAACATTCGCCTTCAATTGCCACCGGTTCTTCATGGAAAATCCGTCGCTTTCTGGCCGGGGGTCCGCTGGTGCATCAGATGTTCCCGCATTGACGCATGCTGATGAATAATACCCGAAAACCACACCGGTGATTGACCCGAATCCGTGCTTGGCCCATTTTGCCCCTGCACGACATTGGCCGCGTCCTCGGGGGACTGAATGAACGCAATTACTGAACCAGCCAACAGCGATTGGGCTCCGTTTGGGCGGCCGCTGTTTGAAGATCCATCGCTGCGTGCACTTTCGCGGGTTGGCGTTGTTGATGTTGGGTCCAACTCTGTTCGGCTGGTTGTTTTTGACGGAGCTGCGCGCAGCCCCGCCTATTTTTACAACGAAAAAATCATGTGTGCCCTAGGCGCTGGACTGGCCGAGACCGGGTGTCTCAGCCCGGATGGCAGAGAACGCGCATTGGCGGCGATACTTCGATTTCAACATCTTGCAGCAGGGATGGGCATACCGCCCCTAACGGCTGTTGCGACAGCCGCGGTGCGCGAAGCCTGCGACGGCAAGGAGTTCTGCGACGATGTCCTGCGCGAAACCGGCCTGCGCATCTGGGTGATTGACGGAGCGGAAGAGGCGCGGTTATCGGCACAGGGCGTACTTCTGGGCTGGCCGGGCTCTTATGGCCTGGTGTGTGACATCGGTGGTTCTTCGATGGAGCTGGCAGAAATATCGAATGGTCGGGTTGGCAAACGGATCAGCTCCTCTCTGGGTCCGCTCAAATTGCGCGATATCAAGGGCGGGAAAACAGGTCGCAAGGCACATATCAAGGCTGTGATGACCGAACTCAGCGATACGCTGGGTGCCCAGCGCGATCGCTTGTTTCTGGTGGGCGGTTCTTGGCGTGCGATTGCACGCATCGATATGCATCGGCGCAGTTATCCGCTTCACGTTGTTCACGAATACCGCATGACCGCGAAATCTGCCCGCGCCACAATCCGATACATAGAAGAGCGTGATCTGAGCGAGTTGAGTTCTGAAATCAGTATTTCATCCGCACGGATGTCGTTGGTGCCGATCGCGTCAGAAGTCCTGAAAAGACTGATCAGCACTTTTCGTCCCAAAGACATTGCCTTGTCCAGCTACGGCATAAGAGAAGGAATGCTCTATGAGCAAATGCCCCAAAGGCTAAGAGACCGCGACCCATTGATTGAATCCTGCCGGTTCGCCGAAGCCAAGGACGCCCGCCTACCGGGGTATGGCAAGACCTTGTACAATTTCATCATGCCGCTTTTCAAATCCAATTCGGTCGAGCGGCGTAGATTGATCAAAGCCGCTTGTTTGCTTCATGATGTGAGTTGGCGCGCCAATCCTGACTATCGTGCCGAGGTCTGCTTTGACAACGCCACACGCGCCAATCTTGGCGGCCTCAAGCATGGTGAACGGGTCTTTCTAGGACTGGCGCTTTTGCACAGATATCGCAACAAACGCGACGGGACACGATTTCAGGATTTGTACGATCTAGTAGACGAAAAAACCCAGATCGATGCGGAAATCGTGGGGAAAGCCATGCGCTTTGGGTCAATGCTGTGGATGCAGTCGGACGATCAGATGGCCAAATTGCGCTGGTTTTCCCAAAAGCGCATCCTAGAGCTTCGACTGACTAAAGCAGCTGTTCCCCTTTTTGGTGAAGTGCCTCGGTCGCGGTTCATGTCGCTAGCCTCGTCACTTGGTGCAGAAGTTTCAATCAAAACAGCAAGATAACAGCAACAGCAGCGGCGGTCTAAATATCGATTGACTGGTCCGGCTCCACCGGGATTTCTTCGGGCTGCTGTCGTTTGCGCAGAATAATATCCCCATTCGGCAGGATTTCAGGCGGGTGATATACACTCCAATCCTCAACCTTTGCCAACAAATCCGTCAGTGCTGGTCCCATGTTCTCAGCAAATCCACGCAAAGCAGGCCCAATGTCATCCGCAAAACCCTGAAACTCGTCCAGCGTCGGCTCCATTTCTTTTAGAATGCCTTCCATGAACAATTGTGCGCCCCTCTCCATGAGAGACTGACCTTCCTCCTCCGCTACGGCAGCCGGGGCATTCATCATCAGCAAGGGCAAGATGGCGATCAGGCGTTTCATTCATTTAATATAACGCGAGTGGCCGCCGATTTTAAGGGTCAAAAATCAATATCGAGGGTTACGGGAAAATGGTCTGACGCTGTGACCAACGCATCGCGCAGTTCTGGCACGACCCAGCATGCTGGGTCGTCAAGCGGATGCCAGATACGCCACACCGGATTGCGGCTGCGCAAATCCTGCGAAATCATGATGTAGTCCAACAGAGCCTGCAGATACCTGCCTTCGTCTTTGAGAAAAAAACGTGCCGTGGTGGGAATCGCCGGTATCCGACGTAGAAGCGCCCGGCGGGCGTGGGGATCATAAAGGCAATTTTCTTTACCCTCTCCCATGATAATCTCGACTGAGGACCTACCAAAAAGATGTTCGTACTCATCGAGGCCCGGGCCGTCATTCAAATCCCCGAGCACGATCAGCGGTGTGTTCTCTTCAAGATGAGAAACGGTCCGCGACCGAAGCCAGATGGCCTGCGCGAGTTGTTTGCGCCGATTGGCGATTGATCGACGCATGACCTCATCACGCCCTCGTGCACCATGCGGCGCTTTGGATTTCAGGTGTGCCCCGATCATACGGAAGGACGTGCCTTGCGAGGTTTCGAGGGCCAACTCCAAAGGGGGTTTGGAAAACCGGACCAGATCTTCCTGCGCGTCAATGTCCAGATCAATGCGATAAACGCCATCAAAGCGCGGCGGTATCTTCGCGCCCTTTTTTCCCGTCGCCTCGCCTTGCGGATCATGCTTGGCCGAAAGCACATCAGGGTCGTACAGCAAAGCAATTTCCTGTTGGGTATCGTTTGCAAAACCGATGACAGCACGTCGGGAGCGCAAATTGAAATTTGCAGCAAAACCTTCAAGTGCCGCGACGCAGGATTGACGGCGACTTTCATCCGGGGCTTCGACGATCATCACGGCGTCTGCGTCCAGCGCGGTAAAAACGACACCCAACGCCTCGGCCTGTTGGGCACGGGTTACATCGCGCCTGCCAGACCACCCACCGTCGACCAACAGCTTGTTTTCTGTATCAAAAAGATTAGCAAACCACTCGACGTTATAGGTGGCAATGCGCATCAGCTTCTGGCCTCGGTGATGGCATCCCACGCGCGGTTGATGTCGATTAATCGCTTCTCCGCAAGCTTGATTGCTTCTTCGGGCACGCCGCGCGCCAGCATTGCATCCGGGTGGGTGCTACGCACCAGATCGCGCCAGACCGCCCTGATCTCTTTTGTTGTCATCTCAGGCGAGACACCCAAAACTGTGTAGGGGTCGGGTTGCGCATCCGGTACGAATCGGGCGCGTAATGCCATGAATTCTGTAGCTGGCAACTGGAATATCTCAGAGACGCGTTCCAGAAACAGGTTTTCATTCGGATGATAAAACCCGTCCGCCATAGCGATGTGAAACAATCCTTCCATAAGATCGTTCAAAGTGCCGGCTTCGCCATCAAACATCGTGAATATACGTGTTGCGTAATCTTCAAATCCCGCGACATCCTGACGTGCAAGGTTGAACACTTTCGCCGCGCCCGCCTCATCCGCTGCGGCAATCTGGAAGACTTCGCGAAAGGCGGTGACTTCATCACGGGTCACCTGCCCATCCGCCTTAGCCATTTTTGCACCCAGCGCAATGATTGCAATAGCAAAAGCCACGCTGCGTTCAGGCGGTGCGCGCAGCTTTTCGAATACAGCCGTAAGGCTTTCGCCTTGAGTAAGGGCTGAGAGGGCTTCAGATATGCGTGACCAGAGTGACATCGCTTGACGATAGCGGCAGAGATGGCAAGTGTCAGTGGGGCACGGTCAATAATTTCTGCATGAATATCAATTCTATCCATTGGCCGGACTTATGACCCGCTTTTGGGATCCGTCCTACTATCTCGAATCCAAGGCTCTGATGAAATGAAATGCCACCCGAATTCGCGCCACTGACGCCGCCAATCAGACTCATAACGTTTTCTGATATCGCAACTTGTTCCAGTGCCTCCATCAACATTCGCCCAATTCCTTGGCCGCGTGCGGAAGACGCCATCATGACGGTGTGTTCACGCGTGAAGTCGTACCCAGGCCCGGGCCTAAATGCCCCGTAGCTGGCGAACCCAATGAGATGTCCTTCTTCTGTCTCCGCCACGAGAAAGGCAGGCCCCCGGTTATTCACGACTTGCCTCAAGGCGTCAGGTGACTTTTCGTCGCTCGTAAATGTAAGGAGTGTGTCGCGGATCACTACATTCCAGATGTCGCAGATCGCTGCTGCATCTGTTGGGATGGCTCGCCGAATTAGCATCACAAGCGCCTGATCCCTGATGGGGTTTCAATTTCAGCCGCCAGGCCGCAAGCCCCGATTTCAAACTCCATAACGCCCAATTCCAGATATGGCGCAAGGGTATGACGCAGTTCTTCCGCGCTTGGATGTGACACGGTAAGAGATCGAAGACGGCACCCCCGTCTGGTTAACATGGCACTTGGATGTTGTGGTGTTTGCCATTCGATAAACGCCGGAAAGCAGTTGTCGTAAGACAATATTCCATTTTCTGGCCCACCCATGCGCCATCTCAGATCACCCCGACTGAGATCAACGATGCGACCGGCTTGCGGCAAATCCCGCAACGTTTCGTCGAGATCATCCACCTGGCAAATCCAGTTGGTCAGCCTCGGCGATCCGTCAAAATTGTCAAGATCGAACCAGCGCGCCTGATTGGGCGTCGGTGCATTTGGGTTAGACGCAATCGCCTCAAGATAAACGCCGTCGTCTAGGCCCAGCAATTTGTTGTGAGTACCAAATCGTTCATGCTCCCCCCCCTTTTGCAGGGGAACTCCTAGTTGTTGTTCAACCCAGTCGGCGGCTTCTTCAAGCGTTCGGCCCGCAACCGCAATATGATCCAATCGCACTGGCTGATCTCCTCTGGTTGGTGTCGGTTTTCCTTATGGATATCAGTAGGCCGTTTCACCTTCCAAACGGTTCGAGTAAAGGTGGGGCGTTTTAAGAAGCCCAAACAAAGATAGACCAGAACGCTGCCAGAACGGTCGGGTAAAAAGTCGCTGCAAAGCCAAAGCCGCGCAAAGGGGGGGATAGATGATAGCCGGCCCAAAAAAGCACCCTGGCAAGACCAAACGCAAAACCCATCACCAGAACGACCATCCCACCCAATGTGACTGCGACGAAGGGCCAGATCGCGAGGGCCAGCACAATCTGCTCGGTGGTGTTGACCAGAACGCGCTGGTCAACCCAGGCAGCGCTGCCGGGAGAAAACGCTTCTCCATCAATAGTTTCATCATCAAAGAACCGACGCTGCGCCAAACGCCCGATCATCGCCAGCATCGACAATCCCGGCACAAAGAATGCCGTAAGCAGAGCAATATTGGCGGGCAGGAAAGGCCCTTTTACCAATTGCGCGCCCCACACAATCGCAAACGCCCATAGCCCACCACCAACCATGCCCACCAAGATCTTGGGCCGTTTATGCATCAGCCTCCCGCCTGTCGGATCAGACCCAATATGTCCTGCGCGGCCTCCGGAATATTGGTCCCCGGGCCGAAAATCGCTTTGACGCCGGCGTCATAAAGGAATTGGTAATCCTGTTGCGGGATGACGCCACCGCAAATGACCAGGATGTCGCCTGCACCTGCGTCGGTCAGGGCTTTCACCAATTGGGGTGCCAGGGTCTTGTGGCCAGCGGCCTGCGAACTAACCCCAACAACATGGACGTCATTGTCAACTGCATCCTGCGCCGCCTCTTCTGGGGTCTGAAACAATGGCCCCACGTCGACGTCGAACCCAATGTCGGCAAAGGCGGTGGCGATGACCTTGGCGCCGCGATCATGACCATCCTGCCCCATCTTAACGACCAGCATGCGAGGGCGACGTCCTTCGTCATCGGCAAATTCCTCAACAGACTTCTGGATCGCTGCAAAACCGGCGTCCCCCTCGTACGCCGCGCCATAAACCCCAGCGAGGGTTTTCACGTCCGCCCGATGGCGGCCGAATTCTTTTTCCATAGCCATACTGATTTCTCCTACAGATGCGCGGGCACGGGCGGCCTCGACCGCAGCTTCCAAAAGGTTGCCGCCGTCGGTTGCACGACGGGACAATTCTTCCAACGCAGCATTGCATGCGTCTTCGTCTCTGCTGGCGCGCGTCTTATTGAGCCGCGCCACCTGCGCTTGGCGTACAGCGTCGTTGTCGATATCCAGAATATCAATCGGATCTTGCTGATCGAGCTTGTACTTATTGACCCCGACAATCACTTCATCGCCCCTGTCAATCATTGCCTGCCGGGTCGCCGCAGATTCTTCGATGCGCATTTTTGGCAATCCACTGGCGACCGCCTTGGTCATACCTCCCATTTCCTCGACCTCGTCGATCAGGCCCCAGGCCTGCGTCATCAGGTCATGGGTGAGCTTTTCAACGTAATAGGACCCCGCCAATGGATCGACGACGTTGGTTACGCCGGTTTCCTCTTGCAATATCAACTGAGTATTGCGCGCGATACGTGCTGAAAAATCTGTCGGCAGGGCAATTGCCTCGTCCAGCGCGTTTGTGTGCAAGCTTTGGGTCCCGCCCAGCACAGCAGACATCGCTTCGTAAGCGGTGCGCACAACATTGTTGTAGGGGTCCTGTTCCTGCAATGAGACGCCGGAAGTCTGACAATGGGTTCGCAGGATGGAAGACTTTGGGTTTTTGGGCTCAAATTCCTGCATAATGTCGTGCCACATCAGTCGGGCGGCCCGCAATTTCGCGGCCTCCATAAAGAAGTTCATGCCAATGGCAAAAAAGAATGAAAGCCGCCCGGCAAACCGGTCAACATCCATACCGCGTGCGATCGCGGCCCTGACGTATTCGCGCCCGTCCGCCAGAGTATAAGCCAGTTCCTGCACAAGGTTCGCACCGGCCTCCTGCATGTGATAGCCGCTAATGCTGATAGAATTGAATTTCGGCATTTCAGAACTGGTATATTCGATAATGTCCGCAACAATCCGCATCGAGGGTTCCGGCGGGTAAACATAGGTGTTGCGCACCATGAATTCCTTGAGAATGTCGTTTTGGATTGTACCCGACAGCACAGCGCGATCGTGTCCCTGCTCTTCCCCGGTTACGATAAAGTTGGCCAGTATGGGAATGACCGCCCCATTCATGGTCATCGATACAGACACTTTATCAAGCGGAATGCCGTCGAACAGGATTTTCATATCTTCAACGGAATCTATCGCAACACCGGCTTTGCCAACATCCCCGACAACGCGGGGGTGATCGCTGTCATAGCCCCGATGTGTCGCCAGATCGAACGCAACAGAAACGCCCTGCTGGCCTGCCCCCAGAGCCTTACGATAAAACGCATTGCTTTCTTCAGCTGTTGAAAAACCGGCATACTGGCGAATGGTCCACGGACGACCGGCATACATCGTGGATTTGACGCCACGAAGGTAAGGTGCCTGGCCCGGTAAAGAGCCCAGGTGCGTTACCTCGGCCAGATCTTCGTCCGTATAAACAGGCTCGACGTCGATCCCTTCAAGAGTTCTCCACGTAAGATCGTCTACTGGCCGGTTTCGTAACTCGACCTGCGCTTTTTCAGCCCAAAGCTCTTTCTTGGTGCTCATCTTGTTGTCCTCTAAAATTCGGCGCTGCTGCAGGGTTTTTCCCTGTTATGCCAGCGCCCGTTTCCTCGATTATTGTAGCCAGACCGTCCGCCCCGGCATGAAGCCAAAATAGATCGTCCAGATATGCTTCTCGCAGGGAAATCACCTGCGCGCGGTTAAAGGGTTGCCACCGGCCCTCTCCAGCCAATGCACTACTGTCCAGCCCTCGTTTTTCAACGATGGCGCGCAGTTCCGGCAACTTTGGTGTCGCATTGTACCAGCCCCGCGCACTTACACGAGGGGCGCTGCCATCTGTCATTTTGGCCAGTTGCGCGTCAGGCTGGCCTCCGTAGGATTCAAAGGGGAGCACCGAAATCTGGGCATTGGGCAGAGCGCAGGCGACATCGCTGATCAGATCCCTCCAACTACGTCGACCACAAGCCAAAACCTCAAGTGCGTGGCTATCGGGAATGGGTCGACCCCGTGTGATACCATACCCCAATGCCGACGCCCAATAGCGGTCCTGACCGCGAATCGACATGAAAACTTTCACCTTAAGGTCCTGAAATGCCTGACCAAAGCGCGCCATTCGCTCTCCGGCTGCCGGATACAGCGCGGTTGCCCGCAGGTTGGATCGCACCGATCCGATCATGTTTTCATCACTAATGACGAGGTGCGTTATCCCGGCGTTCTCTGCCTGTTGGCACTGCATCTTGATCCGGCCGACCGCACGCCGCTCAAGATTGCGTCCTTTCGCCGCTGCCGCACCGGGTAAGAGACCGCTGAACAATCCACTACGAGTGCGTCGAGGCCCCCAAAACCCGATGTTACGTGCCGCCATGCCCGCATTGTTGTCGCGCATATAGGTTTGGAATGTGGTTGTTCCGGTGCGATGTGCACCAATATGTAGTATCACGTCCATCAAAACGTCCACTCGCCGACTAAGCGCTGCCCAGAACAGCCAGATCACAGGGCTAGTCGCAATCATGTGCTCAAACCTCTGACGATGCGCTTAACAGCACATTTTTGCGTGACAGATGCATTTGACCTGTTCGCAATCGGGATTGTACCCCCTATATTGCAATGGGCAGGAGACGTTATGAAATACACACTAGCCTTTGTTTTATCTGCCTTTCTTGGCACCTTGGCCGGCGCCACCGGGTCAATCGATGACGATGGTTTACCGCTGATCAGACCGGCAGATGATAGCGATTTGAGTGAATTTTTATGGACAAATCGTCCAGTGGTCGTTTTTGCAGACAGCCCGTCTGATCCGCGATTCGTACAACAGATTGAATTGCTTGAGCGAGAGCTGGAACAGCTGGAAGACCGTGACATCGTGGTTTTGACCGATGCCGACCCCGCCGCCAACTCTCCGCTGCGCACCAAGTTACGACCGCGCGGCTTCATGCTGGTCCTTTTGGGCAAAGACGGCGGTGTTCGGTTGCGCAAGCCTTTGCCATGGTCAGTCAGGGAATTGTCCCGTGTGATCGACAAGATGCCGATCCGGCAACAAGAAGTCCGCGACAGGCGCTTGTCGGAATAGCAATGCCTCAAGCGCAGCCGACGGCCTTTATTGCATCTTAAGCACTCCCGACCTATATTATGAACAAGCCAGGAGGCATGATGCCCCTGCATTGAAGGAGAAAACGGATATGTCGAAAACACCGAAATCGCCGCCTCCTATTGTTGGCCAGACCGGACCGCGCCCGGGCTACTAACTGTTTCGCCATCGAGCG
Source organism: Paracoccaceae bacterium (assembly GCA_039969355.1). Lineage (GTDB taxonomy): Bacteria > Pseudomonadota > Alphaproteobacteria > Rhodobacterales > Rhodobacteraceae > JL08. The sequence goes on from JBDVOA010000009.1 coordinate 174,022, forward strand.
CCGCCGTCGCCAGATTTCCCAAATCCAAGGCTTCCATCTTGAGAGAGATGTAGTCCGTGTACATTTTAATACGCTGTTCCTGATCCATGCCGTCAAATTTGTATGACCTCAAATCATCGATCATCGCATCAATGGCAAAGACCTGATTGTAATATCTCACAACCGGACCGATGACTGGTTCTGGCAAGATGCTGATGTCTGTCAATAAGGTCTTGAATACTGTGTCGTTGCGCTCTGACGGAACAAAGGGCGCATAATCGTCGTCGGTTTCCATCTGTCCCACAACCTCTGCCCAACTCGTGCGCAAATCAAAATCCGGGTTGGACAGGATATCAACGTAATGCTGGATCTCGGCGCGCAACGCTGTTTGGACATCCTCCCGGCGTTCGCGTCGACGACGCCTGTCACGCCGTACCTCGCGCTGCCCCGTCACGAACCAGCCCAGCACGTTGATCAGCGCTGCAATTGCAGCGGCAATAATAACCGGGCCTATCCAATCCTCTGACAGCATCCGCGCCTATTCGAACTCCATGATCACTTCGTCCACCGCAAGGCTGTCGCCGGGTCCGGCGTTGATCTTGGCCACAACTCCTTTTCTCTCGGCCCGCAAGATGTTCTCCATCTTCATCGCTTCGATTGTGCAAAGGGCCTGTCCTTCCTGCACTTCGTCACCCGCTTCTACACTGACCTTAACGATCAGACCCGGCATCGGACACAGCAGCAGTTTCGATGTATCAGGTGGAAGCTTCACTGGCATGAGGTTTGCCAATTCAGCCTGACGCGGCGTGCGGACATGTACCTTTAAGTCGGCACCGCGGCTACGGATGCGAAACCCGCCGCTGATCTTGGCGACCTTCAGGACCAATGGCGCATCGTCAACATCCAATATGGCGAGTTGATCACCCGGCGTCCAATCGCTGGAAACACGCATAGTACCGCCGCCGTCGAATGTCACCGTCGAGCCCTCCGGGTCCGCATCGATGGTCACGTCAAAACTGTGTCCCTGCACAGCCACATTCCAATCGCGACCTACCTTGCGTTCGTGATTGTCCAACCTTCCGGACACTCTGGCGCGGCGGATTTCGGCAACACGATGCATTGCGGCGCAAGAAGCGGCAATCCGGCGCAGATCGGACTCAGCCAGTTCGACGCCATTGAATCCATCAGGAAACTGCTCTTCGATGAATGCAGTGGTCATATCACCGGCAACAAAAATTGGGTGGTCCATCACCGCTGAAAGAAATGGCAAATTATGACCGATGCCTTCGACTTCAAAACTGTCCAGTGCCACCCGCATCCGCTCAACTGCTTCAGACCGAGTTGGCGCCCAGGTACAAAGCTTGGCAATCATCGGATCGTAATACATGCTGATCTCGCCGCCCTCGTATACCCCAGTATCGTTGCGTACGACGTGGCTGTCTTCGACCACTTCTGCGGGTGGTCGATAGCGCGACAGTCGCCCGATTGAAGGCAGAAAACCCCTATAGGGGTCTTCGGCATAGAGCCGGTTCTCGATAGCCCATCCATTCAATTTCACATCATCCTGAGAAATACTCAGCTTTTCGCCATTCGCGACCCGGATCATCTGCTCCACAAGATCGACACCGGTGATCAACTCGGTCACGGGATGCTCAACCTGAAGGCGCGTATTCATTTCGAGGAAATAGAAGTTCTTCTGGCCGTCCACGATAAACTCAACTGTACCAGCGCTCGCATAGTCTACTGCTTGCGCCAACGCGACAGCTTGTTCGCCCATGGCACGTCGCGTGGCTTCGTCCAGAAACGGGCTCGGGGCCTCTTCGACGACTTTCTGGTTGCGGCGCTGGATCGAACACTCCCGTTCACCCAGATAAATCCCATTTCCATGACTGTCGCAAAGCACCTGAATTTCGATATGGCGCGGCTGAGTTACAAACTTCTCGATGAAGATTCGGTCGTCACCAAACGAGCTTGCCGCCTCATTCTTTGAACTTTGAAATCCCTCTCGCGCCTCTTCGTCGCTCCAGGCGATACGCATGCCCTTACCGCCGCCGCCAGCGCTGGCCTTGATCATGACCGGATAACCGACTTCATTACTGATCTTTACAGCCTCATCCGCATCCGCGATCAGCCCCATATAACCCGGCACTGTACTGACACCCGCCTCTTGGGCGATCTTCTTTGAAGTGATCTTGTCGCCCATCTTCTCAATCGCACCGACGGGTGGGCCGACAAAAGCCACACCCTCGGCCGCCAATGCCTCGGCGAACTTGGAATTCTCCGACAGAAACCCATATCCGGGATGCACCGCCTGCGCCCCACTGGAACGGATTGCGTCCATCACTTTATCGATCACAATATAGGACTGGTTGGCTGGTGGTGGCCCGATATGCACGGCCTCATCCGCCATTTGAACATGCAGTGCCTGCCGGTCCGCATCGGAATATATCGCAACCGTTCCAATCCCCATTTTGCGCGCGGTTTTGATGACACGACATGCGATTTCGCCACGATTGGCGATCAGGATCTTGTTGAACATTTCAGGTCCCTTTTGTTCTGAGAAAAGTTGCACAAAGAACCGCCCCGCACTGGAAGGCAGGCGGCGGTTTTATGTGACGGGAAAGGCTGAAGAACGGCGCGTCGCGTACGAGTGCTTATTGTTCTAACATTTGCCCGGCTTGTGTTGGCAATAAAGGTAATTCGCTCCCGCCCCAACGGCGGCACCGGCAAGCGGATTGGTCTTAAGAAGGATCGCAGCCCCCGCGCCTGCACCGGCACCGATGAGAGCCTGCTGCCCTGCAGTATCACCGCAGGCCGTAAGGAAGAGACACGCGGCACCAACGACGATCCAGTTATTGAATTGCATGACGAAGGTTCTCTTTGCTCTGGCTGTTTCTTGTAAGCCACGCATGACAGGTCCGACGTATTCGGCAACCCAAACGAGCACGAAACAGGGGTTCTGGCAAAGAGCCGCCCAAATCCTGCTCTTGGCGTTCGGGCACACGAAAAAGCAGGCAGCAAAGCAGGGTGAGCTGCCCGCTGCCCGCTTTTGGAAGGGGTACGGAAAAGTTGCGATATGCGCGCTGCGGGGATGAACGCAGGCGCCGCACCTCTCAGATTGCAACCAATGCGCGAGTAAACAAAGCGATCTTTGTTGAAGCATGCAGGTTGGGCCACTTCCTGCCCGTTTTTGCTATGGATGCGCGAGATCATGCTCAGGACACCTCAAAAACATCAGGAAATGATGCACGAGCGACGGCGACGTTCATCTTTAGCATCGCATCATAAGATGCGGGATCAAACGGTTCTTCAGCCGGCACCACTTCGCGTCCGAACAACCAGCTCAGTCGGCCTGCATCCAGGTTGCCGCGCTCAAACGGTTCGTCTCCGAAGAACTCCCACAACGCGGCCAGAAACGCGGCATCAGCGCGCCGATCAGCGGGTTTGCGGTCCGCATAGCGTTCGCGCTGTGTAAGGGCCGTGACTCCCTTAGGGTTAAAGCGACGGATAACAAATTGAAAATCAGTGCCGGGTAGACGCCCCGGAAATCCCCGATGCTTTAGCATGCGCCCACCTCATGCCCAGCTCGGGATCGGTGGATCAGGGCGAACCACGTAGCCCGCCCTGCCCGATATTTACTTGTACTTGCCTGTGTATGCTGGCTCTTGGCTGATTGGTTCGACCACAACGAATTCTTCAACCGGTTCTTCTTTTGCACAGGCTGCAGTGACGACGAGAATGCCGAAAACCGCGAGTAATTTGATGCTCTTTGACATCTATAGCTCCTGTTGTTGCTTTCAGAGCTGACAGAAAGGAATGACCTTGCCCGCCGGCGCTTGGAGGTAACGAACCATTGGAACGCTCCGGCCGTTAACCTAGTCGAAACCTTGGCAAAAAGATATTGAGAGAAACCCAATCGGCGGATCTGTGGCACTGAAGACTCAATCCCGTGGCAACTCAAAGCTCGCGCCGCAACATGTTGTGTTCGCATCAAAAAGCCTCCCAGATACAGGTACTATCCTTGATGCTGTATGCATCAAAAAACTGAGTGGCATCCGGATCTGAACTGCCAAATTCAACTTCCCGGTCCGACAATGAGATGATGACACTTTGCGCGGACACCTCTTGTTCGGCAATGTAAGGCAGCGCAACAACCTCACACAACTTTACCATGTCGAGTTCTGCATCTGTGAAATGCACAGTGCCCCCATCGCGGGCAATAGCCGGAGCAATGAAACGAAACCGTGCCGTTGTCTGACCACTGATCTCCTCGACAACTACTTCATGCAGTTTGACACTCTGACCGGATGGCAATTCCAGCGCGATCGCCGGAGTCGCGTTTAGCGAGGCAATCATCAACAACCCCCCCCCAACGAATGATGGCCAAGACCTTCCAGCCCAGCATTTCTGGGAGGCTATTTTTTCCTCACCCTGGTCGATCAGCAAAGCTGCGTAGGCCCTGAGATATCTCATGCTCTCGTTTTCCGAACAATTGAGTTTCACAACGGTATGTTATCGTGCTTTTTCCAAGGCATCTTCGCCTGTTTATTGCGCAATGAAGCAAAGGCTCGAGCGACGCGTTTGCGGGTGCTCCGAGGCTGGATCACTTCGTCGATAAAGCCACGCTCTGCCGCGACAAACGGGTTGGCAAAGCGGTCTTCGTAATCCGCCGCGTGCTGGGCGATTTTTTCCGGGTCACCCAGATCAGCGCGGTGGATGATCTCGGTTGCGCCTTTGGCCCCCATGACCGCGATCTCGGCGGTGGGCCATGCATAGTTGAAATCACCTTTGAGGTGCTTTGAGGACATCACATCATAAGCCCCGCCATAGGCCTTGCGCGTTATGACGGTGACTTTGGGCACGGTAGCCTCGCCGAAGGCAAACAACAGCTTGGCCCCGTGCTTGATCACGCCACCGTACTCCTGACTGGTACCGGGCAGGAAACCGGGCACATCGACCAGTGTTAGAATCGGAATTTCGAAGGCGTCACAGAAACGCACAAATCGCGCGGCTTTGCGCGAGCTGTCGATGTCCAGACACCCAGCCAGAATCATGGGCTGGTTGGCAACGATGCCAACGGTCTGTCCTTCAAGGCGGATGAATCCGATGATGATGTTCTTGGCGAACTCTTCCTGAATTTCATAGAAATCGCCTTCATCCGCGATCTTGGTGATCAGTTCCTTCATGTCGTATGGGCTGTTGGCGCTTTCCGGAATCAATGTGTCCAGCGACGCTTCGACCCTATCAGGATCATCAAAGAACGGGCGAACTGGCGGCTTGCTCCGGTTGCTGGCAGGCAGGAAATCAATCAGACGGCGGGCCTCGGCCAGCGCCTCGACATCATTTTCAAACGCCGCATCCGCAACCGACGATTTTCTGGTGTGGGTGCCCGCGCCCCCCAGTTCCTCGGCAGTGACCACTTCGTTGGTGACGGTCTTTACAACGTCCGGTCCGGTGACAAACATATAAGAGCTATCTTTAACCATCATGATAAAGTCCGTCATGGCGGGGGAGTATACGGCGCCGCCTGCGCAAGGCCCCATGATCAGGCTGATTTGCGGCACGACGCCAGAGGCCATGATATTGCGCTGAAAAACCTCAGCGTAGCCTGCCAGGCTTGCAACACCCTCCTGGATCCGCGCGCCACCACTATCATTTATGCCGATTACAGGCGCGCCGTTCTGCACCGCCATATCCATGATCTTGCAGATCTTCTGCGCATGTGTTTCCGACAAAGATCCGCCAAAAACCGTGAAGTCCTGACTGAAAACATAGACCATGCGGCCATTGATCGTCCCCCAGCCTGTTACCACACCATCGCCTGCAGGCTTCTGGTTTTCCATACCAAAATCCGTACATCGGTGCGTAACGAACATGTCGAGTTCTTCAAAGCTGTCTTCGTCAACCAGCAATTCGATCCGCTCGCGGGCAGTCAGTTTACCACGCTTATGTTGTGCATCTATGCGCCTTTGACCACCGCCCATTCGGGCCGTGTTGCGACGATCCTCAAGCTCGGACAGAATATCTTTCATGGACAGACCCCTCTTTGGCAATAAGAGTTTCTAGCCCTTTTGGATCATGGGCCAAAGACATTTTTGGCAAATTTGCAAACTCTTTGAGATATAATACTTGCTAATTGCAAAAATGCTAATTCTTAAACTGACGGACGCTGTACTTGCGGGGGACTGGACAAGGTTGCACTGCAGGCATAGGTCAAACACATGCCCGACGCGTCATCCGACATCCCGTCCGCGCCGGTTGTCCGTTTTCTGGATCGAACGACCGCACCGCACATCCTTACACTGATCCTGCTGGCCAGCATTTCAGCGTTGGCGATGAATATTTTCCTGCCCAGTCTGCCAAATATGACGGACCACTTTCAAACCGACTATCGCCTGATGCAGTTGTCGGTTGCGATCTATCTGGCAGTCAATGCAGTCCTACAAGTTTTTGTCGGTCCGATCTCGGACAAGTTTGGGCGCAGACCCGTCATCCTCTGGGGTCTCGGTCTGTTTCTGCTGGCCACGCTAGGATGTCTCTACGCCCCCAGCGCCGAAGCATTTCTGTTTTTCCGCATGTGCCAGGCCGTTGTCGCGGTCGCCATGGTTCTTAGTCGGGCGGTGGTACGAGACATGTTTCCACAGGATCAAGCCGCGTCGATGATCGGTTACGTAACCATGGGCATGGCCGTCGTGCCAATGCTCGGACCCGCGGTGGGTGGCGTGCTTGATGAAGTATTTGGGTGGCAAGCCAATTTCTGGGCGTTGTTCGTTCTGGGTGCTCTGATATTTTGGCTGACTTGGAATGACCTGGGCGAAACCGCTATCAAAAGCGGTAAAACTCTGGTGGCACAATTTGGCGAGTATCCTGAACTTTTGCGATCCCCCAGGTTTTGGGGCTATTCACTGTCCTCGGCTTTGTCGTCGGGTGCTTTTTTTGCCTATCTCGGTGGCGCACCTTTTGTTGGCAGTGAGGTGTTTGGCATGTCACCAAGCGTACTCGGTTTTTTCTTTGGCGCCCCAGCAGTCGGATATTTGGTCGGGAATTTTCTGACAGGTCGCTACGCGGCACGTTTTGGCGTAAACAAACTGGTTTTCTGGGGGTGTAGTCTAAATTTTTTCGGCGTTGGCCTGTCACTACTGATTTTTATGGCCGGCTACGGCACAGTACTCAGCTTTTTCGGATTGATGACATTTGTGGGTCTTGGAAATGGTCTGTCGATACCCAATGCAACCGCTGGAATGCTATCAGTGCGCCCGCATCTTGCTGGGACTGCATCAGGGTTGGGCGGCGCGATACAGATTGGCGGCGGTGCTGCGCTAAGCGCGCTGGCAGGCGCTCTATTGACCCCTGAAACCGGGGCCTTCCCACTGCTTTACATCATGTTGATCACCGCAGGGTTGGCTGTGGTTTGCATTCGATATGTGATCTACAGGGAAAAGCAACTCGGACTTTAAGGCACATTTTGACAGGCCCTACGGGCCAATTGCAACCCGACATTTGCAGAGTTAGCATACCCCGACTGCAAACTTGCAAAGGTACGTTATGGCCACTCAGAAACTTTATGCTGGCGCCAAGTTGCGCGAGATGCGCACACGTATGAACCTGACTCAAAAGGATTTTGCAACCAAACTTGGCGTGTCTTTGCCCTACCTAAACCAGATGGAGAACAACAATCGGCCGGTTTCGACCACAGTGGTACTAGCGTTGGCGCAGGAATTTGGTCTGGATGTAACAGAGCTTAGCAGCGGCGACAGCGAACGCCTGGTCAGTGACATGCGCGAAGCACTGGCAGATCCGGTTTTTGCCGAAGCTACCCCGCCTCTGGCTGATTTGCGCCTCACGGCCTCAAATGCGCCCGCCTTGGCCCGCGCCTTTATTGAGTTGCACCGCAGTTATCGACAAACGCACGAGCGGCTTGCCTCATTGGACGAAGCTTTGGGCCGAGAGGACGCAAGAACGCGGCCAAGCCCCTGGGATGAGGTGCGCGATTTCTTTCACTATTGTGATAACTATGTTGACGCCGTTGACCGTTCTGCCGAAAACTTCGCGCATCAACTTAATAAAAATCAATATTTTCGCGCTGCGGCCGTTGAAAGGTTGGCTGCCGGTGGCGTGGTTGTTGAGTATGCGGATCAGGCGACCTTGCGCCACTACGACCCAGAGAGGAAGATTCTTGCAATCTCGGCCCGCGCGGCCCCGGAGACCCAGACATTTCAGATATTACTGCAGATCGCCCTGCTGCATCAGGATCAGCTTCTTGAAGCAACTCTCGATTTTGCCCGGTTTCAATCAGAAGAGGCCCGAGCAATCGCAAAGATTGGGCTGGCAAATTACTTTGCTGGCGCAATGCTGATGCCCTATACGGCATTCCTTCAATCGGCGCAGGACTGCAGACACGATTTGGAGGTGCTTTCAGTTCAATTTGGCGCCTCAATCGAGCAGGTGGCACATCGCCTTTCAACTCTGCAACGACCGGGCGCAAAAGGCATTCCGTTCTTCTTTGTACGTGTTGATCAGGCTGGAACCATCACAAAACGTCATTCGGCAACGCGGTTGCAATTTGCGCGCTTTGGCGGAGCCTGTCCGTTATGGAATGTTCACCGGGCATTTGAAACGCCCGGACGATTTTTGCGGCAACTCGCCGAAACGCCTGACGGCGTCCGCTATATCTCGCTTGCGCGGGACGTGTCAAAATCCGGTGGCTCGTTCGGTGCGCCAGTCCGCAGATATGCGATCGCACTCGGATGTGAGATCAAACACGCCGGGTCGTTGGTGTATGCGGACACTCTGGATCTGGGCCAAGACGGCGCCTTTGAGCCGATAGGGATTTCTTGTAGGATATGCGAGCGCAAAACGTGCCATCAGCGATCTGTGCCGCCACTTGAGCGTAAACTGAGCATCAACGCCAATCAGCGCGGTATCCTGCCTTATGAAGTAAACTAAGGCATCAGCTACTTGAAAGGTAACCCCATATCTGGTCTTTTAGCGCCGCTCGCTGTTTGCGCAGATCGACTTCAGCCAAACCCTCCATCGGTTCCACATTGGTCTCGGCCCTATGTATGGCGCGGTTGAGGTCGTGGTAATCGTCAGCAAGTTTCGCGAAATGTGCGTCCGTCTGTTTTAGCGAACTGATTGCTTCCACTTTGTCTGGAAACTCTTCATGCAATTCATGTGGTGTATGAGACATCTACGCACTCCTTCATTTCGGGCTGATTAGCAACTTATGACAGATCAGCCCGGTACCACTTTGACGCTGATCAAACTCATTTAAAAAACTTGAACTACTCTACCGCTTGGCCTGCCGCCATCCCGCCTGTTTTGCGTCGCTGTCTGAACAGAACCAGCGCTCACCCTTTGCCAGATTAATGCCCGTCCGCTCGTAATCGACCTGCCCGGGCGTGTGATAGATTTTCACGCCCTTGGATGAAATGTTTCCCTTGATGTCGCATTTGGGATCAGGCGGTATCCGTCCTTTGCCACGGGATTTGCGGAACTGAGCCGGCGACTGAACCTGACTGGCATGCAAGCCGCGATCATTAACAGCAGCAACTTTTTCATCCAGATCATAGTCCATGGCATATTTGCGATAGGCGAAGGCCAAGCCACTGGCGACCAATTCCCGCCCAATATCAATGCCATCGACACGACACCGGGCAACCACTCTGTCATACCGGTCCAGATCAAGTTGTTCGCAAACCGCACGGCGTCCTTGAAAACGCGTCCTGACTTCTTCAGTGACCCATTCACCGCAAAGCCACTTTACGCCCTGTTCGGTCACACAAAACTGGTCCGCTTCGGGCGCGTCGATGCCAAATACCCGCACTCTTGTGATGCCAACGTCAAAAGTGTCCGCATCAATTACATTTATCCGACCAACGACATCCGCGAAGCTAACCATGGGCATCACAGTCAATAGAACAGCAACTGAAATCCTTAACATTCTTGCTATATGAGGCGGCGCATCCCCTCGATCAACCAGTTCTGTTAAGAAATATTAACGCTGCTTGGTTTCCCAGTCGGGATGGATCCAAGGCCTGTCATTGGCTGGCAGCAAAGGATCGAGACCAAGTATATGATCCGACATCTTCTCACCTACCATGATTGACGGTGCATTTAGATTGCCATTGGTAATGCGAGGAAAAACACTGCTGTCGGCCACACGCAACCTTTCAACACCTATTACCTGCCCATGCGGGTTCACAACCGCACCCGGATCGTCCCTGCGCCCCATCCTGCAGGTGCCGCAGGGGTGATAGGCGCTTTCGGCATGCTCGGCGATGAACCCGTCAAGGTCTGCGTCCGTTTGCAGGTCAACGCCGGGTTGAATTTCGTGCTTCACGAAAGGCGACATTGCCGCCTGGGCAAAAACCTCGCGAGTCAGCCGGATGCAGGTGCGGAACTCCTCCCAGTCTTGCGGATCCGACATGTAATTGAAGAATATGCGCGGGTCGTCTTTGGGATCCGCCGACCGCAGCGTGACAGTCCCGCGCGACAAAGAGCGCATCGGCCCGGTGTGGGCCTGAAAACCGTGGCCTTCGGCGGCGGCCTTACCGTCATAACGCACCGCCATCGGTAGAAAGTGGTACTGGACATCGGGGTACGGCACACCCGCCCGACTGCGAATGAATGCAGCACTCTCAAACTGGTTTGAGGCGCCCAGTCCGGTTTTGGTGAACAGCCACTGCGCCCCGATGACCGCCTTGCTGATCAGATTCCAGTGTTTATAGAGCGTGATTGGCTGACGGGCCGCCATTTGAATATAAAGCTCAAGATGGTCCTGAAGATTGGCGCCGACTCCCGCGCGATCTGCGATGACATCGATCCCGTGTTCGGCAAGATGTGAGGCGGGTCCGATGCCCGATAACATCAAAAGCTTGGGAGAATTGATGGACGATGCTGCAACAATCACCTCTCTCCGCGCGCGGATCACTTCGACGGAACCACCTCGCGCAACTTCGACACCGACAGCGCGCCCTTCCTCGACGAGGATTTTCTGCGCAAGAGCCCGGATCACATTGCAGTTTGATCGCTTCAGCGCCGGACGCAGATAGGCGTTCGCAGCCGACCAGCGACGGCCTTTCCAGACGGTCTGCTCCATTGGGCCGAAACCCTCTTGCTGCTTACCATTGTAGTCACCGGTGACTTCGTATCCGGCCTGTTTCCCCGCCTGCACAAAAGCGTCATAGAGCGGGTTTTTCCGTGGACCGCGCGTAACATGCAGCGGCCCATCCTTGCCGCGCCATTCTGCGTCGCCGCCATGACCGCCATCGTGCCAGTTTTCCATGCGTTTGTAATAAGGCAGCACGTCTGCATAGGCCCAACCGTCAGCACCAGCCTCAGCCCAATGGTCAAAATCCATAGCGTGGCCACGCACATAGACCATCCCGTTGATTGAGGATGATCCCCCCAGAACTTTGCCGCGCGGACAGGCAAGCCGGCGCCCCTGTAAGTGCGGTTCAGGTTCGGTGCGATAACCCCAGTCATAAAGCGACATGTTCATCGGATAAGACAAGGCCGCGGGCATTTGTATGAAGGGCCCAGCGTCGGTGCCACCATGCTCAATCACCAGCACTGACGCGCCTGAATTGGCGAGACGATAGGCCATTGCACAGCCTGCGCTGCCTGCGCCTACGATCACAAAATCGGCTTCCATATATTTGCTCCCAAGCCGCCCCGAAAGGCGTTTTGACTTCACTCTGGTTTCAGGAACCTGCGTCGATTAAAAGAAATTCAGTCACCGCGCGGATAACGCTGGCGATCTTCAACCTCATTGAGGTCCATGTGATTTCGCATGTAGCGCTCTGACGCTTTTTGCAGAGGTTGGTAATCCCAAGGGTAATACCCGCCTTCTCGAAGCGCTTGGTAGACCGCCCACCGACGCGCCTGAGATTCCCGCACCTCCGCATCAAACCGATCCAGATCCCAGCGCGCCTTTGAATCGGCGCGCAGTGTTTGTAGGGCTCCCTGATGGTCCGGATGACCGGCCAGGTTCACCATCTCGTGCGGGTCAGTTTCCAGATCGAACAACTGATCGGCATCCAGCGCGCAACGATTGTATTTCCAGTTCCCGAAGCGCAGCGAAACAAGAGGCGCGTAGGAACCCTCTGCAGCGTATTCCATGGCTACCGGGGTCGTGCGCTCCCCGCCCTGCCCCAGATGCACCAGACTTTCGCCGGTCGTCCATGGCATCACCTCCTCCATGCTCACCCCAGCCAGTTCACAGAGCGTTGGGCATACATCTATCGTGGATACAGCTGTTTCAACGAGTTCGTGCTTCATGACGCCGGGAGCAGCAATCATGAGCGGGACACGTGAAGACCCCTCATAGAAGGACATCTTGAACCATAATCCACGCTCGCCCAGCATATCTCCGTGATCGGAAACAAACAGGATGATCGCCTCTTGGTCCGTACTCTCCAGCGCCTCCATTACCTCGCCAATCTTGTCGTCCAAGTAGCTGATGTTTGCGAAATAGGCACGACGCGCGGCCTGAACATGGTCGGCAGTGATATCAAAGCTACGCCAGTCGTTTGCGTCAAAAATGCGTTTGGAATGTTCGTCCTGATCCTCATAAGAGATCGGCGCAATCTCGGGTAAAAGGTGTTCACAATCGGCATATAGATCCCAGTATTTTTTGCGGGCCACATAGGGATCGTGGGGGTGTGTGAAGCTGACCGTCAGGCACCATGGGCGCGAGTCCTGCCCGCGCGCCAGATCATAGATCTTGCTTGTGGCGTTGTATGCGACCTCGTCATCGTACTCCATCTGGTTGGAAATCTCGGCTACACCAGCGCCGGTGACGGAGCCCATGTTGTGATACCACCATTCGATACGTTCGCCCGGCTTGCGATAATCCGGGGTCCAGCCGAAATCCGCCGGATAAATATCGGTTGTCAGTCGCTCTTCGAAACCATGCAACTGATCAGGACCAACAAAATGCATCTTGCCAGACAGGCAGGTTTGGTAACCAGCCCGGCGCAAATGATGCGCATAGGTGGGGATACTAGAGGCAAACTCGGCCGCATTGTCGTATACCCGCGTCGCCGAGGGGAGTTGCCCTGACATGAAAGATGCGCGCCCCGGCGCACAAAGCGGCGACGCGGTGTAAGTATTAGAGAACCGTGTCGACCGCGCTGCGAGCCGTTTCAGATTGGGAGTATGTAACCAATCAGCCGGACCGTCCGGGAATAGCGTTCCGTTCAACTGGTCGACCATAAATATCAATATGTTCGGAGAGGTCATGGCGTTGGCGCCGTCAAAACATGCAGCATGTTTACGGCCATCTGCGCAGCATCATTAGCCCCCCCCCGTTGTGCTAACGCCGCGCGGATGTAGAATCCGTCAATCAAAGCGGCCAGTGTATCCGCCGCCAACACTGGATCAGCGCAGCGCCCCCGCAATGCGTGTGTCAGGTTCGAGCGTAAGCGCCCCTGATAAAGCCGCAGTAACCGTAGAGCTGATGCGTCATTCTGGGCACGTACATAAAACGTCATCCACGCGCTAATGGTCTCAGGAGTAAAGCAAGATGGCGCAAAATTCGCGTGAATGATGGCCTCGGCTCGATCATTGTGTGTCGTCGCCTTCGCCAGAGCGCTTCGCACTTCGTCGGCATATTCGCGCAAAATATGGCGCATTGCTGCTTCAAAAATCTGTTTCTTGCCGCCAAAATAGTGATGCGCCAGCCCACTCGACATGCCCGCGCGCTGAGCAATCTGGCTTACGGTCACATCCAATGACCCAACCGCTCCGATCTCGGCTATCGCAGCTTTCACTAGCGCGTCGCGCCGGATTGGCTCCATCCCAAGCTTAGGCATGCTAGCCTCCGTATCTGGATCAAAAGGTTATTAAAAAACTGCTAACGGTTTTTTGATTGACGCGTCAATCAAAAAACGAACTGAATTCTGAATTGAACTTTTGGCCAACCGAATTTTTGGGCACCCACAGCCGCGAGGGTGAGATATTCTAGGTGCGCGGGATGTACTGCACGTTAGCGACAATCGCAGTGATCAGACCTTCGTGGCAGGCATTGGCGGGGCAATAACTTTGCGTTTCAACACCGCTTCGCGCCACGTAATGAAACTGACCGAGGCCATTATCACGACGCCGCCGATTACCACCCAGATGTCAACGACCTCCCCAAAGGCCACTGCGCCCAGCGTCACTGCCCACACCAATTGCAGAAACGTGACCGGCTGCGTGACCGTCATTGGCGCGCATTGGAAGGCCAGCGTCATGGTGTAGTGACCAGCGGTAGCAAAACAGGCCACCGCAAACAGTATCCCCAGTTCAGGTAGCGTCGGCGTTACCCAGACTGCAACTGCAAACGGGGCTAGGCAAATTGTCACCCAAATGGACAACATTCCAACCACGACAGCAGGCGAAACCTCGTCTACCATGATCTTGGCCAGCAAATAGGACGCGGCAAAAACGACTGCCGCGACCAGCATCGCGAGATGACCCGCATTCACCTCGCGAAAGCCCGGACGCAAGATGATCATGGCGCCCAACAGCGCAACAGAAATCGCCGCAATTCGCCGTATCGCGAGCCTCTCCCCCAAAAAGAGCGCAGCCCCGATAGTCACATAGACTGGCGAAAGATAGTTCATTGCCGTAACTTCAGCCAATGGAATTTGCGTCATCCCGTAAAACCAAAGCATCACGCCAAAGGAATGCACAAATCCGCGCGCGCCAAAAAGAGACCACTGCCGCGGCGAAAGCCTTGCGGACAACATCGGACGAAGCATTGGTAGCAGAAACACTAGACCCAGAAGATATCTAATAAACGCAGCTTCCGGGGCGGGAATACGTGGCCCCATGATCTTGACCAATGCCGTGACTGCGACAAAACACAGCCCTGTCACAAGCATCCAGAAAACACCCAGAGCGGGTCTCGAAGCAACCTTGGTTCCCATGGCCGCATCAACACCCATTCAAGGGGACTTCGCAAGCCTCAGAGCACAACAAGTTTTAGCGCGATCGTCCACATCGTAAGACCAACGAACATGTCCAATATACGCCAGGCCCTTGGGTTCACGAAAAGTGGTGCCAACAGACGTGCGCCATACCCAAGCCCAAAGAAAAAGACAAAACTCGCCAGAACCGCCCCGGCTCCAAACGCCAATCGCGACTCATATTGGGCTGAAATGGACCCGAGTAAAACAACTGTGTCCAGATATACATGAGGGTTCAACCAAGTCAGAGCCAAAAGCGTCAATAACGCGGTTTGCAGGCTACCCTCAACCGGTCCGGAATCATCGAGAGCCTCGCCGCCTTTCCACGCAGACATGAAGCTGCGTGCCCCATACCAGAACAAGAAGGCCGCCCCCCCATAGCGCATCACTGACTCAAACCATGGCACTGCCTCGGCAAGTGCACCGAAACCCGCCACCCCAGCCGCAATCAGAATCGCATCAGAAACGGCGCAGACCAGACAGACCCAAAATACATGAGCTCGCCGCAGACCCTGTCTGAGGACAAATGCGTTCTGGGCACCGATCGCCAGAATAAAGGACAAACTAAGGGCAAAGCCGGGTAGAAATGCTTGGGTCACAATTACAACCGATATTCCAAAAGTGGCTTTGACTAGCAGCACAAAGCACATTAGCCTAATGAAACATTCTTTCTGCTGTTAAGAATCTCTAATGTCATTAGATCCAAACCAACTCGCTGCACTGACCGCGATATTGCGCACAGGCAGCTTTGATCAGGCCGCGTCCGAACTGGGCGTTACATCGTCGGCCATTTCACAGCGGCTAAAAATGCTTGAAGATCACGTAGGAGCAACGCTTGTGGTGCGTGGCTCACCTGCGGACGCCACCCCATTTGGTCGCCGCTTGGCAAAACATGCTGAAGACGTAGGTTTGCTTGAAGCGCAGTTGGCCCGTGACCTTTTCCCCCCGCAAAAAACCGGGCTGACCGCATTGCGGATTGCACTGCCAGCAGATTCATTAGGTACATGGGTCATTCCTGCCTTGGCGGCAGTACGCGGTCTGACATTCGATTTGGTTATTGATGATCAGGATCATAGCGCCGATTGGTTGCGCCGCGGTGATGTCAGTGCCGCCATTACGGCACATGGCAAACCGGTCACCGGGTATGACAGCTTTGCACTGGGCTCTCTGCGCTACGTAGCGACGGCAAGCCCCACTTTTTTCGAGACATGGTTTGCGCAAGGCCTGACTCCTGAGGCATTTGGGCGTGCACCCATGATGACATTCAGTCAAAAGGACAAGCTGCAAAGCCGATGGATTAAGGCTGTTTGCGGTCGCCGCACGGTTCCCCCGTCGCATGTTTTACCATCAACCCAAGCATTTGTTGACGGCGCGCTGGCCGGATTGGGCTGGGGGATGAATCCCATTGCTTTGGTCCAAACCCATATCACTGCTGGACGGCTCGTGCTAATGGCGCCAAGTACCCCGCTTGACACACCGCTTTACTGGCAAGTCAGTCGGATCATGGCAGAAGCGCTTTCCCCGCTTACGTCAGTAATCAGGTCCGACGCCCGAACTAAGTTGATCCAGCCCTGATCCTCCTTGTCAGCGCGCGCACTTGACCCGATATTGTTTCCAACACAGGAGACCTGAGATGTTCGCCAAAGACACTTTGACCTATACAACCAAGAAACTGCCAGATCGTAGTGAGTTAAGCGATGAAGAAATGCAGACCGCCGCTCGGGCGTTTTACGAAAAAATGCGCCAACGCCATACCGTGCGCGATTACATTGACCGTCCGATCCCGCGTTCTGTGATTGAAGACTGCATTCGCACGGCTGGCTCCGCGCCTTCCGGGGCTAACCACCAGCCCTGGCATTTCGTGGCAGTTTCGGAGCCCGCTTTGAAGCAAAGAATTCGCGCTGAAGCGGAAGCAGAAGAAAAACGGTTTTACGAGGGCGGCGGCGGGGATGAATGGATAAAGGCTTTGGAGCCTATCGGTACGACCGCAGACAAGCCACACCTTACCGTGGCGCCATGGCTCATCGTAGTTTTCGCGCAGCGCTGGGGCCAATTTGACGATGGTACGCGCTACAAAAACTACTACGTGCCCGAAAGCGTTAACATCGCCACAGGCTTCCTTTTGGCTGCATTGCATCACGCCGGCCTTTGCAGCCTGACCCACACCCCCAATCCGATGAAGTTTCTGAATGCATCACTTGGGCGACCAGCTTCTGAAAAGCCCACCATGATCATCGCCGTTGGCCATCCTTCTCAAGATGCCACAGTGCCAACCGTTGCAAAGATGAAAAAGCCGCTGGAAGAGATTTTGACGGTGATGGACTAGCGCGTTAGGGTATGTGACTTGGGGACCGCAATCCGGTGCTGGACCGTTCGCTAGGCCGAACCACAAATCCGAAAGCGCTGTTGTCTGGGATTGCCAAAGGGCACAACGAACTGAAAAGAGGTAAAGTGTGGCGCGTTTCAATCGAAAATTTGAACTAACACTTCGCGACATCGATATTATCGAATATGCGCTGCAAAAGGAAAAAAGATCGCTGTCGCTGGATCGAGTGGCAATGATATCTGGCGCCAAACCCAACGACACTCACTACAAATCGCTCGAAGACATCGAGGAAGCGATGAACAGGACCGACGATCTGCTGGGTCGATTACACAACCAGAAAACTTTTTACCGGCCCAAAGATTCCAAGAATGCCCCGTATATCAGCGGCTAAAGCTGTTCCATCACTTCGTCTGATGCCTCAAAATTTGTCGTAACGCGTTGCACATCATCATCATCTTCCAAAGCATCCACAAGCCGCATCAACTTTTGCATAGCATCCAAATCCATCTCTGTCGTAATCGTTGGGCGCCAAATCAGTTTAGTTGACTCAGATTCGCCCAACTCGGCTTCCAGAGCTGTCGAAACTTCGTTCAAATCGGTGTCTTCGCACCAGATCACATGGCCATCCTCAGTGCTTTCCACATCTTCGGCGCCCGCCTCGATCGCAGCCATCATAACTGTATCAGCATCGCCAATTGCCGCCGGATAGGTCACTTCTCCCTTGCGATCAAACATGAAGCCTACGCTGCCGGTTTCACCCAGATTGCCACCGCATTTAGTAAAAGTCGAACGTACGGTACTGGCGGTACGATTGCGGTTGTCAGTCATCGCCTCGACAATTACAGCCACGCCGCTGGGGCCATATCCTTCATATCGGATTTCTTCGTAGTCATCCCCGTCGCCAACCTGAGATTTCTTGATCGCGCGCTCAATTACCTCTTTGGGCAGAGACTGGCTCTTGCCTTCCTTGATCGCAAGGCGCAGACGCGGGTTTTTGTCAGGATCCGGGTCGCCCATCTTGGCGGCCACAGTGATCTCCTTGCTTAGCTTGGAAAAGAGTTTCGAGCGCGCCGAATCTTGTCGATTTTTGCGGTGCTGAATATTTGCCCATTTTGAATGGCCTGCCATCGATCTCTCCGTCGGTAATTCTGCGTTTAGCGGTCGGACAGTGTCATAGTCAGAGCACGGCGCGGAGGCAATCCCCGTCCCACATACGCACAGGGCGCAAACTCAGTGGACAAACTGAGAGATTGTCAGGAGGTCTAGTACCCTTCCCCATCGGCATTATTCCGAGAGCCGGTCATGAAGCTGCGCCTTTCGCCCGGCTATGCACAAAGTTCAATAGCGTCTATGCAGCCAAAATCGCGACGCAGGACACTGACCGGCTGGAAATCGCGGAAAATTTGTTAGGAGGCGCAATCAGCACGCTCAACACGCAGCCAATTCGGTTGCCCCGTTCTGCCCTGCACCAATCGTCTCCGCTTTTCGTATTGAGGGCCGACCAAGGAAGCGTTCAGCAAGCCAGTCCAAATCTTGTCCAACCGTATCATTCCGGCTATCCACGGCCATTGGTGGGATTACTCTTATTGTTTCGTTGCCTTGTTCTGCGATGGCAAACCTGAACGCGTAGTCCGGGGTAAGGCCCATGCGCAGGTCAGATACGACTATCTTTTCGTCTTCCAGGTCCGCGCGGTAATACCCCCGACTAAACCATTTCAATTTTGCAAATGCGTCAACATACCCTAAGCAGGCTACCAGTTCTGGACCTCTTGGATGGGAGTATATTCTTGCCTGCTGATCGCTGCCTGCAAGCGAAACGTAAAGATTGTGATAGCGTTCGTCTTCCAGTCCGATCACTTTCCAAACTACCGTGTTGAATGGGGCCGCTATCGCAAATACGCTGTGCGGCGTAATTCCGGCCTTGGCAAAAATTGCCCTTGCCCGGTTTTCGACATGCGCCTGCATGGCAACGCCTAGTCCTAAATATGCCGTGCTGACGAGAAAGGCGGCAATCAGACCACCCTTCAATCGCGACGACCAGTGCTTGCTCGCAACTGCCCAAATGACGACGAACAAAAGCGGCAAAGTGTACAACGGATCGATGATAAATATTGAACCAACGCCCACCGGATCCGGATACATTGGCCAGAACAACCTTGTTCCATAGACGGTCATGGCGTCGATGATGGCGTGGGTTGAAAAACACAAGAAAACGGTCAGCCAGACCAAAAACCGGTGCTCTTTCAGTGATTTACTAAAACGGAGGAGGAATTCTCCGATAACCGGCGCTGCTGCGATATGAACAAACAGAGAGTGCGTCCATCCGCGGTGCAGGACAAAGGCATCCACCGGATCGTCAAATGGAAGAAAAACATCAAGGTCGGGTATGGTGCCAAGTACGCCACCAAGAATGGCGGCCCTACGCGGTCCGAGCACCTTGCCCAGGCACAGTGCGGAAACGGCAGCACCAAGGGTGAATTGTGTCAGCGAATCCATACGGTTGTCCGGGTTCAATTGCGGGCAGAACCGATTGGTAACTGGCGGCTTTTGATTTGGCCATCCCAATCTTTGATACGCTGATCAAACGTGCCTTTGGACGATGGCATTCGTCCAAAGGCTTTTTGAGTTTGCGCGAATTTCTTTTCGTAGCGCTGGAATTGTTTGGGGAGTTCCGCAAAGGGTGGCACAGATTCAAGAAGGAATGCTATCGGTCGAATTCAGTTCAATTAGCGAGAGACCTATTCGCAGGTCACACCCCCCCAAGCGTCACTTGGTGACATAGATGAACTGCTTGCCCTTGCCACGTTCGCGAGTCACACGGAACTGGTTTCCGTTGACTTCCCATTGTTGACAATCGGAATTATTGCTGTGTGTGGTCAAGGTTCGGCACCAAGCACCGTCGCGCCATTCCCAGGCACCTTTCAGTTGCTTTCCACCAAATTTGCCCTTGATGCTCCCGTTTTTGCGGATAGTGACGTGGTTGTCGTCAATATACAGTTTCTTGCCAACAACCAACGAGTCAAAATCCGCTTTAGTTGTGATCAGCTCATATTCAGCCGCATGGGCAGATACTGCAAGAAATGAAGCTCCAAAAATCGTTACAATCGTATTCTTGATCATCTTTTTTCCTTTGTACTCATAAACGAAGACTCAAATCGTATCAGCCTACCTTATTTCGGTCAATGTTCCCCCCGACTCATAATCTTCTGTTATACAACGGAAATCTTCGCAGACTCCAAGTTCGTGCGACTGTGTCCGTCCCAAGCATTTAGCGGAATCTGCGGTTACATATCCGTCCGGATACGATAAGTGAATCGCGATGACGACAGATCAAATCATTCTCTTTAGCCTGTTTGGCGCGGTCTTTGGAATGCTGCTATGGGGCAAGATTCGATACGATCTGGTTGCTTTCACAGCCTTGATGGCAGGCGTTGTGCTTGGTGTCGTGCCCACCAAAGACGCCTTTGCAGGTTTTGGTCACCCGGCAACGCTCGTCGTTGCGCTGGTTCTGGTCGTCTCAGCCGGATTGGTGAGATCGGGTGCGGTTTTTCTGATCACCCGTACGTTGGTAGACAGCAGCCGCTCACTTGGCGCCCACATAACTATCATGGGCGGAGTTGGCGGTGTGTTGTCTGCCTTTATGAACAACGTAGCGGCGTTGGCGCTGCTAATGCCCGTTGATGTGCAGACCGCCCGCAAGGCGGGCCGCAGTCCGGGTCTGTCTTTGATGCCGCTGAGCTTTGCAACAATTCTTGGCGGGATGGCCACGCTGATCGGAACGCCCCCCAACATCATCATCGCCTCAATCCGTCAGGACATGCTGGGCGAACCGTTCGGCATGTTCGATTTTGCACCCGTGGGTGGCATTACCGCGATTGTTGGCCTCGCATTTGTTGCACTGATCGGCTGGCGACTGATCCCAAGTCGCGATGATGGCATTAGCACTGCGGCTGACCTCGCCCAGTATATTGCCGAACTTACCGTGCCCGAAACGTCCAAAGCTATTGGTCAACGGGTCGCCGAGTTGGAAGAAACCGCTGATAAGGCCGATGTTGCCATTCTCGGCCTTATTCGGGATGGCAAACGGCGCTATGGCACGGCCCGAAATTCTGCCCTGAAGGCCGGCGACTCCCTTGTGCTTGAGGCGACTCCTGATGCCCTAGACGAATTTCGCGCTGCACTTGGGCTTGCTTTCGCAGACGAAAAACGGGAGGAGCACCTAAATGCGGCAGGCGAAGGCCTTGATATCATTGAAGTCGTGGTAGCAGAAACGTCACGGATTGCAGGCAAGACGGCGCAGGCTATTGGCCTGTCGTGGCGCCAGCGAACCGTATTGATGGGCATCTCGCGAGAGGGTACGCGGATTACCAAAGAGATGCGCAAAACGGTGATCAAACCGGGCGACATTCTGCTACTGCTGACACCACGCGATACCTCTGCGGATGTGACCGAATGGCTGGGATGTCTGCCGTTGGCCGATCGGGGGCTTGTTGTAACAGACGATAGCAAGGTCTGGCTTGCGATTGGCCTTTTTGGCGGCGCCGTCGCCGCCGCCAGCTTTGGCCTGATCTATCTCCCCATCGCATTGGGCCTGGTTGTGGTAGCTTATGTGCTGGCAAAGATTGTCCCACTTTCCGAGCTTTACACCCACATCGAATGGCCGGTTGTCGTCTTGCTTGGCTCAATGATCCCGCTCGGGGCGGCGCTTGAAACGGCCGGTGGCACACAATTGATCGCCGGGACACTTGTTGACCTCACGGCGGGCCTGCCCGCCTGGGCGATATTGACGGTACTCATGGTGGTCACGATGACTCTGTCGGACGTGCTGAACAATACGGCAACCGCCATCGTTGCCGCACCTGTGGGAATCCAGATGGCGCAATCGCTCGGCGTCTCGCCCGACCCGTTTTTGATGGCAGTCGCGGTGGCGGCTTCCTCAGCGTTTCTGACGCCCATCGGACACAAGAATAACACCCTTATTCTGGGGCCCGGTGGTTACCATTTTGGTGACTACTGGAGAATGGGCCTGCCGCTCGAGATCATTGTAGTTGCTGTTTCCATACCATCAATTCTCGTTTTCTGGCCTCTTTAACAACCAGTTAAGAACATTTCACGCACAGATGGTCGGCTACCATTAGTGGCTTTCGAGTTTCCCTGCAGGTCCAACAAACCGCACTCTTAGGTTAGCAATTGGGCTAGCCAAAAGATGGTGTTCCGCCCCAAAACACCGTGCCCCCTTATCGGTTCATTTCTGATTTTTGAGGTGGGCGCTCAGTCCGCTCTCACGGTTGCCTTTGGTTGAACAATCCGGAAGCGCTTTGAAATCTTGATTGACGCAACCGCTCCTTTTCGGCAAGGCTGTAGTCAATGTCGATTGATCACTTTGGTCAACAATATGGAAGTTCGAATACTTCTTAACTGGGAATCTCAATCAATGGCCGAAGCAACACAGAACAGCCGCGCAACACTGCTCGATATTGCACACGCCAGAACCCGCACACGCAGCGACAGCGGCAGATCAAAACCTGACTTTTTCTACGAAATATATTCTAAATTCTTTGATCCCATCCGTGATCATCGACTTAATCTATTTGAGATCGGAGTCGCAGAAGGTGAAAGTGCGAAAGTATTTTCGGAATACTTCTGTCATAGCAACATAGTTGGGATTGATTTTAGACTAAAGGACATAGACTTAACTGGCTTCGACAACATCACACTGTTTGAGGGTGACCAGACAGACAAGACTTTCTTATCCAAAATTGCGAACAACTACGCTCGATCAGGAGTTGACATCGTGATAGACGATGCGTCCCACCAAGGACGTCATTCTCTTGAAACATTTCATATCTTGTACCCGTTACTCAGGTCCGGTGGTCTTTATGTCGTAGAGGATTGGGGCACCGGTTATTGGGATAAGTGGGCGGATGGGAAAGACTTTGTTTCTGCCAAATTTGACGGAGACCGAATTATTTCTCACGATTTCGGCATGGTGGGTTTTGTGAAGTACTTAATCGACCATACGGCTACGGGAGACATCAAATCAGATGTTCAAATGGAAAAAATTTCTGCAATGCATGTGTATCGAGGTGTTGTCATCTTAGAGAAATCCTAGCAACTTTTGCTTGATCCAAATCATTACAAAGGTTGAGTATTAATGTCTATTTTGAGACGCCCGCCGATCCTCAAGATTATCAAATCTGGTTCCCGGACCCTGCGGATACCACTATGGCGACTGCTGGAAAATCGGCTTACCACTAGAGATAATTATTGTTGTTGCTGTTTCCATAACCACCATTTTCGACTTTGGCCGCTTTGATGCGCGCATCGCTGTCCTAACAATAGGACATCAGCGGGTTGGGGTTTTGCGCCCGCGTTCACTTTGTTCGGTAACGGCAAGGATTGCAGATTTCTTCATTCCTCTGTCGGGCAAGACCATTGACCCGGTCCGAAGAAAGCTTTGATCGGCGATAAGTCTGCGGTTCGAAAACCTTTACCCAAATTTGGTGTTTTCTTTGAGCCAGTCCAATATGATGAGAAACGAGCTGGTTTTCCTGTACATGAATGGATCAGGCGGAGCCGCTGGCCTACAAAAAACCATTCGACGATCTTGCTTATATTGAATATTAGCATTTGGTTAATTGGGTTAGCGAGAACTCCAGATGAATGCCGAGCCCGTCCAACAACGATTAGGAACGACCCAGTGAACAATCTAAGGAGAGCTTCCACCCTTTTGAGTGCTGTGTTTTTTGTCGCCAGTTGTGGCGGTAGCGGTGGTGGAGATAATCCGGTCGTCAACTTTTCAAAAAACTCGGACATTCCAAAAACCGGGACCACCAATTTCAAAGGTACTTCGCGGAGCATTTCATACAACGCAGACGGCGCCAACGTGGTCACATCCACCTCTGCCATTTCAGGGCCCAACGCTGCATCTGCATCGTTGGAGACAAAAGACGGCATTGCAGTGGCCCTCAGGATAAAAGCGCCCGGTGCGAATGCATCATTCGATCGAGATTCAGGGGACACTTTCACTCAGAACGGCAACGTAATTGGTGTTGTCTCAGCAAATCAACAAAATTACGCGACTATCGTAGATGGTGCATCAGCGGGCTTTGAATATCAGACCTTCGGCGCCTGGGACACAGGCTACGGATCGGGATCAGGAAAAATGGCAGCAGGCAGCTTTGGCGCAAAAACCGCCGCCAGCGGAATGCCAAACGTCGGAACCAATGCAACCTACAATGGCGCCAGCGTCGGATATGTCACTTATAATGATGGTGTTCAGGCCTCTACTATTTCTAACATCGTCGTGGATACCGATTTTGCCACCGCTACGATCGACAGCAGCAACACAAATGTTGTGGTGCTTGAGACGGGAGCTACCCGCGCAGATTCAAACCTAGACTTCAATGGTGGCGGTCCGGTTTCCGGCACGGGATTCTCCGCTTCGGTTAGTGCCAGCACCACTTCCGGCACCGCCAATGGGCAGTTCTATGGTCCAACAGCACAGGAAGTTGGGGGGACATTTGGTCTTACTGGTGGCGCTACAACCTACATTGGGTCATTTGGGGCAAGAAAATAACCTACCAAACGACAGTCTTGTCTCTGACAAGATACCTCCATTTTGACCATCACGAACAAAATATTGCCACCCTCAGGTTAGGTCGTGCCATTGGAGTCACTCTCAAAGTTCGGTTTGATCGCAAAGAACAAATCCGGAGAACAACTTGAATCGCATATTGTCGTTCTTCATTCTGATTTTCAGTATTCAGATAATTCCCGGCTCCGCGACAGCCAATCAGAAACAAGATGGCGCTTTATCAACTGCCGACACTACCGGCAGATCGGTTGCGCCTGAAATCATAGAGGCTAGGTTTCTGGCGGGGCTCAGGAGTCTTGAAAATGGCAGACCCGGCAGGGCGATCGAGGCATTTTCGGCCATTCTGGCGCTTGACCCGACGTTGGTAAGAGTACGGCTGGAACTGGCACGGGCCTATTTTGCGGCAGAACAATGGGATCGTGCCCGACGAGAATTCTTTATAACCCTTTCCGGCGATTTGCCGGAATCTGTCCGACGCAGGGTGCTTGGCTTTATTCGCGCGATTGACGCAAGGCGCGGATTTGACTGGGACCTTAGTCTCGGACTGACCAATGCAAGCAGCGGACGTAATTATGACACAGACGAAATTCGGCTGGCGTTTGGCAATGATATCCTGCCTTTCAGACTGAACCGAGATACCAAGTCACAACTGGGCGTTCGCGCGACGGGTGCAGCAACATACCGACTCCCCCTTGAAGCGAGCGTAGCGAGCAATGTCACTTCCTCGCTGTTTGTGCAGGGTTTCTTTGACATCACCGACGCACCGAACTCTACCTACGATGACTACATCGCCGGAGTGAGAACAGGGCTACGGTTTACAGGCTATAGCACCACCTACTCGTTGGCGCCGGTCTACTCTCAGAGATTCCTCGCCGAGAAACATTATGAAGATCAGACCGGTATCGAATTTGCCTTCGAAAAACGCACGGCATCCGGATTGTCGGTTTTTGGCCAGGTGTCTTATGCCGACGTCGACAACAAGTTTTCCGACAATCGGGACGGAACGCTTAAAGAGGCGCAAGTTGGCATTCGCCAATCAATCAGAGGCACAGGCGCTATCGGATTGTCGGCCTTTTACGAAGGTAAGGATGTTGATTTCAATCTCGACAAGTACGACCTTTATGGGGTGCGCCTGTCAGGCGTAATTGACGTTCCCTATGGGCTGACATTGCGACCGTCGATCTTTATTGAGAAAAAAGGGTTCTCTGATCCAAGCCCCCTGTTTACTGGCAATCCTGACGAGAAAACCATAGGCGCGGCGATCAGGATTGAAAAGAATGATGTCTTCATCGGAAATGGCTTTTCTCCTTTTCTTGGCCTGAGCCACCGAAGAACTAAATCCGGTATCGACGCATTTAGTTATTCTGAAACAGAGTATGAAATTGGTTTTGAGAGAAGATTTTGACGGGATGTACCACAGGTTCTTGCGACGAATACGAGCCCAGCCGCCGTGCCAACACCAATGGTTTTTGTGATCTTTTTTTTGCATGGATGCCAAACAGTTAAATCTGGACTTCCTTTTCAGAGAGGCCAAATGAAAGGAATAATCGCCGAAGCCAATATCCCTATGCTGATGTTCAGCGGGATCCCGACTTTCATGAAGTCAGTAAACCGATAGCCACCCGGCCCATAAACCAGCGTATTGGTCTGATAACCAATCGGGGTAGCGAAAGAGGCGCTGGCCGCAATCATGACAGCCACAACCATCGGGCGCGGGTCAATGCCCATAGCGCTGGCAAGTCCGATGGCGATCGGTGTCAAAACCACAGCCACGGCATTATTTGAAACCAGTTCAGTCAGCACAGACGTCAGAAGATAAATAGCCCAGATAATCAGGAACGGCGGCAACATGCCCAATCCCGGTGCGATGGCATTCACAATTAGGGCGACCGCCCCTGATGCCTCCAGGGCAGCCCCGATGGCCAGCATTGCGAAAATGAGAGCCAGCAGGCGACCATCAACAAAGGAGAACGCCTCGTCCGCATCAATGCAGCGGGTAATCAGCACAACCGCCACAGCCAGAATGGACAACAGAAAAATCGGGGCAACTCCAAAGGCAGCCAGGACGACCAGCGCGATCAGGCATGAAACGACAATCGGTGCATGTCGGCGGCGGAACGCACGCGCCGAAGGGTGTGACACGTCAGCCAGTTGCATATCCGACGCAAGTCGGGCGATGTCTTCTGGTGCGCCCTCCAGTAGAAGAGTATCCCCGACCTTTACCACTATGTCATCCAACTGACGGCCAAAGCCCGCGTTGCGCCCGTGAACGGCTAGCGGATATACTCCGTAGCGCCGCCGCAGTCGCATCGACCCCAAACTGCGCCCGACCATCTTACATCCGGGGGTCAACAACACCTCGACTGTCGAAGTTTCGACCGCCGAAACCTGATCGACCCGCTTTAATGACTTATCCCTCTGCAGGCTGAGCAATTCAGTCATCTGTGTTCGCAAAACTATCCGATCTCCGACTTGCAACTCCACACCCTTCAGGTTGCGTCGCAATGAAACATCCCCGCGCACCACGTCGATCAACCGCACGCCATCGCGTTTGAAAAGTTGCACGCCATTGACTTCTCGGCCTATCAGATCGCTTTCTGGCGGGACGACGGCCTCGGTAAAGAATTTCATCTTTGACTTGTCGGACAGAAGGTTGCCAATACTATCACGATCCGGCAGCAGCATGGGAGCAATGTAGCGCAGATAAAACATCCCCCAGATAACCAGTGCGATGCCCAGTGGTGTGACTTCAAATATGGTGAATGCCCTGAGGCCCTGCGCCCGAGCGACACCGTCGACCAGCAAATTTGTGGATGTTCCGATCAACGTCAGTGTGCCACCCAGGATTGCCGCATAACTCAGTGGAATAAGCAACTTTGAAGCACTGATGCCCATGGTTCGGGCCAACTGGATAAACACCGGAATCATGACCACGACAACGGGCGTATTTGAAACGATAGCCGATGACAGAACGACAAAACCCATGAGCATGATAATGGCCAACGCCGGGTTCGATTTTGCCTTTCGATCAGCCACAGACGTGAACGCGTCCAGTGCACCGGTCCGCACAAGAGCGCCCATAATGATGAACATCGCCGCAATTGTCCAAGGCGCCGGATTAGACAGTACCTTTAGCGCGGCATCGTAAGGCAGCACCCCAAGGGCCAGCATTAACGCCGCACCGGCAATGGCAACTACTTCGGTGGGGAAAGTTTCACGCAGGAACATCACGAACATTGCAGCCACTACACACAGCGTCACTACGGCGCCCGTTGTCTGCGACAATTCAAGAAACGGCATTGGTAACCTGTTGCATTGGCATGTCTATTCTTGCCCTGACTGTGTGTCAGCGTCCAGTGTCGCCCATTGCCGCATCCGGGGCAAGCACCACAGTGGTTCGTGGTTGTACGAGAAACAACCCCACAAACATGAGCCCTAAAGCTGCCCAAATATAAGGCGAATAGCTTTCATGCAGCAGCAATATGGCCCAACCGAACCCAAACCCTGTAACCAGATAGCTGACCTGGACCGCAAAAACCGGCCCTGCCCTGCCGACGAGCCAGACGTATCCCGCATAGACCAGAACATGAATTACAGAAGATGCAACCAGCGCCCACTCTGCTATGCCAAAAGGGCTCAGCGGGCTAATCCACTGGCCACTTCCCAGCGCCATCGGCAGAACAATCACTGCGCCGACGACCGACGCGCCGAAGAGAACTTCGATTGGATTCAGTCCGGACGTCCCCCATCTGGCGATGTAATTCCCCTCAAATGCATAGCAAAGACCCGCCAGAATCGCGACCGGCACCCACCAGATCGCGGACCGGTCCGGTAGCGATGCCTCGGGAAGGACAAGTAGCGCCACCCCGACAAGTCCTATAAACAAGCCCAAAAGCCGTCGCCAGTCGAATCGATCCACCCTGAGAGCTAGCGCGATTGGAAACGCCATCATCGGAATGAGAGATAGCAGAATTGCCATAACTCCGGCAGGCAAGTGGGATATCGCCTGAAAACTTGCAGAATTTGGTATCACTGTGCCGATCAGCGCGATAATCAGGTAAGTTTTAAAACAATTCCATCCCAGCGGCAGACGGCGCCGACGCAGCAACGAAATGCACACCATCAATGCAGCACCGATAAACAATTGCCAAAAGATCAATCCAAAGTGACCATACCCAGTGCTTACCGCCAGCTTGGACAACGGAATGGTCGCACCCCAACCGGCACCGAGCAAAATCAACGCACCAGTCAGATACAATCTGCCATCAACTGTCATAAAGTAGACTCTTGCAACCGTCCCCCAACCCGTATCATTTTGATATCAATTGCTTTTCCGGTCTTGTCGTCGGTATTTACGAAAACCCCCGACAAAGTTGCATCGCCCATTGCTGGCGAAAAACGCGCCTTGGGCATGCCAGTGACAAAGCGGCGCATCGGTTCTGCCTTGTCCATTCCGATTACCGAATTGTAGTCACCACACATGCCTGCATCCGAAAGATATCCCGTGCCACCAGGCAACACTTGCGCGTCCGCAGTTGGTACATGGGTGTGCGTGCCAACAACAAGGCTCGCGCGGCCATCACAGTAGTGGCCCATTGCCATTTTCTCAGAAGTCGCTTCGCAGTGCACATCTACGATAATCGCGTGCGCCAGCCCGCCCAGAGGATGCGACTTCAAAACCGGCTCAACCGCCGAAAACGGATCGTCAAATGGGCGTTTCATAAACACCTGCCCCAGCGCCTGCAGAACCAGGACCTTGCGACCGTTTTGTGCGGTAAACAGCCGCGCACCCTTACCTGGAGCGCCTTTGGCATAGTTCAATGGTCGCAGGATACGAGGTTCAGTCTCGATGAATTGCATCATATCTTTTTGATCAAACGCGTGATCGCCAAGGGTAATGCAATCCGCACCGGAATTCAGGATTATGCGGGCGTGCTCAGCGCTTAGCCCCATACCGTTGCTGGCGTTCTCGCCATTCACGACAACAAAATCCAACCGCCACTCGGATCGCAAGCGGGGCAAGTTTTCGGCCACGACAGCGCGACCGGCGCGACCCATCACGTCGCCAAGGAAAAGACATCTCATGAAGGTTTCGTAGGCGCGACTTTCGCTAAGGGCAAGAGGCAGTATGAGGCGAAGGCCCCAATCAAGCGCTGACCCAGGACTTCTGTCATGACACAAGCATATCGACAATTCCGTCCAGCAGCGCGGATGAGCGCGCAGACACAGCGGTTTCAAGAACAAGCGATTTGCCTGAAGTTACGTGCCCCGTGAACGGCGCGACAAGCTCGCCAGACCGAAGGTACTTATCCAACAGCACCTGATGCCCCATCAACACACCTGCACCATTTCGAGCCTCGTCAACCGCAATGCTATACAGCGAAAACACCGGGCCATCAGTGGCGGTAATCGTCGAACAACCCGATTGATCCAACCAGCGACGCCAATCATCAATCCAAACCGCATCATGAAGCATAGCTTCTCTTGTCAGATCGTCCGGAGACTGTAGTCGGGCTGCAATTGCAGGCGCGCATACCGGAAGGATCAGGTCGTCTTTGAGCACACGTTGGTTTAGGCCCCCATCAGGCGAGCCAAAGAAAATGCTGAGATCGAACATCTCACGCATCAGGTTTGGCGGGCTCTCCAGCGCAGTGATCGAAATGGCATGACCGGGGAATGCTTCCCGAATTGGAGGCAATCTGGGTGAAAGCCACAGTTGAGCAACGGACGGCAACGCAGCGATGTTGACTGCAGCCATCGGAGCACTGGTCCGCAATCCCTGCAGCGCGGACCCCAAAGAGTCAAACGCGGATGAAAACTCTATCACCACACTTGCGCCAAGCGGGGTGAGCACGACGCCCTGTGATCTGCGTTCAAACAACGGCGCACTTACCCAATCTTCCAGCGCCTTTACTTGCTGAGACACAGCGCCGGGCGTCACCGAGAGCTCTTCAGCGGCGGCAGCGAACCCGCCCAATCGTGCCGCTGTCTCAAAGCAGCGCATCGCATTCAGATGCGGTCCGCGTGGTCTTGGTGGTTTCACTGACATTTCTCTAGCCCTAGATTTCCTAAGCCCAATTTCAGAAAATCTGATTTGCGCAGCATGCACAAGTCGCTAGATGCTTAGATTAGCTTCGAAGGGGTTTCGCAAATGCTAGCACAGAGAAATTGGGTTCCGGTCAATTGTGAGAGCCGGGTGAAAGAAATTGCGACGCGCACAGCGCAGCAATCTTCCAAGGACATCGCCGCGCGGATCGAGGCGCTGGCGGATCAAAACCGGGAAATACATGAGCAGGAATGCTTCAATCTTAATCCAGCGACAAATGTGATGTCGCCAAGGGCAGAAGCAATTTTGTCGGCTGGCATCGGTTCGCGCCCATCGTTGGGGTATCCCGGCGACAAATACGAAATGGGTCTCGAGGCTATCGAAGAAATTGAAGTCATCGCTGCCCAGTTGTGCGCACAGGTCTTTGATGCCCAATTCGCAGAAATCAGGGTGCCGTCGGGTGCAATAGCCAACCTTTACGGCTTCATGGCAACCTGCAATGCGGGTGATACAATCATCGCGCCATCTCCTTCGATTGGGGGCCATGTCACGCATCACATGGCCGGATGCGCGGGCCTTTTCGGGTTAAATTCGGTATCGGCACCTGTCGATCCTGACGGATATTCGATTGATATCGAAGCTCTGCGCACTCTCGCGCACGACGTTCGCCCAAAGCTGATCACAATCGGCAGCAGCCTCAACCTGTTTGAACATCCTGTATGCGAGGTCCGGGAGATTGCCGACGAAGTCGGCGCAAAAGTGATGTTTGACGCGGCCCACCAATGCGGAATTATTGCCGGAAAGGCATGGCGCGATCCACTTGCCGAAGGCGCGCACATGATGACCATGAGCACCTACAAAAGTCTAGGCGGCCCCGCAGGTGGTCTGATTGTCAGCAATGATGCAGAACTGGTCGAAAGTCTTGATGCAATTGCCTTTCCTGGCATGACGGCGAATTTTGACGCAGCCAAATCTGCTTCGCTTGCCCTGACCATGCTGGATTGGATCGAATACGGGAAGGCATACGCGGCAGAGATGATCGCCGTTTCAAAGGCATTCGCGGTCGAACTCGACCGCGCCGGACTGCCGGTCTTTGCCAAATCACAGGGCTTCACCAACTCGCATCAGTTCGCGATTGAGGCCGCTGAGTTTGGCGGCGGTCAGGCCGCCTCAAAAAGGTTACGAAAAGCGGGTTTTCTGGCCTGCGGTATTGGCCTGCCTATTGACCCGGTGGAGGGCGATATGAATGGCTTAAGGATCGGCACACCCGAACTCGTCCGATGGGGCGTAACTCCAGATCATGTCCAAGACATTGCTGAGTTGATCGCTAAGGCCTTGCGTTCAAATACCCCAGAAACTCTCGCACCTAAAACAAGAGCTCTGCGTGCCAAGTTCAACGATCTGCATTATGTAGCGGCATAGTTAACGACCATGCAGAAATTATTTTTGGCGGGCCGTAACGCTTAACAGGGTTTTTTATTGTCGCCAAAGGCACAAGGAATCAATAGATTAGCCGGCATATGCGGACGAAACACAAATCGTTCCGACCTGACAAAGAGGCCGACAATGCGGTTTATTGTTTCACTGTTTGTTGCCCTGTGGATGTGGGGAGGCATAGTTGCGCAAGCCCAACAGACACAGCAAGCACCTGCACCCGCCGCTGCAGAAGAAGAACTGACAGAGAACTTAGTGTTTTCCGCTCCTGTAGTCGTGGACGGTGAAGAACTATTCCTTGTCCGAGGTTCAAGCGCGTTGCCAGCTGACGAACGCGCCGCTGCGGTAAGTCTTCGTATCATATCGGTGGCGGAAAGTTCCGAGGCGTCTTCGGTCGCTATTAAGATAAGTGACACGGACCTCGGCAGGACCATCTTTGCGAATGGCAAAATGATCACTGTCACCACAGACGCTGACAGTGAAATGGAACAGATAGACATGGACGTCCTGTCAGCGTTGCATGGTCAGGCGATTGAAGAAGCTATCCTGTCATATCGTGCAAATCGCAGCGACGATGCGCGTGTCGGAAGTGTCGTTGAAGCACTCGCGTGGACCGCTGTTTTCGCATTGGTTGCCGGCATCGTAGTCAAGATCAGGAACTGGCTGCCAAATCGGGTTGGAAGGATAGTTGAAGCACGTGTCGTCGGCGTCCAGGAAGCCACCAACGACATGGTGCGTGGATCCGCCATCGCGAGCTTGGTTCAATACGCCTTGCGATTGCTCATATTGCTGATCTTGATCATCCTGCTGTATTATTACCTTTCTTTCGTTTTGCTTTCTTTTGCCGAGACTCAGCCCTTTGCTGAGCTGTTGATAACTTATGTTACGGACCCAATTCTTGGAATCATATTGGGGTTCATCTCATACCTGCCGAACCTTCTGGCCATAGCCGTAATCGCTATGCTGACAAGATTTTTGATCAAAGGTGCACGGTTGTTTTTTGAGAACGTAGAAGTCGGCACCATCACCTTGAAGAACTTTGAAGCAACGTGGATATGGCCAACTTTCAACATCATCCGTGTGATTTTGGTGCTGGTCGCCATCGTCATAAGCTTCCCCTACATACCGGGTTCAGACTCTGCTGCCTTTCAGGGCTTGACCATTCTCGTCGGGGTTATGGTTTCGCTTGGTTCAAACTCTGTGATTGCAAACTTGCTGGCTGGCGTATTTGTAATTTACCGGCGCAGCACCAACATTGGAGACCGTATCAAAATCGGCGAACATGTCGGCGATGTCGTGCAAATCAAACTGATGGAAACTCACATCAAATCGATAAAGAATGAACTCATAAGCATTCCGAACGCCCAGCTTCTGAATTCGGAGGTGACTAATTACTCCTCAAAAATAGATGGGCGCGGCCTGTTGCTGCACTCAACTGTCGGCATCGGTTATGAAGAACCGCAGGACAAAGTCGAGGCGATGCTCATAGAGGCCGCACGCCGGACGAATGGTCTGAAAAAATCACCAGAACCATTCGTGCTTAGGACGGCGCTGGCGGATTATGCGATCAACTACCAGATAAACGCCTACACGACCCGAGGATCGAGCCTGCCAAAAATGCTGTCTGACCTGCATCGAAATATAGTTGATGTATTCAACGAAAACGATGTTCAGATCATGACCCCGTCTTATGAGGGTGATCCTGAAGTGCCGAAAATCCCCCAGGCGAGTTGGGATGGCACACTGGCTGGGGGCAAAAAGGCAAATTGACTTGATCAAGTTTGCGATTCCGTCCTCTCAAGCGGTACCGGAAGACAATCCAGTCCGACCAGTTAGCAGTGATATGGCAGTGCGTAATTCGTACATCTGAATCCAATCACATCGTGTTCTGTCACGATCATGTCGAGCGGCTGGTCCGTGGCTTCCAACGGCAACTCATCCGTCTGTTGTGCACTGAAGGCAAAACCAATTGCCAGAG
This sequence comes from Paracoccaceae bacterium, assembly GCA_039969355.1. Lineage (GTDB taxonomy): Bacteria > Pseudomonadota > Alphaproteobacteria > Rhodobacterales > Rhodobacteraceae > JL08. The sequence goes on from JBDVOA010000009.1 coordinate 208,336, forward strand.
TAGACCTCTTCGCGCGGAGCAATTCCAGCGTGCGATCATAGAACCCACCTCCGTAGCCAAGCCGCCCACCCTGTAAGTCGTATGCCACCAAAGGCACAATCAGGATCTCCGGTTCCATGTATTCATCAACCTCAGGGACCAACGCGCCAAAGGGCCCATCCCGCAAGGCGATGCCCGGCTCCCATCGACTAAACCGAAGCGGAAGCCCAGCACCCATGATAACCGGAACGCAAACCGGACCATGTGCCGCCGCCTCCTCCATCGCGGGGGTCGGATCAATCTCAGTGCGCATGGCCATGTATCCGGCCAGTGGTACGCCGCGATATCCCGCCAGTACCTCGCTGAGGTGCCCTGCGGCGCCAGAAAACTGCTGTTCATAAGCATCTTTGCGACGCGAGAAAGCAGCCTTGCGTGCTGCTGATTTGATTTCAGAAAGGTCGCTCATATCAGCACCAGCGACGCCAGGCCTAGAAAGGCAAAAAAGCCAACAACGTCCGTGGTCGTCGTTACAAATGTGCCAGAGGCCAGCGCCGGGTCGACCCCGAACTTTTCAAGCGCAACCGGCACCACGGTTCCGGCAAATCCAGCAGTGATCAGATTGATAATCAAGGCTGCTGCGATCACTAGACCCAATTGCGTCGATCCAAACCAAATGAGCCCGATCGTCCCCATAACGGCCGCAAAGATCAACCCGTTCAGCAACCCGACTGAAAGCTCGCGTCGGATAACGCGCCAGGCATTTGACCGGGTCAGGTCTTTTGTCGCCAATGCACGCACGGCAACCGTCATGGACTGTGTGCCAGCATTTCCGCCCATGGACGCTACAATCGGCATTAGAACCGCAAGCGAGACAAATCGCGCAATAGTGTCTTCAAATTGGGAGATGACAAAAGCAGCGCAGATCGCGGTGATCAGATTAACACAAAGCCACGGCAGACGCCGCTTGCTGGTGTCAAAGACACCGTCTGACAAAGAGCTTTCTCCGACGCCGGCAAGGCGCAGAATATCTTCTTCATGTTCATCATCCAGCACCGCCATCGCATCATCAATGGTGATGACACCCACCAAGCGCCCACCTTCATCGACCACCGGGGCCGAGATAAGATGGTATTGATTGAAGGCGTAAGCCACGTCTTCCTCGTCCTGAGAAACAGGGATAGTTTGAAACATCTCCTCCTGAATGTCCGCCAATTTCACGGCCCGGGCGGACCCCATCAGGCGACCCAACGTGACGTTGCCAAGAGGATGCATTCGCGGATCAACCAGAACGATATGATAGAACTGATCCGGGAGATCGTCAGAGTTCCGCAAGAAATCAATTGCCTCACCAACAGTCCAATGTTCTGGTGCAGCAACCACCTCGCGCTGCATCAGGCGACCGGCAGAGTATTCCGGGTAAGATAACGACTGTTCAATGGCGGCGCGGTCTGCATCGTCCAGTGCGTCTAGAATCGCTTCTTGTTGCGGTTCGTCCAAATCTTCGACAAGGTCGACAACATCGTCGCTGTCCATCTCGCGTACTGCGTCTGCGAGAACATGCGGTTTGAGAACCCCCATGACTTCTTCGCGAAGCCCTTCGTCAAGTTCGGACAGGATGTCGCCATCGAACTCCCGATCATACAGCCGTATCAGGCGGGTTCGATCATAGGTATTTATTTGCTCCAGAAGGTCGGCGATATCAGCCGCGTGAAGCGGCTCCATCAGGCGTGTCAGGGTTTCCTTGTCGTCAATGTCGACGGCATACATGATTGCCGCGATCTCTTTGCGATTCAGTTCATAGCCTGTGTCATCGGCATCGGCGTCTTGCTGGTCGATCTGATCAGTCATAATGCGCCCCACCTCAAATGAACTGTCGCTTGGGCGCACCATAAGAGAAGCCGCGCACGTGATACAATGGGAAGGGTCAGATTTACCTTTGTATCCGAGATCATTATGATGGGTAGGAAAGGCAGGCGAATATGCAAGGAAAACAACTACTACTGGGCCAAACCCTTAGTTTTGACTCCGATCCGTTTTCAACATCCATTGACGAAGCCGCGCGTGTAAACAGCGCCGGAGGCGTGTTAATCGAGCATGGAGTAGTGACAGAACTCGGCGACGGGGCCACCCTTCGCCAAGCCCATCCCGACACCAATATAACGGACTATGGTCAAAAACTGATCATGGCCGGTTTTGTTGATGCGCATGTGCATTACCCGCAAACCGCGATGATCGCCAGTTGGGGGAAACGGTTGATTGATTGGCTTAACAGTTACACTTTTCCCGAAGAGATGCGATTTGAAGACGCTGACTATGCGGCAGAAATTGCCGGGCGGTACCTCGATTTGACTGCGGACTGCGGCACGACGACGATGTGCAGCTTCGGCACGATCCATCCCGCCAGCGTCGACGCCTTTTTCGCTGAAGGACAATGGCGGGGTCAGCGGATCGTCGCGGGCAAGACTTGCATGGATCGCAATGCGCCAGAAAAACTGCGCGATACGCCCCAGACAGCTTATGATGACAGCAAGGCATTGCTTGAAAAATGGCATGGCATGGATCGATTGTCTTACGCCATCACGCCGCGGTTCTCACCGACGTCAACACCCGAGCAACTTGAAGCTATGGGCGCGCTCTGGTCCGAACATCCAGAGTGCCTGATGCAGACCCATTTGAGTGAGCAAACCGACGAAATCGCCTGGGTGAAAGAGCTGTACCCGGACGCGCGTGATTATCTTGATAGCTACGAGGCGCATGGACTGTTAGGCGGACAAGGCCTCTACGGCCACGCTATTCACCTTGAAGAAAGAGAGAAGGATCGCCTCCGCGAAGTTGGTGCATCAGTGATCCACTGCCCGACCTCAAATACATTTATCGGGTCTGGTCTGTTTGACATGGCCGGCCTCAAAGCGGCAGGACAGCGGGTCGGCTTAGCGACGGATACCGGGGGCGGATCATCGTTTTCGATGCTGCGCACGATGGCCGCAGCTTACGAAATAGGTCAACTGCGCGGCACACCATTGCACGCTGCACAATTGATCTGGCTTGCCACCGCAGGATCTGCGCAGACCCTGCGGATGGATCATCTGATCGGCAATCTGGCTGAGGGGCACGAGGCTGACCTCATCGTACTTGACCTGCACGCCACACCTGCAATCGCGCAGCGAGCAGAGCGTGCAGGGGATATTTGGGAGGCTCTGTTTCCGACCATCATGATGGGCGACGACCGTTCGGTCGCAGACGTCTGGATAGGTGGCAAACTGCGTTAGTATCATGGCCCACTAACCAAGTGCAGTCAGCGGGGCCAGAAAACGCACTCCTATTTATCCATCAACTGCCCAGCGAGCCTGTTCTGGTGCTCTATCAGCCCGGTCAGATCAACGGTCGCCAATTGACCATCAGCTACCACACCCCGTCCTTCAACCAGAAGATGTTTCACGCGAGTCGGCCCCGCCAACAACAACGCCGCAGGATCCCAACTGCCAGCGCTTTCTATGCCCGAGACATCCCAGATTGCGATGTCAGCCCGCTTTCCAACCGCAATCCTACCGCAGTCTGGCCTGCCAAGAACATCTGCACCGCCGCGCGTTGCGATTTCCAGCGCTTCGCGGGCACTCATCGCGTCCGCGCCGTTGACCACGCGCTGCAGCAGCATAGAAGTCCGGGCCTCGGACACCAGATTACCAGCGTCGTTGCTGGCGGAACCGTCAACGCCCAACCCCACAGGAACACCTGCATCGCGCATGGATCGTATAGGTGCAATGCCGGACCCCAGACGGCAGTTTGAACAGGGGCAATGCGCTACGCCAGTTCTTGTTCGGGCAAAAAGATCAATTTCCGAACCATCCAACTTGACGCAATGGGCGTGCCAAACATCGGCGCCAGTCCAGCCTAAATCTTCGGCATATTGCCCCGGGCGACAACCGAATTTTTCCAGAGAATAGGCTATATCCTCGTCATTTTCCGCCAGATGTGTATGTAACATCACTTCTTTGTCGCGCGCCAGCAGCGCTGCATCGCGCATCAACTCGCGACTGACGGAAAACGGCGAACAGGGTGCAATTCCTACTCTGCACATCGACCCTTCTGACGCGTCATGAAAGACATCAATGACGCGAACGCAATCATCGAGAATATCGGCTTCTCGTTCGACCAGAGCGTCAGGTGGCAGACCACCATCGCTGACACCGATACTCATAGCACCACGCGTCGGATGGAATCTCAGTCCAATTTCACGCGCCGCTTCTATCGTGTCTTCAAGTCGGGACCCATTGGGATAAAGATAAAGGTGGTCCGAACTGAGCGTGCAGCCGCTTAGCGCCAATTCGGCCAACCCAACCATGGCCGAGACGCGCATTTCATCGGGACCGAATCGCGACCAGATGGGATAGAGCGTTTGCAACCAGCCAAACAACAATGCGTCCTGACCGCCCGGCACCGCACGGGTCAGAGTCTGGTAAAGATGGTGATGGGTGTTCACGAGACCCGGCGTTACCACGCAGTTTTGTGCGTCGATCACAGCACCGCTGTTTCTAAGGCCGGTTCCGATCGCCGTAATAACACCGTCAATCAATTTGATATCACAGGACGAGAGTTCGCGCCGCTGATCATCCATTGTGAGCACGGAACGTGCGTTCTTGATCGTAATTTCGGACATTTTATGCCTCCACACTTCAATGAGCCCGCTTCGGTCAGAAGTGTGAAGCTGCACCAACAGAAGACGGGCTAAGGACTTGGTGCGGGTCACTTCCTAGCCGATCTTTAGCGTCGGCTCAAGTTTTTCAGTGGTGTCGCAGAATATCAATTGCCTTTGAAAGTATCTCTGGATTGGCAGCGGCAACTGCACGACCGCCCTGATGGGCTGGCCCACCCTGCCAATTCGTTACGATCCCCCCTGCAGCTTCAATTACACCGATGGGCCCCTGAATGTCATAGGCGTTCAAATCTGCCTCGATCACCAGATCGATCTGTCCGGCAGCTAGCAAAGCATAAGCGTAGCAATCCATACCGTACCGTACGAGGTTGGCGTGTTGCGCAACCGCTTCAAATCCTGTGCGATCTGCTAGGCTACCGACCTCTGGGAAAGTTGTGAATACTGTGGATTGATCCAGAGGTCGGAAAGGTCGCGTCTCGAGCAGTCGACGCCCCTGGGGGCCATCGACATATGATTTTCCCGCGCCGCCGACGAACCGTTCACCAATGTAGGGCTGATCGATCACACCCAGGCGTGGTCCATTAGCGTCTGACAGCGCTATCAGCACACCCCAGGTTGGTGTACCACTGATGAACCCGCGCGTACCATCAATCGGATCCAACACCCACGTGAGGCCCGAAGACCCCGTACTTTGTCCATATTCCTCGCCCCAAATGCCGTCGTTCGGGCGTTTGTCAGCCAAAACGGAGCGCATGGCTTGCTCACCTGCACGATCAGCCTCAGTCACGGGGTCAAATCCACCCGCATCTTTGTTGTCCGTAACTAGATCAGTCTGCCGAAAATACGGTAGGATTGCTCGACGCGCTGCATCGGCAAGATTATTGGCTACGCCAAGAAGATCGCTATCTGGGTGTTTCATAAAAGGACGCAGTTACACCGCCCCTCGTCAAATGCAAGGGCGGTGAAGATGTTTATTGCTTGTCTTAGCCTTTTAATTAGGCTGCGTCGCTTAGCACTCGCGCGAGTTCAAACAAGCGTCTGCGTTGGTTTTCGGGGATCGAATAGTAAGATCTCACAAGGTCCAGCGCCTCTTTATCACCCATCAGATCAGCAGGCATTGCACCAATCGCACCCGCATGTTCGGTCTGCTCTGCGTCCAGCCCTTCAAAAAAGAAGCTCACCGGGACATCAAGCGCGTCTGCTATATCCCACAACCGGGACGCGCTAACGCGGTTAGCACCAGTCTCGTACTTCTGAATCTGCTGGAACTTAATACCAACCTGCTCGGCCAATTGCTGTTGGGTCATTCCCACCAACCACCTGCGATGCCGAATCCGTTTCCCAACGTGAACGTCAACAGGATGTGTCATTACTGTACTCCCTTTTCCTTACTCACTACTTTTTTGCGAACATCGCACACAACCATGTATACTTTGTCACAACTTAATCTAAACTATGCACCAATCCCGCCCCACCGACGAGATCTGCAGCAACAGTCTACGAGGTTTGTGAGGCATATCAAGCTGTTTGACACACCACAGAAGCGAATGCGCGGTCATACGCTCAATCAAAAGGCGAATAAATACCGATTTTCATAATATTACCTGCATATAACATTTTCGTATGCTCGTTCGCGCAAGTATGATCAATGCTGCTTTGAGAGCATCATTGTAGCATCTTACCGCACATTCCTGGGAGATTCCATCATGCGCGCATATCAGATTCAGAGTGCCCGTGCGGCTGCCAAGATAGTCGATATAGCGAACCGTGAGCCCAATAAGGGCGAAGTTCGTCTGGACATCAAAGCCTGCGGGTTGAATTTTGCCGATCTGCTCATGCTAAGCGGGACTTATCAGGACACGCCACCGACACCGTTTACTTTAGGCATGGAAGTCGCAGGCGTGGTTAATGCGATTGGTCCAGACACAAATGGCCCGCATATTGGTGAACGTGTCGCGGTATTCGGCGGCCACGGTGGTTTGGCGGAACAAGGCTGTTATCCGGTAGAACGATTACTTCCCCTTCCCGGTGCGATGAGTTTTGAGCACGCGGCGGCATTTCAGATCGCTTATGGCACCAGCCATGTTGCGCTTGGCTATCGTGCGCGGCTTCAGCCCGGTGAGACTTTGCTGGTCCTCGGCGCCGCTGGCGGAGTTGGCCTGACAGCAGTGGAGGTCGGCAAGCTGATGGGAGCGCGCGTCATGGCCTGCGCACGCGGCGCAGACAAACTTGCAATCGCCCAACAAGCAGGGGCTGATCACCTGATCGACAGCAGCACTGCCGATTTGCGGGCCGAGGTCAAGAAATTGGGCGGTGCCGACGTTGTTTATGATCCTGTAGGTGGCGAGCTTTTTGAGGCTGCATTTCGCGCCTGTAACCCCGAAGCCCGTATACTAACCATCGGATTTGCCAGTGGCGAAGTCCCAAAAATCCTCGCAAATCACCTGCTGGTCAAAAATATTTCCGTCCTTGGTTTTTATTGGGGCGGGTATATGAATTTCAAACCGGAAGTCATAATCCAGTCCCTGACTGAATTGATCTCATGGTACAGTGATGGCAAGATCACACCTCATATCAGTCACACATTGCCATTGGAACAAGCGGCAGAAGGCATGGAATTGCTACGATCGCGCAAATCGACCGGCAAAGTCGTAATTACGGTTTAGGTCTCCATCCGCTTAACTTAATCTCTTCCCCGTACAATTCGCGATAGTCAGGAAATACCGATTGGACTTGGCCTGACGAACGGTGTCGGTGCCTCATACAGCCCGCAGCCGTGCTCCTTCACCTTGAGCAAAGGCGCGCCGCAGTAAATCCGCCATATTGTTGACCACCTCGCCCTTGTTGGTATCGGCCCCATAAAGGTTGATCTTCTGTACTGGAAGGTCTGGCAAAGCACCCCCATGGTCGATCCGGGCCAAATGGGCAGGTTCGGTGCCCCCTATTACACCATGTACCGCCAGATCTGCAGCAACCGTAGCCTCGATCGTGCGATCCGAATCAGTATCCACTGCCAGTTCCCAGTTGATGCCAGCATTGTCCAATGCCTCAATCACCCGGGGGCGAAAGGTGCAGTGCCTGCAAAAGGCAATGCGCAGGGGGCGCTGCCGCCATGCCGAACCTCCGGGCGCACCAATCCAGAGCAGCGGCAGATTAACCAGCGTTTCCGAACCCTCGTTTTTATCGTTCTCGGTAGTCAGGATCAGATCCGCTTCACCTTTCTCATGCTGCTCCTTGAGGCTTTTGGTATAAGATGCGACGAGATGAACCTTTACCCTTGGAAATGCGGTATTGAATTGCTGCAGCACCCTTGGAATGAACGGGTAAACTATATCGTGGGGAACACCCAGTGTGAGTTCTCCCTCAAACTCCTGATCCGTCAAACGGGTGATCACCTCATCATTGAGCGCCACCATGCGGCGCGCATATGTCAGCAACTGCTCACCCGACGCAGTTAGCGCAATCCCCCGCCCAGACCTGTCCAGCAGATCCAGACCCAACATCTCTTCCAGCCGTTTAAGCTGCATCGAAACTGCCGATTGCGTCAGGTGTAGGAAGCCGGCCGCGCGAGTCACGCCTCCGGAATCGGCCACGGCCACAAAAGAGCGCAGTGTGGTTATATCCAGATTTCGCATCATCACAATCCTTGATCATTTCCGTCACAAATATTCGTTTTTATTATGAAGCATGTCTCGCCATATAGATCAAGTAACTTGATGAATCTCTATCGAATCATCACAAAACAACAAAGGACTTCCATCATGACCCTGCTGGATACATTCTTCCGTTCTGCGCCTTCCACACGCGGTGCTCATCGGTCTAAGCTGTCGACTCTCAACCGTCTTTATGACCTTTTCCACCAACGTCAGGTATTAAGTAAGCTGGGAAAAGACGCCCTGAGGGATATCGGAGTCAGCCAACATGACGCAGCTAACGAAGCCCGGCGCCCGTTCTGGGATGTACCAAGTACATGGCGTGATTGATCCGCATTGGAATCAGCGGTTTGGCCGGCGGCGACTGGACCAGAACCGTTGATTCAACAGTTAGAACCCATAACTGACGATTTTAGGCAGGTTTCGGGCGAAAATGCTTGAAAAACTGTCTCATACCCCCAATATCTAGGCCATACTGCGGTCGGGCTTCTCCGACCCTGATCTGACGCCTGACTAGGAGGTCTTACATGGCTGAACTGAACACAATCCGGACGGCGGCCGGTTCCGCCGCTGCCAGCATTGATGCGGGCCTTCGCGCGCATATGAATAAGGTCTACGGCACGATGTCCGTAGGAATGTTGATCACCTTTGCTGCGGCCTGGGCGATTGCAAACCTTGCCGTAACTTCCGATCCAAGCGGTGCAGCCGCGCAAATCGGTCCTAATGAGTATCTGACCTCGCTGGGCTATGCACTTTACGCGTCGCCTCTCAAATGGGTCGTGATGTTTGCCCCCCTGGCCTTTGTTTTCGGGCTAAGTGCTGCAATCAACAAAATGTCGGCGGCAACCGCTCAACTGGTTTTCTACAGTTTTGCGGCTGTAATGGGCCTTTCCATCAGTTCGATCTTTCTGGTGTATACCGGATATTCGATCGCGCAGATTTTCCTGATCACATCAATCGCTTTCGCAGGACTGTCCTTGTACGGTTACACGACCAAACGAGACATTTCGGGATGGGGATCGTTCCTGATCATGGGCGTGATTGGCCTGATCGTAGCGTCGATTGTGAACCTCTTTCTTCAATCGCCTGCGATGATGTATGCGATTTCGGCAATCGGTGTTCTGATTTTTGCGGGCCTGACAGCTTACGACACGCAGAAGATCAAAAACACCTACCTGCAGATGGCACATTCCGGGGATCAGGAATGGCTGGGCAAGGCCGCAATAATGGGCGCCCTGAGCCTCTATCTGGACTTCATCAACATGTTCATGATGTTGCTGACTTTGTTCGGAAACAGAGAATAACGCATTAATTCAAAGACTAACCAATGGACCCGTCCCAACGCTTGTTGAGGCGGGTTTTTTAGTTCCTAAATTTGCGGAATTGTCGCTTCCAAGCGAGGGCCAACAAATTTTCTCCAACGGCGCATAGGGCGACGCTCGCGCGGGGTAGCCCGGATGGCTATCCGGCCTTAGCCTGATGCGCATCTCGGCCAGTCGGGGGTTTAGTATTCTGCACGTTGTCCCTAAGTTCATCGACGTAAAACCGGTGGCATGCTCGGCCTGCGTGTTTGGATGCGTACAGAGCCACATCAGCATCAGCAAACAACTGCTCGGCGGTTGGGTCGTCATAGTCTGAGGACAATACCGTGCCGATGCTGGCTGATATCTTGCACATCGCCCCCTCAAACGGGATCGGCTCCTCAAGCAGAGAGATCACCCTAAGCGCCACCCGCTCGAGCGTCGCGTGATCCGTCAACCCAGGGAATATCAGCACAAACTCATCCCCGCCCACCCGCGAAATTGTGTCCACGTCCCGGGTTTCATCAACCATGATGCGGGCAACTTTTTGCAGCACGTGATCGCCGGCGGCATGGCCCAGAGTGTCATTCACCGCCTTAAAAAAATCGAGATCAAGATGCATCAGGGCGAAAGGTTCGTCTGATCCGAGCATCCTGCTGAGTACATGATCCATCGCCCTTCGGTTCTTTAGGCCGGTCAAAGTGTCCGTGAAGGCTTGTTCTTCCGCGGCGATCATTGCTCCCTGTAGTCGCAAATTAAGGGTGCGAGATGCCTCCATGGCAGCGGATTTTGCCTCGATCAGGTACAGCATTTCGACTGTCAGATCGGTGGCCGCAAAGTCCGCACTTGTCAGCGCGTAATCGCGCACACCATCCAGTATTGATATCCCAAAACTCAGATTGATTATCGCTTCGTCGGGTTCAGGGCCGACAACAAGTATGCCCTTCAAACCAGTTCGCGGCGCATTTCGAAATTGGAGATGCAACTTGACGCCACAGACCGAGAGAAGCTCGGTCATTGTTGCAATGGCTCTTGGCCGGTTAAGTTCAAAAACTTCCAAAAACCTGCGACCGATCAGGTCGCCCTCGGTATACAGTTTTTGCAAAGTAGGGCCGGCATGGCGAATATGGCCAGTCGCATCGAGCGTTACGTGCATCGGGCAAAGTACGTCAAGTACAGTATCAAGATCGGCGCTGTTCTTAGTCCTTTGTGTCATGCGCTTCGCGCTCCCAACTCAAATAAGCGCCCATCGCTATAGCTGCTCTCAATCAGCATTATTGATATGTTTTCAACACCTTGACCGCCGCCCTGATATTCAAGAATAGCCAACGCGCCATAATCATCAGCCATCGCGCGAAGCAGTCCCAACAGAACAAATCCATAGCCTTTGATCTCAGATTGGCAAATCAGGCTGAAATGATTTAAGCTATGTTCGCGCAGTTCAACCCTGGGCAAATCCAGATCAGACACCGCCAACCGAACCCGGTCGGACAAATCATCAAGCGAATGTAGAAATTCAACAAAATTGACCCCGCCAAACCGCAATAATCGCCGCAGACCTTCAACATTCGGGTGAGACACAAGATAGGTGCCGATATCTTCTAGAACTTCGTTTTGCGGACGGTCCAGAACTTCGCTGGTCGCATTCAGGACGTTTTCTGTGATGTAATCATCATACCTTAGCATCGCCTCGAACCCAGTGAAGCTCAGACCCGCCAGACGCGTGACGTCACCCCAGCGATCTTCACCATAAGTATCGCGTACAAAACATTCGATCGCCCTGTTGATCAGGCCATGCATCTCAATCCCTCATTCCCAAATTACCCGGGAACAGCATGAATAAGAGACGTTAAGAAAAAACCAATATGTACGATTCTTCGTGTTCAGAAAGAATCACGAGGCGTTAAGTACCAAAGCCCATTCAAAAATCGGTCGGGGCCCCGCCTTCTGATTTGCGGCGTGCAACAAAATCTGACAATTCTTCGCGAACAGCCAAGTCCATCGGCGGCTCTTCAAACTTGGCGATGATATCCTTAAAGATCAAATGGGCCCGCTCAGGTGTCCAGATGCCGCCTGCGACTTCCCATCCTTCATAGTTTTTCCAATCGCTGACGAAGGGCGAGTAAAAAGCAGTTTCGTAACGTTCCTGGGTGTGAGCTGTGCCAAAGAAGTGCCCTCCTGCGCCAACTTCCTTGATAGCATCAAATGCAATGTCATCCGGGCCAGTTGCGGTGATCGCGGGCTCCATGTAGCGCTGGATCATCTGTAGAATCTCGCAATCCATGATAAACTTTTCAGGGCTAGCGATCAGGCCACCTTCGAGCCAGCCTGCCGCGTGATAGACCATGTTGGCGCCTGACTGCACCGCTGACCAAAGCGAGTTTGACGTTTCCCACATCGCCTGCCCGTCAGGCACATTTGCAGCGCAGACGCCGCTGGCGCGCATGGGCAAATCATAGAATCGGGCCATTTGACCCGTCATTTGGGTCGCGCGCATGTACTCCGGCGTCCCAAAGGCAGGCGCGCCCGACTTCATGTCAACATTCGACGTAAATGTTCCGATAGCCACCGATGCGCCAGGGCGGATATATTGCGCCAACGCTACCGCACAAAGCCCCTCGGCAAGCGATTGTGCAACTGCCCCGGACATTGTTACTGGGGCCATCGCCCCTGCTAGCGTGAATGGTGTGACAACCAACCCCTGATTGCGTCGGGCCATGCGCATCCAGCCGTCCAACATCGGAACATCATGCTTAAGCGGCGAAGTTGAGTTGATGTTGGTATACATCTTTGGGCTAGCGTCGAATTCATCATGCGTGAGACCGCCCGCGATGCGAACCATTTCCATCACATCCTCAACCCGTTCAGCTCCCAGCGAATAAGCGTGCATCACCTTGTCGGTCAAAGTCAATTTATCGAAGAGCACATCAAGATGGCGCACCGAAGCATGCAGGTCGACCGGTTCTACCGGATAACCGCCGGCGAAGTGGATACAGTTAAAATACTGCGTCAGCTTTAGCAGGTTGCGGCATTGGTCGCGGTTGCCCGGCACCTTGGTACCAATCTCCATATCCCAATAATTGGGAGGGGAAGAAACGTTGCCGAAGGTTAGATAGTTGCCACCTATGATGATTTCATTGCTCTTGTTGCGCGGCGTCAGTGTAAATTGTGACGGGGCTTTGGCTACCATTTCCATCACAAAGTCGCGGCCCATGCGAACATTCTCGCCTTCTACAGTACAACCCGCCTCTTTCAAGATAGCCAACGCTTCGTGATTTAGGAATTCGATGCCGATTTCTTCCAGAATTCGCATCGCACCTTCGTGGATCGCCTCTACACCTTCGGGGCCAAGCGGCTCGGTAGCACGGTCCACGTTGCGCACAAGGCGCCAAGGCATTTGATCAACGACTTCGCCGCCGCGACGTGCTGCATTCCCAGCACGGCCGCCGCCACGTTTTCTGCGTTCTTTTACACCAGCCATAAAGATCCCTCCGGGTTACGCTCCAGAATGACCGTCAGCTCTGATATCAAACCTTACCGATAACGACAGGTTTAGTCGTTTTTACTGCACAGAACGACTCGAATACCAAATAACGGCATACTAAGCTGTTAACCAATCCGGCAAATGCCCGATGTCAGGGAAAACAATATCTGCAAAAGGGGCCAGGTCCGTTTTCTCGGCCAACCCTGTCAGCACCCCCACTGTTTGCATACCAGCGGCGCGCCCTGCCTGCAGATCATGGGTACTATCCCCAACCATGACGACTCTTTTTGGCGGCACACGTACCGACTTGGCGAATGCAAGCAATTGACCAGCAGCAGGTTTTCCACCGTACCCGCTGTCAAAACCGGCAATAAACTCAAACCGGTCAATTACCCCTGCGGCATCCAGATGCGCCCGGGCCGGCGCTTCGGCATCATTGGTGGCCACGCCAAGAAGCATCCCCATCCGACGCAGTGAATCAAGGAACGGGGCCAAAGGGACAGCTTCGGCCTGCGGGGCGGTTTCTGCCTCTTCATTAAGTAGATTAACGACGGTGTGAATTGACATATCCGGCAGGAACGGTACCAGAGCAGCCGCCACCTCCTGCACAGTGCCTGCTATGACAATGCTGTCCTTGTCAAAGCGATTTGACGCCAGATTGAACCCTATCTGTTGGCCAATCTCTGCTGCCCTGCCGTGATCGTCATCTGCCGCACGCAGCAGGAAAGATGCCGCCCAAGCTTCCCAGGTGGCAGCAAAATCGAATAAGGTACCGTCCTTGTCAAAACATATGGCGTCTGCGCGCATCCTCATCCCTTCAGTCAATTCAGGTCCAATGTGTCGGGGTTCCTCCGGGCAAGGCATGGCGCGCTTGCATTGGAATATCATACGCTATGGACGTTTCATCACAGAATGCAATCACCCAAGCATCATCCATCATCAGGAAATCCAGAACTGACAGCAAGAACTCAGCGTCAGCGGCGCGAGTCCGCAAGTCTTGTGCCGACGCGCCTGTCGTCCCGAGAAATACAGGGAGCAATTCGTCATTTCCAGCAAGCCACGCAAGAGCCTGCAACGCGACAGTATCAGCGGTTTCTTGCGACATCACCATTTGACACAAATCTTCCCTGAACTCGAAAGGCTTTATTAACCTCTATCACTAAGAACTTGAACAACTCTCAACACAAGCCTGAAAGGCGCCAAATGCAGGGTAAGATCCTCATTGTCGACACCGTTGCGACCAACCGGATTGTCCTAAAGGTCAAGCTTTCGTCCTCGTTTTACGATGTGACGCTGGTGGCTTGTGCCGATGATGCATTGGCTGAGGCTCGTGCGATCAAACCGGATCTGATCCTCGTAACAATGGACATGCCCGACAATGAAGCAATCTTGCTTTGCAAAGTGCTGAAGTCCGATGATGCGTTGCGGTCCGCTCCGGTTGTAATGCTCACAACAGATGATGATCAGGCCATGCGGATCGCTGCGCTGTCTGCTGGTGCGGATGACGTTCTTTCCAAACCGTTCGATGATGAATTATTGCTGGCGCGAATCCGTTCGCTTCTGCGCACACGCAATACGGTCGATGAACTGCGATTGCGGGACGGTACGTCACAGGCTCTTGGGTTTGCTGAGGATATAAGCACGTTCGATCATACCGGCCGAGTCGCTGTACTCAGTTCTGATCAGATCAATGCAGCGCGGATCTCAGAGCAATTGATACCTCAATTCGGGCCGACCATAAGTCATCACGAAATCAAGGATGCCATGGGGGTTTTTGGCGAAACAGACGTGCCTGAAGTGTTTGTTATTCTGCTTGATGGGATCGACACAGACCTCGGTTTGCGTTTGCTGTCCGATATCCGGGCGCATGCGTCAACACGACATGCCAGTATCATTGTCGTACCCTCAGAATATTCTCATCATAGGGCCGCCGCCGCTGCGTTGGATCTTGGCGCAAATGACGTGATGCCGGGCAGCTTTGCCGCCGCAGAGCTTGCCCTGCGGCTCAGGACCCAGATCAAACGCAAACACACGGCTGATCGATTGCGCGATAACATGCGGGACGGCCTGCAGGCGGCAGTCATCGACCCGCTCACTGGCCTCTTCAACCGGCGCTATGCAATGTCTCATCTGAACAGAGTGGTGGAAGCTTCACGAGAAACCGATAACCCATTTGCCGTCATGGTGGCTGATCTGGATTTTTTCAAACAAATCAATGACCGCCACGGGCATGCCGCCGGTGACGCCGTGCTAGTAGAAACCTCAAATCGGTTACGCCAAAACCTGCGGGGGGTGGATCTGGTTGCCCGCGTTGGCGGCGAAGAGTTCTTGATCATCTTACCCAACACTGACCTCAACCAAGCGCGCACAACTGCAAGTCGCCTGTGCCGTGAAGTTGAAGCAACGAACGTTGAAATAGCTCCGACGATGGGCATTGTCGGATGCTCACCCGCCACCCCACCTCTTAATGTCACAATCAGTATCGGCGTGGCCATCGGCGCGGACGCTGGAACTGAAGTATTGGAGCAAGATGAATCTGTTGCTCAAACCGTAGCGCGGCTGCTGGAGATGGCGGATCAGGCGCTTTATGCCGCAAAGACGCGAGGTCGCAACTGCGTCAAGCTAAGCAGACCCGCTGCCTGAGTTGTAAACAGCAGGATCTCAGCGCTTTTCATATCGTTGCTTTCCGCGTGCAAGAACACCGTCGAGTCGATCAGCATACTCGGTGCGTTCCTGTGCCGTCATGTCAGCTATATGACGTAACCAGATTTCCTGGGCCGCTGTCAGCCGTTCATTTACGGTACTGCGCTGTCGAAGACTCAGGTCCTCAACCTGCGCCATATTGAACGGATCCGATCGCAAAGCGTCGCTCATCTGCTCATAAAGAGCATTGCGTGCCGCACGCCCTGACTTAGCCTGCTCTCGCATCATTCGCATTTCTTTGCCAATAGCGCGACGATCTGCATGGCTAAGCGCACGAATGAACGGCGCCGAAAACTCACTCCCGCGCCGGTCATGTTGATCCCCGCCAAATCGCCACATCGCGCCAGCAACCACGCCGACAACCAGCAGGTTAAGTGCAAGCGACGCAACCAGCACAACCCGACCCCACTTCCTGGCCTTTTTCTCTGTGCTCTTTTCAGTCATGGTCTTATCCTTCACTCAATTCCCAACTCAACCCGCTAAGGTCCGCATCGTATTGTGACAACGTGTCGAATGAACCAAGCATTGCAGACGCCGGCGTATCAATCATTGCCGAAGGGTTGATGCCAATTCCGAAGCCGATAATGGTGGCAGCGATCAGGCCGCCCAGCGACGGCCACCCACCGACACCTTCCAGAACTCGGCCCCAAAGCCCTGGTCGCCACACGCCAAGCCTCGCAGTGGCTCTCGGTTGGTTAGCTTCTGCATCCATCAGAACCCGCGCCAGCAAGTCAACAGACGGAGAAGGGGCATCCTGCCGCGCCTTCACTATCAATGCTTCGATTTCTGCTTTTGAGCGTTTCATATCAGTCATCATTATACCCCAGTTCTGCACGCCGGCCTGCCAGCAAATCAGACAACGCCCGTTTGCCACGCGCGGTCAGGCTTTCCACCGCCTCTGTGCTGATTTCCATGATCTGCGCGATCTCGGGGTTCGCAAGGCCCTCGATGTGACGCAGAATAACCGCTTGTTTCTGCCGGATCGGTAGTCGGTTCAAAGCCGTTTGTAGAGCGTCGACGCGGGCTCGATCCTGCAACTGGTCGGAAGCGCTTGGCGCCGTACTTTCAGGCTCGGCGATCTCGTCAAGTGTTGGCCCATTTCGTCGACGCAAGCGCAACCGATCCGTCGCCAGATTTGACACGACCCGGTATAGCCAAGTGCTGACCTGAGCCTCTCCGCTGCGCCAATCAGCCGCAATGCGCCACAGTCTGATCAGTGCCTCTTGCGTGACATCCTCGGCCTCTGCCACCTCACCCAACATGCGGTAAGCCAAGCCATATGCCAAAGGGGTCAGGCGCAATGTCAAAACCCGAGCCGCGGCAGGGTCGCCTCTGGCATAAAGCGCCAAAAGCGCCTCAGTCGACGTGTCCTGCAATGCGTCCAACGGCATGACCATCCTCTCAGACATCGCAATCAATGCCGCAGACGGCGACTTGGCACCCCCTGCGGCGATCAGAAGCGACGCTAGTCTTGCGAATGTCTTTTCTTGCGTTTCTCATGCGCTGCATCAAATTCGGTCTCTGAGATTGTGCCATTCCCATCCGCATCAATGCGATCAAACATCCGAGCCGGATCTCGACGAGGTTTTAGCTCAGCCAGGGCAATTTTTCCATCACCGTCGGCATCCATGCGCTCCATCATATGCGCAGCGCGTTTTTGGGCGCGTTTCTGGCCTGCATTTTCCAACTCTGACTGAGTCAGAAAACCGTCGCCGTCGCTGTCTGCACTGGCAAACCGGATGGCTGCGATACCCTGCAACTCGACGAGTGTGATTTCACCATCGCCATCGGCGTCAATTTCCTCGAATGACATATGATGCCCTCCGCGACGATCGGCGGCAGCAAAGGCCGCTACCGACGTAACCGCAATGGCGCTTAAAGTGATGCCGCAAATAAATACTGTACGTTTCATTCTGTCTTTCTCCGCATCCTGATTGATATCCACCCGGATCATCCCGGGAACACCAATCAAACGGCCCTCCGTGAATGTTCCGTCGAAAAAACTTTGCGGCAAAATTTTATCCGGCCTTGTTTGCGCCACACAGGTTTGCGACGGAACGACGCATGGATCAAATGAGGGTCGCAATCACGCAAACAATAGCTAACTTGAGGCCGTAAGTGGATTGTGGGCGCGGTGCGCCAGAGGATGCAATATGAACCAGCGCGCAGACATCAGCCTAGGCGAAAGCCAATCGGCGCAACACGCGGTCAGACCCGCTGTATTCAGGGGATTTCGACGTAAATGCCCCAATTGCGGCCAGGGTGCGCTGCTCAAAAGTTACCTTAAAGTTAACAACTCCTGCACGGTCTGCACCCAGGAACTCTATCATCATCGCGCCGATGATGGACCGGCCTACCTGACCATTCTGATTGTCGGTCATCTGATGGCACCTATGTTGCATTATTCCTTTGTAACCTGGCGACCGGAGCCTCTGACCCTCTTCACAATTTTTGCAGTTGGCTGCGTTGGTTTATCGCTTTACCTTTTGCCGCGACTGAAAGGGGCAATTGTGGGCTATCAGTGGGCGCGCCAGATGTATGGGTTTGGTGCATCAGCCTGAAGCCTCTGTCAGAAAGGGGGCCTGATGAACATCGATAAGACCGCAATCCGTAATGCTGCAACAGTTATTGTGTTACGCGACCGCGCGAGCAATCCTCGCATTTTGATGGGGCAACGAGGGGCCAAGGCCGCCTTCATGCCCAATAAGTTTGTCTTCCCCGGTGGCGCGGTTGACCCGGCCGATGCAGATATCAAACTGGCAAGCCCGTTGAATGATCTTTGTTTCAATCGTTTGGGTGACGCGTCCGAAAAAGGGTTGGAACCAGCCCTGGCTGTTGCGGCAATCCGGGAACTTTGGGAGGAAACCGGTCAGATCTTAGGGAAACCCGGACAGTGGGCCTCTGCTGTACCCGCAAGCTGGACCGGATTCGCCGCCACCGGTCACCTGCCGCATGCCTCCCCGTTGCAGTTTGTCTTTCGTGCGTTGACCCCGCCCGGCCGTCCTCGGCGATTTGATGCCCGATTCTTTTTGGCGGATGCAGCTAAGCTTTGCAGCGATCCGGACGATTTCTCGGCCGCTTCAGACGAGCTATCGCACCTGCAGTGGATTCCGCTGACCGAGGCACGCCAATTTGATCTGCCGTTTATCACCGAGGTGGTCTTGAGCGAGATTGAGGCCCGCGTAAACGACCCGTCTCCCCCGCCCAGCGTTCCATACTTCCGAAACGACGACGAAGAGAGCCTGTTTCTTCGCCTGCGCGGCATACCGATGCCGGGCTGACCTGACACGTGGCAGGTCTCAGATCAATAAGATCAACATCATGATACTCACCGCCAAGACTGCGATTCCAGCGATTTCCCGGCGCGAGATAGACTCACGGAAAAACAGAGCAGATGCCAGAAGACTAAAGATCAGTTCGATTTGCCCAACAGCATTTACATAAGCGGCCGTCTGCAACGTGAACGCCGTAAACCAGCACATAGAACCTGCCATTGACGTCAGTCCAATCCAGCCTGCGACGTTACGTGCACGCCACACTGCCGTAATCTGGCCTGCTTCTCGCACAAACAACCAAAGTGCCATTCCCAGCAACTGCATCATCGTTACTGCACTAAGAGTGACACCTGCGCGCAACAAGGGGTCGGCGCTGGCGATCTCAAGCGACGCGCCCCGATAGCAGACACCTGATATGGCAAAAAAAACACCAGACACCAGGCCAAGCCCAGCTGCTCGATTGGCGATCCGACGTATCCACGCACCATCCTGCCCCGGCGGATCAGACAGTAGCAAGACGCCGATCAAGCCGACAAAAATCGCCGCGAACCCAAGCCACGACACCCCCTCGCCCAGTACAATCAAACCGACAAAAACAGTTTGGATGACTTCGGTCTTTTTGAAGGTGATCCCGACGGCAAAATTGCGCTCTTTGAACAGCATTACCACGCATACCGTCGCCAGAACCTGCGCAACGCCTCCCGTCGCTCCGTATGCCCAAAATGCAAAACTGAGAGAGGGCAAGGCCTGACCTGACCATGCGAGGTATGCCATCAATAGAACAGCCACTAAGGGAGCAGAGTAAAGAAATCGGGCAAACGTAGCGCCAGCAGCGGACAATTGTGCCCGGCTCAGATGTTTTTGCAGCATAAACCGCAATGTCTGAAATATCGCAGCGGCGATAGTGACGGGAATCCAAAGGCTCATGGATAGCCCCTATGGCGCGCCGCAAAGGACAGCAAGCAAGTTTTCACGGACGTGCCCGACGTTCCAACGAAAAAGGCCCCGATAAAAACCGAGGCCTCTTTGTCTATCTATTTCTTTCGCCGCCTAGTGCGAATGCTTGTTGTCCCATTCTTCCTGTTTTGGCAGAATTTCGAACGTATGCTCGGGCGGTGGGCTGGGCAGTGTCCATTCCAGCGTGTCCGCATATTCGTTCCATGGGTTGTTCTGCGTCACCTTGGCGCCGCTGCGCAGCGTGTAGGCGATAATCCCAAAGAAGAACAGAAACGATGCAAAACTGAGGAAAGCGCCGTAGGATGACCAGACGTTCCAATAGGCAAACGCTTCCGGGTAGTCGATATAGCGACGTGGCATACCCTGACGGCCCAAAAAGTGTTGAGGGAAGAAGGTCAGGTTCGCACCGATGAACATCGCCCAGAAGTGGAGTTTGCCCGCCCATTCCGGGTACATGCGTCCAGTCATCTTGGGCAGGTAGAAATAAACGCCAGCAAAGATCGCGAATACGGCACCAAGGCTCATTACATAGTGGAAGTGAGCCACCACGTAATACGTATCGTGGTAGTAGCGGTCCACTGCAGCCTGTGACAACACGATGCCAGTTACACCGCCTACGGTGAACAGGAACAGAAAGCCAAAAGCCCAGAGCATTGGCGTTTTGAATTCAATAGATCCGCCCCACATTGTGGCGATCCAACTGAACACTTTGACCCCGGTGGGGACGGCGATCACCATCGTAGCCAACATGAAGTAGCTTTGCTGGTTCAGCGTCATACCGACCGTGTACATGTGGTGCGCCCAAACAACGAAGCCAAGTGCGCCGATCGCGATCAAGGCCCAGACCATTGGCAGGTAGCCAAAGACAGGTTTGCGGCTGAAAGTTGCAATCACGTGGCTGATGATCCCAAAGCCGGGCAGGATGATGATGTAGACTTCTGGGTGCCCAAAAAACCATAGAATGTGCTGATAAAGTACCGGATCCCCGCCGCCGGCAGGATCAAAAAACGCAAATCCAAAGTTGCGATCCATCAGCAACATGGTGATCGCGCCCGCAAGAACTGGCAGCGACAAGAGAATCAGCCACGCCGTGATGAAGATTGACCATGAAAACAGCGGTACCTTGAACAGAGTCATGCCCGGAGTGCGCATGTTCAGGAACGTAGTGATCATATTGATCGCACCCAGGATCGAGGATGCGCCGGATAGGTGAACCGCAAAGATCGCAAGGTCCATCGACATCCCGCCTTCAAGCACAGACAGCGGAGGATAAAGCACCCAGCCGACCCCGGAACCAAGCTGGTCGTTGCCGCCAGGTGACAGTACCGAACAGACCGCCATAGTCGTACCGGCGACATACATCCAGAACGAAAGGTTGTTCATCCGCGGGAACGCCATATCCGGAGCGCCAATCTGCAATGGCATGAAGTAGTTGCCAAAACCGCCAAATAACGCGGGAATAACCACAAAGAACATCATCAGGATACCGTGTCCGGTGATCAAAACGTTCCACAAATGGCCATTGGGTGTACACTCCGCGGACGCATCCGCAAACATGCGCGCCCCTTCGAGACACATGTACTGTACGCCCGGATCCATAAGTTCGAGCCGCATGTAAACAGTGAAGGCGACCGATATGAAGCCAACCGCCGCTGAGACGATCAGGTACAGAATTCCGATATCTTTGTGGTTCGTGGACATGAACCAGCGAGTGAAAAAGCCCCGCTCGTCGTGATGTTCATCTCCGTGAATGGCTGCGTCTGCCATGCGGTGCCTCCTGGCTGGTCATATTATTTCTTATTTCGCGCGCGCGCCATCCGATGATGGTTGTCACACACGCTCCGATTAGTAGAGGTTCTAGTGCGCTAACCCCTCGGCATCAATGGCCGACTTCGATTTGGAGAGAGATATTTTGACGCGGGGGGACCCATTTGTGTCCTGCAATCCGGACGTTGGCGCAGCCGGAGCGCCATTTTCCGGACGGATGTGTCAAACGACGGACGCAAAGTGGAGCCGATACATCAAAAACTGAATTAAGTCGTGACTGGAATGATCTTGTATGATGGTGTCAGGCCATGGATATTTTGGAACGCTTTGTAACGCTTTGGGTAGTCATTGATCCCATTGGCACCATACCTGTTTTCATCGCGGTGACCGGGGGCATGGCTGCGAAAGCACGCCGCGCGACGGCCCTTGTTGCGAGTGTTGTCAGTATCGGTGTTCTTCTCTTCTTTCTGATCTTTGGTCAGCTTTTGATTGATGCGCTGGGGATCAGCCTGCTTTCGTTTCAGGTTGCCGGTGGAATCATACTCTTTCTGTTTGCCCTGACCATGATTTTTGGCGAATCAAAATCCGACTCTGACAAACGCTCAATCGAAAGCAATACAGAATTGGATGCTGAAAAAGGGCCCTCACCAGCGATCTTTCCACTTGCTGTTCCCTCACTCGCGTCGCCGGGCGCGATGTTGGCCATCGTACTTCTGACGGATAACAACCAGTTTGGTGTCGGTGATCAGGTGTTGACCGCCGCCGTAATGGTCTGCGTTCTTGTGATCGCATTTGTGTTCATGTTGCTTGCAGAACCGATCATTCAACTGATCGGAAACTCCGGCGCGGCAATCATCAGCCGAGTGATGGGCATGATACTTGCCTCAGTTGCGGCGGACGCGGTTCTCTCGGCGGTTTTGGAAATCGTAAATACCGGCGCCTTGTAACCCTCTATTATTTGACTAGCGATGGGTCTGTCCAGCCAACATAACGCGCCAGGAGGGTTCGCAGAGAAACTTATATCGTTCAAAACTGACTTAAGCGGGTGCCGCTGCCAAAGCAGGATCAGTAGAAACGCTGAAAGCTTAACGTTTTATCCGCAAGCGCCTTGGGTTAGTCCCACTGACACCTCAGCACACCCTGCACACCCACCTTAACCGTCGACGACATCTGATCGATCGCGTAGTCGATGAGTACTTCAGGGCGGGAAAAAGTATTCTCTGCTTTCGTGAGAACTTTCGAAGTGCGCGTTTCCAAAGCATCGACCCTGGCTTGGATTGAATAAATAGTCACTGAGTGGTCTTCCCAGGGATTTCCGCTAATTTCGTTAAGATTTTCGCGCAAGGATACCAGCTCCGCCGTCGTCGCCCTCAGCTCTTGTCGCAGTGGTTCGAGGCTGGCTGCGCTCTGGACAATTGTTGATGCAGTCGAACTGATTGCGCCGTTTAACTTCCACGCCAACCACAAACAAAGCGCCAGCAATATAAGCGATGCGTTAAGCAATGCCAGAATGAGATTCTTGGTGGTATGTCCGAGCGTTCGATGCTGCATTGTTCCGTGTCCTCAGGATGCATGGATTTCGATTACGATGCCACATCCGCAGCATTTTATTGAAAAAAGAGTTGTATCTTTTGTTCGGGGCTCTTGTGTGGAAGGCATGTGATGCGAGCAGCCATCGGTCAAATGCACTCTTCTGAATTGAACCCAGACGAATTATTCGCGGAATGTATGCGAACTAATTAGCAGCCAGCAAAACACTTAATCACCAAATACATTCTCAAAACTCTTACGCAACGCTAAGTCCACATCGTCCATCGTAACCGGCAACCCCAGATCGACAAGACTTGTAACACCGTGGTCGGCAATGCCGCAGGGGACAATTCCGGTGAAGTGCGACAAATCCGGTTCCACATTGACCGAGATTCCGTGGAAACTGACCCATTTGCGTAAGCGAATGCCAATAGCGGCGATCTTTTCTTCGGCAGGCGCGCCCGTAATTGAAGTTGGCTTCCCAGGTCGGGTCACCCAAACGCCGACCCGGCCGTCGCGAATTTCGCCCTTGACGTTGAATTCGTCCAAAGCGCCAATAACCCACGCTTCCAATTGTTTGACAAAGACGCGGACGTCTCGGCCGCGATTTCCAACGTCGAGCATGACGTAAGCCACCCGCTGGCCAGGTCCGTGATAAGTGTATTGTCCGCCGCGCTTGGTTTGGAAGACAGGAAAACGATCCCGATCGGTCAAGTCCCTGATATTCGCGCTGGTGCCCGCAGTGTACAAGGGGGGGTGTTCAAGTAACCAGACACATTCGCCTTCCTCGCCTTTGGCGATGGCCTCTGCACGAGCCTCCATCCAGTGCTCAGCTGTACGATAGTCAATCAACCCGTTTGATATGATCCACTCGATTGTCACGATATTGTGCCCATTCATGCCGCCGGATTTTGTGGTTGTCCTAGATGAGATGACTAAGTTGCAAGGGCAAATTTGACGAGGCCCTAGAAAAAGATTCGCCACAGGCTATAGTTGGCACACATGCATAGCCACAGATGTTGGCCAGCTACTTTCGGCCATTCTGCATGATAGCGCTTTTTTTACTCCCCGAATCCGCAACAAGTGCTATATTCAGGCGCAGAAAAGGTTTTTTAGTAGGAGAAAGCACCGTGTTTTCCAAAAATATTCCAGTGATTCCAGCCGTTTTGCTATCAGCTTCCGTTGCCTTAGCACCAACCTCAAAAGCGTCGGCGGGAGACGCCGGAGCCTTCGTTGCAGGAGCTGCCATTGGTGGACTTGTTGGTCACCTCGCGACCAAAGAACATCAGCGCAAGAAAGCGTCATCCAGAACCTCCAGCAAGAAATACTACAAGATTCCGTCGACACAGGCGGGTCGTGAAATTCAAACGTCGCTGAACTATTTTGGATTTGATGCCGGGCGGGTTGACGGCCAACTGGGTCGGCGCAGCGCTACGGCCGTTTCGAACTATCAAGCATATCTTGGCTACCCGGTGACGGGTCAACTCAGCACGTTTGAACATAACCTTTTGGTGTCTTCATATAACCGAGCTCAGGCTGGCG
Source organism: Paracoccaceae bacterium (assembly GCA_039969355.1). Lineage (GTDB taxonomy): Bacteria > Pseudomonadota > Alphaproteobacteria > Rhodobacterales > Rhodobacteraceae > JL08. Next base: position 233,181 of record JBDVOA010000009.1, read on the forward strand.
GATACGCGACAACTCAACAGGCTGCAGCATTGCCTGATGGAACACGCGGACTGCTAAAAGCGTATCGTACAGAAATGGCGGGTGGTGTTGCTGCGCCAGCACCACAGATGGCAGCTGTGCCTCAGCCGCAAGGAGGCGTAACTCAATTTGCCACTGCCCCAGCTCCTGCACTCGCACCAGTTCCTGCCGTAGCGGCGGCCCCTGCGACTGCGGCGGTGCCAAACTTTACACCTGCGACGACACCTGCGTCGACAGAAGGAACGGCTCAGGCCGCGCCGGCTTTACCAAGTTTTATGGGCGATGCCTCGCGCCAGGAATCTTTGGCTGCCCATTGCAACAAAATTGCGCTTTTGACCAACAGCAATGGTGGCTTTACAACAGAAGCGCAATTGACTGACGCCAACTTTGCACTGAATGAGCAGTTTTGCCTTGCACGGACCTATGCAATCGAAACAAGCGAAGTCATGGTGTCGAATGTATCCGGTTTCACGCCACAGCAGATCACTCAACAATGCGAGGGCCTTGGCCCGGTACTAAAAACGCAGATTGCCTCGCTTTCAACGTCGCCTGAGCCTGACGTCGCACGCGATGTCGCGTCATTTATCGCCGGCACTGGAATGTCGCGTGATCAATTGATGGGCACAGCCAAGATTTGTCTTGGAGTCGGATATCGGACCGACAATCTGGAAGTGGCACTGGCATCGTCGCTCGCGTTGTTCGCCATGGGAGAAGAGGTTTATGGCGAGCTGATAGGCCATCACTTGGCGCAGGGTTTTGGCGTTTCGCAAAATGTCGATCTGGCGCAAGGATGGTTCAACAAGAGTTATGAAGCACATCAGACGGGTAAGACTGCGGCATTTGCTCCGGGACAGACGGGGCGCAGTAGTCTTGTACAGGCAGCGTCCTTGCAAAACAGTGGACAGGATGCTTCATCGTTGGCGCAACCCACCGCAGCGTTGCCTACGTTCCAACTAAGCGACTAGGTTTTTGGCTGGATAAAAAAGTGATGCCTCTAGTACTTAAAAGAGTACTGGAGGCATGATTTTTTAGAATTCTCTTCACAACAGAGAATTTGAACGGTAAACGGCCTCTACCAAGCCTTGACAGTGCGGTCGTGGCGGAATGGTAGACGCGCAGCGTTGAGGTCGCTGTGGGGTAACACCCGTGGAAGTTCGAGTCTTCTCGACCGCACCAATATTTTTATAAAATATAAATTGTTTCATATAGTTAATCAGAAACTCATAAATGCGGACCACCTTTTGGACCACCGCATCTTCCTTGCTTGGGCCTCTCGGTCTGATCGTTTTGCAAGCAATGGTTTGCACCCCAAAAAAAATTGTTGCGGCCAAAGCTAGTTTTGGCGTCGAACCAATAGTCTTTCCATTTGATTGCGATGAAAATGATGAACTCGGAGAACTTAGGCGGTGTCCACTGATATTCCGAACGCGTCCGCGATGGCTTGGCCGGAATAGTTCTGCATCAACATTGGGTGAAGCAGTTGCCTGACAACATCCCATTGTTGTTCAGAGCGTAGGAGGTCATGACGCCCCCAAATGGATGAGCCACCTCAGCGCTGAAGTGGTTCGACGCGTGCCTGCAAGAAGACTGACTCGCAAAAGCCATAGACGACGAGCCGGCAAGACTGGCACCATTGGCGGTTTCCCTGCACGCTCTAGCAGCTTGACCTGTTTGCAGAGCTATGTGACTTTCGTGATTGCCAATCATCGCAAAAGACAGATTCCACATCATGCCCTATGACTGGATCAAGACGGAATCAAAGTCTGTCAAAGAGTTGCATTTGTGGCCACATCAATCGCTTGCACCTAAGGGTTTCGCGATTTTCATCGGGGCCACATCCATCATGCTGATGTTCCCGCTATTTCCTCTAATCGGATCCATCGCTCTTTGGGGCATTTTGCCCTTTCTGGTATTTGCGGTCGCGGGCGTCTGGTTCGCGCTTAATCGCAGCCAGCGTAACGCCCAAATCCTCGAGGTATTGACGCTGTCACCTGACAAGGCGCGGCTCATCAGGCACAACCCCCGCGGGCCCGATCAGAATTGGCAGTGCAACATTTATTGGGCCGAGGCACAGATGCACGACGCCAGCGGGCCTGTGCCCCACTACGTCACGCTTAAGGGAGAAGGGCGCGAGGTTGAAATCGGCGCGTTCCTATCCGAGGACGAGCGATTAGCGCTCTTTGACGAGTTGGTACGGGCCCTGCGCCGTTAGAGGCGCAATCACAATCAACCGCAAAGCCGCTCCTTGACCATCGGTCCGGCGCTGCCGAAGTCCATCCGCCCGCTGTACTTCGATTTCAGAACAGCCATCACTTTGCCCATGTCACGAATTGATTCTGCGCCAACTTCTTCAACGGCTGCGCCGACGGCCTTGGCAGTTTCATCCGGGTCCATTTGTTGTGGAAGAAACTCCTCTATGATGGCGCCTTCCGATCTTTCCCGTTCGGCCAGATCCAACCTCCCGCCTTCTTCATACGCGCGCGCGCTTTCCACGCGCTGTTTTGCCATTTTTACAAGTATTCCCAGAACGTCGGCGTCGGATACGCCTGCATCGCTGCCGTCTCCTCCGGCACCGCGCAGGGCGATTTCTTTATCCTTTATGGCCGCGTTAATCAGCCGCAATGTCGACAAGCGTGTCGCTGCTTTGTCTTTCATCGCCTGCTTCAATGCGTCAGAAATGCCAGATCGCATACCCATATCGTGTCCCATCCCCATGGTCGCATGAGGCTTGGACACTAGCGAATAGAGGGAAAATGAGCAACTGCCGGCTGATCTGTCTAACATATTGATTTTATTGAAAAGGGAAATATTCCCCGGCCTTGACGCTAGGTACGCGCTGATCTATTTTCACCCAAATTTCTCAAGTCAAACAAGAAGAGTCGCACCATGGCCAAGATGCCTCAAGGGACCCCAACCGCCTGCCTCGCATTGGCCGATGGTACGTTGTTTTACGGAATAGGGTTTGGGGCTACGGGCACCACAACCGCCGAGTTGTGCTTTAACACGGCCATGACCGGATATCAGGAAATCATGACTGATCCATCTTACGCAGGTCAGGTTGTGACGTTTACTTTCCCTCACATCGGTAATGTCGGTGTCAATCCCGACGACGATGAAACTGCGGACCCGGTCGCCGCCGGCATGGTGGTGAAATGGCATCCAACCTCCCCTAGCAACTGGCGCACGACACAGGGGTTGTCTGAATGGCTTGCCTCGCGTGGACGGATCGCAATTGGCGGTGTCGACACGCGGCGGCTGACGCGTGCAATTCGGCAGCAGGGGGCGCCGCACGTCGCGCTACAGTACAACCCGGACGGCGTTTTTGATACAGATGCCCTAGTCGCATCTGCGCGACGTTTTGTCGGGCTAGAGGGTCTGGATCTAGCCAAGGACGTCACTTGCGCACAATCCTATCGCTGGGATGAAATGCGATGGGCATGGCCAGATGGATACACCCGGCAGAATGCCGCAAGGCACAAGGTTGTTGCGATTGATTACGGTGCAAAACGCAACATCTTGCGATGCTTAGCGAGCGCGGGTTGTGATGTTACTGTGCTTCCGGCTACAGCCACTGCTGCAGACGTTCGGGCCCATGAGCCCGACGGCCTTTTCCTGTCCAACGGACCGGGAGACCCAGCCGCCACCGGCGTCTATGCCGTACCGATGATCCGCGATGTTATGCAGCACTCAGATATTCCGATTTTTGGAATCTGTCTTGGACATCAGATGCTGGCACTCGCATTGGGTGCTAAGACAATAAAGATGAATCACGGCCACCACGGCGCCAACCACCCTGTCAAGGACCTCCACACAGGCAAAGTCGAGATCACGTCCATGAATCATGGTTTTGCGGTAGATACCCAAACCCTGCCGGACGGCGTGTTGGAAACTCATAAGTCGCTTTTTGACGGATCAAACTGCGGTATCCGAGTGTCGGGCCGACCAATTTATTCAGTACAGTATCATCCCGAGGCAAGCCCTGGCCCACAAGACAGCTTCTATCTTTTTGAGCGTTTCGCCGCTGCAATGGACGCCCGGCATGCCGCTTAATCAATTGCGGTAGAACCCCGTGTTAACAACACGTTAAGACATTCTTAACCCTCTTTTAGGCAATGTCATTTTGCGCATTTCGCAAGGTGAAGACTAATGAGTGACCCACGATTGAGGTTGAACAAACCGCGCCTCGTGCCCGGCTTGGTTGAGCGGACCGCGCGACTTCCTCTCGGGCGCCATCTGGTCAACGCCGGGGTGATCTCTGCCTCAGACCTGATCAACGCCCTGAACCAGCAACGTCATATCGAGGCACCGCTTGGCGAGATACTGATTGCGGAAAACCTAGTCGATTCCGAGACCGTCCTAGATGCGTTGGCTCTGCAATACGAAGCTGAGCGCGTTGATCTGCTGATTGATCCACCAGATGACCGTCTCTCGGTACTGTTGCCGCCGGAAATTTGCGTTCGTCACCAGATCGTACCGTGGATGCAACTGGGCGATGTGATGTTGATTGCAACATCACGGCCCGATCAGCTCGAGCACATACGTCCACATTTGCCGGATTTGGTTGGAGCCGTCTTGCCGGTGATCACATCAGAAAAGAGTATCCTGACCTACTTGGCAAAAAACGCTGGCCAAGAATTGGCAGCACGCGCTGAAAACAGGGTCAAGCCCAGCCAGAGTTGCCGAAGCTGGGGTGGAAAATCGGTCGCCCGCAGTTCCTATTTGTTGGGGATTGCACTGATTTTGGCCGGTGCGCTGATCTCGTCCCCAATTTGGACATTTTCAATTCTGGTGTTGATTGCAGCCGCCACGCTCTTGATTTCAACCGGCATGAAGTCAATGGCCTTTGCCGCACAGATCGCGACCAGAGATAACAACGACCGGCCGCTAACCACCAATGGTTCCGCTTCGCTGCGCCTGCCTCGCATGTCAATAATGGTGCCCCTGTTGCACGAAAAAGAGATCGCGCAGGCTTTGATCGCCCGTTTGTCTCGCCTCACCTACCCCAAAGCCTTGCTGGACGTCGTATTGGTGCTCGAAGAACGGGACGAAGTGACAAAAGAAACGCTGACGCGCACCAAACTGCCTCCGTGGATGAAGGTGATCGAAGTGCCATATGTCGATGGATTGACGACAAAACCGCGCGCTTTGAACTATGCGCTGGATTTTTGCCGCGGCACGATAGTTGGTGTTTGGGATGCTGAGGATACGCCTGAACCGGGCCAACTTGAAACCGTAGCGCATCACTTTCACGAAGCACCGCCCAAGGTTGCCTGTCTACAGGGTATTCTGGATTACTATAACCCGCGCGCCAACTGGCTTTCGCGCTGCTTTACAATTGAATATGCCACCTGGTGGCGGATCATAATGCCCGGCCTTTCGCGTCTTGGTTTTGTGATTCCTCTTGGGGGAACAACTCTGTTCTTCCGACGAGATGCTTTAGAAGAAGTTCAGGGCTGGGACGCCCATAACGTGACCGAAGACGCCGACCTTGGTTTTCGCCTGGCACGCTACGGATTCCGAACCGAACTCATCCCTACAGTAACTCACGAAGAAGCGACCTGTCGTCCATGGGCCTGGATACGTCAACGCTCGCGCTGGCTCAAAGGATTTATGGTGACCTACCTGGTGCATATGCGTCATCCGCGGCAACTGATGGCCGACCTTGGCGCAAGGAAGTTTTGGGGGTTTCAGGTATTCTTTCTTGCTGCAATTTCACAATTCATTCTAGCGCCGTTGCTTTGGTCGTTCTGGCTGGTCTTCTTGGGTTTTTCTCACCCTCTCAACATAGTCGTAGGAAATGTTTTTGTCCTGGGCCTTTCTGTAGCCTTTGTACTATGTGAAATTGTCACGATCGGCATTGGCCTAGTCGCTGTTTCAGGCAAAAACCACCGCCATTTGATGGCGTGGGTCCCTACTCTGTTGCTATATTTTCCACTTGGAACCGTAGCCAGCTACAAAGCCATTTACGAACTGGCCGTAATGCCGTTTTTTTGGGACAAGACACAACACGGTCATTCTCTGAACCAGCGGCACGATGTTATGCGGGCTTTGCGCGTCCCATCGCGTCCTGCTTGAGACGCGTTACAAACGCTACCGAAATGTGTTCTTTTAGCGCTTCATAGGCCGCATCCTCATCGCGCGCAGCAATAGCGTTTACTATCGCGTCGTGTTCACCGAGCGCGATCTCGCCACGTCCCTCGGCCGCCAGTGAGGTCGTTGCCATCAGCGCCATCGAACGATGAACGAGATCAAGCTGCTGCACCAGATAACGGTTGTGTGACGCCAGATGGATTTGCGTGTGGAAGCGGCGGTTTGCACGGGCCAGCGCTGCAGGTTTGTCGACAAGCGCCACGTCGTCTTCAACCATGCCACGCAAAACTTGCACCTCTTCTGCAGTTGCATGTCGCGCCGCCAGTCGGGCAGCAAGGCCTTCCAGTTCACGTCGCACGACATAGAGCTCTGCCATCTGATTGTGATCCAGCGAAGCCACGATCAGGCTACGTCCATCGCGAGCCAATAGCGATTGGGTTTCAAGCCGCTGCAACGCCTCACGAATGGGAGTGCGCGAAACACCAAAGCGGTCGGCCAAATCGCTTTCCACTAATCTGTCGCCGGGCTTAAACATTCCAACGTCTATTGCTTCCAGTATCAGGCTATATGCATCTTGATTGGCGGCCTTGGGTTGTTCCATGATTTTATGGTTTCCTTGCTTTCGCGCAACTCTAGCCGGGGGTCGAACCCACAACAAGCCTAAGCCCTTGCCCTGAAGGAGGCCGGTGCTAGGTTTTGATACATGGTAAAGTCAGCCTTTTCTCACGTGCGGCATTGGGTGTTCGATCTCGACAATACACTCTACCCTCCCAAGGTGCGCCTGTTCGATCAGATCGAAGTGCGCATGACCCAATATGTCATGGACGCCCTCAACGTGGATCGCACCGAAGCAGATCGTCTTCGCGTCAAGTACTGGAACCAATACGGCACGACTCTAGCCGGGCTTATGCGGGAGCACGATGTTGACCCAACCCCCTATCTCACGGATGTGCATGACATTTCCATGGATGAGCTGGAACAGGATCAAGCACTAGCCAATCGGCTCGCCAATCTTCCCGGGCGCCGGATTGTTTACACCAACGGATCAGCGCCTTACGCGCAACGTGTTCTGGCCGCGCGCGGACTTTCAGGTCTGTTTGACGATGTTTACGGTGTTGAACACGCGCAGTTTCGCCCAAAGCCGGAACGGGAAGCGTTCGAGGCAATCTTTGCCCGCGCCGGGGTCGAGCCACGCACCGCCGCCATGTTCGAAGATGACATTCGAAACCTCGCGGCTCCACATGAAATGGGTATGCGCACTGTGCATGTCGCACCGCAACGCCATTTTGCAAAACACATACATCACCACACTGACGACTTGACCGCATTTCTCGGGTATCTGATGTAGTGGGATGCATTGCGACGGAATGCCACTTTGCGTCATGGTCCTGTTGGCCGACTAGGTAACGCAAGAACGGAGACCGGATTTGAGCACAGAGAGCATCGATATTCTGATTTCAGGCGGCGGCATTGCTGGCCTGACTGCAGCTGCCGCCTTTGGAAGTGCAGGGTTTGACGTTATCTGTGTCGACCCCGCCGCCCCTGTTACGGAACGGGATGTGGATGGGTCCGATATGCGCAGCACAGCCTTTCTGCAACCCGCCTGCGAGCTGCTGGCGGATGCCGGACTTTGGGAACGTCTTGCTCATTTTGCGGCACCTTTGCAGGTCATGCGGATCGTAGATGCAGGTGGCGCCGATTTCGAGCCTCGACTGACACGTGAATTCAGCGCAACCGAACTGTCAGATCAGCCCTTTGGCTGGAACCTTCCCAATTGGCTGTTGCGCCGCGAAATGGTGGCGCGACTGTCAGAATTGCCAAACGTCGATTTTCGCACAGGAACCGCCACGCAAACTCTATTTACGCGGCAGAGTGAGGCGCGTGTCGCACTGAGTGATGGGTCTCGCGTTTGCGCAAAACTGGTGATAGCGGCAGATGGGCGCAACTCGCCAATACGCGAAGCCGCGGGCATAGAAGTTGAAACTACTCGTTATGGTCAAAAGGCACTGGCGTTTGCCGTTACACATCCTGTCCCGCATGAAGACGTGAGTACTGAAATTCACCGCACCGGCGGGCCGTTCACTCTTGTACCCCTCCCAGACCACAACGGTCTCCCATCTTCGGCAGTGGTCTGGATGGAAGAAGGCACCAAAGCCAAACCGTTGTATGAATTGCCAGTCCCGGAGTTTGAGGCCCGGATGTCAGATCGGTCTTGCCATCTTCTAGGGCCGCTTACGCTTGCCTCAAAACGCACAATCTGGCCGATTATCAGCCAAAAGGCCCGGCGACTGATCGGACAGAGAGTAGCACTCGTGGCGGAAGCAGCACATGTCGTCCCGCCCATAGGCGCACAAGGACTGAACATGAGCCTAACTGATTTGCGGACTTTGCTTGATCTGGCGCTGGCGCACCCAGACAGACTTGGCGATGCAGAGATGCTGGAAACATATCATCGCACTCGCCACAACGACATCGCATTGCGCGTACGTGGCATAGACTTGCTGAACCGCGCGTCGATGGTCAAAGCGCAGTCCCTTCGGGACGCGCGTGCAATGGGATTGAGCGCGCTATACGCTCTGCCGCCCCTGCGAAAATCGCTGATGCAAATGGGGCTTGGCGCCCGTTAAAGTACCTTGTCGATGACCAACTTGAGTCGCGCAATCGTACCGTCGACATCATAAAGCTTATCCAAGCCAAACAGCCCCAATCTGAATGTCTTGAATTCCGCAGGTTCATCGCATTGCAATGGAACACCTGCTGCAATTTGCATGCCGTTGGCCGCAAATTTCTTGCCGCTTTGAACATCGGCGTCGGTTGTGTAGCTGACCACAACGCCCGGCGCACCAAACCCGTCGGCTGCAACGGAAACAACACCTTTGCCCGCCAGCATTTCACGAACGCCGTCGCCCAGGGCCCATTGCGCTGCGCGCAGACGCTCGAAACCATAGTCCCGTGTTTCGATCATGGTATCGCGAAAGGCACGCAGGCCGTCCGTTGGCATTGTTGCGTGATAGGCGTGGCCGCCATTTTCGTAAGCTGCCATGATGTGGCGCCATTTCTTGAGATCGATTGCGAAACTATCTGACGAAGTTGACTCGAGCCGTTCCTCAGCTCGCGCGGACATCATCACCAAACCTGCGCAGGGCGTGGCAGACCAGCCCTTTTGCGGTGCCGAGATCAGAATATCCACGCCAGTTGCGGCCATGTCGATCCACGCACAACCCGAGGCGATGCAATCCAGCACCATCAGCGCACCCACCTCTTTCGCGGCGGCTGCCATCTCAGTGAGATATGCGTCAGGCAGGATCACACCTGCAGATGTTTCCACATGAGGGGCAAATACCAGATCGGGCTGCATCTCCCGAATCTTTGCCGTCACTTCGTCAATTGGCGCTGGTGCAAAAGGGGCTTGCGATCCATTGCCAGTCTGGCGTGCCTTCATGACCGTTGTTTGCGAAGTGAAGCCACCCGCTTCAAATATCTGGCTCCAACGGTAGGAAAACCAGCCATTGCGCACGACAAGAACATTTGCGCCTTTGCCGAACTGGCGTGCTACAGCTTCCATACCATAGGTTCCGCCACCGGGGATCACCGCAACTGCATCGGCCTTGTACACCTCTTTCAACATGCCCGAAATATCTCGCATAACCTGTTGAAAAGCTGCGGACATGGAATTGAGCGATCGGTCAGTAAATACAACCGAAAATTCCTCAAGTCCATTTGGGTCGATATCTTCTAGTAAGGCCGCCATCTTGTCCTCCCGGGTTTTGACAAAACACGCTTAGCGCCAACGCTAAGTAGAGGCAAAGATTTGTTTTGCGCCGCTTCGTCGCACTTTCACCCTTGATGCCGCGCCCACCGATAGGCTGCCCTAACCAATCGGGCCCGGTCTGCGTTCTTCGCTTAGCAACACATTCGCCTCGACCGCACCGACGCCCGGCAGCATCATGATCCGCCGTCGCAAGACACGCTCAAAATCAGCTATGTCACGTGCGACAACGCGCAAACGGTAATCATAAAGACCAAGTACATGTTCGACCGTTTGGACCTCTGGAATGGCGCATACGGCGCGTTCAAAATCTTCCAGACTTACCCGGCCTTTGGTCGCGAGTTTTACGCCCAAAAAAACAGTCACTCCGTAACCCAGCGCCTCTGCATCAAGAAACAGACGTTTGCCCTTGATCACACCACTGTCCTGCAAGCGCTTGATCCGCCGCCACATTGCAGGTTGCGAAAGGCCAAATCTGCGGCCAAGCGCACCAGCGCTTTGGCTTGCATCGATCAGCAGCACGCCCAGCAGTTGACGATCCAGAGCGTCAAGTTCAATCATATCGGCAACGCCTCACCCGACTTTATCCGGGCGATCTGCATCAGAGCTTCAATATCGGCGATGTGTGGCAGCGTTAGAATGCGCGAACGGTAAATGCTCTGATAATGCGCCATGTTGCGCGCAATCACCGATAAACGAGCATCAACGCTCCCCAGAAAGGTCTGTATCTCCAATACCTCGGGGATTTCTCGGGCGGCTTCAATAAAACCCTCAAAGGCGCGCGCTTGGGTCTTGTCCAATGTGATCCGCAAGCTAACTTCGACGCCGTAGCCCAACGCCGTCCAATCAATAACCGCGCCCTGCCCGTTCAATACGCCGCTCGCCCGCAGTTTATCCAGCCGCCGCGCGCAACTTGCGGACGTCAGGCCGCAACGATCAGCCAGTTCAGCATTCGTCAACGTCGGATCGGATTGCAGTTGGCGCAAGATCCTTCGATCAATATCGTTAAGCATGAGAAATTCGATTATTCCTTTTTTTACGCATGATATGTTCTATATTTCCGACAAAAATTGCAAAATCAACATTCAATACGCTGCCACCAGCGTATATGTCATAGCCAATCTGTCCCAAAACCAGCAAAAGGATATTGAATATGCGCGTTTATTACGACCGTGATTGCGACATCAATCTGATCAAAGACAAGAAGGTGGCCATTCTTGGTTACGGCTCGCAGGGCCATGCCCATGCGCTGAACCTGCGCGATTCCGGGGCAAAGAACCTTGCCGTGGCGCTCCGCGAAGGATCTGCCTCGGCTGCAAAAGCTGAAGGCGAAGGTTTGAAAGTCATGGGGATTGCCGAAGCCGCCGCATGGGCAGACCTGATCATGTTTACCATGCCCGATGAATTGCAGGCAGAAACGTACAAGAAATATGTGCACGACAACATCCGCGAAGGTGCCGCCATAGCATTTGCCCACGGCCTGAATGTACATTTCGGCCTAATCGAACCCAAACCTGGCATCGACGTGATCATGATGGCACCAAAGGGACCGGGTCACACCGTGCGCGGTGAATACGCCAAAGGCGGCGGCGTTCCTTGCCTTGTCGCTGTGGACAAAAACGCATCTGGCAAGGCGCTGGAAATAGGCCTTTCCTATTGCTCGGCCATCGGAGGCGGACGTTCCGGCATCATCGAAACTAACTTCCGTGAGGAATGCGAGACTGACCTGTTTGGTGAGCAGGCCGTGCTCTGTGGTGGTCTGGTCGAGCTGATCCGCATGGGTTTCGAAACCTTGGTCGAGGCCGGATATGCGCCCGAAATGGCCTATTTTGAATGCCTGCACGAAGTGAAGCTGATCGTTGATCTGATCTATGAAGGCGGAATCGCCAACATGAACTACTCGATCTCGAACACGGCAGAATACGGCGAATATGTCAGCGGCCCGCGTATCCTGCCTTACGACGAAACCAAGGCAAAGATGAAGGCGGTCCTGAACGACATTCAGAACGGCAAATTCGTGCGTGATTTCATGCTTGAAAACGCCGTTGGTCAACCGTCGTTCAAAGCGACCCGACGTATAAACGACGAGCACCAGATTGAAAAAGTTGGTGAAACTCTGCGTGGCATGATGCCTTGGATTTCCGCAGGTAAGATGGTCGACAAGTCCAAGAACTAGTTCTCGCGGATAGCGAGTGGGGCGCTGCGGCCTGTTTCAGGTCAAGGCGCCCCCGCTCGCCACCACCAAGCAAGATCATCGGCACAGTCATAGCACCTGCCCGTTTCGGGATCGATTGGCGTTAGATACCGGTATCCGTCTGTTGAATAATGCGGGAATGGGCCTGCGGTAGTGAACAATTGTAATGTTGTCACGAGCGTATCACGTCTTGGGTCATGACCCAAACCATCGTCCTAAACAGACAGGGCCTGCCAAAGGAGATGCAGGTCCTGCTTCGGGATTATCCGCGCGAAGCTTGGCCGGATCACCCGAACTTCGCCCGCTCTATCCAGAACTGGATGGGTGCCCACCAAATGTTTCGCAAAATCGGTGAAATCTGCCGTTCGGAAACCGAACTCTATCTGGACCATGAACGTGACGCGGCGGATTTTGCGGGAAGGCTTGGCCACTACGGCAATTTTCTGGTTGCAAACTTGCATGGTCATCACAGTTGGGAAGACCAGGCATTTTTTCCCGAGCTCCAAAAAGCAGACCCGCGTTTTGAAAGTGGATTGGAAGCGTTGGAGGCTGATCATGTTGCCATGGACGAGTTATTGGAGCGCTTTACGACAGGCGCTAATCGTGTGATCAAACTGACGCAACTTGACGAAAAACAGGCGCATACCGAAGCCAGTGCATTGCAGAAGACTGGCTCTGAAATCGAACAATTTCTTGTGCGCCATCTGTCCGACGAAGAAGACCTTGTTGTCCCTATTTTGTTGCATCACAAAATGCGGGGTTAGTTAGTGTTACCCAAACAAAAGATATTGGGCCTCTTAAACAAAACTTCCCGTTCCCGGACCATGTTCGGGAACGGACTTTGCCTAAATCTGAAAGAAATCCATGACACAATCACCCGAAATAACGCTCAAAAGCTGGTTAATGGTCGGAGCGTTAGGCGTGACATGGGGCGCCACATTTCTGGTAATCGAGATCGCATTGGAAGGCATCACACCGTTTTGGCTGGCTGCTGCCCGTATCGGATTTGCGACGCTCCTGATGCTGATCTTCTGGCACCTGCGCGGTGCGCAATTGTTCAAGACACCGGCAACCGCTTCTGACTGGACGATCCTGACCGTGATTGGCCTACTCAGTTCTGCGGTACCCTTCATGTTGCTCAGCTGGGGCCAGCAATACGTTACATCAGGCTTCGCGGGCGTATCGATGGCGTCAGTTGCACTCATTGTGCTGCCTCTCGCACATTTCATGGTGCCGGGAGAGCGGATGACATGGCGCAAAACAGTGGGATTTGTCATTGGCTTTGTCGGTGTCGTCGTACTGATCGGCGGTCAGGCACTTGAAAGTAATGGGGGAGCCTATGAGACGCCGGGCCGAATTGCCTGTTTGGGTGCGGCGTTTTGCTATGGTTTCAGCTCGATACTGATCCGCCGCCTGCCTGCAATCGACCCAATTGGACTGGCCACAATTCTGCTGCTGATTGGCGCAGTCATTGTCGTGCCTGTCGCTTGGATCGTCGAAGGGCCACCCCCCGTCCCGGATGCGAAAACTTTGGGCGTGCTTGCGGTATTGGGTCTTATCCCCACCGCCGGGGCCAATATTCTGAGGGTCCTTGTGGTGCGTAGTGCGGGTCCGGTTTTCATGAGCCTGACAAACTATCAGGTGCCAGTCTGGTCCGTCGTTCTGGGTGCAATCATTCTATCTGAACCTCTTCCGCCATCGCTGTTGTATGCGTTGCTGTTGATCCTGGCTGGTGTCGGTCTCAGCCAGTATGGCGCGCTCCGCCGACTGTTCACCAAAAAACAATGACCTGCACGCCATTCGGCAAACAGTTCAAGTAGAAACCGCATCCGCTACTGCGTCGACGACGCTCTCAACTGTGCGTTCCAACAAAGCGGTGTCCTCGCATTCTGCCATGACACGCACTAGTGGCTCAGTTCCTGATTTGCGGATCAGCAATCGCCCTTGATCCTTCAGTTCAGTCTCTGCTTGCGCGATTGCGGATTTGACAAACGCATTATCAAGCGGCGTCTGACCTGCTGCGAAACGCACGTTTTTTAAGAGCTGCGGCACTGGTTCGAAACTGTGCAACAAGGTGCTTGCCGCGTGCCCGGATCGGATCATCTCTGCCAGAAACTGGAGACCTGCCATCAGGCCATCCCCTGTGGTGGCATAATCAGTCATGACGATGTGGCCCGATTGTTCACCGCCGAGGTTGAACCCGCCATCGCGCATCCGTTCAACCACATATCGATCGCCGACATTGGTTCGTTGCAGTCCGATGCCCCGCGCATCTAGGAACCTTTCCAATCCAAGATTGGACATCACTGTTGCAACAAGCGCGCCACCTTTAAGCCGCTGTTCGCTGGCCCAGCGCGCAGCCATCATACCCATGATCTGATCTCCATCGCCAACGTTACCGTGTTCGTCGATGACGATGATCCGATCGGCATCACCGTCCAGACAGATGCCAATATCGGCTCCGTGGGCGACGACGGTCTCAGCCGCAAACTGCGGGTGGGTAGATCCGCAGCCCTGATTTATGTTAAGCCCGTCCGGCGCCGTGCCTACTGAAACGACATCAGCACCCAATTCCCACAAGATTTCGGGGGCCGCACGCCAGGCGGCGCCATTCGCGCAATCGATAACCACCTTGATCCCGTCCAGCCGCAGTTCGCGCGGAAAGGTTGATTTTACCCGTTCGGCATATCTGAAGCGCGCATCATCGACACGTCTTGCGCGACCGATATTCTCCGCCTGAGCTGGTGCGACCCCGTCTTCGATCAAAGCCTCGATCTCTGCTTCTGCCTGATCGGACAATTTGTAGCCATCCGGGCCGAAAAACTTGATACCATTGTCCTGCGCCGGATTATGGCTGGCAGAGATCATTACTCCAAGATCTGCGCGCATGGATTGCGTCATCAACCCAACGGCAGGCGTCGGCACCGGGCCCAGCCCTAGCACATTCATCCCCGTCGAGGTCAAACCCGCCGTCAGTGCGCTTTCGAACATATAACCTGACAACCGAGTGTCTTTGCCAATCACGACGCGATGCACACCTTTGCTGTCTCGGCGGAAATATCGCCCGACCGCCGCGCCGATTTTCAATGCCAATTCTGCGGTCATCGGATAGGTGTTCGCGGTACCCCGTACTCCGTCTGTGCCAAAAAGTTTAGCCATGCTCGCCCCCAATTAATGCGTTGTGCAGCCTTATGGCCTGCTTTGTCATCTCTACATCGTGAACACGCAAGATTTGCACGCCTTGGGCCAGCGCGGCAAGCCCAACTGCTATCGATCCCGGCGCACGGTCACTGGCGAGCGTTCCCTTGCCGATAGTGCCAATAAATCGCTTGCGCGATGCCCCGAGTAAAATCGGGCATCCCAGCGTATGAAACAAGCTGATACGCCGGAGCAATGCCAGATTGTGTGCAAGTGTCTTGCCAAACCCAATGCCAGGATCTGCCATGATCTGAGAGCGCGGGATGCCTGCGGTGACCAGTCTGTTTATCTGCCGAGAAAGAAAATCGTAGACGTCCAACAGCACATCATCATAGCACGGATCGGCCTGCATCGTCGCAGGATCTCCCTGTGCATGCATCACGCAAACCGGTACCCGTTGTTCAACACAAAGACTTGAAAGCGCGGCATCATAGGTAAAACCAGAGACGTCATTGACCAGGCCGGCCCCGGCCTTTAGCGCCTCTTGCGCGACTGTCGATTTTCGCGTGTCGATTGAGATGGGAACATTGGTCTGCGCCCTCAGAGCCGCAATTGCTGGTGCAGTGCGGTGGGTCTCTTCATGCTCCGAGACGGATTCTGCCCCCGGTCTGGTAGATTCTCCACCAACGTCAATTATGTCCGCGCCCGATTGCACCAAGGCAAGAGCATTTTGGGCGGCGACATCTGGCGCGGAAAAAATGCCATCGTTGGAAAAACTGTCCGGAGTGACATTCAATATTCCCATCAATCGGGGTTGATCCAGGTCAAGCCCGGCGATAGGCGAACGGGCCGATGTAATGGCTGCGACGCACGCGTCCGGAGCGTCACTTATCGGGACGACAAATGGTGGCGCGGTGCGTGAGAGCACTTCGATTTCGGAAACCCATCCGGGACCACCTGCAACCGGCATTGCGGTTTTTGGGCGAGCAATATCATTGCGTACTATGGGCCTGTAATAGTGTGACATCGCCCTTTTCCTGAGGGATGCGGAGGACAAAAGCAAGTAGAGCCTAGAGTGTTGCCTGATCAATCCCCACAAGACGCAAAGGGATGCTCGTATCTGGGGACCCCCCTTCGCCAATCACCAATAAGGCTCGAGCATCCAGAGTAGACGCAAACCACGCAGCAAGAGCCACCGCGTCGCTCGGGTGAGCAGAGGGCCCATCCACTGCATCCAACACAATCTTGGATGGTGCCCAAACACAAATTTGTCCGTTCTTCATAGCCCAGTCCAATTCGGTCCGGGTCGCCACAACGACACATCGCGGATCACGCCCCGCCAGCACCCAGGCGTTTTGTTCAATCGCAAGCAGGTCGATCCGCCGTTGCGCCATCTTATGATGGGCCTGCGGTGCAGGTACTTTTGCCGCCCCCACACAGATCATCAACGGTCGACCCATAGAGGCCAGTTGATCAATCCACCCAGACAGATGCGGAGATTCGATTGCTGCATTCGACAAATAGACCAACTCGGGCGAAAGCGCGCCCTGCTCTGAAACCGTGGCATGATCCTTGATACGGGAACGAACGATTTCGACACCCAGTGCCCCCGGACCTCGATCAAGTTTCTCGATCCGCACAAACGCACGTTCCGCTTGCGGCTCCAGCAAAATGCGGTCGGCAATGCGCGCGGCCAATGTTTCGAGCAAGTTCAACCGTTCTTCAGCAAGTTCAAAAGCAATTGCTTCGGTCACCCGATCGTAGGACAAAATTCGATCCACATCGTCGTCAATATCGCCGCACAAAGGCTGCACTTCGACGACAATATTGAAACAGATTCTCTGAGTTGTACCACGTTCGGATTGAAATGCTCCGATCTCGACTTCAACGATATGATCACGCAACGAAATCCGATCCAGCGGGCCCTCTGATGCGGTAGCCTCTGCGCGCTCTGACGGATGGGCAAAGGCAAGACGAATTTCAGAACTCATTGCGAGGAGGCCTTGATTGGTGGATTGGTTCAGGTCAGTACACCGTACAACTTTCCGTCGCCAGCGAACAGCACCAGATGCGTCACTCTCGTTACCCAATGCGGCCAACTTGGGCCCCTTAGGTCAGAACGGGCGCCGATAAAAGTTCATGAGCAATGATACACGTGGTTATCGCCCCTGCGCGGCTAAGGCGCTACGGCTTGGACTGAGTACTTACGGACGTTGCACGATAGTTGTGCCGATAAAAGAGATGAACGCCAATGTTGGCGGTCTTTGTATAGACACGTGACCATTTAGGGCGCACCGAAGTGGTATGATAATGCGTTGCGCCATTGGTCAAGTTATCCGATTTTCCATCAATTATCGCCCGCGCGACTTTGCTAACGCGTTCAAAGGCCAAAGGCTCAAGAATGGCTTCGCTATTCCCGTCACAGGTATAGGTGAACTGGCATTGATATTTACGCCCTGTGCCCTGATTGATTACACCACACAGCGTATCGGGAAACCGGCTACTGCTCACGCGGTTCTGAATAACTTCGGCGACAGCGAACTGGCCTTTGACGGACTCTCCTCGCGCCTCAAAATAGAGCGCCTCTGAAAGGCAGCGCCAATTTTCATCCCCAGTCGCCTTTGGTTGAGCGTCGAGCCAGGATTTTGAGAAAGAGACAGAACCGGCCTGTTGCTTGGGTTCAGAGACCAAGGACTGCAGCCTATTTCCAGAAACAAAGGCAAGTGCGGCCTTCTCGTGTTGCAGAGCGTCTTCATAAGACCCATCTGATGCAACTGCAGCATCACCTGACAGCGTAACACCCAGCACAACCCCAATTGCGACAACCGCCGCAGACTTAAACACACCAAAAAACATAGCAGCCCCACAAAACCAATGTCCAAAATCGGACGACGCACCCCTCCCAGATGTGCGACAGCGCGGTGGTTAACCTCTTTTCACAAAAAGGTCTAGTTTTGTGATCAACCTAGGCGGAAACACACTTATTTTCAGAAGGTTGTTGACTTTTTTGAATGCATCACATGCGCCTTAATTTAAACACATTCTCGCCAATAACCTACTGTAACTTATCGGAAATTGCCAATTGAGCAGCAGCCAACCTGGCCACGGGCACCCGGAAAGGTGAACAAGACACGTAGTCAAAACCGGACTGCCGACAAAACGAAATCGATTCCGGATTGCCCCCATGTTCACCACAAATGGACAAGGTGATTCTCTGCTTTGCAGCACGACCGCGTTCTGCGCCGAGTTGTAGCAATTCTCCAACGCCTTCGACATCCAATATGTGAAAAGGATCCTCAGGAAACACACCCTGGTTAACATAAGTCGACATAAAACGGCCCGCGTCGTCGCGAGACAGACCATATGTCATCTGAGTCAAATCATTGGTACCAAAGCTTAAGAAAGAGACATAGGGGGCGATGTCGCCGGCGCGCAAAGCAGCACGTGGCGTTTCGACCATAACCCCCAGCTGATAGGTGAAATCGGTCCCGCGTTCGGCACGCACAGCGGCGGCGACCGCATCAACGCGGCCTTTGACCATCTCGACTTCCCGTTTCGCGCTGACCAGAGGAATCATGATCTCGGGCTCAACAGGTTCTCCATCAAGACTCGCTTCGATCGAAGCTTCAAAAATGGCGCGGGCTTGCATGTCATAGATCTCAGGCACGGTTACACCAAGACGCACACCACGCAGTCCCAACATGGGGTTGTATTCCGCCATAGCCTCTACCCTTCGTGTGACGTCTGACAGGGCAATGCCAAGGGCTTCTGCCAGTTCTCGCTGCCCATCCCTATCGGTGGGCAGAAACTCGTGCAGGGGCGGATCAAACAGGCGGATACAAACCGATTGACCTTGCATGATGCGAAAAAGTTGAACGAAGTCGTCTCGCTGCATCGGCAATAGGCGCTCCAATACCGCCGCACGATCTTCGCTATCATCAGCAAAAATCATCTCGCGCATGACGGTCAGGCGGTCCTCTTCAAAAAACATGTGCTCGGTCCGGCATAAACCAATGCCCTGTGCATCGAAATTTCGTGCTGTTTGTGCCTCTTGTGGAGAATCTGCGTTGGCGCGTATGCCGATGTCACGCTCTTCATCAGCCCACCCCATCAATGTCTGAAAGGCATCATCAAGTGTTGCCTCAAGCATTGCCGATTCACCCGCCAGTATCTGGCCGCTGGTGCCATCGACGGTAATCACGTCACCCGTAACCAGGATGCGCCCGTCGGGCGTGATTAGTCGCTGTTTGCCAGTTTGAAAACGGATCGAAGACGCCCCCACAACACACGGCACGCCGATACCTCGTCCGATCACGGCGGCATGACTGGTAATGCCGCCCCGCTCAGTCAGAACCGCGTTTGCCGCGTGCATGCCTCGGATATCCTCCGGCGATGTTTCACGGCGCACCAGAACACAGGGTTCTCCTCGAGAAAAACAAGCCTGAGCGTCGGATGCTGTGAATACAATTTTCCCACTGGCCGCACCCGGACTGGCGGCTATGCCCTCTCCAAGCACATCACGCGGTGCATCTGGGTCGATCTGTCGATGCAGCAACTCCGTCAACATACGTGGCTCAATTCGCATTACAGCCTCTTGTGGCGGGATAATCCCATCAAGTGCCAACGAAACGGCAATTCGCACCGCCGCTCTGGGCGAACGCACCACGCGCACGCCATCCAGTATGTGAACCGCGCCGTTTTGGATCGCAAATTCAACCTGCATCTCTTCGCGCAGTTTGGTGCGCATCAGCGAAGCATGGGACTTGAGGTCGGCAAAGGCGACGGGTGCTAATTCCTCTAGCGAAGGGCCGCGCGTATCCCGTTCGAGATAGACTGCGGCGGCGCCACCCAAGAGAGCGTCTCGTCCCTGCGACTGAGAGAGGTAGCGCCCTGTGATCTGCATATTCCCGGTTGCTGAATTCACCAGTTGCAATACTCCCGAACCGCTTTCACCCTGTCCGACACCAAATACCATCTGCTGAACGACGAGGCCCAATCCGGCATCCGCCGGCGCACCCTTGGCCTGCCGCAACAGGCGGGCCGACGTTCCTTCCCATGCACGCGCCATCGAACGCAAAACACCTGCCAATTGCACCCCGGGGTCTTGCGGAAAAGACTCTTCGGTTTCATTTTCGTAGGCGTTCAATGTCTCCGCCAGCGCATTTGCATCATCGCTGGCCACATCGTCGAACATGTCGGGGTCAAGTCGCGCGACGTGGATGGCGTAAGATTGTACAAAACGCAGATATAGCGCGCTCGCGGCCTCGGCCCCCAGCGTCTTGCAGTGCTCTGCATGACGCGCGTCATTCATGCCGACGTTCAGAACGGCGCCGGGCCCACCCCAATCGGGATCTTCGGACGATGGGCGCACGCAAAGCAACTCCCCCGGATCAAACTGCGATAGAACGGATGCAATGTCCGGCAATTCGCCAATAGCAATATTGCGCACCGCGTCAAAAGAAAGCGCGACCGTGCGTGGCACGGGAAGATCAAGGCGGACCAACCGCTGTATGCACTTGGCCCGCCCGCCATGGGAGGTTGCCGCGACAGGCGCGTCGGCTGTTATCAGCGTGGTGGTCGGGTTTCTATGCATTTTCTGCGCTGCGGCACCTTTGGTTGTCGCCGCAGCATAGGCAGAGTTGTGATCAGCGCAAGAGGCTGGATTCTCCCGATCCGGAACAACAGGTATTATCCCTCAACGCGGGAAAGATCGGCCACCGAGGTACATACTGTGCGGATACGATGCAGGAGATTTAACCGGTTACGCCGAACTGTCTGGTTTTCGCTGTTTACTTGCACGTCCGTAAAAAAGGCGTCGATCGGCGCGCGCAAGCCCGCCATCGCTTTCATTGCAATCGCGAATTCGCCTCGCTCCATGGCAGGATTGATGATCCCTTCCGCCGTATCAAGTGCTGTGAACAATTCAGTTTCGACGCCCGGTTCCGCAAACTTAATGTCTGCTCCGTAAGAATATTCAACTCCATCATTTTCCTCAGATTGCGTGAGAATATTATTGGCCCGCTTGAATCCTTGGATGATATTTTTACCGTTTTCCGTTTTCAGAGTTTCACTTAAGGCACAGGCGCGTTTGACCAGCAGCGCGAGATCATCGTTGTTGGGCATTGCGATACAAGCATCGATGATGTCATGGCGAATGCCTTGATCTCGAAGATGAACCTTCAGGCGATCGTGAAAAAAGCCTAAAAGATCTTCGCTAATATCTGGAACGCGTTTTGAGACGCCATCGATCCAAGAACCTTCATTGAAATCAGGCTTGGGAGATTCCTTGTCAAAGCGCGCTCTGACGGTCTGAAAGGCCGATCCAAAAACACCGTGCAATGCGATCTCGCCAAGCGTTTCTTCCATGGTGTGCAAATCAAACTCTTTGCTGGTTTCCCGTGCAGCATTGATCTCAAATTTCAAAAGTTCCGCATCAATGTATCGATCAAGACTGAAATTCAGATCGTTTTCCAGAGCAAGCCGAATGACGCCTAGGGCGGCGCGCCTCAAGGCAAAGGGATCCTTTGAGCCCGTGGGTTTTTCACCAATTGCCCAGAAACCGGCCAGCGTATCAATCTTGTCTGCCAGCGCGACGACTACCGAAATCGGCGCAGTTGGTACTTGATCAGAGGGACCTTGAGGCGCGTAATGTTCCTCCGAGGCGGCAGCAACGGCAACCGAATATCCGGCTTCGGCTGCATAGTAACGCCCCATGAGCCCCTGTAACTCGGGAAACTCTCCAACCATTTCTGAACTTAAATCAGCTTTCGCCAGACGCGCGGCTTGCTCGGCCTCGTCGGCATTGACCTCAACCACAGGCGCTATTTCGCGCGCTAGTGCAGCGATGCGGTCAACACGTTCAGCCTGCGTGCCCAACTTGTTGTGGAAAGTCACGTTTTCCAGCGCTTTGGTCCAAACCGATATGTCGGACTTGGCTATGCGCAAATCATTGTCCCAGAAGAACTTCGCATCGGCCAGACGGGCCGATAAGACCTTTTGATTGCCCGCAAGGATCGTCGCGCCCTGATCCGGCGTCTCGATGTTGGCAACCGTCACAAACCGCTCGATCAGGCCTGACTTGGGATTGCGTACCGAAAAAAACTTTTGGTGTTCGCGCATGGAAGTTTGCAACACTTCTGCCGGCAGATCCAGAAACACGTCGTCAATATCGCCCATCAGCACAACTGGCCATTCAACCAGCCCGGCAACTTCGGTCAAAAGGGCTCTGTCTTCCACAACCTCAAGCCCGTTTGCAAAGGCGATATTGGCTGCATCTGCCCAGATGTGATTAGCCCGTTCTGCAGGATCAAGTACCACCCTGG
This sequence comes from Paracoccaceae bacterium, assembly GCA_039969355.1. Classification (GTDB taxonomy): domain Bacteria; phylum Pseudomonadota; class Alphaproteobacteria; order Rhodobacterales; family Rhodobacteraceae; genus JL08. Next base: position 255,712 of record JBDVOA010000009.1, read on the forward strand.
CACGTTTGAGTTTGGTAACGTAGTCATCAAAACCTGTAACCGAAATGGCTCCTTCGGACATGAAACGGTGGCCTTGTGTCTTGTCATCCGCGATGATGCCGTCGATCTCCAACGAAACGACCTCTGCACCGTCTTCGGCGCTGAGAATGCACAGAATAGATTGCAACGGGCGCACCCAGTGCAGCGGCCCAGTGCCCCAGCGCATGGATTTTGGCCATGGGAAATTCCGGATCGTTTGTTCGAGCACCTCTGCAACAATATCCGTCGCGGGGCGTCCGGGCTTTTCGATCACCGCAAAAAACACGCGACCCTTTTTCTCGTCACGCTCTTCCAGCGCCTCACGCGCAACGCCAGCGCCGCGCAAGAATCCCTCAATCGCCTTGTCCGGCGCATCGACGCGGGGGCCTTTGCGCTCTTCACGAGTCGCGGGACTGTTTGCCAACAGCCCCTCAACGGCCAGCGTCAGCCGTCGCGGCGTCGAAAAAGCAGCGGCGCTTGCGTAGGTCAAGCCAGCCTCAACCAGCCCGTCGGCCAAACGCTTTTTCAGGTCATCGGCCGCCCGCGCCTGCATGCGCGCCGGTATTTCTTCAGAAAACAATTCAATCAGAAGATCAGGCATGATCGGTCCTTAGTGGCTGACAATCATCTGAATAACGATTGCATTGGCGATGTCGACGAAGAAAGCGGATACAAGCGGCAGTACGATAAAGGCAATAGGGGATGGCCCATATCGTTTGGTTACAGCTGTCATGTTTGCAATGGCCGTTGGCGTTGCGCCCAGCGCGAACCCGCCAAAGCCTGCCCCCAGAACTGCCGCCCGATATCCACGACCCATAACCGGGAAAAGCACAAACAAAACAAACAGCACTGTGAAGATTGTTTGCGCTGCCATGATCGCTGCAATGCTCAACCCCAGCTCCGCGATCGTCCAAAGTTGCAAGCTCATCAAAGACATGGCGAGAAATGCACCGAGCGCGAACTCCGAGATCAGAGCCAATGCCGGCGTTCTGGTCACCGGCGGCGCGTTCGGGCGCATTGCTGCGCGTAGATTAGACAACACAATACCCATGATCAGACAGGGGACAAACAGCGGCAGCTTTAATCCAGCAGCGTCTATAGCCCCATGCAGGACATATCCGGAAATGATCGCGAGGTTCAAATAAAGGATCACCCGCATCACGGTTTGATGGTCGATTGGTGCGGCGGCATCTTCTTTTTTGTCAGAGATACCAATTGTATTGCCCTCTTGCGGGCGCGCCGGTGTCAGATTGTGCTTTTCGACCAGGTACTTAGCTATAGGACCACCAACCAAAGCCGCCAGGACAAGGCCCAAAGTGGCCACTGCAACGCCCAGTTCTGTCGCGCCGGCTATTCCAGTAGCCTCTGCCACGTCCGGCGCCCATGCAATGGCTGTCCCGTGTCCACCGATCAGGGCTGCTGAACCAAACAGCACCCCGGTTTGCGCCGGATAGCCGAATATGACTGCGCCGCCTACTCCGACGGCGTTTTGCGCAACAATCATCACGAGCGTAAGCCCAAGCAGTAGCGCCAATGGCTTACCACCAGAAATCAGATCGCTGAGCCGCGCGTTAAGGCCAATGCCCGCAAAAAACAGGACCAACAGAAAGTCGCGGGTATCCAATTCAAAGGACACTTCGATGCCGAATGCAATGTACAGCGCCAATACGAAAAGTGCGGCCAGCAATCCCCCGGTTACAGGCTCGGGAATGTTGAACCGTCGCAAAACGACATAGTTTGAATTCACCCGCGCTCCAATAAGGTAAACGGCAAACCCCAGTGTGGCGGTTATGAAATCAGGGATAATCATCAGTTCTTTCGTATCTTAGCTTTCCAAAGCACTTCCTGAACTCACTCGTGGATGACTGAGTTCAAGGGCGCGGCGGGCACTCTTCTCCGACAATGGAGCCATCGTAGGCTTTGTCGCCACAATCGTTGAGTTCGTGCCACGCATAACCGTGCCCATCTTCGGTGATGACAACGACGCGATCCACACCAAACTCAATGTTCTTGCCCCCCAAGAAAGCAAGTGCAGTGCCTGCTTCCAGTTCTGCAGCGATTGCCGCCGCATCAAAACAATCAAACCAACCAGGCGCGTTGCGCGGGACAACATCATCAAGACCCACATAGGTTTCCGTCAGCATGGCGTGACTGAACGATGTGGTGAAACACGCGCGATATCGTATCGGGCTTGAATCCGCATCGATTGCCTGAAAACTCTCGTAAACAATCGGTTCCGGATCGTTGGAAACAAAAGAGACCAGTTGGACGTCATCCAACCCTGTCGCAACGACCTCGTCGTAAAAGGCGTAGACCTGCAAATAATACATTGCCACACCGGCGACTGCTGCAATCACGACGATCATCCCTACCAGAAATTTTCCCATCTAGGCGGCCCGACCACCCGCGTCGGTCTGAACATAGGCGTCTGCGCAAGCTTTGGCCAATGCACGTACGCGACTTATGTAAGCCTGTCGTTCCGTCACCGAAATAACCCCGCGCGCATCAAGCAGATTGAAGATGTGGCTGGCCTTGATGCATTGATCATATGCCGGATGGGCCATAATGATGCGCTTGCCTGTCTTGGGGTCGTCATGGGGCTGTTTAAGAATGGCACTGCATTCTGCCTCAGCCTCTTCAAAGTGTCGGAGCAGGACGTCGGTGTTGGCCACATCAAAATTCCAGCGGGCGTATTCCTCTTCAGTCTGCTTGAAAATGTCCCCATATGACAGCGGGATGGGGGACTGAGGGTCATTGAATGGCATGTCCATCACGTGATCGACCCCGAGCACGTACATTGCCAGTCTTTCCAAACCATAAGTCAACTCCCCGGATACCGGATGACAGTCGTGACCCCCAACCTGCTGGAAATAGGTAAACTGAGACACCTCCATCCCGTCACACCAAACTTCCCAGCCCAGACCCCAAGCACCCAATGTCGGACTTTCCCAATCGTCTTCGACAAAGCGAATGTCATGTAACCCCATATCGACACCAATCGCCGCCAACGATCCAAGATAGAGATCCTGCAAATTGGGAGGGCTGGGTTTGATCAACACTTGAAACTGATAATAATGCTGCAATCTGTTCGGGTTTTCACCATAGCGCCCGTCGGTGGGCCGGCGCGAAGGCTGCACATAGGCGGCGGCCCAGGGGTTGGTGCCGAGGCTGCGAAGGGTTGTCGCCGGGTGAAACGTCCCCGCACCAACTTCCATATCGTAAGGTTGCAGAATGGCACAGCCGCTCCCCGCCCAATAGCTTTGTAACCTCAGAATGAGATCCTGAAAACACCGGGGGGTTTGGGTGATCTTTTCCATGCTTTGTGCCTTTGGTTTCGCAGTTTACAGCAGGGCGGAACAACCCAAATCGCGCGTTGGCCTTACCTATGCGGACGTGCCGACGGGGTCAATCACGACGCATGTGTAAATTTGGATACAGAGACCATAGCTATTTTCACAAAACCCTGTTTAAAAGGTGAAATTTCGAGGCTCAGGGGTTTGAACTATTATGAAGCGCGCATTTGGAACGGTTTTTGTGGCCGTGTTTATGTATGTCATGGGGCTGACTATGCCGGCGACAGCGCAACAGGATGACGTGGTATGGGTGCAGATTGAAGCCCAGCCAAGCCTAGGGAGCGCACGGGACCGGGCCAGAGTCTATGAGGCGCGGCTGCCCGACGTAAACGGATTTTCCCTAGGAAACGGCTGGTATGGCATAGCATTGGGGCCCTATTCCCGACCTGACGCCGACCGAGTTCTAGGGGTATATCGGGCAGAGGGCGCGATCCCGCGCGATAGCTACATTGCATTTCCAACCTCATTTCGCGAGCAGTTCTGGCCTGAAGGTGAAAACTCCCTGACGCTGGGCTTGGCGACCCCGCCACTCGATCAGATTGCAGCTACACTAGAAACTGAGCCAGTGGTGCCACTTCAACGAGCGCCGGATGAGACCCCGAACGAGGCGCGTCGAAGCGAGCGTGATTTATCGCGTCAACAGCGAGAAACGCTCCAGATCGCTTTGAAATGGGCGGGTTATTATGATGCCGCAATCGATGGGTCGTTTGGCCGCGGCACCCGAAATTCAATGTCTAACTGGCAGTTGAACAACGGTTACGAACCCACTGGTATTCTAACCACACTGCAGCGCAGTGATCTGAAGGATCAATACAATGCTGTGCTTAAGGGCATGGATCTGGAATTGATACGTGACGATGCAGTCGGCATCGAAATCCAAATTCCGACGGGTGTTGTCGCATTCGAAAAATACGATGCGCCTTTTGCCCATTATTCCCCAACCGGGGACGTAGATGCCAGAGTCTTACTGATCAGCCAGGCAGGCGATGATAACACGCTGCGCGGCCTCTACGACATCATGCAAACGCTAGAAATTGTCCCGCTTGTGGGGCCACGCGAACGCGATAAGAACAGCTTTCGCCTCATTGGCGAAGATGCCGGGATGATTTCGCAAACCGAGGTGCGGCTTGAAGACGGGCTGATCAAAGGCTTCACACTGACTTGGCCGTCCGGAGACGAAGATCGCCGTCGTCGGGTTTTAGGAGAAATGCAGAAAAGCTTCGTTCGGACAGATGGCGTTCTAAGCGCTACGGCCAGCCTTGATCAAGAGCAGCGGATTGATCTGCTTGCCGGATTAGAAATCAGGCAACCGAGCGTTGCGCGATCTGGGTTTTATGTGGATTCCGTTGGATCGGTTGTAACTACAGACGAGGTTGTACAGGGATGCACACGCATTACATTGGACGACGAGTATGACGCACAGCTGGTTGCATCTGATGCGGAACTAGGCGTAGCAGTTGTCCGGCCGAATGACCCTCTGGCTCCGCTCGGTATTGCAATGTTCACAGATCAATCACCTCGGTTGCAATCTGAAGTAGCCTTGGGCGGATATTCCTTTGGTGGAGTTCTAGGTGCGCCTACTGTGACGTTTGGCAAGCTTTCTGACATCCGCGGGTTGCGAGGGGAAGACAACGTCAAACGGCTATCGATGTCACCGCTTCCCAGCGACGCGGGCGGACCGGTTCTTGACGACAACGGGCGTCTGTTGGGCATGCTGCTCCCTGCGCCAGAAAATGGCCAGAACCTACCCAACGATGTCAGCTTCGCCCGAGACGGAGCGTCAATCAGAACGATGTTGGACGGGTCGGGATTTGGCGTGGAAACTGCAGCAGCGGGTTCTCAGATGGCGGCCGAAGATCTGCGCGCCCTGTCTGCTTCTATGACGGTTCTGGTCAGCTGTTGGGAATAACCTCCGGGTTCACGACCCGGTATCATCCTCCAGCAACCTCTGGCGTGATGTAAATCAATGTCGGACCATCGGCCTGAAACGCGGCTTTGACATCACGCTGCAGATCATCAAGCGTTTTGGGAGCCTTGGCATCGGCCCCAAAAGCCTCGGCAAGTTTACAGAAATCCGGGTTGCGCGCGATGACCGCATTGGGCGCAATCTGTGCTCGGATCATGCTGTCTTCGATCTCCTTCAATTTACCGTTGTCCCACAAGATAATCGGCAAGCTCAAACCCAGTTCCACCGCGACGCCAAGTTCCTGCATTGTATAATGAAAGCCATAGTCCCCGATCATAACCATTGTGGGCAAGCCACGTCTTGCAACGGCTCCTCCGACACCTGCAGGCAAGGCATAGCCAAGCGTTCCAAACCCATATGGATGATGCCAGTGACCGGGGCGATCCATGTCCCAAATCCCCTTGGCGACATAGGCAATCTGGGTCATATCAGAGTAGATCATTGTGCCATCTGGAACGGCGCCACGCAGAGCATCACAAACGGTTGCAATGCCCGGGTAAGCGACTTCAGTTTCAGCCCGCCAGCGGGCTCGCGCCGACCCAACTTCTGGTGTAGTCCAGTCGGTGTTTGGAGTATTGTCTTCCGTCGCAATCCAAAGCGCCTTTGCCACGTCACCTGCATCCGCAAGAAGCTTGACTGTCGCGCGCTGATTATCGGACAAACTGACCGGGTCAATATCAACCCGAACCAACGGCCCTGTGTGCCCAAGATGGTCCCGTCCCAGATCTACCGCGGCCAATTCCGTCCCTACAGCAATCACAACATCAGCGGACGCAACGACATCAGCGCTGCCCGGGTTATAGAGCGCCGAACCATAATTAAGCGGGTAATTCGCACCGGCGATGCCTCGTCCTGCATAAGTCTCAAAACATGCGGCGCCGGTCTGCGCCAAAACCTGCCGCCACAATCCGTTGCGGGCACCACCTCCAAAAATGAAAAGCGGTCGTCTTGCAACATTTAGAAGAGACACAAGCGACGCAACATCAGGGGCACCGGCCTTGACGCGGAGTGCCGGCATATTGGGTGGGGGCGCAGGCAAAGCTTCTGCTTCAAGCTGGGATATCGGGACCTGAATATGTTTGGGGCGCGCGCGACTAACCTCAAACTCTTCAAACGCCCGATCGATTAATCCATATGCAGCCCGATCACTATGTGCGGTTTGAGACCAGTCGCACACGGTGCTTGCCGCGATTTCCTGATCCTTCATTTGATGCAACTGACCTTGACGTGATGCCACTTCATCCAGACAGGAGGACAGGACCAGAACTGGCACGGAATCCGAATATGCCTGTCCCATTGGCGTCATGATATTGCACAGGCCCGGCCCGGTAATCACATATGCGACGCCGGGCGTGCCGGTGGCGCGCGCATAGCCATCCGCCATAAAACCGGCCCCTTGTTCGTGGCGCGCCAGTACGTGGGAAATACCGGCTTCTTCGATTCCACGATACATTTCCTGATTGTGCACTCCCGGAATACCAAAGATCACCTTAACTCCACGGTCCCTGAGCATGTGCGAAATTTGCGCTCCCAGCGGGCGTGTCGGCCCGGATGGGACGCGATCCGAGTTCGTCATTTCAAGCTCTCCAGAATTGAATGGTTAGGATGGCATAGACGGCAAGCAATTCCAGCCTCCCGATCAACATGGCAGCACTCAGCATCCATTTTGCTGCGTCATTCAGCCCCGCAAAATTTCCGGCGGGACCGATCTGATCGCCCAGTCCCGGACCGATATTAGCCAAGGCGGCAGCAGCGCCGGAGACAGAAGTAGTAAAATCGAGGCCGGTCAGACCCAAGCCCCATGCCAGCAGACCCAGCGAGACGATAAAAAACACGAAGAACGACATTACTGATCCCAGAACGTCTTCTCCAACCGGTCTGCCATTGTAACGGGGAACAAAGACACCATTGGGTGACCGGATTTTGCGCAACTGCGCCCGGATTGACGCAAAAAGCAACTGATAACGAAATATCTTGATCGAACAGGCCGTCGACCCCGCACAGCCACCTATCAAACCGGTGAAGAACAACAAAGCGATCGGGAACGGCCCCCAAACCATGTAGTCATCGCTGGCATATCCGGTACCTGTAAGCAGTGAGACCGTATTAAAAAGCGTTTTGCGAAACATCTCTTCGCCACTCGTGCCAATCCGAAAGAATTGCCAGAAAGTGATCATAAGCACGAGCACAATAGCCGTTCCAAAAAAAGCTCTAATCTGGCTGTCTCTGAACAGGGGTTGTGCCGATCCGGCGGTCAATTGAACAAATCGAACAAATGGCAGCGCGGCAAGCATCATGAATGCGACGGCCACATATTCAGTGGCCATGCCAAATCGGGCAAAAGAGTCATCATAATTGGCGAATCCACCCGTTGCCACAGTGGTCATTGCATGCACAGTAGCATCAAATGCGTTCATGCCGCTGACAATGTACCCCAATGCACATAACAATGTCAGCCCGAGATAGATCACCGAAATACGACCCGATATTTCCGTCGCCCGAGGCAATATCTTTCCAAATGTATCAAACCCTTCGGAACGAAATATTTGCATCCCGCCGACTCTGAGTTCCGGCAGGAATACCATCGCAACCACGATAATCCCTATGCCACCCAGCCATTGCATGATGCCGCGCCACAGCAGCAAGCCCTTGGGCAGCTCTTCCAGCCCCGAAAAAACTGTCGATCCAGTTGTAGTCAAACCCGACATGGCTTCGAAAAATGCATCGACAAACCGCGCCTCAGTTTCCCCAAGCATGAAGGGAAGCGCGCCAAACACCGGAAGCGTCAGCCAAACACCTGTGGTCAACAGGAACGTTTGTTGAATAGTGAGCCTGTCGCGCACGCCGTTGGCGCATGCCAATGCAATTAAGCCGCCGCATAGTATTGTAATCGCGGCGCTTTCCAGAAAGACCGGCCAATGCTCTCGCCCCTCTGCCAGATCAACAAGCAAGGGGAGAAGCATGGTAGCACCCAACGCTGCCACCAACAGGCCAATCACATATCCCACAGGGCGCAAGTCAATCATGATGCGCAGGGTTGGCCGCACCTGCGACCGGTGTCAAGCAATGTCAGGCCGTCGCTTGCGCGGCCTTCGATCCGGATGAACAATCCGAAACCGCAAACATTTGCGTAGCCTGTCGTGTCAATAGTTTAACAGACGCGCTATCTCACAGCGGTATGCGCATCAACTACACGGAATGTGACACATCCAACCGCTTGGAGCATTTATTGCTGAGACCGGCCTGTTGGTAAGGCCGGTCCGGGTCGTTTAAGCCAATATTGTCATTTCTGGCGGGATCGACCTATTTGTCCTGTACCGTCTTGGATCGGGTTGTCCGTGCCTGTGGCATGGCCGGTGGCAAAGACGGCTTGCGCGGGGGCTTGGCAGGTTGAATTACTTTTACATTTCCTGAAGGATCGGACGATGTCGCCGCTTTCTTGGGAGATTTGGCGATCTGCACAGGTTTGACGGGTGCTTTGGCCGTTGGTTTTGCATGGGTCTTAGCCATCGTTGTTGTTTTGAGCACCGCTTTTTCGGGCACGGCTACCGTAGTTTCCCGGGACCGAGGTTGAAATGTGGGTTTCGTCGATTTGGCGCGTCTAGATTTGGTCTTAGCAACAGGTTTGGATTTTGCAACCGGTTCCGTCTTCATGTCAGCTGACTTCGCGGCGCCAATTTTAGTATTTGAATTAGGGTTTTTCGCCTCCACGGGTTTTGGTGCTATTTTGAGCGCGGCGGCGGTTGTACCTTTTGATGGCAAAATGGGTTTAGCTGCAGGATGTTCGGCAACTTTGGCAACCGCGGCAACGGATCTGGTTATTGGCTTCTTTTTGGCGACAGGTCGCGAAGCCGGGTGCTGGCTGGCCGGCGCAAACGGAGACACTGCCGCAGAGGCCAAAATCACTTGCGCGACTTTGATATTGCTCGCCCAGGCATAGCCAGCAAACTTGAAACAGGCGCTTGAAAAAGCGAGTGTATTGTTCAGAGGGGTCATTTCAACTTTCCAGTCATGTTGTTCATTTACTAGCTTAGATTTATCGGGGCAGCGATTCATCGGTTACTTACGATTTGTCCATGCTGACTTTCTTAATGCTGCGCGACAGCAAATATTTGGTCGATCTAGAGGTTGGCATACACGCGCTCGAATACTCGAACGCTCACAAAAACACCGCAACGTCCATCAAAATAGGTTCGCGAATCACTTATATAGATTTCACGGCGCTTGTGAACGTCAAATGCCGCGATGCGGCGTAATGTTGCGAGTGTTGGCGAATGTGCGTCGAAAAAATCGACTAAACGCACAAAATTTGCCCGACTAGCCGACGTGAAACAATGTATTGAATAGCTTGGGATCAAGGCTTTTGGCTGCGAACATTTCACCCTCAGTTAAAATGCTAACGGCATCATGGCTGTGCAAGCTTTCCTGATGGCTCGCAACCACCCTAAAGTCCCCGACGCGAGCGTCTTTCTGGAGTTGCTGGCAGAAAAGTCGCGCCGCATCTTCGACAAAAATCGGGTGCGCGGCATTCAATTCAGCAAATGCCTGCTCGTCTTCTCGTTTTACCATCACCTGTGTTTCAGTTGGCACCGCACCGCGACACATGTCGATCAAATCTTCGAACCACAAACAGTTGGCATCACAATCAATCTCGACCGAGATGCGCGCAACTGAACGTTGCGAATGTGGTGTGGCTAATTGGCCGCGCTCCGATCGTGCATGTTCGGAAAGTTCAAGCGAACATGGGCAAGTGGAAGAATAAACATAGTCAATATGCATGATTTTTGAACGCACGCCACCTGTCTCGACCAACTCCAATGCGATATCGTAGTACTGAAATCCGCTCAGCCCGGACCGCAAGCTCTGGACCTTCATCGGGAATGAAAACCGCATCTGGATGCGTGCGTCAAAGCTTTCCAGATCAGATTTGTAATCATCCAGTGCGGTCTCTATCACTTCAAAACTAAAAGTTTTTTCCGCCTGTTTATAGAAGCTGCGCATTATCCGGGACATGTTGATGCCCTTTTTGTCAGCCTCAAGGCTGACCGAACCAGTAACAGACGTCTCTAGCGTCAGATCACCATTGTCACGCCTATGAAAGCGAATTGGCAGGCGAAAGTTAGAGATTCCAACGTGTTGTATCTGCTGCTTCGCACCACGGATTAAGCTGGACGGTCCGTTCTGAAGATCCGGTAGCCCCGCTTTGTAAGCCGCGTCCGCGACAAAACTATCCGGATATTCCTTTGAAAGCATGGGATAACCCGACGAACTATCCGCTGCAATCAAGCGGGCCACCGATGGATCAAGCGATGCAATCTCTGCATCTGACGCATGTAAGGCCCATTTGCGCAGCACATCAAGCGCAGCCTCAGCGGTATCCCTGTCAGGCGTTTCGGTCAGGTCTTGCGTATGAACATTCACCAGCACAGCCCCTTTGGCAGTTGTCGAATTACAAACATAGGTCGAAGGTGCCCGAAAATCCAATTTCTTTTACTCGCACTTACCAACATATCCGTGATCGCGGTGTTTTTTTCTTGAACATGCCGGCCACAATCTATGCCCAGCCTAACGCAGTTTGATCAGTCAGATCGTATGTTAATGCCGACAATTTCTTCGTCTCTACAAGCGCACGCAAATGAAGTTGGCGAGCGCTCAGGTTTCGCTTGCGAGCGCTTGCCTGATATCTGAAATCAGATCGTCCGCGTCTTCGATACCAACCGATATCCGCACAAGCCCCGCTGTTATGCCCAAGGCTTGTTTCTGATCATCTGGTAGCCGCTGATGTGTTGTGGTTGCCGGATGGGTAACGATGGTTTTGGCGTCCCCCAGATTGTTCGAAATCTTGCAAATTTTAAGCGCATTCAGAAACTGAAATGCTGCGGCCTGCCCGCCCGCCAAGTCAATCGACAGAACCGTTCCGCCCTTTTTCATCTGACTCTGGCTCAATGCATGTTGTTCGTGGTTCTCATGTCCGGGAAAGATGACGCGCGCTAGCGCCGGGTGGCCTTGCAATGCACTGGTAATCGTGAGGGCAGTGTCGGCCTGCGCGTTGACACGAAGACTCATGGTTTCAAGACCTTTGAGCATAATCCATGCGTTGAATGGGCTCATCGAACCCCCGGTATGCTTCATATAGGGTTCGATCTTTCCACGTATTAAATCGCGCGGGCCCAGAATGACACCCCCCAGTGCCCGGCCTTGCCCATCGATGTGTTTTGTCGCTGAATAAACTACCACATCCGCGCCCTGTTCGATTGCCCGAGAGAATACAGGCGTCGCAAAAACGTTATCTACAATTACAACCGCTCCGACGTTGTGAGCGATGTCACAGACCGAGCGAATATCAATCACCTCGAGCGTCGGGTTCGAAACGGATTCAAAAAATACTGCCTTGGTGTCCGTTCTGATGGCAGCGTTCCATTGGTCCAGATCAACGCCGTCGACGAAGGTCACCTCAACACCAAAGCCGGTCAAAATCTCTTCCAGGACGTACAGACAGGATCCAAACAACGCACGCGACGCAACAACGTGATCGCCAGCCTTGAGCAATGCACTCAACGCGCCATTAACGGCCGCCATTCCGCTTGCCGTGGCAAAAGCGTCTTCGGCTCCTTCCAAGGCAGCAATTCTGTCTTCGAACATTGCAACAGTTGGGTTGCCGTAGCGTGCGTAGATGAACTCTTCACGACCTGACTCGATAAATCGAGCTTCGGCTTCTTCAGCGCTGTCGTAAACGAATCCCTGTGTCAGAAATATTGCCTCGCTCACTTCACCATATTGGCTGCGGCGTGTGCCGCTGTGGACGGCTTTGGTGCGATTATGCCAGTCTTCGCTCATCTTTTGTCCTCCGGGCATTTGCCCAATAAAAAACCCCCAACGCGGTCAAGCGAAAGGGGGTCCCTCATCCTGACCTTTTAGCGGTTTATTTTACGTGGCCCGCAATCCGGTAACAAATCGCCACGAAGAGTTGCCTACTGCTCCTGATGCCCGGCGTCAACACCGTCGCGGTCTCATAACGCTTTTTTCATGGCCGCACCCTAGGCTGACTGCACATCACGGTATGAGGTAAGGAGATGCCCCTTATCAGACTGAATGCAGAGGGTTCAAAGCTAAGTTTGCACAATAGTCCCGGTCATTGGCGGCCCTGTCTGAACCGGGCGGCAAGAGGCACGGGCCCCATCATCATCATGACTCACGGATTCAAATACGCACCCGCTAGGGATCTGACATGCCCTCATACAAGAATTTTTTCGACGGGCGCCGCGCAGAAATTGGCAAAGTCAGCGCAATGGCTACAACCTCTGGGATTTGGCGCCGGGGAATGTGACGAAGGGCTGGCCGTGGCATTCGGCTGGAACGCCTGCGGAACGGTTTGGACTGCACGCAAGTCTGCGGTCGCAGCGGGCCGCCGAATGGCCGACATCATCGCACAAATCCTGCGCGCCGCGCCGGACCGCCCCGTTCATCTGATTGCCCATTCGATGGGCTCGGAGGTGATCCTTATAGCATTGCGCCACTTACCCGCCAACAGCGTCAACCGTATCGTCTTTCTGACTGGCGCCAGTTACCAAAGCGATGCCGCCGAGGCTTTGAAAACCGGGGCTGGACAAACAGCAGAAATAATTAACGTTATCAGCCGCGAAAACGATGTCTTCGATTTCCTTTTTGAGCATGCAATTGCTCCACCCACGCCGGGTGATCGCACTATTGGATCTGGCATTCATGCTCTCAACGCGATCAATATCCAGTTGGATTGCATTTTGACGCTGAACCAATTGAACGCGTTTGGTGTGTCGATTTCTCCACCCACGCGCCGTGTCTGCCATTGGTCCAGTTATACACGTCCCGGCGTGCTGCAGTTCTACGCCGGTTTGCTACGCCATCCTGAGAAATTTCCCTTGAAAACACTGAAACGCGCGTTGCCGGATCAGCATTCCCCCCGCTGGTCGAGCCTGTTCAATTTGCCAATTCTGCCAGTTTCCGCAGGCCAAACAAAAGAATCAAAGCCATAAAAGGCATATCAATCGCTGCGCAATCCATTCGGTATCAGCTCCGGCGATGCATGGCCGGCTCTCTGGGTAAAAGCTGGCCGGATCTCATTGCACAAATCTCAAAAGCCGAGTTTGCCCCCTGGTCCACACTTGGATCAGGCTTCGCTGTCTGATTCGATCATGTATTTCTGCAATGCCAGTATCTGCCACCACAGATAGGCAAACAGCGCGACAGGAAAACCGAAGGTTTCGATCTTGACCCACAGATCCGTGGACATTGTGCGCCAGATCACCTCGTTTGCGATGGCTAGAATGGCAAACCCCAGGCAAAGGCGTTTGGTCAGAATCATCCAGCCCTCATTCTGCATCGGCATCATTTCCGCCATCACATAGGCAAGATATGACCGCCCGCGCATCAACCCGATGCCCAGAATCGTCGCAAGTACCCCATAGACCAAGGTGGTCTTCATCTTGAAGAACCGTTCATCGTTGAACCACGCCGTAAGTCCTCCAAAAAAGATCACCATGAATGCGGTAAATACCTGCATACGGCTCAACTTTCTGGTGAGTGCCCACAGAATAGCCATTGCCAGCAACAAAATTGGCACGAAGACCAAAGCAGAAACGATAAACCCGGTGTATTCTGCGCCATTCCAAACATATGTCTCATCGCGTATGCGCAGATAAATCAGAAAAAACGCCAGCGTCGGACCAAGTTCGAGCACCTGCTTCACGATCGGGTTGATGGGTCTTTCGTCGGCCATTTCGCGCTCCTTATCCGCCCATCTCAACTATCACAGCGCCCGCCGCAATCAATGCCATCAGTGCAATCCGTCGCGGCCCCACTGTTTCTTTCAACACCAACCATCCAATCAAGGCGGCGAAGACAGTTGACGTTTCGCGCAATACAGCCGCCTCGCCAACTTTGTCGAGGCGTGTGGCAGCCATGATGGAACCAAAACTAAGGAACGCCGTCAGGCCGCCAAAGATCCCGCGCACCATCAGTGGCCCGACGTCATGCGGGTGAGCCATGTTACGCCAACGCAAATAGGCGATGATTGGCATCACCAGCCCGTCAAACATAAAAAACCATGCGAGAAAGGTGAACGGATTGGCCGCCGCCCTGATCCCATAAGCATCATAAGTAGTGTAAAGCGCCACAAACAGACCCGTCAGCATCGCTAAAATCAGTGCCGTTTTCAATGTGTCCCGCTCGGCCTCGAGGAAAAGAAGATTGTAGACCGCCAACCCAAAAATGCCGGTCAGCAACACTGCCACCCCGAACCATTGGGTCGATGTAAACGTCTCGCCAAAGAGATAATATGCTCCGATGACCGTGAACAACGGCCCCATGCCGCGCACCACCGGGTAAACAACCGTGTAGGCGCCCTTAGTGTAGGCCTGCGCCTGCAAGAGCTTATAAAAAATGTGGATGACAAATGCGCCCGCAAAGATGGGCCACATATGCGGTTCCGGCCAGGGCACCACAAACAGCGCGAATGGCGCGGCCATTAGGCAATAAGAAACGTCAATAGCGCCGCGAGTCAGCCACGGATCATATCGCCCTTTTTGCAAGGCACCAAACACCGCATGCAGAAATGCGGCAAGGATTGCTAGGAAAAGGGCTAGTTGATGACCCGCGTCCGTGCCTTCCAGTGAGACTATCCATTCCCCCATGTTCAGCCGAAGCTATGAGGTGAGAACCGCCACAAGGCACTTGCGCAATTCCCTTTCAGGTACATCGCAAGGCTGTGCGACGTCACCGGTCCAAACCCGTTAAGGCAGCGGCAAAATCTTCGGGATCAAAGGGCGAGAGATCATCAATCTGTTCCCCCACACCGATTGCATGAATGGGAAGTCCGAATTTATCGGCCAGCGCGACAAGAACACCGCCTTTTGCCGTGCCATCCAGCTTTGTCATCACGAGGCCGGAAACATCCGAGATATCCCGGAAAACGCTGACCTGATTAAGGGCATTTTGGCCGGTGGTCGCATCCAGCACCAGCAGCGTGTTGTGCGGCGCGGTTTCGTCCTTCTTGCGGATCACCCGCACGATCTTGGCGAGTTCCTCCATCAGATCGCTGCGGTTTTGCAGCCGCCCGGCGGTATCGATCATCAGTAAATCAGCGCCATCTTCCTGCGCTTTGGTCATTGCATCAAACGCGAGGCTTGCAGGGTCAGACCCTTCCGGTGCCGTCAGTACCGGCACACCTGCCCGGTCACCCCAGACCTGCAACTGTTCAACAGCCGCCGCCCGGAACGTGTCGCCCGCAGCAATCACAACCGATTTCCCCGCGGCGCGAAACTGACTGGCCAGCTTGCCGATTGTCGTGGTTTTTCCCGAGCCGTTCACCCCAACAACCAGCACGACTTGCGGCGTCTTTGGGTAAATCGGCATGGGCTTCGCGACCGGGTCCATGATGCGGCTGATTTCCTGCGCGAGAAGCGATTTTATCTCGTCCGCTGACAGCTTCTTGCCAAAACGCCCTTCGGCCATATTGGCGGTGACACGCAGGGCCGTATCCACCCCCATATCTGCCGAGATGAGCAACTCTTCGAGTTGCTCCAGCATGTCGTCATCCAAAACCCGCCGGACAACAGTTTTCTTTTCGGCCCTCCCGAACAATCGACCCAACAGACCCGGCGATGTCTTTTCGACCTCAGGTTTGGTCTGAAGCGCGACAATAGGCTCTGGCTCTGGCTCTGGCTCTGGCTCTGGCTCTGGCTCTGGCTCTGGCTCTGGCTCTGGCTCTGGCTCTGGCTCTGGCTCTGGCTCTGGCTCTGGCTCTGGCTCTGGCTCTGGCTCTGGCTCTGGCTCTGGCT
>JBDVOA010000010.1:0-389474 GCA_039969355.1 Paracoccaceae bacterium
CAGGCAAATGCGATGTTTGCAGAAATTCGCTGCCGTTCGTTCTTCCGTCCACAATCATTTCAATCAGGAACGTCACCTTTACAAACGAGACAATTTCAAACTTAACCGAAGCGCCGCTCTCTCCGAGTGGCGCCAACTCTGTTCAGCATTAGTTCTGGCATTCACGGTCATACTGAGACTTGTTCGCATTGGTCTGACACCACCGGCCCGACGCATGTGTCGGGCACGGGTGCAGGAACGCTCGTTTGTGCGCCGAAGTCCAGTCGTAACCAGATATGGTAGGGAACGCTGCACCAAACGCTTCTCATGGTGCGATGTTCATGATATATTCTTGTTGGGAGATTCGCTGTATAAGCCGAATCCTCCAACGCAAAGGACGGCACTGTCAGAGGAAACCGACTTGAGCCGGGCAGGGCGGTGACGTAGCCTTGCCGGATGACAAGACGCTCCCCATTTCGCTATTTCAAAACCAGTCCAGAGATCATTCGCCTCGCGGTGATGATGTATGTTCGATTTCCGCTGTCACTTCGGAATGTCGAATACCTGCTGCATGAGCGCGGCATCGAGATTAGCCATGAAACGGTTCGGTTCTGGTGGAACCGATTTGGCCCGATGTTTGCAGGTGAGATCCGCAGAAATCGGATATGTCGAATGCGATCCTTTTCAAACTGGCAATGGCACCTCGACAAGGTTTTCGTGAAGATCAACGGCGAGCAGCACTATTTGTGGCGGGCAGTGGATCACGAAGGCGAAGTGCTGGAAAGTTATGTCACCATACGCCGGGACCGCAAAGCAGCGTTGAAATTTCTCAGAAAATCAATGAAGCGATACGGCAAACCGGACGTGATTGTAACGGATAAACTTTGATCTTATGCCGCCGCGACGAAGTTCATTGGCTACGCAACGAAACAGGAAACGGGCCGCTGGTTGAACAATCGGGCGGAGAACTCTCATCAGCCGTTTTGACGACGAGAACGGGCCATGTTTCGCTTCGGGCAAATGCGATGCTTACAGAAATTTGCCGCCGTTCATGCTTCTGTCCACAATTACTTCAGTCAGGAACGCGGCCTATACGGCAGAGACAAATTCAAACTCAACCGAAGCGCCGCTCTTGCTGAGTGGCGGCAGTTTTGTTCCAGATAAGTTCACGCATTCTGCAGTAAACTGAGACTGGTTCGAATTAGTCTGACAGCACGAGAGGCGGGTTTAAAGGAATTGCGATCCGATGTTTGCTTGGAAGAGGCATTTGCAGATTCGTCATCGCCTGCGTGCGGTTAGGCAAATTGCCTTTCTAAGTCAGACTGCAAGAGTTTTTGAGCAGTGCGTTCATCAATAACCATGTGAGTTACAAGTTGCCCTTTTAGAGCTGCTCGGATTGCGGATACTTTTTGCAATCCACCTGCAACGCAGATGCGACGCGGGATGGCTTTCAGATCTTCCAAGCTGGCGCCTATAAGCTGGTCATGAACCGGTGAACGGACTTCGTATCCGTCCGCGTCGATAAAAAGTCCCATTATGACAGCAATCGCTCCATCGGCCTCAACAGCCTTCAGCGTTTCAGCTCGGTACAAGTTGTTTGTGGAAATGGTAGAGCCTCGCCCAAATTCTCCAATGCCAAAAAGTGCAGTCGAGGCATTTTGGATAACCTCAAATTGGGCGACGATCGAGGGCTCTGCCATAAGATTTTCTTTGACTTTTGCGTTTGAGACAATTGCGGGAGCAAGGATGTTTACGCATTTTGCGCCCAGCCGGTTAGCCAATAGTGATGAGCACAATTCAGGTGAAAAGTCGCTGGCCAATCCATCGGGGCTTGCGACAAGCTGGGACACAGTGATGTTTTTGAGCTTTGTATGGCTGGGGATTGATTGACCCACAGCCGAGACCGTTCTGCCCCATGCAACGGCCAGTGTTTCGCCCTCTTTCAGCTTGCCGAGCAACATGATCGAGGCCGCGCGCCCCAAGCGTTTCAAATCCTCGTCGCCTTCCAGCGCTGGAATGACCAGGGTTTCTTCCAAGCCGAAATGGTCGGACATCTGGCGAGACAAATCAACGTGAGATGCAACGCTGGTGTCGATCTCGATTCTCACGAGTCCACGCTTGCGTGCCTCGGCCAAAAGCTTGATAACAGTGACCCGCGACGTCCCCAACCGATCGGCGATTTCTTTCTGGGTCAGCTCGTCGACATAGTAAAGCCAAGCGGCCCAAACGGCTGTATCGGAGAATTCTACCGGTTTATTCGAACGCTTCATTGTGTCTGACTTGCAGGTTCTATCAAGAGCAGAACGTGTGGCCCAAACAGGACAGCAACGCAATGCTGTTACATATGTATATTTGTAATTTACAATTGTAAATATATTGCTATTTTGGACCCAGCATCGAAATTCACTTCATCAACAGGGGCAACACAGCTATGGACGTAGCGGAAATGGATAGCCGCGACTGGACCGTTTTGATTGATGACATCGTGGCTGGCGATTTTTATGACGTAGAAGCCGGCAAGAAGGTGTCTGTGCCCTACGACTCGATTGTCTTCCGTGAAAGCCTTGATGGTATGGAAGAGGCTCTGGTCGCCGATCTGAATCTAGGCGACAAGCTGGCTGTTGTGGCCGATGAGAATACCTATGACGCGCTTGGCGGACGGGTGGTGCGCGCTTTGAAAGCATTTGGCGTCAACGATGCGATCGTGTTGAAAAACCCGCATGCAGACATGCGCAATGCTGCAGAGTTGGCGGACAGGCTCAAGGAGTTTGACAGCGTTATTGCCGTTGGTTCAGGGACGATCAATGACCTGTGCAAATACATTACCGCACAGGACGGGCGGCGTTATGCGGTCTTCGCTACGGCGGCGTCGATGAATGGCTATACCTCGACCACAGCCAGCATGACATTGGATACCGGATTGAAAGTATCGCTGCCTGCCAGGGCACCGTCGGGATTCTTTGTGGATATGGCTGTTTCAGCCGTGGCGCCTTCGCATCTTGCTGCGTCAGGCTTTGCCGATTGTGTGGCCCGCTCGGTGGCGCAGATCGATTGGTGGATGTCGCATCGCCTGTTGGGCACAATGTATCGTTCGGTACCGTTTGAAATTCAGATCGAAGATGAGATTGCGCTGAACAAATGTGCGCATCTCTTGCCCAAGGGCGATCTTGACGCAACGGCACGCCTTTATCGCGTGCTGACACTTTGTGGCCTGGGTATAGGATTTATCGGCGTGTCCAACCCAGGCTCGATGGGCGAGCATCAGATTTCCCACTATATTGATTGCTTTGCTGGGCCGCTGCATCCGGGCACATTGCATGGGCAGCAAGTTGGTGTGGCAAGCCTGACCATGGCGCGAATTCAGCAGGGTCTTTTGGCGCAGTCGGACCCGCCCGTGATGCGGCCGACGCCAATTGATGCAAACGGCATGAAGCAACGTATGGGCGGTGCTGCCGCCGAATGTTTGGAGCAACTTCAGCGCAAGGCATTTGACACAGTTACAGTGGAAAAAGTGAACGAGAAACTCGCCCAAATCTGGCCCGAGCTGAAACACGAAGCGCAGGCGTTTATGATACCTGTGGCCGAAATGGAAAAATTGCTCTCGGATGCAGGTGCTCCGACGACAGCGGTAGACCTTGGGCTTGATCTTGAGTTTTATCGTCAGGCCGTGCGTCACGGGCATGAGATGCGGGACCGGTTTTCCTTTGTCGACATTGCCGCCAACGCAGGCGTGCTTGAACCGACCGTCTCGAAGCAAACCTGAGAGCTTTCAAGGGAGGACAATATGACTGCAAAACCATTGGTTGCGATAACAGGCGCCAGTTCGGGTATCGGCGAGGCGGTGGCAAAGGTTTTTTCCGCCGCGGGGCACCCTGTGCTTTTGATGGCGCGTCGACTGGACAGGATGGAGGCTCTGAGCCTGCCCAATGCGGTCTGCTGCCAGGTGGATGTTCGCGACCGCGCGCAAATCCGCGCCGCCGTCCAAAAGGCCGAAGCGCGATATGGACCGATTGACATGATGTTTTGCAATGCCGGGATTGCGCGGCTTGCCAATATCGCCACACAGCCGCCCGAAGAATGGGACGAGATGATCGACATCAACACCAAAGGTGTGATGAACACGGTACATGCGGTGATGACCGATATGATGGAGCGGCGAGCCGGCACGCTGTTCATGATGAGCTCGATCGCGGGGCGGAAGGTTTATCCGGATCACACGGTGTATTGCGGCACAAAGTACTTCGTTCATGCGGTTTCGGAATCACTGCGCGAGCATCTGGCTGATTACGATGTGCGGGTGATCGTTTTGTCTCCCGGCATTATCGAAACCGAGGTGCTTGGCGGGGTGAAAGACCCCAACACATTTAAGGCCTACCAGGACAACAAGAAAAAGATCGGCGGCGGCATTGGCCCCGAGCATGTGGCGAACATCATGCTGCACAGCTACCAGATGCCGAAAAATGCGCTGATCCAGGAAATCTGCATAACGCCCACGCGGCAAAAATTTTGAGCACTGGAAAAAACCGATGAATTCACGATGGTCCGACGCGCAGGTGCAAGCCGTCTTGCAGGCGGCTGAAAACGACGGTCAGAATCTGGATCTGGCGATGCGCGTTTACACAACGCGGCTTTTGGGGTCGGACCCGGAACTGGTGTTGCATGGCGGTGGCAACACGTCGGTCAAGACCACGATGTATGCGATGGATGGCTCCGCCATTGATGCGATCTGCGTCAAGGGCAGCGGCTGGGATATGGGCACAATCGAGGCGCCGGGACTGCCTGCGTTGGAACTTGGAGCGCTGCGTGATCTGGCCAAGCTGGACACGATGACGGATGTGGCGATGGTGCGCGAGCAGCGCCGCCTGCTGTTGGACCCAAATTCGCCCAGTCCATCGGTCGAGGCGATTTTGCACGCGTTGATCCCCGCAAAACATGTGGATCATACCCACGCCAATGCGATCGTCGGCATCACCAACCAACCAAACGGAGAGGCGCTGACCCGCGAGTTATTCCCCGACAGCATCATCGTGCCTTACGAGATGCCGGGGTTCATTCTGGCAAAAGCTTGCGCGCGCTACCTTGCCGAGAACCCGGCGGCCACCAGTATGGTGCTCATCAAGCACGGCATTTTCACCTGGTCAGATGACGCGCAAAAGGCTTACGAGGATATGATCGCGCTGGTTGATCGTGCCGAGCAGCGGTTGGCAAAAGGCGATCCCAAACCCTTCACGCCGATCAGCCTGCCGACGGCGCTTGCCAAGCCTGAGGAGATCGCGCCGATACTGCGCGGTGCATTGGCGCAGGAGAGCGGCCTTGAAGGTGCGCCCAAGCGGCTGGTTTTGGTGCATCGAACCAGCGAACAGATCCTGGACTTCTGCAATGCCGACAACCTTGCGTCGCTGGTCAATCGCGGGAACGCCACGCCGGAACACGTCATCCATATCAAGCGCACGGGTGTAGCATTGCCAACGCCGGAGGCAGGCGAATTGGGCGCCTTTGCGGGCGAAGTCAAACAGGCGGTCGCGGATTTCAAAGCGGACTACACGACCTATTTTGAGCGCAATAACAAGCGGGTGGGAGGAGGTCTGACGATGCTGGATCCCGCGCCGCGCGTGTTCTACGTGGCGGGTGTCGGGGCGTTTGCGGCGGGCAAAAGCCTCAAATCGGCAAACGTGGCTGGCGATGTGGCCGAGGCGACAATCGACGTAATCACCAGTGCCGAGGGCGTAGATGCTTTCGAGGCTTTGGACGAAGCGGATCTCTTCGATTTGGAATACTGGTCGCTTGAGCAAATCAAGCTGGCAAAGGTGGCAGAGCAACCCCTGTCTCGCCAAGTGGCCTTGGTTACCGGAGCGGCTGGCGGGCTTGGATTGGAAATCGCAAGAACGCTGAAAGCTCAAGGCGCAGAAGTCGCAATGATGGATATCGCGGTCGACAGGTTGGCCAAAGCGGCCGAGGCCATCGGCGGATTTGCCGTGCCCTGCGATGTTACGAATGAAACCGCTGTGGCCGAGGCGGTTGGCAAGATCACATGCCGGTTCGGCGGCATAGATATACTGATGTCCAACGCGGGTGCTGCCTTTCAGGGTGCTATGGTTGCACTGGAAACCGACGACTTCCGCAAGGCCTTCGATCTGAATTTCTGGAGCCATCATTTTGTGGCGCGCGCGGTCGTGCAGGTGATGGAGGCCCAAGGATCGGGAGGTGCGTTGGTCTTCAACATCTCGAAACAGTCGGTCAATCCCGGTCCGGATTTCGGACCATACGGCACATCAAAGGCCGCCTTGATGGCTTTGATGAAGCAATACTCGGTGGAACACGGAGCATCCGGTATTACCTCGAACGGGGTCAACGCGGACCGCATCCGCACCGGCCTGCTAACGGATGATTTCGTGGCCGCCCGCAGCAAAGCCCGAGGTGTAACACCTGAAGTTTACATGCGCGGCAATCTTTTAAGGCGCGAAGTTTTGGCGTCTGATGTGGCAGAGGCCTTCGTGCACCTGGCAAAGGCGCGCACCACGACCGGGGCGGTTGTCACGGTGGATGGCGGCAACGTTGCGGCAATGATGCGATAAGGGCGATGACTGAAACTGATACGAAAGATCTGGTGGTCGGCATCGATTCTTCCACCACGGCCACAAAAGCCATCGCCTGGACACGAAAGGGGAAGTTTGCTGCCGAGGGCCGATGTTCGATCGAACTATTGAACCCGAGTCCGGGCCATTTCGAGCAGAACGCCAAGGACTGGTGGGAGAGTACCGCCAAGGCTCTGTCGGACCTGACAGGCAAGATCGACGCAAGCTCTATTGCAGCCGTTGCCATTTCAAACCAACGCGAGACCTTCTGCGTCTTTGGCAAGGATGCAAACCCGCTTCTGCCAGGCTCGATTTGGCTGGATGAAAGGGCCACGCCGCAACAGAAAGACTTTGCGGCCAAGTTCGGTGCAGAGAAAATCCGAAGCCTGTCCGGCAAGCCGGTGGATGTCATTGTGCCGCTGTATCGCATGTTGTGGATCGCCCAGCATCATCCGGAAATTGTGCCTAGGATTCGCCATTTTGCAGATGTGAATTGCTACATCGTTCGGCATCTGACCGGGCATTGGGCGACGTCTCTAGCCTCGGCCGACCCGATGGGGATGGTGGATATGGAGGCCAGCCTTTGGTCGCAGGAATTGCTGACGGCGGCGGGTATTGATCCCACCATCATGCCCGACTTATATCAGCCTGGCGCGGTGATCGGTCGTGTCACTTACGAGGCCGCGAACCTGACTGGTTTGCCCGAGGGTGTCCCCGTGGTCGCAGGCGGCGGTGATGGGCAATGCGCTGCCACCGGCACAGGCACCGTTGAGCCGGGCATAGCCTATATGAATCTTGGCACCGCATTAGTCGCTGGCTGTTATTCCAAAGACTATGCTCATTCACAGGCGTTCCGTACCGAATTCGCTGTCGCGGACGAGGGCTATATTTACGAAACACTTTTGAAAGCCGGCACGTTCCTGATCGACTGGATGACCGAGCAAATGGCGCAGGTCAAAAAAGAGGATCAGGTGGCGTTCCTGACGGCATTGGAGGAAGACGCGAGACAAAGCCCGATCGGCGCAGGTGGCGTTATGGTGCTGCCCTATTGGCAGGGCTCAATGACGCCAAACTGGGATAGCGACGCGCGCGGTGTGATCGCTGGATTGTCTGGCTCGACCCAGACGGGCGACATTTACCGGGCTCTTTTGGAGGGCCTGGCGCTCGATACGGCTCAGGCGTTGGACAAGGCTCGGAAGGCGACGGGGCGGCGATTCAGCAAGATCGTGGCCATTGGAGGTGGATCATCGTCTGATCTGTTTCTGACAATCATGGCCGACGTTTTGAACGTGCAGGTTTTGCGGGCGGATGTGCGCGAAGCGTCGTCCCTTGGCGCTGCGATGGCGGCAGCCCATGGGGCAGGTTGGTATTCGACGTTGTCCGAGGCCTCAATCGCAATGAAAGGTAATATCGTGAAAACGGTTGAGCCGAACTTGGAGCGTGTGGAGCGCTACAAGGAGTTGCGCGGCCTATACGAAAGGCTGTGGCCGCTTTTGTCTGATTGGAATGCCGAGTTGCGCCGTTTTGCGCAGGATGCGCCATGAGCTATACCGCGCTTTTGTCGACCGAGGCGGCGTTCAAGCGGTACGAGGAAATCCGCGATCGCCTGCCGGATGCACAGTTTCCAGCCGCGTCGCAGTCCGTGGGCACACTGGCCGACGTCGCACCCCACGTAGACGCATTTGTGCTTGATGCCTTTGGTGTTCTGAACGTTGGCGGCACGCCCATTCCCGGCGCCGTCGAGCGGATCGCGCAACTGCGAGCTATGGGGAAAAGGTTGATCGTTCTGACCAATGCGGCCAGCGACGATCACGCCTTTGCCGTCGCAAAGTTCAAGGGGTTGGGATTTGATTTCATAGGTGACGAGATCATTACCAGCCGCGATGTGTGCGTTGCACATATTCACGAAAACCTGGCCGACGGTCGCTGGGGCGCGGTCTGTAAGGAGAGCGATACTTTGGAAGACATCGCCCTGAACATCACGCCATGGACCACAGATCAGCAGCCGGAGGTTGACGGGTTTCTGATGTTGTCGAGCGAGCGCATGGACGATGCGTTGATGCTCGCCTTGGAGGCTGCGTTGAGAACAAATCCCCACTTGCTGATTTGTGCCAACCCCGATCTGGTTGCCCCGCGCGAGACTGGGCTAAGTTGCGAGCCCGGTTTCTTCACCCATGCCTTGGCGGATCGCACAAGTGTTGTGCCTCGGTTCTTCGGCAAACCCTTCGGAAATGCCTATACCGCCGTGAAGACCCGCCTTGGCGGGGTCGATTCTGACCGCATCGCGATGGTGGGTGACACTCTGCACACCGATGTGCTGGGCGGCGCTGCCGCAGGCATGAAAACAGTGCTGATCGAGGATCACGGTCTGTTCAAAGGCCATGACGTTGCCCAGTACATGCGCGAAAGCGGCATCCGGCCTGACTTCATCTGTCCGACGACCTAGGCCCGCAACCCGAAGAATGGCTTGGAGCAATGTTGCCGGATTTGATCTCCTGTTTACATATGTAAACTAGCTCTTTTGTTTTGTTATGGGATGGTATAGGCTTTCGAGATGCAAACTAAATTTCAGTTCCAACTCTGGATTTATGCGTGATGCATCGAGTGAGTGCGGAAAACTATCAAGTATGAACATTTTACTGACAAGAGATGGCTGCAAAAAACATCTGTAATAATCAACGTGAGGGTAGGCGAACATATGATTTTGGGTGGGACGCGCGACACCAGCCAGATGTTTCTGGAAGGCTGCTGATTGATGGAGGTGGGTGCGACTCCAGCGGAAGAGCAAAGCCGTCGTCCTTGCCTGCCTAGGTGGCTTACTTCTGAGCACCCGCTGCCTTGGCTTTTCCCCAGCGTCGCACTTTTGCTTGTCTTTGGACTGTACCCCATCCTCTATTCCCTGTGGCTGACGTTTTACAAACGCAATCCGGCGACGCGCATAGAGAAATTCGACCCCGGCTGGAATTGGTCGAAGCTGATGGGCGACGATCGGGTTTGGGATGCCCTTCAGGTTACGCTGAACTATACCTTTGTCGCTATTGTGCTGCAGCTTGTGTTGGGCATGTTGATTGCCTTGCTGCTAGATACGGACCGCAAGGGATTTGGCCTGCTGCGGGCCCTGATGACGCTGCCGCTTGTGGTGCCGCCCGCTGTGACGGGGATGATGTTCCTTTTGATGTACGACGGATCCTTTGGCGTGATCAGCCACGCGCTTTACGATCTTGGCATCCTGTCGAGGGACGCGCCACTTTTGGCCTCGCACTCCACCGCGTTGCTCGCGGTGATCGTGGTTGATGTCTGGCAATGGACGCCGTTTATGGTTCTGATCATGCTGGCCGGATTGCGCGCTCTGCCCAAGGACCCGTTCGAGGCGGCCGCCATTGACGGGGCAACGGATGTGCAGGCGTTCTTCAAGTTGACCTTGCCGATGATGTCCAAGATCATCGCCCTTGCAGTGCTGATCCGAGGCATCGATCTGTTCCGCGTCTTTGACTATGTGAAGGTCATGACCGACAGCGGGCCAGGAACAGCGACCGAAACGCTAACGGCATATGCCGGTACGGTCTATTTCAAAAGTGCGAACTTCCCCTATGCTTCGACCGTCGCCATCTTCACCCTGCTGGCAGTTCTGATCGTCGCCAATGTCTTCATCAAGATTTTCAAGGTGCGATTCTGATGGAACGGTCCCGCCTTGCCATAATCGCGCGAACTGTGACGGCCATCTTGATTGTCATGGTCTTTGTCTTCCCGATCTTCTGGTTCGCGCTCACGTCGCTCAAACCTATCTCGGCGGTCTTTGATAAGGACGGGGTCATCTGGTTCGATTTCATTCCGACGCTAGAGAACTATCGCGTCACACTTCTGGGCGAATCCTCAATCGACGTGAACCAGAATTCTCGGTCAGACTTTGGCACAAGCGGCGGCAATTCCTATGACGGGCGCGGGTCCATTGTGTCATCGATCATCGTTGCTGTTGGCTCGACCGCGCTGTGCGTCACACTGGGTTTGTTTGCGGCTTACGGCCTGTCGCGGATGAAGTTCTGGGGCGCCCAAGGAGTGTTGAACTGGATTCTGTCGCAGCGGTTTTTGCCGCCGATTGCGATCATCATTCCGATGGTCTTCATCTTTCACGACTTGGGACTGCGCGACACGCATTTGGGTCTGATCATTGCACACACACTGATCAATATCCCGATAGCAGTGCTTTTGCTGAAGTCATTCATGGACGACATACCCATAGATATTGACCACGCGGCAATGATAGACGGTGCTTCGCGCTGGCAGGTTTTCTGGAAAGTCATCGTGCCGATGTCCAAGGGCGGATTGGCGGCCACCGCAGTGCTCTGCTTCATCTTTTCGTGGACTGAATTTCTTTTGTCGCTGTTCCTTACAAATTCGATCCGCACGATACCAGTGAAAATCACAACATTCGTGACATCGACCGGCTCCGAGTGGGGATACATCTCGGCCCTTGGGACTTCCGCCATCGTGCCAAGTTTCATTTTTATTTTACTCGTTCAGAACCACTTGGTTCGCGGACTCACAATGGGAGCCATCAAGGACTGACAAACGACGCCCGCGACGACGGGAAACGCACAGCTCTAACCAAAATGGGAGGAACCAATGAGCTTTAGGACCTACGACAAACAGCGCTTTATCATCGACAGCGCCAATGACTTCACAAACAAGCGCATCTCGAAACGGGAATTCCTGCGCAAGATGGGCGTGGCTGGCATCGGTATGTCTGCTTTTGCGGCCGGGACGCTTGGCGGTTTCCGCCCCTTTGGCAACATGGCCATGGCCGACGCCCATGGCGAAACACCCGAGGATGTCGCGAACTTCCTGCGCGAAGCTGGCAAACCCTATGCTGGTACAACCATCCGCTATACGTCGGAATCGACACCGCCGACCGTTGTTTTGAACCAGCTGAAGTCCGAATTCACCGCACTGACAGGGATCAACGTCGAGATCGAGATTGTGCCGCTGGAGCAGGTTCTGGCCAAAGCGACACAAGACGTGCAAGGTCAGCTTGGCACCTACGATCTGTATTACCTTGACCAAGCCTGGACCGCGACATTCTCGCCAGACACGATCGATCCGAGGGAATATTATGATGGCAATGCCGATCTCGCGATGCCCGGCTTTGACTTTGATGACTTCTCCGAACCACTTGTAGAAGGCATCAGCCTTTATCAAGACAAGTGGATCGGCCTTCCGTTCGACATTCCGATCTTCACGCTGATGTATCGCAAGGACATCCTTGAAAAGCACGGCATTGCCGTTCCGAAGACCTACGAAGACTTCACCAAGGCTGTGGAAATGATCACGGCTGCGGAACAGGAGAACGGGATCTATGGCACCGGTCTTCAGGCCAAGTCGGGTCACTATTCGCTTGAGTGTGACTGGACGCAGGCGGTTTGGGGCCATGGTGGATCCATCTTCGGCGCCGACAAGATGTTCTCGGGCAACGATGCACAGGGTGTTGAGGGGCTTGAGTGGTACATGAACTTGTTAGCCAATGCGCCCGCCAACTCTGTCGCCTCAACCTGGGATGGTCAGTGGCAGATGGGTGCCTCGGGCCAGATCGCGCTGTGTCAGTCTTGGGCTGAGTTCTTCCCAGGCTGGAACGCCGATGATTCCAAGGTGAAAGGCCTTTGGGAAATGACAACGCCGCTTCAGGGCCCTGCATCTTTGCGTGGTCGTGATGCCGTTGGCTTTGGCGAGATTCCAAGCTGGGGTCACCAGGGAGGGTCTTCCATCGCCCTGTCACGGTATTCCAAGAACATCGAGGCCGCCTGGTTGTTCATGCAGTGGGCCTGCTCGAAGGATATCATGACACGCTGCACGCTGGCAGGTGGTTTTGCTCCAATGCGGACATCCTCCTACAATGACCCTCGGATTGTTGAGCGCAAGGGGCTGGAAGGGGCTGGTACAACTCGCCACCTCGATACGGTTCTGGAGACCATCAACGACCACATGGCGTCCGAGCCTGATCTGGCGATTTGGGCCGGTGTTGCGAACAATGAAATCCCAACCGAGCTTGGTAAACTGCTGACCGGCCAGGATTACGACGGCAACGCCAAGGCGTGTATGGATCAGATTGCGAAACTGGTTGATGAAAAGGTCGAAGAAGCAGAGCTTCGCTAAGCTCCCTGGCGACCCCATGCCGCCGCCTGAAAAGGCGGCGGCATACATATGATAAAGAAATGATGTGGCCCGAGCATCAGGGCGATCGAAAACAAAGTGAATGGGCAGCAATATGGCGTCAGTGACCATCGCAGACCTCAAAAAAACCTACGGCAATCTAGAGGTTCTGCACGGCATCGATCTGAGCATCGAAGACGGCAAGTTCGTCGTGTTGCTGGGGCCGTCTGGATGCGGCAAGTCCACTCTTTTGCGCATGATTGCGGGCCTTGAAAGCATCACGTCTGGTGATGTGAAAATCGCTGATAGACGCGTCAACGGGGTGCATCCCAAGGACCGGAATATCGCAATGGTGTTCCAGAACTACGCCCTTTATGCACATATGAAAGTGCGCGACAACATGGCGTTTTCCATGAATCTCAAAAAAATGGACAAGGCCACAATCAATGAGCGGGTCGAATGGGCTGCGGGCATTTTATCGCTTGGTCCCTATCTCGATCGTTATCCAAAAGAACTTTCCGGCGGTCAGCGCCAGCGTGTTGCCATGGGCCGCGCGATAGTCCGGAACCCTGACGTGTTCCTGTTTGACGAGCCTCTGTCCAACCTCGATGCGAAACTGCGCGTGCAGATGCGTACGGAAATCAAGGAACTTCACCAACGGTTAAAAACGACCACCGTCTACGTGACCCATGACCAGATCGAAGCGATGACAATGGCCGACACCGTTGTCATCATGCGTGACGGTGTGATTGAGCAAGTGGGGTCTCCGTTGGATGTTTATGACCGTCCGAAGAACTTGTTTGTCGCACAATTTATCGGATCGCCCGGCATGAATATCCTTGAGGGCATTGCCAAGGTCTCTGAAGGCCGAACCGAGATCGACATCCTGGGATCGACCATCTGTCTTGGCGATGGTCTGGCTTTGGAACATGGGCAATCTGTTTTGTTGGGTGTTCGCCCCGAACACCTGAGCTTGTCCGATGCAGAATCAAACTTAAAGATGGTGCTTTCGGTCGCCGAACCCACAGGTCCGGAAACGCACCTTTATGGAAGGATCGGCGAGACAGAAGCCTGCGTCATTTCACGCGAGCGGCGCGACTGGGTGTCGGGCGAGACGCTGCATCTGACAGTAGACAAGCCAAACAGCCACATTTTTGATCTGCAGTCAAAGCTTTGCATCAGCACAGAGAAACAAATCTGAAAGGTCGATCATGCCCCAGGCTCTGGTATTGGAGAAAAAGGGAAAGTTGGCCCTTCGCGAGATAGACCTTGATGCATCCCTTGGCGCTCATGATGTCAAAATCGCCGTACACACCGTCGGGGTCTGTGGCAGCGATGTGCACTATTATACCCACGGAAAAATCGGCCCGTTTGTCGTCAGTGAACCGATGGTCCTGGGGCATGAAGCGGCAGGAACCATTGTCGAGGTTGGCGGCGCGGTAACTCATCTGAAAGCCGGGGACCGCGTTTGTATGGAACCGGGCATTCCCGATCCCAATTCCCGCGCGGCCAAACTGGGAATCTACAATGTCGACCCGGCGGTGCGCTTTTGGGCCACTCCGCCAATCCACGGATGCCTGACCCCCGAAGTCGTACACCCGGCGCAATTCACCTATCGTTTGCCCGATAACGTGACCTTCGGCGAAGGCGCGATGGTTGAGCCCTTCGCGATTGGCATGCAGGCGGCGTCCCGTGCCAAGATCAAACCGGGGGATGTGGCGTTGGTGCAAGGGGCAGGGCCCATTGGGATGATGGTAGCGCTGGCCGCATTGGCGGGCGGATGTTCCAAGGTGGTAATCACGGACTTTGCGCAACCCAAGCTGGATTTGGTCGGCCAATATGATGCAGTCTTTCCGATCAATCTGGGTGACCGTGACGCACCCGAGAAAATCGCGGCCGAGACGGAAGGATGGGGATGTGATCTGGTGTTTGAATGCTCTGGTGCCGCTTCTGCCGTTTTGCAATCGCCCCGGTTTGTCTGTCCGGGTGGTGCCATTGTGTTGGTCGGCATGCCCGTCGAACCCGTGCTGATAGACATCGTGGCTTTGCAGGCCAAGGAAGTGCGGTTGGAAACTGTATTCCGCTATGCAAACGTCTATGATCGCGCGATCAACCTGATTGCTTCGGGCAAGGTTGATCTGAAACCTCTGATCTCGGAGACTTTTGATTTTGCCAACAGTATTGCCGCATTTGACCGCGCAGTCGAAGCGCGCGCCGATGACGTGAAACTGCAAATTGCCTTTTAAGTGTTTCGCACATGGATGACGTCTTTCTAGGCATCGACGTGGGCACGGGAAGCGCGCGCGGGCGTTTTTGATCGCGGGGGAAACCTGAAAGCCTCGGCCAAACGGGACATCAAGCTCTTCCGTGATGGCGCCAATATCGCTGAGCAATCCAGGGACGATATCTGGACGTGTGTGTGCGGCTGTGCGGGACGCCGTGGTGCAATCCAAAGTCGATCTTAGTTCGGTGAAGGGCATTGGTTTTGATGCAACCCGTTCGCTGGTGGTGCTGGCCGGTAAGGGAAAACCGCTTTCGATCAGCGCCAGCGGACATGCGGCGCGCAATATCATCGTCTGGATGGATCACCGAGCGACCGACCAGACCCGGCGGATTAACAAGACAGGGCACTCCGTGCTTGACTATGTCGGTGGAGTAATCTCGCCCGAGATGGAAACGCCAAAGCTTCTCTGGCTGAAAGAAAAAATGCCGTCGACCTTTGACCAGGCGGGTGATTTCTTTGATTTGACTGATTATCTCACATGGCGTTCGACCGGCGATAAAAGCCGCTCTGTCTGCACTTTAACCTGCAAGTGGACATACCTTGCCCAAGAAAACCGTTGGGATGCCTCTTACTTTGAAGAGATCAGGCTTGCCGAATTGACGGCGAACGATCTTGCGAGGATCGGATCGAAGGTTGTCGCGGTGGGCACCGCTTTGGGCAATGGCCTGACCGAGCAAGCGGCGGCGGACCTTGGCTTGGCCAAAGGAACACCTGTTGCCGCCGGACTGATAGATAGCACATGCAGGCGGCATTGGCACGATTGGTGCAGCAGGTGGCGCGCCTTCCTCGCGGATGGTTTATGTGTTTGGAACATCGGCCTGCACCATGTCGTCGTCGGAAAACAAAGCTTTTGTTCCCGGCGTTTGGGGGCCGTATTTCTCGGCCATGGTTCCGGGCCGGTGGTTGAGTGAGAGCGGGCAATCTGCGGCGGGCGAAGCGATTGCGCATTTGTTGAAGTTACATCCCAGCCATGACCTTTTTGCAACAGAGGCGGAAAAGAGCGGACAATCATTGCCTGACTATTTGCTGACCCAATTGGAAAAGCGCGTCCCATCCGCATCCGACGCCGTGCATTTGGCCAATCAGATTGTCGTTGTGCCAGAGTTTCTGGGCAACCGCGCGCCATTCGCCGACCCCAAAGCTTGCGCAGTCATTTCTGGATTGGATCTGAGTACGGATCTTGACAGTCTCCTTGCTCTTTATGTCGCCGGACTTTTTGGTCTTGGCTATGGTCTGAAGCAAATTCTGGACGTTCAGCGCGACCACGATGTGTGCCCAGATACTGTCGTGATAAGCGGCGGTGCGGGAGAGCACCCAATCGTCAAACAACTGCTGGCCGATGCCGCTGGTATTCGGATCGCTCGCCCGGATCGCCGGAACCTGTTCTGCTGGGGTCTGCAATGCTTGGCGCGGTTGCGGGCGGATCTTTTGGATCGCTTGAAAACGCTATGTCAGCAATGTTCAGCTTGGGCGATGTCTTTGAACCTGCCGCCCAAACAATTGCATCTGCGCACGCAAAACAGTTTGTTGTGTTTCAGGCCTTGCAATCCGCAGGGCGCCTTATGAGAGAAGCCAGACGTGCCAGCGTCTCTTTTGATCTTCGATTGCGACGGTGTCGTTGTCGATAGCGAATTAATCTCGCTTGGTCTTATGATCACCCATTTCACGGACCACGGGTTAACTCTGGACATTGCGATAGCTTGCGCATGTTTTCTTGGAAAACCAGTGGCAGACGCCGCACGAGCAGCAAACCGCATTCACAATTCATCAATCCCAGAAGTGAACTAGGCGTCGTTTCAACGCAGGGACCTTGAACGATTTGATCAGGACCTTCGGCCCGTGCCCAGAGTTGCCGATGCACTGAACGTCTTCACACAGCCGATGTGCGCCGTATCATCAAGCAATCTGGAGCGGATAAAAACCTCGCTTAGTCTAAAGGGGTTGGAGCCGTTCTTTCAAGGCAGGCTTTTTAGCACTGACAGGATGTCACGCGGCAAGCCGCATCCGGATGTGTTTTTGCTCGGGGCGCAGGAGATGGGGTTTGATCCGGCTGACGCAATTGTCATCGAAGACAGCCCGGCTGGTCTAAAAGCCGCACAAGCTGCCGACATTTAAACCATTGCTTTCAGCGGCGGTAATCACGCGTCCAATGCTGATCTTGGCGCGACGTTGAAAACGTTCTTGCCGGATGTCTTGATCGAGAACATGGCTGATCTGCCTGCTGCGGTCGAAAGTTTGAGCGTTTCCTAGGGGAACAAGGGCAACAATTTAATCAAGGTTCTGGGATCGACCGAAGACCACGTCGGGCCAAAACAGGTATTGACAGCTTGCCAGCATTGTAACATTTTACTGCTTGTGAAAAATAATTCAGTCCGCATCCCAAAGGCCATGCGAACGGCAGTGCAGAGCATTGGCGAAGACAGTTTGGCTATCCGTGCCGCGTGGTTGCACTATGCCGGCGGGTTGACCCAGGCCGATGTCGCCAAGAAGCTGCGCATCCCCTCGGTCAAGGCGCATCGACTAATATCGCGGGCCAACCAGGCCGGGGCAGTCAAATTCATCATTGACGGTGACATTGCCGAATGCGTTGCTCTCGAAAACCGGCTGACGGAACTCTATGACCTGTCCTATTGCGAGGTGACTCTGGATCTGCACGACGAGGGTTTGCCGCTGCGCGCCTTGGGCATTGCCGGTGCCGGATACTTGCGGCGCGAGTTGGAGCGTGGACAAACCGATCTGATCGGCTTCGGCCACGGCCGAACCCTTGCCGCCGTCGTCGGGCAACTGCCCCATATGAGCGCCGGAGACACCAAGTTCGTCTCGCTTCTGGGTGGGTTGAATCGGAATTATGCGGCCAACCCACATGACGTGATGCATCGGCTGGCCGACAAAACTGGCGCCGAAGCCTATTTCATGCCGGTTCCCTTCTTCGCCAACAGCCAGGGCGACCGCGAGGTGCTTCTGGCGCAGCACGGTGTGCGCGATGTCCTCGAAATGGCCGCCAGGTCTTCGGTCAAACTGGTCGGCGTCGGAACCGTGGAATCTGACGCCTACCTTGTTTCGGGCGGGATGATCGAACTTGCCGAGATCGAAGACATCAAGGCCAAGGGTGGCATCGGCGAATTGCTGGGCCATTTCTTTAATGAAACCGGCGCAAAAATCGAGACACCGCTAACCGATCGCACCATGTCGGTCGGGCTTGCTGGCCTGAAGGATACTCAGATTGTCGCAGTCGCGGGCGGCGAACAAAAAAGCGAAGCAATCCGGTCGGCCCTGAGGAGCGGGTATTTAAGTGGTCTTATCACCGACGAGCGCACCGCTAATGCGCTGGTCAATCAACACTTGTCCTAAAGGACTTTAGAGGGAGGAACCCAAATGTATGACAAAGAAAACAAGCTGATCAACGCCTATATGCGAGGCACGGTCAGCCGCCGAAGCCTGATCAAGGGGCTCGGTTCGATGGGCATCACCGCGGCGACTGCCGGTGTGTTGGTCAATGCAGCTGCAACCCGCGCGCTGGCGCAGAACGGTTTTGACTGGAAGAAACATTCCGGCACTACCGTAAAACTTCTGCTGAACAAGCACCCCTATGCCGACGCGCTGATCGCAAACCTTGATAACTTCAAGGAAATGACCGGCATGGAGGTCGAATACGACGTGTTCCCGGAAGACGTCTACTTCGACAAGGTGACAGCGGCTCTGTCGTCGGGCTCCAGCGAGTACGATGCCTTCATGACTGGCGCCTACATGACC
The DNA here is from genome assembly GCA_039969355.1 of Paracoccaceae bacterium. Taxonomy (GTDB): domain Bacteria; phylum Pseudomonadota; class Alphaproteobacteria; order Rhodobacterales; family Rhodobacteraceae; genus JL08. Next base: position 18,736 of record JBDVOA010000010.1, read on the forward strand.
TGGACCTATGGTCCGGCGGGCTGGGTCGACGACCTGAACGAATACATCATGGACGACAGCAAAACGAACCCAGACTACAACTGGGAAGACGTACTGGAAGGTGTGCGCAAGTCCTGTGCATGGAACGGACAACCGGGTGGCGAGCTTGGTTCGGACGACGCCAAGCAGTGGTGTATCCCGCTGGCTTACGAGCAGAACAACCTGACCTACAACAAGCGGGTGTTCGACAGCGCCGGTCTTTCGGTTCCATCCAATATCGACGAGTTGGTCGACACTGCTGCTGCGGCCAAGGCGGCCATGGACGGTGGTTATGGCATCGGCGTACGCGGTTCGCGGTCCTGGGCGACGATCCACCCGGGTTTCTTGTCGGGCTATGCCAACTTCGGCCAGAAAGACCTGAACGTATCGGACGACGGCCTGCTGTCGGCGGCGATGAACACCGATGTGTCCAAGGACTACCACGCCAAGTGGATCAAGATGATCCAGGATTCGGGTGCGCCTGACTGGTCGACCCACACCTGGTATCAGGTTGGTACCGACGTGGGCGCGGGCAAATCGGCGATGATGTTCGACGCCGATATTCTGGGCTATTTCATGAATGGCGGCACCGCCGAGGCCGGCAACCTGGCCTTCGCACCCTTCGCCGCAAACCCGGATGCAGCGGCTCCGACACCGAACATCTGGATCTGGGCGATGTCGATGTCGTCGTTCTCGAAGCAAAAGGACGCCACATGGTACTTCATGCAGTGGGTTACTGGCCCCGAGCATGATCTGTTCGGCGCTCGCGAGATGGACCTTGTGAACCCTGCACGCTCCAGCGTCTGGGCAGACGAGATGTTCCGCGACAAACTGTCGAAGTCCTATCCCGGCTATGTCGAAATGCACGACGTTTCTGCACCGGGTGCCTCGATCAAGTTCACCGCGCAGCCGCTGTTCTTCGACCTGACGACCGAATGGGCCGCCACGATGCAGAAGATGGTGGCGAACGAAGTGCCGGTGGATGAAGGTCTCGACCAATTGGCAGAAAGCGTGAACGCCCAGCTGAAAGACGCCGGACTGGGCTAAGAGCCGAGCAAAAATCCGGGCGCCCGCGATTGCGGGCGCCCGGATCCCAAGACACACTGACACCATCGAAACGGATAGACGGACCGGCTAGCCGCCGGACGCGCGGGAGGGACTTTCCATGTCAGACGCCGCCGCCAGCCTACCAAAGCGCAAGGGCTTTCGCATCAGCCGTCGCTGGCTTCCCTATGTGCTGAGCCTGCCTGCACTTCTGGCCTGTATCGGTATCCTCGTTCCCTTCTTCACCGCCGTTGCCTATTCGCTCCAGCGGTATCGACTGTCCCAGCCCTGGGCGCATAAGTGGAACTGGGGCGAAAATTATTGGAACTTCCTGTTCGACAGCTCGTTCTGGAACACGCTGCAAGTTTCACTCACCTATGCCTTCCTGACGGTCGGGCTGGAACTGCTGTTCGGGCTCGGCATTGCGCTCTTGCTGCAAAAGCGCACGCGTTTCAACAACTTCGTTTCGATCATGCTGTTGATGCCCCTGATGACGGCACCGGCATTGGCATCGCTGATGTGGAAACTGATGACCAATCCCGGTTTCGGCATCCTCAGCTATTTCGCTTCGCTGATCGGGTTTGAGGATTTCCGCTGGGCGTCCGACCCATCGACCGCGATGCTGACCGTCGTGCTGGTTGATATCTGGGTCTATACGCCCTTCATCATGATCCTCTTGCTGGCGGGTCTCCGATCCCTGCCGCAACAACCCTTCGAGGCGGCGGCCCTAGATGGGGTTCCACGGTGGTTTGTCTTCTGGCGGATCACCCTGCCGATGCTGACGCCTTTCCTTTTGACCGCAACGCTGTTCCGCGTGATCGAGTCTATCCAGCAATTCGACATCATCTATGCCATGACCCAGGGCGGACCAGGCGACAGGCTGACAGTCTTCCAGGTCGAAGCCTATCTAAACTTCTTCCAGTCCACCAATGTGGGCCGGTCGTCGGCGCTTTTGATGATCCTCTGGGCCATCACCTATTTTCTGTCGAGCGTCTTCATCAAGAACTGGCTGAAGCTGCGCGAGAAGCAGCGGGGGGAGGCCTGAGCCATGGAACACACAAGCACACTTGAACGCGTGTTGCGTGGTATCGCGATCACACTGGTCATCCTGTTCTTCATGTTCCCGATCTTCTGGATTGTTCTGATGAGCTTCCAGACCAACGAAACGATCCTGCGGGTGCCGCCCTCGATAGTTTTTGAGCCGACCATGCAGAATTACCAGGCGTTGATCACCGGCGAGTTGGATACGGCGGCGGGCAAGCTTGAGTTCAACTTCATGTCGAATCTGTTCAACTCGCTCTATCTGTCCACGGCGTCTGTTGCGGTCGGGTTGGTTCTGGGAATTCCGGCGGCTTATGCCTTTGGACGTCTGAAATTCCGGGGTTCGGAGGACATCGCCTTCACTCTTTTGTCGTTCCGCTTCGCACCGCCTTTGCTGGTGCTGTTGCCGCTGACGATCTATTTCCAGAAACTTGGGTTGGCAGACACATACTTTGGCCTGATCTGGGTGTATCAGTTGATCGTTCTACCGCTGATCCTTTGGATTGTGCGGGGCTATTTCGAAGATATTCCGGCAGACATTGAATACGCCTATCGCATCGCGGGACACAGCTTTTGGGCGACCTTTCGCAAGATCGCGCTGCCCCTGGCCATGCCGGGGATCGCGGCAGCGGGCTTGCTGGCCTTCATCTTCGCCTGGAACAACTTCATCTTTGCCCTGGTCCTGGCCTCGGCCGACAAACAACCCGTGACCGTCGGCGCTCTGGCATTCGTGACCGCCTCGGGCATTCAGTACGGGCAAGTCGCCGCCGGGATCGTTTTGTCGATTCTGCCGACACTGGCCCTGGCGCTTTATGCGCAGCGCTACCTTGTCGAAGGTCTGTCGTTAGGCGCGGTAAAAGGATAAGACCATGTCGATCGAACTCACCGACGTCGTCAAGTCGTTCAAATCCGAAACCGTGCTGGACGGTCTGTCGCTGAGCGTTGCCAAAGGGGAAACACTGGTTCTGTTCGGTCCCTCGGGCGCCGGGAAAACCGTACTCTTGCGCCTGATCGCTGGGGTGATCGACCCTGAAGAAGGGCAGATCGTGGTCAACGGCATCGATATGGATGGAGTCGAACCCGAAGACCGGGGCATCGGAATGGCGTTCCAGAATTTCGCACTATTCCCGCATATGGATGCCCACGCCAATATCGCCAGCCCCCTGACGGCACGGCGCAAAACCAAGGAGGGCATCGGCAGCCGCGTGTCCGAAGTCGCCAAGCTTTTGAAGATCGAACATGTCCTTGGCCACAAGCCGAAGGAGCTGTCCAACGGCCAGAAGCAGCGCACCGCGCTTGGCCGTGCTTTGGCCGCCGAGCCGTCCATTCTTCTGCTCGATGACCCCCTTCGGAACGTCGATGCCAAGCTCAGGTTTGAGATGCGGCTGGAACTGCCCCGTCTGTTGAAGGCGCAAGAAGCCACGGTGATTTACGTCACTCAGGACTACAAGGAAGCCATGGCGCTTGGCGATCGCATCGCGGTGATGAACGAACAGGGAATCGCCCAGGTCGGTTCGCCTGAAGAGATCTATCTGACCCCGGCCAACACGCGCATAGCGTGTCTATTCGGAGACCCTGCCATCAACCTTCTGGACGTGGTGCCGCAAGAAGGTGTATCCGGTCCGGAGGTTCACCTTTCGGGAGCCCGAGTGCCGCTTGATCCAGGCTATGCGCAAGCGGTTGGCCGTGATTGTACTCTGGGTGTCCGTCCCGAGGCGATCCGTTTTGCCGAACCCTACGCCGCCGGCGCCCTCCCGGTCGAGATCGAGGCCGAAACGCCCTTGAACGAAAAGACCGTGACGCTGGCTGCGACCCAAGCCCAGCGCGAAATCCTGATCTCGCGCCCCGCAGGAACTACCGCCCCGGACCGCGGCACCGCACATATCGCAATTGACGCGGCCGGTGTACATCTGTTCGACCGCGCCACGGGCACACGGATCCAGCCGGGAGACGACACATGACTAACACGGTTCTGCAGCTGGAGAACATCGACAAGTTTTATGGGCCCATCGGAACGGGCGTGCACGCCGTTCGAGACGTCAGTATGGATGTCGAACAGGGTGATATCATCGCGCTTTTGGGCTCGTCGGGCTGCGGCAAGACCTCGACACTGCGCATGATCGCGGGGTTCGAAGAAACCAGCCGCGGGAAAATCCATCTGGCGAGTCGCGAAATACAGATGCTGCCGCCGGTCAAGCGCCACGTGGCGATGGCCTTTGAGGGGTATTCGCTCTACCCGACAGTAAACGTGCGCGACAACATCGCTTTTGCCTTGAAAGCGGCTCGACTGCCGGCGTCCGAGGTTGATGCCAAGGTTCGCGAAGTGGCCGAGATGTTGGAGATCTCGGATATCCTTGACCGGTCGCCCAATTCTCTGTCCGGGGGGCAACAGCAACGTGCCTCGCTGGCGCGGGCTCTGATCCGCGACGCCGACCTTTTCCTCTTGGACGAACCGATGGGGCAGCTCGAACCGCAGTTGCGTACGCTCCTGCGGGGCCGGATCAAGCATTTTATCAAGGAACGCGGCATGACCGCAATTCTGGTGACCCATGACCAGACCGAAGCCAACGCCCTAGCCGACAAAATCGCGGTGATGGAAGACGGCGTACTCCAGCAATATGCCAGCCCCGCCGAGATCAAGGAAAGACCAGCCAACCTGTTTACGGGGACATTCGTGGGCGAGCCGCCGATGAACGTCTTTCCGGTGATCGTTTCGGTTGCTGACGGAAAGCTGCATATGACGCTCGAAGGTGGAATGGATCTGGCCTATTCCGATGACGCCTTTGCGCCCGAAGTCCGCGATGCGATCCTGAAACGCGGGAAGGTGGTGATCGGTGTGCGCCCTTATGCCGTTCACCGGGTTGAGACAGGCGCGGCGGCGACAGTCCTGACAAACCAATGGCTTGGCGATCAAAGCCATATCGCGGCAAGTTTCGCCGACTCGATCGTTGTTCTGGTCGAACATCATCGGGCCGACGTGGCGGTCGGTGATCAAATCGCCATTGGACTTGATCCGTCGGATCTCCACATTTTCGACCCAGACAGCGGTATAGCGATCAGCCATGGTCGGGATCTGGCCTGATGGCGGCGGGTAGCGACATTCTGATCGGTATCGACGCCGGAACCTCGGTGATCAAGTCGATTGCCTTCGACCCGTCCGGCAACCAGATCGCCATGGCGTCGGTTCCGAACCGCTATCGGACCCGTCCTGACGGAGCTGCTGTTCAATCCATGGACGACACCTGGACGGATTGCGCCGAAACCCTGCGGGATCTAGGCGAGAAGCTCGACAACCTTGCCGCACGCACCGCGGCTGTTGCTGTCACGGGACAGGGCGACGGCACATGGTTGATCGACCGGGACAATCGCCCGTTGACCGAGGCCTGGCTTTGGCTTGATGCCCGCGCCGCGCCCGTGGTGGAACGGGAACGCGGCGGCGAAGCGGATCGCGAACGCTTTCGCATCACGGGGGCTGGCCTTAATGCCTGTCAGATGGGTGCGCAGCTTGCGCACATGAAAGACACAACGCCCGAGGTGGTCGAAGCGGCGGATGCCGCGCTTCATTGCAAGGATTGGCTCTATCTGAACCTGACCGGAGAGCGTGCCACCGGCCCTTGCGAGGCGGTCTTTACCTTCGGCGATTTCCGCACGCGGACTTACGACGACCGGGTGATCGAGGCGCTGGGCCTCTTGCCCGAAAAACGGTTGCTGCCAGACATCGTGGATGGCACCCAGATCACCCATCCTTTGAGCGCCGAAGCCGCTGATTCAACGGGTCTCAGGGTGGGAACGCCTGTCGCCCTCGGTTTTCTTGACGTGCCCTGTACGGCGCTTGGCGGTGGCATCTATACGGATGGCACGCCTGCCGGCTGCACGATTATCGGCTCGACCGGCATGCACATGCGCGCGACCCCGCAAGACAAAACTTTCTTCAACGACGATCTCACCGGCTATATCATGCCGCTGCCAATCCCCGGCATGGTTGCGCAAATCCAGTCGAACATGGCGTCAACGCTAAACATCGACTGGCTGTTAAAAGTGGCTGCTGGGATTTTGAGTGAATTCGGTCAATGCGTGACCGACGTTGACCTGATCAGTCATATCGAGGGCTGGCTGGCAGTAAGCGCGCCCGGACTGTTGCTGTACCATCCCTATATCTCGGAGGCGGGCGAGCGTGGACCTTTCGTTGACCCGGCCGCGCGGGCCAGCTTTATAGGGCTGTCGACCGAACATCAGTTCCCCGACATGGTACGCGCTGTGGTCGAGGGTCTCGGGTTGGCGGCGCGCGATTGCTATGGTGCCATGGGCGCGATCCCGCAAGACATCCGGCTGACCGGAGGGGCGGCGCGTTCGGATGCACTAAGGCGTGTCTTCGCGGCGGCGGTTGGTGCTTCGGTGCGTACTTCGAGCCGTGAAGAAGCGGGTGCTGCCGGTGCGGCCATGATCGCTGCCGTGGCAATCGGGGTCTATCCCGACATGGAAGCCTGTATTGCCGATTGGGTTTCCCCACACCTTGGTGCGCTGGAAGCGCCGGATGCGGCATTGGCAGCAGTGTACGACCGAACCTATCTAGCCTATCGGGACGCACGCACGGCCCTTGGCCCGGTCTGGGGTGCCCTAGCAAAGAACGGAGTCGCAAGTGTCTAGCGAAGTAGCCATCATCGGCGATCATTTCATGTTACCCGAGGTTTTCGACGAGAAGCTTCAGGATGCCTGCGGCGTCGGTGTGTCGACGAGAACCCGCAAAAACGATTGGCCGGATGTCCCCATGGAGCACGGCTATGCGGTTGCTGGAATGGATGGGTTGAAGGAATACCTTGGCACGGCGGACGAGGTGGTGGAATTTGTGGGCGACGCGCAAATCCTTGTCACGCATCTGGCGCCAATGTCACGTGGCATGTTCGAACGGCTGCCGGGGCTAAAGATGATTGCCGTTTCGCGAGGCGGGCCTGTCAATATCGACATGACGGCGGCAAGGGATCACGGGGTGCTGGTAGTGAACACGCCGGGGCGCAATTCCTCAGCGGTGGCGGAATTCACCATTGGCGCGATCTTGGCCGAAACCCGAAAGATCCGCGAAGGACACGAAGACCTGCGTCGCGGCAATTGGCGCGGCGATCTCTATCGGGCCGATGTCACGGGCCGCGAATTGAACGAGATGACCGTGGGTGTGATCGGCTACGGCAACATTGGCACCAAAGTGGTGCGGCTTTTGCGTGCTTTCGGTTGCCGCATCCTTGTCAACGATCCCTATATTCAGCTTGGCCACGAAGATGTTGCCGCAGGCGTTGAATTGGTGTCTTTCGAACGGGTGATCACAGAAAGCGACGTGGTGACCATGCACCCACGTGTGACCAACGAAACAAAGGGCATGATGGACGCCGCAGTCTTTGCCACGATGAAACAGGGGGCTTTGTTCGTGAACACCGCTCGTGGTCCTCTGGTGGACTACGACGACCTCACCGAGGCACTGAAGACCGGGCCGTTGGGCAGCGCAATGCTGGAAACCTTCGCGGTCGAACCCGTGCCGGAAGACTGGGAACTTCTGCGGCTTTCAAACGTTACACTGACCCCACATATCGCTGGAGCCTCGGTGCGTACTGTGACTTACGCTGCCGAACAGGCTGCTGAGGAGGTCAGGCGATTTCTGGCGGGCGAGCCGCCGCGCAATCCGTGTTGATGCCATGAATGAAACCAAAATCAGAGCCGACATGGTGGCCGCCTGCAAAAAGCTGGAGGCCGATGGACTGAACCGTGGCGCTTCGGGCAATATTTCGGTTCGTATGGACGATCACATGATGATCTCTCCAACCGCCGTCGCCTATGATGTAATCGAACCACGGATGATGGCGAAGATGGTGCTTTCGGATGGCGACGGCACCTGGGAAGGCCCGAATCCGCCGTCATCGGAATGGCGCATTCACAGGGATATACTGACTGCAAGACCCGATGTGAATGCCGTCGTTCACACCCACGCACCGTGGTGTACCGTGCTGTCCGTCGCCCGCAAACCGATCCCGGCAATTCACTATATGATCGCCGCATTTGGCGGGCCGGATATTCGCGTGGCAGACTATGCAAGATATGGAACCGCTGAACTTTCGGCACATGTCGTAAAGGCTATGGAGGGTCGCAACGGGTGCCTCATGGCCAACCACGGCATGGTTGTGGGCGGCGTCGACATGACGCGTGCGCTTTGGTTGGCAGACGAACTGGAAGCGCTGGCACACCAGTATTACCACGCGCTTGTTATTGGCGGCGGACACGTACTGAGCGACGAACAAATCGAGGTAACCGCACATGGTTTCGAAAGCTATGGCGTGCGTGCGAAGGTGGCTCAATGAGCGATCCGGTCGACCTTTTCGTCATAGGCGGCGGAATCAATGGTGCGGGAATTGCACGGGATGCTGCCGGGCGCGGCTTGTCCGTCGTGCTTTGCGAAAAGGGCGATCTGGCCGAGGGCACCTCGTCACGATCCGGTAAGCTGGTGCATGGCGGCTTGCGCTATCTTGAATACTACGAATTCCGCTTGGTGCGCGAAGCCCTGATCGAGCGCGAAGTGCTGATGAATGCGGCGCCCCATATCATCTGGCCAATGCGTTTTATTCTTCCCCACAGCCCGGCGGACCGTCCGCGTTGGCTGGTTCGGTTGGGGTTGTTTCTTTATGACCATCTTGGCGGGCGCAAAAAACTCCCTGGCACGCGCATCCTTGATTTGAAACGCGATCCCGAAGGTGCGCCGCTGCTTGATCACTATACGCGCGGGTTTGAGTATTCCGACTGCTGGGTCGATGATGCGCGCCTTGTAGTGCTGAATGCTTTGGACGCCGCCGAACACGGAGCCACCGTTCTGACCCGTCATGCAGCGGTCAGCGCCCGTCGCGAAAACGGTGCCTGGACGATTTCGGTCCAGAGCGAATTCACAGGCGAGACCACCACGCACCGGGCGAGCGTGCTGGTCAATGCCGCCGGGCCATGGGTGACCGACGTGGTGACGCAAGTGGCTGGAGCCAACTCATCGCGTGGTGTCCGTCTGGTGAAAGGCAGCCACATCATCACACCGAAATTCTGGGACGGCCCGCAGGCCTATCTGATCCAGAACGACGACAAACGAGTGATCTTCGTTAACCCTTACGAGGGCGACAAGACGTTGATTGGCACAACGGATGTGGCATTTGACGGCGCGCCGGAAGACGTTGCGGTGTCCGAGGATGAGATCGACTATCTGATCGCCGTCGTGAACCGGTACTTCAAGGAAAAACTTGGCCGCGACGACGTTATGGCAAGTTTCTCGGGCGTTCGCCCGTTGTTTGACGATGGCAAGGGCAACCCGTCGGCGGTGACCCGCGACTATGTCTTTGACATCGATGAAACCGGAGGTGCGCCTCTGCTGAACATCTACGGCGGCAAGATCACCACCTTCCGCGAGTTGGCTGAGCGTAGCATGCAAAAGCTGGCCGGGTTTTTCCCGGACATGAACAGTGACTGGACTCATGGCGTCCCTCTGCCTGGTGGAGAAATCGAGAATGCGGATTACATTACGTTCTTGAATAAGTTGAAGATGGACTATCCGTGGATGCCACACGCATTGCGTGCCCGTTACGGGCGAACTTATGGTGCGCGCACAGACCGGATCGCGGGCGGAGTGACCTCGCTTGATGGACTGGGGCGGTTTTTCGGTGGACATCTCTATGAAGCCGAGGTTCGCTATCTGACCGAGAACGAGTGGGCCATGACGGTAGAGGATATTCTTTATCGCCGGACAAAAGAGTACCTGCATTTGACAGAGAACGAACAGCGGGTCTTCACCGAATGGTTTGACGGCACCTTGGCCAAGTCCGCTTGAAGGGATGAAAAAATGACGAAGGATCTTGAGAGACCTCGTGATCTTGTTGACCTGGCACGGCTGTCGGCGCGTGTCGGAACCGATCCGCTTTTGATCCAGGCGGCAGGCGGAAATACCTCTGTCAAGAATGGTGACGTCATGTGGATCAAGGCCTCGGGCACACTTCTGGCCGAAGCCGGGACAAAGGATATTTTTGTACCCGTGGACCTGCCGGCCATGTGCGTGGCGCTGGATGACGAGAACGTGAATGCCGACCAGACGGCGCAGTTCATCCTGGGCAGCGCAACACTGCGCCCATCTATCGAGACCAGCCTGCACGCGGTCTTTTCTCAGCGCGTCGTAGTGCATGTGCACTGCGTGAACGCGCTGGCCCATGTGATACGGCGAGATAAAAAAGCGCTGCTTGATGAACGACTTACTGGGTTCGATTGGTGTCTTGTGCCTTATGCGAAACCGGGTGCCAATCTGGCTGAGCAAGTACGGCACGCCATGGGTTCCGAAACAGATGTGGTCTTGCTGGGCAACCACGGGATAATCGTGGCGGGTAACACGGTGGCTGAGGCGGAAGACCTTCTGAATCGCGTGGTCGCGGCATTGAGGGTGGCACCGGCTGCCATGGGAACGGTCGATGTGGATGCCTTGGAAAACCTCGCCACTTCCGGGTGGTCCGTACCCAAGGCCTCAGCCTCGGCCCACCAACTGGCACTCGATCCGCAACGCATGAACCAGGCCAGTGGCGGCAGTCTTTACCCCGATCATGTCATTTTCTGCGGGATCGGTGCCACGGTGGTTGAAGGCGATCTGCCGAACCCAGCCGATGCGCCCGTCTTCCTGCTGGTTCCGGGAAAGGGGGTTGTCATGCGCGACGACGCCTCAAAAGGCGCGCAAGCTCTGATGAACTGTCTGGGTGATGTCATGTTGCGGGTACCGTCCAACGCCGAACTGAACTATCTGACACTTGAGCAGAATGCAGAATTGCTGGACTGGGACGCCGAGAAGTACCGGCAGATGCTCAATGCCTGACCTGTTCCTTGGCCTCGACATCGGCACCTCGGGCGCACGCGCCATCGTAATTGATGCCGAAGGGACCGTAACGGGCGAAGGCAAGGCGGCGATGGCGGAAATCGGGTTGAACCATCGTGCGCCGGATGTGTGGTGGCAGGCTGGCAAGACCGCAGTCACCGGTGCGTTGTCCAATGTCGATCCAGGCCTCATCAAAGCCTTATCGGTTGATGGAACCTCGGGAACGATGCTTGCGGTAGACAATGAACTGACGCCACTCGGCGACGGTGTTATGTACAACGACGCCTGCCGCGATAAGGCATTGATCGAACGTATCAAGTCCGCCGCGCCCGACACCAGCGCCGCTCTGGGGGCCAACAGTGCGCTGGCCCGCGCCTTGGCCCTGAGCGAAGTCCGTCCAGCTCAGATCCTGCATCAGGCGGACTGGATCGCCTCTCGGTTCTCCGGCCGCGGCGTCAGCGACGAAAACAACGCCTTGAAAACAGGCTTTGACCTGACCGCGAAGGCTTGGCCAGACTGGATTGCCGTAACGGGCCTTGACGTCTCGCTTTTGCCTGACGTGGTTGAACCCGGAACACCCATCGGCCCGGTCTCGGCAGCCGCACAGCACGCGTTCGATCTGTCACCTGACGCTCAGGTTGTCGCGGGCACCACGGACGGGTGCGCCAGTTTCGTCGCTACCGGCGCGGACCATTCCGGCGCAGGCGTCACGGTCCTGGGCACCACGATGACCATCAAACTTCTGTCGGACCGGCCCATTTCGGCCCCGGAGTACGGTATCTATTCGCACCGCATTCTTGGCAAATGGCTGGCCGGCGGGGCCTCGAACACGGGCGGGCGGGTCTTGTTGAAGTACTTCGACGCCGACACGATTGCAGGGCTGTCTAGCCGCATCGATCCCGAAACGGACTGCCCATTGGACTATTACCCGCTTGCGGAACCGGGTGAGAGGTTTCCGATTTCCGACCCGACGCTGCCCCCCCGGCTTGAGCCCCGGCCCGATAACGACGCGGAATTCTTGTGCGGATTGTTCGACGGGATCGCGCGGATCGAGGCACTGGCCTATAGGCGGTTGAAGGAATTGGGCGCGCCGGACCTTGTCTCGGTTCGGACGGTGGGCGGTGGTGCGCAGAATGCCATCTGGACCCGAATGCGTGAGCGCCGTCTGGGGGTGTCGCTGATCGCGCCCGCCAGCACCGAGGCCGCCTATGGATCGGCACTTCTTGCCCGACGGGTGGTGATGTGAAGCAGACGTATCTGACTGCACTGATGGATCGGTTCGACACATTTCTGCTGGATCAGTTCGGTGTGCTGCTGGACGGCGCTAAGGCTTATCCCGACGCGCCCGAGGCGCTGGCCGAACTCTCCCGCAGGGGAAAAACTGTGGGCATTCTGACCAACTCAGGCAAGCGGGCCGGGCCGAACGCCGACCGGCTGGAAGCCATGGGGTTCGACCCTGCCCACATTGATGCGGTGGTTTCCTCAGGGGAAGCCGCACGGGCCGTCTTGTCGGGGATGATCGGCAACAGCATTGCAAAGTCAGCGCCCGTGTTGGTTCTGTCCCGCGGCGGCGACATTTCCTGTATCCAAGGGCTGGAACTGACCCCGACCGAGGACCCTGCCATCGCCGAATTTGTATTGATTGCAGGAAGCCGTGGCGAGGACTTGTCGCTGAACCATTATGCGGACCTTCTGAAAGGACCGGCAACAAGCGGCATCCCCGCGCTTTGCACCAATCCTGACATGACCATGTTGACCGAACGCGGCCCGGCATTTGGGGCCGGTCGCATTGCCCAGCTTTATCGCGAGTTGGGCGGACAGGTTGACGAGGTTGGCAAACCTCACCCGCTGATCTATCAGGTGGCAATCGAGTGCCTCGGGGCCACTGACCCTGGCAATGTCCTTTGCGTCGGTGACAGTCCCGCACATGATATTCGTGGCGCGCATGGCGCCGGTTGCATGGCCGCTCTGGTGCGCACCGGTATTCACGTGGACGAGCCCCTGAACCAGGTTTTGGCCGATGCGCCGCCCGGTGATCTTCCTGATTTTGTCATTCCCGGTTTCGCCATATAAGGTCTGCCAATCATGCCTTTTACGCTTTCGCTAAATACTAACCCCCTGGTGAACCGCTTTGCCGAACCCGACGATCTGATCGATACGGTTGCGCGCGCGATCCGGCTGCGCGACCTGCAATTGACGCACGAGTTCATCAATCCAAGCTGGCCCGCGCCGGTGATCCGCCAAATGACACGCCAGATGGATCGCGCGCTGCAACGCACGGGCGTCCGCGTGACTAGCGGCATGACGGGGCCCTATGGCCGGCTCAACCATTTCGGCCATCCCGACCCAGAGGTGCGGCGGCACTATGTCAACTGGTTCAAGACCTTTGCCGACATCATCGGCGATCTTGGCGGGCATTCGGTTGGCACGCAGTTCGCCATCTTCACCTATCGCGACTACGACGATCCAGCGCGGCGCGAAGAACTGATCCGCGTCGCCATCAACTGTTGGGCCGAAGTCGCCGAGCATGCGAAGGCCGCCGGTCTGTCTTTCGTCTTCTGGGAGCCAATGAGCATTGGCCGGGAATTCGGCGAAACAATTGAAGCAGCCCTGGCGCTGCAAGACATGTTGACCGCCGCGGAAATGGCCGTGCCCATGTCGATGATGGCCGATATCGACCATGGCGACGTGACCAGCGCCAACGCCGACGACTTCGACCCGTATGCCTGGGCCCGGGCCGTTCCTCGGGTGTCGCCGATCATCCACATCAAGCAAAGCCTGATGGACAAGGGCGGTCACCGCCCCTTCACCGCTGAGTTCAACGCCAAGGGCCGGATCCAACCCGAACTCTTGCTGGAGGCGTTCCGTGCCGGCGGCGGAAAAGACAACGAAGTCTGCCTTGAACTCAGCTTCAAGGAACGCGAACCCAACGATCGCGAAGTGATCCCACAGATCGCGGAATCCGTGGCTTGCTGGGCACCGCACATCGACAGCGGCGAAAACGATCTGAAAGTCTGACACCATGCTAGCGCGCTTCTCATTCATGACCGCAACCGAAATCCGCTTCGGTCGCGGTGTTGCCAATGAAGCTGCCGACCAGATCGCGGCATTCGGCAGGCGGGTCCTCTTGGTTCATGGTGCGAATACGACACGCGCAGATTGGCTGGCCAATGCGCTTGGGGATAGGGCGGCGCGCTTTTCTGTGTCCGGCGAACCTGATACCGATATCGTGCAAAGCGGCGTCGATGCCGCCCGCGCACATTGCGCGGATGTCGTCGTTGCGCTTGGCGGCGGAGCTGTGGTCGATGCAGGCAAGGCCGTCGCGGCCCTGGCCCCCGGCGCGAGCGCCATGCTGGATCACTTGGAAGTGGTCGGGCGGGGCCTGCCGCTGGAAATCGCGCCGTTGCCCTTTGTCGCCATCCCCACGACCTCGGGCACAGGGGCGGAAGTGACGCGCAACGCGGTGATCGCCGTGCCCGAATATGCCCGCAAGGTCTCGCTTCGCGATCCCCGGATGATACCGGATCTGGCGCTGATCGACCCCGGCCTGACCGATACCTGCCCGCGCGGGATCACACTGGCCTCGGGGCTGGATGCGATCACGCAGGTGATCGAGCCCTATCTTTGCACGCGCGCCAACCCGATGACCGACGCACTTTGCCGCGCTGCCATTCCGCGCGGGCTGGCAGCGTTGAGCCGATTGATGCAGTCCGAAGACAAGGCCGCTCGTGATGACATGGCCTTCGTCAGCCTGTCGGGCGGGCTGGCGCTGGCAAATGCCGGGCTGGGCGCAGTGCATGGGCTGGCCGGGCCTCTTGGCGGCTTGTCGGCCGCGCCGCACGGAGCGATCTGCGGCGCCTTGCTACCCCATGTCATGACGATCAATGAACGCCACATGACGGATGCAGGAATTCAAAGTCGCGTGTCCGAGATTCGAAGTTGGATTGCCGATACCTTTGGTGGCCATCCCGAGGACGCCTTTGACAGGCTCGCCCGTTGGTCGCGCAAGGCAGGATTGCCGGGACTTGATGCGCTCAAGATAACCGCCAACCATCGCGCGGCGGCCGCAACCGCTGCTGCGGCCTCGTCGTCGATGAAAGCGAACCCAGTGCCGTTGCCTTCGGACGCGCTGGCCGAAGCAATGGAATACGCAGTCTGAGAGCGAGGAACAAAACTATGAGCGGTGACTTCTGGATCGGCACAAGCTGGAAAATGAACAAGACGCTGGCCGAGGCGCAGGTCTTTGCCAGTGCGCTGGCCCTAGCCGAAGGCTCACGCGATCCACGCATTCAGCGTTTCGTGATCCCGCCCTTCACGGCCGTCCGAGAAGTGGCGGCGATCCTGGCTGGCACTTCGGTCAAGACAGGTGCGCAGAACATGCACTGGGACGACGCGGGGGCTTGGACCGGTGAAGTCTCTCCGGTGATGTTGACCGACTGCGGGTTGGATTTGGTGGAGCTAGGCCATTCCGAACGCCGGGCCCATTTTGGTGAAACCGACGAAACGGTCGGGTTGAAAACGGCGGCAGCAATTCGGAACGGGCTGATCCCACTGATCTGCATTGGCGAAACGCTGGAAGAACGCGAGGCAGGTCGCGCGACGGAAGTACTTGAAACCCAGACCCAGGCCGCGTTCGCCCATCTGACGCCGGCACATAAATCCGCGCCAGTGCTTCTGGCCTACGAACCGGTCTGGGCCATCGGCGATGGCGGTATCCCCGCAACCTCAGACTATGCCGATGCGCGCCAGAGGGAGATCATCGCCGTAGCTGAAGACGTGCTTGGCCGCCCCATCCCCTGCCTGTACGGCGGCTCGGTCAACCCCGATAACTGCGAAGAGTTGATCCAATGCCCCCATATCGACGGGCTGTTCATCGGGCGCTCGGCGTGGAAAGTGGATGGCTATCTGAACATTCTGGCGAAATGCGCCGCCGTCATCTGATATAAAAGGAAAAACCATGAAAATCGCTGTTGCCGGAGATAGTGCCGGAGAAGGTCTCGCCAAAGTTCTTGCCGACCATCTGAGTGACACCTACGAAGTCGAGGAAGTGTCGCACACCGAGGCGGGGCCAGATGCCTTCTATGCCAACCTCTCTGACCGGGTCGCCACGGCGGTCATGGCAGGCACCTATGACCGCGCAATTTTGATCTGCGGCACCGGGATCGGGGTTTGCCTTTCTGCCAACAAGGTACCCGGTATCCGCGCTGCCCAATGCCACGACACCTATTCTGCGGGCAAGGCGGCCACCTCGAACAACGCTCAGATCATCACCATGGGCGCCCGTGTCATCGGTGCCGAACTGGCTAAAGATATCGCCGCCGCCTTCCTCACAGCATCATTCGATCCGGACGGGCGCTCGGCGGCGAACGTGAGCGCAATCAACGCGGTGGACGCCAAGTACCACGAGGCGTAATCCGAAACTCAAGGGACACCAAAATGGAGCCTTCTATGTCAGGCAAGCGCAGGAAACTGATAAATCATGCCGACAATCTGATCGAAGATCTGATCGCCGGCATGATTTCGGCGCACCCTGATCTGATCACCCTCGAGGGGGATACCGGACGAGCCATTGTCGCCCGGAACGGGCCAAGAGACGGCAAGGTCGGTATTGTCGTCGGCGGTGGCTCGGGCCACGAACCGACATTCGCGGGATATGTCGGGTGTGGATTGGCCGATGCAGCCCCTTAGGCAACATCTTCGCCTCGCCTTCGCCCTCGCAGATCATGGATGCCGGATTTGCCGCCGATGACGGGGCCGGTGTGCTGTTTCTCTACGGCAATTACACCGGTGACGTGATGAATTTCGGTATGGCAGAAGAAAGACTGGCCGAGCATGGAATCGTGGCTCGGTCGCTCCTGGTCACGGAAGACATCGCATCGGTACCCACGGGCCAGGAAGACGAACGCCGCGGCATCGCGGGTGATTTCTTCATTTTCAAGATAGCAGGGGCGGCAGCCGATCTTGGTCATACGCTTGACGAGGTCGAAGCCGCTGCCAAACGCGCCAACGATGCAACCCGGACCATGGGCGCCGCTCTTTCGCCTTGTATCCTTCCGCAATCCGGATTGGCAAACTTCGAGCTGCCACCGGGCGAGATGGAGATCGGCAAGGGGATTCACGGCGAACCAGGGATCGAACGCGTCCCGGCTGAAAGTGCTGACGATGTGGCCGACCGTCTGATCACGCCCATCCTTAAAGAACTCGATCTGTCCGGTGGTGACCGGGTGGCAGTCTTGGTGAACGGACTTGGGTCAACGACGCTTTTGGAACTTTACCTTCTACATCGACACGTGGCCAACCGACTGGCAGACCACGCAATCATCATTCACGACAGCTGGGTCGGTGAATATTGTACCTCGCTTGACATGGAAGGCGCATCGATCACGCTGATGAAGCTTGATGCCGATCTGCAGCGCTGGTTGGAGCATCCCTGCGAGACGCCGGCGCTCAAAGTGGGCGCGTCGCAAGCCGCCCCGATTACCCGCGCGCGATCCCAGCAGCGCAGACAACAGGTTTCCAGCTCGGCAAGGGTTGATCGTGACAGGCTTGAGATTGACGGCGATATTAGCCCTGCACATTTACGCGAATTGATGCACGCGGGGCAGCAGGCGATTTCTGCCGAACGCGACCGGCTTTGCCAACTCGATGGCGCTATCGGTGACGGCGACCACGGCGTCACCATGGACATCGGTTGGACGGCGGCTATACGCGCGATGGATACCCGCGACAACTCTACCACCATTTCAGAACTCTGCGATGAGATTGCATTGGCTTTTCTGGAGTCCGTAGGAGCCTCCGTTGGCCCGCTTTATGCTTCGGCGTTCAAACGGGCTGGGGGGTCGTTGCAGAGATGTCTCAACGTGGTTTGGGTTCCTCTCGTTGTCAAAACGATACCATTTCAGATCAGTAACGCCTGCGGAACAAGCCGCGTTTATCATAGAAGCTCGCGGCCTCCGCTAAGAAATCTCCCAACAACTGCGCGTCATAGTCATTCCTGACTCGGTTGAGATTGCACTTAAGACCGCGCGCTATGCCACCAAACGCAAGAAGATCGTGTCGATTATCCACGGCTACCACGGTCATTCCGGTCTGTCTGTGGCCACGGGCGACGCGCGGTTTTCCAAGATCTTCCTGGCCGACAAGCCGGACGAGTTCGTTCAGGTGCCTTTCAACGACGCCGATGCGCTTGAAGACGAGTTAAAAGGCGGCGATGTCGCGGCCTTTATCATTGAAACGATCCCGGCCACATATGGCTTTCCTATGCTGGAAGACGGATATCTAAAGGCCTGTCAGGATCTGTGCCACAAATATGGTGCTAAGTTTATTGCAGACGAAGTGCAAACCGGGCTAATTCGCACAGGTGTTATGTGGGGCTGGCAGGGTTATGATGGGCTCAAGCCCGATATCTTTGTTTGCGGAAAAGGGTTGCCGAGCGTGCAGGCATTCGTGTCAGCCCATCGACCAAAATACTTGTGCCCGTTGTGGCCACACCAGGGCAAGATGACCTGATGTTCCGCGAAAAGCTCTGCCCTGTGCTGACACTGACGGCGGCCGTTGATTTTGAACAGGCGGTTACATTTGCCAAACATACAACCAAACGCGGAGTCGGCCATTCGGCGGCCTTCCATGGCGAAGACAACGCGCGCCTCGTGGCGTTTTCGCAGGATATACCAGTTTACCGCGTGGTCGTGAATGCACCGTGTTCCCAAGGGGCCGCTGGATTTGCCACGCATTTGCCACCTACATTTACCATTGGCACGGGTTTTGCAGGTCGCAGTTCGGTAGGGGAAAATGTTGGCCCACAGCATTTGGTTCATTGGACCCGCATTGCCTATGCCAAGGATCAACCTGCTGATCTGGCAGGTCTTGATCTGAGCCAAGTGTCCTCGGGTCGCCCAGCAGAGCCAGTGCAAACGCACAACGCCCCGCAACCCGAAGACGGGACCAGTGTCGTGACACGCAACGAGTTGCGCCAGTTGATCCTTGAAGAGCTGCGCAGCCTGAAAGGAGACGTCTGATGACTGATCTTCGCGCGTCGATCTTCATTGACCAACTGCAACCCCAAACGTCCGTGCGGTTAGCGCTCGTTGGTGGTCAGCAAATGCAGACTTTCCCGAAAAAGAAGAATTGCGAAAACGACTAATGCAATCGCAAGGCCGCGCATGACATAAGGGTAAGCTTGGCCAGTTAACAGGCTTCGGTAGCGCCCAGTTAGGGCCGCAACACCAACTTTAGAACCAACCAGGAGAAGATAAAACCCGGCTATGAAACCCCAAGGAGCCAAGACCGACTTTTCGTGCGCAGCTAACACGTAGGGTACACCTACTTTGATCCAAAACAGATAAGGGTGAGGGCTCAGAAAGTTGGCAAGAGCTCCCTTTTTCAAAGAAGCTGGCGCGGCTGCAGAAGCGACTTCTCCGACTGAATCTGCCTTGGCAGTCTCATAAGCCAGATAAACGCCTGAACCGGGTTTCGTGGTAGTGCGCTGGCCTCTGGGAACTCATCTGACCATGTGTTGTAGAACGACCTGACGGAGCGGAGCATTTGAGAGGCGGTCGCGGCGCTGTGGGGCGTGAGAAGTCGTTCGTATGCGTCACGGACGTAGGGAGAGGTTAACGAGCGCATCAAAAGGTTCTCACTCCGTCAATCTCAGGACAGCGTAACGATAGGTCTCGGCAGATCTGGGACGAAGGCGAGGGTTGACCTTAATGTGAAGCTCAGCCGCGTCGGATACGGTCATCGCATTGAGGCGACTTTCCCGGTCGAGGTTTTTGTTTCGCTCGGCGGCAGGGACATAGGTGCCAGCGGAAATCTCTACAAGAATTTCGTGCGCGTCCTGTCGGACCTTGGCGACGTTGACGTGATCAGGGTGATATTCCCCGAGGGTTATTCGATACTGCTTTCCGAGAAGTCTCTTTTCGAGACCGAGCCGCCAATGGCGGCGCTGCTTTCGACAGGTCAGGCCGCGAAAGCCGGTGTCTCGCACGAGCACATCTTGGACGCCTGCGGCGACGATTTTGACGTGATCTTTTTCAGGTTGGTCGCGCTGAAATTGAATGGCTCGTAGCCAAATCCCCTGAAAGTCATTGAAAACGCTTTATTTTGCTAGTTCGGGGGAAATGGGGCAAAGCTGATCCATTTAACCTGAATTCAGACTCCCAAATGCCGTCGCAATACTTCTGGTTTGCGGCGCAAAGCTCCACCATCCATAGTTTCAACATTCTGTCCGTTCTCAACAAAGACCACATTGTCTGCAAGAGCTAAGACCGCATCAACACGTTGTTCAACCAACAGTACTGCAACACCTTCATCGCGCATCTGCAAAATGACATTGCGGATAGCGTCTATCATTGAAGGTTGCAATCCTTCAGTGGGTTCGTCCAACAACAAGACCGATGGCTGCAGGCACAACGCCCGGGCTGTGGCCAACATCTGCTGTTCGCCCCCTGACAGGGTTTGCGCAGCCTGATCCAGCCGCTCGCGCAGGCGTGGAAAGAGGTCCAACACGCGTTCACGCACAGGGGGCGGGCTGTTGCGCGTCATCATCCCGATCTCAAGGTTTTGCGCCACACTGAGTTCCGAAAAAAGTCGTCGTCCCTGAGGGATGTACCCGATCCCACGTCTTGCGACCTCGTGAGCAGGCAAAGTGCAAAGGTTGTCTCCATCCAGTACAATCTGACCCGCCTGCGTCGGCAGAAGGCCCATGATAGCCTTCATGGTTGTGGTCTTGCCAGCTCCATTCCGTCCTACAAGACAGGCGATTTGGCCCGGTTCAACAGACAATGACAACCCCCGCAGGATTTGTGCCTGCCCGTAGGCGGTATCGATGCTGCGCACGTCAAGCATCTGCCGTACCCAGATAGGCCGCCTGTACATTCGGATTGGCCCGAATGTCAGATGGTGTGCCCTCCGCCAGGACCTCGCCAAAATTCAGCACGGTGATCTTGTCGGCCAATTCCATGACGACGGCCATATTGTGCTCGATCAACAAGATCGTGGTTTCGGGAACCAGTGATTTGATCAGCGTTTTGAATTCGGTAATCTCGCTTTCTGCCAGGCCTTGGGTCGGTTCATCCAGAATCAACAGGCGGGGGCGCTGCGCAAGGCCCATTGCGATTTCCAAAAGGCGTTGATGGCCATAGCTCAGGTCGCCTGCAATCTGGGTCATTCGATCCGCCAGACCTACGCGTGAAAGCGCCTCAAGGACCTGTTCTGAGATTGCGGCCTTGTCGCCGGCAAGACGGCGCCGCGCCGCGAGTGCTACGTTTTCCTCAAGGCTGAGCCGGGTAAAGATTGAGGTGATCTGGAATGTATAAGCCATGCCTTGGGCAACCCGTGCATGGGATGGCAGTGCAGTAATGTCGCGCCCTTCAAACCGTATTTTGCCCGAAGAGGTGGGAATGCGGCCAATGAGCATCGACACAAAAGTGGTTTTACCAGCGCCGTTCGGGCCGATAATTGCACGAATTTCGCCCGCAGGTAGTTCAAAGTCCACATCATGTACGGCGCGCAACCCACTGAAAGAACGAGAAAGGTTCGACGTAGATATGATTGTGTTCATGGCAACCAACCCCAGATGCGGCGCCGTACCTCCCCTGCAATTCCCTGAGGGGCAAACAGGGTGATCATGACCAATACAAATCCCGCGATCAGCATGTAGGCGGTTGTCAGTCCTGAAGACAGATCGATCAGATAGAACATAAACAAGACACCAAGGAACGGTCCGATAATTGTTCCAGCACCGCCCAAAAGGACCCATAGCAGCGGAAAGATCGAGTATTGAACGGTTGCAAATGTTGCTCCTGCGTAGCCAAACAGCAGGCCATAAAATGCCCCGGCCGCTGCGCATATCGCGCCCGAGATCACAACGGACATGAGCTTGTAGCGAAAGACATTGTAGCCCAAGAGCTGTGCGCGATCTTCGTTCTCGCGAATGGCGATAAATACCCGGCCCATGGGTGAGCGAACAAGCTGCAAAGAAATCAGCAAGCAAGCGGCGAACAGACAGAGCGCTGCAAGATAACGACTACCAGGGTCGCTCAGGTCGATGCCCCACAGGATGCGCTCGGCTTGTTGTATTACAAAACCTTCGTCGCCGCGCGTCCATGTTCCAAACAACAGGATCGTCAGATACCCTGCTTGTGCGAACATCAATGTGACAATCATGAATGCCACCCCTGCAGTGCGCAGGGCGAGCAGGCCGACAACCAAAGACAGCATCACGCCTGCCGCAAGACCAGCGATCAGGGCAGGGGCAGGGGAGAAACCCAAGTGTCTAATGGTCAGGGCCATGCCGTACATGCCTGCCGCGAAAAACATCGCGTGACCAAGGCTAAGAAGCCCGGTGTAGCCGAACATGATGTTGTACCCGATGGCAAAACTGGCCAGCACCATGATCCGCGCAAGGTTACCGTGGTGATACGCAGGCAAAGTGAAATTCAGCACAAACAGCAAAGCCAGTAACCCGCCATGCAAAACCATGATTTTCGCAGCATTGCTCATGCAGGCCGAGTTCCGAATAGGCCCTGAGGGCGAAAGACGAGAACGAATGCCACCAACAGGGTCGCGATGATCTTGGCCAATGTCGGCGAAAAGAAGACCGAAATTATGCCATCACTCAGCCCGATCAGCAGCGCAGCCAGTATTGTACCGGGCAGACTGCCCAATCCTCCGATTATCACGACAATAAACGCGAGCAACAGCGCATCTCCTCCCATCAGATAGTGAGCTTGCTGGATCGGCACGATAAGAACGCCTGCCAAAGCCGCGAGGCCCGCCCCGATGCCAAAAACCATCGCATAAACGCGCTCAACCGGGATGCCAAAGGCCTGCGCGGTTTCGCTATCCAGTTGGGTGGCCCGCATCACGAGACCTACGCGACTGCGTGTCATCATCGCCCAGACAACCAGCAAAATCGCGACAGCGGCTCCAATGACGAACAGTTTATATGACGTGATCGACAACCCCCACGGCCAAAACAACTGCAAACCATTGTCGCCCAATTCGACCCATGGCAGGGCAAGACGGGTATTAAAAGGCGGCACGACGGGGCGCGCATCCGCGCCATAAGTCATCAAAGTAAGCTGTTGAAGAATATACAAAAGCCCAATGGTCGCAACGATCGTGCGTTCCGGATCATAGTCAAGCCGTTTGAGTATGGTCATGTCGGCAAGCGTCGCCAGCGCCCCGACGACGATTGGCGCAATGACCAATGCTGCAACGAATGCCAGTTGTGGGCTGCCACCAACTGCGCTGGTGACCCACCACGCGATGACAGCACCCAACATGTAGAACTCGCCATGCGCGACGTTCACAACCCGCATCACGCCAAATACAAGCGATAACCCGGAAGCGATCAGGGCAAGCACAGCCGCCAGAACCAGACCTTCCAGCGTGGCAAGCATCAGGAAAGGACCGAAATCCATGGCGCGCCTTTATTTGGAGAAACAATCCGGGCCCCGAGGCCCGGCAGAATGGCCTATCAGAAGGATTGCGTCGTGTAGTCAACTTCGTCCGGGTACAATGTATCCTCAATCCCCGCCGTGTGCGCGACGATCAGTTTGCCGTTTGTAACCTTCGAAATGTACTGCGGACCAAACACCTGATGGGTTTTGCCGTTGAACAGCTTTGTGCCTTGCGGGTGGGCGGTTGACTGCGGCATGTCGGTCATTGCCTCGACCGCTTCGATCAACAGTGCACGATCTGCTGGCCCGGTGTAACTGCAGGCCTCCATACCGGCCTTGATCACGTGAAGTGTTTCCCAGCAGCCAAACATATGCGCGTAGGTGGATACGTCTTTGGGATCGCTCACTGACGCACCATTGTCGTCAACTCCAACCGCGGCGCGGAAAGTTTTGTCATAGTCAGTCTGATCGGCCTGAGCGTAACGCGGATTTCCCTCCCAGAAATAGGTACCTTCCAGAAATTCAAGACCGGGACTTGCCATGTCGACTGCTTCCAGACTGTCGATAAATCCGAAAATTTCGGGGCGCGAGGGGCCAAAGAACTCGCCGAGTTCCTTGACAAATGTCAGCACGGCGGGGCCGACCATCACGTGATAAATCACTTCGGTATCGCGGGGAATGCGCGGGAAATACTTGGTAAAGGACGTTTCGGTCGGAGGAATGGCGATCATCTCTACCACTTCACCGCCTTGCGCCTCTATCGCTGCCGAGAAATAGTCGCGGTGATCATGCCCAAAAGCAAAATCCGGGAAGATCATTGTTACTTTCTTGCCCAAGTTGCTCGCGACAAAAGGTGCCATCGCCTGTACCTGACTTTTGACATCGGTAATGCCCGGCTGAAGCGTATAGCGGTTCAGCGCGCCACTGGCGACGTGGTGGCCTTCAGACACCACAAAATAGGGAATCTTTAGTTCTCCGGCACGGGGCGCTGACCCGATAACCACATGGCTGAACAGAGTGCCAAATCCAATGTCACAATTGTGCTGTGTCGCAAATTTCTCGACGACTTCGGCGCCGCGTTTTGGGTCGGTTCCGTCGTCTTCAGTGACCAGCTCGACCATGCGGCCATTGATGCCCCCACCATCGTTGATCAATTTGACAGCGGCCTGACTTGTGCGATCATACCAGCGGCCATATGAGGCGCCGATACCAGTGGCGTGCTTTTGAAAGCCAATACGAATGGGTTCAGATGTCTGCGCGCCAGCATAGCGTGCCCAGAGTGGCAGTGTGGCAGCACCTGCACCGGCGGCAAGGGTCTTGAGCGCTGTGCGGCGCGAGAACGTTAATTTTGTCTTTGGTGTCTGTGACATAGGTACATTTCCCCGCTAAACAAATTGTATTTTTGGATCAGTCTGTATGCGTGCAAATGTTTTGTCCAGCAATTTGGGTGCGATTCACGCGCCGCGAGGGGCAGCCAGCAGCCAAAGACCAAAAATTGTGTAGAGGATCATGAAAATGGCCAGTGGCGTTTGACTGATTGCTGCCTTCCTGTGGCATCCAAATAGTCGTAGAGCGAGGACATGGGACAGAAGGATTGCCACCACATGGCCCAAAACAACCGCGCCCGCCTGGCTGAGCCAGATCACTTTTACAGTCGCCAGCGTTTTGAAAAAACCGGTTGTGACTTGCACATCGCACAGCCCGATACCGCTGCAGAAAGTGCGTGCAACATACTGAATTTCAATGAGAAAGCTTGGAAAGTAGTGCCCGATATGGTATCCAAGCGCGATGGGTAGGATGGCAGGCGCAAGCGTACAGAATGCAAGCCCGAATGCGGGTTCATGATTGATCAGCCGAACGCCAAGCCAGACAGAGAGCGCGTAGGCTGCGATGAGCGCCGGGACGGTAAACAGGATCCCTGTCAGGGTCTCCGAAACCACCGCGGAGCGACCAGGGAATTCAAGCGGATTGACACCGATCTTGCCGAACCACCAGAATGTTTCGTTTAATCCGTCAAAGCTGCCGATGGCCAGAATTGTGATGCAAAAAACAGCGAGACTTAGAGGCGGTGCTGGTCTGAGTATGGTTTTCCATCCCCAGAGACCCGCGTTCAGGTGTCCGCGTGATGCTCCGATCACAGAGATGTTCGCATAACAAACTAGCAGTATGGTCAGGCCTTCGGCACGCCGCAACCATCGCGGACCAAATGCCAACATCCCAACAAAATGAAACAGCCAGTAAAGTGATACCAGAACCGCAAGTTGTTCCGGATCAGATGGGGCCGGATATGCCAGCAGCACCGATGCAAAGGCTAGAAAAGACAGGAACCCCGGCCAGTATCCTACGTGTGAGGGCAACTGCAGGCGCGGCGCAAAGCCGAGTCGTCTTAAAAGCGAATAGGGCCCGCTCCACGGATTCACATAGCGCCACAGGTCTCCGAATATCGCCTGAGAGGTAACAAAAAGCACCCAGAACAATGACCATATCGCGAGCGGTAGTGCGTTGCGGTTTGGATCGTGCGGCCCCAATCCACCGATCAGAACCAGCGCAAACAGGCAAAAGAAGGAAATGCAGCTTATTGGGACAGCCCCGCGTCGGCCGATGCTGGGCCCAAGCCGAAATGGGTGAAACAGGCTCTGCGCAATGTGGGGCGGAAGCATTGCAATCAGTATGACCGTCAGTGCAACGCTGGCGACACCACCACTAACGTAGAGTGTCGTTGGCAACAAAAGTACGAAACCCTGTTCTGAGGCATGGGCCAATGCAGGTTTGGACGAACAAATTATCACGGCAGCAAGGCAGAAAAAAAATCTCATCCGTGCACTATCCGGAACAATTTGCAAAAGGCAATTGCCTAGGTGTGTTGGCTCAATCGTGAACCAGAGTTGACAATGATGCGCTTTGTCGGGTGATCAGGATAGGTTAGGTGTCGGGGTGATTTAGTTTGTAACCTTTTGCCATATGCGATCATCTGTAATGTGTGGCGGCAACGATAAATCGGAAATTACGGGGGCAGTGGGCGACAGGTGACAGCAGGATTTTTGGCAATTTGCATGGTGACCGCCGCCTTTTGCATGGTGGGGCGGCGCCTCTCTTCAACGTTCCTGACAGCCCCTATGTTGTTTCTGTTTCTCGGTGTGTTCCTTGCTACAAGTGGCCTTGTTGGGCATGAAACCGCAGAAAAGCTGCTGCATCCGGTTGCCGAGGTCGCACTGGTGATTTTACTCTTTCTGGACGCGGCGCAGACCGATGTTGCCGCGTTACGCGAGCGGCACATCTGGCCAACGCGTATGCTCCTGATCGGACTACCGCTTGCCATTGCTTTCGGTACTTTGGCTGGCATTATCCTGTTCCCAACCTGGCCTGTTGTTGCGGTTGCGCTCGCCGCTGCAATTCTAGCTCCGACAGATGCTGCCCTTGGACAGGCCGTCGTCACCAATCCCGACGTCCCAATCCGACCCCGGCGGGCTTTGACGGTTGAAAGCGGGCTAAATGACGGTTTGGCACTGCCTGTTGTGTTGTTTTTTGCCAGTGTGACAGCCTCAGTCGATCCCCTTATTGGTGGTGGAGACTGGCTCGTCTTTGGGGCAAAGCAGATTATTCTGGGGCCCATCGCAGGTATTTTTGTAGGGGGACTTGGCGCCTGGGTGCTGCTGAAAGCGAAAAAATATAAAACGACATCTGAAACCTATGAGGGGATCGGGGCGCTGGCCATGGCAGGCTGCGCCTATCTTGGAGCTGACCTGATCGGCGGAAACGGGTTTATCTCCGCGTTTGTGGCGGGCTTGGTGTTCGGCGCCATCATAAAAGGCGCCTGCAAATTCGTTTATGAATTTACAGAAAGCGAAGGGCAGATGCTGGCATGGGTGGCTTTCTTGCTATTGGGTGCAGCACTTGTGCCCGAAGCAATCCAGCATCTGACACTACCGATGCTCGGCCTCATCCTTGTCAGCCTTTTTATTGTACGACCCCTCGCCATTTGGATTTCTCTGATGGGTACAGACGCATCCCCTATTACTCGTATTTTCTTTGGCTGGTTTGGGCCGCGGGGACTCGCCACTGCGCTGTTTGCCCTGCTTGTAATTGAACAGATACCGGATGCTCTGGGCGATCAGGTTCTGCATCTGGCCGTTAATGCCGTCTGGATCAGCGCCGTTTTACATGGTGTCAGTGCGGCGCCTGCAGCAAGATGGTATGGCGCAAAAACTGCCGAAATGGGGCAATGCCCCGAAAATCAGGATATTCACGTTTCCGCTAAGCCACTTGTGACCAGACACGTTTAGTGCATTTTCTCTCGAAAAAGTCAGGAAAATTCTTCGATGACACCAACTGCAATAGCAAAGCTCAGCACATTACCGGACCGCAAGCCTCAGTACGCCCTTGTTGGAGAGGTTGATCTGGTAGTGGTCCGATTTGATGAGGACATATCGGTATTTTATGGGCGTTGTCTGCACCGGGGCGCCCTGATGTCAGATGGGTTTGTACGGGGTAGAAATCTGATCTGTGGGGTTCACAACTGGGACTATCGTCTTGATAGCGGTGTTTCGGCCTATGCTAATGACGAGGCGCTGCCCAAATTTAAAAGCTGGGCAGAGGGCGATGATGTCTACGTGGATGCGGACGAAATCAACGCCTGGGGCCACGACAATCCGCAACCCTACAACCGCAAATCCTATTTGGGTCTTTATGCGGATCCCAGTCATGGCACGACGGAGGAGCCCTACACAGGCCTCATCCAGAGCTACGCCAGAAGCGGTTTGTCAAAGACCGGCCACCACGGCGTCGTTGAATCTATGGGTGTGCCAAGAACCGAATTGCCAGACTGGGATGACTTGCAACTGCTTGCCGCACAATTGGCGACCCCGCCACTGCTGGATGAAGAAGTGGTTGGCACTGATGTGGTGATCGGCCCCAATGCGCAAAAGCCGCTGAAACTTGAGATTCCGCTGTTTGTTTCTGACATGTCGTTCGGGGCCTTGTCTGAGCCCGCCAAAGTTGCGCTTGCTCGCGGGGCCGAGCTTGCCGGGACAGGCATTTGTTCGGGAGAAGGCGGCATGCTGCCCGAGGAACAAGAGGCAAATACGCGTTATTTCTACGAACTGGCCTCGGCGCGATTCGGATTTAGCTGGGATAAGCTGGAAAAGGTTCAGGCGTTCCATTTCAAAGGCGGGCAGGGGGCCAAAACAGGCACTGGTGGCCATCTGCCGGGCAACAAGGTGAAGGGCAAAATTGCTGAAGTCCGCGGGCTAGAGCCCGGCACGTCAGCGATATCGCCGCCGCGTTTTCCCGACTGGACAGATGTTTCGCAAATCAAAGCCTTTGCTGATGAAGTGCGCGATCGCACCGGCGGCATCCCGATCGGCTATAAGCTTAGCGCGCAGCATATCGAAAAAGACATCGACGCGGCGCTGGCGGTTGGCGTGGATTATATCATTCTGGATGGGCGCGGCGGCGGCACAGGTGCTGCGCCGATCATCTTCCGGGATAATATTTCGGTGCCGACAATCCCCGCCCTGGCACGCGCGCGGGCCCATTTGGACCGGCTGGATCGCAAGGACATCACGCTTGTCATCACCGGGGGTCTGCGCAAGCCTGCTGATTTCATTAAGGCGCTGGCGTTGGGTGCGGACGCGATTGCAGTGTCCAATTCCGCTATGCAAGCTATTGGGTGTCTGGCGATGCGGGCCTGTCACACTAACAATTGCCCCGTCGGCATCGCGACCCAGAAACCGCATCTGGTCAGCCGGATTGTGGTTGAGAAATCAGCTCGTCAATTGGCTAACTTCTTTGAGGCCTCTGTCGAATTGATGCAGGTCATGGCGCGCGCCTGTGGACATGATCACCTCTCGAAATTTAACCACGATGACCTGACAACCTGGAAAAAGGACATGGCCGATGTATCTGGCGTGTCATTTGGTGGCGCCGGATGAACCAAGCAGAAGCAATTTTCATGGTCCTGAAAATCTGGGGCAGCATCGGCGGCGTGGTCGCAGTTTTCTTTTTGACTTTTGGTATGGACCGGATCGACGAGGACGCGCGAGGTGCGTATGTGTTTCGCCCGCTTCTGGTGCCGGGAATCCTGATCATCTGGCCTTTGGTGCTGTGGCGCTGGTGGTTATACGAGAAGGGAACAGAAGCTTGGGAGACCCGGTATGATCCGCCGCGAAAATCGCATTTCTGGGTTGGGCTGATCCTTCCGACTACCATTGTCCTCGTTATTGCAACCGGCCTCTCACAAAGACAAAGCTGGCCGTCTGACATCGCCCCTGAACAGCTCGAAACCGCTGATGAGGTCGGCCAATGAGCGTCAAATACATCCCGGTACAATGGAACAAGGTAAAATGGCAGTATGATGCGATCATGCTGGCCGGTGCGGTTCTGTTTCTGGTTCTGTTCATCTACGTCACGCCAAGTGTGCTCAGCCATGAACGCCCGATCAATCCTCAAGTCCACAATGCCCGCGCATTCGGTGCCTGCGCGTTCCTGATGCTGACGGTGATCTTATGCATCGGCCCCATGGCACGACTGGATCGCCGGTTCTTGCCGCTGCTTTATAACCGCCGCCATTTTGGGGTCATGACGGCGTTTGTCGCATTGACGCACGCGTCCTTCATTATGAACTGGTACTTCGCGTTTTCGATGTCAAACAAATACGAGGCGCTGCTATTTGCCAATACAAGCTATGGCCAACTTGCTGGATTCCCGTTTGAGGTCTTTGGAATTTTCGCGCTGACTGTTCTCTTGATTCTGGCGACGACCAGCCACGATTTCTGGATGAAGTTTCTGTCACCGCCGGTCTGGAAACGTCTCCATTATCTCATCTACCCGGCGTATCTTTCGGTCGTGGCCCACGTAAGCTTTGGCATTCTGCAGGACCAGCAGAACCACGCTTTTACGGTGATTTTTCTGGGCGGCGCGGCGCTGGTCGGAGCATTGCACCTCGCTGCGGCCTTTCACGAGCACAACAAGGGGGACAGCCTCTCCGAGGCAAAGAACGGCTGGGTTGAAATATGTAGTACAGCGGACCTGGAAGAAGGTTTTGCGAAGGTTAAGATGCTGCCCGGTGGCGACCGGGTCGCCGTGTTCCTGCAGCAAGGTAAACTCAGCGCGATTTCAAATGCCTGTGCGCACCAAAACGGGCCCTTGGGAGAGGGCAAGATCATTCGCTGCCTCGTGACCTGCCCTTGGCACGGGTTCCAATATGATGTCACGAATGGCCGCTCACCCGCCCCTTTTACAGAGATGATTCCGACGTACCAAGTCAAAATTGAAGGCGGTGCCGTGTTTGTGGATCCCAATGCCAACCCACCAGGAACCTTTGTCGAGCCAGTTCCATTGCCCGAAAATCCAAATGCCGAGGTGCCAGCATGAGCCGGAAGAAGAAGCCGTTCTTTGTTGGGTACCTGCCGATCCCCAAGGGCCTGCGCAGCTATCTTTTGGGCATTGTCGCATTGTTCATCGCCAGCTTTGCGATCACCGGACTGGTGATCGGTGCGACGCAGGATGACCCTGGCGATGGTGCGTTTCGCTTTGATTATGGACGCCAGACGGTGACCGGGGTTGTCGAACTCACACCCTATCCGGTCTTGCGAGTGACAGAGGGTAATGAGCGTCTTGAAACGGGTCATACGATCATGTTGTCCGCGTCGGGAAAAAACAACGTCGATGATCGCGCAAAACCGCTTGAAGGAAAACTCGCCAAGGTTTCCGGGATCGTGCTTCAGCGCGGCGATCTCGACATGTTGCAGTTGCGCGGTGGCCGACAAGGGATTGCGGCGGCAGATGGCGAAGCCCCTGAAGTTCTGACCGAGCCGCTGGGACGCTGGAAAATTGCCGGGGAAATCTGCGACGGCAAGTGTCTGGCAGGGGCAATGCGTCCCGGGCGCGGGCTGGCCCACAAGGCCTGCGCAAATCTTTGCCTGATCGGTGGGGTGCCCCCGGTATTTGTGTCCACCCAACCAATTGAGGGTTCCGAGTTTCTGTTGATCACCGGCCCGGACGGAGGGGAACTGCCCAAGTCAGCCTATGACTATGTGGCACAATACGTTTCGTTGGAAGGGGATGTTGAACGGCGCGGTGATCTGCTGGTTTTGCGAATGGATCCGGCAACGCTTGAGGTGTTGGAGTAATGCGTCGGTTCATTTCTCTTCTCGTGGTCACCTTGGTCGGCATCGTCTTGTTTTACATCTCGCGGTTCTGGACATTATCGTTGTGGTCCCGCGACGGCCTGTTCGGACTAGAGCAGCTGCGCCCTCAGGGCGGTTTGCTGGAACGCTGGTTGCGCCAGACAGACCTAGCACCGTTTGAGCTTTTGATCTGGGCCGTGGCCGTGTTCCTGATCCTCACTTACTTGCAAAAACTGTTTGATCGCTTCTCGCGTGATGACCCGGACTCCGGAGAAGACCATGACTGAGCAAAATCTCGACTGGATCAGCGTTGGCCATATTGATGACTTACCTGAAGGGCGGATCAAGACAGTGACGGCGCGAACCACATCGATATGCCTTGTGCATTTTGATGGGCAATGGGCCGCGATGAACAATCACTGTCCACACCAGCGTGGTCCATTGGGCGAAGGTTCCATCGAAAAGGGCATAGACGATAAATGCTGGATCCGCTGCCCCTGGCACGGTTGGGACTTTGACCCGCTCACCGGCAAGCCTCCCGGCGGTCATGAGGACAGTGGTCAGGATATGTATGAGGTCGACATTCGCGACGGTGAGATTTTTGTCGGTCTGGAACCTGAACCGGCACATGAACGCACGGTTACAGACGTAATGGTCGAAACGTTGACCAACTGGGGGGTGCAGTCCGTCTTTGGCATGGTCGGGCATTCCAACCTTGGTCTGTCGGATGCAATCCGCCGTTCGGTGGTCGATGGAAAAATGCGCTATTACGGCATTCGCCACGAAGGGGCGGCAGCCTTTGCGGCCTCGGCATACGGCAAGCTGACTGGAAAACCGGCGGCCTGCCTAACCATTGCAGGGCCCGGCGCGACCAACCTGATCACCGGCATGTGGGACGCCAAGGTCGATCGCGCACCGGTGTTGGCCCTGACCGGGCAGGTGCAGACGCAAGTGATGGGGCCGGGGGCGTTTCAGGACATTGATCTTAAGTCGGCGTTTCAGGCGGTGGCTGCCTTTTCACAACCGGTGTTGAGCAGTTCGAACTATGCGGAACTGGCCTCACTGGCGTGCAAAACTGCGATTGTGGAACAGAACGTAGCTCATCTGATATTCCCCGACGACGTGCAGACCTTGCCGTCTGACAAAAAGGCGGGTGGACCCGAGGGGCGTGTCACCCAAGCTGCCGTGGTACCCGCGCAGAGCGATATAGATGAAGCAGTTTCACTGCTCAACAGTGCCAAACGGCCGATGATTGTTGTCGGCCACGGGGCTTACAGTGCGCGCGACAAGATCATTGCACTAGCGGAAAAGGTTGGAGCGCCGGTTGTGACCACGTTCAAGGCCAAGGGATTGGTGCCAGACAGCCATCCAAACGGTGCGGGCGTTTTGGGCCGTTCAGGCACCCCCATAGCAAGCTGGTTCATGAACGAGGCTGATGTTCTGATCGCCTTTGGCGCAAGCTTTTCCAACCACACCGGAATCGCACTGAAGCAGAATATCATTCAGGTCGACTATGATCGCATGCAACTGGGTAAATTTCACTCTGTCAAGGTGCCGGTATGGGGCGACATCGGGGCCTTTTGTGATGCAGCGGGACCGTCGATCAAACCGCATAAAGATGCAGATGACCAGATGCCGGAACTTGCCGAGCGCTGGAAGATGTGGCGCGCTGAAAAACAAAGCCGACTGGCGGAAGAGCACGGCGCGGGCATTCACTCTTTTGCGATATTCGAGGCACTGGGAAGGTTGGTGCCTGACGATACTATTTTTGCCGTTGATGTGGGTAACAACACCTACTCCTTCGGTCGGTATCTGGAAACCAAAGGCTCGCAGCGCGTTTTGATGTCGGGGTATCTCGGCTCTATCGGATTTGGCTTTCCCGGCGGTATGGGCGCATGGGCTGCAACGCAGGACATCGCAGAGCTTAAGGGTCGAAAGGTTGTTTCGATCTCCGGGGATGGGGGCTTTGGTCAATACCCGATGGATTTCACCACCGCAGTCAAATACGGCATGGATGTCACCCACATCCTCTTGCATAACGGCGAGCTGGGCAAAATTTCGAAGGAGCAGCGTTCGGGAGAATGGCCGGTTTGGGAAACGAACCTGCATAACCCATCCTTTGCTGCCTTTGCGAGGCTCTGTGGCGGGCATGGGGTAAAGGTCAGCGAGGCTTCGCAAATAGACGATGCGATCAAGGAGGCACTTGCGGTCAATGGCCCCGCATTGGTCGAGATCATGAGTGACGCGGAACTTGTCTGAACGAAATGGCCCCCACTTGGAGGCGGCTTCAAGATCGGTCGCGGGAATATGGCCTTGCATTGCCTCTCTGTCGGCATTAATTGCTGATAGCGCTAACAAATATTCTTGAGAGGCCCGCCAATGACCACGCGTATTGCAATTAACGGCTTTGGTCGCATCGGACGCTGCGTCTTGCGTGCATTGATCGAAAACCAGGATCAGGACATCGAAGTTGTTGCGGTGAACGATCTGACGGCTCCGGAGACTTTGTTGCACCTGCTAAAAGTGGACAGTGTGCACGGCCGGCTACGCGAGGCCGTCGCTTTGGAAGGGGATGTGATGACGGTGGGCAAACACCAGATTCGCATGACTGCGCTGCGCGATCCGTCTGAACTGCCCTGGCAGGACGTTGACGTTGCCTACGAATGTACGGGCCACTTTACCGCACGCGACAAGGCGGCACTGCACCTTAAGAACGGCAGCAAACGGGTTTTGATATCAGCGCCGGGCAAAGACGCCGACCAAACCATCGTATTTGGTGTAAATGACAAAAACCTGACAAAGGACGATATCATCGTCTCAAATGCCTCGTGCACGACAAACTGTCTGGCACCGGTCGCAATGGTTCTGGATCAGGCATTTGGTATTGAAACCGGTTATATGACGACAATTCACTCCTATACCGGCGACCAGCCTACGCACGATACGCCACATCGCGACCTTTACCGGGGTCGCGCAGCTGCGGTTTCAATGATCCCGACGTCAACAGGTGCCGCCAAGGCTATTGGACTTGTGATACCGCATCTCAACGGGCGGCTCGAAGGATCTGCAGTGCGGGTGCCCACCCCCAACGTTTCTCTGGTTGATCTTTGTTTTGTGCCTTCTATGCCAACTACTGCTAATGCGGTGAACGAGGCTCTGCAGGCTGCTGCTGAGGGGCCCTTGAAGGGTATCATGTCGTTCGAAACCGATCCGCTCGTCTCAATCGATTTTAACCACGATCCGCATTCGTCTAGTGTCGCGGCGCCGCAAACAGCGGTGACGTCTGGTGGATTGGTGCGCGTCGTCAGCTGGTATGACAACGAATGGGGATTCTCGAATCGAATGAACGACGTTGCAGGTATTATCAGCAAGCTGGCAACTCAATAGTTCACGTCAGTTTTCCCTCCCAGTTCGCTGTAGTTAATAGTTAAAAGCAGATCTCAAGCGGGGTATCGACACGGAATGGCCATTGGTAGGTTGGTTTGAGACTTGCAATATAATTTGACTCGGGAATTAAATCGTTAGAACATCTGCTGACTCTGGGAGGAGAGAAGATGTTTCTTGGTTTGGATTTAGGCACTTCAGGTGTGAGGGCGCTGTTGGTTGATGCCAATGGCGGTGTTATCGGTTCTGCCGAGGCAACCTATTCGGTCACGCGACCCCATCCGGGATGGAGCGAGCAGGATCCGGCAGAGTGGCTGGCCGCGTGCAGAGACACCTTTTTGGAATTGCGTAAGTCCAATGCGCAGGCATACAAAGCGATCCGGGGCATTGGCGTGGCTGGTCACATGCATGGTGCGACGTTGCTGGATCGGCACGACAAAGTGCTGCGCCCTTGCATCCTGTGGAATGATACGCGCAGCCACGAACAGGCCGCGCGTCTGGATGCCCAAGCAGACGTGCGTGCGCTTTCAGGCAATATTGTGTTTCCAGGTTTTACCGCGCCAAAGTTGCTTTGGGTCGCCGAAAAAGAGCCAGAGATATTTGCGCAAACCGCCAAAGTGCTTTTGCCAAAAGACTATGTTGGGCTTTGGCTGACTGGGAAACATGTTTCAGACATGTCGGACAGCGCCGGAACGGCGTGGCTAGATGTGAAGGAACGGCGTTGGTCACAAGCGCTGCTTGGGGCGTCCGGTATGCGACAGGACCAGATGCCGGATCTTGTTGAAGGTTCAGAGATCGCCGGTACATTGCGCGCGGATCTCGCGGCTGAATTAGGATTATCGGAAGCGGTGTCAATTGTGGGCGGGGCCGGCGACAACGCTGCAGCCGCTTGCGGGGCAGGTGCCCTGAAAGAAGGTGACGGATTTGTGTCGCTGGGCACCTCTGGTGTTCTGCTGGCGGCCAAAGACAACTTTTTTCCCAGCCCAGCGTCCGCTGTACACACGTTTTGCCACGCAATTCCGGATACCTGGTACCAGATGGGGGTTATCCTGTCCGCAACTGACAGCCTGAACTGGCTGTCGCGCAATCTGGGAGTCGGGGCTGCGGAACTGGCGGGCAATCTGGGGAATAAGATCAATGGCCCGAGCGGGATTCAGTTCTTGCCCTATCTGTCCGGGGAACGCACGCCGCACAACGACAGCGCTATTCGGGGGGCCTTTCTCGGGCTCGACGTCAGTTTAGGTCACAACGAACTTACCCAATCTGTACTGGAAGGCGTTAGCTTTGCATTGCGTGATAGTCTGGAAGCACTAAAATCTACTGGCACCCGTTTCGACAGCTTGATGGCATTGGGCGGCGGTGCGCAATCGCCTTATTGGGTGGAGTTGATCGCAACAGTGCTTGATCTGCCTGTGACCCTACCGGAGCAGGGAGAATTCGGCGCAGCCTTGGGCGCGGCACGGCTTGCGATATGTGGCGTTACTGGCGCAACGCCTGACGAGATCATGACCAAACCCGCAATAAAATACACCATTCAACCCCGCGCGGAGCTGCGATCTGCTTATGACGCATCGTATCAAACCTTCCGCCGCGCCTATCCAGCTGTAAAGGGACTGCTATGAGTACTAAATTCTTTGAGGGCATTGCGCCCATCGCATACGAAGGCCCTGACAGCGCGAACCCGATGGCGTTCCATCACTACGATCGCAACGAGATTGTGATGGGCAAACGCATGGAAGATCACCTGCGGTTTGCCGTGGCCTATTGGCATTCCTTTGCGTGGGAGGGCGGTGATCCTTTCGGGAGTTCAACTTTTGAGCGGCCATGGCACCCGCAGGACGATATGTCGCGCGCTAAGATCAAAGCGGACGTGGCGTTTGAAATGTTCGATATTCTAGGCCAGCCCTATTTCTGCTGGCATGACGCCGACATTCGCCCGGAAGGTTCTAATTTCGCCGAGAGCCTGCGGAATTTTGAGGGAATTATCGACTATTTCCTCGGTAAGATGGAGGGGCGCGACATCGGTCTTTTGTGGGGCACCGCCAATATGTTCAGCCATCGTCGCTGGATGTCGGGCGCCTCGACCAACCCAGATCCGGATGTCTTTGCCTACTCTGCGGCGACTGTCAAAACCTGCATGGACGCAACCCACAAGATGGGGGGTGAAAACTACGTCCTCTGGGGGGGGCGGGAAGGCTATGAAACCTTGCTCAATACCGACATGGGGCGCGAGCTTGACCATATGGGCCGCTTTCTCAACATGGTGGTCGATTACAAACATAAGATCGGTTTCAAGGGCACAATTCTGGTTGAACCCAAGCCACAAGAGCCGTCAAAGCACCAATACGACTACGATGCCGCGACTTGCTTTGGCTTCCTGCAGAAATACGGACTTGAGAACGAGGTTAAGCTCAATCTCGAGCAAGGGCATGCCATATTGGCGGGTCACAGTTTTGAGCACGAGATCGCAACAGCCACAGCGCTGGGCGTGCTTGGGTCGATCGACATGAATCGCAACGACTATCAGTCGGGCTGGGACACTGACCAGTTCCCCAACAACGTTCCAGAGGTTGCGTTGTCGTACTATCATATCCTGAAAGCTGGCGGATTGGGCGCGGGGGGCACGAACTTTGACGCGAAGTTACGTCGGCAATCCCTTGATCCTGTTGACTTAATTGCCGGTCACGTTGGTGGCATGGATATCTGTGCGCGCGGATTGAAGGCGGCTGCTGCGATGCTGGAAGACGGTGGTCTTGAGCAGGCATTGAATGCGCGTTACGCCGGGTGGGAAACGCCGCAAGGCAAAGCACTGCTGAACAGTGACCTGGATAGCATTTTTGATAAGGTCAATTCAGGCAACATCGCGCCACGACCCAATTCAGGGCGGCAGGAAATTCTGGAGAACTACGTCAATCGTTTTGTCTGAGGTTGGTTTTGCATGACACGGATCAGTTCCCATGTGCTGCAGGACGGCGACGTGACCGTCACGATGCTCAATCTTGGCTGCATTACCCAGGATTGGCGCGTCCCGGTTGGAAATCAACGGGTTCCTGTGGTGTTGGGATATCGCGATCCTCAGGCCTATCTGCGCAATCCCAACTATCTTGGCGTGATCGCTGGGCGCGTGGCCAACCGCATCGGCGACGCCGCATTCACGTTGAACAGACAGCGATATACGCTGGATCGCAATGACGGGGCACATCACCTGCACGGCGGCGCCAGAGGTCTTCAAACCCGACTTTGGGAGATGGAGCCCGACGGGCAGGGTAGCATTCATTTCCGGTTGATTTCTGAGCGCGGCGACCAAGGCTATCCGGGACAGGTGGAATTTACCGTGTTGGTAACACTGCGAGGCCATGATTTAACCTACGACATGCGTGCCATTCCCGATCGTGACACTCCAATCAATCTGGCGCAGCATTCCTATTATAATCTGATGGGGCAAGGCGATATCTGGGACCATGAATTGATGATCGCAGCAACCGGATACACGCCGACAGATGCCGACCTAATCCCGACGGGACACATTGTTGCGTTGGAACAATCAGCGCTCGATGTTAGAATCAAGCGCCGACTTTCGCTGGTTGATCCGGCCAAGGCAGGCATTGACCTGAACTACGTTCTGGACCCGGATGCCGCTGTTTCGGCATATGTAACTGCACCAAATGGATTGGAATTGACACTGGTGACCGACCAACCGGGTTTGCAGTTTTACTCAGGGTCGGGTTTGACGCCGTTGTCCGACCCGTGGCCCGGGCAGATGCATGATCCGTTTTCGGGGCTTTGTCTGGAATCGCAGGGGTTTCCCAACAGCCCCAACTTCACGCACTTTCCATCTGTGATTGCCACACCGGATCAACTATATCACCAACGCACGACCGTACGGATCGCACCCGCGGGGGCATCATGAAACCTATTATTGTTCTCGCGCTGATCATCTTGCCGGGCGTTCTGGAGGCCGGGCCTTTGCCGCGCGCGGACGCGGATTTTGCCGAAACGGATATGGCACAGGTGATGCTGGGCCGGCAGCTGTTTTTTGATCCAATCCTGAGCGGCAACAAAACGGTTTCCTGCGCCACATGTCATCACACGAGACTTGGAACGACGGATCGCCTGTCGCTGGGGCTGGGAGATGGCGCAAACGGTCTTGGTCCAGACCGGGTTGTTGATGACGAGAACCCGCCTGAACAACGTATTCCCCGCAATTCTCCGGCTCTGTTCAATCTTGGCGCATCCGAGTTTGTGTCGCTGTTCCACGATGGGCGGTTACAGGCAGATGCGTCCTTGCCTAGTGGGATCAGAACGCCTCTTGGGGCGGATATGGAGCCGGGGTTTGACTCAGTTCTTTCGGCGCAAACGATGTTTCCTGTTCTTTCCGGTGATGAAATGGCAGGTCACTATTCAGAAAATGACGTGGCGCAAGCGGTGCGGCAGGGGTTTTTGACCGGCGAACACGGCGCGTGGGCGATCCTTTCGAAGCGGGTTGAGGGTATCGCCGAATATCGCGCT
The DNA here is from genome assembly GCA_039969355.1 of Paracoccaceae bacterium. Classification (GTDB taxonomy): domain Bacteria; phylum Pseudomonadota; class Alphaproteobacteria; order Rhodobacterales; family Rhodobacteraceae; genus JL08. The sequence continues at coordinate 58,131 of JBDVOA010000010.1, forward strand.
GCGTTTGACCCGGTCATTGGTGCAGATACGCCGCTGCATTTCTCAGATATCTCAAACGCAATCGCAGCGTTTATTGCGTTTGAATGGCGGGCGGACAACAGCCCTTTTGATCAGTATCTACGCGATGGGACGCCGCTGAGCAAAGAAGCTGAAAACGGAATGAAATTGTTCTACGGCAAGGCCAATTGCGCAAGCTGCCATTCAGGTCAGTTCCAGACAGATCATCAGTTTCACGCCATCGCCATGCCCCAGATCGGGCCGGGCAAGGCGGCTCGATTTGAATCGCATCATCGTGATGAAGGACGAGCGCGGGTGACGGGTGATCCCGGTGATCTTTACCGATTTCGTACCCCGTCTTTGCGTAACGTGACGGCGACGGCGCCTTATGGTCACTCGGGCGCCTACGCCACCCTAGAAGGTGTTGTTCGCCATCATTTGGATCCGGTTCAATCGCTGCGTTCCTACGATGTCTCTCAGGCTGTTCTGCCAACGCTTGAGGGCAGTCCAGACTTTGAAGTCCTGGCAGATCAGGCCGAAATTGACAGAATCGCCGCAGCCAATTCTCTTGATCTCACGCCGATGAGTGACAAAGAGATCAGGGAGTTACTTGCCTTTCTTGAAGCATTGCGCGACCCTGTCACGAGGCTTGGTGTGCCATTGATTGTGCCAAGCGATCTGCCGGTTGATCAGTAAGATACCAAAGTAACACCGTCGCTGCTGCGCGTTACACTGAGCATTTGCCCCGCTTGCGCTGTTGTCCATGGGCTCTTATCTCCATCAGGCCAGATGATCCGCAACCGGACCTCGTCCATTGTATCTAATCCAAAGTGCTCTGGCCCGGACGCGCCACCAGCGTGGCCCCCCCCAACCGTCAACTCGCGCGCCTGAATCCGACGACCATCATCCAATTCAATCCACGCGCCAATGGCGCTCACATTGGGCGCGGGCTGCGTCAATAGAACTGATATCCAGTTTCCAGCGTTTTCAGTAATGTTCTGATAGATTTCAAGCGGTGCGCGCCGGTTGACCACGGCCAGGTCCAACAATCCGTCTAGGTTGAAATCCATCATCACGGCCCCTCGGCCTCTGTGCGGTGATGCCAACCCGGAAACGTCGCCCCGCTCGACAAAATTTCCATCCGTGCCCTGGACAAGTAAGTTGTTGGGGTCATTCATGGCGCTGTCTGGCATCTGCTCGACGTTGCCTTTTGAAATGAAGACATCGTCTCGCCCGTCGTTCTGCACGTCGCCGAAACTGATGTGCCAGCCTGTCGATGGACGTCCGTCGCCGCCGACATAGGGTCGATGCGCGGTTGTGCCTGTTTCAAATGGCACGTCCTGATAGGTTGGGCCGGTGCTGCCCTTGATCAGCGATTGCAGCCTTTGATCCCCCATCGAAGACAAAAAGACCTCGGGTTGACCATCGCCGGTCAAGTCGCGGCTGGCGACCCCCATGCCCCACAATTTAAATGAATTCCACCCATCCTGTTCTGAAAAAAGCCGGGGAGGGTACGTCATCTTCCAAAGTTGCTCCTCGCCACCATCGACATAATAATGCCGATCGTTGCTAACACGCAGATCAGTCTGCCCACGTCGGCCCCAGTCGGAAAACAACATCGACAGCGCACAGAATCCAGGGGCAAGCGGCGCAGGGGGCTCGTAGGTTTTGTCGTTGGGGCGATAAAGCGCATTAGAGTCACAGGCGCGAAACGGCCCGTCGACGGCATTGCGATCCACATAATTCCCAAAGGCCAGGGTGGGAAGCTCTTGCCCGTCTTCCCAGGTTGCGGAAAAGGCCGTGCTCCACTTGTCAGGACTCTCGAAACCGAGGGTCTTAAACGGTTCAAATGAACAATCCTCACCACCCTTGAGCAAGAGATTTGGACCAACCCGCAGTACCGCCAGATCAAGGACGTTGTCATTGTCGAAATCTAGCGGATAAGAGCCAACGACATGCTCCAGTGCTAGATCGCCGGGCGTCGCTTCAATAAATGTGACCTCTCCGCCTCGCGAGGACGTGTTGCGCAAAAGTCGGGCGTGTTCCGCACCGCCGGCCGCGAACAAATCGGGCAGGTGATCGCCGTTGCAATCAAACGCCGCAATCCCTCCGCCGACAAAATGTTCCCACCCGCCGGAATAGACATGATGGGGCGCAGATATCGGTGCAAATTGCGGCTCGGCGTAAACCGCCCCGCCAACCAGCATGACACATAGTGATATGGGTTTATTCCGCATGTTCGTTCATATCCAGCAATGCGATTTCGGCAACCCCAGCCAAAGCGTAGGCGGCAGCCCCCTTGGCCCACATCAGGCTACCCCATTTATGAATGACAATTTCAGGTGGCGATTTGTCGATCTGGACGATTGATGATCGAATACTCTCCAGCACACCCTCCGCGTAAAGATGATCTGCCTGCATGCGTTCCCCTGCCAAAATGATCAGTTGAGGATCAAAGATATTCACCAGATTGGCCAAACCCATGGCAAACATACGTCCGGCCCGATTGATGATGTTGCTTGCCGTCTCGTCCCCATCGCGGGCGGCATCGAGCAGTTGCTTGATCCGTTCTTCGGTACGGGTAGTTCGGTCATCTGTCGCAATGACGGAGGCTTCGCGCAACAAAGCATAGTCAGCGACATATGCTTCAAGGCAACCCCGTTGACCGCAACGGCACAAGGCACCATCCAGTTGCACCTTGGTGTGGCCGAATTCAGCCCCGCATCCGCGTGTGCCGCGATAGAGTTTACCCCCGATGACAATTCCCATGCCCACGCCGCTCTCTATGGTGACCACGATGAAATCAGAAACATCGCGCCCTTCGCCAAAAGATTGCTCTGCGACAGCAACAAGGTTGGCGTCATTGTCAAGGAAGGCGGGGATATTCAGCCTTTTCTTCAGAATATCGCAAAACTCAATATTTCGTTCTTTCAAGGAAGGGGACCAGTAAACAACGCCGCTTGGTGCATCGACGATTCCTGCGATTCCGACGCCGACCCCCGAAATCTGATCATAAGTGATGTCAGCTTTTGAGGCGAGTTGCTGCAGATTGTGGAGCAAACAATCCGCCAGCGTGTCTGCTTCCCAAACCTGATGGGCCAGATCAGTTTCCAGTTCTGCCAGTTGAACACCTTCGAAATCCAGCAGCACAAGCGAAAGAGTGCTATCGCCGATTTTTGCCCCGGCGATCAGATGTGCTGCACCCCGTATCTTGAGGTCAACCCGCGGTCGCCCTCTGCGTGCGTCGCCGTCGGCGGTGTCGCGGGGTATTTCCTCGATCAACCCGTCCCGAAGCAACTCTGCGGTGATCGTGGTGACCGTGGCGCGGCTAATGTCCGTTTCACTCGCCAGATCAATGCGCGCGACTGAACCGATTCGGCGAATCGCACTCAGCAATGTACGACGCCCCTGTTCGCGTTGTTGGATAATCACGTCCGCCTCCGTTCGTGTAGCTGCATTCTCGTTTACCCCAATAAAATATAATCTCTAAGCTTATTTTTTAGCCCGAATCGCTGCTCAAATTTCACTCTCTAAACCTTCATTTTTTATTTAATTTGATTTTCGAATTAAAATCACTAACAATCTGCAAATCCCGGTTTCTAACTGCATAACATCCGGGTGATACAGTCTTGGGAGGACATCATGAAAAAGATTGCAGCCGTATCTGCGCTGTTACTGGGAACCGCCATCAGCACAGCGGCCTTTGCGCAGGATTTGACCGTAGGCGTAAGCTGGTCAAACTTTCAGGAAGAACGCTGGAAGACTGATGAGGCCGCCATTAAGGCCGCTTTGGAAGCCGCTGGCGCAAACTACATATCGTCAGATGCGCAAGCATCTGCGTCAAAGCAGCTTACGGACGTTGAGTCTCTGATCGCACAAGGTGCTAACGCGCTGATCATTTTGGCAATGGACAAAGATGCCATTGGCCCTGCGATCGACAAAGCTGCGGACGAAGACATTCCTGTTGTTGGGTACGACCGCCTGATCGAAGATGATCGCGCGTTTTATCTGACCTTCGATAACAAGGGCGTGGGACGCATCATCGCTGAATCAGTCCAGGCCGTTCAGCCGGACGGGAATTATGCCATCATCAAAGGCGACCCGGGTGATCCAAACGCATTATTCCTGCTGGAAGGCATGATGGAGGTGATCGGCGACGAAGTTGAAGCCGGCACGATCAACATCGCAGGCGAGGCGTTCTCGGATGGCTGGAAGCCGGAAAATGCCCAGAAAAACATGGAGCAAATTCTGACCTCGTCCAACAACGAAGTTGACGCTGTGCTGGCCGAAAATGACGGCATGGCCGGTGGTGTCATCGCGGCTCTTTCCGCACAGGGTCTGGCCATTCCGGTCGGTGGTCAGGATGGCGATCTCGCCGCTTTGAATCGAGTGGCCCGTGGCACGCAAACCGTGTCGGTGTGGAAAAACTCGATTGATCTAGGCACCGCTGCTGGCAACATCGCAGTCGCTCTTGCCGGTGGAACAGCCTTGGGTGACGTTGACGGCGCAGTAAAGTGGTCGGGTGGCGCAAATGGCGTCGAAATGAACGCCATTTTTCTCGAACCGACGCCCATTACGAAAGACACGCTGAATCTGGCCATCGATGCAGGTCACATCAGCAAAGAACAGGCCTGCGAAGGTGCGATGCCAGACGTCGCGGCCTGCCAGTAAGGCACAACCGTCCGGCGCACTGATTTTGGGTGCGCCGGACATCTTCTGACCTTTTTGATCCACAATCCCACGACCTGCAAAACGCTGCGTCTGAACGGGATTGTTGTATTCGACTTGCGGGCCACACCGCTGCAACCTCAACAAGCGCTGGACATTGACATGACTCAAACACCCGCTCCCACCACGACACAAACTGACAGTGATGACGGCATGATCGCCCGGTTTCTGAAAGCGACCGAACTGGACACCCGACTGATCGGTATGGTTGGTGCGCTGGCCCTGATCTGGATTGGTTTCCATCTTTATGGGGCGCTGGTGAACAATTTTGGCGCATTCCTGACACCGCGTAACCTGTGGAATTTGTCCGTGCAGACATCAAGCATCGGCATCATGGCAACAGGCATGGTGTTGGTTATCGTCACCAGACATATCGATCTGTCGGTTGGGTCGGTTTTGGGCTTTTGCGCCATTATCATGGGCATGCTTCAAGTCTATATCCTGCCGCCAATGCTGGGACTGGGGCATTGGTCAATCTGGATCATTGCGGCCTGTGCGGGCATGCTGACCGGTGCGTTGGTGGGCGCGTTGCATGGCGCGCTGATCGCGTACCTAAAAATACCCGCATTTATCGTTACTTTGGGGGGGCTTTTGGTCTGGCGCGGGGCAGGGTTCCTGATTGCGCGGGGTGAAACGATTTCGCCGGTGGATTCTACATTTGCATTGCTGGGTGGTGGACCATTCGGCGCCGTTGGTGCTGCGGGCAGTTGGATCGTCGGCGGGTTGGCCTGTGCTGGCATCATTTTTCTTGTGCTGAATGGTCGACGTCAGCGGCGCAAATTCAAATTCGCATTGCGACCCGTCTGGGCTGACACTTTTCTTGGCGCGCTCGGTTGCGGTATTGCCCTCGGCGCTGTCTTGCTCGTCAATTCATACCCCTGGCCCAAAGGCATTGTGCGCAGATATGCAGAAGCAAACAGCATTGAAGTGCCAGACGGTGGGTTGTTCATCAGTCACGGTTTTGCCATTCCGGTTCTGATCCTGATTGGTGTGGGGATTTTGATGACCATCCTGATGAATCGCACGCAGTTTGGCCGTTATGTCTTTGCGATTGGGGGCAACCCGGAAGCTGCGGAATTGGCGGGGATCAACACCCGGCTGATGACAGTCAAGATATTCTCGCTCATGGGGTTTCTTGCCGGGCTATCTTCGGTCGTTGCATCAGCGCGTTTGAATTCGGCAACCAACGCACTGGGCACGCTGGACGAACTTTACGTGATTGCCGCTGCAGTGATCGGGGGTACGTCGTTGTCAGGTGGCGTCGGCACGATTTATGGTGCGATCCTTGGCGCGCTGGTAATGCAGTCGCTGCAGACCGGCATGGTGCTGATCGGCTTTGATGCCGCTATTCAGCAAATCGTGGTTGGCTCGGTTCTGGTCCTCGCCGTTTATCTCGACATCCTTTATCGCAGCAAATCCAAGTGAGGGACACTGATATGACACAGAAAACTGAAACCCCCCTTGTTGAATTACGCAATATCGCCATTGCCTTTGGCGGCATCAAAGCGGTGGATGACGTCAGCATTGATCTTTACCCCGGTGAAGTTGTTGGCCTTCTGGGCCACAATGGGGCCGGGAAATCCACTCTGATCAAATGCGTGTCTGGGGCCTACCAGGCGGACTCCGGCGAGGTGTACGTCGAGGGCGAACAAGCCACCATCAACAACCCGCGCGATGCCCGAAAATATAACATTGAAACCATCTATCAGACGCTCGCGTTGGCCGATAACCTTGATGCAGCATCGAACCTGTTTTTGGGCCGTGAACTGTTAACGTCTGCGGGCTTTGTCGACGATGCTCAGATGGAGGCGGAAACCCGCAAGATCATGCATCGGCTAAATCCGAACTTCAAAAAGTTCTCCGATCCGGTTTCGGCCTTGTCTGGTGGTCAACGTCAGTCGGTCGCAATTGCCCGTGCGGTCTACTTCAATGCCAAGATCCTGATTATGGATGAACCTACGGCAGCTCTTGGGCCTCAGGAAACCAAGATGGTTGCCGAACTCATTCAGGAACTCAAGAAACAAGGTTTGGGTATTTTCCTGATTGACCATGATATTCATGCGGTGATGGAACTGTGCGACCGCGCGGCCGTCATGAAAAATGGCGCACTGGTAGGAGTTGTGGACGTAAAGGATGTCACTGATGACGATATCCTGAGCATGATTATTCTGGGCAAGAATCCGGGCGACAAATCAAGTCCGGTCGAGGATGGTTGATCATGTATCTGGTATCCGACATTGGCGGAACCAATACGCGCTTGGCGCTGGCGGGTGCCGAAGGTGTGCACACGGGTACAATTGCGTCTTTCAAAAATGCAGAAGAATCGACATTCCTTGACATTCTGAAGCAATTCCGGAGCAACCACAAATGCAAAAAGATCGATGGATGTTGTGTTGCAATTGCCGGGCCGGTTACGTCGAGCAGCGCGCGGCTGACCAACTTTGACTGGAAGATCACTGTTGCTGAAGTTGGCGCGCTTTTGTCTACGGAGCGGGTGCTGCTGATCAACGATCTGGCAGCGTTGGGCAACGCGGTTGAAGACCTGAAGCCGCCCCAACTGGCCGTTGTGCGACCGCCATCTTCTGAAACGACCTCAAATAATCAGTCACTAATCGTCGGCATCGGTACAGGATTCAATCTCTGCGCCGTCCAGCACCGGCCCGCCAGCAGACCGTCGTGTCTTTCGGTGGAATACGGACATTGTGGGTTGTCAGCGCGAATTGCTGAAATGTTGGATCGCCAGTTCGGCGCGGCGGGCCGAGAAATGAAGACCGTGGAAGAGATCTTTGCGGGGCGCGGATTTCAGCGGCTGTACCGGATCGCCTCAAACGGAGAAGAGCGTAGCGGAAACGAAATCATGGCAGCGCATGGTCGCGGTGATGATCCGGTCGCAGATCTTGTGGTGCGGTTTTACGCCGAATTGCTAAGCGCACTTTGTCATGATCTTGCTTATCAATACTTGCCGCTGAGTGGCATCTATTTTGCCGGCAGCGTTGCCCGCGGCGTTCTGAGTGCACTAGACCATGCTGAATTCGCGTCCGCTGCCGGAACCGGGCAGGGTATGCCACGGCAATTTAGCCACATCCCGATGTCGCTCATTACCGACGATGCCGCAGCTCTCGTGGGATGTCTTCGCCGCCTCATGGTTTGAATAGCTCATTGCGAGCTGTTGCTGGGAATTGGCTGGCTTGTTGCGTCAGCCTAGCAGGTCCTTCAAGTAGAGGCCGTAGGCATTCTTGGCAAACATGTCGGCGCGGCGATCCAGATCTTCTGCGCTGATCCAGCCATTTCCAAAAGCGATTTCATCTAGACAGCCGGTTTGCAGCCCCTGTCGCTGCTCAAGCGTTCGCACAAAATTACCCGCATCCAGCAGGCTGGCATGGGTGCCAGTATCAAGCCAAGCATAACCACGCCCCATGCGTTTGACAGTCAGTTTTCCTGCGTGAAGATACATTTCCAACAGCGAGGTGATTTCCAGTTCCCCACGCGCCGAAGGCTGTACTTCACGCGCCATCGCCGGGGCGTCGCCATCAAGGTAGTAGAGACCTGTTACCGCGTAGTTTGACGGCGCTACTTCTGGCTTTTCGACAATTGCGATCGCGCGGTCCTTATCATCAAAACTGACAACGCCGTAACGCTCTGGATCCGCGACGTGATAGCCGAAAACCGTTCCCCCGACCGTTTGTGTGTTGGCTTGCTCCAACAGTGCGGGCAAACCATGGCCAAAGAATATGTTGTCGCCCAACACCATTGCCGAGGCAGCGCCGTCAAGAAAATCGTCCGCCAACAGATAGGCCTGCGCCAGCCCGTCAGGCGAGGGTTGTGTGATGTAGGTCAGCGAGATTCCCCACTGGCTGCCGTCGCCAAGACTGCGTTTGAACTGTTCCTGATCCTGAGGCGTGGTTATCATCGCAATATCGCGAATACCGGCAAGCATAAGCACCGACAGAGGATAGTAGATCATTGGCTTGTCATAGATCGGCATAAGTTGCTTTGAAACGCCGATCGTGATCGGATAGAGCCGCGTTCCCGAGCCGCCCGCCAATATGATGCCTTTGCGTTGGGTCATGGTAAATTCCTTTAGAATCAAGGCTTTTGGGTCAGCAGATTCACGTTTTGCATTACTTTACCTCTGCTTTAGATCATCGAGTATTTCGGTCAGACTGACGCGCCAGTCCGGACGCCCCAATCCAAATGCGGTGTTTGTGCTTTCGCAATCTAGGCGAGAGTTCAGCGGGCGCACCGCAGTCGTCGGATAAGCGCTGGATGGAATGTCACTGACCTGACAGTCGACTCCCGCCTGTTCAAAAATGGCGCGGGCAAAGTCTGCCCAGCTTGTGTCCGGTGTACTGGCGTAGTGATATACACCGCTTTTTTGTGCCTCTGATTCCAGCGCCATCGCAATACTTATGCAGGCCGTTGCAATGTCACGGGCGGCGGTGGGCCCACCGATCTGATCCGCGACGACAGTCAGGTTATCGCGTGTTTCCGCGAGGCGTAGCATGGTCTTTACAAAGTTGTTCCCATGCGCAGAGACGACCCAGGACGTGCGCAATACTGCAAACCTGCCACCAATTTTCTGTACGGCCCGTTCGCCGGCTAGCTTTGAGCGTCCATACGCTCCCAGCGGTCCTGTCACGTCGTCGTGTGCCCAGGGCGTGGTTCCATCGCCTGAAAAAACATAATCAGTCGATATCGTAACAAAGGGGATGCCAAGTATAGAGCAGGCTTGTGCCATCGCAGCTGGAGCCTCTGCATTGATCACCGTCGCCAATTCTTCTTCTTCTTCAGCCTTGTCGACGGCGGTATAGGCGGCGGCATTAATTACAGCATTGGGCAACATGGTGCGAATCGTCGCGGCACAGGCTGCCGGATCGCTGAGGTCAGCCCGATCTCTGCCGAGACATTCAACCTCTGGATGTTTCGCCAATTCAGACGCCACCTGGCCGGTCTTGCCAAAAACAAGGATCATGCTTTCACACCCAGGCGTTCGCCGACTCCGGCGCGATTCTGCAGCGCGCGCCACCAGTCTTCGTTGTCGAGGTACCATTGCACGGTTTTCTCAAGCCCCTGCTGCAGAGTAACCGAAGGGTGCCACCCCAATTCGGTGGCAATACGCGCAGGATCAATGGCGTAACGCATGTCATGGCCCGGACGGTCTGTGACATAGGTGATCTGGTTGGCGTAGGGCGCTGATTTTGGTCGCTTCTCATCCAGAATAGCGCAGATCATAGTGACCAGATCGATATTGCGAGCCTCGTTCTCGCCGCCAATGTTGTAGCTACGATTCAGTTCTCCGCGCTGCAAAACCGTTAGCAAGGCTTCTGCATGGTCCTCTACATATAACCAGTCACGTACATTTTCGCCCTTACCGTAAACTGGGATCGGCTTGCCCGCCAATGCGTTCAGGATAACCACAGGCACCAGTTTCTCGGGGAAATGAAACGGGCCATAGTTGTTCGAACAATTGGTCAGCACGACCGGCAACCCATAGGTTTCCGCCCACGCCCGCACCAAATGGTCGCTGGCCGCTTTACTCGCTGAATAGGGAGATCGCGGATCATAAGGCGTGGTTTCGGTAAACTTGCCACTTGCGCCAAGGCTGCCAAAAACTTCGTCTGTTGATATGTGGTGAAACCGGAAACTCTTTGGACGTCCCTGTTTCGTCCAGTAATTGCGCGCGGCTTCAAGCAAGTTATAGGTACCGGTGATGTTGGTTTCAATAAAATCGCCCGGCCCGTCAATTGACCGGTCCACATGCGACTCAGCTGCCAGGTGCATCACTGCATCCGGTGCATGAAGGGCGAAAACCTCGTCCAAAGCTGAGCGGTCGCGAATATCAGCTTCTACAAACGAATAGCCTGGATTGTTCGAAACACTGGCAACATTATCGAGGCACGCCGCGTAGGTCAGCGCGTCCAGATTGATCACTTCGTGTCCGTCTCGGATAGCGTGTCGAACAACCGCAGATCCTATGAACCCGGCGCCACCGGTAACAAGTAACCTCATTTCTTAGCCCTCCCAGACAAAGGCGTTGTTGAGATCGCCGAGCGAAGGTGCCTGATCGTCTTTTTCTGACAATACCGCAGGGCCACTCAGGTTCCAGTCGATGCCGATTGCCGGGTCGTCAAATCGGACTGCACCATCACACTCGGGTGCGTAGAAATCACTGCATTTGTAAACAATCTCGGTGTCCGGCTGGCGTGTCGCGAACCCATGCAAGAATCCAGATGGCACAAGCAATTGCTTTCCATTCTCGAAGCTCAATTCGACCCCGAACCATTGCGCAAATGTCGGAGAGCCCTTGCGGATATCGACAGCGACGTCAAAAAAAGCACCCCTTCCGCACCGGACCAGTTTGACCTGTGCATGAGGCGCGGACTGAAAATGCAATCCTCTTACGGTATTGATGGTAGAGGAGAAGGAATGATTGTCCTGAACAAAATCAACGTCGATACCGTGCTGGAGCAGGGTGTTTCTGTTCCAGCTTTCCGAGAAGAAACCCCGGCTGTCTCCAAAACGGGCTGGCTCCACAATCAACAGGCCAAATAGGCTGGTCTGAGTAATCTTCACACAAAATCTCCGTAGCATTCACCGGCCTGCCTTTAGCAAGCGGGTCGGTGAATGTCACGAACGGAGTTCGAGCCTCAGTGCTGTTCTATTCAGTGCTGGTCATTAGGTCACCTTCCCAAGGTGGCCAGCGTGAATGTCTGATTGGAGCCAAGCCGGTTCTCCACGTACATTTTTGGTAATGGGCCCGCTGTATCGATGGCCAGATTTATGGCATCGTCTGTCCCTGTTGTGCCGGATAATGCCCCCGACAGAAAATTCAGCGTTGCGGGCGGGTTGACAAACATAGGGGTGAAATTGCTTGCCCCTGTCAGGGGCCCCGTGACTGAGAACAGGAAGCTGTGCCCTGCCAGATCAGTCGCCAGCCACATCAGAATACGCGAGGGGTCAGACCACGGTATGTCAAAGGAATGCACAGCGTCGTCACCCAGCGAAACATCATCAAAATAGGTTTGGCCTGATAGCGTGCGCAGAGCGCCGCTGCTTGCATCGACGCTCAGTGCATCGTGAAATGTTCCGCCATCAGTGCTAACCTTGATGGAAAAATCATCCGATCCGGCAAGGCCCAATTCCGCCCGGCCGGAAAAGCCACTTTGAAACAACAGGCTGGCCGTATCCGCACCCGACGCTTTGTTAATTTTCAACTGATGGTCCGTCCCTGCGTTGTTCAGCAAGGTCGCAGACGAAGAAACTGTCAACCGGTTCACCGCATCAGCAGTCGCCGCAACGCCAAGTTGGGGAACATTCTGTAATACGGGCAGTGCATCGACCCAGCCGCTGCCATCAAAACGCAACTGCGCCCCAGTCGGCACGACATCTGCGCGCCATCCGTTGTTGGGTTGGAAAAACGTCCAGCCAGTGCCGTCGTATACGGTCACTTTTTGATCTTGACCTGTCCAGTCGCCAGTAGCACCCGGCCCTACCAAATAGCGGTCGCCGGAAACAGGGATGGCCGGTGGCTGCGTCAAAGTACTGCTGAGCACGCTCAGTTGTGTCACCGCGTCAAGAATGCGGACCGCTTCGTTGTGAGTGACGTGCTTTTGTGCTTGCGAGGGCTGAATGTAGGGCAACGATAGCGCCGGCGAGGAGTCTGGCATCGGGCAATCCTTTCAAAGAGAGGTCCGGGGGATGACGCCGGAGCCTCGTTTCAAAAGGTTGACAAAGCCCGTTTGCGTCGCGCGTTGCCTCGGGAATGCGCGCAACGGCTGCGGGCCGAATTCATTCTCAAAACTGGTTGAGTACCACGGCAACCCAAAGCGCCAGAAAACCCTCGATAGAAAATCGTCTGATCCGACTACGCCAAAGCAATCGGAGGCGTGGAATCAGGGGATATGTCCGTGCTTCGCAGACGCGTCGAAGATCACGTCGATGGGTCGGTGAAAGCAAGTCACTAACCTGAGTCAACGCCTTCAGATTGGCGTCATTCCAACGGCGGTACCGGCCTTGCGTCAGGTGCCTCAAGCGCCAAAGGCGTGGTCTTATCCCCCGCACCGCACCGATGGCGTTCCTAGCGTGCTGTCGATAAAGTAAACTTGGTTCGCCATCGAAAACGATTTCACCACCGGCACCTGAGATCAGTTGATAGAGAAACCAGTCGTATACCGGAACGGAGATGTTCCGTCCCAGCACATCCTGAACCAACGCCAGCGCAGCGGCATTCAGAACCATGGTATTTCCGCCAGCGAAATTCTGGGCCAAGGCGTGGCCAAAGCCGACTTTCGTATCCGGCGCCCTGCTGAGATATTTGTTATTGAGATTGGCGTCACATACGATTGTCGCGCTGCCATAAAGGGCGGGACGATCGGCAAATCCTTCAAGTGCCTTGCAAGCCCGAGCCAGCTTATCCTTTAGCCAGACGTCATCCTGATCTGCCAAGGCAACAAAATCGACGTCGTTCGAAACTCTGGTTAACAGCTTGAAAAAGTTTGCGGAATATCCCCTTTGCGGACCTTCACTGATGCGCATCCTAGCCGCTGGATGGGCATGCGCAATCTGGGTCAGAATTTGTCGTGTCTGGTCTGTCGATCCATCGTCGCTTATCAGAATTTCTGAAGGCCTCAGTGACTGTGTAAAGATGCTGCCAAGTTGCTGTCGGATATAAGCACTGCCATCGAGGGTGCACATCAAAACGGCAACGCGAGGTTGAGGTGTCGGGTCAGGCGAAAGTCCATGACTGTCAGATTTGATTTTTATACCTTTTGGCAAACTTGAGTTTTCCACCGATCGGTTTTGTCCAGAGATACTGTCTCGACCATACGGCTTAAAAATTAATATGGTCGAAACCGAAGGTCGTGGACATCGAGGAAAGCCGCCTTTGGCGCCAATCTAACTTGGGTAGGCACAAGCAGATCATATCCGCAGAACCGTATTTGCCGAAAGACCGGTCAAAAGTAATTGTCAATGTGCCTGATCAGTCGTTGAGACGGACTTCCGGATTACCTTTGGATCCAGGGGGGGCGCTGGCCTTTCATTATGTACTGATAATGCTCAATCGCCTTCTCAATACGCTCGTAGTAGGCGAGTCTCCCATTCTCCAGAACTGCACCACTGTCGCAGATGGCTCGCAACATTTCCATCGAATGGGAGACGACGACGGCGCCCGCATTCTCCATTCTGGACTTAAATACTGTCTGGCTCTTTTTGCGAAAGGCCCCATCTCCGACACTCGCGACCTCATCAACTAAATAGGTGTCAAAGGGAATGCCCATCGAAACGCCAAAGGCCAGCCGCGACCGCATCCCAGAAGAATAGGTCCGAAACGGCTGGTCAAAATGATGCCCCAGCTCGGAAAAATCTCTGGCAAATGCCACAAGTTCGTCGGTGTCAACGCTGTAGATGCGGGCCACAAACCGGGCGTTCTGTGCACCGGTAAGTTCTGGATGAAAACTACCGGCAAAACCGACCGGATAAGATATTGATCCGGCCTTGATGATCTCCCCTTGGTCCGGGTTCATTAGCCCCGCAAACATTTTTAGCAGGGTCGACTTGCCCGCGCCATTTCGGCCCAGCAACCCGATAGAGCGGTTGCCAGGAAAAACATGTGAAAGATTATTTGCAATGATCGTTGTCTTCTGATCAGCGCAATAGGACTTGCACACATTTCTAAGCTCAATCATCAATCAGCCCCGATCACGGATGCTATAATAAATCAGGCAGATTACCGACCACGCAAGCGCCAGAAAAACCGCTGCAATCAAGACGATAATTAACCGCTGTGGATAAAGCGCCTGCTCGGCAACTCGCGGCTCGAGGTAGGCAGCGAGATACCGGGTGGTGCGTAATGCCTCCGCATTTGCCGAATCATAGGCTGCCAGGGCCGAAACATAGGCCTGTTCCGCAAATTCTGCATCAACGTTGAGTCTTTCGAATTCTCCAATGATTTCAACATAATCCTCCCCAATGTTGAGACTGCCCGAGCCAAATTTCGCGCGTTCGTCATCAATGCGATTGCGAATAACTGCAATGCGGCGTTCGGCCTGCGCAATTCTTGGATCCGTGGCCCGCGAGGTTTCCCTGAGCAAGTCAATTTCGATCAGGGACGTGGCGAGGTTTTGTTGTAGTGTGTTGATCACGCCCATTTGTCCCTGCAGGTCGGCTTGCGGGTCAATGATCTGGGTGCGTGATCGGAACTTGGACAAAGCTTCACGTGCAGACCTAAGACGCTCAATGGCAAAATCGAGATCATCCTGAGCATAGCGGATCGCATCTTCCCGTGCGATCGCGCTTAGTTTGTTAACCATGTCTGAGCTGTGCTCGAAGATGGCGATTGCAATAATGTTTGCAGCTTCCGCTTCAAATGCATTTACCCGGATTTCGATCAGCCCGCTGCTGGCGTCATAGAAAATATTTACCATTCGCTGCCAATAGTCGGTCAGATCTTCGATGGTACCTGTAGGATCAAATGCAAAAATGGGGTCGCTACTGTAATGCTCAGAAAAATAGCCGCGCAGGTCAAGTTCACCGTCGATCGCGCGCACAAGCTGCGCGCTTTGAACGAACTCATAAAGAATGTCCGTATCGCTCGCGCCTGCGGAGGAGATACCGGCCAGCGTGCCAAATATGTCGGAGCTTACGGATAGGTCTTCCGTGCGGACCGCAAAACCCATTGTTGATGCAAACTGATCTTTGGCGACAGCAAACATATAGCCCGCAACAATGGCTACCGGCAAAACAACCAAAAGGACAAATGACATGCTCAATCTAAGATGCCTTGGTTTTCGTGAGGCAAGCGCAACCGGGCTGAGAGGCGGGGAAATAACGTGCACTGGACTGGTCTGTTCTTGTAACGACATCGATTGGAACTCTTCGCTCTACGTTCTGAACTTGGAACAAGAACATAACGCAGCACCGGTTAATTACTGATCACCACCATGCTCAATATCTCATTTGGTCAACAGTTCAGAGGCATGCAGATGCGGCAGACGCTGCGTTGTATCGGTGCCCTCATTCTGCGCGAAATGGCCACGACATATGGCCGATCTCCAGGGGGCTATGTCTGGGCTCTGGTGGAACCCATCGGTGCCATTGTCGCCCTGTCAGTCGTGTTCTCATACGCTTTTCGCGACCCGGCATTGGGGACAAATTTCGCGTTGTTTTACGCAACAGCTTATCTACCGTTCATGATGTTCAGCGATCTTTCGGTCAAGATTGCTTTAGCTATCAGGTTTTCGCTTCCGCTTTTCGCTTATCCCAGCGTTTCCTACATAGATTCGATTTTCGCACGAACCATCCTGTGTACGCTCACTCACTTGATAGTGTTCAACATCGTGATTTTTGGAATTTCTCTGACCTATTCCCTGAATCTGATGATCGATTTTCCGTTGATTTGCCTAGGGTTGTTCATGGCGGCAAGCTTGGGTTTTTCGCTCGGTGTTCTGAATTGTTTTTTGTTTTCGATGTTTCCAGCCTGGCAAACGGTTTGGTCAATTCTGATGCGTCCTATGTTCATTCTGTCAGGCGTATTCTTTATTCTGGAAAGTATTCCGCGGCAGCTGGCCGACATCCTTTGGTATAATCCGGTCATCCACGTAACCGGCGTGATGCGAAAGGCGTTTTATCCGACCTATGACGCGAATTATGTCTCGTACGCTTACGCCCTTGGCGTCTGCGCCGTGGTTCTTTCGCTCGGCCTGCTACTGCTCCACCGCCACCATCGACACTTTATCAACAGATAGCCCTTAAAAGGGTCATTATTCCTTGAGTTCTTGGAGGCCTGTGTGTTCGCCAAATTTCTAACCGTTAGCGATTGGATAGCCATGTTTAACCTGTTAATCGCCAAAATCAGGCGCGTCCTTGTTTTAATGTTCCCTAGGCCATTTGTTCTGATTTATGCGCTTTATGCAGCACGCAGCGGTTGGTTTGATCGGGCCTTTTATCTTGGAGTAAATCCAACATTATCATGGCCCTACCGGACGTTCCCATTACTGCATTATGTCGCATTTGGGGAAGAAGCGGGATTGCAACCAAATCCAGAATTTTCGCCTAATGAATACAAACGGCTGAACTATGACTTGAGCGGCGTCAAACACCCGTTTCTTCACTTCATCCGACATGGCGCAAGTGAAGCGCGCCTGACAAAAGACCTTCTGCCTTCGGCAGGCCCGTCCGACGTGCCTCCCACGGGGCTGAGGGGAATAGTGGCATCCGTCAAGACGCGATCCAACTATGCCATCGTCATCCACCTCTATTACCATGATCTCTGGGAAGAATTCTCGTTGCGGTTGCGGGGGCTGGATATCGAATTCGATCTATTTGTTAGTATCTGTGTGGTCGGCGACACGCATGATCAGGCCAAGGCGGCTGTATTGGCGGACTTTCCAAAGGCAATTGTCATCAAGATGCCCAATCATGGTCGCGATATTTTTCCGTTCCTACATTTCGTGAATAGCGGTTTGCTGTCAGGATATCGGGCCGTTTGCAAGCTGCACACAAAAAAGTCGCCCCACAGGCAGGATGGGTCACATTGGCGGGATCGCCTGATTTCGGGTCTGCTGCGCGGCCGTGATACGGGCGAAATGCTAAATCGATTTGCGCAGCATGGTGATACGATGCTGTGGGTGGCAGATGGCCAGCATTACGAAGACAAGCGTTGGTGGTCAATTAACAAGAACACCACGAGGAACTTACTCAGGCGGCTGGAAATAACATTGGGCCAGGATCCCGAATTGTCGTTTCCAGCCGGATCGATGTATTGGATCAAACCTGAAATGATCGAGATGTTCCGCGGCATTCGCCTGACCCAAAGTGATTTTGAGGTCGAGCGTGGTCAGGTTGATGGCACGCTTGCTCATGCGTTTGAACGAGCGGTGGGTTTTATCGCTCTGGAAAGCGGACACAAGATACTACAGACCCATCAGTTGGAACTCGAAGCGGAAACATCTGCGGCTGTCGCGCCCCCGAATTTTGTGACAGCGTTTTATCTGCCTCAGTTTCATCCGATCCCAGAAAATGACGCGTGGTGGGGCAAAGGCTATACAGAATGGCAAGCCGCAGCTCGCGCGCAGCCAAACCTGCCGCTTCACAACCATCCCTATCTTCCTGATTCTCTTGGTTTTTACGATCTGCGCCAAACCGATGTCTTGGGCGAGCAGTCCGCGATGGCAAGGGCGGCGGGCATTGATGCATTTTGCGTGTATTTTTATTGGTTCGATGGCGCACGGGTCCTCGAGAAACCGATCGATAATCTTATGGACAGACAGGACGTTGATTTTCCGTTCTATCTGTGTTGGGCAAATGAAAGCTGGCGCAGAAACTGGGATGGCTTGTCGGGAGATGTACTGATGTCGCAAACCTACAGCGATGGGTTTGAAGCGTCGATTGCAAGCGATCTAGCACCCTACTTTGAAGACAAGCGTTATCAGCGACCAGACGGCAAACGCCCGCGATTTGTCATTTATCGACCTGAAGATCTACCTGACCCGGAAACCAACATAGACCGTTTGCGTGATGCATGGCGCCAGATGGGAATTGGGGAAGTCGAGATTGGCGCGGTGAGATTCCATGTCAACGGCGAGACCATATTGCCGGATGATGTTGTCGATTTCTGGATCGAAATGCCGCCTCATGGTCTGGTTGGAAACGACGATTTCATATATGGTGGACCATCGGGTAATCTGCTGCATCTGGACATGCGGGCGGGATTTCGTGGGCTGGTTTACGATTACAGAGCTGTCGTCCGCAAAAGTTGCGAAGCAGACTATTTTGAAATCCTTCCATCCAATACAATTGCCGGCGTGATGCCGTCATGGGATAATACGGCCCGGCGCGGTTTGGATGCTCATTTCGCTTTTGGATCGAACCCCTTATCGTTTCGACGCTGGGTCAGGGATTGTTTTGAGCACCGAATCCCGCACTCCTACCGCAATGAGCTTTTCTTGAATGCCTGGAATGAGTGGGCCGAGAAAGCTGTCCTGGAGCCGAGTCAGCAATATGGATCGGCCTATCTCGATGTTTTCTCGGATGAAATACAGGCAGTAAAGCGGGGATATGACTGATATGTCCAAGCTCATCCTGCACATTGGAATGCACAAAACTGCCAGCACGTCCATTCAGGACACCTTCGCGAAAAACCAAGCCTACCTAAACCAGCATGGCCTCGTTTACCCCAGACTTGGACGGGGACACCACGGGTTGGTTACGACTTGGATTTCCCTGCCGGATCATTATTCCCTGAATGCACCAGCCGAAAATCACTGGCGCCATATCGCAAAAACGCAGGGACCCACCAACAATACTGTGCTCATTTCAACCGAAGAAATGTCGCGGGGAAGTATAGGGTCTCGAGTCGATTTCATGACAATCCTGAATTGGACGAAAGCCTTTGATGAGATTGAAATTGTGTGTCTGGTGCGCGATCAGCTGTCATTGCTCCAGTCGATTTATTTTCAGGTGCTTCCAGCCTGTCCCAACCTGATGTGGCCCCATTTTCTGGATCAGGCGCTGTCGTCGAATTTCGCAACGGGTGTGTTTCTGGATTACAACGACCTGCTGGATTTCTTGCTAAAGAATTTCCAGCAAAGAAATATTCACTTCATCCCTTTTCGCGCCGCCGTCAAACATCCGCATGGCCCCGCTGGCGCACTGCTTGACAAGATCGACTTTGGCTCACTAGCCACTGGGATGAAATTTGTGAATTCCAACATCTCGGAGCCGCCCTTGCCGTATTGGGTCGCGTCAATGATATCTCGCCCGGGCCGTCCGTCCGCCGCCGACATTGCTTTGGCCCAAAAAATGCTGAGCGATCGCTACGGAACTGCAAAAAGCACGATTTACTCCCCCGCCGAAGCCAAACGAGTAACAGAGAAATATGCCAAGCCAAATAGCAGGTTCTGCGGCCGGGTCGGCTCCGTCCCTGCGGCTACCCTGACAGGTGGGCCTGCCAAGGCCGGCCTTACATTTCGCAATGAACTGGATCACTCATTCTGGCTGGAGTTTATCCGGGCAAGAGATGCATCGACCTTTCCGACCCGTCGCCCTGCATAAGCGCGAAAGGAATTGTATTCCGGGTTTTGGAACAGACATTCTGTACAGTCAAAAAATAATCATTTCATGCATCACAGCGCATCGCCATTGATTTCAGGCATCTTTCATGACTTGCACGGCGACTTTGCAGCAGGCCTACAGCCGGACTGAATGTGACTACACCATTCAATTCCTTGGTCGTCAGGTTCTATTCGGCCAGTTCTTTCCACCTGTGGCAGGATACAAAATGCTCGGTTCCGGCACTTTCAAGGGTCGGTTCTTCAACACGGCAGCGGTCGATGGCATAAGGGCATCGGGTCTGGAATTTGCATCCCGGCGGCGGGTTTGTCGGTGACGGAATTTCTCCTTCGAGTTTCTGCGCCTTGCCCCGATCATCGGGATCCAGTGAGGGGATCGCAGAAAGAAGCGCCCGCGTGTAGGGGTGGCGAGGTTCGGAAAACAGCGATCGGGTCGGTGCCGTCTCGACCAACCGGCCCAGATACATCACCGCAACGTGGTCACAGACGTGCGCCACCACGCTGAGGTCATGGCTAATAAACAGGAATGTCAGCCCCATGTCTTGCTGGATGGCTTTCAGAAGGTTGAGAACATCCGCCTGAATGGATACGTCTAATGCAGCGACGCTTTCATCTGCCACGATGAACTTCGGGCCGGATACAAGGGCGCGCGCGATAGAAATGCGTTGTCGCTGTCCCCCCGAGAACGCGTGTGGGAACCGGCGCAAATGTTCGACGTTCAACCGGCATTTGGCGGCGATCTCGCGCACGCGTTCGTCCGTTTCCGCGCGTGAATTTGTCAACCCCATGACCTCAAGAGGTTCCGCAATGATGTCACGCACAGTCATGCGTGGACTAAGCGCCGCATAAGGGTCTTGAAAAATCAGCTGGGCGCGTTTGCGGTAATCCTGAAGTTCCTTTTTGCCCAGATCTTTCAAAGAATAGGCGACTTCACCGTCATCGAAGGTGACATCGCCTTTGCTGATGGGCGCGGCGCGCAACATGGCACGGCCCAGAGTCGTTTTTCCCGACCCCGATTCCCCGACGAGGCCAAAGAAACTGCCCGGTGCAATCTCGACGTTGACGTTTTCGACGGCGCGCACAAAAGGCTTTGGACCAAACAGACCGCCCCGCAATGGGTAATGAACAGACAACCCCTTGGCCGTCATCAAAGGCTTGTCGCTCATGCGGCACCTCCTTGCGGATCATGCAGGTGGCAGGCCGCCTTGTGATCGGCGCTGACCTGAGAAAATTCCGGTATTTTCTGGGTACAAACTGGGCCGATGAGTTCTTGGCAACGGGTGTTGTAGACACATCCAGGGGGGCGTTCCAACGGCGATGGGATATCTCCGGGAATCGGGGTCAGGGGCGCTTCGATGTCATCCAGCGTCGGCAATGCCGCCAGCAATCCGCGTGTGTAGGGGTGGGCAGGGCGACGGATCACATCGCGCACGGTGCCTTTTTCTACGATCCGCCCCAGATACATGACAGCAACCGTATCTGCCGTCTGAGCAATCACGCCAAGATCGTGGGTGATGAAGATGATCCCCATTCCAAATTCTGAGACGAGGTCCTTCATCAGGTCGATCACCTGCGCCTGAATGGTCACATCCAGCGCCGTTGTTGGTTCATCCGCGATCAACAGTTTAGGTTTCGTCGACAGGGCCATGGCGATCATCGCGCGTTGCCGCATGCCGCCAGACAGTTCAAACGCGTATTGTCCAAATCGAGACGAGGCGTCTGATATGCCGACGCGGTCCAACATCTCGATGGAAACTTCCTTGGCTTGCGCCTTGGAAAAGCTGGAGTGGATCATCAATTGTTCGACCATCTGGTCGCCAATGGAAATGGCAGGGGCAAAGCTGGCCATCGGTTCCTGAAAAATCAACGATATCGCGCCGCCGCGCACAATCTCCATATCTTTAGGCGATTGCAAAGACATGACGTCAACCGGGCCATCCTCAAGATGCAGGGTTACCTTGGTATCTTCGCCGTAGATCGCATTGCGCGGGTTCAGCTTCATCAGCGATTTGGCCGTGACGGATTTTCCTGACCCGCTTTCCCCAACAAGGCCCATGACCTCGCCTGCTTCAATGCTGAAGGATACATTGTCCACGGCCGTAATCCTGCCTTCATCCGTATCGAATTTCAGCGTCAGATTTTCGACATCAATCAGGCGGCTCATTTCTTAACATCTCCGTAAGGGTCTGCGGCATCGCGCAAACCATCACCCACAAACACAAAAGCCATTACCAAAGCGATGAAGAATATCACGGGAATGAAGTACCATTGATAGTTCAGCAAAACATCGGCGCTGGTGGCCTTTTGCAGCATCACTCCCAGCGAGCTGACCGGATCCTTCAAGCCCAGACCGATAAAAGAAAGAGCGGTTTCGCTAAGGACCATATAGGGAAACGAAATCACTAGATCGACGATGATATAGCTGGTGAAGCTCGGCAACAGATGTTTGCGGATCACATGACCGGGTTTAGCTCCGCAAAGTTGCGCCGCTAGCACATATTCCTGGTTTCGCTCCGCCAGCAAATGGGTTCTCACTCGTCGTGCTAATGTAGGCCAGCCGATGAAGCCGAGAATAAGGGATATGTAGAAAAACCTGGCCTCTGCAGTCATCTCGGGCGGCATAAAAGCCGCCACCGCCATGAAAAGCGGGATCGCCGGCACTGTTCGGACCGCATCGGTGATCATCTGGAGTACCCCGTCTATCCAGCCGCCATAGTATCCTGAGATTCCTCCGATGATCAGTGCCAAAACAAAGGCGATGAGAACACCGATTGTGCCTACTTTCACGGACGTCCAGATCGCATGAAGCGTGCGCGAAAAGATATCCTGCCCGTCTTCATCTGTTCCAAAGAGATGGATTTTACCGTCTTTAACGCCAAACAGATGTGTATCCATCGGGATGAAGTCAAAGAGCTTGTATTTGTCGCCCTCAACAAAGAATTTCATGTAAAGGCGGGTGTCTTCATCAATGGTCGTCACCCAGCGGAAATTCGTCGCCATTGATCGTTCGCGCTTGACCGCATGGATAAAGGGTCGGGGGGAACACCCGTTGACGTCACAGAACTGCGGGATTTGCGGCGCACCATTGGTATAGTCCTTGTCGCGCCCTGCAATCGTCGGATCATAAGGGGACAAAAACGGCGCGAATACTCCCGACAGGATCAGCACGAACAGAACAATGGCAGCGATCAGCGCCGCGCGCTGTTTCTTAAACCTTGCCCAAATAAGCTGCCCCTGAGAGGCGGTAAAATACGCTTCCTTGGCACTCTGGTCCTGCAACGTGTCGTTAATCACATCAGTCATAGCGGTTACCTCAGAATGCTTTTGCGGACGCGCGGATCAATGACGGCCAAAAGAATGTCCGTAAAGAAATTGAGCGTCACGATTGATGCGGTAAGCAAGAAAATGATCGCGCCAGCGAGTTGCTGATCATTTGATCGGGCGAGGGCCTCGATAAGTAGGGCGCCGGCCTCTGTTAACGTCAGGATCAGGGCCACAATGGGCAATTCGTTGAAGATCCGGTTAAGGTCGAAACCCAATGAGTTGACGATAGGTCCCAGAGCATGTCGGGCAGGGTAGCGCCACAATAACTTGCGACCATAAACGCCACGGGCGGCAGCAGCAGTCACATACAGCTTGCCAATTTCGTCAGACATAAGCGCCCGGACTGTTTGCAGGGCAAAGGCGGTGGCCGACCACCCCAGAATGAAAATTGGTAGCCAGGCGTGTTTCAGCAAGTCGACAAACTTGGCCCAATCCCAGGGGGCATCTCGGAATTCCTTACTGAAGAGCCCGGTCAGTGTTTCCCCAAACCATACCGTTGATAACAGCATGATCATCAACGCCAGCAGGAAGTTAGGCATTGCCAGACCAAGATAGCTCACGATACGCAGACTGTTGTTGAGAAGTGGGTTGTTGGAGGCGGCTGAAATGATGCCGACCGGGATTGCGATTGCATAGGCAAGTCCCAGTGAGGCAAGACAGATACCTAAAGAAAGCCAGAATTTCGCGCCCAGAAGCTGAGCGATGTTAACCCTTAGAATGCAACTGTCACCGTATTCGCCCTGAAAGGCATTTACGATCCAGCTGGCCCAGCGGGTAAGAAACGGCCTGTCAAGGCCAAGTCGTTGTCGTTCAAGTTCAATGTCTGCGACAGAGATGCCAGAACCTTGCGTGTTCTTGAAAGCGAGATAGCGTTCAGCGCAGTCGCCGGGGACAAGCTCCATAAGAGAGAAAACAACCAGAGACACGATAATCAGCGTGGTGATTGCCATCAAAGCCCTGACAAAAACGAAGCGCCCGAATTGCAGCATATTCCCGATCCGTATTTGCGCATTTGCCGTATTACGTACGGTTGAACGCGCTTGTGCGTAAGGTAGGCGGGCAACCTGAGATGCCCGCCGAGTTCTTGCAGTTTACGAGGTGGTTATTCTGACAGCCACCACTGCGAGGCCCGGTAAGGATAGGTCCGGTAGTACTCGTAGGAATGGGTTTTGAAGTCAGTGAAGTTATGCAGCTTTGCGCTCTGATAAATAGGCGCAGGCGCATTGACCGTACCGATGAAGAACAGGTTTTCTACCATGTTCTTGACCATGCGCTCACCAGTTTCAGCAAACTCAGCACTGGCCTGATCCGCAGACTGCAGCGTATTCACGTCAGCCATCAGTTGCTTGACTGCTTCCGGTGGTTCAACCCCTGCGGCGCCGTTGCTATCGACCCACTCAGCCCAGAGCATACCGGTCCGGTTACCAAAGTAGTTTTCAAACGGAGGCACCCAAAGCTCATTGTTGCCAAGCACAATCGCCATGGGCTGACCTTTCCGCCACATGGAAACATCGAGCTTGTTCGAGGATTGGGCCGAACGATACTCATCCGGTGTCACCTCTTTGACAACTGAGTCGATACCAACGTCTTTCCAATACTGCGCCACCAGCTCAACAGTCTGACCAGCGATGCCTTGCGTTGAGAAGTTCATGTTCAACACCAGCTTGTCGCCATTGGGCAACTCACGGATGCCATCGCCGTCTGTGTCGACCAAGCCGAGTTCATCAAGAAGGGCATTTGCCCCAGCCTGATCGAAGTCAGTTTTATAGGTTTCCCAAGCCGAATCCACGAACTCAGGCAGCGGTGAGAAACCCACATACTGTTTGGGTGTGCCTTGCCCGAAAAAGCCAACCTCGTTCAATTCATCGCGGTTGATCGCGATTGACATCGCTTCGCGGAATTTAAGATCGCCGAATACCTTGCGTTTTTCCGGGTCCTCATGGGTCACATTAAAGCCAAAGGCTCCCATCGTGATCTCAGGGCGAAGGTGGATATTGTATCCGCCGCTTTCCTGATTTTCCAACAGGATAGGTGCCGAAGCCAACTGTATCGATTGCGACTTGTAGTCGACTTCATTGTTGACAAGCTTCAGGATGCGGACTTCGTTGTCGTTGATATAGACTTCGTCCTGCTCACTGATATAGGGCAGTTGCTGACCGGTTGTATCAACCTGGTGAAAGTATGGATTTGCCACCAGATGGCGACCTTCGGTCGTGTCAGTAATGTAGATGTGGCTTTCCAGCGTGGGGTGCGTACCCTTTGGTAAACCAGCAGCCAAGTCTGGCTTGCTCAACATCGGTGTGGGCGTATCCGTCCAGTCCGAGTTGCCGTAAAAAGCCTTGATCGCATCATAGCCGTTTTCGAAACCAAGGCCTTGGGCAAAGCTGTCCGCGTCGGCATTAATGCCGGGATGGAACTGCCCCAGGAAATGCATTGGCTGAAATCCTTGACCAAAGTGGGTCGCGAAGTGTGCCAAAAGACCTGGCTTTGGAGCAGGAAGATTAAAGACCACTGTGGTCTCATCTGGCGCGTCGACGGTCATCGTTTCACCGCCAACGGTCACATAATCCTTGGGCTTTTCAAAGATGTTGGTGTCCAGCATCAGGTTGTCATGCCAGAATTTCACATCGGCCGAGGTAAACGGTGCACCATCCGACCACTTGTGGCCTTTGCGCAGATGAAATGTCAGTTGAGTAAAGTCGTCGTTCCATTCCCAGGATTTAGCAATGTTCGGCACGATGGTCTGAAGGTCATCCGAATAGCGCACGAGATTGACGTGGCGCACCGACAAAAAGTCCGACGTACCCGCCTCTGTTGCGTTCGATAGCACATCCAATGTGCCACCGTATTGGCCGATTTCATCGTAGGGCGCGACGACCAGCGGTTCCGAAGGTAAGCGGTCAGCCAACGCAGGCAGGTCAGGGTTTCCCTTGATACGGGCATTCAGTGCATCGATGTCAGGGTTGGCCGACATTTCCATTGTACAATTGGCCAGCTCCTGAAATTCAGCCAGCTCATATTGCTGCGGGAATGCCCCTGCAGCAACGCCCATGGAATCCGACACAGTGACAGCCGGGCAGGCCGCCATCGCTGCGCCAGAAAAGGCACTCAGCGCCGCGCTGGATAATAATATCTTCCTCATTTTGGTCTCCTTGTTGGTTATTTGCGGCGTGCCCTTTAGTGGACCCGCCCAGGCTTTGTGCCTTTGGTCGTTCGGGTTGGTTCAAGCCGCCGTTTCCGGGGCTTAGTGATGTTTATTAAGATATTTGTGACAGCTCCGATGCAAGTGAATTGTTTGAAAAATCCAAAGGAAAACCCGGGCGTCGCGATTGGCAGCGTTGCGGCGAAAGGTCGTCTGCGCACAGGCCGCTTTTCAGCAGATCATCTGGCAGAGTGTTTTCTGTGATCAAACTGGCCGTGGCGCGTGCCAACGCAGGCGCCATCATGATACCGTACCCGCCTTGTCCGGCCAGCCAGAAAAAGTCGGGCACATCCGCGTCAAAACCGACGACCGGGTTTGCATCTTCCACGAAACAGCGTAAGCCCGCCCAACTGTGCGATAATCGCTTGGGCTTCAACGTGGTGTTCCGCTGCAGCCAATCCATCAGGACGGCCACGTCCATTTCATCGGGGCGTACATCTTGTGGTGCAACTGGTGTTTCATCGCCAGGAGACGCCATCAACCCACCCGCATCGGGTTTAACGTAGGCGTCTTCGCCGATGAAATCGGTCGCTGGCACGCCGCTCAGATCCATCTCGGGCGCAATATCTACGATGATGCCGGTTCGGCGCTTAGGGACAAGGCCGATCGGGGCAGCGCCTGCCATCTGGCCGACCTCATCTGCCCAAGCACCGGCGGCATTTACCACGATACGCGCGGTGAAGGTCAGGTCCCTTATGGCAACTTTCCAGCCGTCTTTGGTGTGTTGCATGCTATCGACGCATTGTCCCAGTTGGACATGCCCGCCGCGTTGTTTCAGCCCACGCAAAAAACCTTGGTGTAGAGTGGCCACATCCATATCGCTAACACCCGGCTCAAAAGCACCTGCTGCCACCAGTTCTGGCTTGAGCAGTGGCGACAACTCCAGCGTTTGCTCAGCGTCCAGACGATGTACGGGGGCCGCATCTGTCGAATTCTCCAGCAGCGGGTCAAGTTGCGACTCGCGCCCCGGAGGTGCCACGGCAAGAAATCCGCGCGCGCTCAGCATGGCTGTCGAACAAAAGCCATCTGGGGGTGATTTGAAAAATGGTTCACTTGCGACATTGATCGCGCGTACAACTCTGCTGCCGTAGTTACGGGTAAATAGTGCGGCTGATCGACCCGTGCTATGGTAGCCTGCCGCTGTCTCGGCTTCCAGAATTATTACCGACCCAGTTGCGGCCAATTCATATGCGGCCGCCGCGCCGGATATACCACCACCGATGACAAGATAATCATAGATCACCCGGTCACATCCCAATTAACAGTTTGCATTCATTATCCCCACCCGCGGACTATACCGCCTGATTTTTTAAAAAAGCAAGAATTGATATTCGTATCAATTGGCTGGAAGTAAAGAGGGTGGCGCAGATTTCCCCGTCTCGGGCAGTAGCGAAACAATAAATCAATGTATCAGGAATTTCCGGCCCGAAACCACATCGCGATTTTTTGGCGCTCATCCTGCTCAATCCCGGTGATGTTCGCCGGCGGCATGGCGTGGCTTACGCCGGCTTGCAGATATATGGCGCTCGCGTTTTTGGCGATATCTGCAGGTGTTTCCAGAAATACGCCTTTGGGCGCCCAGCGAATGCCATCCCAGAACGGTTCGCGCGCGTGACACATAGAACAGCGGCCCAGTACAATCTCATGCGCCGCCTCGAAGCCTTCAGCCTCTGCGAATTTTTGTTCGTAAGGCGTAAAGGCACGCGCCTCGGATTCTTCCAGCGTTTCGTGCCCCGAAAGAGTGGAAAGCCATGCCATGACCACAAACAATAAGACAGTCACGGCCCAAGTCCAATGGGGTCCTTTGCCCGTTGAGTGCATCGTGTTGAAGTAGTGGCGAATGGTAACGCCGGTCAAAAAGACGAGGCTCGCGATCAGCCAACTGTATTCAGTTCCAAACGCTAACGGATAGTGATTGGATAGCATGAGGAACACCACCGGCAGCGTCAGATAGTTGTTGTGAGTCGAACGTAGCTTGGCAATTTTGCCGTACTTCGGATCTGGCGTGCGCCCGGCCTTAAGGTCCGCAACAACGATACGTTGGTTCGGCATGATGATAAAAAACACATTCGCTGTCATGATCGTCGCCGTGAACGCACCAAGATGAAGCATCGCCGCGCGCCCGGTAAATATCTGATCGTAACCCCATGACATCGCAACTAGTATTGCAAAAAGAAGCAACATCAAGGCAGTAGGGTGCTCTCCTAATCTGGATTTGCACAGAAAATCATACAGAATCCAGCCAACTGTCAGGGATGCGGCGGAAATAACGATCCCCTGCCAGACCGAAATGTCAGCCTTGTTCGCATCGATCAGATACAGTTCTGCCCCAACCCAATACACGATCATCAACATCGCTGCGCCGGAAAGCCATGTCGCGTAGCTTTCCCATTTGAACCAGATCAGATGCTCTGGCATCTGTTCCGGGGCTACGAGGTATTTTTGGATGTGATAAAACCCGCCGCCGTGGACCTGCCATTCTTCACCATGGGCTCCCGCAGGCAAATGCGGTGTTTTTCGCAATCCAAGATCAAGGGCCACAAAATAGAACGATGAACCGATCCAAGCGATCGCGGTCACGACGTGTAGCCAGCGGACCGCAAATGCAATCCAGTCCCAAATGATCGCAATATCCTGCATCTTGGTTCTCCGATGTGTTCGCTGCAGTCTAGCCAGACAAAGCTTTCTTCTGTATTCCCATATATTATCTAGCTGTATCAAAAAAAAGCGAACAATGTCGTACTTCGATAACATCAGAACCTTTGTGCGTGTCTACGAATTGGGCAGCATGTCGGCGGCCGGCCGGGATTTGCGCATTTCCCCCGCCGTAACATCATCGCGTATTTCCCAACTAGAAGAACATCTGAGTGTGCGCCTTTTTCAACGCACCACGCGCTCTCTGACACCGACCGCGCAGGGGCAGGCGTTTTACACAGGGGCGTGCGGCGTTCTTGAGGCCGTCGATCAGGCCGAAGCTCAGGTCATGGATCTGACGGATAACCCCAAAGGCCAGCTTCACGTTGCTGCCCCCTTAGGAGTCGGGCGACGGCTTATTGCACCGCATGTGCCTGAATTTGCGTCACAATATCCGATGGTTGATGTGCGTTTGCGATTGACGGATCGCAATGTCGATCTGCCCAAGGAGGGGTTAGACGTCGCGTTTTTTCTTGGCCAGCCGCAGGATAGCAATTTGCGCATCCGTGCGATTGCCGATTGTCAGCGCGTGTTGTGCGCGTCTCCCGCATACCTCGCTGAACATGGCACGCCGATGCAGGGGCAGGATCTGGTCGATGGTAAATTTGAGTGCCTGAACCTCAGGTTTCCGGGTGCTGCAGAGTTTCAGTGGCGACTAATGACCAAAGACGGACCCCGCAAATTTGCAGTGAAAGGCAGGCTGGAATCCGATGATGGAGATGTTCTTACGGACTGGGCCTTAGACGGACAAGGGATTGCACTGAAACCGGTTTTCGAGGTGGCCGAGCATCTAGGCGCAGGGCGTCTTGTCCCGGTGATCGAGGAGTCACCGCCAGTTCCGATCCAGATGGCATGCCTCTTTACGCACAAGCGTCACCAGGACCCAAAAACGCGCTTATTCATGGAATTCATGACCGATAAGGTTCGGACAGCCGTGCGCGCATCCGAGGCGCTGGTTCAACTGCCCCGGTAGGTGGAATATCCAAAAGGCGAGAGCAGCAAAGGCACGTGGTAATGCGTTGCCTCTGACATGCCAAAGCGCAGCGGGATGACATCCAGAAAACGGGGGCTTTCGGGCGACACTCCGATGCGGGTCAAATAATCACCAGCGTGGAACACTAATTCGTAGGTGCCAGTTGTAAACGCCTCTGAAGGCAAAATCTGTTCGTCCGTGCGCCCATCCGAGTTCGTCGCCAGCGTCTTAAGGTGTTGACGGTTTTCGCCGTCCAGTCGATACAACTCAATCTTGATCCCTTCGGCGGGGCAGCCCCGGGCTGTATCCAGAATATGAGTTGTGAGATAGCCAGCCATGTACGTATCCTTTTTCCGACAACAACACTTTGAATTCATTAGAGCCAAAGGGAAAGGCCTCGGCCCAAAACAGTGTTTCGTGTTTTTTTTGATAACGAATAAGATTATTTTGGCGTAGAGCAGTAATAAGAGACGTGCCTCACGCGAAACAGAGTTAAAGGAATTGCAGCCTTATGACCGCGATCATTCGCACCGCGCCGCTCACGCCCGGAGCATTCGCACCGTTTGGCGAAGTACTGGGCTGCGTGGGCACGCCCGACAAATTGATCAATCAGGGTCTTTGTGGTCGCTTTCATGATCGTGCGGTGCTGGACTTTGGCGATGGGCGTGCGGGGATCAGTCTGTTTCACGCCCAACTCCGAGCTCTGCCCTATGACTTAGATATGGTCGAACGGCACCCCGGGGGCAGTCAGGCCTTTATCCCGATGAGCGAAGGACCGTTTTTGGTAATCGTGGCCCCAGACACTGCAGGCACACCCGGTATTCCGCTGGCGTTTCTGACGTCGCCGGGACAGGGGATCAATCTGCACCGCAATGTCTGGCATGGTGTTTTGGCACCCCTTCAGGGAACTGGCATATTTGGTGTTATTGATCGCATCGGGGATGGGGACAACCTGGAAGAACACTGGTTCGAAACGCCTTACAGAATTGAATAGACAGAGAAAAGAAGCCGCATCAAGATCGGCACGTAACCAAGAGGGACAAGAAATGGCTGATACTTCCATCGGAACGCCGGAACAGCTCCGGGATCCAAATTATACCCCCGCCCTTTACAAGGCTGTGCCACTGGGCATCCAGCACGTTCTGGCGATGTTTGTGTCGAATGTGACACCAGCAATTATCGTTGCAGGGGCCGCCGGGTTTGGTTTCGGATCCAACTCTCCTGATTTTCCTGAGCTTCTGTACATGATCCAGATGTCGATGCTCTTTGCTGGTGTTGCGACACTGTTGCAGACAGTGACAATCGGACCGGTTGGTGCGGCATTGCCGATTGTCCAGGGCACGTCGTTCGCTTTTATTCCGATTATGATCCCGCTTGTTGCAGGCAAAGGTGTTGACGGTTTGGCCGCCTTATTTGGCGGCGTAGTCATAGGCGGTTTGTTTCATGCCTTTCTGGGGACGTTCATTGGCAAGATACGGTTTGCCTTGCCGCCGCTGGTGACAGGGCTTGTGGTTACGATGATCGGCCTTGCTCTAGTCAAGGTTGGCATTGAATATGCAGCTGGCGGCGTGCCTGCCAAGCTGCGGGACTTGCCAGAGTACGGCAGTCTGCTGAACTGGTCCGCTGCGTTGGTCGTAATTTTTGTGACGCTGGGCCTGAAGTTTTTTGCGCGCGGAATGCTGGCCGTGTCTGCGGTGCTGGTCGGTATCATCGCCGGATATATCTACGCGCTGTTCATGGGCATGCTGACGTTTGAGGCGATTTCGACAAGTTGGGGGCGCGCGTCCGCGTTTGCGCTACCGCAGCCGTTCAAATACGGGTTCGAATTCAGCGCCGCCGCGGTGATCGGTTTTTGTCTTATGGCCTTTGTTTCGGCAGTTGAAACCGTTGGCGATGTATCGGGGATTACCAAAGGTGGTGCCGGGCGCGAGGCGACGGACAAGGAAATCACCGGTGCAACCTATGCGGATGGTTTTGGTAGTGCTCTTGCAGGTATCTTTGGCGGATTTCCCAACACATCGTTCAGTCAGAACGTTGGTCTGATTGCCATGACCGGTGTGATGAGCCGGCACGTCGTGACGATTGGCGCAATATTTCTGATCGTGTGCGGCCTTGTCCCCAAAGTTGGCGGCCTGATCCGCACCATTCCTATCGAGGTGTTGGGCGGTGGCGTGATCGTGATGTTTGGTATGGTGGTCGCTGCTGGTATTTCGATGTTGTCGGATGTGAACTGGAACCGGCGCAACATGGTGATATTTGCCGTGGCAATGTCGGTCGGATTGGGACTGCAACTCGAAGTGATGAATGTCGCGCCGGGTTCTGCCAATGCACTACAGCATCTGCCGGACTTCCTGCGTATTCTGGGTGCTTCCGGTATTCTGCCCGCCGCTTTGATCGCGATTGTGTTGAACCTCGTCCTACCTGAGGAACTCGCCGCAGAAGCTACAGAAGAGGTTTCGGGAGGCATGTCAGGCCACTCAAAAGGGTCTTTGCCCGACTGACAATCGCCCAATTGATTCAGCGCGCGCCGAAATGCTGAACGGCGTCGCGCGCTGCTGAAAACCTATCAATCCAAATCGGGTCAAGCTCACGAGGCTTGACCCGCGTCCCGTTCATGTGGGACGAAATATGGGTCCCTGCCGCTTCGGCAGCCAGCATGGCAACGCCTTTTCCCGTCAGTTCGGCCTCATCTGAAACAACAATATCGCGGGCGAGAACGTCAGACAGGAACTGGCAAAAATAGGGATTTGCTGACAATCCGCCGTCAATCGAAATTGTGCCATTGACGGGCTGAAGCTGATTCATTGCCGCCACGACCTCGGCCATGCGAAATGCAATGCCTTCAAGGATCGCCTGCATCATGTCGGCCTTGTCTGTGTCCAAGTTCAGACCCATCCATGCTCCACGCGCATTTCGGTTCCAATGAGGGCAGGCCAGACCCGCGAGGGATGGCACAAACGCCAACCCTTGCGCAATTGTGTTCTCTCTCTCAAATGCGTTGATGTCGGAAAATTGGCCAAACAGGCCCAAACCTTTGGCCCAGTTGATCGCCGACGACGCTGCATAAACGCCGCCGTCAAGCGCGTATGTTGCGGGTTCTGTGGCCTTCTGCCATGCGACGGTCGGCAGTGGTCCTCCCTCACTCCGGATCAGATCCGGGCCGGTGACACTCAGGGCGAATGCACCAGTACCAAAGGTGATTTTTGCATCTCCTGCCACCTTGCACCCATGGCCATAAAGCGCGGCCTGTTGATCAACGATGCTGGCGCGCAACTGCAGGCCGGGGCCTTCTAATGTTCCCAGATCACCAGTTGTCGGTCGGATCGATGGAAGCACAGCAACCGGAACGCCAAACAATGCACACAGGTCGGGATCCCATGTACAGGTTTCTAGGTTCATCAGCGACGTACGTGAGGCGGTTGTTGCATCAGTTTCAAAACGCCCCGTAAGACGGTCGCGAAAGAACGCATCTGTCGTTCCCATGCGCAGCCTGCCTTTGGCCGCCAGTTCGCTTGCCTTTGGCGTATTGCGCAAAATCCACCCCAATTTCGAGGCCGAGAAATAAGAATCCAACGGCAATCCGGCACGTTCCATTACAAGATCGGCCTGCGAGCGCAGTGGTTTGAGGTCGTCCGCCGTCCGGTCATCCTGCCAAACAATGACGGGACCGAGGGGCTGTCCGGTTTCGCCGTCCCACGCCAGACAGCTCTCACCCTGATTGGAAAGCCCGACAGCGCCAACTCCCTCGATACCGTTTGCCGCATCGAGGCAGGCAAGCACATTCGCAATCAACTCTTCTGCATCGTGTTCCACACGTCCGGGGGCAGGGTAGAATTGCTGATGTGGTACCGAATGAATGACGTCAGCGCGCCCGTCGGGACGGACAATTAGGGCACGGGTGCTGGTGGTGCCCTGATCAATGGCGAGTGTCTTCATGACGCGTTTTCTTCCATTCGGAGTTCAAATTCGGATCCACCTGGGATATCAGGACAAGTCAGCAGGATGCGACGCTCTGGCAGCGTGTTGATAGATCGGGCAACAACCTCTTTCCCGTCGGCAAGTAACGCCACACGCCCCCGAAATGGGCGATTGACGCGCAACTGAATGCTGGGCAACGGCGTCACGCCACAAGGCGGAGACAGAGTTTGCGGCACGCAATAACCCAAAGCTTTACTGTCGGTTTTAATGCTCAGGGCGCGCGTATCCGGAAGCGACCCTTTGAGCGCGGCAGCCATGATATTTGCCATCTGTCGCCCCTCGTTCCAGCTCCACCCGGCGGTTTCGACGGCACGCAGCAAGTTCCCGGCGGCAAAGTAGTCAGGATCCGAGCAGCGCCCGTACTGATCCACTACAGGCCCGCCACTAGCCGGGTCGTATTCTAATTTGCTGGTATGCAGCAGCGGTGCGTCGGGGCGGAATTTGCCACTCACAATCACGCCGTCGCAGTCGATAGTGTGGGTTTTGTTGGCATTCTTAACCGTGACGCCCGTCACAGTGTCGCGCCCCTGGATTGATCTGCATTCGGTATCAAGATGCAACGGGACGCCTGTCAGGCGTGGAAACTGGCTGGCAGGCCAACGCGCTGTTGCCCGGTTGCTCGGCTCGATCATGCCAACTGGTTGGATCCCCAGATGTCGGCAGGTCATGATTGCGGAAAACGAAACAAGCTCGGTCCCAAGGATGACCGGGTGGCGAAAAGGACGCGATCGATCCAGATAGACCATGCTTTGCAAGGTTCCCGTGGTTATCACTCCAGCGGGTTTTGTGCCCCCCAACAGCCTCGCGGCTCGTGATGTTTCGCGCACGCCGGTGGCCAACAGGACCAACGACGCGGAAATCTCGCCAATCCCGCGCGCTGTTGCAATTTGTAGCCGCGGCCCCGCGAGCAGCGCGGTTACGGTAGCGCCTGTACAGATCGTCGCACCTGCCGCCTCGGTCTCTGAAACCAACCTGCGGGCGTAATCCGGCCCCTTCATCAAACGTCTGAATTCCCGCAACCCGAAGGGATAATGCCCACAATGGCGTGGGACACCACCGGCGGCTGGCTCCCGTTCCAGAACAACAACAGAACCCATGCCAGCCTTGCGCAAGTGGGTTGCTGCGGCAAGGCCTGCCGGCCCGCCACCAACAATCGCGATGTCGCAGTTTGTGGGGGGGTCAACCATCATCAACTGTTTTCGCAATCGCTGGCACAATTCGGCCTTTGGTGATCGCCGCCAAGGTGGCGGCACAGTAATTGCCCTGACACCGCCCCATCGTCACCCTCGTCCGACGCTTTAACCCTGCAAGGCTTAGCGCACCGGCTGTGCCATCCAGCGCCGCTTCGATCTCGCGGCGCGTGACCCTTTCGCAGTGGCAGACAATGCCGCCATTGTCCGGACGTTGCCAATCGCGTGTCTGGTCTTCGGCGAGCATCATGCGCGGTGGCACAAGCGGATCGGGCAAGGCACTGCGGTTCAGAATATCCGCGCAAAGACTGTGAACATAACGCGCGGTCCCTAAGGCCGAACTGAGTCCGGTTGATCGTATGCCGCCGACACTCACGTATTTCAGACCAGGATGGCTGCGGATCTGGTAATCCTTAAATTCAGTCGCCGGACGCAGCCCGGCATAAACGGCGGTAATATCTTCTCCGGCAAGTGCGGGCAGTATCTCCGCTCCACGCTGACGAAGTGCTGCGAGTGTTTCCGGGACCAACTCTGCCGTCTCGCGATCCTCCTGTTCCTCGGCTGTTGGCCCAACCAACAGGTTGCCGAAAACGGTGCGGCACACCACGATACCCTTGGTTATTTTGTTCGGCACAGGCAACAATACGTGACGGGTCAGCTTTGCGGCTGGTTTGTCATAGACCACAAATTGCCCCTTGCGGGGGCGGATTGTGAAGTCCTGTCGCCCCATCAGCATTTCATCAACTTTGTCGCCAAAAAGTCCTGCTGCGTTGATCACAATACGGCCCCGAACCACCCCAAGACTGGTTTGGAGTTGCCACTGATCGCCGTCATATTTCCCGCCTGTTACAGCACAGCAACGCACGATCGATGCGCCGTTAACAACAGCCTGTTGAACGTAGGCATGTGGGGTTGACCAAGGATCGATCAGGTATTCTCGTGGAACGCGAAAACTGGCCTTGAGGCCGCGCGCCAGTTCAGGTTCCAACCGGCGGGTTTGGTTTGCGCTTAAAAGCGCGACGTCGTCGACACCGTTTTCGCGCGCCTGTGCCATCAGGTCGGGCAACAAATCCTCTTCTTCGGCATTCCACGCAATTACCAGTGCACCGGCACGGTCCAATGGCAGGCCAAGTTCTTCGTGGATCTCCAAGTATTCCGCGTATCCATCTGCCACGCAACGTTGTTCGAGCGATCCGGGTGGGGCATCAAAGCCAGTGTGCAGTATGGCGCTGTTGCCTTTGGATGCGCCGTCCAGCAGATCGACGGCTTTTTCCAATAATACGACTCGCCAGCCTTCGAGCGTCAGGCGCCTCGCGGTGGCGCATCCGATTACACCGCCACCGACTATGACAGCGTCGTGGACAGTGTCTGTTTCTGGAAATTTGTCGGCCATAGAATTTGTCCATCTGCTTCAGATCGGGCCGTAAGCGCCTTAGAAATTTTTGACACAGAGTGACCATTCAGTCAATTATTGCGCCAAAAAATGACCGAACAATCAGAAATGGACGAGTTTGCGGTTGACATAGTCACCCCCGGGGCAGCTAAAGTTGATGTCGGGGAAGCGGGGATGACACGACATGACGCCAAAGCAGCGCCGGTCCGAGATTGCCGAACTGGTTGGTCGGACCGGACAGATCACGGTCGAGGCGCTGGCAGATGCGTTTGAGGTATCGCTGGAAACGATCCGGCGCGACCTTGGCAAACTTGCCGAGACAGGTGCACTCCAAAAAATTCACGGCGGGGCGAAACCGCTTCGGCTTCATGCCGAGGGCAGCTTTGACGAACGTATGGCGGAAGATTCCAGCGCCAAGGCGCGCATCGCCGAAAAACTTGTGGGAATTGTTGAGCCGGGCGAGACGGTTTTTATTGATACCGGGTCCACCACACTCATATGCGCAGAGGAACTTGCCAAGATTGACAGGTTGACTGTCATAACTAACTCAGTCCGTCTGGCGCAGGTGATGGGGCGGGCTTCGGGGACAAAGGTATATCTTCTGGGGGGGGCGTTTTCGGGCGACAATGCAGAGACCGCTGGACCCATGGTCATTGAACAAATCGCTCGGTTTCGGGCGGATCGGGCAATTCTTACGGTTGCCGCTCTGGATGCGGATGCAGGTGCAATGGATTCCGACTTTGATGAAGCGCAAGTAGCCCGCGCCATGATGGCGCATGCGCATCAAACGGTTGTTCTGGCGCATCGGTCGAAGCTGGGCAGGCGCGCGGCGTTTCAGGTCTGCCGACTTGACGATGTTGACATGCTGGTCTGTGATCAGTCACCTGACAGCGGGTTCAGGCAAGCGTTGGAGGCCGCCCAATGCGTGCTTCATGCCTGACGTGATGATAGGGGAATAAGAGCTCAATGAAGAAAACGTTGCGGACCTATGTCACTGTCGTCGACCGGATGTCGGACTATGTCGGCTATGTTGCCATGTATTTGATATTTGCCATGGTCGCGGTCTTGTTGCTGGACGCCGTGACTCGCAACGTTATCCAGATACCGCTGCACTGGCCGGTCGAACTCGCGCAGTTCACTCTGGCGGCCTATTATTTCATGGGCGGTGCCAAGACGCTGAAAGACAACACACATGTGCGCATGGACCTGTTCTATGACAACTTGTCCGACCGGGGAAAGGCGCGTCTGGACGCTGTCACGGTGTTCTGCCTGTTATTTTATCTTTGCGTCATGCTCTTTGGATCTATCAGCAGTCTGGAATACGCCATTTCGACCAATGAAAAGCGGTTTTCGATGTGGAACCCTTCGGTGATCCCGATCAAGATGTTGATGGTCGGCTGTATCGTCCTGATGATCCTGCAAACCATCTCGATGATCATCAAATATATCAGTGCTGCGCGCGAGGTTGACGTCGCATGAGTTACGAGATGATCGCGACGCTGATGTTTGCGTCAATGATGGTGTTGCTTGTGTCGGGGCAGCGGGTGTTTGCGGCCATCGGTTTTGTCGCAGCCGGATCTGCACTTCTGCTTTACGGGCAGGGCGGGGTCGAAATGCCTTTCAGCCAGACGTTCAAGTTGTTCAACTGGTTTCCGATGCTGACGCTGCCGCTGTTCATCTACATGGGTTACGTTTTGTCTGAATCCGGGATCGCCGAGGACCTCTACAAGATGCTGCACGTCTGGTTTGGCCGGGTGCGCGGCGGGCTGGCGATTGGCACGATCTTTCTGATGGTGATCATCTCGGCGATGAACGGGTTGTCTGTGGCCGGAATGGCAATTGGTGCGACAATCGCGTTGCCGGAGATGCTACGCCGGGGGTATGACAAGGTTCTCATTTCAGGTGTGGTGCAGGGTGGTTCCAGTCTGGGCATTCTGGTGCCGCCTTCGGTCGTGATGGTGCTCTACGGCATGATTGCCCGCCAGCCCGTCAGCCAACTCTGGCTTGCGGGCGTGATCCCGGGGCTGATCATGGCAACCATGTTTGTGATCTACGTGATTGCACGTTGCCGCATCAACCCGGATCTTGCACCTATCGTTTCAGACGAAGAACTTAACATGCCGCGCTCGGAAAAGCTGGCTTTGCTGCGCGCAGGGATCATCCCGTTTCTGATTTTCTTTTCGATGACCGGCCTGTTTGTAATGGGCTACACAAGCCTAGTGGAAAGCTCGGCGGTGGGGGCGACGTCCGCGACGTTGGCTGCAGCTTACAAACGACGTCTATCGTGGCCAATGATCCATGATACGGCGCGCAAAACGCTGGCAATTTCCTGCATGTTCCTATGGCTCATTCTGGCGGCGCTGGCCTTTGGTGCGGTGTTTGATGGTTTGGGAGCGGTGCGAGCGATCGAATCCCTGTTCATCACCCGGTGGGAGCTGACGCCCTGGCAGGTGATCATTATGATGCAGATCAGTTTCATCGTGATGGGCATGTTTCTGGATGATACGGCGATGCTGGTGATCGTTGCGCCGCTTTATATCCCGCTTGTCAAAACCCTTGATCTGGGCATTGATGGTGCGCTGATCTGGTTTGGTGTGCTTTATACGATGACCTGTCAGATCGCCTATATAACACCGCCGTTTGGCTACAACCTGTTCCTGATGCGGGCGATGGCCCCAAAAGAGATCGGACTGATCGACATCTACCGCTCAATCTGGCCATTTGTCGTGATGATGGCGTTGACCATCGCACTAGTCATGATGTTCCCGCAAATCGCACTGTGGCTGCCCCAGACGTTCAGGGGGTACTGACTAATTTTCACCCAAAGGCCCTGAAGAGGCCGATTTTGTTCAACAAAGGAGCTAACCTAACATGACCAAAGAAATCAAAAAGAACCATTCTCCGTCCGAGGCGGTGCTGGAAAGCCGGCGGAATTTTATGAAGAACGTAGGCTTTGGTGGCGCTGCTGCTGCGGCTACAACATTGGCGGCACCTGCGGCGATTGCGCAGACTGCACCCATTAAGTGGCGCCTCCAGACCTATTCCGGTGCCCCACTTGGCGCTCATGTGATCAAACCGCAGATTGATGCATTTAATGCCGCCGCGAATGGCGAGATGGAGATCGAGCTTTACTACGCCGATCAGCTGGTACCGACGTCAGACTTGTTCCGTGCGATGCAGAATGGCACAATTGATGCGGTGCAGTCGGATGATGCGACAATGGCATCGCCGGTCGATATCTCGGTCTTTGGCGGCTATTTCCCATTTGCCACTCGCTATAGCCTCGATGTGCCGTCACTGTTTAATTACTACGGCCTGAACGAGATATGGGCCGAGGCCTACGGCGAAGTCGAAAACGTCACATGGTTGTCTTCTGGTGCGTGGGACCCGCTGCATATCTTCAGTAAGGAACCGATCAACTCGCTCGCGGATATGAGCGGCAAACGCGTGTTTGGCGTGCCAACGGCAGGTAA
Organism: Paracoccaceae bacterium; assembly: GCA_039969355.1. Lineage (GTDB taxonomy): Bacteria > Pseudomonadota > Alphaproteobacteria > Rhodobacterales > Rhodobacteraceae > JL08. Next base: position 98,151 of record JBDVOA010000010.1, read on the forward strand.
GTTCCTGTCGCAATACGGTCTGATCCCGGTCACTGTACCATGGGATGACGTCGAAGTTGCGCTGCAGACCGGAGAATTGGACGGGGTTGCGTGGTGTGGCTTTACCGAAGCCTATGAAGTGGGTTGGGCTGACATCTGCAACTATGCTCTGTCAAATTCGATGACGGGTGCGTGGTTTGGCAGCTACTTTGCAAACACCGAAAGCTGGAACAAAGTACCGCCACATCTGCAGCAGCTCTATCGCTCCACCATCGATCAGTCGCACTACTATCGCGACGTCTGGTATTGGGGTGGTGAAGCCAAGCTGCGTGTCGAAGGCGAGAAGATGGAACTGACCTCGCTGCCACCAGAAGAATGGGCACAGGTTGTTTCCGACGCTGAAGGATTCTGGGACGAAATCGCGGCAAGCAGCCCGAGATCAGCCAAAGTTGTTGCAGCGTTCAAGGAATACGCGAATGTAATGAACAAGGCGGGATATCCTTACCGCTAAACATACCAAGTCCGGGGCGCACCGCATTGTGCCCCGGTCCCCAATCTGGCCGACATGCCAAGCGAAGGACCGACGCCATGCCTGCAAACCTGACATTTGATGATCTTAAAACTGCCGTTGAAAAGGGCGAGATTGATACTGTTCTGACCTGCCTTGTAGATATGCAGGGCCGCTTGATGGGCAAACGGTTTCATGCGGCACATTTTGTGAACGGCGGCCACGTGGAAACCCACGGCTGCAACTATCTTTTGGCAACAGACCTCGAGATGACGACCGTGCAGGGGTACAAAGCCACAAGTTGGGAAGCGGGATACGGGGACTACGTTCATAAACCCGATCTTGACACATTGCGCCGCGTGCCCTGGCTGCCCGGCACAGCGATGGTGATGTGCGACGTTCTGGATCATCATACGCACGAAGAAATCCCTCATGCCCCACGATCCGTCCTAAAACGACAGATTTCACGCTCCCGCGCGATGGGTTTTGAACCAATGATGGCGACTGAACTAGAGTTTTTTCTTTTCGAGCAAAGCTATGACGCGCTAAGTGATGGCAACTATCAGGGCCTTCAGACTCTCAGCCGCTACAACACCGATTACGCTATTTTTGCCACCACCAAAGAAGAAGAGATCATGCGCGACCTGCGCAATGGTCTTTATGGCGCGGGCGTCCCGGTCGAGAATTCAAAGGGTGAGGCCGAGGCAGGTCAGGAAGAAATCAATATCAAGTATTCCGACGCTCTTGATACCGCAGACATGCATTCGATCACCAAAAACGCCGCCAAAGAGATTGCCTTCAAACATGGCCGCGCGCTGACCTTTATGGCAAAATACGCCACGGACCGAGCAGGGTCTTCCAGCCACATTCACCAATCGCTCTGGTCGGATGAGAAACCTGCTTTTCTGGATGAAGACGCGGATCACGGCATGTCTGAAACAATGTGCCAATATGTGGCCGGATTGCTCGCCCATGCAGAAGAAACCACTTATTTTCTGGCACCCTATGTCAACAGTTACAAACGATTCACAGAAGGGTTGTTCGCCCCGACAAAGGCGGTCTGGTCGATGGATAACCGTACAGCCGGTTACCGCGTTTGCGGCGATGGCACCAAAGGCATCCGTATTGAATGCCGGGTCGGTGGTTCCGATCTGAACCCTTACCTTGCGCTCGCCGCTCAGCTTGCTGCGGGGCTCAACGGGATTGAGCAGAAAATGCAGCTTGAGCCCGAAATCTCAGGTGACGTATATCAGGCAGGTCAAGCGCGCGAGATTCCAAAGGCGCTTGGCGCGGCCGCCGAGGCCATGAATGGCTCAAAAATGCTGCGCGACGCACTTGGCAGTGATGTGATTGATCACTATTACCGCGCTGCCACTTGGGAGATCGAAGAACACAACCGAGTCGTGACCGATTGGGACATCAGGCGCGGATTTGAAAGGGCCTGAAGGGCCGGAGGACAGCACATTGACCATCAAACTCATATCACCCGTTGACGGGAGCATCTATGCCGAGCGCGAACCGCTTTCTCAGGAGCGCGGGCAAGAGGCAGTCGCGCGCGCAAAAGCGGCGCAAAAGGCCTGGGGTGCGCGCCCTTTGTCAGAACGCATCGAAATGGTTCGCGCAGCGCTTAGTGAACTCAATCAGCGATCGGAACAGGCTGTCGAGGAATTGGCCTGGCAAATGGGGCGACCCACCCGCTACGGCGGCGAATTCGGTGGCATGAATGAACGCAGCGAATATATGCTTTCCGTCGCCGAAGAAGCGCTTGCCCCGATGATCGTTGAATCAAACGATACGATCGAACGCCGCGTCGAACATGACCCGCACGGTGTCATTCTGATCGTTGCGCCGTGGAACTATCCCTTCATGACGGCGATGAACACGATTGTACCGGCGCTTGTCGCAGGCAACGCCGTGATGCTCAAGCACGCCAGTCAGACCCTGCTGGTCGGCGAGATGATCGCCAATGCCTTGCATGCGGCGGGCATCCCGCAGGACGTATTCCAGAACGTCGTTCTGGATCACGCCGGCACCGAGGCGCTGATCGCCGCGCGTTCCTTTGGATTTGTGAATTTCACCGGCTCCGTCGGGGGCGGGCGCGCGATTGAAAGGGCCGCTGCCGGAACCTTTACCGCGCTTGGGCTCGAACTCGGCGGCAAAGACCCGGCCTATGTGATGGAAGACGCTGATCTGGATTGGGCGGTTGATTCATTGATGGATGGCGCGATGTTCAATGCCGGTCAATGCTGTTGCGGTATTGAGCGTATCTACGTCCATGAAAGCCTGTATGACAGCTTTGTTGAGCGAGCCGTCGCTTGGCTCAAGACACTGAAACTTGGTAATCCATTTGATGCTGAGACCTCTCTTGGCCCGATGGCCAATGCACGTTTTGCCGCTACAGTGAGGGCACAGATTGATGAAGCTGTCGCCGCAGGCGCCACAACGCTGATCGATCCGGCGCTGTTTCCGGCTGATGACGGCGGTGCCTATCTCGCGCCGCAAGTTTTGACAGGCGTCGATCATTCCATGCGGGTCATGACAGAGGAATCTTTTGGTCCTGTTGTTGGCATCATGCCTGTTAAGGGTGACGCACAAGCTATTGATCTTATGAATGATTCCCCCTACGGGCTTACCGCCTCTCTTTGGACTGCCGATCCGGATCGGGCCTTTGACATCGGTCGGAAGATCGAGACGGGCACGGTTTTTCTGAACCGCGCTGATTATCTTGATCCGGCAATCTGCTGGACGGGATGCAAAGACACCGGTCGCGGTGTTGGGCTCTCTGTTCTGGGTTATCACTCTGTCACGCGCCCGCGTTCCTATCACCTGCGAAAGGTCAAATCATGAACCTCACCGGCAACTGGTCTTATCCAACCACAATGAAGTTTGGCGCTGGCCGGATCAGCGAATTGGCCGACGCCTGTGCGGCAACGGGTATGAAACGTCCGCTGCTAGTGACAGACCGCGGATTGGCGGAGATGGCGATCACGCAGAATGCGCTGGATCTTTTGGAGGCAGCGGGTCTTGGCCGCGCTATGTTTTCAGAGGTTGATCCCAACCCGAACGAAATGAACCTTGCGGCAGGCCTCGCGGTTTATGCTGCGGGTGGCCATGATGGCGTGATTGCATTTGGTGGTGGCTCTGGTCTTGATCTGGGCAAGATGGTTGCCTTCATGTCGGGGCAAACGCGCCCCTTGTGGGATTTTGAGGATGTAGATGACTGGTGGACTCGGGCGGAACCAGCTGGCATCGCACCCATTATTGCGGTCCCTACCACAGCGGGCACCGGGTCCGAAGTGGGGCGCGCGTCAGTCATTACTAATTCTGAAACACATGTGAAAAAGATCATATTTCACCCCAAAGTCATGCCCGAAGTGGTTATTTGTGACCCTGAATTGACGGTTGGCATGCCCAAAGTGATCACCGCTGGCACCGGAATGGATGCCTTTGCCCATTGCTTGGAGGCGTTTTCTTCGCCGCATTACCACCCGATGTCTCAGGGCATCGCTCTGGAAGGGCTGCGACTGGTGAACACCTATCTGCCCCGCGCTTACGCGGATGGGACAGATATTGAGGCGCGCGCGCACATGATGTCGGCCGCAGCCATGGGCGCGACCGCGTTTCAGAAAGGTCTGGGGGCCATTCATGCGCTGTCCCACCCGGTCGGCGCGGTCTTTAACACTCATCACGGCACCACAAATGCCGTTGTGATGCCAGCGTGTCTGGCCTTTAACCGGACCGCGATTGAGGATCGGATGGCAAAAGCGGCAGCTTACATGGGGATCGACAGCGGCTTTGACGGATTTGCCGCGCGAGTTGGTGAATTGAACGAAATGTTTACCATGCCCAAGGGCCTGGCAGCGATGGGCGTTGATGCAGCGCGACTGGATGAATTGACTGACATGGCATTGGTGGACCCAAGCGTCGGGGGCAACCCTGTTGAAATGACCAAGGATAACACACGCGCGCTTTATGAGGCGGCAATGTAGGCTGCGAGCCTATCCGATCCCCATTGCTTGGTAAGGTACACCCAAGTTATTAGGATTGCATAGGCTCAGCTTATCAATCGATATCCAATAGCAATTTTACATATGAGCCGGATTGAACGAGGATCGGTCTTAAGCGGGGCTGTGCGACAACCTGAAACTGCCTTTTGTGGCGGAATTCAGATCGACTTTACCGCGTAACGACGCGGCCCAAGGGCCTAATTTTTATGGGACAGGACGGCTTGATGGCAACACCCGAATTTCACACTGAAGGTGAATCTAATACATCCAAAATGCGCCAGCGCTGGCTCGACACGTCGATTGGCCCCAATTCAGCGCCGCTCCTGAAACGGGATTCAGACGCTTTTATGCATCAAAGCCTGTCCAGTCCCTGTGTAAGCACCATTGCCAAAGCAGAGGGCATTTGGATCGAAGATAAAGACGGTCGCCGATTTATGGATTTTCACGGTAACTCGGTTCATCATCTCGGGTACGGCCATCCTCGTCTCGTCGCAGCGATCAAGACACAGCTTGACGATCTGTCTTTTGCCCCGCGCCGGTTCACCTGTGATCCTGCTGTTGAATTGGCGGAAAAACTGGCAGCGATCACCCCGAGCGGCCTGTCAAAGACGCTTTTCACAACTGGCGGTTCGGATGCCAATGAAGTTGCCTTGAAAATCGCACGTGCCGCGACGGGCCGGTTCAAGACAGTTTCATTCTGGGATGCCTTCCATGGCGCGGGTTTTGGCGCGGCGTCAGTCGGGGGCGAGGCGACGTTCCGATCCCAAATCGCCGGCCCACTGATGCCGGGTGCCGAACATGTGGCGCCTTTTGCCTGTTACCGGTGCCCCTATAATCATGCCGGGCCGGATGTGTGCGGATTAGCCTGCGCCAAGATGGTGGACTATGTGCTGGAACGGGAAGGGGACGTTGCCGCTGTCATCGCCGAGCCCATGCGGGCTGTGCCCTATGTGCCACCGCCCGGTTTCTGGAAGGCCGTGCGCGACGCGTGCACCCGACATGGCGCGCTGCTCATTCTGGATGAAATTCCAACCGGCCTGGGCAAGACCGGCAGAATGTTCGCCTTTGAGCATGACGAGATTGTGCCCGACATCGTCACACTTGGAAAAGCGTTGGGGGGCGGTATTCTTCCTATCGCAGCTTGTGTTGCCCGACCTGAATTGGACGTCTGTGGTGATTTTGCGATTGGTCACTACACCCACGAAAAAAACCCGGTCACCGCCCGCGCAGCCCTGACCACATTGCAGATCATCGACGACGAAGACCTTGTTGATCGTTCTGCTAAATTGGGTGCCTACGCGATGGAACGCTTGCGGGATGCTTTGGCTGATTGCCCGATCGTCGGGGATATTCGCGGGCGCGGATTGATGTTTGGCATTGAAATCGTTTCAGACCGCGCTTCAAAGGAAATGGGCAAGGAATTGGCGGAGCGTATCTATTATGCGTGTCTTGAGGCCGGACTGAGTTTCAAGATCAGTCAGGGCTGCGTGCTGACACTGTCGCCGCCGTTGATCATCTCACGCCATGACCTTGATAAAGCGTTGGGGATAGTCGAAGCAGCGATCCTTGAGCAAGTGACTTGAGCCCGGCAGTATTCGCCGTTGTCTTGTTCGCTGCTTTTCTGCACGCATTCTGGAACGCTGTGGTCAAAGGAGCGCATGACAAGACCGTTGTTCTGGGGTTAATCGCGCTTGGGCACGTTTTGCCCGGCGTCGCTATGGTGATCACTGCACCTTTGCCCACAGCGGCCTCTGTCCCGTTCATTATCGCGTCCACCGTAATCCATTGGGTGTATTATTACCTGTTGAATGTCGCCTACCGCCTTGGCGACTTGAGTGTGATTTATCCTATTGCGCGGGGGATGGCACCGGTTCTGATTGCGCTGGGCGCGCAGATTTTTGTCGGCGAAAGGCTACCAATGGTAGCGTGGATGGGCATTTTATGCGTGTCGCTTGGGATCATGGCTTTGACCCGTGGTGTGTTTCGCTCGGGCATAGCTAGGGTCGGCTTGCTTGCCGCAATCGGAACCGCGCTGATGATCGCGGCTTATTCAATCACCGATGGTGTTGGTGTGCGGCTCTCAGGAACCGCGCTGGGATATATTGGCTGGTTGTTCGTAGCGGAGGTTATTGTAGCGGGATACGTATTTACGACCCGCTGGGAACGATTGCGCGCACTTGATACCCGTACCCTGTGCCTCGGATTGGCTGGCGGCGTGATTTCGGGCGCGGCATATGCCCTCGTACTCTATGCAAAAACACTGGCGCCATTGGGGTTGGTCTCGGCATTGCGCGAAACATCGGTGATTTTCGCAGCAATCTTTGGCGTGATCTGGTTTGGAGAGGGGCCGCGCCGCGACCGGTTAGTGGCCGCTTCCATCGTGGCAGCCGGTATCGTCCTGATTGCCGCTGCGAGTGGCGCGTGACAATCGCGTTGGGTATTGTGGGTAAATTGCGGTTAAATCATCAACTCGCGTAACACATTCTCATATATACGCTCAAAAAGCCACAAAAGCCCTCTATATTGGTGGACTTTAATGCTTTGGTAGTTAAATGTTGGTCCTAAAGAGGACTTGATGGCCAGAGCAGACAAAGACCGTGCAAACCACAGGGAGGTAGAACTTCTTGCAGTGTTGCGACGCGTAGGCGGATCCGCCCGGACGGCCAACCTCGCCGAGGTGCTGGGTGTTTCCGAAGAAACCATCCGAAGGACGGCAAAGTCTCTGGCCAAGACTGATCTGGTACATCGGGTTCATGGTGGGCTCTATTTGGCCAACGCCGAGGCAGAGCACAGCGTTTTTGCAAGACTGGGCCACCGCTCTTCGGAAAAGCACAAGATTGCAGAAGCCGCAGCAGACTTAATCCCCGATGGCGCGTGCATATTCCTAGACGTCGGGTCGACAACTGCTTTTGTCGCAGAGGCGTTGCGAGAGCATAAGAAACTGACGGTTGTTACCAATTCGATAAACGTCGCGCAGACGTTGTTGAATCGAAACAAGAACCGCGTGTTCTTGTGCGGCGGTGAACTCCGCCACACCGAGGGTGGGGCATTCGGACCCGAGGCATTGGATTATCTCAGGCACTATTTTTTTGACTTCGCCATTCTCAGCGTCGATGGGATCGACGCGCAAGTCGGGTTCTTTCTTCGGGACGGTGACGAGGCGGTGATGGCCGAGTTTGTGATTGAACGCACACGTCATACAATTGTCGTTGCCGACCATCTGAAATTTGGGCAGACCGGACCGCGTGTCGTGTGTGATCCTGCGGACGTGAGGACCTTTGTGACCGACAGACCGCTGGTGCCGGATTTCATGCAGAAATTCAGCGAATGGGGTATCGATGTTGTTGCCGTGGAAAAAGGGGCATTGAATTGAGCCGTGCGGAGATCATCAAAGACTGTCAGGATATCGCTGATCTGGCAATGATCTCCGCTCGCGGGTTTTTCCGCAATGGTATGGCCGTGGATTATAAGGAAGATGATAGTCCCGTCACACATGCGGACAAGTCAATCGAAAAACTGGTGCGCCAGACCATCGCCGAGCGACACCAGACACATGGCATTCTGGGTGAAGAGCACGGCCTAAAGTCTTCCAATCAAGACGAAATGTGGGTCGTAGACCCGATTGACGGGACGCGGTCCTTTATCTCGGGACACCCGTTGTTTGGTTTTCTGCTGGCTTATTTACACAAAGGTGTACCCGAGGTGGGTGTGATCGCAATGCCAATGCTGAACGAGGTAATGATCGGTGTTCGGGGTCAGGGAAGCACCATGAATGGGTCATCGATGCAAGTCTCGCAAGTTAACGCACTTGAAGACGCAGTGGTTTACATCAATGAGGGCGAAAAAATCTTTGCCGATCATCCGAGTATATTATCGCGTTTGATGTCAGCGGGGCAGACTCGTCGGTTCTCGTATGATTGCTACCCATATGCATTGTTGGCCATGGGGCACGTAGATATTGTAGTGGACTATGACCTTAAACCTTATGATTTCATGGCGCTACGCGTCGTTATTGAAGCGGCAGGCGGTATCCTGACAGACTGGAATGGCGAACGGCCTGGGCTTGCCTACGAAGGGCCCATCCTAGCCGCTGCGACGCCAGAGCTTCATCAGGCCATGGGCACCGTATTAATGGGTGACCTGTCGTGACGATTATTTCCTTTCTGGTGCAACTGGCCGGGGCAACGATGCTGCTTTTGTTCGCGGTGCGCATGGTTCGCACTGGAATCGAAAGGGCATTTGGGCCTTCGTTCCAACGTGCAGTTGTGCGCACACAAAGTCCCGTTACAGCCGCATCGACTGGGGTAATTCTGGCGATTGTCCTGCAAAGTTCGGCCGCTGTTGCGCTACTTGTCGCCGGATTTGCTGGCACCGGATCGATCACATTTGCCACCGGATTGGCGATGGTGTTGGGGGCGGATCTCGGCTCTGCTTTGCTCATTCAGATACTGTCGTTCAAGCTTGAGTGGCTTGTGCCGGTGCTATTGGCTATTGGCGGTGGTTTTTTCATCAAGTCCGACAGTCGCAAAATAAAGCAAGCCGGTCGGATAATACTTGGCATCGCGTTCATTCTGATTTCGTTGCGGTTCTTGCGCGAAACCATGGACCCGATACGTGACAGCGCCTTTTTGCCGTCGATTGCCAGTTATCTCGAAAAGGACTTTGTAACGGCCTTTATTGCCGGGGCAGGTCTGGCGGTTTTGATGCACTCAAGCGTTGCCGTTATCCTGATGTGCGTGACGTTAGTGTCGATCGCCGCCATTCCGGTCGATGCCGGTGTCTCTCTGATACTTGGTGCCAATCTGGGAAGTGCGATCATTCCCACGTGGCTCACCCGAGGGATGAGCGCGACGTCGCGGCGAGTGCCGATGGCAAATCTGGCCTTGCGGGGGACGGGCGCGATTATCGCACTTTTCGCCATTAATCGATTGCCGATATTGCCGTATCTGGCCGGGATGGGGGCAGCACAAACGCTGGTCAACGTCCACATCATATTTAATCTGATTTTGTTGTTGGCCCTGCCTTTCTGCAAAGCCCTGACTGGGCCTTTTGAGCGATATTTCCCTAACGGTGCCAGCCATCAAGAGGATGTACTTAATTCAAATGTGTGCGTGCTCGACAATTCATTGCTGGATAAGCCGCAATTGGCGCTCGCCAATCTCAAACGAGAGGTTCTGCGCATGGCTCAGGTTGTCGATGTGATGATGCGGCCGATGATGGACATCTATCATACTTACGACAAGACTACTGCTTCGGCGATTAGGACACAGGATGAAATTGTGAACAAGGCGCTGGATGATATCCGGCTCTACACGGCGTCGATGGATAGTGACGCGCTGCGAAAACCCGATCGCAAACTTGCGCGCGACTTGACTGAATACGCCATTGCCGTGGAAACCGCTGGAGATATCATCGTGAAGCGGTTGCTGCCCTTGGCCAAAGAAAAGTCTGATAAGCGGATCAAGTTCTCAGCCGCGGGCAGGGAAGAGCTGGTCAAGATTCACGAGCGGGTCATGTCCAATATGTCGCTGGCTTTCAACGTGCTCGTGTCGGACGATTTAGAGAGTGCGCGTCTGCTGCTTGAAGAAAAAAGCGAGATGACGCGCATGGAACGCAAAAGCCGCAAGCGGCACTTGCAACGGCTGAGCGAGGGGACGCAGACCAGTTTTGAGTCCAGTGACATCCACCTGGAAACGGTCAGCGCGCTGCGAGAATTCAACAGTCATATCGCAGCGGTGGCTTATCCGATCCTGTATCGCGGAGGTCAGCTGTTGGAGACCCGCCTGATCCAGGGCATGGACAAGGAACAGGCGGAAATGGACGGTTAAATCTCTGCCGAACCTCGTCCGAACCGCCACAATCCATAGCTATGTTCTTATGGGCAAACCCCGTCTGTGAATCCGATGAACGATGGCCTATAAGCCGTTGGATGAACACCGTATCGGACCCCCAAAACAGACCTGCCGTGGATGTGAGCCAACTGATCGTTTGCCCGCAATGTGATGCAGTTTACAGCGTGCGCAAACCGGCCAAGGGCGAGCGTTCGGTCTGCTCTCGGTGCCACGCCATACTCATAGCTCCGCGCCACCGGGCGGGTATGCAGATCATTACAGTTTCTTTTGCTGTCGTAATCCTGATTTTCGCTGCCGCGCTCTTGCCGTTTCTGTCAATAAACGCACGCGGTGTCCAAAATCAGGTGTCCGTGGTCGAAGCCGCACTGTCATTTCAGGGCGGTCCATTGCTGTTCGTTTCTCTGTTGAGCGTGGCACTGATCCTGTTCATTCCGCTGGCGCGCACGTTGCTGGTGATTTACGTGCTGACGCCGCTGGTCTTTGATCGCCCTGCTGCCCCCGGAGCTGTATTGGCGTTTCGCTGGTCCGAACAGCTCCGCCCATGGTCGATGGCAGAGATCTTTGCGATCGGATGTGCGGTCGCGCTCATCAAAGTCAGCGATCTTGCCCTTGTCTCCTTGGGCCCCGCATTTTGGATGTTCGCCGTTTTGGTTGTTCTTGTCGTGGTGCAGGACAGTTTTATGTGCAGATGGTCGGTATGGAACGCATTAGAGAACAACCCAAAATCCTAAACGCCCGCGACGTCGGCGTGATTGGATGCCAACGGTGCAGCCGGGCATGGCCAGTGGGTACGCCCCACTGCGAGCGTTGTGGCAATGTGTTGAATGCTCGCGAACCGCGAGCACTGCAGCGTGTCTGGGCGTGGTGGCTGATGGGGTTGTTGTGCTATATCCCTGCAAACCTCTACCCAATGCTCAGGACCCGCACGCTGTTTCTGCAACAAGAAGACACGATCATCGGGGGGGCGATCGAGCTGCTCCTGCATGGCTCGGCCGGGGTGGCACTGGTTATTATCGTGGCCAGCGTGGTAATACCGCTGGGCAAGTTTTTTGCCATCGCCTTTCTGGCTCTTAGCGTTCGGAACGGGTCGTTGGTCAGTCAGCAACAACGCCACCAACTGTACGAAGTTGTCGAATATATTGGACGATGGTCGATGATTGACGTCTTTGTCGTTGCCATTTTGTCATCGCTGGTGCAACTCAATACACTGGCTTCGATCACGCCGGGGCCTGCCAGCCTGTTCTTTGCTCTGTCGGTAATTTTTACAATGTTTTCTGCCCAGAGTATTGATCCAAGACTGATTTGGGATTTGGATGCGCCATCGAAAGGATCGGCATTGCATGACTGAAATGCCGCCTGAAGCACAGATCGAACCGGCGCGCCGTGCATTCTGGCAGCGGGCGTCGATTGTCTGGCTGATACCTATCATAGCGCTTACGATAGCGCTTGGCGTGGCCTGGCAGGCCTACGAAGATCGCGGGCCCTTGATTGAAGTTGAATTTACCAGTGGAGCGGGGGTCGCGGCTGGCCAGACAGAACTACGTTTTCGTGACGTGACCGTGGGACTGGTCGAGCGGGTCCGTTTCACAAAGGACTTGGGCGCCGTCATCGTGTCGATCCGAGTTGACAAAGACGTGGCCCCCTTCGTTGATACAGGTGCCAAGTTCTGGGTGGTTCGACCAAAGGTGACCGCGCGTGGCATAACAGGACTCGATACTGTCCTTAGTGGCGTGTTCATTGAAGGGTCCTGGAACAGGACTGCGGGCACACCGGCGACCAGCTTTGTCGGATTGGATGACGCGCCTTTGTTCCGTCCCGGCGAAGTGGGGTTACAAATTGCCCTTCGTGCGAATGCACAAAGCAGCCTGACGGACGATGCCCCGATCCTCTACCGCGGCATAGAGGTCGGCAGGATCGGACAGGCCAGCATTTCGCCCAGAAGCGGGATCGCCGTAGCAGAGGCCATTATTTACGAACCTCACAGTCAATTGATTACCGACGCGACCCGGTTCTGGGAGGCTTCGGGTTTCGAAGTCTCACTCTCTGCAAGCGGAGCGGACATCAACTTTTCGTCTCTGGCCTCGCTGATTTCAGGTGGTATTGCCTTCGACACACTAGTGTCGGGTGGCCAGCCTGTGCAGGACGGTGCAGTGTTTCAAGTCTATTATGAAGAAGCCGATGCGCGCGCCAGCATCTTCAGCGCGACGGATGTCGAAACATTGGACCTGTCGGTTTTGTTCAAGGATAACGTCGCGGGGCTGGTGACCGGAGCGCCGGTGGAGTTGCGGGGCATCAGGATTGGGGATGTATCGCATCTGGGTGGCGTTGTCGTTCAGAACGCGGCGGGCAAAAACGAAGTGCAGCTTAATGTCACTCTTGCCATTCAACCATCCCGGATGGGGTTGTCCGGGGACGCGGACGCCGCAGAGGCTCTGGTTTTCCTGCAAGAGCAAACACGTGCGGGTTTGCGCGCCCGGCTTGCCACAGCCAGCCTGCTGACGGGCGGGCTCAAGGTTGAACTGGTGACCCTCGAAGATCAACCGGTCGAGGAGATAGACCTGAACGGCGATCCGTTCCCGACCCTGCCAAGTGTGGCTGGCGAAATCACCGATATCTCGGCAACCGCCGAAGGTGTGCTGAACCGCATTGACAAACTGCCCATCGAAGAGCTTCTGGGCAGTGCAATTGATTTTCTGAATGCGACAAAAACACTTGTGACAAATGAAGATTTGCAGGGCACCCCGGGCGAGGTGCGCGGGCTGCTTGCCGATTTGCGCGCCTTGGTCGGATCACAAGAGGTGCAAGAGGTACCAGCCCTGCTGAACGCAACGTTGGTGCGGGTCGAAACGCTGATGGCTCAGATTGAAGGACAAAAAACAATTGAGAAGCTGGTTGCCGCAGTCGAGGCTGCAGGGCGTGCAGCGGGCAGCATTGAGACCGCAGCGGCGGGTGCGCCAGCCCTTGTTTCGCGGATCGAGGCGGTTGCCGCCAAAGCGGAGAACCTAAACATTGAGGATTTGCTGGCGCAGGCAACGGAACTGGTCGATGCGGCCAAGACCCTGATCGGATCAGAAGACACAGCGGCGCTACCCGCGGCACTGACTGGCGCATTGACGCAGATAGAGGCGACGCTCAGCGATCTGCGTAATGGTGGGGCAATAGAGAACACCAACAAGACGCTGGCCTCGGCGCAGGCCGCCGCCGAAGCTGTCGCCGTTTCAGTCAAGGATCTTCCCGCACTGATGGACCGCATGGCTGGCGTTCTGACGCAGGTCAGCGCCACGCTGCAGGCCTATGGCGAAAACTCTGCGCTGAACCGGGATGCGCGCGCGGCATTGCTGGAAATCAACCGCGCCGCCAAATCGTTTGAATCGCTGGCGCGCGCCATTGAACGCAATCCCAACTCCTTGTTGTTAGGACGGTAATCTATGACGATCCTCCCCAAAACGGCCGTCTGTCTGCTTTGTTTCGGTCTCGCGGCCTGCACGAGCCCCACGACGTTTGTACGCGTCGCACCGACGCCGGTGACAGAGCGCATCGCAATTTCCTACCGCTCGCTTGAGGTGCGCAGTGTGTCGCTGCCAACCTACGCCGCGTCCGAACAGATTTATGGGCAGGATGCAGATGGCGTACTGGTCAGCACGGGTTCGGTGCTTTGGGGGGACACTCCTGAGCGGGCGATCACATTTGAATTAAGCCGCACCCTAGCGGAGCTTACCGGAGCGCGCTCCGCGCCCGAACCATGGCCGTTTGCTACAAGGCCACAGGCGCAAATTGACGTACGTTTTGAGGATTTGCTGGCTGGTGCCAATGGCGTTTTCCGGGCAACTGGCCAGTATTTTGTGTCCTCGGAAAGTGGCCGGGAACGGTCCGGCCTGTTCAGGCTCAATGTGCCCTACGATCCCGCAGCTGGTGCAGACGCCATCGCTAAGGCGCGATCCGGTGCAATTCAGGATCTCGCCAAACTCATTGCGAAACAGGCGCTCTGAACGGGCTGGCAGGAAGATGCACAACGTTAGTTAAGCGATGCAAGTACCAACTTGGCGGCCTTCTTATGTACCTTCGCGCGATCGACGGTCTCGTGATCGGTGAAAATACTAATCTGCCCGACAAGCGATTGATCCGAGGGAAATTCCAGAAATGTATAATGCCCAACATGGCGACCCAGATCATGTTGTTTGCAATTGTGCTTCTGCGCCATGATCCAATGCGCGCAGTGCTCGGAGGGGGCCTCCTGATCCGCGGAACCGGTCAGGATAGTCAGCGGCGTATTCAGTTCAGCGACCGACCGCGCTGTGAAGGAACGGATAGGCGGGGCAGGGGCGATGGCGACAATTGATTTCACCCGATGGTCAGAGAAATCATTCTGGTGCCGTGCCCATGATTGGCGAAATGCTTCGGAGGTTTCAAACAACCTTGGAATGTGATCCGCAACATTGGGGAATTCTGCTGGGCCTTGGGCCGCAATGCCGGGTGTATTGAGCCAGGCTTCAAATAAATCCATGGATGATTGTGCCCCAGCCAATGCCAAGACGGTGTGCCCGCCGAGCGAAAATCCAACTGCTGACACACGGTTCAAGTCAAGCTGACCTGAAAAAAACCCACTTGAATTGAGGGATGTCAACAAAGTTGACAGATCCGTCGCACGCTCCCACCAACATAGGAAGCCTGCGGCAGTGCGCGGTTCCAGTCCGGTATTTCCGTGATGGTTGGCGCCGATAACCACGTAGCCTGCACAGGCCAGTGCACGCGCCAGCCATCCAAGGCTCTCTGCCGTACCACCGGTTCCATGGGACAACAGAACAACGGGCAGCAATTTTCCGTTAACGAGCGGTGCCCTGAAAATGATGTTGCCCAGATCGAAAAAATGCCCTGTGGGTACATTACCTCTGTCGGTGACTGACGTGGGATACCATGCAGACCATGCGATAGGTCGCCTTGCGGTTTCATCCCAATTTGGTCTGGTGTCATCAACAATGCGACCGACTCGGTATCCACAGTTTGCCATGCCGATTCTCCCTTCGCACGCAACGCTCTGGAAATATCTGCAAATTTTCAACTGCCATTCGCTGGCGATGGAGGGGCCGGGCCATCCGAAATCCGTATTTAAAAAAATTACCTTTGTCGTGCGTCATCCAGTGAAAGCGGGAAACTACGTGGCAGAAGGCCCGACTGAAACCATGTGGCCAGCGTATAGCCGGAATAGACCGGCAGCCCCGTCAGGCGGCGAACATCGTTCGCATAGGGGACCATATTCGTACACTCCAGCACGATGGCACCCAAATCGGGATGCGCTTCGACAAGGGCGCGGGCGGCATTTTGCATGTCGAGGCGACAGCGCGCGAAATCGATCCCTGGCGCGTCGCCAAGTATTTTGCTCGAAAACTCTCCTTCTGGATCAGTGCCCGCAATCGGCGTATCCAGCGGGGCGCCGGCAGCGGCCAGATGCGCCTCGGTCAGCGTTTTGGCGGATATGGTCAATATGCCGACGCGTTTGCCGGGGGGGAGGGTGGCATTAATCATGGGGATCTGCATCAGGGACGAACTGGCAACGGGTACGTCCAGTGATGCTGTCAGTTCATCTTGTAGTAACGCAAGAAACCCGCAGTTTGTCGTAATGCCGTCGCATCCGCTTTGAACAAGATCACGCCCAGCCTTGACAAAGATATCCAGCAGGGCCGTTGGATCGTCCAACACGACCTTCTTCGGGCTTGCGCCGCGCACAACGCGATATTGAACCGGAAACGGCCATGTCAGCGCGTTTCCCATGTCGCCCGGTACGCGTGGAAATCGGGTTTCCAGCATGAGGATGCCCAATGTCGCCCCAAAGACGGTTTTACCGCCGTGAAAGCTGGTCATGGATGGGCTCCTTTCGTCAGTCATGACACGCGGGTCACGTACATCTCGGCAAACGCGCGCCGCACGGCGTCCGTTGCCTGCTCGCGGCGGCGTTGAATATGGGCGCGCATCGCAAAGATCGCCGTGGTTTCGTTGCGCGATTGCAAGGTACTCACTATTCGGCGGTGGGCACTCAGGGAGGTTTCGGACTCGGGTGCTTTGAGCAATGCGGTCAGATCCAGCATTCGCACAAATCGTATCCTGCCGTTGATGTTGTTCAGGATGCGAACAAACTCCGGGTTGTCAGAAAGTTCAGCAAGGCGAAGGTGAAAGCTCTCGTCCAGATCGAGCAGGCGCAGGGGGTCCCGACAGGTTGTGTATTCGTCTTCGATACCGTCTAGATAGGCCACGATTTCGCCAATGCTGGTATCACTGGCACGTTGGGTCGAACATCGGAGTGCCTCACATTCAATAGCTACACGCGCTTCGTAGAGATGCAAAATGCCATCTGGGCTCAGCGGTCGGCAATAAAACCCCTTGCCACCGCGAAATGTCAGGAACCCTTCTGCGACCAGTCTGTTCAATGCTTCCCGCAGCGGGGTCCGACTCGCGCCCAGTTTTTTGGACAATACGCTTTCGTTGATGCGTTCTTCCGGTTTGAATTCAAAGTCGGCCGCCATTTGGCGCAGGCGCTGGTAAAGCCGCTCGACGTTGTTTTCAACAGGATGCATGGCCACTTTCAGTTTTGTAGTGCTTCGGGGCAATCTAACGGTCTACATAACGTGAACGCAAGTATGTATATTGACCTGTATACAGATTTGTGTACGAGTGAGAGCGTTCTCAAAATGAGGGGCTGGTTCTATGTCAAATACACAAAACGGGGCAGAGGCTTTTGTCAGGATGCTGGATGCCCATGGCGTACGGCACGTCTTTGGTTTGTGTGGAGATACCAGCCTGCCGCTTTATGATGCGATGTTGGGTCTTGATCACGGGATTAACCATGTTTTGACCCGGGATGAGCGTTCCGCCGCCTACATGGCCGACGCCTATTCGCGCGTGACCGGGCGGCCCGGCGTCTGCGAGGGACCTTCAGGCGGGGGAGCGACCTATATTCTGCCCGGTCTGATCGAGGCCAGCGAAAGCTCCTACGCCGTTCTGGGGGTCACAACGGACATATCTGTCGGCACCTATGGAAAATACCCCCTGACCGAAGTCGATCAGGAGGCGTTGATGCGCCCGCTGACCAAATTCAACACAGTTATTAAACAGGCGGACCATATCCCGCGTATGGTGCGCATGGCGTTCCGGGCGATGACAACCGGTCGGGCCGGGGCGGCACATTTGGGGTTGCCCTACGACATCCAATATCATGATGTTGATCCATCGGACATCTGGGCCGATCCAAAACATCAAAGCTATCCAGCCTATCGTGCCGCGCCAGAACCGGGCGCAGTTGAGGCGGCGATCGATGCCATCCTGTCCGCTAAATCGCCGGTGATAATCTGTGGCGGCGGTGTGGTGATAGCCGGGGCCATGGACGCGCTGGACCGGTTGGCGACCCGTCTGGACATACCGGTTGCAACTTCGATTTCAGGGCAGGGGTCCCTGGCGGAGACCCATCCAAACGCCGTTGGCGTCGTTGGATCAAATGGCGGTACGGATGAGACATGGGAAGCGATGGAAATCGCCGATCTTGTAATCTTTATGGGGTGCCGTGCTGGCAGCACGACGACTGCGCGCTGGGAAGCACCCAAGCCCGGCAGCCGTATTGTCCACTTTGACAGCGACCCGATGGTGATCGGCGCGAATTATCCGGCAGAGGTCGCGGTTGTGGCCGATCTGAAACTGGCATTGGAAGAGTTCAACGCGGTTCTGGATGCTCGCGATCAGGGTGCGGCGACATTTGGTGGCGCGGCGGCGGCCGCAGACATAAAGCGCCGCAAGTTCGAGGTGTTTCACACGCTCTCCGCCAGCTCTGAGGCGCCAATCCGGCCCGAACGGGTTATCGCAACCCTGCAACGCGTCTTGCCGGAAGGCGCCACAGTCGTTTCTGATCCCGGTACCAGTTGCCCATATTTTTCAGCCTATTATGAATTGCCAAAATCGGGCCGCCACTTCATTACCAACCGCGCACACGGTGCGCTGGGGTACGCAATGTCAGCGGCTCTGGGGGCATGGTATGGCCGGCCGGGCAGCAAGATCGTTGCGATGATGGGCGACGGATCGTTTGGTTTCACGTGCGGAGAGCTTGAAACCGTCTGCCGATCACGCGCCAACATTACCTACATCGTTTTTTCGAATGCGTCCTTCGGCTGGATCAAAGCCAGTCAGAAGGATGACAAAGGTGCGCGATATCACAACGTAGATTTCACGCGTGTGGATCAGGCAGCGGTTGCCGCCGCCTATGGGGTGAAGTCCTGGACGGTCGAAAATCCGGAGGAACTGGAGGGTATCCTGAAACAAGCCATGGCCTATGACGGCCCAACTCTGGTGGACGTGATCACCCAACCACTTGAGCAAAGCAACGCACCTGTACGGCGCTGGATGGGTTAATTTCCGAACGCCTCAGACCCTTGGCTCAATGGAATTGTTTTCTGAATCCATGCGTGAATGTCTGTCAGGTAATTTTGACCCAAACCGGACTTTCCTTACGGTTTTCGTAACGTCCGGTTTTGCGGACTTTGCTGCCCATCGCTAACGTTGTTTAGATGGCGGCTTTGGCGGTATTGGACCAACCTCACACAAAGCACCTACAAACGCAGCCGATCGCGATATTACGGAGATTAGATAAGTAGCTAGGATATCAACAGGCACAGGAGAAATTTGTAGTGACCATCTGTTGATGACGTTCTGGCGTGAGGTTGGGGTTCCAAACATGCAGATTGAGCAGCACAACTGCTATGCATGAGTTCGTCGATGTTGACCGACCACTATGCGAAGGTGAAGTACAATTTCTAAATGCGCCAGATATTCCGCCACATGGTAAAGGTGAGGGCTAAAAGGCAGAATATACACCTAGCTCAAGGTCACATGTCAGCGTCCGTTTCGTCGGAATCTAGTGCATGCATAATCCCATCATCACGCAGGGATTGCACGCCTTCCACGCCCTCAAGTGCGGTGACGGCGGTGTCATCCGCATGACCGGTAATTATCCCAATAGAGTCGAGCTGTTGTTCAACGGTCATGCCTTCTTGCGTTAGTGCAGTCACCACATCGGCGATCTTATCGCGCCGCGCCCGTTCGACCATAACTACCAGTTTTCGCGCTGACACGTTCAATGCATCCTTCTTAGGCCCCACATCAATCAAGTGGCGATGCGGGGCCTGAACGTCAAGTGTGTGTCACCCAGACTATCCGATTAGTGCTGCTGGTGGAACGGGCGCTTGCACCAGCCCGGCACCGCCATCGCGAATTGGCAGGCCTACGTCAATTGCTGTACGGCGCAAGGCTTCCCACAAAGCGCGTCCGCGCAAGTTCCGGTCAGATTGCGCAAGTAGAGCAGCGATGCCCGCAACATGAGGGCAAGCCATCGAGGTGCCGTTTATGCGCCCGTGCCGCCTGGGCATGGGGAAGGAGGATAGGATGTCAACGCCGGGAGCAGCTATATTGACTTCGCCCCCCTCAGAGTTAATGCCTCCACAAGAAAAAGTGGCGACACGCGATTGTTCGTCGATTGCAGCGACTGCCATAATTGAAGGAGAGTTCGCAGGTGCACCAACAGGCGCAATAAAGTTAAACTGACGCTGACTTTCGTTCCCAGCAGCAGCAATGATCAAACAGCCTGCATCCAGTGCGGAAACAGCGATATCCTCATATATTGGATCAAACGTCTCGCCAACTGCTGTTGACCTGCCCAGCGACATGGAAATCACTTCGCAGCCCTCGGTGATGGCCCAATTCATGCCCGCGAATATCCCGCTCTCGCGGCCCGAGCCACTGTCACTGAGTACTTTTCCAGCATAGATGTCAGCCTCGTACGCCACACCGTAACGGATTACACCGACCGGGTCGCGAGACCCTGCGGCAGTACCTATGCAATGCGTGCCATGACCATTCACGTCTTGCACAGGTTCGCCAGCGACGAAGGAGCGTGCCTCGACGTTGCGCCCGACAAAATCTGGATGCCCCAGATCAAACCCAGTGTCGAGCACAGCTAATTTAATGCCGCGTCCAGAATATGTTGACAGATCGGCATGTACTGCTTGGATGCCCCAGGTTGAGGCGTCCTCCGACGCCACGCGGATTGCATCAGCGCGCGAGTCAATCCGGCCAATGGCGGGCGCACCATCCGCAAGAATGTGAAGTCCCTCACGGACCCAAGCTGCATATCGATCTTCTGCCGAACTGCTTGCAAACAAATAAAATTCGGGTCGCATAGTTTTGATGTCAGCATCCGCTTCCATAGCAGACATCATTGCCGTTGCTGGCTGCTCCGAGGTCATATTCATGACGGCGATATTGAGTTTTTCGAACAGGACAATTGTGTCATTGGAGGGCAATTCCGGCTGGCTTTCTGACGCTGTCAACAAATCCGATGCCGTAGAGACTTCCATTGAACTGAGCGACTTCAGTTTTTTGGCAGCGGTACTCGTTTTCATGTTTGGCCGCATCTGAACGATGTAGCTGCCCGTAGGTACTGGTGAACGCGTCGTCTGACCATTGGGGGTGTCTGAACCTGTCATGATCTTTCTCCTTAAATATATAAATAAATAAATTCGCAGGGCTGATATGCGTGCCAATGCGACATTTCGATATTAGCATAGCAATGGCGTTTCACAAAACGGGACAAACCTCTGGCATTGTGAGGATGTTGTGACACGTCTCAAAAAGGGAGCGCTTGGATAGTGATAGCTAGCGTAATTGGCAAGCCAATCTCCTACGAGCGGCCATTCATAAAATACGCAGCATTCTGTACTTTGGGTTCCTTTGGCACCTTCGCTTCGATTGGCAGTAACTGCGGCTTAGCGGTTTTCCCTTTTTGGGTCAGTGTTGTAACGTGAACGTCAGTGTTATCTGAGGTCCAGAATCAATTTGTTGTTGCGGCATAGCTTTGCATCTCGGCGAGCAGAACTGCCCGAAATTCCTGTGCTAAGGTAGACAGCGGTCTCGTCTTTGAGGTGATCACCGCCATATCCAGCATGATCGCGGGCTCAAACGGGCGCTTGATAAAGCCACCTGCATCTTCATAAGCTACAGTGAACGGATCGATCAGCGACACGCCCATGCCTTCGCGCACGAAACTCAGCATGTTTTTGAACAGATGGGTATTGACCTGCGGCCGCCAGACCTCTCCGGCGCTGTGAAACGCTTCGCGGGTGCGGCGGTGGGTCATGTGATCCGGGCCCATCACGATGAACGCTTCGTCTTTCAGCAGGGTGGGGGTCAACACGTCGTACCTTGCCAGTGGGTTGTCCTCGGCCATGGCGCAGACGGTCTCAAACCGAAAGACATGCGCGTCAAACGCCTGATGCTGGATCGGCAATTCGCATATGCCGACCTCGAACAGCCCAGCCATCACCCATTCCTGAATTTTGGGCGAGTATTGCGACTGGAACGACACGGACAGATTGGGCCGCCCTTCGCAAAAGCGTGCGATCAGGCGCGGTAAGAACCCAAATGACAGCGCGTGGGTTGATGCGGCCTGAAGCTGACCGACCTGCTTGTTTTGCAGGTCAGTGACGGTCTGTTGCACATGATCCAGCCCCCGCACGACCGTGTCAATTTCCTGATAAAGCACGTCTGCCTCGGGTGTCGGTAAAAGCCGTCCTTTGGTGCGGGAAAACAGATCTAGGCGGGTTTCCCGTTCAAGCTGGGCAATCAGGTTGGAGATGCCGGGCTGCGATATACCAAGCAGCGTAGCAGCGCCGGTTACGGTGCCGGTATCGATGATAGCGTGAAAGGCTTGCAATTGGCGAAAACGAAGCTGCATCTGCGAAGTATATCACTTCTACTTATGTATTGGTCAATAATTAGTATTGGAAATGATGGGCGATCCTTGGCACGCTCAAATCTTGCGGGGGCAAGAATGTCGAACTTGGATCAAAAGATTATTGCGCTGGATGTCTGGCACCTGGCCTTGCCAGTCAATGCCCGGCGCGACCATGGCATTGGATCGGTCGAGCATAATGTCGACATCGTTGTCCTGCGTCTGACGTCCGAGGATGGTACCCAAGGGTGGGGCGAGGCATCGCCCTGGTCTGTCTTCACAGGGTCCGCCGAGGCGAGCTTTGCCGCCCTTGATCGCTACATCCGCCCACTTGTGGTGGGACACGCGGTGGGGGAACGTTCGCTCATTATGCAAAACGCGTCATATGCGGTGGCGCATTGTACCGAAGCCAAGGCGGCGCTGGATACGGCATTGCTGGATTTGCAGGGGCGTATTGCGAGTCTGCCGGTGTGGGCCTTGTTGGGAGGGAAGTGTCGCGACACGATACCGCTCAGTTGTTCGATTGCCGACCCGGATTTTGACAAGGATCTGGATCTGATGGATCGGATCAGGTTTGACGGGTTGCGCATCATAAAGCTGAAAACCGGCTTCAAAGATCACGCCTTTGACGTGATGCGGCTGGAACGGTTGCGCAATGATTACCCCGAATTCGACATCCGCGTGGACTATAATCAAGGCTTGCATCACGATGAGGCACTGGGATGCGTGCGCGACGTCGCCCAATTCAGACCGACCTTCATCGAACAGCCCGTAAAAGCGCATTTGCGCGGGGTTATGGCCGACATCCGTTCTTCGATTGATGTACCGCTCTTGGCGGATGAAAGTGTTTTTGGTCCTGAGGACATGCAGGTCGCCATCGATGGGAAAATCGCAGACGGTGTTTCGATCAAGATCATGAAATCGGGCGGGCTGACCCGCGCCCAGACAGTCGCGCGAATGGCCGCCAATGTCGGCATGTCGGCCTATGGTGGCGACATGTTCGAGGCCGGTCTGGCCCACCTGGCGGGCACACATATGATCGCGGCAACGCCGGAAATTACTCTGGGGTGCGAGTTCTATCAGGCAAGTTATTTTCTGGTGGAGGATATTCTGGAAACCCCGTTCGAGGTCACCGATGGACAGGTTGTTGTGCCGCAAGGTGCTGGCCTCGGTCCATTGCCGGAACTCGACAAAATCCAGCACTACGCCAGATACGGTTCGTCAAAATGAGGGGGCCGAGTTCAATAAGAGGTCGCCGCGCGCGAGGCCTGACCATATTGACCCGACATCAGTCGCAAAAGGGCAGCGAGGTCGCTGACACGGTCCGGATCGATGCCAAGATCCCCAATAGCGCGCAGCAGCAGCATCTCTCTTATTTCGCGGTACCTGTCGCAGGCGGTTTGTCCGGTTTCAGTCGCGGCCACGGTTTTTTCCTTGCCTTGGCGCACGTCCCGCACAAGCCCGGCCTTAATGAGTTTCTTGATGGCATAGTTGACCGTGTGGGTGTCTTCGATGTTCAGAACCAGACAGATGTCCGCCAGTTTCTTGGGCCGCCCGCGGTGGCGCACCGTGTGCAGTACCAGCACCTCAAGCGAAGACAGATCAGGATAACCCGCCGCAGACATCGCGCGCACCACCCAACGATTAAAGGCATTGCCCGCCAACATCAGGCCAAATTCGAACTCCGACACTTCCGGGAAGGGGCCAGACGCAAGATGAGCGGACGAGACAATAGGGCCAAGGTCAGAACCAGACATGAGGTAATATACGATTTGTCGATAAAATGTCAACATTTTGTTGACTTGCTGCGAATTTCCGGCAATGTGTACTGCCAAGGACGGAATTGCGGGGGGCAATACGTGTGAGCGGCCATATCGTCATAGTTGGAGCAGGGATTGTCGGTGTTTCCACCGCAATCTGGTTGCGCCGTTATGGTGCTGACGTAACGCTGATCGACCGGGATGCACCGGGGCAGGGCACATCTTATGGTAATGCCGGGGTATTGGCCGCCTGTTCGGTGGCCCCGGTGACAGCGCCGGGATTGCTCCGCAAGGCGCCCGGGTATCTCGCCAATCCGAATTTCCCGCTTTTCATGCGCTGGGGTTACCTGCCGAAGCTGGCGCCCTGGCTGATGAAGTATCTCTCAAACGCCAACGACAGCGATACGCGCCGCATTGCGCAGGGTCTGACTACAATTGTCTCGGACACGGTTGAACAACATAAATCGCTTGTGCGGGATACCGACGCGGCAAGCTGGGTTGTCGACAGTGATTATCACTTCGCCTATCGCGACAAGGCGGCATTTGAGGCCGACAATTACACATGGGGGCTGCGGCGTGCAGCGGGTTTTTCCCCTGTTCTGAGCACCGGGCCCGATGTGCAGGCGCATGAACCGAATCTTTCGTCTTCCGTAGGTTATCTGGCCACGATGAAGGACCACGGCTATGTGCGTGATCCCGGTGGGTATGTAGCGGCCTTGGCTCAGGTGTTTGAAGGTCTTGGCGGGAAGGTTTGCAAGACTTCCGTGCAAGATATCGAGATCGAGGGAGAGGCGATCAAAGCGGTGCTGACGGAACAGGGCCGGATCGCGTGTGACGGTGCGGTTCTGGCAACAGGAGTGTGGTCCAAGCCAATGATGAAAAAACTGGGGCTAAACATCCCGCTGGAAAGCGAACGCGGATATCACATTGTTTTTCAAGAGGCTGAAAACGGCCCCGTGTCCCCGACAATGGTGGCCAGCGGAAAGTTTGTTGCGACTCCCATGGCCGCAGGCGTCCGCTGTGCCGGTATTGTCGAGTTTGGCGGCCTTGACGCAGGGCCGTCGCGCGCACCGTTTGACCTGCTCAGAAAGCAGGTGCGTGAGACCTACCCTAATCTCGTGGCCACGAGCGAGGAAGAATGGATGGGGCACAGGCCCGCGCCCTCAGACAGCTTGCCGCTGATCGGCCAAATAGGTCAGTCTGGCATCTACACTGCCTTTGGACATCACCACATAGGATTGACGGGAGGCCCGAAAACGGGCCGACTGGTTGCCGAGATGTTGACAGGACGCACACCGAATGCCGACCTGTCGGCCTATGACCCACAACGGTTCGCCTGAGTGGAAAAACAAGAAACCGAAAAACAACAAGGAGAGACTCTATGAACAAAGTAACAAAAACCACAGCCGCATTGGCGATGGCCACGGCGATGACGACCGTGGCGACGACAGCCGCTATGGCGGAAAAATGGGATATGCCGCTGGCCTATTCGGCAACCAACTTCCATTCGGAGAATGCCGCAAAGTTTGGCGAATGCGTCACGGCAGGGACCGGTGGCGAGATTGAAATTCAGACACATCCATCGGGATCTTTGTTCAAAGGTGCCGATATCAAACGCGCCATTCAGACCGGGCAGGTTCCGATTGGAGAGCGCCTGCTCTCGGGCCACCAGAACGAAAACGCCGTGTTTGGATTTGATTCCATTCCGTTTCTGGCGACATCCTTTGACGCGTCAGGTAAGCTTTATGATGCAGCCAAGCCGGCGCTTGATAAGATTCTGGCGGACCAGAACTTGACCATTCTCTATTCGGTGCCTTGGCCTCCGCAAGGCTTGTATTTCAAAAAGGAAGTGAATTCGGTCGCCGATATGGAGGGGGTAAAATTCCGTTCCTATAATAACGCAACCGCGCGTCTGGCTGAGTTGACCGGCATGTTGCCCGTTTCGATTGAAGCCGCGGAGATTTCGCAGGCATTCGCGACCGGTGTAGCTGAGTCGATGGTTTCATCTGGTGCAACGGGCTATGATCGCAAGGTCTGGGAAAGTCTGACTCATTTTTACGAAGTGGACGCATGGCTCCCCTATAACCACGTGATGGTGAACAATGATGTCTGGGCCGGTGTCAGTGATGCGAACAAAGCCGTGGTTGCGGGTTGCGCCGCGACCGCTGCTGCCGAAGGTCTGGAGGCATCAATGGCCTACACTCAATTCACTCTTGATGGATTGAAAGAAGGCGGCATGACGGTAGGGCCAGCAAATGAAGCCCTTGTTGGTGAGTTGAAGGTTATCGGTGAGACGATGACGACTGAGTGGCTGGACGCAGCTGGCGACGATGGAAAAGCCATCGTTGAGTCCTTCAACAACTAAGCTGACTTTCGGGCGGCCCCAGCGGGCCGCCCTATTTTGGCGATGTAGCGAACCAAAGGATGACATCAATGCGCGGCGTAAGAAAATCTCTTGATCTTCTCTATTCGATTTCCGGCGTTTTGGCCGCGCTTTGTCTAATTGCAATTCTCGTTTTGATTGTCGTACAGATGCTGGCCCGCTGGACCGGTGAAGTGTTTCCCGGCGCACCAGATTACGCAGGCTATGCAATGGCGGCTGCTTCCTTTCTTGCGTTTGCCAGTGCCCTGAACCGTGGTTCGCACATCCGGGTTTCTATTCTGCTTAATGTTGTCGGGCCCAAAATGAACCGAATCCTTGAAACCTGGTGTTTCGCCATCGGTACAGCGGTCGCTTGGTATGTGGCTTACTATACTTGGCGACTGATTGGTTTTGCATTGAAATTTAAAGATGTCAGCCAGGGACAGGATGCGACGCCGTTGTGGATACCGCAGATGCCGATGCTGATTGGGGCAGTCATTCTGGCCATCGCCCTGACCGATCACTTGCTGCAACTGATTTTCACCGGCAAGCACGGCATTGTCCGTGACCTTGCTGACCAGAGCCAGGGAGAATAGGACGATGCAGGAAACTTACATCATCATTTTGTTTCTATTCGTTTTGTTCACATTGCTGGGGTCTGGCGTGTGGGTTGGATTGGCCCTTATGGGCGTCGCATATGTCGGTATGGAGCTGTTCACCACGCGCCCTGTCGGCGACACGATGGCCACCACGATCTGGTCAGCATCTTCTTCCTGGACACTTACGGCACTGCCGATGTTCATCTGGATGGGCGAAATCCTCTATCGAACGCGATTGTCCGAGGACATGTTCAAGGGCCTCAGCCCGTGGCTGGCGCGCTTGCCCGGCGGACTGGTCCACACCAATATTGTAGGCTGCACAGTTTTTGCGGCGGTTTCAGGGTCGTCCGCCGCGACATTGACCACCGTCGGCAAGATGTCGATCCCGGAATTGCGCAAACGCAATTATCCTGAGGAAATGGTGATCGGAACACTAGCCGGGGCGGCGACGCTGGGGCTGATGATACCGCCTTCGCTTACACTGATCGTCTATGGCGTGACCATTAATGAAAGCATTACAAAACTGTTCTTTGCGGGCATTCTGCCGGGTCTGTTCCTCGCCACGATGTTTATGGCCTATGTGGCGATCTATTCGCTTGTGTCCAACAAGTGGCAACCGACTGCCGAGCCTAGGCTGAGTTTTGCGCAGAAGGTGTCAAATTCCCGGTTTCTGATCCCTGTGATCCTGCTGATCACCGTTGTGATCGGTTCGATGTATCTGGGGATTGCAACGGCCACGGAAGCGGCAGCCTTTGGTGTGATTGGATCGCTGCTGCTTGCGGCCGGTCAGGGGTCGCTTAATTGGTCGACATTTGTGGAAAGCTTGATGGGTGCAACCCGCACAAGCGCGATGATTGCGCTGATCCTGGCGGGGGCGGCGTTCCTGTCCCTGTCGATGGGGTTCACCGGATTGCCACGTGGATTGGCTGATCTGATCGCATCGTGGGAGTTGTCGCGGTTCGAACTGCTTATGGTGCTTTTGGTATTCTACATCATTCTGGGGTGTTTCCTCGACGGCATATCTTCGGTCGTGCTGACAATGGCAGTGGTTGAACCGATGGTGCGCGAGGCCGGGATCGACCTGATCTGGTTTGGTATCTTCATCGTCGTGGTGGTGGAAATGGCGCAGATCACGCCCCCGATCGGGTTCAATCTATTTGTTCTGCAAGGCATGACCGAGCATGAGATGAGCTTTATCGCCAAAGCCGCCATACCGATGTTCCTGATCATGGTGCTGATGGTCTTTGTGCTAATCCTGTTTCCGGATATTGCGACGTGGCTGCCAAACAATCTGCGGGCCGGTCCGGCAGGGGCTTAAGCGAGGCGCGCGTGCTATGATCACAGGTTTGGGCCACGTTGCCCGCCACGGGCGGCTTGGTCTGGTGATCGGATTGCTGGCCGGTTTGCTATTGCCAGAAGTAGCGACGGCGCTCCGGCCATGGTTGCCGGAAATGATCGGTGTGCTGTTGTTTCTGACCGCGCTGCGCATTGGGTGGAAAGAAGCGTTCGGTTCCCTTGGTGCCTTGGGGCAATCTTTGCGGATTTTACTTGGATTTCAGATAGCAATGCCGGTGATTGCATTTGGGCTGTTCTGGGCGGCTGGCCTGGGGTCAACCCCGGTGGCGTTGGTTGTGGTGCTGGCGCTGGCAGCCCCACCCATTACCGGAAGCCCGAATTTCGCGATGTTGCTGGGCCATGACCCAGCGCCCGCCTTGCGCCTGCTGGTCCTTGGTACTGCTTTGTTTCCGCTGACCGTACTGCCGGTATTCTGGCTGCTGCCGGTTCTTGGCAGCGCGGGGGCCGCATTTGCCGCATCTGCATGGTTGCTAGGGGTTATTGCTGTGTCGGTTGGGGCTGGATTTGCTGTGCGCACTGCCCTTTTGCACGCACCTACGCCGGATGCCATCCGCGCCATTGACGGACTGACCGTCATCATGCTTGCGGTAATCGTGGTCGGCCTGATGGCGGCACTTGGCCCGGCCATCCGAACCCAACCGGGACAATTTGGTCTTTGGTTGTTTCTGGCTGTTGCGCTGAACTTTGGCATGCAGATGCTGGCCCATTCCGTACTGCCGAACAGCGCATCGCGCGTGCCCTTCAGCATCATCGCAGGCAATCGCAATGTCGCGCTGTTTCTGGTGGCACTTCCGAGCCATATTACCGATCCGCTGCTGATCTTTATTGGCTGCTATCAACTGCCTATGTATCTCACGCCAATCTTGATGAAGAGGTTCTATGCCAAACTCTACATCTCTGCATGAGGGCCAGTTCCCAAGGATCGCCAACCTTGGTGTGTCCGGTTTGCTGGTACAATTCGGCGATACGCTGAGCGAGCCGGTGAACCGGGCCGCATTGGCCCTGCGCGCACATCTTGAGAAAGAAAGCTGGGATGGAGTCGAGGAAACCTCGACCTCACTCTCGTCGGTTTTTGTTCGCTTTGATCCGCTACATTTGTCCCATGCCTCGCTGCGGCAAAGGCTGGAGGGCCTGTTGCGAGATCAGGATTGGTATGCGGCCAACCTGCCAACGGGACGGCGGCACTGGCATATTCCCTGCAGTTTCGGCGGCAGCGATGGCCCGCAATTAGGGGAGGCCGCCGCACTAGCAGGACACAGCGAACCAGAATCTATCGCAGATATTGAGGCACATCCGGTTCAGGTTTTAACGATTGGTTTTGCGCCGGGGCAGCCCTATATGGGCAGCTTACCCGTTGAATGGGACATCCCGCGTCAGACCGGACTGACGGCCAAGGTCCCCGAAGGCGCACTGGTCGTTGCAATCCGCCAACTGATTATTTTTGCCTCGGATGCGCCGACAGGTTGGCGGCATATTGGGCAAACAGCGTTCCGTTGTTACCGACCCGAAGCAGGGGATCCTTTTGCACTGCGTCCGGGCGATTTGGTGTCGTTCTACCCGATATCACCCGACGAACTATCGGCAATCCGCTTCAATAATCCTTCAGGCGACGGCGGTGCAAAGATGGAACTGCTGTCATGAATGCGACGTTGAAGGTCATACAGGCCGGTCCTTCGGTACTGATCCAGGATATGGGGCGACCGGGATACATTGGGGTCGGTCTATCGATGGGCGGTGCCGCTGATCGGCTCGCTTTATCTGAAGGTGCTGCAATCCTGGGGCAGGACGTAGGATGCGCTGCCCTGGAGCTTGGTGGGTTCGGCGGGGTGTTTGAGGCCACGACACATCTGCGCTTTGCTCTGACAGGCGCACCGATGCAGGCTGATATCGACGGTCAGCCTGTTCTCAGGAATAGTTCGCATGACCTGTGGCCGGGACAGTGCCTTACCATAGGTGCCGCACGCGCCGGCGTTTATGGGTATCTGCATCTTGGCGGCGGACTGAACACGCCGCAGATTCTGGGCAGCCGCTCAGCTCACCTTGGGGCAGGGATCGGCAAACCAGTCGTCGCGGGTGATTTTCTTGACGTTGGGCCAGATGACAGATTGGAACAGACCGGTTTCGTTCTGGACATTGCCGACAGGTTTGCAGGCGGTACCGTCCGCATGGTGGAAAGTGCCCAGACCCGGCAATTCGCGGACGCTGAACTCAAACGGTTTCAGACAGTCGCCTTCAGACGTGATCCGCGCGGCAACCGACAAGGTGTACGATTGGCCGCCGAAGGGGCGCCTTTTGCCGTTGAGGCCGGTCTCAAAATCCTGTCCGAAGTTATTGTCCCCGGCGATATCCAGATAACTGGGGACGGCGCACCTTACGTTCTGCTTTCTGAATGTCAGACAACAGGGGGATATCCAAGAATCGGAACCGTTATCCCTGAGGATCTGCCGCTTGTCGCTCAGACGGCACCGGGTACGGTCTTGCGGTTCGAGTTAATCGGGTTGGACGCAGCACTCAAGGCGCACAAAGCGGCGCGAGAGGAAATGGCCGGACTGGCGCGGCGCGTGCGACCCCTCATCCGTGATCCCCATGACATTTCCGATTTGCTCGCTTATCAACTGATCAGCGGTGCAACTGCCGGGGACGATCCACTCTGAACGAATGAGGATATAACATGACTAAAATTGTGGATCTTAATGCTGATATGGGCGAAAGTTTCGGGCCTTGGCCTATGGGAAATGATGCGGCCCTGCTGGACATCGTAAGCTCTGCCAATATCGCCTGCGGTTTTCATGCAGGGGATCCCGACGTCATGGCTCAAACCATGGGGTTAGCCGTCAAAAACGGCGTTGGCATTGGCGCACACCCCGGGTTTGCCGACCTGCAGGGGTTCGGGCGGCGTAAGCTGACGCTGTCCCATGACGAACTGGCACATTTGGTGCAGTATCAGTTGGGGGCCGCGCAGGCGATGGCGCGCGCAGCGGGCGGGTCAGTACGACACCTGAAACTTCATGGCGCGCTGTCCAATATGGCCTGTGTCGATGTGGGCATGGCGCGGGCCTGCTATGAGGCCGCGCTGCAGGTTGCGCCGGATATCATCATTATGGTGCTTGCTGCCACGGTGATGGAGGACGTGGTACGCGATCTTGGGTGTGATTACGCGGCGGAAATCTTTGCAGATCGGGCCTATAACGACGATGCAACGCTAGTGGATCGCAGCCTGCCCGGCGCAGTTATCCACGATGCCGATTTGGCCGCTAAACGCATTGTGGGTATGGTTCAGGAAGGCGCGATAATTGCGCAGTCAGGGAATAGAATTCCAACCCGGATTGACACGATCTGCCTGCACGGTGACACGCCAGAGGCGGTCGCAATTGCTTCTTCCGTCCGGGCGGGACTGGCAAATGCGGGGATCCAGATTAAGGCTTTCTGATGCAAAAACGCTTTAAGTCTTGTCAAGGACACGCCGTGCGGGACCAATTAGCCCAGTCAAAGCGAAAATAGTGGC
Source organism: Paracoccaceae bacterium (assembly GCA_039969355.1). Taxonomy (GTDB): domain Bacteria; phylum Pseudomonadota; class Alphaproteobacteria; order Rhodobacterales; family Rhodobacteraceae; genus JL08. Next base: position 129,843 of record JBDVOA010000010.1, read on the forward strand.
GGCAAAACAGACAATTGTCGGGCCTGTTGGGGTGTCAAACTGATAGGAAGTCGCAAGGCCGCCCAAGGCAGAGGCCGCGCCGATCGCGGCGGCTGCGACAACCATGTGTTCCGGCGTCCGTGCAAGAGGTCGGGCGGCGGCTGCCGGAATGACCAGCAAAGCGGCGATCAGCAGTGCGCCGACAACTTTGATGGCCACGGCAACCATAACTGCCAGTGCAAGTGTCAGAATCAGTTGCTCGCGTTTGGGATCGATGCCTGAAGCATAAGCAAGATCAGGTCCGACCGTTGCGGTCAACAAAGCGCTCCACCGTGCACCGATCAGGGCGATGACCGCCAGTGCTCCGCCCCAGATCACGGCGAGATCGGCCTTGCCGACGGCAAGAATGTCGCCAAATAGATAAGCCATCAGGTCAATCCGCACGCCCTGAAGCAAAGAAACGGCTACCAAACCAAAGGCCAGTGCGGCATGCGCCAGAACCCCCAGCAGCGTGTCAACGCCATATCCCCGACGCCCGAGGCTGGAAATTGCAAGCGCCATGGCCAGCGCAACACCTAGCACTCCGGCAAAAATCGACAGGTTGAACATCAGTGCGAAGGCGACACCGAGAATTGCGGCGTGGGCCGTCGCATCGCCGAAATAAGCCATTCGACGCCACACGACAAAACACCCGAGGGGTGCTGCTGCGATCGCAACGCCAAGGCCTGCAAGAGCGGCGCGCACCAGAAAATCATCCAGCATTTGCGTGCTCATCCTCTGGTTCGTGGTCATGGTGGCCGTGATCGTGTGAATGGCCGTGCTCATGCCGGTAAAGTGCCAGTGCCCCTCGGGTGCCAGTGCCGAACAAGGCGCGATATTCCGGCGCAGAGGCCACGATTTCAGGTGTTCCTTCGCAGCAGATATGCCCGTTGAGGCAAAGCACCCGGTCGGACGCTGCCATGACGACATGCAGATCGTGACTGATCATCAGAATTGCACATCCCAGTTCATTGCGCACCTGTTCGATCTGCCGATAGAAGGACGCCGCACCGGGTTGGTCCAACCCTTGGGTCGCTTCATCAAGTAACAACACCTGTGGATCATTGAGTACCGCTCGGGCAAGAAGCACACGCTGGAATTGGCCCCCGGACAGGTCGGTCATTTGCCGATCTGCCAGATCAGGAACGCCCGCATGTCGTAGCGCGGCCATGGCCTGAGCTTGCGGAATCGCGCGGGGTAAGCCAAGGAAACGCGCCGCACTCATGGGAAGGGCCGCATCAATGTGCAGGGTCTGCGGAACATAACCAATCCGCAAACCGGGCTGGCGCGTTATCCGGCCTGCGGCCGGCTGTACCGCACCAATCAGGCTTCGCAGAAAAGTCGATTTTCCCGATCCGTTGGGCCCGACTATAGTTACAATTTCAGATGGTTGTAAAGTAAAGTTAATCTTGCTCAATACCCGCTTTTCGCCAAGTGAAACGTTGAGATCTGTCGTTTCGATTAGGGTCACGGTGCGGCCGCGCTTTGGCAGATTGGGCACAATCCGGACGCTTCAACTATGGTGCGTTCGATCAAGAATCCGGCAGCGCTGGCGGCGTCTCCCAATCGACCCTTGGCCAATTCGGCATCAGCCTCGGCCACTGCATTGCAGGATCGGCAAATCAGAAACGCCGGGGCATGGCTGACGCCGGGATGGGCGCACGCGATATAGGCGTTTAACTGCTCTATCTTGTGGGCAAAACCAGCACGAACCAGAAAATCAAGGGCGCGGTAGGCAACAGGTGGCTGCGCGCCCATGCCCTCGCGGCCCAGGACATCAAGGATGTCATAGGCTCCCATTGCGCGATGCTCCTGCAGCAATATCTCCAGTACACGGCGACGCACCGGAGTGAAATGCAATTTAGCGTCAACGCAATGCCTCTCTGCGGCCTGCAATGTATCGCTAATGCAGACTTTGTGATCATGAAATTCAAAACCGATTGCAGTCATGGAAGGCTCCTGGTCACTTTCATGGGTTGATATGTTATAACATGCCCGCTATCAAGCGCTTCGCGATGTTATAACATAACAAGGATTGTTGAATCATGATGCGCCTGTTGTCTGCAATGTTGATTTGCCTGTCGGGACGATTCGCAATGGCGGATGTGCCGCAAGTCGCTGTGGACATCCTGCCGCTGCATTCGTTGGCAGCACGCGTCATGCAGGGCTTAGGGACGCCCGACTTGATCCTGCCGCCGGGTGCGTCGCCGCATGGGTATGCCATGCGGCCCTCGCAGGCCGCTGCACTGGCGAATGCCGATCTGGTCGTTTGGGTCGGCAGTGATCTTACACCTTGGCTGGAAATGCCAATTCGAAATCTAGCAACAGAATCCAATACAATTGAAGTTTTAACGCTTCCGGGAACCGTGGTTTTGCCGTTTCGCGAAGGCGCGCTGTTTGAAGGGGAAGCCCATGATCACACCCACGCCGATGATCATGGGACCCTTGACCCTCATGCCTGGCTTGATCCTGTAAATGCCGGTCTTTGGATGGAGCAAATCGCAAAGAATCTCGCGGCACAAGATCCTGATAATGCGTCGTTATATGTCGCGAACGCTGCCGACGGGAGGGCTGAACTGGCGGCACTCAGTGATCAGATCGAGACTATAGTTGCCCCAATCCGGGGTGCCCGGTTTATGGTCTTCCATGATGCCTATCATTATTTTGAGGCGCGGTTTGATGTCGAGGCGGCTGGTGCAATTTCGCTGGGAGACGCGGCGGCACCCGGTCCGGGTCGATTGGCAAAGTTACGCGCTAGTATTGCCGATAGAGAACTCAACTGCGTTTTTGCCGAGCCGCAGTTTGACGCCGGTTTGATCGAGACTGTGGTGGATGGAACAGGCACAAGCATCAAGGTGCTGGATCCAATGGGCAGCAATTTGTTGCCCGGCCCGGCGCAGTATCGGGAATTGCTGTTGCAGATGGCGACGGCAATGTCTGAGTGCTCCAACTAGCGCCTTCTTCCGGGGATGCAAAAGGTATCCCCCCTTGCAGGCCCCCATAGGCGATACTAAGACTCCGGTAAGACTTTTGCGGGTATGGTCCCGAATTAATAGAGCAGGCAGGCAGATATGCACGATCCAATCGACACCTATATGAACACCCTTGTCCCAATGGTTGTGGAACAGACCAGCCGCGGCGAACGGGCATACGACATCTTTTCCCGACTGCTGAAAGAGCGGATCATTTTTCTGAACGGGCCCGTTCATGATGGGATGTCATCATTGATCGTGGCGCAGCTACTGCACCTTGAAGCGGAAAACCCGTCCAAAGAAATATCTATGTATATCAATAGCCCAGGCGGTGTAGTTACCTCTGGATTGTCGATCTATGACACGATGCAGTACATCAAGCCAAAAGTTAGCACGCTGGTTATCGGGCAGGCTGCATCCATGGGATCCTTGCTTTTGACCGCCGGCGAAAAAGAGATGCGGTTCTCTCTGCCAAACAGCCGTGTCATGGTGCACCAACCTTCGGGCGGATATCAGGGTCAGGCGACCGACATTATGATTCACGCTCAAGAGACGCAGAAACTCAAAACCCGCCTGAACGAGATTTATGTGCACCACACGGGGCAGACCCTGAAAAAGGTAGAGGCTGCGCTGGAAAGGGACAATTTCATGTCCCCCGAAGAGGCAAAAGAGTTTGGTTTGATAGACGAAATAGTAGCGAGCCGCCCCAAGGTGGATGATGAGGAATCCTGAGGGGCCGGCACCTATTGACGGTAACACATAATATTACGAGGCCTTGCCGGGCAGGCGGGGCACATTTTGCGATTGTGGACCACCCGGTGCTGGCCTAAGCTGGCTCAAACGTGAGTGCAATTGGGTTCTAGTCTGGACCGGATATCGAAGCGCTAAGGCCTGAAAGGTTTGACATGGCAACGACTACAAGTGGTGACAGCAAAAACACACTTTACTGCAGCTTTTGTGGCAAAAGCCAACATGAAGTACGTAAGCTGATTGCCGGGCCAACTGTGTTCATCTGCGACGAATGCGTCGAACTTTGCATGGACATCATCCGTGAAGAAACCAAGGCGAGCGGGCTGAAATCAACCGACGGTGTCCCGACACCCAAAGATATTTGCGGTGTTCTGGATGACTATGTCATCGGGCAGGCGATGGCCAAAAAGGTGCTCTCGGTTGCGGTCCACAACCACTACAAGCGCCTTAATCATGCCCAGAAGTCCGGCAGCGATATTGAACTGGCAAAGTCCAATATCCTGCTGATCGGTCCAACGGGCTGTGGTAAAACCCTATTGGCACAAACCCTTGCGCGGATTTTGGATGTTCCGTTTACAATGGCGGATGCAACCACGCTGACAGAAGCGGGGTATGTGGGCGAGGATGTTGAAAACATCATCCTGAAGCTCTTGCAGTCTTCTGAGTATAATGTTGAACGTGCACAGCGCGGGATCGTATACATTGACGAGGTTGATAAGATCACCCGCAAGTCGGAAAACCCGTCCATTACCCGGGACGTTTCGGGCGAGGGCGTGCAGCAGGCGTTACTGAAACTGATGGAAGGGACTGTTGCCTCGGTCCCGCCACAGGGTGGACGCAAGCATCCGCAACAAGAATTCTTGCAGGTTGATACTACCAATATTCTGTTCATTTGCGGCGGTGCATTTGCCGGGCTGGACAAAATCATTGCAGCGCGTGGTAAGGGCTCCGCCATGGGTTTTGGCGCAGATGTGCGCGATAATGATGAACGCGGTGTTGGTGAGATTTTTACCGATCTCGAACCGGAAGATCTGCTAAAATTTGGCTTGATTCCGGAGTTTGTGGGGCGCTTGCCGGTACTAGCAACACTGGAAGATCTGGATGAAGATGCGCTTGTTACGATCCTCACCAAGCCAAAAAATGCTCTGGTCAAGCAATATCAGCGCCTGTTCGAGATTGAAGATACGGAACTGACTTTTACCGATGACGCATTGTTGGCGATTGCCAAACGGGCGATCATGCGCAAGACCGGGGCGCGGGGTCTGCGATCGATCCTTGAGGACATTCTTTTGAATACCATGTTTGATCTGCCTGGGCTCGACGCCGTCACCGAAGTTGTCGTGAACGAGGAAGCGGTCAATGCCGATGCCGCGCCGTTGATGATATATGCCGATGCGGAAAAGAAACCGGCGTCCGCAGGTTGATGTGACGATTCACCGGATCGGCTCTGGCGGGAACTATGAATCCGAAATTGGTTATTGCCGGGCGGTTGTTGCCGGTGGTTTTGCGCATGTTGCTGGAACGACAGCGGGCGGGGCAGAAGTATCAGAGGATGTGGTCGATCAATGTCGCTCCGCGCTTGAAATCATTGGCGCAGCACTGAAGGAAGCAGGTTCAGGATTCGAACATGCAGTGCGCGTGCGCTACATTCTTCCTGATCGACATGATTTCGAGGCTTGTTGGCCGCTACTGCGTGAAACCTTTGGTGCCAACCCACCGGCTGCAACAATGGTGGAATGCGGTCTGATCGACGCCAAATACAAGATCGAAATCGAGGTAACCGCTGTTGTGCCGGTCGGCTAAGGTTAACATGCTGCCGGTTTGCTTGTGGCTGGACCTTTGGCGACCTTTGGTCCATATCTGATGCAACATTTTTTCGGAGGCACCGATGGGTATCCTGAGTAAGGTTGTGCGTGTATTCACCTGGTGGAACGGTCAGACGTTGAACACCCAGTTGTTCACCTGGCGCAAGGGCGAACGTGTGGGCGAAGATGAACAAGGCAACGTGTTCTACCGGACCCACGATGATGCGAAACGCTGGGTCATTTTTAACGGTGAGGTCGAAGCAAGTCGGATATCTCCTGATTGGCATGGTTGGTTGCACCGCACGTGGGACGAGCCGCCAACCGACAAACCATTGGCACATAAGCCTTGGCAAAAACCGCACCAGGAAAACCTGACAGGTACAGCGATGGCCTACGCACCAGCGGGGTCAATCCGCCGTGTCGGCGCCGCGTCGCGCTCTGACTACGAGGCGTGGACTCCCGAATAGGGGTCTTGTGATGTCAGATAACCGAACAGAGATTCTTGTAGGCGGTGCCGTATTGGCCGCCGCGATTGCTTTCGCGGTCTACGCTGGTCAGGCTACAGGCTTTGCGACCAGCAGTCAGGGCTATCCACTCAACGCGAGCTTTCGCTCGCTTGAAGGGGTTGGTGTCGGCACTGACGTACGGCTGGCAGGTGTAAAGATAGGTACGGTAACGAGCGTAACGTTGAACCCGGAAACTTACCGGGCAGACACGGAAGTCACGGTGGCAACCGGGATTGAAATACCCGATGACAGCGCGATTATAGTCTCTTCAGAAGGTCTGCTTGGCGGAAACTTCGTGGAAGTTGTGCCTGGTGGCTCGCCATTTTTCTTTGAACCAGGGGCCGAGATCGATGACACGCAAGGGGCGGTCAGTTTGATCTCCCTGTTGCTAAAATTTGTTTCCGGCGGCGATGAATGAGGATTCTTGGTCTAGTGGTTGGTCTTTGGGCCAGTGCTTCATTTGCGCAGGATGCCAGTCTCTCCTCCGGAGCGGTGCTGCGGGGGCTAGACAAAATCAATGGCCACCATTCCGACATTGAAATCCCGTCTGGTAGAGTCGCGCAATTTGGCAGTCTGTCCATCGAGTTGACCGAATGTCGGTATCCCGCAGGCAACCCCTCCGGCGATGCATTTGCATTTCTGATCATCCGCGAAGTGGGAAAAGACGCACCGGTCTATCGTGGCTGGATGATAGCATCATCGCCTGCTCTGAACCCTTTGGATCACGCGCGTTATGATGTTTGGGTCATGCGCTGCACGACATCATAGGGTGGTGTTAACCGAGGGGCATCGAAGTCGGCCGAGATTTCCTGCGCCTGTTCAAGTTTAACGTGGTACGCGGCGCGAGATATCTCGATGGCGCCCAATGACGCCAGATGATCCGTCAGGAATTGGGTGTCAAAAAGGACGAAACCTGCTTGCCGCAACCGATCCACCAAATAGACAAGGGCAATTTTGGAGGCATCGGTTTGGCGCGAAAACATGCTTTCGCCAAAAAATGCAGCGCCCAGCGTGACGCCGTATACGCCGCCGACCAAAGACGGCCCATTCCAGACCTCCAAAGAATGGGCGCGGTGCATGTGATGTAGTTCCAGATAAAGACTGCGAATTTCTTCATTGATCCAGGTTTCGGCACGGTCAGCGCAAAAATCGACCACCTCTTCAAACCGCTGATCCACGCTGACCTGAAAATCACCCTTCAATAGTCGTTTTCGCAAGGATCGCGAGATGTGAAAACCGTCCAGCGGTAGGATGCCGCGACGCACCGGATCGACCCAAAAAATCTCCGGGTCGTCTCGATGTTCTGCCATTGGAAAGATACCGGTCGAATACCCATGCAGCAGAATATCAGGCGTCAGTTTCATGGCAGAAAGATATTGCCGCGCATTGGCGGTTATCCTTCAAGATGTGTCTGCAGCCACTTTTCGAGCCAATGGATGTTATAACCGCCGCTGAGAATATCCGGCTCTTGCAGCAGTTGGTTGAACAGCGGCACAGTAGTATCGACACCATCGACGATTAATTCACCCAGTGCACGACTGAGACGCGCCAGCGCTTCGGGTCGGTCGCGCCCGTGCACAATCAGTTTGCCGATCAGACTGTCGTAATAGGGTGGGATCGAATACCCGTCATAAAGTGCGCTGTCCATCCGCACGCCCAGACCGCCTGGTGCATGATACTGGCTGATCCGTCCCGGTGAGGGGGCAAAATTTGGAAGTTTTTCGGCGTTAATCCTAACTTCGATGGAATGGCCGTTGATTTCCAATTCATCCTGCGTCCATGACATTGGCAAGCCTGAGGCAACTCGAATTTGTTCTCGCACCAGATCGACGCCAAAGATCGCTTCGGTTACAGGGTGTTCGACCTGCAATCGTGTGTTCATTTCGATAAAATAAAACTCATCATTCTCGAACAGGAATTCTATGGTGCCCGCGCCGGTGTAGTTGATGGCGGCAACCGCATCTGAGCAGACCTTGCCAATACGGGCACGCAGCTCTGACGAGATTGCGGGGCCAGGAGCCTCTTCAAAAACCTTCTGGTGGCGACGCTGCAGCGAACAATCCCGCTCTCCCAGATGAACGGCTTTGCCTTTACCATCCCCGAAGACTTGGATTTCGATGTGCCGGGGTGTCTGCAGGTACTTTTCGATATAGACTTCATCATTGCCAAAGTTGGATTTGCCTTCAGCCCGTGCGGTCAGAAAGGCACTTTCCATATCGCTGGCGGATTCTGCAACCTTCATACCTTTTCCGCCGCCGCCAGCGGTCGCCTTGATGATGACCGGATAGCCGATTTCCTTCCCGATTTTCTGAGCAGTTGCCAGATCCGGTACGCCGCCTTCGCTCCCCGGTACGCAGGGAACACCCAACGCCTTCATTGTGTCTTTGGCGGTGATCTTGTCACCCATGACGCGAATGTGTTCGGCTGTCGGGCCAATGAAAGTCAGTTCGTGGTCTTCGATGATCTGTACAAAACTGGCATTTTCAGACAGAAACCCATAGCCTGGGTGGATCGCATCTGAGCCGGTTATTTCGCAGGCGGACATGATCGCGGGCACAGACAGATAGCTTTGTGTGGCCGAGGGCGGGCCGATACACACACTTTCGTCAGCCATGCGCACATGCATCGCGTCGCTATCCGCCGTCGAATGGACTGCGACGCTGGGGATGCCCATTTCGCGCGCGGCGCGGATCACCCGAAGCGCAATTTCACCGCGATTGGCAATCAGGATTTTATTGAACATTGCCAATGCCTTACTCGAGAATCACGAGCGGCGCGCCATATTCCACCGCGCCACCGTCTTCCACCAGAATGCGTTTGATCGTGCCCGCGCGAGGGGCTGGTATGTGATTCATAGTCTTCATTGCCTCAACGATCAGAAGCGTATCACCTTCGGCGACAGCAGCGCCTACCGTGATAAAGGGCGGGCTTCCGGGTTCGGCCTGCATATATATCGTTCCAACCATAGGCGAGGTAACAGCGCCGGGGTGACTGGCGGGATCGTCGACAGCCGGGGCGGATAAGGTGGCAGAGGGCGCTGCAGCGGCTGCGGGCGCGGCAACAGTGGGCGCAGCGGCGACAGCAGCAATTGCTGGCTGAGGCGCGGCGCGGCTCACGCGGACATTCAGGCTGTCGTCCTCTCCGTATTCCCGTTTGACCTGAACTTCCGTCAGATCGTTTTCATGTAGTAGTTCTGCCAGAGCTTGAATGAATGCCACATCTGCGTCTCGATTGTTTTTTGTCATAGAATCCTCAACCGCTTCGTCTGGCGTGTTATGGGCGCGCCACATTTATGTTAGCGCTGCTTATATGTCATGCAATCGAGTATGAAAAGCAGCCTCGTGGATCGCTGCCAAGCAAGTTTGGGGCTGGCGGTCAGAAGGCACATTTGACAAAGCATTGCCGTATGTTGCTGCTGGCGCTGACGTAAGTCATCGCGCCCGCACTTGGGGCGAACTGTTTTTGAATTTGACCCGATGAGAATGGCGAAGTTTGCCGTGTAAAAGGCCGGATCGGCGGCTGCCGCTTCCATATTTGACCATGCGGAGAGTAGCGCGATTCATAGATAGAATGAGGGGCGATCAGCCCCGTTAAACGAGAGTTTATTCTTGCGATTGCGGAAAGGCTAGGGACGTCATTTGGCCGTTTCACCGTGTGGGAAGCGGCTAGCAATCAAACTGGCGTTCTACTGTAGTCGAAGGACGAGAAAGCTAAAGTCATTTGCCCTAAGCTTGTCTGTCCTATTGCAGTCCTAAATCATTGATCCAAACCTGAGGAATTACGAGATGTCTCCTGTAAAGCGCGAAACGTCTCTAATGTATGGGCAAGTCCGCCGCGATGATGGAACTGCTTTGTCGCTGAAGTTCGCATGCGGTTGTTCCTAGGGCCATTGCACCTCACATGAAGGTAAGAAGCCAACTTCTCTTCCCTATTCGGACAGCGCGCCATCCGTGATCTGTTGCTTCAATTCAGCCAGTTCTTCGGCCTGTTCCGCCAACATCGCTTCAATTTCAATTTGTAATGCAGAGGGGGGTGCGGCCCGATCTTTTTTTGCTTCTGCCCTGCCGTCATGGCGAAACGGACGCTCTTGAGTGCCGGACGCGCCTGTGCCGGACCCTGGTGGTTTGATCAGACCAGTCTCAGCCGCTTTCTTTGGGGTTTCCGGCAGCGCCCCGGGATGCCCCGTACTAAGCGGTGCCAGAACTGATGGTGTTCCGGTTACTTGCATTTTTTGCTCCGTTCTTAGAACAATCGGAGCCCTCACCCACGGGCATTATACGCAGTTAAGAATGAATGAGGTGTTAAGCGATTAGTTTGGCCAACCACATTATGCTTAAATTTGTTCGGTTAATGCTAAAGAGAGTCTGGGCCAGCGGTGCGAGCGAGAATCGTCTCCGCATGACGATATTCCGGCACGAAGTGAAGTGTATTCAGCTGCATAACTTTTGAACCCTAAAAAGAAGACTCTGCTGCAATCCTGAAAGACGTCTCTGTTTTAGAAACGGCACGCGCCCATCTACTCTTCGCGACATGCATGTTGGTATGGTTGATTTTGCGTTGACCCGCTGCAATCTTGAGTTTTAGCGATTCAATAAACTTTTCGCATAAAGCCTATCGTAACTATATCGCCGTTAGATATGCGTGAAAATACCGCGAGCGGAGAGGCGGAATTGATGAGTTCAGCTGCCCCACAACCAGTATTGCGTCGAAAAGTGGCGGCGGCTCGCGAGGATCAGTCTTTGCGCGCAATGTCGTTGCCCAAAGCACTGCGCCTGACTGCGCCCAAAGTTGCAAACAGCCTGTTTGGCCTTCCCTTGGCGGTGATCGGAGTAACAGAAAAACGGGTAACTCAATCAGAAGCATGGGCATTGTTTTCCGACGAAACACTGCTGGTTCTGTTGGATGGACCCGGCGGCATTGTTGGCGCCGCCTCGCTTGACGGAGAACTGGTGGGAGCTTTGATCCAGCAGCAGACAACTGGTCAGGTCGGGCCCGCTGAGGACGAGAAACGCGCTATGACGCGGACCGACGCCGCGATGGTCGCACCTTTGCTGGACGGCATTCTGCAACGTGGCAGCGCATTAATGGAGACCGAGGCGGAACGGTTGGTGATGCAGGGGTTCAAGTTCGGCGCCCGGGCAGAAGACTCTCGAATGCTGAGTCTTGCACTGGATGCTTCCGTGTTCCATGTCTTCAAACTGAGCCTGGATGTCGGGCGCGGCGCTCGGCAGGCTGATTTTGTGTTATGTCTGCCGGTTCAAATAATTCAACCACCCGCGCCCAACGTTGATGAGCAAAGTGATCCTGTAGACGATCGTCTCGACAAGATCGTGATGAGCGTTCCAACCGAACTCACGGCGGTTCTGTGCAAATTGCGTTTATCCCTGTCAGAACTCGGGCGATTTCAGTCGGGCGACATCATTCCTGTGGCGGGTAGCACAATAGAAAAAACCGGCTTGCATGGCCAGACTGGTCGCAAGATCAGTCAAGGGAAACTGGGCCAAAGCGGAGGGTATCGCGCGGTCCGCCTTTCCGCGGTGGGTGCGATGTCAAAAATGCGGGTTGAATCCGACGAAGAAGAGAAAGATTTGGCCGAACCCGAAACGGCCCAAGCGGCAATTGAAGAAACGGCAATAACGGTTGATCTGCAACCCGAGCTAGAGCAACCATTGCCAGAACTACCGCCGCTTGATTTTGATGAACCCGAACCGGCCCCGTCCGCCTGAGCAGGATTTTTCCAATTGAAGTGGTTCGTTACCCTCAACTTGGCTGCGGTGTGGCGAGTTCATGGATATGTAATGCGCACGCTACATTGGGTGCTAATGGTGCAGCCGGTACGTGGTTCAGATGCAGAGCAGCCGGCGCAGTTGAAATGCTGGTGAATCGTAAGGATCGGCCGCATCGTTTGCTGCCTGCATCAAAACCGCCCGGATTTCTTTGCGTGTCATGGTAAAATTGCTCGCTAGTGTCATTGCCCTGTTCCTAAAATCAATTTCGCATTTTCTGTATTTCACCGGAAAGTGGCGACATCTCGCAGGAATTAAGGCGTTTTTGGAAACAATTCGGAACCGAGTACGCAAACTGGCGATCCGATTCTCGCCAAAGCTTGATCGCAGCAAATCGCTTTCAAGTAAGGGCCAAGGTGTTTGCTTTGCAATCACCTGAATCTGGTCAGAAAATAGTTGTGTCAGGTCGGGGAAAAATTCATTTGACCACGTTTGGCGCTGAATTTTCTGAATTTGTCAACGGCTGGCCTTGCCTCTTCATTAGTCTAAAGAATCAATCGCCACGCCAGATCCATCCGCCACCAAATATGCGGCTCCCTTCAGTCTCATAGAAAACACAGGCCTGTCCGGGCGAGACGCCTCTCTCGGGTGTCAGCAGTTCGACCTCGGCGGTTGTTGCGGTCATTGGCCGGATGATTGCCTCGGTCGGCGGGCGTGTCGAGCGGACCTTGACCGAAACATGCCAGATTTCGCGGCTGTCCAGCGGTTCGTCGCCAAGCCAGTTGATCTCTCGAACAGGAACCGTGCGGGTGGCGAGCAATTCTTTTGGTCCGACAATGACCTTTTTGGCGTCAACATCGAGTTTGACCACATAAAGTGGGTTCTCTAGGCCACCGATTCCAAGGCCTTTTCGTTGTCCAACGGTATAATGAACAACACCTTGGTGACGACCCAAAACAGTCCCGTGCAAGTCTACGATGTCGCCAGGGTCCGCCGCTTCGGGGCGCAGTTTCCGGATCACCGACGCGTAATCGCCATTCGGGACAAAGCAGATATCCTGACTGTCGGGTTTATCTGCGACAACCAGCCCGAATTTTGCCGCCAAGGCGCGAGTGGCATCTTTCGATGGCAGATGGCCCAGAGGAAACCGCAGAAATTCCAGCTGTTCTGGCGTTGTCGAGAACAAGAAATAGCTTTGATCGCGGTTGGCATCCTCTGCCGAGTGCAATTCGGGCCCGTTCTTACCCATTTTGCGCTGGATATAATGACCGGTTGCCATACAATCAGCCTCAAGATCTTTCGCGGTCTCCAGCAGGTCCTTGAATTTGACCCGCTCGTTGCAGCGAATGCACGGCACAGGGGTCGCGCCGGCAAGATAGCTGTCGGCAAATTCATCGATCACAGCATCTTTAAAAATGTTCTCATAATCCAGCACGTAGTGTGGAAAACACATATCTTCGGCCACGCGTCGAGCATCATGTATATCTATCCCGGCACAGCAGGCGCCTTTTTTCGCTAGCGCCGCGCCGTGATCATAAAGTTGCAGGGTTACGCCGACTACATCATATCCCTCGCTTGCCAGTTGCGCTGCGACTACTGAACTGTCTACGCCGCCGGACATGGCCACGACCACTCGCGTTTCCGCGGGCGATTTGGCGAACCCAAGCGAGTTAAGGGGCATGTCGCAATCCAGCGCCATGATGCGTCTCCTGATGATGCGACGATATGCTCGCATGTTCTATAAAATATAGGAAAATCTAAACTACTCTCAAGAGGGGGCCTTCATCCCTTCTTAAGGCTAGGATGTGCAGTGTTGCGTCCGTGAATGCAAGTAGGTGAGTCATGTATCTAAAGAAAGTTGATGGGCCGCGGGCGGTCACGTTGCAAGACGGGACCATCATGACACGGTCAGACTTGCCGACATCCGGTACCCGACGCTGGGTGGCGTCGCGCAAGGCGGCAGTGGTGCGCGGTGTGCTTTATGGGTTGATCTCACAGGACGAGGCATTGAAGAAATACGAAATTTCAAAAGAAGAATTTCAGGAGTGGCTGGTCGCCGTTACGGAACACGGGGAAGCGGCATTAAAGGCCACTGCGGTGCAAAGGTATAGACAACCATGAGTTGTATGGTTAAGTTTCGTATCAATGGTAACTTGTGATTAACCTTTTCTTGTCAAGGTTAATTTAGACGAAACAAACTATGTCCCGGCTTTCAATAGCCCTTGTTCCGGAGATTATCGAAATGCGTGTACTGCTGGTCGAAGACGATCCTACGACTTCAAAAAGCATCGAATTGATGCTGACCCATGCCAATCTCAACGTCTATGCGACAGATCTTGGAGAAGAAGGGATCGATCTAGCCAAGCTCTATGACTATGATTTGATTCTTCTGGATCTAAACCTGCCGGACATGCACGGACATGAGGTGTTGCGCCAGTTGCGGTTGTCGCGCATTGAAACACCAATCCTCATCCTTTCAGGAGCCGATGATACAGAGAACAAGATCAAGGGATTTGGATTTGGGGCCGATGATTATCTGACCAAACCTTTTCACCGTGAAGAATTGGTGGCGCGCATTCACGCAATCATTCGCCGCTCGAAAGGTCATTCTCAATCGATTATTAACACAGGCAAGATAGCCGTCAATCTGGACGCCAAAACTGTTGAGGTTGAGAGCAAGCCGGTCCATTTGACAGGCAAAGAATATCAGATGTTGGAACTATTAAGTTTGCGCAAAGGAACGACGCTGACAAAAGAAATGTTCCTGAACCATCTTTATGGCGGAATGGATGAACCCGAACTGAAAATAATCGACGTGTTTATCTGCAAATTGCGGAAGAAGCTTAGTGTGGCGACAGACGGCGATAATCACATCGAAACTGTCTGGGGGCGCGGATATGTATTGCGCGATCCCGAACCTGCCGGTCTAGAGGACCGGCGCATCGCAGTTGGTGCCTGACATTTTTCGAAAAGCCGCCGCTGCTGGCGGCTTTTTTTGTAAATGACAGACAGACGACCGCGCAATTTTTGCTGCTCACGGGATGGTTTCAGAGCGCGGTCAAATGTCAGGACCCATCATCCATACTCCTCCCTCGTTGTGGGTTGATGGGTCCTGCACAATATCTCGAGATTGAACCACTGGACCCGGCGCGCGCTGCCGCATATCAATTGGCATAGCTCAATTGTGGCTGCGAATGACCGGAGGCTCCTGTGACATCCAAAATAGATATTGCAGATCTCACGCCGAAAAATGCGGGCAAGGAATTGCGGCGGTTGGCCGGTTTGTTGGAGCGGGCCAATGTGGCTTATCATGGTGCAGACGCACCAAATCTGTCAGATGCAGAATATGATGCACTCAAACAACGCAATGTGCAGATTGAGGCGCGATTTCCCCACCTCAAACGTAGTGACAGCCCGTCTGAACAGGTGGGTGCTGCCCCTGCTGACGGGTTTTCCAAGATTAATCACGCAGTGCGGATGCTTTCACTGGGCAACGCGTTTGACGATGCCGATGTGGTAGAATTTGACCATCGCATTCGAAAATACCTCGGGCTGGCGGCGGATGCGCCGTTACCGATGACAGCTGAACCCAAGATCGATGGCTTGTCCCTGTCATTGCGTTATGAGCGGGGCGTTCTGCTTCAGGCGGCAACGCGAGGGGATGGCGCGGTCGGCGAAAACGTCACTGAAAACGCACGAACAATAGCTGATATTCCCCATATGCTCGATGATGCCCCTGACGTGCTCGAGGTACGCGGCGAAGTCTATATGTCGCATTCGGATTTCGAAGCATTAAATGCGCGGCAAAAGGTTGCGGGAGACAAACAGTTTTCAAATCCGCGCAATGCGGCGGCCGGATCCCTGCGGCAATTGGATGCCCGCATCACGCGCGCTCGACCATTGCGCTTTTTTGCTTATGCTTGGGGGGAACTATCGAGTCCACTCGCCGCTTCGCAGATGCAAGCGATCGAACGGCTGAAAAGGCTGAAGTTTTCGACCAACCCGTTAACCGCACTTTGCGATGGTCCTGCCGATATGATCGCCCACTACAATGCGATCGAATCTCAGCGAGCGACGTTGGGGTACGACATCGATGGCGTGGTTTACAAAGTGAATGATCTGGCGCTGCAAGGACGTCTGGGGTTTCGCTCGACAACGCCTCGCTGGGCGATTGCGCATAAATTTCCTGCTGAACTGGCCTGGACGCATTTGCTTGGAATCGACATTCAAGTTGGCCGCACCGGCGCGCTTAGCCCCGTAGCCCGACTGCAGCCGGTCACGGTTGGTGGTGTCGTGGTATCTAACGCGACGCTTCACAACGAAGACTATATTGCCGGATGCGATGCCAAGGGCGGGCCGATCCGGGATGGTAAAGATATTCGGATCGGCGATTGGGTACAGGTCTATCGTGCCGGTGACGTGATTCCCAAGATCGCGGATGTGGACCTGAGCAAAAGGCCGCCAGATGCGCAGCCATTTGTGTTTCCCCAACAGTGCCCGGAATGCGAAAGCGACGCAATTCGCGAGGCTGGTGATGCAGTGCGCCGGTGCACCGGTGGCATCATATGTCCCGCACAAGCTGTTGAAAAACTAAAACATTTCGTGGCCCGCGGTGCCTTTGACATTGAAGGTCTTGGCGCCAAACAGGTTGAGCAGTTCTATCGCGATGAATGGATCGCTGAACCGGCTGACATCTTCACATTGCGGGAACGGTTTGGAACTGGTTTGCAGCAACTCAAGAATCGCGAAGGCTGGGGCGAGAAGTCGGCAGATAACCTCTTTGATGCAATAGATGAAAAACGCGACATCTCGCTGGGGCGATTGTTATTTGCTTTGGGAATTCGCCATATGGGTGAAGCGGCGTCGAACACATTGGCACTGCACTATGGATCATGGACAAGCCTCGTCGCCGCAATGGATTCTGCCGCAGCCCGGCAGGGGCCTGAATGGGACGAACTGATTGGTATTGACGGCATTGGCACAGTCATGGCGACTTCACTGGTCACTGCCTTCACGCAGGCGTCAGAACGTGCTTCTATCGATCGCCTTGTAGCGAATCTGAGGGTTGTGGACGCGGAAAAACCGAATACAGACGCGAGTCCAGTAGCAGGAAAAACAGTAGTGTTCACGGGCACATTGGAAAAGATGACCCGGGCTGAGGCCAAGGCGCGCGCGGAAAGTCTGGGGGCAAAGGTTTCCAACTCGGTCAGTGCAAAGACGGACTTGTTGGTCGCCGGACCGGGGGCCGGGTCAAAAGCCAAGAAAGCGGCAGAGCTTGGCATAGAAACGCTGGACGAGGACGGTTGGCTGGCCTTGATCGAAGGCTTATGAGCGGACGCCCCGAGATTCTTTTCCCGTTGTTTTCGGACCTGGAAACGTTGGATGGTGTCGGGCCGAAAACTGCGCAGAACCTGGAACATCTGCACGTCACCAAACCACGCGATCTACTGTTTACATTGCCCTATGCAGGGATTGACCGCACGCGCCGAGATACCATAAAGGGCGCCGATTTCCCCACAACTCTGACGGTGGTTGTGACCATCGGGCAGCACAGCAAACCCGCTAACAAAGGGGGCGCGTATCGCATCAATGTCGAAGATGCGGGGACGTCGTTTCAATTGGTCTATTTCCATGCCCGCGGGGACTATTTGCAGAGATTGCTGCCCACCGGTGAGCGGCGTATCGTCTCTGGCAAGGTCGAATTGTTCGATGGTGTTGGCCAGATGGTGCATCCCGATCATGTTGTAGGTGAGGTAGAAGAAGCTGAGATCCCGCGATTTGAACCGGTTTATCCCCTGACCGCAGGCGTGACCCAGAAGGTGATGTATAAGGCGACGCGCGGCAGCCTTTTACGCGCTCCTGATGTGCCCGAATGGATAGACCCGATCCAGAAAATGCAAAAGAAGTGGCCGGGCTGGGTTGAGGCCGTTCAGTCGGCACACAATCCGACCCATATGGACGATCTGAGCCCGGCGTCACCAGCGCGCGCACGATTGGCTTACGACGAATTCATGGCGCATCAATTGACGCTGGCTTTGGCGCGGGCGCGCGAACACAAGACCAAAGGTCGCGCCAGCATGGGGACCGGTACACTTCAATCGGCGGTGCTGCGGTCCTTGCCGTACGAGCCGACCGATGCACAGCAGCGTGCGGTGAATGAAATCGCCGAGGACATGGCGGCGCCCTTGCGGATGAACCGGCTTTTGCAGGGCGATGTCGGATCCGGCAAGACTCTGGTGGCGTTTCTGGCCTTGCTGATCGCAGTTGAATCCGGAGGGCAGGGAGTGATGATGGCCCCGACTGAGATCCTCGCGCGCCAGCACCTAGAAGGGTTGGAGCCCTTGGCACAAAGCGCGGGGGTCGTGCTGGAAATCCTGACTGGTCGCGACAAGGGCAAAGAACGGAAAGCCAAGCTGGCAGCGCTGAAGCGCGGTGATATCTCGATCCTCGTCGGCACCCATGCGGTGTTTCAAAAGGATGTGGCGTTTGATGATCTTCGTCTGGCCATCGTCGATGAACAGCACCGGTTCGGGGTGCGTCAGCGTCTGGAACTGGGTAGAAAAGGTGCAGTAGCTGACGTGCTGGTCATGACAGCGACGCCGATCCCACGCAGCCTTTCGCTGGCACAATATGGGGACATGGATGTTTCTGTGCTGGACGAAAAACCGCCCGGTCGCAAGCCGATCAAAACGGCGTTGGTGAGTACGGCAAGGATGGACGAAGTCATTGCGCGTCTTCAGGCCGTCATTGACGAAGGGTGTCAGTGTTATTGGGTTTGTCCGTTGGTTGAAGAAAGCGAAGTCGTTGATCTGACGGCAGCAGAAGACCGGTTCCAGCGTCTGCGCGCGGTTTTGGGTGAAAGTGTAGTCGGGCTGGTGCACGGACAAATGCCAAGCGCAGAAAAAGACGCGGCGATGGCGCGATTTCAAAAGGGGGATACCAAGGTTCTGGTCGCCACAACCGTGATCGAGGTGGGCGTGAACGTTCCTAACGCGACGATCATGGTGATCGAGCGGGCCGAAATCTTTGGGCTCGCGCAATTGCATCAGCTGCGCGGGCGCGTTGGGCGGGGCGAGGCGGCGTCGACCTGTCTTTTGATGTACCAGTCGCCCCTGTCCGAAAGCGGGCGCAAACGACTGGAGGTATTGCGAGAAACCGAAGATGGTTTTCGTATTGCCGAAACCGATCTGGAAATGCGAGGTGCAGGTGATCTGATCGGGACGGCTCAGTCGGGGCTACCCCGATTCCGCGTGGCCGACCTTGAGCGGCAGACCGCACTTATGGCAGTAGCACAAAGTGACGCGCGGGCGTTGCTGGTGGCAGATCCCGATCTGACCAGCGACAGGGGCAGGGCGGCACGTGTTCTTTTGTGGTTGATGGAGCAGGATCAGGCGATCCGTTTGATATCAGTGGGTTAATCGCCAAATCCAAAATTATGTTCCGATAAGTTCACAAATGTTCTCAAAAAGTTCTTTACAATCCATTAAGAAAATGAGAACAAAGGAGCAACAAATATAGACAGAAGGTGCTACGCCATGATTGCCCAGATCAGAACAGTTCTTCACCGCTCGCGGGCGACATTGGTTCAGGACGCAATGGGTGGGGCTGCCTTGGTTGTGATGCTTGTGGCCAGCCTGCACCTGCCTATATTTGCCTGACTTTTTTGTTTTTGCCTCGCGCGTTTCGTTCCGACCTTCCTGCATCCTGTCCCAACTTTGATGCATTTGACTGACACTGCCTGTCCCAAGTCCCCTTAGGAAGAGTTTCGGGTCCCCTGCGAAACGCGCATACCTGCCGCCGCCGTCCAATGTGACGCGCGGCGGTTTTTTTGTTTTGTGTCGAGAAAAAAATCTGTTTAGGTCCGAAAATCCCGTGCTCTTGAAACAGCACAATTTTGGAGGCCCCAATGAACCTTCCCGAAAAAATGCGTGCCGTTGTTTTGACAGCGCATGGTGGTCCCGAAGTTCTGCATCTACGGGACGATTGGCCTGTCCCTCAGCCCACTGACGACCAGGTTCTGATCAAGGTCGGGGCGTGCGGTATGAACAATACGGACGTCAACACGCGATCGGGGTGGTATTCCAAGGCAGTCACGTCTGCGACGACCGGTGGCGGCTATGATGCGGTGGACGACGAAGACCCGGCGTGGGGCGGGTCGCCAATCAGCATGCCACGCATTCAGGGCGCAGATGCTGTGGGTCAGGTTGTGGCCACGGGTGCTAATGCGGATCCGGCGCTGATGGGGAAACGCGTGATGGTCGATTGCTGGCTTCGAGACTGGGATGATCCGCTCAACAAGGACAAGACCGGATATTTCGGATCTGAATGCGACGGTGGCTTTGCCCAATATACAGTGGCTGATCACCGCAATGTCGGTGTCGTCAACAGCGGTTTGAGTGATGCCGAACTGGCAACATTCTCTTGTTCTTATTCCACAGCAGAAGGGATGTTGTCGCGCGCGAATGTGGGCGCCGAGGACAGTGTACTGATCACGGGGGCATCTGGTGGGGTTGGTTCGGCCCTGATACAGTTGGCGCGCCGACGCGGTGCCCGCGTAATCTGTCTGGCAAGTGAAGCCAAACACGCCGATGTGGCAAAGCTCAGCCCCGACGCGCTCCTGCCGCGCGCACCTGCCAATCTCAAGGCAACTTTGCGCGATGCCATTGGGCAGGACACGGTCAGCGTCGTGGCTGACATTGTTGGCGGTGATTATTTCGGGACCGTGATTGACGTACTTGCGCGGGGTGGGCGCTATACTTGTTCCGGCGCAATCGCGGGCCCAATTGTAGATCTGGATCTGCGTACCCTTTATTTGCGCGACCTTACGTTTACCGGATCAACTGTGCTGCCGCCACAGGTCTTTCGAGATCTCTTGGGCTACATTGAAGCGGGTGACGTTGCGCCAATGCTGGCTGCGACATATCCGCTCTCTGATTTCCATGCGGCCCAGGCCGCGTTTATCGAGAAAAAGCATACCGGCAACATTGTCGTGGTCCCATGACAGTTGCGCTGTCGTTTGAGCGTCTTCTTGTCGAAGCTCGAGCGGCGCATGCCAGCTATGACGCCTTGCGGGCGTTCTGCGATTTTCCGGATGATCTTTGCCCAGCACCCCTGACACCTAATTACATCGCCGCCGCGGAATTGATGGCGAATGACTCTCTACTAAAATCTCGAAACCTCAGTCCTTTGGCCAAAGCGTTTGTTGCGGCGGGTCCTGATGCGCACTGGCGCGAGACTTACAAGAACACAACAATCGGAGACAGCTTTCTGGACCGTTTCGGATGCTATGCGCTGATTGGCCCAAACGCCCCGTGGGTCAGCAAAAAGTTCGCGGCTTTTGTTGTCTATATGCCCGCCAACCTTTGGTATCCGCGTCATCATCACCCGGCCGAAGAGCTTTATTTCGTGCTGGTCGGCGAGGCGGAATTTCACGCAGATGGCAAAGCCTCCCGCGTCCTACGGTCAGGAGACTCGGTTTTTCATGACAGTGGCACGCCACATGCCACCCAAACCCACGACGCGCCGTTGTTGGCTTATGTTTTGTGGCGCAATCATCTTGGAACTCCGCCGGTACTTAGCGATTAGGAAACACACAAGAGTCGTTTGAATTGGGATCGCGTTATTGGCTGTGCTTCAGGCGCAATCTGCCTGTTCCGCCTGCGCGATGGCCTCGGCACTGGCTTCAAGCGATAACAAGATGGAAGCGTGCCGGTTTTTGTAATCGCGCGCCGGCATCAAAACCTCCAGACCATCAAACGGCGCGTCAGGGGCCGGACCGTCTGATTTCAGCATTGCCTTCAGCTGATCACGCGCCGTTTCGATCTTTGCCCGCGTACAACCAATGATGGCACCGCCCACTACTGACGCTGCAGCTTGCCCGAGGGCACAGGCCTTGACGTCTTGTCCAAAAGCAGACACGCGCCCATCGCTAACTTTCAGATCTATGGTGACGGTCGACCCACAAAGTGGCGAACGGCGCTTTACAGTGGCTTGTGGCGATTCCAGCCGATCCAGATGCGGGATATCCGCCGCCAGCGCAAGAATGCGTCCCGAGTAGAGCTTGATCAGATCGGTTTCACCAGACATGGCTTTCCCTTTTTCGTCTAGTTGCATACATAATCGCGACACGTGCAGATGCAAAAGGTTTTTGTCCAGATGAATTTTGACGCTAACAGCCTGATCTATAATGACGCCGGGCTGATACCTGCGATTGCACAGGACGAGGACTCCGGTGACGTTCTGATGATGGCGTGGATGAATGCGGCTGCGGTGGTGCAGACACTCAAGACCGGTCGGGTAACCTATTGGTCGCGATCGCGGTCGGCGTTCTGGGTCAAAGGCGAAACCAGCGGGCATATTCAGGAACTCGTGGATTTGCGGGTTGATTGCGACCGGGATTGCCTGTTGCTGAAAGTCCGTCAAACCGGCCCGGCCTGCCACACCAATCGTCGGAGTTGTTTCTATTCCAGCGTGCAGGAGTCCGGTGAAGTTGAACTTATGGCACCGATGGGTGCCTGACTCTAGAGCCCCAAAAGCAATCGGATGTCTTTTGGGGTGTGCCCGTCGTCACGATATTTTGAAATGGCGCGTGCATCATCCCGTTTGGCAAGGCGCTTGCCGTTGTCATCCCGGATCAGACGGTGATGGTGATAAATCGGTGTCGGCAGCGCCAAAAGATTCTGCAAAAGCACCTGCAGATGCGTGGTTTCAAAAAGATCAGCGCCCCGTACAACTGTGGTGACATCTTGGATCGCATCATCAACCACCGCCGCCAAAACATAAGACACGGTTTCGATGTCTTTGCGTCCCAAAACCGCGTCTCCGATGTGGCTCTGCATCCAGTCAGGATCAATTGTGTGTGTCGCGGCGCCGTCTTTGCCGGTTTCGGTGAAATCCAACTTGCTTGATCTACCCATCTCAAGTGCGCGCGCCATGTTGAGGCGCAGCGCGTCGCCTTGTTTGCGGTCCGACATAGGGCGATGCCTGCAGGTTCCGGGATAAACTTGGGCCTTTGGCACTCCTTCCTGTGGCGCGGACAGGGCGGCACGAATGTCACTTCGTCTGCACCCGCAGGGATAAAGCAGGCCATGGCCCGCCAAGACATCCAACGCTTGTTCATAGCGCGCAAGATGTTCGGATTGCCGTAATACCGGCGTTTCCCAATTCAGGCCAAGCCATTCCAGATCCTGGTAGATCAACGCCTCCCATTGCGGCCTTGAACGCGCGGTGTCCGTATCTTCGATGCGCAGCAGAAAGTGCCCGCCATTTGCCTGCGCCATATCATAGGCCAACAGGGCCGAATACGCGTGACCCAGATGCAGTGGTCCGGTGGGGGATGGTGCAAATCTCGTGACGAATATCACGCCTTTTCAATCACATATACATTCGAGCTCATGTCGATTCCGGGCAAATGCGTGCCATATTCACGAAACAGCAAATGCGCGGCACCGCAATCGATCCATTCATTCAGTTTGCCCTCATTTACAGGATCCGCCAACGCGTGATCATTGAAGGAAAAAACCAGATAGCCTCCAGCCGCCAATCCATTCATGAGCGTATCAATCAACTCGATCGGGGCAGCCCCGGCGCCGATAACGCCTATTGCTGCAATCGCCGCATAGTCACCCGGCGCGCCCGGCACGCCAGAATCCGCCTCGATTTGGCGGAGCGATCGGTAGAGGCCCTTGTCCTCGGCCACCTTGAGCATATCGGCGGACAAATCAACGCCGTCAATGGCCTCAAACCCGGCGAGCTTGAACGCCAGACCGGACAGCCCGGTGCCACAGCCGAAATCGAGAATAGGAGCCTTTTGGTCCTTAAGATATTGGGCAAGTGCTGCGGCGCAGCGACCAGGTGTTGCATAACCGTTTTTGCCGACTTCGGCCTCATAGCTGGCCGACCAATCATCATAAAGCTTTCGCGTGCCATCAGCGTCGCGCGACCCATAGACCTTGTTCAAGAATTTTTCCGCCATGGCCTTGATGCTATGACAAACAATCAGGCGGCGTCCAGTGCGGCGGCACCCAGCCACGACGTCCAATCCACCTTGGCGCGATCGGTATAGGCCTTGTAACGCTCTCTTCGGCCACGCCGGCCCGACTTTAGGCCCTCAACTGGCGGGAACAGCCCGAAGTTGACGTTCATCGGCTGAAACGTCTTTGCCTCTGCCCCACCACTGATGTGTGTGATCAATGCACCCATCGCGGTTGTATTGGGTGGCGTTGTAACAGCGGTGCCCAGAATCTCGGCCGCCGCCATGCGCCCGGCAAGCAGTCCCATTGCTGCACTTTCTACATATCCCTCAACACCAGTGATCTGCCCTGCAAAGCGGATGTGGGGTTGACTCCGTAGCCTCATCTTTTCGTCCAAAAGAGTCGGTGAGTTAAGGAAGGTATTGCGGTGGATGCCACCCAGTCGGGCAAACTCGGCATTTTCCAGGCCTGGAATCATCCGAAGAACCTGGGTCTGGGCCCCATATTTCATCTTTGTCTGAAAACCGACGATATTATACAGGGTTCCCAATGCGTTATCGCGTCGCAGCTGCACCACGGCATATGGTTTTTGTTCGGGATGATGGGGATTGGTCAAACCTACGGGCTTCATCGGCCCAAACCGTAACGTTTCACGTCCTCGTTCGGCCATCACTTCGATTGGCAGGCAGCCGTCAAAATACCCGGCTGTTTCGCCTTCGTGGAATTCGGTTTTCTCGGCCTTAAGGAGGGCGTCGATGAACGTTTCGTATTGGGCCTTGTCCATCGGACAGTTGAGATAGGCTGTGCGTTCTTCTTCTGTCTCGCCCTTGTCATAGCGTGATTGCATCCACGCGCGCGACATGTCGATGCTGTCAAAGTAGATGATCGGCGCAATTGCATCAAAGAAAGCCAGTGACTCAGCGCCCGTTTCGGCCTGTATTGCCGCGCCAAGCCTTCCGGAGGTCAGCGGTCCAGTGGCAAAAATCCAGTGACCTTCCTTGGGAAGGGACGTCACTTCTTCATAGGTAACCGAAATATTGGATTGGGCAAGCAGCGCGGCTGTCACTGATTCGGCGAACGGATCACGATCCACGGCAAGCGCGCCGCCCGCAGGTAGTTTGTGCTTGTCCGCCATCGCCATGATCAGCCCATTGGCCGCCCGCATTTCCCAATGGAGCAGTCCGACCGCATTCTGCGTGTCATCGTCCGAACGGAACGAGTTGGAACATACCATTTCGCCCAGCATCCCGGTCTTATGGGCAAAGGTCCCAACATCCGGGCGCATTTCGTGAAGAACCACGTCGATACCCATATTTGCGGCCTGCCAGGCCGCCTCAGAACCGGCCATGCCGCCGCCAACGATATGAAGAGTTTTTGTCATATTGTGCGATGTAGGGCACCCACATCAATAGCGCAACATTTGTCATCACTTGACGAAAGAGGGGATTTTTGGGGTCGCCGCTGCGGGAATGTCGAGGCCAGAGAGACTGACCTTGGAGGGACCTTCCGCCGGCGGCGACCCAAAAGCGTACGTAGCCGCTATCTAAGTCCTCTATGCCGCATTCTGGCCGCTTTCGAAAGAAAAAAATTCGATTTGATTGGTTCCAGATTGGAAAAAATAGGTAATCTATTGAAAATAATTAATAAAAAAATCCACGATTGTCTCTTTTTAGGACGCAATTGTTTCCAATCAGTCGGTGGTTTGTCCAGAAAAGCCGCAATGCCTCAATCAGGGCCCCAAAAATGCATTTTTCCGGTCACAACCTTACCGTTGAAAGAGCAGGTCTTGCCAGGCAGCATTTGCACACTGTCCCGGCAAATCTTTGAAATACATCTTGCCTCATCATCGCGACGTTTCATGGTTGCGTTCTTGCGCTCCGTTTTATTCATTGCCAACGTTACCCCGCAACTAGTTCGGAGTGAGATAATGCCGTTAAAGATGACTATTTCCGAGATGGAAGAGCTTCTGTGTGAGGTTTTTCCTCAGGTTCGCGGCGACTTTGGCATTGATCATATCGGTGAGAACGAAGTTGCGATGCGGCTTTTGACGGCTGAAAGGCATTTACGTCCGGGCGGCACCGTATCGGGGCCCGCTATGTTCGCGCTGGCAGATGTTTCTGTCTATGTGGCCGTGATGGCAATGATTGGGCCGCAGGCGCTTGCTGTCACGACCAATTGCTCGATGGATTTCATGCGAAAGCCAGTAGGCGGTGTCGATCTTGTCTCCAAGTGTCGCTTGTTGAAACTTGGACGGGTTTTAGCGGTGGGCGATGTGCTTTTATACTCAGAAGGGATGGACGCCCCGGTGGCACGCGCATCGATGACTTATTCTATCCCGTCGAAGGTCTAACATTTTGGGGTATTTTGATACCTTATTTTTAAGTTATTGATTTAGATATATAATTGAACGAAAACACATCTTGACCGCGTGTCCCGCTCGGCTATAACCGGCGGATCGAATGCAGGCCGCCCCGCACCGGGCGGTCTTTCCAATCAAACAGGACAGACCTGACATGAAAACCTTTTCTGCAACACCGGCAGATATCGACAAGAAATGGATACTGATCGACGCTGAAGGCGTTGTTCTGGGTCGTCTTGCTTCGATCATTGCCACGCGCCTTCGGGGTAAGCACAAGCCGTCGTTCACGCCACATATGGATATGGGTGACAACGTGATCATCATCAACGCCGAAAAGGTGCAGGTGACGGGCAAGAAACGTGAAAAGCCGAACTACTGGCACACAGGCCATCCTGGCGGCATTAAATCGCGTACAACCGGCGAGATCCTCGAGGGAAAATTCCCGGAACGCGTGTTGATGCAAGCAGTCAAGCGCATGTTGCCGGGCAACCGACTGTCACGTTCGCAGATGACAAACCTGCGCGTTTACGCTGGAACCGAGCACCCACACGAGGCGCAAAGCCCCGAAGTTCTGGACGTTAAGTCCATGAACAGCAAAAACACCCGGAGCTGATAGATATGGCTGATGAGATCAACACACTCGAAGACCTGAACACTGTTGCAGGTCTGGAAGCATCCCCCGCCGCTGTGGCAGTGGAAGAGCCCCGTGAACCGGTGCGCGACGAACTTGGACGTTCTTATGCAACAGGGAAGCGGAAAGATGCGATTGCACGCGTCTGGATCAAACCGGGTTCGGGAAAAGTCACCGTGAATGGCAAAGAGATCAAAGCATATTTTGCGCGTCCCGTGCTGCAGATGATCTTGCGCCAGCCTTTCACGATATCCGGTACGGAAGATCAGTTTGACGTCAGCGCCACTGTCAAGGGTGGTGGCCTTTCCGGTCAGGCCGGAGCGGTAAAGCACGGCATTTCCAAAGCGCTGCAGCTTTATGACCCTTCTTTGCGCGGTGCATTGAAAGCTGCCGGTTTCCTGACACGCGACAGCCGCGTTGTGGAACGCAAGAAATACGGCAAAGCTAAAGCGCGTAAGAGCTTCCAGTTCTCCAAACGTTAGGCTTTACCAACAAGAAATGGAAAGGGCGCCTCTTGGGGCGCCTTTTTTTTGGAACCAACCCCCTCGTTTACAATGTCAGAAACGGCTTGCGATTGGTGGCACAAGGAGGGACCTGTATTTTGCGTCGGGATGCCGGGCATGATGAAACGACGCATAAAAATTTTCCCACAGGTCAATTCTAAGCCTATTTAGCGGTTTGCCGGGCAGCGTCGGTTTGATAGTGCTCGGGCAAACATGGTAGTTTTGGACTTTGGCGAAGATCGTCTTCAGGCAGTCCGAACGCCCTGCAGTTTGAAATATGATGGTAAGAGCATCAGGAGCACTCCGTTGTCAGTTGAAGATTCACATCGTCAGTTCATCCGACACGTCGTTTTCTTTAGTGCAAAACGCAAGGAAGACGTCGACCGCATCGTCGAAGGTTTGTCGATGTTGCGGGAAATACCTGACGTCGGCCGGTTTGAGGTCTCTCGTAATCGTCATCAGGACGGGTTTTCCAACGAAGTTGATGTGGTGGTCTATGCCGAGTTTCGCGATGACGCGGCGATGCAGGCCTACCGGGCCCATCCGGTTTACAAAAGATGCATCGATATCGTTCGCCCCCTGCGCGACGTGCGCATGGCCGCAGATTTTTAACTGAATGGAGCAGCACTCGGTCTTATTCGATCGCGGGCCGCTTCGATCAGGCTCCCATTTTCGCGCGCCAGAGAACATTATTGAAGCGTGGGACCCTGCCGACGTGTCCGGCGCGCTTGTTGCGATGGAAGAGGCTCGGGCAGGGGGAAAGTGGCTGGCAGGTTATGCCACCTATGAACTCGGGTATTTACTGACGCCAAAGCTGGAGTATCGCCTTCCAAAGGAACGCAATGGCTGTCTGCTTAGTTTCGGTGTTTTTGACGGTGTTGACGCCCCGGGTCCGGCGGGTGGTGTGGAAACAATCGCCATGGCGCCATTCGAACCTGTCTGGAGCTACGATGCTTACAGCGGCGCCTTTTTCAAGGTCAGAGAATACATTAAGGCCGGTGATATTTACCAGGCCAACCTGTCGTTTCCGATGGTCAGCGAATTCAACGGTTCTCTGCTCAACCTTTACGACACATTAAAGAAGCGTCAGCCGGTCTCTTATGGGGCGTATGTTGATTTAGGAAACACAAAGCTGCTGTCGCGATCTCCGGAATTGTTTTTTTCTGTGTCTGCGCAGGGGGCATTGCGCGCCCGGCCGATGAAAGGAACGACTAAGCGCGGCAGTGACTGGCACGAAGACGAACGACTCAGGGCGGAACTGGCGCAATCTGAAAAAAACCGGGCTGAAAACCTTATGATCACTGATTTGCTCAGAAATGACCTTGGTCGGATATCGATGATCGGAAGTGTGCGGGTGCCAAAGCTGTTTAATGTCGAAACCTATGCGACCGTTCATCAGATGACTTCAGAGGTGATCGCGCAAATGCTACCCGGCACGACATTGAGAGAAATCATGACGGCTCTGTTTCCGTGTGGTTCAATCACCGGCGCACCGAAAATTCGCGCAATGGAGATATTGTCGGAACTGGAGCCTTTTCCGCGCGGGCCCTACTGCGGTGCCATCGGCTGGATTGCCCCGGATGGCGCAATGGAATTCAACGTCGCCATTCGTACCTTGGTCTGCGACCCGTCTGGGAAGATTACTTTGAATGTCGGTGGTGGGATTGTTTATGACAGTTCAGCCAGTGGAGAGTTTGACGAGGCTTTACTAAAAGCGACTTTCGCGCAGCTGGCAACTTGAGCGCCTTTTTACAACGGTGTACCACCGGCCGCGCGCATCAATGAATTCATGCGCCGCTCAACCCGCCTGTCACCCTGACGGACGTGAAGCGTTGAGCCGCCGAGTTGCGGGACATTCAGGAAGTAACTGTTTTCGAGTACATAGCTGTCTGCGTCAGACTGGCCTGAGAGTTGCACAACCAGTTCCGGCAGATCTTTAATCGTCCCATCATAGTTCAAAATGATTGCAGCGGTTGGTTCGGGTGGCAGGTAAGTCCGGCACTGCATAAGATCAGGACCCTTGCGCACGAAGGTGTCGGCCGGCCTGGTGCATGTCTCTTCTAGCGCCGCAAACAGATGCGTCGGGCGTTCGGTGAATCGGGCCGCCGTGCGTCCGTCCACCAGATTTGCTTCCCCATTTATGGGTGTGCATCCTGCAACAATGAGAGCGCTCAGGGCGAAGTTTCGAGTCATGGACACGTCCTGATAGAGGGTCTGCGGACACAAAACCACGGATGTTCCAGGTCTACAATGTGCCATTCCCGGATTGCCATTTGCGTTAACCTTTTCGAACAAACCTAGCGAATATGGTTAACAAGTGGCGCTAAGTCTGCCGGTTTCCACAGATTTTGTTTGATTAACGTTTTTGGCCGTGCGCCATGCTGGGCTGTAGTGAATCAGAAGTCGTGGTTTCAGGTTTGTAAATGCGGTTCAGGTCAAGGCAAAAGTTGTCAAAAAAAATTTAAATTTGCGTTGACGAAAGGGGGGGGGATACGTCAGGTTGTGCGAGCCGGTAGAGTTGCCACTATATCTAGTATCAAAACCTAGAGAGTAGCTCGGGGCAGGGACGGAACGAATTAAGATTACTGACGCCAATTTGGCCAACAGAGACTGCCCGGGCATGGGCGGTCCCCCAGTAAGATTCTGATTCCGCCTCGGTCGTCGGCGTACGGGGTGCCAGCCGCAATGACGGTGACGCGAATGCGTCAGGCATAAATGAAATAGCTGGAATGAGGCAGCGTTGACATGAAAATCGAACGGAAATTTACGGCAGCCAACCAGGACGCATATGCGGCGCTGGATTTTGTGAGCACGGTTTCAGAGATCCGGAACCCGGACGGTACGGTCGTGTTTCATCTTGATGCTGTCGAAGTGCCATCGACCTGGAGCCAGGTCGCCAGTGACGTCATTGCCCAGAAATATTTTCGCAAAGCCGGGGTGCCTGCAAAACTGAAGAAAGTCGAAGAGAAAGGCGTACCGGAATTTCTGTGGCGTTCGGTTCCGGATGGTGATGATGTCGAGATGGGCGGAGAAACTTCGTCTAAGCAAGTATTTGATCGTCTCGCGGGCGCCTGGGCCTATTGGGGCTGGAAAGGTGGCTATTTCACCGAAGAATCCGATGCACGCGCCTACTTCGACGAAATGCGTTATATGCTGGCGACACAACGCGCGGCACCCAACAGCCCGCAATGGTTCAATACTGGTCTGCATTGGGCCTATGGAATCGATGGACCGGCGCAGGGACATCACTATGTTGATTACGCGACGGGTAAGCTGACCAAGTCGACCAGCAGCTACGAACACCCCCAGCCGCATGCCTGCTTCATTCAGGGTGTACAAGATGATCTGGTGAATGACGGTGGCATCATGGACCTGTGGGTGCGTGAAGCGCGGCTATTCAAATACGGCTCTGGCACTGGCTCTAACTTTTCCATGTTGCGTGGCGAGGGTGAGAAACTGTCGGGTGGCGGCAAATCATCTGGCCTGATGGGTTTTCTGAAAATAGGTGACCGGGCGGCAGGCGCGATCAAATCGGGGGGCACCACTCGACGCGCAGCCAAAATGGTGATCGTTGATGCGGATCACCCTGATATCGAGGATTTCATCAACTGGAAGGTCATCGAGGAGCAAAAGGTAGCGAGCATCGTTGCCGGATCGAAGATGCACGAGCAGAAGCTGAACGCGCTGTTTGACGCAATCCGCACCTGGGACGGAAAAGAAGCAGACGCTTATGATCCGAAAGTGAATGAGGCACTAAAAGTAGCTGTTCTGGACGCCAAGAAAGTTTGTATCCCAGAAACCTATGTAAAACGTGTTCTGGACTACGCAAAGCAGGGCCACACCAGCATTGAGTTCCCGACCTACGACACGGACTGGGATTCCGAGGCCTATTCGTCGGTCTCCGGGCAAAACTCAAACAACTCGATCCGTGTCACGGATGCGTTCCTTAAAGCTGTCGAAGAAGATGGCGATTGGGAACTCATCAATCGCAAGGATGGTGGCGTCGCCAAGACCATCAAGGCCCGCGATCTTTGGGAACAGGTGGGGCACGCGGCCTGGGCCTGCGCCGATCCGGGCATTCAATACCATGACACAGTCAACGCCTGGCACACTTGCCCCGTAGATGGTGCCATCCGCGGCTCGAACCCTTGTTCGGAATATATGTTCCTGGATGACACTGCCTGTAACCTCGCCTCAATGAATTTGCTGACTTTTTACAAGGACGGCGTTTTCCAGGTCGAAGATTACATGCACGCCACACGCCTTTGGACCGTGACGCTTGAAACTTCGGTTACCATGGCACAGTTTCCGTCGAAGGAAATCGCGCAATTGTCCTATGATTTCCGCACCTTGGGTCTGGGATATGCCAATATCGGCGGTCTGCTGATGAATATGGGGTATGGTTATGACAGCGATGAGGGCCGCGCGTTGTGCGGTGCGCTGACGGCGATCATGACGGGTGTTTCTTACGCCACATCCGCTGAAATCTCGGGAGAACTGGGACCATTCAGCGGCTACAAGCGCAACAGTAAACATATGCTGCGCGTGATGCGCAACCACCGCAACGCGGCTTACGGTGCGACCGGCGGGTACGAGGACCTGGCAGTTAAGCCGGTTCCGCTGGATCACGCTAACTGCCCGGATTCCCGTCTGGTCGAGATTGCAATGTCCAGCTGGGATGAGGCACTGAAGCTTGGCGAAAAGCACGGCTACAGAAATGCGCAGACCACCGTGGTTGCCCCCACTGGCACCATCGGTCTGGTGATGGACTGTGACACCACGGGGATTGAGCCGGATTTTGCGTTGGTCAAGTTCAAGAAACTTGCCGGTGGCGGGTATTTCAAAATCATCAATCGCTCGGTTCCCGCTGCACTGGAAAACCTTGGCTACGGTTCGGCACAAATCGAAGAGATCGTCAGCTATGCGGTGGGTCATGGTTCCATGGGCAATGCGCCCGGGATCAACCACAGTTCACTGACAGCGCATGGCTTTGGACCTGCAGAGCTTGCCAAGGTCGACGGCGCACTTGAAAGCGCCTTTGACATCCGCTTTGTGTTTAACCAATGGAATTTGGGCACAGATTTCTGCACCCAAAAACTGGGCATCCCTGCAGATCAGTTGAACGACCCATCGTTCGATCTGCTGCGCCATCTTGGATATTCGCGCAAGGAAATCGAGGCCGCAAACGATCATATCTGCGGTACGATGACTCTTGAGAATGCGCCGTTCCTCAAGGAAGAGCACTATCAGATCTTTGATTGCGCCAACCCTTGCGGCAAAAAAGGCAAACGTTTCCTGAGTGTTAACAGTCACATCACGATGATGGCCGCCGCTCAATCGTTCATCTCTGGTGCGATTTCAAAAACCATCAACATGCCGAATGATGCGACTATCGAAGACTGCCAGAAAGCCTACGAACTCAGCTGGTCGCTGGGAGTCAAAGCCAACGCGCTTTATCGGGATGGGTCGAAACTGTCACAGCCGCTCGCTTCGGCATTGGTTGAGGATGACGACGACGCCGCAGAAACATTGGCGAGTGGCAGTACCCACGAAAAGGCCACGGTTCTGGCGGAAAAAATAGTCGAAAAGATCATCGTCAAGGAAATCATCAAATCGCATCGCGAGAAGATGCCCGAGCGGCGCAAGGGCTACACCCAGAAAGCGGTTGTCGGCGGGCACAAAGTCTACCTGCGCACCGGTGAATATGAAGACGGCCAGCTTGGCGAGATCTTCATCGATATGCACAAAGAAGGTGCAGGTTTCCGCGCGATGATGAACAACTTTGCCATCGCAGTGTCGGTTGGCCTGCAATACGGCGTGCCGTTGGAAGAGTTCGTCGACGCCTTTACCTTCACCAAGTTTGAGCCTGCCGGCATGGTACAGGGCAACGACAGCATCAAAAACGCGACTTCGATCCTCGACTACATCTTCCGCGAATTGGCTGTGTCCTACCTTGACCGCACGGATCTGGCCCATGTCAAACCCGAAGGCGCGGCCTTTGATGATCTGGGACGTGGCGAAGAAGAGGGCGTGTCAAACATTTCCGAGATGAGCGAAACAGCTGCTTCGCGGTCACTGGAAGTGCTCAAGCAAATAAGCTCGACCGGGTATCTGCGTAAACGGCTGCCGCAGGAACTGGTGGTGTTGCAGGGTGGTCAGACCGCTGTCACGGCGATCGCGCAGGCAGATGCGGATCTGATGCTGGAAACGCTGGTGCCGGAAGTGGCTGCTGCGGTTGGCGGCGGAACAGCGCTGGCCAGCGGAACAATCAGCAACGGCGCGGTCAGTATGGATGCGCGTACCAAGGCCAAAATGCAGGGCTACGAGGGCGAAGCCTGTGGTGACTGCGGCAACTACACACTGGTGCGCAACGGCACCTGCATGAAATGCAATACCTGCGGTGCAACAAGCGGGTGTAGCTGACTTTCAGTGCAGGGCAACTGTATTGCCCTGCATTCAGAAACGCGCCCGGCGTGGCGTGTAGGGGTTCCGGCCAAACAAGACCGGTCGGAATCCCGACGAAATCACAGGTTGGGCGGGTGGCTCCCCCGGCCACCTAGATACCCAAGGGGGTGGGACTCCGCAGAAAACTTTGTTTTCCGCTCTGTCCAACTCCGCAGGTTTTCGTTGAAAACCCACGGGACACGGGGCGGGTGCGCTCGCCCCTGACGACGTTCAGGCCGCAGGCAAAAAAATACCGAGCGGTTAACAAAATGAGCTTGAACGGCGAAACTTAATGGGGGCCCACGGGCCCCCTTTTTCTTTTTAAAATGGCCGGGTTAGGGCAAGAAGATTACCCATAAACGTTTGAGACTATTCCAGTTCATGTTAGCCTAATTTTATGTAGACATTGGAGTTGGATATCGCGGATAACCGAGTTTTACCGAAGTCTGCCGGGTAACCTTGCTGCGGACGTATTTAGCGGCGCTAGTGTTGATGGGCATGACGGGGCAACCATGTCTATCTGGCTAAACGATGCAAGCATGCGGAGTGCCGTGTACAAAGACGGCCTGCACAAAGAACAAATGGACCGGCACAATGCAACGCCGATGTTTGATCGTAGTTCATGGACCCGCGCTCGCATTGTTTCGATTGAAGGCTTTTGGGATGGCAAAGATCCGGCTCATTGAGCCTTTCAGACTTGTGATTGTCCAAAATCTCTCGGGGATTTTGCAGAAACGAACCCGTTTCTGAGCTAATGGCGATCGGCAGGTCTTCTAAAACAATTCGGTCACGGGCGCGTCCGGGGCGAGCCCCATTTCGCGCCGCAGAGTTGCACGCGCACGCGCAAGGCGCGACATAACTGTGCCGACGGGGCAGTCGACGCTATGGGCAAGTTCGGCGGGACTGGCCTCACCTGCTGCAACACGAACCATCAATGCAGCCTGTGACTTTGGCAGTCTTTCAATGGCGGCCAGCATTTCGCAACAAGCCAGATGGCGCGGCGCCTCTGGTAGAACCGACACAGTATCGTCCTGTATTTCCACCGTGTCGCGCTTTTGGCGGCCCTGACTGCGCGCGAGATTGCGCAGCGTCGCCATCGCATAGGGCCGCAGATCGTCTATCTCTCTGCCGTTGGCCAACGTCGACAGTATCCTCAGGGCGGCTTCTTGCACCAGGTCGTCTGCTGTATCGGGGGTATGGCATAGCCGCCGGGCCAACCGGTTCATGGCGGGCAGCAAGGACAAAAGCGCATCACAAGGGAGCGCCAAGTGCGGGAGGGGCATGTCTGTCTCCGTGGGCTTGATGTATTACGTCTTCAACCTGGCAAGAAGTTCGCGATTTTCCAGACGGGCATTTTCCGCCGAACGCGCAGTGTGGGGCTTTTTGGGCCACACGCCGCTTATCGGTGCCTCGCAGATCGGCGGCAGTTTGCGAAGAAACTAACGGTGTAAGCGCAAAGGGACGGAAAAAGTCTCTGATACGTCTTGGTTATTGAGGGCCACAAATGGCGCCTCGTAAGAACCATAAATGGAGAGACACTATGAAAACGACTTTCATCACATTGTTGGCCACCGCCGCACTGGCCGCGCCAGCTTTCGCAGCAACCGAGGCTGACACAAATGCAGATGGGGTTCTGACCATTGACGAGGTGCAGGCCGCATTCCCGGAAGTCACCGCCGAAACATTCTCGGCCATGGACGCCAATGCCGACGGCGCACTGGATGATGATGAAATTGTCGCAGCGCAGGCAGCTGGCCTCATGCCTCCACAGAGCTAACGCAAGAAACGGCACTCGGGGCTTTGAAGCTCCGAGTGCTATATAATTAGTTTCAGTATCTTACGCTGGTAAGTGAATGTTGAACTGCGCGCGTATTTCCGTATCTGTCAACGGATCCAAACGCGCCGCAGAGCGTGTGCCCAGAATTTCCTCTTTGCGCGCGGTGGCCTTTTTCAGCAAGTCTGGTTTGCCGATTTCGGCCCATTCCTTGGGTGAGGTGCGGTCCCCTAAATTTGGGTAGACATAGTCGCTCTGCATACGTCCCAATGTCTGATCCGTCCCCAGATAATGACCTGGCCCACCCATGCAAACTTCGGCGATCTGGTCTACTGCCAGCGTTTCGTCCGTGACCTCAATGCCCCGTACACAGCGCAAGGCATGGCCGATTAGATCGTCACCCAGGATCAAGGACTCGTGGCAGAACCCCAGCAAAGAGGCGTGCATGCCCGCCGCCTCATATACCATGTTGAGCCCCGAAAGCCCGGCCATCACATTGGAACACATCTGTTCCCATCCCGCCTGCATATCGGGCATTTTTGAATCTGCGATGCCGGCAGCTGCCCCACCGGGCAGATCGTAAAAGCGGTGCATCTGTGCGCAGCCCGCACTCAAAAGGGCTTGTTCACCTGATCCCCCAGTCATGGCGCCAGTGCGTAGGTCCAGACCAAAGGGCCACGTGCCAAAAATCGCCGGGGCTCCGGGCTTGACCGCATTTACATAAACAAGACCAGCCAGGCATTCGGCAACCGCCTGAACGATCGCGCCAGCGACGGTGGAGGGTGCCGTCGCGCCCGCCATTCCGGCCGAGAGCAGCAGCACAGGCATGCCTCCCTTAATGCAGTGCTCCATTACCTCACAGGATTCGGTTGCGAACTTCATCGGCGGTACGACAAAGCAATTGCTGTTCGACACAAACGGACGTTCACGCCACTTTTCTTCGCCACCGGCAATATGGTGAAGTAATTTTAGCCCTTGTTCGACATAGGCGGGATCAGTGAAAGAAGTACCGATATGCTTTGTCGTGCCTGAACAGCACGCGTAGATTGAGTTCAGATCCATTTCCAGGTTGTCAGTAATATCACGGCACACCATCGGCCGCTGGAGAAAATGGATATTGTCAAGAACGTCGGCAATTCGTGCTGCGTCGTGGAGGTCCTGAACACCACATTCGCGGTAATTGCGCCCATCAACGTCGACCAGATGGACGGCTGCGCCTGCTGTGCCGTAGTGCACCCTTGTGCCGCTCAGGTCCAGATCGTGCTGGGGGTCGCGGCCACAAAGGGTGACTGAGCGGTTCGCATTGGCAATTGTATCCTCGATCAGTGCGGGGGGGAAACGAATGCGACCATCCTCGCCCTCAACGGCACCTGCATTGGTCAGGTATGCCACGCCCGAGGCCGGAGCATCTGCAAGGCCGATTTGTTCAAGCGCATCCAGCGCCGCACTGTGGATTCGCTCAACGTTCATTGGGGAAAGCAGAGTTAGCGCACCACCCGCCATGCCGGCCCGTATGGGTCTTAGGTTATCGGCAAGTGGAGCGGCGCGCGCGGCACGCCGCGCGGCGCGGCCACCGCTGCGCCCAGTGGCATTGGGTTTGGACTGGTCGTTCATGAAAGGGTCTACTTTTTGCAAAGGAACAGGGAAATGTCATTCCAGACCCTGCTCGGTCGCCCCCGCGCAGCCCGCCCGCGAGCCGCGCCAATCGTACGCGAAACCAGTCGAATTTTGCTTTGCTCACCCTGCATTCTGGCTCCGCTGTTGTGACGGCAGTGTGACAAGCTGTCTCATGCGATCTGTTCTGTTTACGACCCGTCCTGCGTCTTTTTTGAGCAGAAACTGGCTATGATTGGGCGCATTTCGGCTTATCACAGCTTTCAATTTTGCGAGTTTG
Source organism: Paracoccaceae bacterium (assembly GCA_039969355.1). Classification (GTDB taxonomy): domain Bacteria; phylum Pseudomonadota; class Alphaproteobacteria; order Rhodobacterales; family Rhodobacteraceae; genus JL08. The sequence continues at coordinate 167,197 of JBDVOA010000010.1, forward strand.
TTGGTCCGCAATCCTAATTGTGATAAAATCAAGTTGAAAAGTAATTACCCGCGACCTAAATCAAAAGGGGGAATTTGTCTCCGTACGTACGGAAATGGGCAATTACCTCAATTCCTAGGTTAGGCATCGAATAGAACATTAATATCCGGAGAAAAAAGTATGAGAACTTTGATTGCAGCGAGCGCATTTGCCCTAACAGCAACATCATCTTTTGCAGGTGACTGGACCGCCGGTTATGCTGGTGTGGGTCTAGGATATGCAGACGTTGGCCTGTCGGCTGGCCTTTCTGGCGGCAATGGGGGCGCCGGCGGCATTCATGGTGGTTATGACTATGATTTTGGCGACTGGGTTATTGGTGGCGAACTAGAATACGACTGGATGAGCATTGGTGTCGCCAGCGGTGCTGCTGATCTCGACAATGTCGGTCGTCTCAAATTCAAGGTGGGGTATGACCTTGAAGATTGGTTGGTTTACGGTGTTGTTGGCGCGGCGCGAGCCTACACAAGCAGCAATGCCATTGGCAATGACAATGGATGGCTCGCCGGTGTCGGTGCGGCCTATCAGGTTGGGCCGCAGTGGGCGATCAGTGGTGAGTTATTGTATCATGAATTCAGTGATTTCAATAACACAGGTGTGGATGTGGATGCGACTACTTTTAATGTTCGGGCCTCTTATCGGTTCTGATCGAAGCCACAGCGTTTGACGGGTCGGAGCGAGAGCTCCGGCCCTTTTTTGTTTTAGCGGCTTATGGCTAAATCTCACCACCACCAGAAATAGAGGGCGCTGACACTACGAGCCGTATCGTGCCCCGCTCGGCTGCTGGTATCGCTTCAAACGCCTTGGAGCGATATAAGCCGTCCAGATTGACTTGCGTTAACCAGCAGTCTTGACAATTTTGGAGTGTGTTCCCGCCCGCAATCTCCGAGTTGCAAATGAGACCGGGTTCAGTTGAAACTGACTGCAAGCAAAGCATAATGAGACCGGATACAACCGTTGATAGTTAATAAAAAACAAAATGTTGTCGAGGCTGCACGCCTGTCCGTCGCGCCGATGATGGATTGGACGGACCGACATTGCAGATACTTGCATCGCCTTATGAGTAACCAGACATTACTCTATACTGAAATGGTGACTGCTCCTGCACTTGTGCGTGGAGGCGCATTGCATTTGTTGGAATATGACCTCGCAGAACACCCGGTAGCCTTGCAATTAGGCGGTTCTGTTCCGGCGGAATTGGCACAGGCCGCGCAATTGGGGGCCGAAGCGGGATATGACGAGATCAACCTTAACATCGGTTGTCCGTCTGATCGGGTCCAATCCGGTTGTTTTGGAGCCATTTTAATGGAGCAGCCCACATTGGTCGCGGATTGTGTGAAGGCCATGCGCGACGCGGTGGATGTTGAGGTGACAGTAAAATGCCGCATCGGCATCGACGACCAGGACCCTGAAATCGTATTGCCGGAATTCCTGTCCCGCGTCAGTGCGGCGGGTTGCGAACGATTCATCATTCATGCACGCAAAGCGTGGCTGCAAGGGCTGAGTCCGAAGGAGAATCGCGATATTCCACCCTTGGATTATGACCTTGTGATGCGCATGAAAGGCATGTTTTCGGGGCTGCATTTGTCGATCAACGGCGGCATCACCAGTCTGGATCAGGTTGAGTCTTTTCTTGAGGTCGGGCTTGATGGCGTTATGATCGGACGAGCGGCATATCATGATCCGACATCGGTGCTCTGTGACGCCGACAGACGGATATTTGGCCGCGGATCGGGCACGAATCCGGTTTCGGTCGCGCATGCTATGTTACCCTACATCGAGACACATCTGAGCGCTGGCGGGCGACTCAACCAGGTAACCCGCCATATGCTCGGTCTGTTTGCCGGCCAACCTGGCGCGCGGGCGTGGCGGCGTACCTTGTCCGAAGGTGCTCACAAAAGTGGAGCAGGCCCTGAACTGGTCGAGGCAGCACTGGGTCACGTTGCTATTCTCTCTGATAGCAGGAAAGCAGTCTGAACGTGAACCGACCCCATTTAATCAGAACCAATCAAATCCGTTGGATACTCGATTGAGAGCGACGTTTCGCAAGGATGGCTGGGCGCGATTTCCCACTGACCCGTTGGTTCTGGACTGGGTGGCCCACGCATTACCAGCGGCGCGCTGTGCGGTGCGTGATCCGACACTTGCTCATTGGCATCAGTGCGAAGGCACATGGTTTGTCGGAGTGGATGCGATGAACAATGATGCGGAGGGACGCATTGGCACATCGGGACCGTTGACTGGGCGGGCGATTGATTTTGTCCGAGCCGAATTCGGGGACATTCCACCGCTGCACAAAGCACAGGTTTCGGTGGTTTATCCCGGCTATCCCCAGCCGCGAGACGGGGAAAGAGCCGCCGGGTTCCGATACCGGCTGAACCGGGATGCAGCGCATGTTGATGGGATACTGGCGGTTGGTCCTGATCGTCGTCGCAAGGTACGTGAACCGCATGCATTCATTCTTGGGTTGCCGCTTAACGATGTCGGGGTGGACGCCGCGCCGTTGGTTGTTTGGGCTGGCAGCCACGTGATCATGCGAGAGGCCTTTGCCAAAGCCTTTGCCGGCTGCGGCGCGGCAGATCTAAGGCATATTGATATTACCGAAGTCTATCAGGCCGCTCGTCGCCAGGTTTTTGAAACGTGTCCGCGTGTGCTTGTCCCAGCCAAACCGGGCGAGGCCATGCTATTGCACCGTTTGATTCTTCACGGTGTTGCCCCCTGGCCTGATACAGCCAGGGCGGTGCCAGAAGGACGCATCATCGCTTATTTTCGCCCGGAACTGCCTGAAGGGGTGGTGCGATGGCTGGCTCCGGACTAACTCTCTGAATGTACCGATCAGGAGACACGGGCGTGATAGAATTATTGATGACAGCTTCGACCCATCAGCTTGAATTTCGCTTTAGTGGAAGGGTTACGCAATCAGATTATGACGAGGTTGTGTTGCCCGCCGTCAAAGAGGCGCTGGGAGAGCATGATCGCATTCGCGTTCTGGCGATAGCGGACGAGGGTTTCACCGGATTTGATATGGGCGCAGTTTGGGCCGATACCAGAATGGGGCTGTCCCATTGGCGCGGTTTTGACCGGATTGCCGTAGCGACCGACAAGGATTGGATGACAGTCGGCACGCGCGCGTTTGCGTTGCTGGCGCCGTGTCCGCTAAAGGCATTCTCGATTAGTGAAACGGATGAAGCGCGGCGCTGGTTGCGAGAGTCGCTTGGGACAGTGCATCTCTCAGAGCTTGGCGGAACCGCCATACAGGTGCGGCTGCTTGGCAAGCTGGATCCCGAGGTTCTGGCAAATGCAAGCGAGTCCCTTTCTGCTCATATCCAAGAGCACGGTGGTTTCAAGTTACTGCTGGACCTTAGGGAGTTCGAGGGATGGCAGGGATTGTCCGCGCTTGGGGCTCATCTTGGGTTGGTGCGCGACCATTCCGATGATGCGCAGAGGATCGCAGTTGTGGGAAAGAAAAGCTGGCAACACATGGCGCAGCGCGTCGCAGGGCAAGTATTGCGGGCAGAAACACGTTTCTTTGACGCAGAAGAGCTTGACGCAGCAAAAGCATGGGTATTGGAAGCTTGATACGATGGAGTACTGGGGTTTCGCCGGGAACGACACGAAGAGAGTGATCTAAGTTTTGTGGATATGATCCGCTCTGCCGTCTGTCGAGGCGGCACTGGGGGAGGTGTACTGCAGGGAGCGGGGAGCTATCGTACAAGTCTAAGGTGCACATCGCAGAGATTGGCTTGTCGTTCTATTTGAAAACTGGTTCGTAACTCCAATGTTGTTTTTCGATACTCTTTTTGACTGCTGCAGCATGAGGGAACTCCGATCTCTATGAAAAACTACCCCTTGCTTGACCTTGCGCTTGGTCTCTTTATTGCAATTGCCCTAGGTTGGATTGTTTATATCGGGCGTCCCATCCTACTGCCAATCGTGACCGCCCTTATCGCGGTCTACGTTATGGTCTCGGTTTCAAATGCCCTTCATCGACAACCCATACTACGCAGCTTACCCCTTTCGCTCCTTCGTTTTACCCTTTTGACGCTATTTGCTGCGGCTATCGTGTTTCTTGCCATAGTGACCGCGGCCATGATACGTGAAGTCGCTTCGGTCGCACCGGTGTACGAGGCCAATATCGATGCCATGGTGGTCAGCCTAGCAGCTAAATTTGAACTGGATCATCAGGAGCTTTGGGAGGAACTGCGTGCTGTAACGATCGAAGCGTTTGACCTGCGCCAGTTGTTCCTCGGTCTTCTTGGCGGTTTCACTAATGTAGGTGCCACGGTTTTTTTGATTGTGATCTATGCGGCCTTTCTGATGAGCGAACGCTCTGGTCTTGAACAGAAAATGACAGCCGCGTTTTCGTCACCGGAAAAAGCGAAACGGGCAATGGATGTAATTCGGGAGATTAACACCAGAATCAGCGACTACCTTGCCATGAAAACGCTGATCAACGTAATCCTGGGTGGAATTTCATTTGTCATCTTGTATGCACATGGTACCGATTTTGCCTTGTTTTGGGCGGTGATGATCGGGTTGTTGAACTACATCCCTTATGTGGGCGCTTATATAGGCGTTTTTTTTCCGGTGGTCTTGTCGCTGGCGCAGTTCGGGTCTTTGCCAGTCACTCTATCGTTGGCTGCTTTTCTAACCGGTGCACAAGTAATACTCGGCAACATTGTGGAGCCACGCTTTATTGGGCGGCAGGTAAACCTCAGCCCGGTGGTGGTGCTCATCGCGCTGTCAGTTTGGACCGCTTTGTGGGGGATATCGGGCGCAATTCTTGCTGTTCCAATGACGTCGGTGATGGCAATCATTCTTGGCAGTTTCGGAACAACAAGATTTCTCGCAGTGCTTTTGGCCGATCAGGTCGACGAAGATGCCGGAGACTTTGATCAATAGCCCGCAAGGGACTGCTGCGGAATACAAGAGCGTTGGGGTAGAAGGGCGTCGAATCCATTCAGCTATATCACTGGGCGCTCAAGTGACATGCCGGCAGCATAACAGCCGCCGGCAGAATGTGCGCAAACCAACCAAAGATACTGACACCAGCTCGTGTCGGTTTTGAGCCCGAAGCAGACGATGTATTGGAAGGCAACATTCGACAAGACGAACGAGAATTGAACCTTCAGCGTGGGCAGTGTCAAAAAAAAAGAATGCTCCCTTCCATTCGTGGGAAATGATCGCACCATCAATTCGAGGGAACAAACGCCCAGGCAGCAATGAGAGTAATGATCGCCTGATTAGTTGCTATGTTGGCCATCCCAATTCAAATCAAATGCGAAGCGCATTAACTTGCAAATCCGCGCAAATCTCCGGTCGTTTCGCGGATAATCAGTTCAGCTGAAATCTCTGACAAAGTCACAGGCATATCGGGTTCACGGATGCGGTTAAGAAGAACCAGGGCCAGCCTGCGCCCCAGTTGATAGGGGGATAAAGCCATGGTCGTCAGCGCGGGGGTTGCCACTGCGGCGTCTTGGACGTCGTCGAAGCCAATGATGGACATGTCGCGCCCGGGTTGCAGGCCTGATCGTATCACTGCGAGGCAGGCCCCCAAGGCAACCATATCGCCGTTGCACACAACAGCGGTAGTTTCGGGATGTTTCCGGCGCAAGTCGCTCATAGCATTCAGGCCAGCGAGTTTGTTATCAGGCGAATCCCAGATGATCGGCGCGGCGAGCTTGCGTTCCGACATGGTCTGGAGATAGCCTGCGATCCGTTCTTTTCGCACGTCTGTCATCGACGTCCCGCCGAGATAGGCGATATTGCGATGTCCAAGCTGCGCCAGATGGGCGGTTGCAATTGCAGTTGCTTCGGAATTGCGAATGCCCACATGGTCAAACGGGCTGCGCTCTGGGCGTCGAAGAAATGTCACGATTGGGATAGTGTGCGCGGCGAGAAAGTCGAATGCTTCATTGGGGGTGCCGACGGCCGGGACCCACAGCAGTCCGCCGCGGCCATTTCGGATAAATGCTTCAAGGTGGCGTCCCTGTCGTTCCGCGTCGTCGCGCGCGTCAAGTACCGAAACAAGATATCCTTCGGACTCTAAGAGATCGCTGACTCCGCTGATGACTTCGGCGTTGAACGGATTCGATATCTGGTTGATGACAAAACCAATTTCGCGGTTCTGGCCTGAACGCATAGAGGCAGCGCGGGCATCGGGAACATAGTGAAGCTTCCTTGCGGCCTGCAGAACCTTTTTGCGGGTCTTTTCAGATATACGCCCAGTGCCGCGCATGACCTGACTCACTGTCGGAATCGATACGCCAGCTTCTTTTGCAACCGTCTCTAGCGTTGGCCGTTCAGTCATCTTTTGCCACATATATTGGTACATCGATTTTTCAAAAACTCCGTATGAACTAGAACGTATATGAGGCAAACTCAACTGATTAATGCAATCTCATCGAGTAGTGTTCGCGGTCTCAAAGTAAAAGTCGTTGACTTTGATATAACGTTCTATCATCATTTACCAATCCGCATGAGTGAGTCGCTTAGCAGACTAGGCGTGAACGAGCTTACACTTGCAGGGAAAAAAGATGACGGCCGCCCGTGGTGGTGGAAAATCTGTCGAGAACACTGAGTGTTGAAGAAAATATCGACGCTTGATCGGAACTTTTTGGGAGGAACTCATGACTCTAAGATACAAATTTGTTGGCGCCGCTTCCGGCTTTGCCATTCTCTGTACGGCAGCTGCCGCTCAGGCGGATGTCCTGTTCTGGTCGACGCAGGCGCGTCCCGTGGAAGAAGCACAAGCCATGCGCGAGTCGGTCTTGAGCGGCGCACCCGAAACCGTAGATTACCAACCCAACGAGGATGGCCCTTGGGTGACCCGACTTCAGGCAGAGCTACAAGCTGGATCCGGATCAATTGGCGTTCTGGGCGGGCTACACGGCAACTTCTCGGCGATTGACCCTGAAAATCTCGCAGATCTCGACGATCTCGGGGTAACCTCAAGCAGCGATACGTTCAACAATCTCGCCAAACTTGGCACTGCTAACATGCAATACGTCCCTTGGATGCAGGCGACTTATATTATGGCTGCGAACAAAGAAGCCCTGCAGTACCTGCCCGAGGAAGCCGACATTGATGCGCTGTCCTATGACCAGTTGATCGCATGGGTCGCAAATGTTCATGAAGCCACCGGCGAGGCGAAGTTTGGTTTCCCTGCTGGCCCAAAAGGATTGAAGCACCGTTTCTTCCAGGGCTACCTTTATCCGTCTTACACCAACGGCGTGGTGCGGACTTTCGCTTCGGACGAAGCCGTAACGGCATGGGAGAAGTTCGGCGAACTTTGGGAACATACGAACCCCGCCTCGACCAACTTCTCGTTCATGCAAGAACAACTGTTGTCAGGCGATGCCTGGATCGTGTTTGACCATACTTCGCGCCTCGCACAGGCGTTTAACGACCGACCAGATGATTTTGTGGCGTTCCCGGCACCTGCTGGACCGACGGGCCGTGGTTTCATGCCCGTTCTAGCCGGCATCGCGGTTCCAAAGACTGCGCCTGATATGGACGCATCAAAAGCGCTCGTACAATACATGCTGGCCCCCGAAACCCAGATTGCCACCCTGCGTGCGACCAACTTTTTCCCGGTCATTGACGTAGATTTGCCTGCCGATTTGCCACCGTCGGTTCAGGTCGCGGGCGCGGCAGTTGCAAAGATGAGCGCATCTGCAGATGCCAACCCCGGTCTGTTGCCAGCGGGCCTGGGTGACAAAGGCGGCGATTTCAACCGAGTCTACGTCGACACCTTTGAACGCATCATTCTGGGTGGGCAGCCGATCCGTGCCGTTCTTGATGATCAGAAGCGATCACTCAGCAAGATAATGGAAGAGACTGGCGCACCATGCTGGGCGCCAGACGCCCCATCTGAAGGTGCGTGCCCAGTCGAATAACAGCTAAATTAATCCTTGCCCGGGCGGCCTGCTGCCCGGGGACTTTTCTCCGTCAATTCTCAGAAACTGTGCTTTGCGCAAACATGGGAGCGATCCAATGAACGCTCGGACTCTGCCTTATATCCTGATTTTACCGGTTACGTTATTTCTGTGTGTCTTTTTCCTCTATCCCTTTGTGCTAGTTGCACAACTGGCGTTCACCAAGGGCGCCGGGTTCACGATGGACAACTTCCGTGAGGTCGTCACCTACTGGAAGTTCCCCATTTCCTTAAAGAACACTCTGCTTCTGGCGGCTCTCGTTGTTCCGATCCAGCTCGCCTTGTCCCTTTTGATGGCGACCATGGTGACCAAGATGAAACGTGGTCGCGACATGGTACTCTATATCTGGACCATCCCATTGGGCATTTCCGATTTGGCGGCAGGCATAATCTGGTTGGCAATCTTTGAGCAATCGGGTTTTCTTAATTCGATGATGAACGGCCTCGGATTGATCGAGGGTCCCGTGAATTTCTTGTCCTATCAAAACCCTGTCATCATCTTCGTAGCGATCGCGCTGGCCGAGATCTGGAGGGCCACAGCGATCATGTTGGTCATCCTGGTCGCCGGGATCGGACTGATCCCAAAAGAGTATTACGAAGCCGCCGAAGTTTTTGGGGCGTCTCCGTGGAAGCGTTTCCTGCGCATCACACTGCCGATGCTCAGACCATCACTCCAAACCGCGCTGATCCTTCGCGTTGTGCTGGCCTTTGAAGTGTTCGCGGTTGTCGCGGCACTGGGTGGCACGCTGTTTCCGGTTCTGATGGGTGAGATTTATTCTTACCAGTTTGACCTGCTCAACAGCAATGGCGCCGCAGCGCTTGCACTAATCGTTCTCGCATTCTCGATCGGGTTTACCTTGATCATCCTGCGTATCCTGCGCGTCCCGAAAGGAGCGACGATATGACCGACGTAGCTACAAACGCCACGGCCACAGCATCAACACGAAAGGCAGGGCACTATGTCTACGCTGCATCGGTTTTCCTGCTCTGTGCCTGGATCCTCGTGCCGCTCTACTTTCTGCTGATCAACACGCTATCGTCGCCTGAGGAGGTTAACTCCTTTCCAAAATCGTTCATTCCAGCGTTCAATTTGGGCAGCTTGACCTTCTTCGCCGGATTCGAGGGCATGATGTCGGCGCTGAAAAACTCGGTTGTAGTGGCTGTTATGACGATGGTCCTATCGATCATCATCGGTGCACCGGCCGGATACGCCCTGTCACGGTTCGACTTCCGGGGGAAAGAACTGTTCAGGCTTCTAATCCTGTTAACGCGGGCTTTTCCGTTGCCACTTTTGGCGCTGCCGCTCGCAGTTCTTTTCATTCAGACCGGCCTTGATGATACTGCTTTTGGGCTTGCGCTTGTGCATACAACACTTGCTATCCCCTTTGCGGTGCTCATCACCTTCTCGCTCTTTTCGGGCATTCCGGTTGAGTTGGAAGAGGCCGCGTGGACGCTGGGCTGCAACCGCTTCACGGCTTTCACTAAGGTGATCCTACCACTCGTTTTACCGGGGATCACAGCCTCGGCGATCTTCGCCTTTGTGATCTCGTGGAACGAGGTGTTCGCAGCCGCTGTTCTGACCATAGAAAATCGGACATTGCCTGCATTCCTGTTGCAGACACTCGGTGAGGCGCCGCTGCACCTTAAGTTCGCAGGTGGGTTCATTCTCGTCGTCCCGGCGCTGATCTTCATCTTCGCAGTACGCAAATATCTCTTCGCAATGTGGGGCATCGCAAACCGTTAAGCGGGTCGCGACCAGATAAAGGAACCAAAAATGGCTGAAATTCAAATCAAGAAAGTTGCCAAGCAATTCGGTGACTATCAGGCGCTGCATGATATCAATCTGACTATTGCAGATCAGGAATTCATGGTGCTGCTAGGGGCGTCTGGATGTGGTAAATCCACTCTCTTGCGCATCATCGCGGGGTTGGAAACTGCGACCACCGGCGAAGTCTGGATCGGGGGGCGGCGGGTCGATCACCTGTCCCCGAAGGATCGCGGCATCGCGATGGTGTTCCAGAATTACGCGGTATTTCCGCATCTCACCGTGTTCGAAAACATCGGCTTTGGCCTGCGGATGCAGAAGTTGCCCAATGACGAGGTCACGCGCCGGGTCGAACGTACCGCAACGCTTATGCATATCGAGCAATTGCTCAAGCGTTATTCGGGAGAGCTGTCCGGTGGCCAGCGCCAGCGCGTCGCCGTGGCCCGAGCGCTGGCGATGGAGCCGGACGTCATCCTGATGGACGAACCGTTGTCGAACCTCGACGCTCTTCTTCGCATGGAAATGCGCGCCGAGTTGAAAGGTGTGCTTGCCGATAGTAACACTACTGCGATCTACGTGACCCACGATCAGGTCGAAGCTATGAGCATGGCTGACCGGATTAGTGTTATGCACGAAGGCAAGATTGTTCAGGCGGCCTCGCCCATCGCAGTTTACCGCGATCCAGCAGCAGAATTCGTCGCAAGTTTCATCGGCAACCCACCGATGAATTTCCTTAACGCTACCCCTGCCGGCACCGGTAAATGGGCCGTCGCGGGTCAGGAATTTGATGGGCCGCAAACCGGCGCAACCGCCTTGCAATTTGCTATCCGACCAGAGGATATGCAACTCGGTGATAGCGGGTTGACCGCAACGGCCAGAGTGGTTGAACCATTGGGCGCCCATCTGCTGGTGACGTGCGATCTCGACGGCAATTCGTTCCGGGCTGTGCTCGACAGCGACCTGACTGTTCGTCCGGGAGACAAGCTGACGCTGGCACCGCAACCGGACCGTGTGCGCTGGTTTGACCCCGAAACAACTCTTGCAGTTGCGTGAGTACGACCCATGAAGCAGCAACTAATTGAACAGGCCAAGGACGTTCTGCGCAAGAATGACCGTGGCGCCTATACGGTTCCGACACATGGGTTGTATCCGTTCCAGTGGAATTGGGACAGCGTGTTAAGTGCGATTGGATTCTCTCATTTCGACGAAGATCGCGCTTGGACGGAAATTGAAACGCTGTTCGCTCATCAGTGGGAAGACGGGATGGTGCCCCACATCGTCTTTCACGAGCAGGACGATGGATATTTCCCTGGTCCAGACGTATGGAGGACGGGGCGCAAAGTGCCAACTACCGGCATCACCCAGCCCCCTGTTGCCGGTTTTGCCGCGCGCCGTATATACGAAACTGCTGCAGAGCCAAAAAAAGTTGCGGACCGGGTCAGGGCCCTTCTTCCGCGCATCCATGCATGGCACGAATGGTTTTTCCGCTGCCGCGATCCACGAGGCACGGGACTTGTCGCGATCATACACCCATGGGAATCGGGACGCGATAATTCGGTGGACTGGGATGCTGCATTTGAACGGGTTCCAACTGACGGAGTCGGACCTTTTACGCGCCGTGACACACAGCATGCCAACCCTGAGCATCGCCCGACACAGGAGCAATACGAGCGCTACATTTGGTTAGTGCAGGAGTTTAGAGGTCTTGATTGGGATAACACCAAACTGCATGATGCCTCGCCTTTCCGGGTTGTCGATCCAGGATTCAACGCAATCCTGATCCGCTCATGCAGTGATTTGGCGGCCTTAGCTGATCTGCTGGGCGAACCTGAAATTGCAGCACGGTCACGTCAATTTGCCGCGCAAGGCCTGGTCGCGATAGACACTCTTTGGAACGAAAAATTGGGGCAATATCTTTGCTTTGACAGGACCATCGACAGCCTTGTCGACAGCCCTTCGATTGGCGGACTTCTAGCTGTTTTTGCAGCAATCCCAGCTGGCCGCGCCACTGCCATAAGCGATCGCCTTGCTAAACTGGGCGAAACAGCAAAATATTTGGTTCCTAGCCATGATCCAAAAGCCCCTGAATTCGACAGCCTGCGTTACTGGCGCGGTCCAGTCTGGCTGATTGTGAACTATATGATCGCAGACGGTCTGACCCAAGCTGGACATACTGACATTGTTTCCCGCATTATCGACGACTCGGTACGATTGATCGAGGAAAGCGGTTTTGCGGAATATTATGATCCAATCACCGCCGAACCTTGTGGTGGTGGGCAGTTCACCTGGACAGCGGCAATGGTCATCGAATTCGTAGACCTGACAGCATCGGCACGAAAAGCTCGCGCGTCGGCCCTGTCGCAAGTTTGATAAATTTCTGAACCATTCCTGATGCAGGGCACAGTTAACCTGCGAGAACGGCTCATTGTTGGAACACGAAATAGCTGGCTGCTTCGAATAGTCGCTTGCGGATCAAGTGCGCGACACTGGCGACGAAGCAATTCTCGTGCTGCACTATGCATGAACGGCAGTAATGCGATTGTTGGGCTGCAGCATCTGTGAGGCCCAAGGGCTGAAGGTTTGGGCCGACAGCGGCTGTTTGGTGCTAAGGTCAGGAAAGTCCCGCACAGTAGAGATGCATTTATTTTAAAGCGAATAGCTGCTCAGACCTCAAAGCAAAAGTGAATCGCGCGCCTCGGCTTTGCCACGCAGTGATCGGAGTTAAGTAAGGCCGTCAACTACCTCGCGTGAAATGCGACCATAAGAGGCGCCAAACGAACGTAAGTTTGATCCTATTTGCGTTCTGACCCTAGGCGGAGGGCTTTGCCAGCCGGGCGGCCCGTCCGCCGCGTCGCTTGGATATCCGTCCGGTGCGCGTGGGCAGTTCGGTCATAACCGCGTCGCGCTCAGCGTCACTCATCTTTGACCACATCGCGATTTCGTCGATTGAGCGATAGCAGCCGGTGCACAGGCGGGCTTCTGGGTGGATCACGCAGATCTTGATGCACGGGGACTGCACCTCATCGCGTTTCCAGATGTCATCGCTCATCATCAAATCCCCTCAGGACCGCAAATGGCTTAGGCGGTCCAGTACACCCTGCAAGATATACGCCGCCGCCACATGATCAATAACCTCAGCGCGACGTTTGCGGGTCGTATCCGCCTCAAGCAATGCTTTTTCGGCCGCGATTGTGCTCAGTCGTTCATCCCAGAAGCCGATCGGCAGATCCCCCAGCCGGTCAAAATTGCGGGCAAACGCGCGGGTCGACTGACACCTCGGACCCTCAGAACCGTCCATGTTGCGCGGCAGGCCAAGGATCAGACCACCAATATTTCGATCCGCGATGATCGTTTGCAGGCGACCTGCGTCCACGCCGAACTTTTTGCGCCTTATGGTTTCAAGCGGGGATGCCACCGACAGGAAGTTGTCGCTTACAGCAACGCCAATGGTTTTGTCCCCCAGATCGAGACCAATAAGAGCTCGCGCCGGGGGCAGGGCCGCCGCCAGAGTTTCGATATCCTCGAAAATCACGGGATAAGCTGGGCCTGACGCGCCCCGTTTCGGATCAATTCAATTGCAGCTTCGTCGTCCGAGAATCTCTCGAGTGCTTCGGTATAGATTGCGATGGCGCGTTCTTCCTGTCCTAGCACACCCAACGCCGCGATCAGTCGCGCCCAGTCAGACGGAGGGCCGCCCTCAGATGCCAAACGATCAGACAGCCCCTCGACCATGCCTTCAATCATCGCCTGGCGGTCCTCGGCGCTCATTTCTGCGGCCGCCTCAATGTCTGCGGCATCCGGGCCGCGTTCTGGCGCGACCGGAACCGGTGGCAATCGATAGTTTACGCCCGCGCGACGGGCCATGTCAGAGATTTGCAGGCGGATCGGTTCGATCCACGGCGCATCTGGCGGGCCGTCGCGCAACAGTGCCTCCCATATCCGAAAGGTTTGATCTGGTCGTCCTGTCTGCGCGAGCATTAATCCATAAAAATATAGGGCAGGTGCATTGCCCGGATCGAGTTCCAGCGCTTGTGACAGCGCCGCTTCGGCCTCGGGTGAAACATATCCACCCGCTGCAAGGATCAACATCTCGCCGTAGTTCGTAAGATCGGTCGCTTGCACACTCGCACCCTTGACGGCAATGACACGTTCCTGGGCCCGATAGGCGGCGATAAAATTTCCCATCCCCGCCTCGTTGCGTGCGAGCAAGGTCAGACCTTGTAGATCATCCGGACGGATCTTTACTGTTTCCCGCAATTGCTCAACCAGGGCGATGTAGTCCGCATTGAACGGTCCGGGGGGATCAACGGGAGGCAGATCAGCCTCAACCACGCCTTGTTTGGGGCGCGTTTCGCGAATGGCTTCGGCTTGTGCAATCCGGTCCTGCAGCGAAAAATCGCCGTAAACCGGTGTGCCAAATCCATCAACACCACCCAATCGGGTATAGAGCAGAAGCGATCCTCCGATCAGCGCAATGCCGACAACTGCCGCCATGATATGTGTCGACAGGCGCGGTTGCGCCGCGGCACCTGCGCCATTGCCCAGTTGGGCGTCGGCGGCCAGTATTCGGCGTGAAACTTCGGTGCGAATACGTTCAGCATCCCCTTCTGCAATTACACCACGCGCCAGATCGCGGTCCACTTCCTTTAGTTGGTCGCGGTAAACCTGAAGGTCATACTCTGCAATCGGCTGCGCTAACCCGCGCGCGCGGATCATGGAAAACACCAACATCGCCGTCACTAGCAACGCCATTGCAACAGTAATGATCCAGAATGTCATGCGCTCTCCTGTTCACGGTTCCATCTATAGGGGGCAGTGCCGCGAAAAAAGGGCAAAATGTTGTGATCACCATCATCCGTCCGATCATGTCGCAACTGCGATGTATTGTGGCGCAACGCAACTTGGTTAAACTGCCAATCTGCGTCATTTACTCGATCACACCGGATGCATCGGATTCGAACTATGAAAAAATATTCTGTTTTTGCCGTTGCCCGCGAGGCAGCCCGCTATCACAGCGGTTGGGAACGGGCCTGGCGTTCACCCGAGCCAAAAAAGAAATACGATGTGATTATCATTGGGGCCGGCGGGCACGGGTTGGCCACGGCCTATTACCTTGGCAAGAACTTTGGCATTACCAATGTGGCGGTGATCGAAAAGGGCTGGCTGGGCGGCGGCAATACCGGGCGCAACACTACTATTATCCGGTCGAACTACCTACAGGATCCCTCAGCAGCAATCTATGAAAAGGCACGTTCGCTTTATGAAACGATGTCGCAGGACCTGAATTACAACGTGATGTTCAGCCCGCGCGGTGTGATCATGCTGGCCCAGACCCAACACGAAATCCGAGGCTATCAGCGTACAGCGCACGCCAATGCGCTACAGGGCGTCACAACTGAGTTCATTAACCCGGAAAAGGTCAAGGAACTGGTGCCGATCATCAATCTGGACGGTCCGCGCTATCCGGTTCTGGGTGGCCTCTGGCAGGCACGTGGCGGCACTGCACGTCACGATGCTGTTGCATGGGGCTATGCACGTGCCTGTTCCGACATGGGCATGGACATCCTGCAGAAATGCGAAGTCACCGCTGTGCGCCGTTCAGGCGACAAGGTTGTGGGTGTAACCACGTCAAATGGTGACATTGATTGCGACAAACTTGGCGTCGTAGTTGCGGGGCATTCGGGGCACGTCGCGGATATGGCGGGTTTCCGGCTGCCGATTGAATCGGTTGCATTGCAGGCGCTGGTCAGTGAACCGATCAAACCCTGCATGAACGTGGTGGTGATGGCCAACACCGTGCACGGCTATATGTCCCAGTCCGACAAAGGCGAGATGGTCATCGGTGGCGGCACCGACGGGTATAACAATTACACGCAGCGCGGGTCGTTCCATCATATCGAAGAGACCGTGCGCGCACTGGTTGAAACCTTCCCCATGGTCTCGCGGCTCAAGATGCTGCGCCAGTGGGGCGGGATCGTGGATATCACCGGGGATCGTTCGCCCATCCTGTCCAAAACCCCTGTTGAGGGTGTGTTCATCAACTGTGGCTGGGGCACAGGCGGGTTCAAAGCCATCCCCGGCTCTGGCTGGGGCATGGCAGAACTGATCGCCAAGGGCCATTCACCACTCACCGACGCCTTCGGGCTGGACCGGTTTCAACAAGGTCGGTTCATCGATGAAAGCGTGGCGGCTGGGGTGGCGCACTAATGGCGTATGACGAAGGCATGGCTGAAGCAATGCGCGCGGACCTTGATGAAATACCAGGGCTGTCCGAAAAGAAGATGTTCGGTGGTTTGTGCTTTTTGCTCCACGGCAACATGATTTGCGGCGTGCATGCGGGCGGGGCGATGTTTCGACCCGGCAAATCGCGCGAGACTGAAGCGCTGGCACTGCATGGAGTCGAACCCTTATCGTTCACTGGTCGCCCAATGGGAGGCATGGTCGAGGTTGATGAGGCAGCCTATGCCGATGATGAGGTGCGCACTGCGCTGACGAAACTGTCGCTTGCCAACGCGGCGAGCTTGCCAGCGAAGGGGTAGGGGTATGACAAGCGCAATCTGTACAATCACCGAAAAACCGGCAGGCTTTGGCGCACGAGACATTGCGATTCCGGCCACGGATGGCCGATATTCGCAAGCGCGCCGTCGCGCTGTTGAACGTCGCCTAAAAACTGCTTTGATAGAATCTCCCAAAGAGGAGACGACATCATGTCTGACTATACCAATCCGAATGCACATTCCGGCGGTTCCAGTTCAAAAGGCCTGTTTATCGCCCTTATCGTCATTGTTTTATTCGTTATCGCCCTTGCGGCAATCGGCGGCGGCGGGTCGTCGTCAACAACCGAAGGTGCTGTTGCACCTGCGGCCACGGAAGACGCAGCAACTGCGCCTGCAACAAGTACTGCAACCGACTAAACCCACCCCCCAGTTGGGTCAAACTCCACCCACTCACAACCCATCCACAAATTGCGGTCGCCCCTTGCCGGGGCGGCTGCTTTTTGCTGTACGAGGTGCCCCATGCTGATCCTGACCTGCCCATGTTGCGATGTCACCGGTGAAGAAACTGAGTTCCATGGCGGTGGTGAGGCGCACCTGAAACGCTTTGGCCCCGGTACGTCGGACGCCGATTTTGAAGGCTATCTGTTCATGCGCGAAAACCCCAAGGGAGTGCATTTTGAACGGTGGCGGCATGCCAATGGGTGCGGAAAGTGGTTTCATGCCGCGCGATGCACGATGACGAACGAAGTCTTTGGTACGTACAGCGCGCAAACGCTGGAACCTCCGAAGGACTTGCGCGATATTATCTCGGCCAAACGTCCCGGCTGGACGTGGAGGGCGTTCGCGTGAGCATGCACCCTTCTGGCCTTCTCCAAAAACCAATGTCTTCTGCGCACATGGAGTCCGCATCATGAGCACCCGTCTTGCCACAAAGGGCCGTCTGATCAACGACGCCAAGGCGATGTCATTCCGGTTCAACGGTAAAAAAATGCGAGGATTTGAGGGCGACACGCTTGCGTCTGCCTTGCTTGCCAACGACCAGATGCTGGTGGGGCGCTCGTTTAAATACCATCGCCCGCGCGGCGTGGTGGCCAGTGGTGCCGAAGAACCAAACGGACTGGTCAACATGGGTGAGGGTGGCAAGTTCGAACCTAACCAGCGCGTGACAACAACAGAACTGTTTGAAGGGCTGACAGCGGCAAGCCAGAACCACTGGCCGAGCCTTGAATACGATGTGGGTGCGGTGAACACCCACCTCAGCCGGTTTTTGCCAGCCGGATTCTACTATAAGATGTTTATGTATCCGCGTGCCTTCTGGAAACACGTTTACGAACCGTTCATTCGCCAATCCGCCGGACTGGGCAAGGCACCCAGGGACCGCGATGCCGATACTTATGAGCATTTCTATGCGTTTACGGATGTTTTAGTCATCGGCGGCGGTGTTGCCGGGCTTCAGGCGGCTCTAACGGCGGGACAGTCCGGCGCAAAAGTCCTTTTGCTTGAGCAAACCCCGCATCTAGGCGGACGGGCACCCGTTGACGGCGGACTTGTTAACGAATTGCCTGTGGATAAGTACGTGGAGCAAATCGCCTCGGATCTCGTAAACATGCCAAATGTAACGATCCGTACCCGGTGCATGGGGGCGGGAGTTTATGATCACGGCTATGTTCTGGGATATGAACAACTGCGCGACAACGCGCCTGAAACACCGGGTCCGCGCCATCGCCTCTGGCGCATTCGCGCGGGCCAGATCATCACGGCAACCGGCGCGATTGAGCGGCCGTTGTCGTTTTCCGGCAATGATGTTCCCGGCGTACTACTCGCCTCTGCCGTGCGCGATTACGCGACCAACTACGGGGTATCTATCGGGGATCGCACGGTCGTTGTGACCAATAATGACGATGCTTACCTAACGGCAATTGCTCTTAAGAAACTTGGTCTTGACGTTTCGGCGATCATTGATGCGCGGGCGCAGTCGCCCGAAAGTGCGGTTGTGAAAGAGGCGCTCTCGCTAGGGTTGCGCGTCCTGCCCGGTCACGCGGTGGCGTCGGTTCAGGGTGGAAAACGCGTGACGGGTGTCTCCGTTTGTGCGCAGGCGGGCGAAGGGGCGGTGCTGGAAGAAATAACTTGCGAAGCTGTTGCGATGTCGGGAGGATGGTCTCCGGTTGTGCATCTGTGGTCGCACTGCGGTGGAAAACTGGTCTGGGACGGCGATCAGTCTCATTTTCGGCCAGATGTGCATAACCCGCCAACCGGCGCGGATGGCCGTGGCTTTGTGATCGCCGCGGGGGCGGCCAATGGTGCGCATCATTTGGCGACAACGATTGAGGATGGACACGCAGCTGGAAAAGAAGCGGCCAAAGCACTGGGATTTAAACCCAAGTCAACCAAAGCGCCCAAGGGTGAGGCGCAGGACTATTCCCCAATGGTCCCGGTCTGGCTGATGCCACACGGGGCAGGGATCAAGTTGCGCACCAAAATGTGGCTCGATTATCAGAACGACGTAAAGGTGAGCGATGTCCAACTTGCCGCGCAAGAAGGCTTTGAAAGTGTCGAGCACGCCAAACGGTATACCACGCTGGGAATGGCGACAGATCAGGGTAAGTTGAGCAACATCAACGGGCTGGCGACGCTTGCTAATGCACTGAATGCTGAAATCCCGGCTGTGGGCACAACGACATTCCGTCCGCCATATACACCGATCTCAATGGGGTCTATTGCCGGAGAAGCACGCGGCGCGGTGTTCCAGCCATTGCGCAGAACGCCAATGTTTGATTGGCATGACACCAACGGTGCCGATTGGGAACCGGTCGGTGCCTGGCGTCGCCCCTATGCCTACGTTCGCAGTGGAGAATCCGTGCATGACGCGGTGATGCGTGAGATCAACCAGACCAGAGGCAGCCTTGGCCTTTTGGACGCATCGACCCTTGGTAAGATCATCGTTAAGGGGCCGGATGCGGGCAAGTTTCTTGATATGTTGTACACCAACATGATGTCGACGCTAAAACCCGGTAAATGCCGCTATGGACTGATGTGTTCGGAAAACGGGTTTCTCATTGATGACGGCGTCGTGGCGCGCATTGATGATGATACCTTCCTTTGCCACACCACGACGGGCGGGGCCGAGAACATTCACGGCCATATGGAAGAATGGTTGCAGACCGAGTGGTGGGACTGGAAGGTTTACACCGCAAATGTGACGGAACAATATGCGCAAGTTGCCGTTGTCGGGCCAAATGCGCGCAAGGTGCTTGAAAAACTGGGCGGCATGGAATTGAGCGCAGAGACGCTGCCATTCATGGGCTGGGCGGATGGCAAGATCGGCGACTTTGATGCGAGGGTCTATCGGATTTCATTCTCGGGCGAGCTTAGTTTTGAGATTGCTGTACCTGCTTCACAAGGGCGCGCGTTTTGGGATGCGCTGTTAGAGGCGGGGGCCGAGTTCAACGTTATGCCCTATGGCACGGAAGCGCTGCACATCATGCGGGCCGAAAAAGGGTTCATCATGATCGGGGACGAGACGGATGGCACGGTGATCCCGCAGGACCTTGGTCTGAATTGGGCGATCTCTAAGAAGAAAGAAGATTATCTTGGCAAGCGGGCGCAAACGCGCAGCCATATGGCTGATCCGGAACGCTGGAAGCTGGTCGGGTTGGAGACGGTTGACGGGTCGGCTCTGCCGGACGGGGCCTACGCCGTGGGCGCCGGTTACAACGCCAATGGCCAGCGCAATACAATTGGCCGCGTCACCTCAACCTATCATTCGCCAACACTGGAGCGGGGCATCGCTATGGGGTTGGTCCATCATGGACCGGAGCGGATGGGCGAAGTAATCGATTTCCCGCGAGTCGATGGCACTGTTGTGCAGGCCAAGATCGTCGATCCGGTGTTCTTTGACAAAGAAGGAACAAAGCAGAATGTCTAATACAGTCAGCGCTTTGGATCACCTTTCGTACGATGGTATAGCGGAAGTGCGCGAAATGGGTTTGCACGGCATGATCACGCTGCGCGGTGATTTGTCCTTGGCCAAAGTCAGAACCGCAGCAACTGGCGTTGCCGGTGGCAAAATGCCAGCTCGTGGGGAATGTACTGCGGTTGACAAGAGCGGCATTGCTTGGATGTCACCGGATGAGCTGCTGGTCATGTGCGCCTACGATGCGGTCGCTGCAAATCTCGAAAAAATGCAGAAATCGTTGGCCAAAACCCATTCTCTTGCGGTCAACGTGTCAGACGCCCGGGCGGTATTTGAGGTTAGCGGCCTAAATGCACGCGACGTGATGGCCAAACTCTGCCCGGTTGATCTTGCGACCGAGGCATTTATGCCCGGCATGTTTCGGCGTACCCGAATGGCGCAAGTACCCGGCGCGTTCTGGATGCACTCGGCAGACAGGTTTCGAATAATTTGCTTTCGTAGCCACGCGCAATATGTATTTGATCTATTGAAAATTGCAGCGCAACCGGGGTCAGAGGTCGGTTATTTCTAAGCGCTGTGGGAACAGTGCGGTGTACTTCAGGCGTCTTTTCGCCGGTGATTTGAAAACACGCAGGTGCTTGGCTTAGGCTCGATCACTTTGTTTTTGTGGCCGTGCTTAGCATTGATCATCTGCCGAATTAGTACTGATGAAGGTGCTTCAAAAACAATTCGTTTGCGTTGAATTCCTTCTTCTAACGTGGCACCTAGGCGCAGATGTAATTCATTATGGGGGGCCGACCATGGCTTTTGAACTTCCTGATCTTCCTTACGCTCATGACGCGCTGGCCGCCGGCGGCATGTCTGCCGAAACGCTAGAGTTTCACCATGACCTGCACCACAATGCCTATGTCACCAACGGTAACGCTGCGATTGCCGGAACCGAATGGGACGGCAAGTCGCTGGAAGAGATCATTACCGGCACCTATGACGCCAGCGCCGTTGCACAGAACGGTATCTTCAACAACATTTCTCAACTTTGGAACCACAACCAGTTCTGGGAAATGATGGGCCCGAATTCCGGCGCGATGCCGTCTGAACTGGAATCGGCGATCAACGACAGCTTCGGATCTGTTGATGAATTCAAAAGCCAGTTTTCAGCGGCAGGCGCGGGCCAGTTTGGTTCAGGCTGGTGCTGGCTGGTCAAAGAGTCCGACGGCGGCTTGAAGGTGACCAAAACGGAAAACGGCGTGAACCCGCTGTGTTTTGGGCAAACGGCGTTGCTGGGATGTGATGTTTGGGAACATTCATACTACATCGATTTTCGTAACAAGCGCCCAGTTTATCTGAGCAACTTCCTAGACAACCTGGTCAACTGGGAAAACGTCGCCTCGCGTATGTAGTTCGAGCCAAAGAAACTAAGAAATTATTCAAAGCCCCGCATCATCATTTGCGGGGCTTTTTCTATTTCGGTCATGCGCGTTGATCAGTCGGTATTGTGCGAGGAAGTGCAGGATCAAAGACCAAGCGTCGTTTTGACCGCATCGTCGATAACTCCCGCTAGGAGTGCATTTTGATCAGCTCCACAGCCGGATGACACTTCTGCCAGAAACGTTTCACGCAATTGTTCTTTTTCTGCGTCAGAAGCCGCAATCTGGGCAACGTCGATCTCACGATTGTAGAGCGAAAGCGCAGTAATCTTTCCGACAACAACCAAAACATAGTCGTCGTCACCGTCGGCTTCTTCAATGAGACTGGCACAGGTGTGATGCATATGGGGTAGGGCCTCGTCGACCATGTTTTGTGCGGTTTCGTCGGCGCGAACCGGACCAAATGTAAATACAGATACAGCAATCGCGCCCATCAGAGCTTTTTTCTGAAACAACTTTTCTCTCCTCCCGGCGTTAACCCACCGGCTGCAAACTTTTGACTTGAAGTTTATTTCTTGATTTCTGATCCGACAATGCCGCCCAAAACGGCGCCCACAACGGCAGTCGTGCTGTTTCCGACCAGAGCGCCAACGCCCGCTCCAACAACAGCACCCGTTATGGTGTTCTTTTTCTTTTTGTCTGCATACGCCGGTGAATCTGCGGCCGTTACCAGCATAGCTGTCAGTGCCAGTCCAGTAATGATGCCCGGCCATTTTGCAATGTGCATAATATTCTCCCTCATGCTCATATCACAATACTACGTGGTCCATTGCCGCGCGGTCAAATGCGTAACGGTCGTTCGTGTTTACCTCTGCGGACCAATCATCTGACCATGCGCTGCATTGCGTTAGGGTTGACCATGTCTTTGCATAATGTCACCGCTCGCAGAAACATGGGGATGGCGAATGACCGAGACCAGCAAAGGTCTACTTGCAATGATTCTGGCCTGCACCATCTGGGGGCTGTCACCCATCTATTACAAAGAACTATCCCACATTCCTGCGCTTGAGGTGATGTCCCACAGAATTTGGTGGTCGCTGGTGTTTTTTGTTGGCGTTCTGGCGCTACAGTCCCGGCTTAGGGAAATCATCGTCGCGCTGTCGTCAAGGCTCGGTAGGGTGCGGATTGTGCTGGCAGCCGCGATGATCTGGGTGAACTGGTTCCTGTTCATCTATGCAGTCCAGATCAATCGAACGACAGAAACATCGCTGGGATATTTCATCTATCCTCTTGTTGCCGTTTTTGTTGGCCGGTTCATATTTGGAGAAAACTTGCGTAACCTCCAGTGGTTGGCAGTCGGATTGGCGGCTCTTGCCGTTGCGATGCTGACCTACGGGCTTGGGGTTGCGCCATGGATATCGATCGTTCTGGCGATCACCTTTGCGATCTACACGAGCATCAAGAAAGGGTTACAGATTGGCCCGGTGGTATCAGTGACGTGCGAAATTCTGATCGTTGCGCCAACGGCAATTATCGTGATCGTTTTGGCCCAGTCAGGCGGGCAGGGTGGGTTCGGCATCACGTGGTATGACAGCTTGTTGCTAATTATCTCCGGGCCGCTTACTGCCTTGCCTTTGTTGTTGTTCAGCTTTGCGGTGAAACGGATCACAATGGCGACAGTTGGGCTATTGCAATATCTAAACCCGACATTGCAATTCTTCTGCGCAGTGGCGGTTTTCGGTGAGCCGTTTGGCCCGTGGCAAGGGCTGACCTTTCCATTGATTTGGATGGCGCTGGCGATATTTTCACTTAGCGCATGGTCTCAGGCGCGTGATGCACGCAAGGCGTCCGTCAATGCTGCCGGTGTCGGCACAACCGAAACGTACCCCGCCAGTGAATCGTCTGCAAAGCCCTGATCGATGATATGTTTCACGAGCGTCAGCAATGGGTCCCAGTAACCCTCGATATTCAAAAGAAAGATCGGTTTGTCATGCAGGCCCAGCTGGCGCCAGGTGACAACTTCGAACAGTTCGTCCAGCGAACCGGCACCGCCCGGTAGCACTACGATGGCGTCCGCGTTCATGAACATCACTTTCTTTCGTTCGTGCATGGTTTCAGTCACCACATATCGGGTCAGGTCGGTCTTGCCGACTTCCCAGGCGACCAGATGTTCAGGTATGACACCAAAAGTCTCTCCGCCCGCATCCTGCGCCGCACGCGCAACAGTACCCATCAATCCGACATCGCCTGCGCCATAGACCAGACGCCAGCCGTGCGTGGCCAGCGCTGTGCCGACCTGCTCGGCCGCGACAGAGTAGGCGGGCAGCTTGCCAGCCCGAGCGCCGCAATAGACACAAACAGAGAAAGATGTGGTTGCCATAGACGTTCCCCATTTGGATGCGAAAACCGCAGTCTCGCAGGGGTTCACGCAAATGAAAAGGGCCATGCTTGTTGACCTCAAACCGCCTGTCAGCCGACTATGAGTCGCATCGAACCATTAGACCGGAGTGTGACTTTGACCGGAAACAAGACCTTGGGGCACCTTTGCCGTCGCGGACTGATTATTGGGGGAATGGCCATGTCAGTTACGGCGCCACCACTGGCGCCGATTTTTGCAGCGACGACAGACGATCAACCGGTATCGCCGGATGAGGCGCTGGAACGACTGATCAACGGCAACCGGCGCTATATCGAAAATGTGCCGATCAACACGGACCATTCTGCGGGTCGCAATGCGCGTGCACTAGGCCAGCAGCCCTTTGCTGCCATCGTGAGCTGTGCAGATTCCCGCGTTGCGCCCGAATTGATCTTTGATCAGGGACCCGGCGCGCTTTTCGTCATCCGGGTTGCAGGAAATTTCATCACGCAATACGGGCTAGCCAGTCTGGAATATGGTGCCGCTGTTCTTGGCATCAAGCTGGTTGTTGTCCTCGGCCATACGTCCTGTGGTGCGGTAAATGCGGCGATTTCTTCAATCCAGGACAATACACTACCGGCAGGACATCTGCCGAGCATCGTTAATGCTATCCGGCCTGCCGTCTATGATGTTCTTGCAGATGGTCCTGCGGATTTGGCGGCAGCTGCAACTGCGCGGAATGCCAGACTTGGCGCTGCAAAGGTGCGAGCCGCGCCTCCGATTCTGTCAGAAATGAACCGGGCGGGCAGATTACGCTCGGCGGCGGCGATTTATGACATCGCTTCAGGGCAAGTGGACTTCTTATAGGTCAAACCTGATTTACAGCGTAACTTTCAGCACCAATGGCGCAATTTCTACGTTGCGCTCAACCCAAAGCGATGTTTTGACGTGCGAGGGACCTGAGACTATGGTTGCGCAATGACGCCGAGGGGATGAGCGGGAATGAGCAAGTTGGCAGGCCTTTGGGGGGCCAATGCAGGGGCCCAACTGGGCGTTCTGGCTGTCGCGGCTGCCCTAACCGGCGGCATCCTTTACCTTGCCGGGGTATTTGACCGATCCGACGATGTCACGACGGCGGCACCCGAAGCTGTTGAAGTCGCCCCGTCGGGGGTCGCCTCGCAGACCACACCTGAACCTGCTGTCTCGAATGACGTTGCAACGACCAAGCCTGAATTAGCAGCATCTGAACCAGAAACGACGACGGGGGAAACAGCCGCAGAGCCCAAAGCTGAATCTGCTGAGCCTGAGGAACCTAAGACGGTTGCCGAACCTAAACCAGCCGCCCCGGAGACAGCGACCTCGAAAGCGTCCGATGACGCACCTGAAGTTGCTGATGTTGCGGAACCTGCCGCGCCCGTGGCTGATCTTCCGCCGCCTGCATTTGATCTTGTGCGCGTCGAACCTGACGGCACGACCTTGGTTGCCGGTGCTGCCGCCCCGGACACAGAAATCGTGATTCTCATGGATGGAGCAGAGCTTAGCCGCGCAACCTCGGATGCCACGGGCGCTTTCGTGAGCTTTTTGTCTCTGCCACACAGCGTAACTCCCCGAGTGCTGAGCCTCGTGGCGCGTCATGCAGATGGCGATGTGCCTTCTGAAGAAGAAGTGATCTTAGCTCCCACACCGGTGGCTGTTGCAAACGCACCCCAGAGCGCCAACCAGCCCGAAGATCAAGGTACCAAGGAAACTGTCGACGCTGCACGAGGTCCGGAAGGGGAGAGCGAAACGGCTGAACTCCGCCCGGAAATTAAAGAAGAGAGTACTCCAGAGCCGGCTGTGGCTCAGGAACAGGACCAGTCAGCGCCCGAAGTGGCCGAGACAACATCTGTGCCGTCTAAAGAAGAAAACCTAGCGACCAAGCCGCAAGAAGGAACTCCGGAGCTGGCAGCGGTTGAGCCACAAGCATCCACGCCAGAAGGGGTGCAAAGTACTGCGCCAGAGGCCGTCACAGCCCCCAAACCCGTGACGATATTGCGCGCGGATGCTGACGGGGTTGAAGTTTTGCAATCGGGCGCTGCGGATACCGCTCCCGAGGCGATGACGTCGGTTGCGCTGGATGCGATCAGCTATTCCGAGATCGGCGACGTCAGCCTGAGCGGGCGTGCCCCGGATCAAGGAAACGTGCGTGTTTATCTGGATAATGCCCCCGTAGCGACACTTGAGGTGGACGATAGTGGTCGTTGGCGCGGTGACCTTCCAAAAGTCGAAACCGGCGTTTACACGCTGCGCATTGATCAGGTCGATGCTTCTGGGGCGGTGACGAGCCGCGTGGAAACACCGTTCAAACGGGAAGAACCTGATGTTCTGGCGGCCGCGTTGGCTAAGGAAGCGAACAACGCCGCCCCGGTGCGTGCCGTGACGGTCCAGACTGGCGCGACGCTCTGGGCGATTGCGCGCGAAAGATATGGCGACGGAATGCTGTTTGTCCGCGTGTTTGACGCCAACCGCGACAGCATTCGGGACCCCGATCTGATTTATCCCGGGCAGGTTTTCGCGCTGCCAGATTAATGTGTAGATCTGATGGACTGGCAAGACTCTAAATAAGCGTTGCGCTCTGGTCTTTCCCACTTACGCACCCTATGTTCCAAGGCCGGTCGTTACGGGCCACCAAGGAAGCCTGAATGTCCCTCACAGACGAAGAATTCAATGCCGCCGAACGCCGCTCTGGCTGGCGCACCATCCGAAAAGTTGGCCCCTACTTGTGGCCCGAGGATCAGCCCTGGGTAAAACGACGTGTGATTCTTGCCATGCTGGCACTGCTGGTGTCCAAACTGGTCACTGTTTACACGCCGATGTTGTACAAAGGAGCTGTTGACGGGCTTGCCAATGAAGGTGTCCCCATGCTGGCACTTGGGGCCATTGGACTTACCGTTGCATACGGAGGGTCGCGTCTTTTTGCGGTCGGCTTTCAACAGCTGCGCGATGCGATCTTTGCAGCGGTAGGCCAACGTGCCCTTCGGCTATTGGCGCTGGAGACCTTCAACCATATTCACCGCTTGTCGATGCGCTATCACATCACGCGAAAAACCGGTGGGTTAAGCCGGATTATCGAACGCGGGGTCAAAGGTGTTGATTTCCTGCTGCGCTTTTTGTTGTTTAGCATAGGCCCGTTGGTGCTGGAACTTTTGCTGATCGGGATAATCCTGACGGTATTGTTTGACGTCTGGTATCTGGTCATCGTTGCCATCACCATCGCGCTTTATGTGTGGTTCACATTCGCTGTGACCGAGTGGCGGGTAAAGCTGCGGCGCGAGATGAATGATCAGGACACCGACGCCAACCAAAAGGCGATCGATAGTCTGCTTAACTACGAAACGGTCAAGTATTTTGGTGCCGAAGAACGCGAGGCCCGGCGCTATGACAGCGCGATGGCTCAATATGAAATCGCCGCGCTCAAGACTTCATATTCTTTGGCTTTTTTGAATTTTGGTCAGTCGGTGCTGATCACCGCCGGACTGGTCGGTGTCATGGTCCTTGCTGCGATGGGAGTGCAGTCCGGAGCGCTAACCGTAGGTGATTTTGTGATGGTGAACGCTTATATGATGCAAATCACTTTGCCGCTGAACTTTCTGGGCACGGTCTACCGAGAGATCCGTCAGGCACTGGTTGATATGGGCGAAATGTTTGATTTGCTGGGGCAGCCGACCGAAGTCGCAGACAAACCCGGTGCCACACCCATTAGTGTCAGTGGTGGGCGGATAGATTTGGAAAATGTAGAGTTTGGATATGACCCGGAACGCCGTATCCTGAAAGGTGTTTCCCTGACAGTTGAGGCGGGCAAGACTGTGGCCATCGTGGGATCAACCGGTTCCGGTAAATCCACCATCGGGCGTTTGCTGTTCAGATTTTATGACGTTTCGGGCGGCGCGCTGAAAATCGATGGGCAGGACGTGCGAGATGTGACGCAAACGAGCCTGCACGACGTCATTGGCGTGGTGCCGCAGGACACGGTGCTTTTCAATGATACCATTCGCTACAATATTGCCTACGGGCGAGACGGCGCGACAGTTGAGGAAATCGAACAAGCGGCGCGTGCGGCACAGATTCATGACTTCATAATCAGTCTGCCGGATGGGTATGAGACAGCCGTGGGTGAACGCGGGCTCAAGCTTTCAGGTGGCGAAAAGCAGCGGGTCGGCATTGCCCGCACCTTGCTGAAAAACCCGCCAATACTGCTTCTGGACGAGGCGACCTCGGCATTGGACAGCGAAACCGAGAGCGATATCCAGGATGCGCTGCACCGCGCCGGAGAAGGGCGTACTGTCATCATCATTGCACACCGTCTCAGCACCGTTGCCGACGCCGATCAGATCATCGTGCTGGAAGCGGGAGAAATCGTCGAACGCGGCCATCACGACGATCTGCTGGCCCAAAAGGGGCGCTATGCACAGCTATGGACCCGGCAGCAGTCAGAAGAGCAGGCGGCTTAATTGCGTATATGGAGGTTACCCATCGCAGTTGGGTCAATTCCCGATTTAGCGGCATTCGGTTACAAATTTCTCTTACGATCAACCCTCAGAGCGTGTTTCGCGCTGAATGCCCGTCAAAGAGTGTGGGACTAGCCCACGGATATCGGTGTTATGCGAATGTTTCTCGCAGGACGTTCTTGGTAATTTTGCCGGCACCATTGCGTGGCAATGCGGACAGGAACTCTATGCGATGGGGTACTTTGAAGCCTGCGAGACGTTCGCGCACGGCGATCCTGATCGCCTCGGCGTCGGCTTTTGCGCCGGCCTTGAGGACAACGGCGGCCAATCCGACTTCCCCCCATTTTTCGTCTGGCACCCCGATAACGGCGACATCGGCTACTGCAGGATGAGCAAGAACCGCATTTTCGACTTCCGCAGGATAAACATTCTCGCCGCCGCTGATCAGCATGTCTTTGATCCGGTCTCTAATAAAAAGGAACCCGTTTTCGTCGACCGACCCGGCGTCGCCCGTATGGTACCATCCTTCCCTTATCGCATTCGAAGTCGCTTCTGGCCGCTGCCAGTAGCCCGATGTCATTTGGGGCGTTCGACAGATGATCTCGCCAACAACGCCCGTGGGTACCGCGCGTCCTTCTGGGTCCACGATCTTCATTTCAGCGTCTGGGAAGGGCTTTCCGCAAGACTCTAAATATCGACCGGCCCGCAACTCCACTGGATCAAGATAGCAGAACATACATGTCGTTTCGGTCATGCCATAGAGGTGAATGAAATCCGTTTCAGGAAAGACAGCTTTCGCCCGCCTCAGCAATTCAGCAGGCATCGGTGACGCGCCGAATGACATTGTCTTCAGTCCGGTAAAAGTTTCGTGTCGTTCTTCAGCAGCCAGAACAAGCATCTGGATAACCGCCGGAACCATCAAAGTCGATGTTATCGTTCTTTCTGTGATTGTCCCGATGACCGCTGCGGGATCGATGTCTACGACCAATTTATTGTAGCAACCCGCGATCAGCCCAAAAAACAACCATGCATTTCCAGCCACATGAAACAATGGCATGCAAACAAGACTGCGAGACTCGCTGGTAAATGGGCCGAGGAACTGAACCCCGTTTCGACACATTGCGAGAACGTTATTGTGCGAAAGAAGCACGCCTTTTGGGTTACCGGTTGTTCCAGACGTGTACATCTGGAACAGGATTTCCTTGCCATCTTCGATGCAGCTGGTTGTGCAGCCAACGCTATCACACCAGCCACCGTAACTGCCATCGGATGAGATGGAAACGACCGTTTCGCAGGAATCGCTTTTCGACTGCGCCACCTGTGCCGTCTTAGCGAAGTCGGCCCCGGTAAAGAGTATCTTTGCTTGGGCGTCCTGAACAATGAAATCGATCTCTGGTTGGGCCAACCGAAAGTTGAGCGGGACCAACACGACACCGGTCATCCCGGCCGCTAGGGTCAATTCGATAAAGGCGACGTCATTCTTTGCCAAAAGAGCGATGCGATCGCCAGGTCGAAGTCCGACTTTCATCAAATGCGCCGCGAGACGTGAAGCGCGTGCCCACAATTCCGAGTAGCTTAGGGAAACACTGTTATCTTCCACCGCGATTTGATCTGGTCGATCCTGCGCATGTGCTCGAAGGGAATCGTGAAAGCAGATGCAAGCATCAAGTTGGGACAGTATTTTTCTTGTCTCAGAGGTCTCAGTTTGGTTCACGATTTCTTCCCTTTGAATGCGGCCTAATCGCCCAGACGATCGTCAATTCGTACCAAAGATAAGAACTTATGTCTTCAAAACGATCATCTGCGCTTTTAGGTGCCGAGGACGGGAGGGGGTAGTTTCCACTGCGACAGCTTTTTAGAAATACTGGCCCTGGCGTCGATGGTGGCGAACTATGTTGCAACAATTTGCGTGCCGCAAATGACAAAATGGGACCGATGCCAAAAAACTGGGACTTCGAGAGAACCCTTTTTTAGCCATGGCTATCGCTTATCGGGCAATGAGGTTTTTGACCGCAAATGCGACCCAATCAGGTTACAAAAATGATTAGAATTGGTTGTGAGGTGTCGACTATTCTGCCGCGGTCGCCTTATCCGTCAACTTGCCCAATGCGCCGGTCATCTTGGCCAGTACTTCAGCATCTGCAGGTATCCCGTGATCTCCAGCCAGTGCCGCCGGATCATGGTAGGCAACGTAAACTACCCCTTCCGCGTCCTCATAGGCCACCACGCGCAGGGGCAGGTCGAGCCCAGATGATTGGGCCGCCAGCATCGCTGGTGTGCCAAGCTTTGGATTGCCAAACATCAGCATTTCGGTCGGTCGCAAATCCGTTCCAACGCTATTTGCGCCAGCTGCATGGTCGACGCGGGCAAAGACCTTGGCGCCAGCGCCTTCTACAGCGGCGGACAGGCGGTCGATTGTCACACTGACAGAATGGGGGCTGGTTTTTGTAATCAGGTCAGCGGCCATGGCGGAAACTCCGGTAAGGGACATCGCAAAAGCGAGGGCGAGAGGGCGGAAAAACATCAGTCTGGCTCCGATAAATAAATGGACAGGGCTCTACCTTAACAAAGGCAGCCTGCATTGAAACATCACATCCCCGTCAGAGCAAAATTGAGCGTAAAACGGGCACCTCACTATTCTCTATTCCGCTGCCTTAAGGGCTGTGGTCTCTGACGGCATCGGTGGAGTGTCAGGATCATCCCAAATGATTTCCGGAGCCTTGAGACGACGGGCCGCGCGCTGCAATGCCCAATCCTGAGCTGCCTGTGAGCTTCTGCCCAGCGACATCTTAGCCAGAAGACGCGCGAACCAATAGACGTATGTCGTAAACCACACGCGTAAGGCCAGCATCGACGGGGTAACGACCAACGTCAGAATTGTCGCGATCCCCAGACCAAATACCACGGCTGTTGCGAGCTGCTTCCACCACAGCGCCGTCGGGCTGTCGATCGTGTAGCCACCACCAATGAAATCGAGACTTAGTCCAAACATCATCGGCGCAAGACCGGCCATTGTTGTGATCGTTGTTAGCAGAACCGGCCTGATACGTGCCTCTGAGGTGCGAACAATAGCCTCGATGCGCGGCATGTAACGCGAGTATTCCTGGTAAGTATCAATGAGAACGATGTTGTTGTTCACTACAATCCCTGCAAGTGCCACGATCCCGGTGCCGGTCATGATGATCGAAAATGGCTGGTTCATCACCAACATGCCTATCAGCACACCCGTAGTTGACAGAACGACGGCAATCAGCACGAGGAATGAATTGTAGAACGAATTGAACTGTGCCAGCAGGATGATGAACATCAACCCCAATGCGCCGGCGAAGGCTTTCATCAGAAACGCGCCACTTTCGGCCTGTTCTTCCTGATCACCTGTCCATTCCCACGCAATACCTGAGGGGAGCGGATCGGTTTCCAGCCACTTGGTCAGCTCCACAATACGTTCGTTGGCATTGATGGCCACTGCGCTCAGCGTGTCGTTGTCACGTGCGACTTCAAGGTTCGCGATACTGACGCCATCTGACAGACGCAACCCATCGTAGGCGACTCCGCCGGGTCCGGTGAATGCCCCTGCTGGAGTTTCGAGCGAACCCGTTCCTCCGCCCTCCGGTACTTTGCGCGCCGTCGCGAGTGTCTGTTCGACACCATCATTGTTCGTCACAAATTTTACGAGTCCCGGAATGAAATCCGCTTTGACATCGAAATAACGCTGCTGATCGACGCGACTGATCTCCGCCAGTTTGGCGACAGGCTTGCGCGAGATGAAGTTGGAGAGCGGCACCAGCCCGTCAGGTGTGCGGACCTTGAGCGTATCAAGCGTGCTGAGTACCCGGTCCTGTTCGGGCAGGCGCACTCGGATATCGACCTCTTCATCGGAACTCGGCAGCCGCATCGTATCCAACAGGACACCACGTGTGACAAGCTGAACCATGGCGCCAACAGTCGCAACGTCCGCACCGTACCGCCCGGCTTTTTCCACATCAATGTCGATTTGCCAGTCGATTCCAGGCAGGGGACGGCTGTCTTCGATCAGCGTCAGGCCGGGTGTTGCTTCGAACTGGTCGCGTGCAGTTGCTGCCGCTTTCTTGAGAACTTCGAAATCGTCCCCCTTTAGGCGCAGATGCACGGGTTTGCCGGACGATGGGCCCTGGGCAAGTGCTAGAATTTCCGCCTCGAAACCAGGCAGTTTGGCAAGCTCCTCATTCAATTCGTCGATCACAGTATCCCCATCGAACACAACCGAGCTGATTTGCCGCTCCAGCAATCCAAAAAACCAGGTTTCCGTCTGAGTTGGGCGATCTTCCCATGGAATGGTTTCGAACTGGACTTGCCCCACAGTGTCTTTGGGGATCGAGTTGCCACTGGAATCCGTGTTTAGCCCGCCATCTCCCGCAAAGGAAAAGACGTTCACAACGCCGGGGTGGGCGATCACGATTTCTTCGACCTGACGCACCATGCCGTCAGCCTCGGCAAGTGAGATGTTGCCCCGTGCACGCACATAGACGGTTGCTTGTTCGGGTTCTGAGTCCACAAAGAATTCAACGCCGTTGTTGTTCGCGGCAAACAGACCAAAGACGGTCATCACCGCAAATCCCACGACACCGATAGTCACAACCGGCATGATGGGATTGCCCGCAACGAATTTGGTGAACATCCCGAAGGCAGTACGCTCGTGTCCCGCGCGGATCTTGCGCGGCGCCCGTTCGATCCGTGCTGCGCCGAGCGTGACTGACGCCGCAAAAGCCCCAAAGAGAAACAGCGCGATGCCAAAGACCAAACCTGCCATATTTGGCACGACGACCGGCAACAGATAATGCGGATTTAACACCTGCATCACGCCCAAAAACAGGCAATAAAGCGCGACAGGCACCAGCAATGCGCTTATCACCCAGGGGACGCGCGCGCGCAGAGCATCAGAAGTATTGCCAAACAGGCGGCTCATCCGACCGGTTACACCGCCCATCACGGGCAAATAAATCAGTGCCACAATCAGCGATGCGGACAGCACGAAAATCAGCGTGACAGGTAGCATGCCCATGAATTGCCCCGGCACGCCGGGCCAGAACAGCATCGGCAGAAATGCGCAGAGCGTAGTGGCTGTTGAAGAAACGATAGGCCAGAACATACGCTGCGCGGCCTCGACATAGGCGTGCATGGGGCCTGTGCCCTCTTTGATGCGTTTGTCTGCATATTCGACCACGACAATGGCGCCATCCACCAGCATCCCGACTGCGAGGATCAGCCCGAACATGACGATATTGGAAATCGTGATGCCCATGACAGCAAGTAGTACAAAACACAAAAGGAACGATGTCGGGATCGCGAATCCGACCAGTAACGCAGCTCGGGTGCCAAGCGCACCCAATACCACAATCATCACTAACGCGATCGCTGTCAGAACCGATCCTTCCAATTGACCGACCATCGAGCCAACGATGCGTGACTGGTCGTTGGAGCTGCCAACTTCAACCGCAGATTGCAGTTCTAACGGCCAGTCCTTCTGGGCTTCGACCACAGTTTTCCGCACCAGCGCGGCAGTGTCGATCAGGTTGTACCCCTTGCGCTTGACGACCTGCAAAGCCACCGTCGTCTTGCCATTAAAACGCGCGGTGCCGCGACGATCCTCAAACGTCAGATTTATTGCGGCAAGATCGCCAAGTGTGACAACACGGTCGCCATTGGTCTTGACGGGTAGGGCGTAGATATCGCGCGCCTCATCAAAGGATGACGGGATTTTCACGGCAAATGTACCCTGCGCCGTCTCGACCTCACCTGCTGCGATCAACTGATTGTTGTTCTGAACAACCGTTATCAGTTCACCGGGTGTAATGTTGTAGGATTCCAGCCGAAGAGGATCGATGATGATCTCGACCATTTCGTCCCGATTGCCCGCAATACCGGCCTCGAGCACCGGTTCCAATCCTTCAAGTTTGTCCTGCAAGTCTTTGGCAAAACGCGCCATTGTGCGTTCAGGGACGGGGCCGGATAGACTCACGATAATAATCGGGAATTCAGAGAAGTTTATCTCTGTAATGCTGTATTTTTCTGCGCCATCGGGAAAACTCGCCTCGGCAGTGTTCATCGCATCTCGCGCATCCGCCAGAATTTTGGTTTTATCCCAACCAAAATCAAACTCCAGCGCCACGCCCGCATAGCCTTCCGATGCAGTCGCACTCATCTTGTCGAGCCCGTCCAGATCGGACAGTTCTGTTTCCATTACTTTAACTAGCAGTGTTTCAGAATCTGCCGCGGAAATTCCGGGGAAGGGCACCGAGATAAAAAGCGCTGGGATTTCAATGTCAGGCTCGCCCTCTTTGGGGAGCGAGAAATAGGCAAAGCCTCCTGCCAGCAATGACAGGAGGATAAAGGCCAGAACCATTCGGGCACGCGAGGCGGCCCAGCTGACTAATCCGGTCATGGTTTGACCTCTTCATAGGTCGGTGCGACGGGCACGCCGTCAATCACGAATTCCTGACCAACAAGGATGACATCAGCCTCGTCTGGCAGACCGGACACCCAGATACCATCTACGGTGTCGCGCATAAGCGTTACCGGCTGAAACTGCGCCGTTGATCCTGCATCCACGACCCGGACCCCCATCTTGCCTTCGTCATTAAGAGTCAGAACCGATTGCGGCAGCAAATGCGCCTTTTGCCCCTCGGCCCCGATAACGATTTCGGCTGTTTGTCCGTCGCGAATACTTAGGTCTTCGTTGGGAACGTCAATTTCGACCAGAAAGGTGCGGGTTTCTGGGTCAGCAGAGCGTGACAGGAAGGTGACAGCGCCCTGCAACTGTACGCCTGATGTCAGATCGGCGATCGCCAGTGCCCCAACTTCAACACGTTCCACCGCCGTCTCGGGCACAAACCCAATCACTTTGATCGGATCAAGCTGGATGACAGTTGCGCACAGGCTGCCCGGTTGCATCAGGCTGCCAAGTTCGGCTGTGTCACTTTCCAGCAATCCTTCAAAAGGGGCTTTTATCGTCAATCGCTCGATGGCCTTTTCGGCCTCTGCTATACGTGCCTGCGCTGACTGGATGCCGGCCTTGGCTGATTCGAGACCTGACATTGCGGACTGCACCGTGGCTTCCGATGAGCGCACGGCAGCAACAGCCTGTGCAACACGAGTTTCCGATGCATACCCGCCCTCAGAAAGCTTTTGCGCTGCGTTGACGTTTATCATCGCCTCTTTCACAAGCGCATGGGCTTCTTCGAGACGAGCCTCCGCCTCGGGCACCCGGCTTTCGGACTCAAGCAGATTAGCACTCGCATCGGCCAGTGCCGCCTCACGGGTGCCCGGATCAAGCTGGCAAAGCACATCATCGGCATTCACATAAGCGCCTTTACGCAAGGGTGGCGAGATTACCCGCGACGAGATTTCCGAGCGCACGTCTACTTCGCGGTTTGCCCGGGTCTGACCGCGTAGAACCACAGCGCTGTCGATGGATTGGGCGACCGAATGCCGGGCGACAACGCCCACAGCAGCTACGGCAGGCGCATCGGCCTGTTGGCTCTCTTGGTCGGGCGCTTCTCCGCCAGCGGCGAATAGAAGTAGCGCTTCGCGTTCAAAAACAACCAGGTACAAAAACGCGGCCACCAGCATAGCGGTGAGGGCAGGAATCAATCGCATTTAATGCCTTTCTCTGACGTTCCCTTTCCACAATGCTTAGAAAGGTCATGCCTGATCATATAGGTACTGAGTACGCTAAACTAACCAGTTCAGTTTAATCTTTTCCGATCTCTGATGCAAGACGTGGCCCATATGGTTCGTCCATAGACACAAAATGTTGCCGGTTGACGGTGCGGACCGGGTCTTGGCTTGGCACTGCTAGCACGCTAAGAGGGGCGCAGCATCAGTTCAAACTGACAAATACGAGCCACGACGGGAATTACAATGAGCAACGCTGACAGTTTCATCGAAGAGGTGTCCGAAGAGGTCCGTCGCGACAAGTTGTATGGCCTGTTGAAGCGCTATGGCTGGATTGCGGTCGTGTTGATTTTACTGGTTGTGGGCGGTGCAGCCTGGTCGGAATGGAGCAAGGCCAAAACCCGCGCCGCTGCCGAAAATCTGGGTGATGCGATGCTGGCCGCGCTGGAACTGAATGATTCAGCCGCACGCGTTTCCGCATTGGAATCCATTACCCCCGAGACGGGTTCGGCCGCCGGACATCCGGTTCTGGAGTTCATGCTGGCTGCACAGCAGGCCGGAGCGGAGGACAACGACGCCGCCGTAGCGACATTGAATGCGTTGGCCACGAATGGTGATGTTCCGGAAATATACCGCCAGATTGCTGCGTTCAAAGCTCTTGGATTGGCTAAAGACAGCATTTCAGCCACCGAAAAACGCACGCAATACGAAGCGCTGGCGCGCGCAGGCGCGCCGCTGCGTCTGCTCGCGGAAGAGCAACTGGCCCTGCTGGACGTAGAGGATGGAAATATCGAGGGCGCAATTGAACGGTTCCAGAGCATATTGGATGACGCGGAGGTCAGCTCGGGCTTGCAACAGCGCGCCGCACAGGTGATTGTGGCGCTTGGTGGCACGCCTGACATTGCTGTGCCTGCGAACGGTTGAGCAGTACCTATCGGATGGCAGCGCAGACAGGATGAAACAATGATTTCGATTGCCCCCGCCTTTCGTCGTAACTCTGTTTTTGCACTGATCGGATTCGGTTTTCTGGCCGCTTGTGCTGAACCGCAAGTTATTCTGCCGGGGAAACGTGAAGCAATACGGTCGGCGGTTCAGGACGACGGCTCGACAGAGACTGTTGCCAAACCGGTCAACGAAAGCCGTCCGATATCGCTGCCAGCCCAGCGGTCCAATGCAAGCTGGCCGCAAAGCCCCGGCACACCGGCCTATCGCACCGAGAACGCGGCCCTTGGGTCTGCGTTGCAGCGTGTCTGGTCCGCGCCGATCGGTGAGGGAGACAGCCGCAAATTCAGGATAACCGCCACCCCGGCTGTCGCCGATGGCCGTATATTCACACTTGATGCAACATCAACCGTTACGGCGACCTCGACAAGCGGCGCAACGATTTGGACAACTGATATTAAACCTGCGCGTGACACGGCGACAGACGCAACCGGAGGCGGCTTGGCAGTTGAGGGCGGACGCGTTTATGTATCCCTTGGATATGGCGAAGTTGCCGCCCTTGATGCAGCGACAGGCGCAGTAATCTGGGCCCAGCAGCTGGACGCAACAGGCAGTGGATCTCCTGCTATTTCCGGTGATTTGCTTTATCTGGTTGCAGGGGATGACACCGGGTGGGCACTTAAGAAAGACGACGGCCGTATTGCCTGGCAAATCCGGGGCACCAGCTCAATTTCCAATGTTCTGGGGGCTCCTGCACCGGCGATATCCAATTCTTTGGCGGTATTTGCATTCGGGTCCGGTGATGTTGTGAGCGTTTTTCGCCGCGGTGGGTTACGGCGTTGGGATGCTTCGGTCACAGGCGGGCGCTCGGGGCGATCCATTAGCAAGATCAGTGATGTAACAGGGGCTCCTGTTATCAAGGGGAATACGGTTTATGTCGGCAATAATTCGGGCCGCATCGTATCGCTCAATCTGGAAAATGGCGAACGCAACTGGACGGCGACGGATGGCGCGATCAGCCCGGTCTGGCCGACAGGAAATAGCGTCTTTTCGATCTCGGATACCAATGAGCTCGTGCGTTTGAATGCCGCTGACGGTAGCCGCGTCTGGGCTGTCCGGCTACCGGACTATGTAAAAGAGAAACCCCGCAAACGCACCGCCGTTTTTGCCCACTATGGGCCAATTCTGGCAGGAAGCCGCCTGATCGTTGCGTCTAACGACGGGCTGCTGCGCAGTTTTGACCCAACCAATGGTACAATGATTGGTTCAGCCGAAATACCGGGCGGAGCGACCAGCGCACCTGTTGTCGCTGGTGGCGTTTTGTATGTTGTGGGGTCAAACGGGCAACTCCACGCTTTCCGTTAGGCGCGATGTACGCTAAAGCGCGCCTTTGATACGCGCTTGCGGAGCATCTGATGTCCTTTACTCTCGCCATTGTGGGGCGCCCGAATGTGGGCAAGTCCACGCTATTCAACCGACTTGTCGGCAAACGACTTGCGCTGGTTGATGATCAGCCCGGCGTAACGCGCGATTTGCGCGAAGGGGCCGCACGGCTGGGTGATCTTAGATTTACCGTCATTGATACGGCAGGTCTCGAAGAAGTTACGGATGACAGTCTACAGGGGCGGATGCGGCGTCTGACTGAACGGGCTGTCGATATGGCGGATATCTGCCTGTTCATGATCGATGCCCGGGCAGGGGTGACGCCATCGGATCAGATCTTTGCCGATATCTTGCGCAAGAAGTCAGCGCAGGTGATTCTGGCGGCCAATAAAGGCGAAGGCGCTGCAGCTGATGCAGGTGTGATTGAAGCATACTCGCTGGGTCTGGGTGAGCCTATTCGCCTGTCTGCCGAGCATGGTGAAGGCTTGAACGACATGTATGCGCAATTGATGCCCTTGGCCGATGCGTTTGAGAAAAAAGCGCAGGAGGATGCACCCGAAACTGATGTCAGCGTTGACGATGACAACCCTGATGGCCCCCGCATCCCGACACAAGCCAAACCGTTGCAGGTGGCCGTCGTGGGTCGTCCAAATGCGGGTAAATCAACGCTTATCAACCACATCATCGGCGAAGATCGCCTGTTGACGGGACCAGAGGCCGGGATCACCCGCGATGCGATATCGGTGCGTACGAACTGGGGGGATGTTCCGGTGCGTATCTTTGATACAGCGGGGATGAGAAAAAAGGCGAAAGTACATGAAAAGCTTGAGAAATTATCAGTTGGCGATGGGCTTCGTGCAGTCAAGTTTGCAGAAGTTGTCGTCGTCTTGCTGGATGCGGCCATACCGTTTGAACAGCAAGACCTGCGTATCGCCGATCTGGCCGAGCGTGAGGGGCGCGCGGTTGTCGTTGCCGTGAACAAATGGGATATCGAACCGGAAAAGCAGAAAAAACTGCGCGATCTGCGCGAAAACTTTGAACGGTTGCTGCCACAGTTGCGAGGCGCGCCGCTGGTCACCGTCTCAGCTAAGACCGGCAAGGGGCTGGACCGTCTGCAAGACGCGATCCTGAAAGCCCACGAGGTCTGGAACCGCCGGGTAAGCACGGCACAGTTGAACCGATGGTTGACTGGAATGCTGGAGCAACACCCGCCCCCCGCGCCGCAGGGAAAGCGGATCAAGTTGAGGTATATGACGCAGGCCAAGACACGGCCGCCCGGATTTGTCGTGATGTGCTCGCATCCGGACAAGCTCCCCGAAAGTTATTCTCGATATCTTATCAACGGGTTACGGATCGATTTTGATATGCCGGGAACGCCCATAAGGTTGTTCATGCGCTCGCAGAATGACGAAAATCCGTTCAAGAATCGAAAGAAGAAGAAACCTTCGAATTTGCGTAAACATACAGAAGGTCGACGCATTGATCGCTGAATTCCGGGTCTGAGTGAGCAAGGCGGGCGTCGGCCCCAACAGGCTCGGCCCTGCCAGATTTGAAACATCAGGTGTCAAATAAGCCTTTAGTTGTCAAATAAGCCTTTAGGTGTCGAATGAGCCTGAAGCCCGGTAAATTTCCCCGTTAAAGTGTGCGACGATTCTGTATATGTGGTCTTACTGAAAACAGCAGGAGTTCTCAGAGTGCCCGTTCCCTACTTCTCAGAAATTAAATATCTTGGTGGCGCGGGCGCCGATTTCATCGAAGTTGCGGTTGATGCTGGCGCAGATGTTTCCGGACTGGCGATCACTGTTTACTTTTCCAACGGATCAATACGTAGCACAAACACGCTTGCCGGTATCACCAGCACTCTGATCGCTGGAAAAGACGTATACGTTATTGATACAACGTCATCTGGTACATTCAGCGGCTTAGCCGCGTCAAACGGACTCGCTTTGTCTGACGGCAGTGGGGTCTATTCCTTTGTA
The DNA here is from genome assembly GCA_039969355.1 of Paracoccaceae bacterium. Lineage (GTDB taxonomy): Bacteria > Pseudomonadota > Alphaproteobacteria > Rhodobacterales > Rhodobacteraceae > JL08. The sequence goes on from JBDVOA010000010.1 coordinate 207,511, forward strand.
TCGTTCACCAACACGCCTGCCGCTGTCACGGCAACAACGGGGCCGGCGGCAGGCATGACCTCGACAGAGATCGGGAGTGCGGGGGCCGGGTCATCGCTCATAAGCAATGATGGTGGTGCAAATTACACCGTTGAGACGATGCCAACGCCGGGTGCGATTCCGTGCCTTACGGGCGGCACGCTAATCGAAACCGATACCGGTCAAGTGCCCGTTGAACATCTCGTGTCAGGTTCGCTTGTCATGACGATCGAGGGCGACTTACAACCGATCCAGCTGTCAATGAAGCGGAAGGTTTGTGCATCCGATATGGCGCTCAACCCTAAGCTCTGTCCTGTCAGAATATGTGCGGGCGCCCTTGGCAGAGGCCTGCCAAGACGTGATCTGTTGGTGTCGCGCCAACATCGCATGTTGATATCTTCGCCGATTGTAGAGCGGATGTTTGGCGTCTCAGAGGTTCTAGTGGCGGCGCATAAACTAGTCGGAATTCCGGGCATCATCATTGATACAGAATTGGCCGAGGTTGAATACTTTCACCTGATATTTGCCGAACACGAGGTCATTTTTGCGGAAGGGGCGCCTACGGAGAGCCTTTTCTTAGGCCCTGAAGCTCTTCGTTCCCTTCCGGGTGATCTGCTGGACGAGCTGTTGACCCTGTTCCCAGACTTGGCTGAAACCCCATGGCCGCTATGTGCGCGACGCATCATTCCAACTGCAAAGCGGCAGACACATCTGATCGCGCGACATGTGTCTAATCAGCGCCAGTTGCTTGCTTCGCTTGGCGGCGTTGAATCTGACCCAGCCGAAGTCCTTAAGGCGCGTTCTCTGAACTAAACTTGCGATGCAAACGGTCGATACGCCCGCCGTTGTGGTTTTGATTTCCCACGCCTAGGTTGCGACAGATGTGGGAGATGCGAAATGGAATTGCAAACAGCGACGGCGCACGAATTATCGGACCAGCTGGACTCGGGCGAGATTAGCGCCGAAACGTTGATGCGGGCATCGCTGGCACGGATTGATGCGTTCAATGGCGATATCAATGCGATCGTTGCGTTACGAGATCAGGATGAACTGTTGTCGGAGGCGCGAAGGGTAGACGCCCAGATCGCCGCTGGTAGGCGCAAAGGCCCGCTACACGGGCTGCCAATGGCCATAAAGGATTTGCAGGACGTGGCTGGAATCGCCTCGACAAGCGGGTCAACCTTGTTTGCAGATCATATCCCAACGGCTGATCACCTTTTACCGTCCCGGCTGCGCGCGGCGGGCGCAATTTTCATCGGCAAGACTAACGTGCCGGAATTCGGCTTGGGATCTAATTCGTTCAATTCGGTCTATGGAACGACTCGCAACCCTTACGCAAAAGACCGCACCGCTGGCGGATCATCGGGTGGTGCTGGCGCGGCGTTGGCCACACGTATGGTAGTTGTCGCTGACGGATCGGACGCGATGGGATCGTTGCGCAACCCGGCGGCGTGGAACAATGTCTACGGGTTTCGCCCGACGCAGGGCAGGGTGCCGGGTCATCCCAAGGGCGATGTATACTTGCATCAACTTTTCACGGACGGGCCGATGGCGCGCTGTCCGATGGATATCGCGGCGATGCTCGAAGTATTGGCGGGGCCGGACCCGCGCCATCCGCATTGGATTGCTGCCGAGCCTCTGGTGGCGCATCTGGACACAACGGTCAAAGGGCGCCGGATCGGGTGGCTTGGCGACTGGGGCGGGGCATTTGCCGTCGAACCGGGCATTCTGGAACTGGGTCAGGCGGCAGCGAAGGTGTTTGCCGACCTTGGCTGCATTGTCGAAGAAGTCAAACCGCCATTTTCTGCAGCGGCGTTGTGGGACAGCTGGACTACCTTGCGTTTCTTTGAAAAAGCAGCGCAATTTCGACCGCTCTACGAGGACCCCGACAAGCGCGAACACCTCAAACCGGAAGCAATTTGGGAGATCGAATCCGGTTTATCCCTTACGGCCATGCAGGTGCAACGCGCGAGTGAAATCCGCTCGGACTGGTATGCCCAGACAGTAAAGCTGTTTGAACACTACGATGCACTGGTGTCACCAACTTCGCAGGTCTGGCCGTTTCCGATTGGCTGGCGTCAGCCGGAAAGGATCAATGATGTAGCGATGGATACCTATCACCGATGGATGGAATGCACAGTTCCGGTCAGTCTGATCGGATTGCCTAGCCTGAACGTTCCTGTCGGTTTCGGCGATCTGGGGTTGCCGATGGGCATGCAGGTGTTTGGTGCACGTGGCAATGATCTTGGTGTATTGCAATTGGGGCAGGCCTATCACAGGGCGACGGACTGGCCTAACACGCGACCGCCGGGGGCTTGATCTTGGTATGTGTCCTGTTTCATCCTGCCGGTTAAGCGTGCAAACACAATGGGCTCCGGGAGGCTAAATATTGTCTGAACCATCTAACTTGGGGGTCCCGCCGCTGGCGCCGGTCACTGGACCGATGATCCGCGAAGCATTGGTGCGAGGATGGGGCGATCTACGACGGGCACCGCTGTTTGGATTGGCTTTTGCAGGGTTTTACGTGCTTGCCGGTTGGGCAATGGCGTGGGTCACAGTTAAGACCGGCCATACGTTCTGGTTGGTCCTGGCTGTGATGGGTTTCCCGCTGATCGGCCCGTTCGCTGCTGTTGGACTTTATGAGGTGTCGCGCAGGCTCGAGACAGGTGAACCGCTGAACTGGGGCGCTGTTTTTGGTGTAGTTCTACATCAGGGCAAGCGTCAGTTGCCTTCAATGTGCGCCATTATCATCGTAGTGTTTTTGTTTTGGTTCTTTTTGGGTCATATGATTTTTGCTCTGTTTCTGGGGCTTTCGCAGATGACCAACATTATGTCGTCGCTCGAGGTGTTTATGACGTCAAACGGCATTTTGATGCTTTTGGTCGGCACCGGCGTCGGCGCTTTGTTCGCCTTGCTTTTGTTCGCAATCACAGTTGTCGCTCTTCCGCTGTTGCTGGACAGAGAGATCGACTTTGTCACTGCGATGATCACAAGCTTCCAGGCCGTCTTGGGCAGTCCTCTGCCGATGTTGACGTGGGCGGCATTTATCGCAGTGCTCACTTTTATTGCACTGTTGCCCTGGTTTCTGGGACTATTGGTCGTCTTGCCGCTCCTGGGTCATTCCAGCTGGCATCTCTACCGTTTGATGGCGACTGCTGCGGTCTGATTATTCTTCTCGACCATAGGCCTTGAGACGGGCGTGAAGCGCCGGTGCGTCAGGATGGCTCTGCTCAAGCGCGAAAACATAGGCATGAGTCAGATAGAAACAGATCGCTTCTATTTCGACTGCTGTATTGGCCGCCTTTGCGTAGAGAGTGACCAAGGCCCAGTGATCGCCAGCGTGATGGGCAGACAACAGGCGCCGATCCAAATCGTCCATTTTACTATTCTGCTGCGTGGGCCGGCGGTTTGTCATTTGCTCGAAACGCTTCGATCTTTTGTGCCACCCAATCGTGGAAATTATGTGTTGGGCCATCCATGGCTGGCGAAAACTTTCCACCATCAAAGCCAGACCCGAGCCGTCCGCGCTGCATGCCTTCGACCACGAACACGTCCTCGGCAAACACGCCTTTCCACTGATCGGCGTTCTTGATGCGCATATTTTCGTCAATATCGGATGCCGCGTAGTAGATGTGCACATGTTCGATCGTGCGGTCTTTTCCGGCGGGCTCAAGAATGATGGCAAAGGCATGATCGCGCTGAGCGCCCAATAGCACGTTGGGGTAGGCGGCTATGTATTCTGCGGCATCATTCCATTTTTCGCCAACGTCGGGAAAGTCGGGGAAAACGTCGCCGGAATCGGATTGCAGCTGACGGTAGACTTCGGTGCCCTGACCTGAGAACTTCCCCGGATTTTCTATGTTGTAATGGTCTTCCAGCCTGGAATAGCTGTTCAGGCCGGGATGAATCCAGGGCAGATGATAGGACTCGCAGTAATTTTCGACCGCCAATTTCCAGTTGCAGTTGATATCAAACTGAAAACGGCTTTCCGCCCCGCCATGGTAAAGTGGTTTATCAAAATCGGACCAGCGTTTGATCAGATCTGCGAAGGCGGCTTCGAACTTGGGCGCATCGCCGCTTAGGTTGATCCAGACCACGTCGCGCCAGACATGGCTGCGCACTTCGATCAGGCCCAGCAACGAACGATCAATATCGGCATGCGTGTTCTGCCCCGGACCGCCGACATGCGGCGTGCTGACCAGTTTTCCGTCAGTCGAATAACACCAGCTGTGATAGGGGCAGCGAATCGCGCCCTCGATCTTACGTGGTTCTGCGACCAGAATCATGCCGCGATGCCGACAGACGTTCTGAAAAACGCGGACAACTCCTGATCGGGACCGCACCAGCAATAATGGCATGCCCAGAAAACTGATTGGCACGGCATCGCCGACTTCCGGAACATCGGATGCAACAGCAAGACCAGCCCACTGTCCGGCCAGAACGGCGGCACTTTCCTCAGCAATGACGGCGTCATCAATGTAGTGGGCATTTGGCAGTCCGCGCGCCTGATTGATCGGGCGGCGAACAGCGCTCAAATTCGTTGGTGTCTGGTCCATATTGGCGTCTCCGGATGCAGGCGCGTCGGCGCCAGCCTATTCCGCCATACTGTATTCAAGTGAGACCAAACGGCTTGTCCACGCGCGACGCCGGTTTCCCATCGGCGACATTGGGATTTGACCTAGCGGAATTGCTGATCCAATTGCAGCAAACGCCGATGGAACGGCAGCAGATCCTCTGCGGTGCAAAACCCAGCGGTGCGAGCGTACTTCAGTGCTGCTGTCGTATCCTTCCCGATATGTTCATAAACCATTCGCGCGATTCGCGCATATGTGACCGACTCGCGCACCGTTCGGGTCACGTAGCCAACCCAGTAGTTGTTGCCATAAGATGCTACGCGGCTGAGATAGTTGAATGAGCATGAGAGTGAGTCTCTGCCAGACACAATGACTGCAATGCCATCGTCCTGATGCATAACGAATCCGCGAAACTCTCGGTTGGGCGCATCTGTTGGCTGCCCCTGTTGGCGCAGGGCCTCCTTCGGTTCAAACCCTCGAATGAATGTGTTGGAATCTGTACGAAAGACATACACAAGGCCGGTAAGCATGACTTCATCATTTACAAAACTGCGACGGGAAAATCGGTAAAACCCGCTCGGGAATAAATCCTCAGTCACGTCCCTTACGCTATTGCCGAAGAATTCGCTTAGCATGGGCGTGCTGAACAGATCGTTTTTGGCGGAAAGTTTTTCCACCGGTTCGAGCAAGACCCGGGCATCAACATCAAAGAATCTGCATATGCGCGCCAATACATCAGGGCGCGGAAAGCTTTCGCCGGATAAATACCGGTTAAATTGCGTCCGGTTGATGCCAAGTTGGCGCGAGAGTTCCGAAATAGAGGGATAGGCAGAGGCAAGTTGGCGCAAGTTTGAGCCAAACATGTTGCGCAACTCTGATGGGGAAGGTGTGTTCTGTTGCATGATTTGTAATTCTAGTATCCCATTGTCGTTGATGCATGCCCAATTCTGGCAATTTGACTCCAATTTTACCGGTAATAGCACATATGACGCCAAGGCGCGCCATGAGTGACGCGCCTTCGCACCAGAACATTAGTAATCTGGACACAAAATGCAAGCATGCGACGCGCAAATTACAATGTTGTTCCGAACTCGGATCATCAAAACTGTAACAACAATAATATTCGGGATGGAAAATGTTCGGCGTAGTACTTTGGAGCGACACTGACGATCGCAAGGCGGTCATCTGGTGTGAAGACCACGGAGATCTGGCATTCTATGGAACGACCCAAGAATCGCGGTCGTTAGAGTTTGCATTGGATGCTGGTGATTTGGTCCAGTTTGATGTGACTGAAGCCCAGCATATGCGCTTTGCGCATAACCCCAGGTTAGTTTCAGAGGGCGCTTGCCCGGACTTGGCCGATGCGCTGGCTCCCAAATCTCCCACCGCCCCCCAGGCAAACAGCGCATCGGCCGAAATACTACTGTTCGAACCGCGCAGGGCGCCAAGGCCTCATGCGGTAAATGAAAGAATTGCAGTTATGTCTGCGAGTTGAAGAAGGAGTCTTTGACGCACAACTCTCTACTTGTCTTGGGTCACCAGGTAGCAGAGCAAGTCGGCAAATAACCTACTCTACTTGTCTCGGGTCACCAGGTAGCAAGGTATTGCCGTTACAGCGTCAAGACGGCGAGGGCATGCCCACTGTCGGAACTCGGGTCACCAGACAGTGGGCGCTCTATTCGCCCCGCAGAAGCGCTGCAACACCGGTTCGAGCCACTTCCTCCAGACCCAATGGGCGCATCAGGTCAGCAAAGGCGTCGATCTTTTCGGGGGCACCGGTGATTTCGAACACAAAACTGCTGAGTGTGCTGTCAACGACGCTTGCCCGGAAGATATCGGCAAGACGCAAAGCTTCTACCCGCTTTTCACCTCCTCCGACGACTTTGAACATTGCCAGTTCTCGCTCGACCGATGGTCCTTCGACAGTGAGATCGTGAACTTCGTGCACCGGGACAATGCGTCCTAGCTGTGCCTTGATCTGTTCGATGACCTGCGGGGTCCCTTTAGTCACGATAGTGATGCGCGACAAATGCCCGGTGTGGTCCACTTCGGCGACAGTCAGGCTTTCGATGTTATATCCGCGCCCGGAAAACAGACCGATCACGCGTGCAAGGACACCTGCCTCGTTGTCGACAAGCACCGCTAGCGTATGCCGTTCCTCTATGTCCGAAAACGTTGGGCGCAGGTTATAGGCCGAATGGCTGGTTGCGCCTTTTTTTATTTTAAGAGCAGACATTTAAGTGCCTTTCGTAATGTAATTGACTTGGCAGTGACGGGCCTTTCATTGCCGACCCGTTTCACACCATTACTGATCCCTTGGCGTCAATCACGCCTTGGGTTTCAGCCTCTCCCAGCAACATTTCATTGTGTGCCTTGCCCGATGGTATCATCGGAAAGCAGTTTTCATGCTTCTCGACCACACAATCGAAAATGACTGGCCCGTCATGGTTGATCATTTCTAAGATGGCGTCGTCAAGATCGTCGGGATCGGAGCAAAGGATGCCTTTGGCGCCAAACGCCTCAGCCAGTTTCACAAAATCGGGCAAGGCTTCTGACCAGGAATGCGAATAACGCTCCCCGTGCAGCAATTCTTGCCACTGGCGTACCATACCAAGGCGCTCATTGTTGAGGATGAACTGTTTGACGGGCAGGCGGTATTGAACCGCCGTGCCCATTTCCTGCATATTCATCAGCCAACTCGCTTCGCCTGCGATGTTGATGACCAGCGCATCCGGATGGCCCATCTGGACGCCAACCGATGCCGGGAAACCATATCCCATCGTGCCCAGACCGCCGGACGTCATCCATCGATTGGGTGCTTCAAAGTTCATGTATTGCGCAGCCCACATTTGGTGCTGACCAACTTCGGTACAGACGTAGCGGTCATGATCTTTGGTCAGTGCTTCAAGCCGTGCCAACGCGTGCTGGGGGCGGATCACTTTGCCCTTCTGTTTGAACGCCAGACAGTCAACTTTGCGCCATTCATCGATCTGCGAATGCCATTTCGCGATTGCTTCGGTGTTGGTTTTGCGCCCGCGCGATTTCCAGATCTTCAAAATATCTTCAAGCACATGACCTACATCGCCAACGATCGGGATGTCCGCCTTAATCACCTTGTTGATTGACGACGGATCGATATCGATATGCGCCTTGGTCGATTTTGGGCTGAACGCATCAAGGCGACCCGTGATCCGATCGTCAAAGCGCGCCCCGACATTGATCATCAGATCACAGCCATGCATGGCAAGATTGGCCTCGTAAAGACCATGCATGCCCAACATGCCCAGCCAGTTTTTTCCGGACGCTGGATAACAGCCCAGTCCCATCAAGGTTGAAGTAATCGGAATACTCGTTGCATCAACCAACTCGCGCAGCAATTGGCTGGCCGCCGGGCCAGAGTTGACGACGCCGCCGCCAGTGTAAAACAAAGGCCGCTTGGCCTTTTCGATGGCGGCCACCAGTTCAGTGATCTCTTCCATATCACCCTTGACCTGTGGCTGATAACGACTGGCCGATGTTTTCGGTACAGTATAAGTGCCTGTGGCGAACTGAACGTCTTTGGGAATATCAACCAAAACCGGTCCGGGGCGACCCGCCGTCGCAACATGAAACGCCTCGTGGATAACAGAGGACAAAGTATCCGTCTCTTTCACCAGCCAATTGTGTTTCGTACAGGGCCGGGTGATGCCCACGGTGTCGGCCTCCTGAAACGCATCAGAGCCAATCATGAAGGTGGGAACTTGGCCGGTCAGAACGACGATTGGAATCGAATCCATCAGCGCATCGGTCATGCCGGTTACGGCATTGGTCGCGCCGGGACCCGAGGTTACCAGACATACGCCGGGCTTGCCGGTTGCACGCGCATACCCTTCTGCGGCATGCGCGGCTCCCTGTTCGTGCCGCACCAGAATGTGACGGATGTTGTTTTGCTGAAATATCTCGTCATAAATCGGTAGAACAGCCCCACCGGGATACCCAAATACGGTATCCACACCCTGATCCACGAGGGCTTGAACAACCATTTTTGCTCCGGTCATTTGACGTGTCATTAGCGCGTGCTCCGTTTGATCAGTCTTATCTTGTGCACATAAAAAAACCCCCGGACTTACGGGGGCGCATGGGAACCAATATGGTGTACCGTTACCGGCCCATGCGCATTATTCCGACGATGACGACTAGTGGGGTCATATCCCAAGGATTCCTTACGTGTGGCGCGGACTTTAGGAGCGGCGCGCGGGGGCGTCAACAGGCAATTGATATGAAATAATGTCGTTTGAGTGATTTATTCTTTTCTATTCTTGCGCAGTGGTTGCATATTTTGGATGAAGTGCAATAATAGGGGCGCGCTTCAGGTGAAACGCGGTAGCGAAGTTGAATAGATGCTGTACCCCGGACTTCACAGGCTGTCGTCCATCGTCGGCTTATCCTATGCTGTCGGCATGGAAACTTCTGATACAGATAGCCACGCGCTTACCCTCGCAGATCTTGGATGGCGTCATTTCTTCATGCAGCAACTTGACGCAGATGAATTGTCGACTTGTGTACCGGCCCGGGTGTTGACGGTTCATCGCAACGCCTTGCATGTAGCAGGGGAAGATCTGGACGCATCGATTCCGCCGTTCTCTGACGGTCGCGAGGATGGTCTGGGTCGGGCAACGGTTGGTGACTGGCTTTTGCTAGGCGAGGATCGAACGCACGCGGTGCGTTTTCTGGAACGTCACAGCCTGTTCAAACGGCGCGCACCCGGAGAAGGGCGGCAAACCCAGCTTATCGCAGCGAACATAGATACCTTGTTCATCATGACGTCATGCAACAAGGATTTCAATGTGGCGCGACTAGAACGATACCTGGCCCTAGCGAGCGACGCTGAGGTCAAGCCCGTGATAGTGCTCACCAAGGCGGACCTGGCCGACACGCCAGAGGATTTTGAGAGAGACGCATCCAAGCTTATGCCCAGCCTGTGTGTGGAAGTTCTGGACGCCCGCGACAGGGATCAGGCAGCGCGGTTGCTGCCGTGGTGTGCAAAGGGTCAGACCGTCGCTTTTGTTGGTTCCTCCGGTGTAGGCAAGTCGACGCTCATCAACACTCTTTTGGACGCAAGCCAGATCGAAACACAGGGTATTCGCGAAGACGACGCCAGAGGCCGGCACACCACAACGCATCGGGAGATGCATCGGCTTGGTGCTGGCGGGTGGTTGCTTGATACGCCGGGTATGAGAGAACTGCAGTTAACGGACGTGCATTCCGGAATTGAAGAGGTTTTTTCCGATATCTCCGAACTGGCCGGCGCCTGCCGGTTCAATGATTGTCAGCATGAAACAGAACCCGGATGCGCGGTGCATGCTGCAATTGAGGCGGGAGAGGTCGATTCGAACAGACTTAGGCGTTGGAAAAAACTTGTCGCAGAAGAGGCGCACAATTCCGCGTCGCTCGCTGAAAGGCATGCAAAGGATCGATCGTTCGGCAAGATGGTCAAGGATGCAATGGAAGCCAAAAGCGCAAAATCATCGCACAATAGATAGGCAGCAGGGGGCCGCTGCCGCCGCCCCCTGAACCGTTTCTTGGTGCCTAGCCGACCAGCCCGCCATCATCGCGCCAAACGGGAATAATGGAGGACTGCGGCAGTCCTTCGCCATCCGGGTAGGAGCCGCCGGGATGCTGGATGCCGACAAACATCGTCTTTCGATCGGCTGACCAGGTCAGACCAGTTACCTCGCTACCATTCGGACCCGTCATGACGCGATGGGTCTCGCCGGTGACAGGATCACTTGCGAGCATCTGGTTGTTGCCCATGCCCTCGAATTCGCCTTCGTTGGTGTAGTCACCATCAGTCTGGACCCACCGAAGGCCGGAATTGTCGAAAATCATCCCATCGGGCGAGTTGAACATGTTTTCCTCGTTGACGTTGGACTAACCCTTGTAAGCGCCTTCGCCAAGGACCGAATATACTGGGCCGCATCGACGTCGTGACCTGTTTCGGGATCAAATACAGCCGCTTTCGAAATCGGCGGGTCGTCCCAGCGGACAACCACTGACGAACTGTAGCCTTCGGGTACATGTACGTCGAAATCTGTGGCTATCGGGATCGGCTTGAATGCAAATCGCGGAGACGTTTCCGCGCGCGCTGCCGTTGTCGATGACAACAACCCGGTCCACATAACGGCTGCGCCAGAACCAAAGGCCAAAACGCCACTCAGAAACCCACGTCGCGAGATCGCTTCTTCGACCACTTGATCAAAGTCGCATCCTTCTGGGCGCGGATGGTTCAGTTCATCCCAGTCGGCTGGCGACAGTTCATTCTTGTTGACGTCGTTCACATCAACACTCCGTCAAATGATGATCGCATTCAATTGGTTGATTAATGCTGATCGCCGCGATGTTCGACGGGGTCAGTGACCAACTTTGGCGCGTGGGCGGTATCGTCGCCATACCCGGGACATGTAATGCTTTTTTGTGAAATCTGATAAATCGGAGAAACACAGATGAGTTTCTCTGCACCCGTTCCTTTTTAGTTCAGCCAGCCCGCGTCATAAGAACCAAGACGGGCTTTAACTTTAGCTTTTGATCGTTCGGCGGTCGGGTAAAGAAATATTGGCCACTTGTTCGGCAATTGGATCAGTCGAGAGGGGGTGCGTGTCTGCGCTGTAGTCCGCAGGGTCCCGGACTTTTTCCCAGTTGCCGCCAAAATAAACTTCGAGCCCCGAGAACTTTGCCTTGTATCCCATCTTCTGGCTGCCTGGCACCCAGTAGCCGAGATATACATAGGGCAACCCCGCCTCTCGAGCGATCTCAATATGATCCAGAATAAGATAGGTGCCCAGACTGTCCCGTCTACGGGAGGGTTCATAAAACGAATAAACCATGCTCAGCCCATCCGCGAGCACATCCGTCAGGCTAACGCCAATCAGATCAGAAGTGTCGTTGTCGGTATACTCGACAACTCTGCTGCGTATGGGCGTTTCTTCTATCATGGCCGCAAACTCAAACACATCCATGTCCGCCATTCCGCCCTCGGCATGCCGGCTATCCAGATAAGAGCGAAACAATGCGTATTGATCTTCTGTTGCCCAGGGTGATGTAGCACGGCGCGATACGCCTGAATTGCGACGTGACGCGCGTTTTTGGCTCTTGGTGGGTTCAAATCGGGATATGTCGATGCGGGCTGACAAACAGGCTGAGCAATCTGCACAAGAGGGGCGATAAAGCACATTCTGCGAGCGTCGAAACCCTTGCTGGGACAAGCTGTCATTTAGTTTTTCAGCGCTGTCTCCCTGCAGTGCCGTGAACAACTTACGCTCCATCCGCCCGTCCAGATAAGGACAGGGTTGAGGGGCGGTCACATAGAATTGTGGCGCTATGGGAAGCGTATGGCGCATGTCGATCTCAGAACTGTTCACCGACGATGATAACAATGGGAACGTGTTACGCCAAGTCTTGATAGTTATCCTTGGTTTACAGACCCGAACGGCGGTTAATTGCGGTCGTTCCCAGAACCATATCGGAAAGGCCCTGTCCTCGTTCAGACGCAACCATAAAGACCATTGAAATGATCTGGAGCAAGAAAATGCTGAAGGAAACTGCAAACCCAAGCGTGTGAAGAACGGCCGTACTAAAATCAAAGCGAGTCCCATCGCCACGCCTAAGCTCGATATTCATCAGGCGCATTCCCCATGTCGCCGAACGGTTGGTGATCGTGATCACGCGGTAGGCAAAGCTGACCAGCACGAAAACAAGTGGGAATATCCAGAATGCGACGGTCACAGTCAGCAGGCCAAGCACCAGACAAAATGCAAAAACGATGAACACATCGATGACCCAGGCAATAAGACGTTTTGTTGGCACGCTTTCGTAAAACTGGGGCTGCGTGTGGGGGTCGGGTAGGTGGGTCATTTTGGGCCTGTCGTTTTTTGAAAAGGGCCGGCCCCTGAAAATCAGAGGCCGGGGATGCATCAGATGGTTTTATCGTCTGTTGGTTTGTCTTCGTCGCGCTCTGTTTTAGCGGCTTTTGCACGCTCGTCCATGAAGTCGTCGAATTCCGCCTTGTCTTTGGCTTCACGCAAACGCTCAAGGAAGGCTTCAAAGTTCATCTGCTCTTCTTCGAGGCGGCGCAATGTGTCGGCCTTGTAGGCGTCGAAGGCTTTGTTGCCGGTTGAGGACATCGCGCTCATACCGCGCTGCGCCCAGGGTTTCATGTGTGTGCGGTGGCTGCAGGATTTATTGAACATGCGTTTGCTCCAGATCATGTAAAACAGAAAGGCGAGGCCAACGGGCCAGAAGAAAACAAAGCCAAGCACCATAGCGGCAATCCAGGCTCCTTTGCCTTTGCTGTCCAGCCAGGCTTCGGTCCTCGAAAACCAACCCATGCGCGGGCCTGTCATCGGGGTGGTTTGGGTCAAGGTGGTCATTGATCTCTCCGTTGTTCAGGGTTTTGGCGTTGATGTCGCCGGGTGTAGGGAGGAAGGCAATGTAAACTGTCTTCACATTACCAAGATCGTGATTGAGCGGTGAACTTGCAAGAGGTAATGTGAATGTTTTTTACATTTAAATTGTTTTCGACGTTATATCAGTCACTTACAGTGCTCAAAAAGCGGTATTTCGCCCACAAGTGAGGATTTGTGGATTGAAGGAACACCACGCCTCGCGGTGTTAGCCCTTACCGGAAGCCTCTGCCTTCTGTCGCGTGTTTAAAAGGTGGGTAGGCACATCACCCGGCAAATACCGGCAGGAAACCCGTGAATCTGGCAAAAAAGAACTGGCTTAGCTGGGGCTGCTTTGAGCTGAGAGCGGTCATCCGAGTCTTTCGTTCAGTTTATGGGTGTTAGTGCTGGTTTGTGCTATCGCTATTGTTGGTTAGCCATTGACGTCCCATTGCCCGAGGATCAATTCTTCGCTTATGCAATTTGCCAACCGGATCACGCGCCTGCCGCGTCCTTACAACAGCGAACGCGGGGCCGAGGCACGGGCCCGGATGCCCACGGTCGACGGAGACCTGGCGGCGCTGGTCGAAGGCGCTGGCGGGTGCAGTCCCTATTTGGCCGGTCTGATCGAAAAGGAAGCGGACTGGCTCGCAACCGCGTTTCAAGCTCCGGAAGATGCTCTTTCGAATGAATTTGACCGACTACGCCAATTGCCGCCTGATCAGCTTAGCACCGGGTTGCGTAAAGGAAAGCGTCGCGTCGCGCTTCTTGCGGGGATGGCGGATCTGGCCGACGTTTGGCAATTGGAGCAGATCACCGGTGCTCTGAGCGATCTGGCCGATCTGGCTTGTGATCTTGCGCTGAAGGCTGCAATCGGTGTGCAGATCAGGCGCGGCAAACTGCCCGGCATGAACGAGCATGACGTTGATACCGCCGGCGGAATGGTCGTGCTCGCCATGGGCAAAATGGGTGCGCGCGAACTCAATTACTCGTCCGACATCGACCTGATCTGCCTGTTTGACGAAACCCGGTTTGCCCCGGACGACTTCGCCGATGCACGGGCTGCATTCATTCGGGCGACCCGCGCAATGTCAGCTATGTTGAATGACCCGACGGGCGATGGCTATGTGTTTCGCACCGACCTGCGCCTGCGCCCCGATCCTGCAGTCACACCGGTCTGTGTCGCGATGGCAGGAGCAATGGGGTACTACGAAAGCCTTGGGCGGACCTGGGAGCGGGCCGCCTATATCAAGGCACGACCTGCGGCAGGCGATTTGAGCGCTGGGGCAGGGTTCCTGAAGGACCTGCGGCCGTTTGTGTGGCGTCGCCATCTGGATTTCGCCGCCATTCAGGACGCCCATGACATCCGATTGCGCATTCGGGCGCACAAGGGGCTCGGCGGGCCTATCACACTTCCGGGTCACAATATGAAGCTGGGACGAGGTGGTATCCGCGAAATCGAGTTTTTTACTCAGACCCGCCAATTGATTGCGGGAGGGAGAGACGCTGCGTTGCAGGAACGCGGCACGATCGCCGGGCTCGGTGTGCTGAGCCAAAAGGGATGGGTTCCCTCTGATGTGGCCACAAGCCTTAGCGAACATTATCGCGCACATCGGCTTGTCGAACATCGCCTGCAGATGGTGCATGACGCCCAGACTCATACACTGCCGGGCGCCGAAGAAGGTTTTGAGCGCATTGCCGCGATGATGGACATGGACAGGGCGGATCTTGAAAAAGATCTCAAAAGCCGTCTGACCGAAGTTCATGACCTGACCGAAGGTTTCTTTGCGCCAGATACGGCGGCGCGCCCTGAAGAACCGACGCTGGTACTTGATGAGGACCAGATGGCGCGCTGGCGAAGCTATCCTGCTTTGCGGTCGGACCGTGCGGCACAAATCTTCAAGAGACTGCGCCCGGAAATTCTGGAACAACTGGGACGGTCAGCGAAACCTGCTGAGGCGTTGGCGGCGTTCGACGGATTTCTCGCCGGATTACCGGCTGGCGTGCAGCTGTTTTCTCTGTTTGAAGCCAACCCGCATTTGATCGACCTGTTGGTAGATATCGTCAGCACGTCGCCGGCACTGGCAGCACATCTGGCGCGCAATGCCAGCGTTCTGGATGCGGTTATTGGCGGTGATTTCTTTGCTCAGTGGCCTGGATCAGATGCTCTTTGTCGCGATCTGAGCGTGATATTGGCTGCCGAAACTGACTACGAAAGCAAGTTGGACCGCGCTCGCGCGTGGGCAAAGGAATGGCATTTTCGCATTGGTGTCCACCACTTGCGCAGTCTAATTGATGCCAAAACTGCGGGGGTTCAATACGCTGATTTGGCATCGTCAGTTCTCGCCGCACTTTGGCCGATAGTTGTTGCGGCTTTCGGAACAAAATATGGCGCGCCCCCCGGTCGTGGGGCTGCCGTTCTAGCCATGGGGTCATTGGGTGCGGGGCAATTGTCGTCATCCTCGGATCTCGACGTTATTGTCATTTATGATGCCGCGGGAGTGGACTCATCGACGGGTCCACGTTCCTTACCGTCACGCACTTACTATGCCCGGCTGACCCAATCCTTCATTACCGCAATGACCGCTCCCATGGCTGAGGGGCGCTTGTATGAGGTCGACATGCGGCTGCGCCCTTCCGGAAGTCAGGGGCCGGTCGCAACATCGTTGTCCAGCTTCAAAAGCTACCAAAAAGAACAGGCATGGCTTTGGGAGCATCTCGCATTGACGCGGGCCAGAGTGGTCGCAGGGGACACTCGGCTTGGCCAGGAAATTGAAGATTTTCGAGCGGAGTTGATTGAGACGGAAAGCGATGCACGAGATGTACGTCGGGAAGTCGGTGAAATGCGTGCCCGCATTGCCGCTGCAAAGACTGGAACTGGTGAGTGGGAGGCCAAGATAGGATCGGGACGGATTCAGGATATTGAGTTGGCCGCCCAGGCGGGTGCTTTGTTTCAGGGTTGCCTTACGCGGGATGTGCCATCTGGGCTGGATGGTGCGGTTGAAGCCGGTTGGCTGGACTGCACTGAGAAGTCGGTTCTTATGCGCGCCTATGCGCTCAGTTGGATTGTGCAGCAATCCGGACGATTGCTGAGCGACAAAGCTTTGGAAAGCGAGCAGATTGGCCAAGGTGGGGCGGCATTCCTGCTTGGCCAGACCAAATTCGACAATTTGCAGGTTTTGCGAACTGAATTGTCGCAACTGCACAAGCAGGCAGCAGAGATTATTGATCGGGTTTTTGACGTAGATGAAATGGAGGCCTGACATGAAAGGCGACCCGCTGGACCCAAAAGGCCTGATTTACGAGGCCTACCGGATCGATGGAATAACTTCAGCGGAATGCCGCTCCGTATTTCTTGATTGGGCGCTGAGCATGCCGGCCGATGTTGATACCAACAAAGCGATCACGGCACTTGTGGCGCAATATGGTGCGACGAGCGAACGCGATCATCCGATGACCATAGTGCTGAACGACGGCTTAAAGGCCGTCGAAACCCCGCGCAGACGGGGCGGTTGGCGATCACGATCGCGACCGTAGGTCATTCGCGGCCGAGCGCCTATGTAACCCAAATGCCGCAGATTTAGCGGGATTGGGTGGCAAAATGCGAGCGAAGCAGAACAAATTTACCAAAAATTTAATACAATGTTGATTGCGAAAGATTTGATCGTAAAACGGTTAGTGAATTCGTGGAGATAGATTGTGAGACTAGTCCAAGTACTGTTCGTGCTGATAATCGGCCTGACCTTGACCGCCTGTGCCGCGTCAAGAGCAGAGAAAGAAGAGGCCGCCGCGATTGACGAAGCTGCCAACTCGGCGGAGGTTCAAATCGCTCCTGATCCGCTTGTTACGGTCAATGCGGTCGAGATCATCGTGCCCGATACTCTTTTGGTGACTGAGGCAAACCGATACTATCCAAAAGGTGATATTGTCTGGCGCGGCGAGCCGCTGGGTGATCGTCGTGCACAGGTCAAAGCCATATTTGAGGAGGGGATCGGACGCGGAGCAGCCGCGTTGCAGGGATCGACGCCCGTTGACGTTCAGGTGGAAGTCCTGCGCTTTCATGCTTTGACGCAAAAGGCGCGTTATACTGTTGGAGGAGTGCACGCGATAACATTCTCCGTAACGCTCAAAAACCCTGAGACTGGTGCGCTGTTGGCCGATCCCCATATTGTTCAGGCCGACTTGAAAGCTTACGGTGGCGAAGAGGCTCTTTCTGCAGAGGCTGGCGGTTATACCCAGAAGTTTCGTATTACTAACCACTTGGCAAATGTCATTGTCGCTGACCTGAGCGGCGCCGATGGCTATCAAAACGCCAGATTGGGTTTCTATCAGGCCATCAACACGAACTGAATTCCTGATTGCTTGAGACGATCGGCTCTGCGGAGCGGCCGGCGCGCCCTTGTCATTGCCCATTGTAATTGGACCGTGATACAGGGTCACAAACGGATGCGCACGCGATGCGCCGCTGTCGCAATCATGCAAAAATGGTGTCACAACGCCGCTGCTTAGGTAGTTGGCAAAAAGGATATAGACCCGCCATGACAATGCAGTCCGACGCGCCCAAGCCTCGCGCCGTAGTCCGGCTCATGCCTAAGGCCAACGCCCGCGCAATCCGTCACGGATTTCCATGGGTCTATGCTAACGAATTGGTCGTAGACCGGCGCACCAAAGCCCTGCGTTCTGGAACCCTGGCCGTTCTTGAGGATTCCGAGCGGCGGCCGATGGGGTTAGTTGCGGTTAATCCGGCTTCCAAGATAATCTGTCGGATGCTCGATCGCGACCCGCAGGTGGTTGTGGATCAGGCGTGGTTTGCACGGCGAATCAATCGGGCACTGGACTTGCGCAAAAGGCTCTTCGAAACCGACTACTATCGACTGGTTCATGCCGAAGCTGACGGCTTGCCGGGTGTCGTTATTGACCGGTTCGGCGACGCTGCTGTGATTCAGCCCAACGCTGCATGGGCCGATGAGCTGCTGGACAGCCTGACGGCAGCCCTGATCGAAGTTTCCGGGGTCAATACCGTTCTCAAGAACGCGGGCGGTCGAACGCGGGCGTTGGAGGGGCTGGACGACATAAGCGGCGTTTTGACCGGTGCCGCGCCTGATGCACCGATCCAGGTGCCCATGAATGATGCTATTTATCTCGCGGACATCACGGACGGGCAGAAGACCGGGTTGTATTATGACCAGCGTCCAAACCAAGCGTTTGCTGCAAGATTGGCGCAGGACGCCAGAGTTCTGGATGTGTTTTCGCATGTCGGCGGGTTTTCACTGGCTGCTCTGGCAGGTGGCGCAAAATCCGCGCTGGCGGTGGATGGCTCGGCGCCGGCGCTATCACTGGCAGCAGCAGGCGCGGCCCGGATGGGGGCGTCAGAGCGGTTTCAAACCCGGCAAGGCGACGCGTTTGAGGTGCTGACCGCACTTGGTGCAGAGGGGGGACAATTTGATGTGGTCGTGTGTGATCCGCCAGCGTTTGCGCCGTCAAAACCTGCACTTGAGGCGGGATTGAGAGCTTATGAGCGGGTGGCGCGACTTGCTGCCGGGTTGGTCGCAACTGGTGGCTATCTTATCTTGTGTTCCTGTTCGCATGCTGCTGATCTACGTAGCTTTCGCAGCGCCTGCACAAGAGGCATCGGGCGTGCCGGGCGCAGCGGTGCGCTGATCCACACCGGATTTGCGGGGCCGGATCACCCTCAATTACCGTCGCTTGCGGAAAGCGGGTACTTAAAAGCACTATTTTATCGCCTGTGAAGGTCCTGATCGACACCTGTGTATTGTTCCCAACGGTGATGCGCGAAGTATTACTTGGCGTGGCTGAAAAAGGATTGTTCACGCCGATTTGGTCGGCGCGCATACTCGAAGAGTGGGCACGTGCCTCCGTCAAACTTGGCCCCTTGGGTGAGATACAGGCCCGCGCAGAGATTGCTGTGGTGCGTGCGAACTGGCCTGATGCCGAAGTCACCTGGAAACCGTCGCTGGAAGCGCGGTTATGGTTGCCAGACAGCAACGATGTACATGTTCTGGCTGCTGCGATATCAGGATCAGCAGATGCTATTATCACCTTGAACAGGAAAGATTTTCCACGCGGAACCCTGAAAGAAGAAGGGTTGGATCGCGCCGACCCGGATGGATTTCTTTATGGTCTTTGGCTGGATCATCCCGAGGTTGTCGAAACTGTAGGAAAGGCCGTTCTCGTGGAGGCAAACGCGATGCAAGAGGTCGATTGGGATTTGCGCGGCTTGTTAAAGAAAGCACGGTTACCAAAATTGGCAAAAGCCCTTTCTGCCTGAGGTCAGGTGTGGGTCGTCCATTTGAGTTCCAGTGCTTCAAGCGCGGCGATGCGCTCGTCCGTTTTGGGATGGCTCAATAGCCACGCCGGCATCACACCGGCGCGCGCGCCGGACAGCGTTTCGAGTTTCTTGAACAGTGATTTCTGCGGCGCGACGCCAATTCCGGACTTGGTAAGCAAGGCGGCGGCATAGGCGTCCGCCTCGTATTCATCTGAACGGGAGAGCCGCGCCGCGAGAGTAGATGCGACGATGTTTGCGATCCAGACACCGACACCGGGCAGAAAACGCCCGAGTACCATGGCAAGCGCCGTCCGCAAGGCATTTTGGCCGGAAAAGTCAATCATCCGGCGACGTGAATGACCAAGCGCAACGTGGCCCAGTTCATGGGCGATAACGGAGGCGAGTTCCTCGCCAGTCACTTCGCCCTGCTTATATTTTCGGTAAAACCCGCGCGTTATAAAAATTCGCCCGTCCGGCGCCGCCAGCCCGTTTACCGGATCAATCTCGTAAATATGAACTTTGATCCGGTGCAATCCAAGGGCGGCGGCCATCTTGTCTGTCAACGGTTTGAACTGCGGGTCGGCCAGTTCGGTGGATTTGTTGTTCAGTTCATTCCCAGTGCGCCAAACCGAGAAACGGTACATGGCAAGGCCGTATAGGATGGCCAGCAGGATTGGCGTGAACTTTAACATAAGTAAGATATGGGGCGCGAGATGTGTGGGGGCAAGGCAGAACCTGTTAACGGGTCAGTGATTTTATGCCTGTCTCAAGTCCGCTCAGCGTCATCGGCACCATTCTGTCTGCACCAAATATATCTTGTATCATGCCGATGGATTGAGTGTATCCCCATAGCTTTTCAGGCACCGGGTTTATCCATAGATGAGACGTCCACTGATCGCGGGCACGGGCAAGCCAGACTTGCCCTGCCTCGGCATTCCAATGTTCATTGGCCCCACCGGGATAGGCGACCTCGTAGGGCGACATCGAGGCGTCACCGACAAAGATGCATTTGTAATCAGGGCCATAGGTGTGCAGGATTTCATGGGTGGGCAATTGCGCATCCCAGCGACGGCGGTTGTCGCGCCAGACACCTTCGTAGAGACAGTTGTGGAAATAAAAATTTTCCAAGTGCTTGAATTCGGCTCGCGCGGCAGAAAACAATTCTTCAACCACTTTGATATGTGGATCCATTGAGCCCCCGACGTCCAGAAACAACAAAACCTTCACCGCATTGCGTCGTTCGGGCCGGGTTTTCACATCGAGATAGCCGTGTTCCGCCGTGGCGCGGATCGTACCGTTCAGGTCAAGCTCATCATTCGCGCCATCACGTGCCCATCGGCGCAGTCGCTTGAGCGCCACCTTGATGTTGCGTGTCCCAAGCTCAACCTTGTCGTCCAGATTCCTGAATTCGCGCTTGTCCCAGACCTTTACAGCGCGCTGATGTCGTGAGCCGTTCTGACCGATACGGACACCTTCGGGGTTATAGCCGTACGCCCCAAAAGGCGATGTCCCAGCCGTGCCAATCCATTTGTTTCCACCCTGATGGCGACCTTCTTGCTCTTTCAGGCGGTCTTTCAGGGTTTCCATGAGCTTATCAAAGCCACCCAAAGCCTCGATTTCGGCCTTTTCGGCGTCGCTCAGGTGCTTTTCGGCCAGTTTTTCCAGCCAGTCTGCGGGCACGTCCACAGCGTTAAGCACCTGATCAAACGAGATGCTTGCAAGGCCGTCAAATGTCGCGGCGAACGCGCGGTCAAATTTGTCGATGTTACGTTCATCTTTGACCATGGAGATGCGGGCGAGATAGTAAAACGAGTCCACATCGTAAGTGGCCAACCCGGCCTTCACGCCTTCAAGAAAACTCAGAAATTCGCGTAGTGAAACCGGGACGCTGTTGTTTCTCAGATTATCGAAGAACGGCAGAAACACGAGATTTATACCATGGCGCGGTGAATCAGGACTGTTGCAATCAGCCCAAGAGTCGCAAATGCGATTGCAAAAGATCCGGCATATTGCGCGATATCCAAGCGTGATCCCTTGCGTCGGGCCGCTGTCATGCCGCCGATTATTGCACCGATTATGGCGGCTCCGACTACGATCATGATTTACCCATCTTTTCTGTTCTGTGGATTGATTTGGGCGATCTCGTTGATCTTGGCGCGTACCGCCCAATCTTCGCCAAATCCGTAACGCGCCCATCCAATGCTGTCCACCCTGGCGGACCGCGCCGCTTCGGAGCGACCCAAAAGATCCAGAGCTTCGGCCCGCATCAGCATAAGCGTCGCAAGCATGGCAGCATTTTCATAGCGCGACGCAATGGGGATGTTTGGATCAATGATGCGCAGCGCGACCTCGCCGTTGCCGTCGCTGATCGCATAGGCGGCGATTTGCGTGGCGATGTAGGCGCGGTGCAGATCGCTGTTGGGCAAACGCGCATAAACCCGATCAGCCGTTACAAAATGCTCGAACGCCCGAACTGCATCTGACCGTTGTGTCAGGCGGCCCGCGACATAGTGGCTGAACCCAAGGCGATTGTCCTGCCAACCTTGGTTTTGGGCAATTTTGACGGCGTTGTTGATCGCGCGTTGCCGTCCGTTGCGCGACGTTCCGGGGCCAAGAGCCGTTTGGATCGCATCAACCCAATCACGTGTTGTTGGGCGGGAAGGGGCGCTGCCTCCGCCTCGGCCGGATGGGTTGGTGCGGGACAGAATAGCGGGCAGGCGCGCGGCCACCTGTTCACGGGTCATGCCGTTTTGCAGTTCGCGCGAATAGGTGGTTCGCAAGATCAGCATATCAAACCCGGTCAGCACCGTGTGAATGTTGTCATCATTGAAAACACTGTCATTCAGACGATAGAGATCGTTGAGCGGGCCAATAGCCTGCGCCAGTTCTTCATGCAGGCAATCCCGAATCTCCTGCGGGCTCGCGTCATATGGCAGAAATATCGCCATTTTTCTGCGCGCCTGCAGCAAGGCCCAGTTGGTCTCGGGGGATCGTTTCTTGGACCGGTATTCCGCTAGACTGGTCACATTGGGTACAACAAAGCAGGCGGCCTGAGGCAGGGCGCGGCGGATTTCGGCGCGGCTGACTGCCTCGATTGTGATGTGTGCGGTTGCGGACTGGTTTTTCGAGATGTTTATGCCGGCTTCGTTCCGAAGGCGCGACAACAGCCGTGCGAGATCCGGACCGAGGCTTGGCGGTGCATTGCCCGTCACACGAACAGAGATTGGCGTTTCAAATCTAGTGAATGCCGGTAGATCCCGACCGCTCTCAAGTTGAAACGAAAGATCAAGGAAGTCGTTGGCGATCTCCGTATTTGATCGATTGGGGCGCTGAGGATTGGCCGAGCCAAAGTTCTTCATCGGGGGCAGGGAACTATCAGCGATAATTGCGCGCGTTGGCGTGTCCTGAACCGCCGTTGAAGCACAGGCCCCAAGGGCAAGACAGATCGGTATCAATAGGCGTGTGATCATGGCCGCTGGTATTTGATAAATGGTGTCAGAACGCCAACGTGGTCATAGAGTCTCCGGGCGGTTTCGTTAAAATCCTGCGTCAGCCAATAGACCGACGGTGCACCATCACGTTCCGCGATCGCATAAACGGCTTCGATCAGCGCGCGGCCAACACCCGAGCCGCGTGACTCTGGACGGGCATAAAGATCCTGCAGATAACACACATCTTCAATCTTCCAGCCGTGGCGGTGATAGACGAAATGGGTCAAGCCAAGAAGTCGTCCATCTTTTTCTGCGACCAAACCGTTAAAATCGCGCGGATCATCTCCCAGCAGCCGAGCAAAAGTGCTTTGGTAAATATCTTGGGGTAGGGTCGTTTCGTAATAGGCCAGGTAATCGGTCCACATTTCTGTCCATTCTGTCCTGTCGTCATCGCGCAGCGGCCGGATCCGGATTTGTGTACTGTCTTGCATGGCCATTGACCCTCTGAATCGCGTCATTGTGATGTGGATAGGTCGCAAATAGTGCAATAAGGCCAACGAAACCAGCACAATGGGGAACGCAGGCCCGATGCTGGAGGAATTGTAGCTTTTTGGCGGGTCGTGCCAATGTAAAATTCGCATTTTGTCTGACGGTTTTCTCGACAAAGGCCAACGATACCGGCTTAAATTTAAAGTGAGAAAGCCGCGCCCAAAACGGTTTGTCGATTTAACTGATGCGATATTTAGTGTACAATGATTTACCAAGTTAAATTTTTGAATTTGAAATACTGAATCATATAGGCACGTGGCTTGTTTGTTGCTCTGCGTCGATAGCTTGCCTGTCTTGATAGAGGTCCGATTTGGAATTGAGTGAGATCAAAAAAGCGACGTCTTTGAATGAACTCGTGGCCAGTGTCCGTGCGGAATTAGACAGTGCGGCTGTGATGGTTACAATCGTTGGAGAGCACGACCAATGCGTCATTGCAAACGATGGTATGTCGCTTCCCTCGGAGTTCCGGGACTCCATGCCGCTGGACTATTCGATCTGCCAACACACCAAGGCGATGGATTTTCCGCTGGTTATTGACGACGCAGTTTCTCATCCGCTTTTGCGCCAGAATAAGGCTTTTCCTGAGCTCGGCGTCACTTCCTATGTCGGAGCACCGATTCATGAGGGGGGAAATCCGGTTGGGGCGGTTTGTGCTGTTGAGTTAAAGCAACGCCGTTGGTCGAAAGATGAAGTTGATCTAATGGTAGCGGCGGCGGGTATCGCCGACGTTCTGCTCCAGCGCGGCAACTAACATATTTTAGGCATGCCGTGGATCGAAAGGGGGGAACTCTGGTTTTTTTCTCCCATAGAAAGCGGCGGGCAATCCCTTATGTCTGATGGTGTGCATGGGGGGCGAGTTATGAATACGAAGCCCAAACCGATCAAAAACCCGACGGCGAGCGCAAAGGCACAGGCAGGTCGACCGTCTAGTAAAAGGGCTGAAGTTATGTTCGATACAGTTGCCGGTAGACAGCCAATAGAAAAACCAGCGGGTGCTCAAAAAACGTACGGGAACCCAGCGCGAAAGGGTAAACTCCATTTTTTGCTCGCACAATCAGGTGACCCGAATTCAAATGAATTCCTGGAAAAACTGGACCGGCTTGCTGACAGTCATTCACGAAAATCAAGTAAATGGGGGCCGTTCGGTTGACACTGAAATTTGGGCGTCTCAGCAGTTGTGAAATCTACCACAAGTAGACTCTTCCCGTGTTGTAACAGCAGACATCTATCCGCGACCCTCGAAGGTTTCAGGGATCACCGGTAGTCTCGATGGCAATCGCAATACCACAATGTTTGCAATGAACTGCGTCGGCGTCGTGCCGTAACAGACCGCATGATGGACATCTGTGTTTCACTTTTGCAGGTTTGAACAATGCTCTGACTAACTGAACAAAAAGTGCAACGCCGATTACCATTATCAAGACAGACATAAGTTTTCCGCCAGTTGTGGTAAGCGTCACGTCGCCAAATCCCGTCGTGGTAAGCGTGGCAACTGTAAAATAAAGCGCGTCTACGTACGAAAGCGGGTTAGATTCGTCCTTAAAGAATAACTCAAACACAGCAGATGAGCAGAAAAAAACAAATATAAACAGGTTGTTAGCTGCAATAATTGTATCTTCATTGGCTCGAAAGAATCTACTCTGCCGCCTCAGGTCTCCAAGAAGGTGATAAGACTGAACGAGCCTGAGACCTCTCAATATTCTCAAGAATCTCAGATCGATTGCGATGAAGGGGTTTGCCAGAAGAGACAGAATTACGATCAGATCCGCAACCATGAACGGCTTTCTTAGAAGCGCTAAGCGGTCCTCTGCGATCCACAATCTTGAAGCAAAATCTGCACAGATTATTACTCCAAACAAACGACTAATACCGACAATCAGCGGCGTGCTTGGCAATGATGCAGTAACAAGAAAGAATCCGATCGAGATCACATCAAATATGATCAATGCGTAACGGAACTTCACTGAAGTCTCGCCTGAACCCGTATAGAGCGTCTTTACGAAGTTCTTTAAGCCTTTATTCATGGTCAGGACCTGGCTTTGTGTCTACCGCAGTAGCCTAGCCGCGATTGCTTTCGCCAATCAATGCCAGCCATGACGGTCCAATTCCAATTGTCTTTTTTGCTGCCACGTTCACAGCTTAACGCTGCCCGCGTGCCATAAATGCCAGTCGTTCAAAAAGATGCACGTCTTGTTCGTTCTTGAGCAACGCCCCATGCAGTTTAGGCAACGCATTGGTTCCGTCCCGTTTGAGGTCCTCGGGTGACATGTCCTCGGCAAGCAACAGCTTCAACCAGTCAAGGACTTCGGACGTCGATGGTTTTTTCTTGAGCCCTGCGGTGTCGCGGACCTCGTAGAATTGCGTAAGAGCGGTTGCCAGCAACTTATCCTTGATACCGGGATGGTGAACTTCGACAATTGCGCGCATCGTCGCCTCGTCGGGAAACCGGATATAATGAAAAAAACAGCGCCGCAGAAAGGCGTCGGGCAACTCTTTTTCATTGTTTGATGTAATGATGACAACAGGCCGGTTACGGGCCGTGATGGTTTGCCCAGTCTCGTAGACATGAAACTGCATTTGATCCAGTTCCTGCAGGAGATCATTTGGAAATTCGATATCTGCCTTGTCGATCTCATCAATCAGCAACACAACCTTTTCATCCGATTCAAAAGCGTTCCATAATTTGCCCTTGCGGATGTAATTCGAAACATCATGCACTTTCTCATCACCAAGCTGGCTATCGCGCAACCGACTGACCGCATCGTATTCATACAAACCCTGCTGTGCGCGCGTTGTGGATTTGATGTTCCATTCGATCATGCGAAGCCCGAGCGCCTTGGCAACTTGTCGGGCAAGTTCGGTCTTGCCGGTGCCGGGTTCGCCTTTAACCAGCAGCGGGCGTTCCAACGTCACAGCCGCATTGACGGCGATATTCAGATCATCCGTGGCGACGTAGTCGGCTGTTCCTTCAAATTTCATTAACGGGCTGCCCTTTTTTTGCAAGTTTTGCCGTATCTTAGCTACCGCTGCGTAAGCCTGCAATCTCTGTTCAGATTTGAAAGGATTGTGTAGTGACAATTGCCATATCGTGCGGTACATGCGCCCACAAGAGTCAGCCGTCCAAGGATAGAGAATGACAAGTCTACACAAGACTGAGGGAGCAACAATGAAGCAAGATGTGTTTTTGCCGGACGACTATGCACCGGCTGAAGACGAACCGTTCATGAATGAACGACAGGTAGAGTACTTTCGTCGAAAATTGCAAAACTGGAAATCTGAGTTACTGGCTGGCAGCCGCGATACAATTGAAGCCTTGCAGGACGGGACACGTAACATCCCTGATGTAAATGACCGCGCCTCGGAAGAAACCGACCGGGCGTTGGAATTGCGTACCCGGGATCGCCAGCGCAAACTGGTATCCAAAATCGATGCGGCACTGCGCCGGATTGATGAAGGTGAGTTTGGATATTGCTCAGTTACCGGGGAACCGATCTCGCTCAAACGACTGGATGCGCGCCCGATCGCGACCATGAGCCTGGAAGCGCAGGAAAAACACGAGCGGCGCGAGAAAGTTCATCGCGACGAGTAGTCCGACTAATTCAGGAGCTCTGAGTTGCACAAATTGAAAACGCCGTGGCTGGTACCGCGGCGTTTTTTTGTGTTCTAAGGACGTATGGCGTTGGCAGATATGAAAATTGCGGTGGTTGGAGCCGGCATCGGTGGGGTGGCCGTGGCTGTTGCGCTGGCGCGACGTGGCAACAGCGTGACGGTGTTTGAACAGGCCCCAGAATTGACTGAAGTTGGCGCGGGTCTGCAAATCAGTGCAAATGGCATGGTGGTCTTGCGCGCCCTTGGCATTGTTGGGGATGTGCCACCCTTGGCAGTGCGTTCGAACGGTACGCAAATCTGCGATTTCCATCGGGGCCGTCGTGTATTGAAAGTTGCGCCTCCCAACGCTGGTGCGACCTGGTATTTTCATCGCGCGGACCTGCTGGACTTGCTAGTCAGGTCTGCCAAGCAGGCGGGGGTTTCCTTTACGCTGGACTGTAGCATCGAGGATGTTGCACCCGGTACGGGTCTGGTTCAAACGAACGGCGGATTGGAAAGTTCTTTCGATCTGGTGATCGCCGCAGATGGTGGTCACAGCCGGGCGCGACGTATTCTCAACCCGACTGGTAAGGCGACGTTTACAAGACAAGTCGCTTGGCGTTCTGTAATTCCTTGGGATCGGGCAGGAGAGGCGGCCACAGCCATGCTGAGCATGGGACCTCGCCGTCACGTAGTGACTTATCCGCTACGCGAAGGGTCAGAGATGAACATTGTCGCGGTCGAAGAACGGCAGGATTGGACCG
This sequence comes from Paracoccaceae bacterium, assembly GCA_039969355.1. Lineage (GTDB taxonomy): Bacteria > Pseudomonadota > Alphaproteobacteria > Rhodobacterales > Rhodobacteraceae > JL08. The sequence goes on from JBDVOA010000010.1 coordinate 235,141, forward strand.
AAGAAGGATGGCGTCAGGAGGGTGATCCGGATGACCTGCGGGACAGATTTTCTGATTTCGGCGGGGATGTGCGCACCGCGCTGGCAAAGGTAAAAAAGGCTCATCTTTGGGCGCTTTATCTTCATCCGGTGGCAGAACGTTGGCATGATGGAAGAATGGCACTTTTGGGAGATGCGGCCCATCCGACATTGCCGTTCATGGCCCAAGGAGCCTGCATGGCGCTTGAGGACGCTTGGGCGATTAGCGCGTGTCTGGATCGACATCAATCGGTTGAAGAGGCTCTGGCCCAATATCAAAGACTGCGTCACGGCCGTGCAAGCCACATTGTCGCAACGGCTGCCGGGAATGCCCGAAAGTTTCATTTAGCACCGCCGATGAACTGGCTTGCGCAGGGCGCACTCAAGACTCTGGGTAGGTTGATCGTTCCGCGTTATGACTGGATTTACGACTATGATGTGACGCAGATCTAGTCGTCCGACTTGATTAGACCCAGTCCTCGCAGATAGACTCCAATTCCGCTTTCCAGCAGGTCTTCGGGGGAAAACGGACTTTGGGTGCCGGGAGAATTGCGTGCAAACAGCTCGACCACGCCGTGACTCAGCGCCCAGATATGCGCACTGAACATGGACGCCGGTGGGCGTTTTTCGGGAGAAATATGTTCAGACAGGTCAGCAGCAGCTTTTTCCTGTACACTGCGGGCGCGCTGTGAAGCGGATGCAAGTTCAGGGGTGCGATTTACAGATATACCGCTTTCAAACATCGCAATATAGTGGCCGGGGTATTTGCGGGCGAAAGCAAGATAGGCGCGGCCTGTAGATTCAAATGCCGCCAGCGCCGAGGGTTGGCCCTTTTCATAGGCATATTGCATCAAGTCGCCAAAAATTGCGTAGCCCTGCAGCGCGGCCTCTGCGATCAGATCTTCACGTCCCTCAAAATGTCGATATACCGCTGCCGGAGTGACACCCGCCTGTTTGGCTGCCTCGGACAGGGTAAATCCCGTGGGGCCCTTGATTCTGATCAGCTCCAGCGCGGCATCAACCAGGGCCTGGCGCAGGTTCCCGTGATGGTAGCCGCGTTTAGGCATCCCAGATTTCCGGGCTGCCGCAAATCTCGGGGTCGACGGTGCCTATTGCGTCAGAATCCTTGCCTGAATAATCCAGACCGTGCAGCACCGTGCGCAAAGCTGCCAGCCGCGCACGTCGTTTGTCATCGGAACGGATGATAGTCCAGGGCGTCACAGAGGCATTGCTGCGAGTTAACGTTTCGCCAATGGCCTCGCTGTATTCATCCCATTTGCTCAGGCCGTCCACATCAATTGAACTGAGTTTCCATTGCTTGAGTAGATCACTTTCGCGCTCAAGAAAGCGCTTCAGTTGTTCTGCCCGCCCTACATTTAACCAGAACTTGAACAACTTGATGCCATCGTCAACCAACATGTGTTCAAAAGGAAGAACTTGGCGAAAAAATATCTCGCGGTCTGCGTCTTCACAAAAGCCGAATACCTTTTCAACGACACCCCGGTTGTACCAACTGCGGTCAAAAAACACAATTTCACCGGCGGCGGGCAACTGGGTGATGTACCGCTGAAAATACCATTCGGTCATTTCCCTGCTGGTGGGTTTGGACAGGGCGACAACACGCGCACCGCGCGGATTAAGATTCTCGCGGAACCGTTTGATTGTACCACCTTTCCCGGCGGCATCACGCCCCTCAAAAACCAGCGCGACACGCGCCCCGGTTTCGCCTGCCCAGTTCTGCATTTTGCACAATTCGATGTGCAGTGCTCTGAGTTCAGCCTCATAAGACTTGCGATCCATCTTTTTGCGATGCGGATAGGTTTCGCTGATGATCCGGCCCTTCTTGGATGACTGAATGGCCTCCTTGACGGCGTTTGGCACGCCGTTCTCGAAATACGCACTTATTGCGCCATCAAAGGGAAGTTGCATCGGTCCATCCTTGCCATGTCTTCCTAATCAATATGGGATGTTAATCCGATTAACGCAATTGCGCGCGGCGCGCGGCGCGATGAATCGCGTCAATTACCTCGTCCTCCGCGACATGGTGCGGCGCGTGTCCGATGCCCTCTAGCGGGGTCAGCACAGCTTCGGGTATCTGACCGGCAAGAGGGATGGAATGGATGTGGATGCCAACCGTCGTATCCTCAGTGCCATGTATGATCTCAGTCGGAACTTCGATCGCTTGATAGAGCGGAACCTGTTGTTTGATATCGTCTAATAGATTGGCGCGTTGCAAAGCATTGGCCCGCATTGAAGATCGCCGCAGTGTCAGGCCTGCACCAACATGGTTGCCATAGCCATCTGGTGCAGATTGTGGGGCAAACACGCTTTCCAGTGCGCCCTGGACGAATTTGTCGGGAACAAAGGCAGTTATCAGGGGCACAACAAACAGGCTGCCCCACCAACTAGCCGTGACACGGTAAAGCGGGTCCAGCGGGGTCGTCCACGGGTTTGATGCCGCTGCCACCAGCACAAGCGCTGAGACATTGTCGGGGTGATGAATTGCCCAGGCCAACGCGACTGCACCGCCATAGCTGTGCCCCATGACAACCGGGTCACCCGCACCAATCTGAGACGCGGCGGCCTGCAAAAAAGTGGCTTGTGACTGCAAACTATCGCCGGCCGGGTCAATTGACGGAGTATACCCAAGACCGGGACGATCGAAGACTATCACGCGAAAGTCTCTTGCAAGTTTGCCAGCCAGCGAAAAAGTCATGTCCCGTGTATTGCCGCTGGCCCCATGGATCAAAACCAGATCAGGCCCTTCACCCATTTCTACAACATGCACCTTGGCCTCACCCACCGAAATGATCCGCCCTTCGGGTGGGTACCGGTGTTCTGCATGGCTTTCCTGAACCTGGGCACGCCACAAGACCAGCGCTACAAAAACCGCGAGCCCAAATGCCAGTATGCCCCACATCCTAGGTGCCAATATCGACCAGATTGAAATCGGTGCGCTGGTATATTTCGTTGATCCAATTGCCGTAGAGCAGGTGTGCATGGCTGCGCCACCGGTTTTGAGGCAGATGTGAAGGATTGTCATCGAGATAGTAATTCAGCGGAATGTTGATCGCAGTGCCCTCTGCAATGTCGCGATCGTATTCCTGCTTCAAGGTATCGCTGTCATATTCAAAATGATTGAATATATAGAGCGCACGATGTCCGGAATCCTGCACCAGACAAGGGCCGACCTCGTCACTGCCTAGCAAGGTTCTGAGACCGCCAGAGGCCTCGATTTCGCTTTGACGCATCTCTGTCCAACGCGACACCGGAATAACGCAGTCATCGGAAAAACCGCGCAGGAATGGCGAAGCAGGATCGAGATTCTGATGCCGAAAACAGCCGAATGCCTTTGCGTCCAGAAGGTGTTTCTTGACGCCATGGAAATGGTTGATCATCGCCATGCCCCCCCAACAAACACCCAATGTTGAATGGACGTTGGTCTGGGTCCAATCCATTACCCTGCAGAGTTCATCCCAATAGGTGACATCGCTGAATTCTAGGTGTTCGATCGGTGCGCCGGTGATGATCAGCCCGTCAAACTTTTCGTTCTGCACATCCTCAAAAGTCCGGTAAAAACTTTCCATGTGGTCCGCAGTGGTGTTGCGGGCCTGATGCTCCGTCATGCGGATCAATGTCAGTTCAATCTGCAAGGGCGTAGCGCCGATCAGGCGCGCGAACTGGTTTTCAGTCTGAATTTTCTTCGGCATCAGATTAAGCAACCCGATCCGCAAGGGGCGGATGTCCTGGCGCGCGGCGTGATCCTCATCCATCACCATCACGCCTTCGCGCGTCAGCACGTCAAAGGCAGGCAGGTCGGAGGGGATCTTGATGGGCATAATCGTCAGGTCCTTTGTACTGGATCACCGAGTTAGTCCGTTTAGACGCGCCGCTCAAGTGCTGCAGCGATCACTTCATCGAAATCATCGGTTGATGCAACGGTTGCAACTTCGTCAGCTGTGATCGTTACACCCCATTTCGCCATCGCCTCATAGCGCGGCTGGCGATGTGCCAGCGCTTTGGCATACGTCCATCGAATGAAATCGTTTGGATCAACTTCGCTCTCCAGACATTTGTTTTGTAATAGGTAATCTGACCACACACGGGCCAGAAAATCAGGCTGATAAGCCATTGGCTTTGGCGCCTTGTCAAAGCGTTTGATCAGGTTCTGGGTGTGCTGTTCAGAGCCCTTGATCCATACCAGCAGTGCTTGGTCCGACAGCTTGGTAAGAAGCGGGTCCGCCTGATCCAGCGGGTCAACCCATTCGCAAATCGATCCGCCGCTGTCACAAATGAAGTGGGGGTAGCCGTAAAGCTCCTGTGCGCGGTCAATGAAACGCCCGGTATCGGTAAGGGCAGAAATCTCTGCCTGACGGAACTGTTCCTGTCGGGCCGCGTATTCGGCCATTGGCGATCCACCACGATCCGTGTCGCCGGGTTTGCCAAGATATGTGGCCACTGGTGTCAGGTTGTTGAACGAAATATTCGAACCGATGTAAATCGAGTCCGACATCAGCAGGTCGCGCAGAAACGGCACGCGCATCGCATGTGCTTTTGCATTATCGGTGATGTACTCGCCCATATAACGGGTTCCGATCCGGTAATCGACCGAGTAGTGAAACCAGTCTCCACCATCGCGCAGCGTATTGGAGAGGTGGGTTTTGCCCAAACCGGACATACCAAACACAAGTACCCGCTTATGCGGCGCATCTTGCCAGTCTCGTGCAGAATTATAGAGCATCCCGAAGCGTCCTATGAGGTCCGGTGTTCTTGGTAGCGGCGTGGATCGGGACGGTAAAGACCTGTTGGCAAAGCCTCGTCGGGCAAATTGGCCCGGTTGAATTAGATGCCGACAATAAAAAGGGCCCGCCGCGGTTGGCAACGGTTCCATGATACAGAATGGACGGGATCAGAAGTAGTAGCCCACCCGGACACCAATTGCGACTGCATCATTGCCCTTAAAGATGCCGCCCGGTATCGCCGTTCCTACAATTGTGTCAGCATCCCCCACGTCGGTGTAGCTGATGCCGCCGGTGATTTTCATCTTGTCCATTGTGTAACTGGCCGAAAGTGTAAGGCCCAGCAGACCATCCGTCGGACCAAGATTGCCGGTCGGTGATCCGGTTGATCGTTCGTATCTGACAGAGGCTGCCACCGACCATTGTTCTGACAGCTTGCGACCGACACCAAGAGTAAATGTTGTGCGATCATCCGCAAAAAACGCCAGAGGTGTTCCGCCGGTGATCAACACGTAATCCGCTGGCGAAATCTGAAATTCAGACCAGTTGACCCAACGCACCGAGCCGAAAACAAGCGTGTCTTTTGCCACACCAGACTGGAATTCAAGATTCACGGACTCTGGTGTATTGATCTCGGTCTTAGACTTCTGATTCACGCCGATGACAGAGTTTTCCGTAGTAGACAGACTGTGGTCGATCCCCGAATTATAGGTCAACGAGACGCGCATTGCGATCTCGGGGCGCTCATAAGAGGCACCCACCAGATACCCAAATGCACCATCGCGGTCGCCATTGACATCGTAGGGTGGCGTTACACCGGGGACGGGCGATGCAAACGGAATGAATGCGTCCGCTGAGACGGTCTGATAGCGAAGGCCACCGTAAATGCTGATATTGGTGTCGAAGTTATATTGCAGGACCGCTGTCAACGCGTTGGAGTCAAACTCAGCCGTGGATCCTTGTGCGAAATAACCGGTTCCCGTAGGATAATCGACGTCCGTACCATAGGGTTGATCATAGATCACGGCATAGGACCAAGTATCGTTGATGTCAGCCTTATAGGCGAATCCGAAGTTTGAGTAATCGGGAGCCATGTTGCCGGAATCGGCACCTGGCGTGACCAACCCACCAACGCCCGAAACACTCGGGCTAACACGTTTAAAGCTGAATTCGCCGTATCTTCCCTGTTCAAACAAGGGAACGATAGATTGCGGAGTGCGTTCGATACCGCCTGCATGTGCGGCCATTGTCCCGAGCATCAGCATTGATGCCCCTGTTAGTGCGATCCTCATCGCGTCCCTCCCTTTAACCGTCGCATTATTCTTATGGTTACTATTTTTGACGTGTGCACTAGGCGCGATCGATTATTGCGCCAACATGTAACCAAAAGTAACAAATGAGTAACGGTCCGTCACATCATGACACATCTTAAGATTGAATCGAACCCTTGTAGTGTCGTGTTTCGACCCAAATGTTGAGATAGTTCCCGGCAAAGATGACGGCCGCCCCTGCGATTACCCAGATATCGAGCGATTCGCCGTAGATCAGCATGCCGATCACGGCGATGACGGGCAGGCGGGCGAAATCAAACGGTACGACAACCGTTGCCGGGGCAATCGCGAGGGCGTTGGTCATGCAATAATGCGCCAGCAGCCCGGCGCAACCGATCAGGACCAGATGGGGTAATGTCTCACCGGTGGGCCACGCAATATCCCCATCAATCCCGGCAGCGATCAGACCGAATATCAATTGCATGATGGTCAGATAGAAAAGGATGCAAGTAATTGTTTCTGTGCGCGTCAGGCGCTTGGTGAACATGGCAGTCAATGCAAAAAAGATCGCTGAAGACGCGGCTGTAATGATACCGCTGTTCAATGTCGCGGGGTCCGGCCGGGCAACCATCAGAATGCCGATGAATCCCAGCGCAGCGGCAATCGCTCTGACTCGGGTAAGATTTTCGCCCAAGACCAGAGGTGCCAGAACAACGACCCACAAGGGCGAGGTGAATTCTAGCGCAAAGACCTGCGCCAATGGGATAACCGTAACCGCATAAAACCACAGGTTTTGCCCGGCAAAATGCGCGGCGTTCCGGATCAGATGCACTTTCATGTGGCGTCGATTGATTTGTCGCCATGCACCAGTCAATCCAGCCAGAACGCTGACAATGACAAGCCCGATGACGCTGCGATACAACATGATTTCAAATGTATCGAAATCGTGGCTGACCTCGCGCCCGGCAACGGCCATAGTCGAAAAAGCCGCAATTGTGCCGCTCATCCACAGGGCGGCTTTAAGCGTCGGATTCACAATCAACGCCAAATTTATTACCGGGAAGCATTGGAATTTCTTCAGTTATTCCCACTCGATCGTGCCGGGTGGTTTGGAAGTTATGTCATAGGTGACCCGATTTATGCCCGGAATCTCGTTGATGATCCGCGTTGCGGTCTCGCCCAGAAACTCATGGCTGAAGGGGTAATAATCGGCGGTCATGCCATCTACGGATGTCACGGCACGCAAGGCGCACGCATAGTCATAGGTGCGGTGATCGCCCATTACACCGACGGTGCGAACCGGTAGAATGGCGACGAAGGCTTGCCAAATCTCGTCATAAAGGCCGTGCTTGCGGATCTGGTCGATGTAGACGGCATCCGCCTCGCGCAGGATATCAAGTTTTTCGCGGGTGATTTCGCCCGGACAACGAATGGCAAGGCCCGGTCCGGGGAAGGGATGGCGTCCGATAAAACCGTCGGGTAACCCCAGTTCGCGACCCAATGCGCGAACTTCGTCCTTAAAAAGCTCGCGCAGGGGTTCCACGAGTTGCATGTTCATGCGTTCAGGTAATCCGCCAACATTATGGTGGGATTTGATCGTGACCGATGGTCCGCCGCTGAAAGAAACCGATTCGATGACGTCAGGATAGAGCGTGCCCTGCGCCAGGAAATCCGCGCCGCCGACAGCTTTAGCGTGTTTTTCAAATACTTCGATGAAAAGGCCGCCAATGATTTTTCTTTTGGTTTCGGGGTCGCTGACGCCGTCCAGCTTGCCCAGAAACAAATCTGACTCGTCAGCATGGATCAGCGGCAGATTGTAGTGATCACGAAACATGCCCACGACCTGTTCGCTCTCATCTTTGCGCATCAGCCCGTGGTCGACATAAACGCATGTCAGTTGTTCGCCGATGGCTTCGTGAATGAGGACAGCAGCAACGGAGCTGTCCACACCGCCCGATAGCGCGCAGATGACTTTGCCTTCGCCAACTTGGGCACGGATTTTCGCGATAGCCTCTTCACGATAAGCGCCCATGGTCCAATCGCCCTTGAAACCTGCGCGCTTGACGAAATTTTCATAGAGCTTGGCGCCGTTGGGGGTGTGATGCACCTCTGGATGGAACTGTACTGCATAAAAGTCGCGTTCCGTATCCGCCGTGATCGCAAAAGGCGCGTTCGGCGACGTGCCATAGACCTCAAATCCCGGCGCGATCTCACTCACGTGGTCGCCGTGACTCATCCAGACCTGTTCCCGCTCGGCCTCAAACCAGCCCTCAAGCAGGGCCAGTTTCGCGGCTTCTGGCGTGACATAGGCCCGACCGAATTCGGCTGTTCCGTGGCCACGCTCTACTTTGCCGCCAAGAACGTGCATCATCACCTGCTGGCCATAACAGATACCCAGAATTGGAACGCCAAGGTCAAAGATCGACTTGGGTGGCATCGGTGCGCCTTCGGCAAAAACCGAAGAGGGCCCGCCGGAGAATATCACCGCTTTGGGGGTGAATTCTGCCAGAAATGCATCTGTGACATTTTGATAGGGGTGAATCTCGCAGTAGACATTCAGCTCTCGCAAACGGCGCGCGATAAGCTGGGTGACCTGGCTGCCAAAATCGATGATGAGAAGGCGGTCATGAGAAATTTGCGTCATGGCCTTGTGATTAGGACCGGAAATGTCCCGTTGCAAGCGCAGAACGGGCACGGCCCTTGGCCTTTGCGCGAATTTGGCAAAACAAAGTCCGATTGCAGATCAGCCCATGTCGCTTTTCCCCCGCAATGGCCGCAATTCTGGCGCGGCGACCAGAAGGCCCGGTTAATATGGGGCGATATCTATCAACATCGGTGCAAGGAAAAAGCATGTCACGAACTGCATCCCCAAGACGCACAAGAGGCGGCGGAGGCGCTGCCCGCCGGGCAGAGCGTTCGGTTTTGGACATTGAAACGGCCAAATATATTGAGCGCAACATCCCGCTTTACGAAATCCTGAATGAGAATGTGCTCGATATTATCGAAACCAACGCCGATATCATATTGGAAGAGGTCGGCGTAAACTTTGTGAATAACCCCGAAGCGCTCGAACGGTGGCGCGCCGCAGGCGCTGACATTGACGGTGAACGCGTGCGCATCCCGCGCGGTCTTGCACGCGAATTGTGCAAAACCGCCCCGTCACGCATCGTGCAGCACGCCCGCAACCCTGCGCGCAGCGTTGAGATTGGCGGCAATACGCTGGTCTGCGCGCCGGTTTATGGTCCCCCCTTTGTGCGCGATGCTGAAGGTGGACGCCGCTACGCCACGATGGCGGATTTCGAAAAGTTTGTGAAACTTGGTTACATGTCCAAATGGTTGCACCATTCCGGCGGGACAGTGTGTGAGCCCACGGATGTTGCGGTGAACAAACGGCATCTGGATATGCTGCTTGCGCATATGACTCTCAGCGACAAGCCATTTATGGGGTCTGTGACAGAACCAAGTCGCGCGCAGGATAGCGTTGAAATGTGCGAGATTTTGTTTGGCAAGGAATTTGTGCAGAACAACACTGTGATGACGTCGCTGATCAACATTAACTCACCGTTGACATTTGACGACGTGATGATGGGTGCACTTGAGGTCTATGCGCAAAATAATCAGGCCTGCATCATTTCACCCTTCATTGTTGGCGGTGCGATGGCGCCTGTTTCTGTCGTCGGTACGCTGACGCAGGTGATGGCCGAAGTACTGGCGGGGATCGCCTATTCGCAATTAATTAGACCTGGGGCACCGGTGATTTTTGGTGCATTCGTAACGTCGATTGATATGAATTCTGGGGCGCCGACCTTTGGCACGCCCGAGGCATCGCAGATCCTCTATGGGGCGGGACAACTGGCGCGTCGTCTGGGTCTTCCATTTCGTTCTGGCGGTAGTCTTTGTGGATCAAAACTGCCGGATGCGCAGGCTGCATATGAGACAGCCCATACTCATAACGCCGCTTTGCTGGGAGGGGTAAACTTTATGCTGCATTCCTGCGGCTGGTTGGAAGGCGGTTTGGTGTCTTCGTTTGAGAAATTTGTCATGGATGCCGATCAGTTGGGGATCTTGCACAACATGGCGCGTGGTATTTCGGCAGACGAGAACGGTCAGGCCATGGATGCCATCCGTGAAGTGGGCCCAGGTGGTCATTATCTGGGTTGTGCGCACACGCAGGCGAACTTCAAAGACGCGTTCTGGCGCACGGAAGTGTTTGATTACAAACCGTTCGAGACCTGGTCAGAAGAGGGCGCCCGTGACACGCAGGCCTTGGCGTCGGCCCGCGTTGAACGGTTGATTAACGCCTATGAACGCCCGCCCCTTGATCCTGCGATTGAACAGGCGCTGGTGGCTTACGTCGCTGAGAAAAAGGCCTCGATGGCTGACAGCTTCATGTAACGGCGGACAAGTGTGACTGCGTGGCGCGCAAAATGCGGGCCTCGCCCATCATGGCGATCAGAATATCGACGTGCTGTACCAAAGAGTAGGATGCGTCACCATCGTCGCGCATCTGGTTGACGTTGATTTCGATCTCCATGAGCTTGAGTAGCGCTTCTGCGTTGCGCAACGTAGGCCCATAGCCCAAAGTCCGTTGCAGATGCTTGTCTCGGCGGTAGTCATCCGCCCCGATCCGTGCCGCGCGGATTAACAGCCGGGGGCGAGTGAGCTTGGACATCATAGTTAGTACATCTTGCATTTTGGTCGGGACCTTTCAATCTGTGGCACAAAGGCCAAGTTTTGGTTCGACCTCAACATTGCACAACCTGAACGGGTGTTGCGCTCTCACGGATCGGCCCGTGCGTTGGTTTCATTACTGTTTATGTTTTGAATACAATGATTGGTATCGCACAGGATTTTAACGATCCGGTAACGAATGCAATCTTAGGTTGTGTATTATTCTTTCGTTAATAGTGGGGACAATTCGGGAGAATATGCTGGAAATCTGCCTGGTCGCCAAACGAGGCGATCGGCTCAAGGGGACATCACATGATACACCACACGACGCTTATTCCGGGCGAACCAGGGCTGCCGACCTGGGTTCCAGAAGGGGCACTGCACTATCTTGCCCATACCGAAGCAGGACAGTCGATCAGGGCATTGTCGCGAATGAATGGCTGCCACGCTTCGACAGTATTGCGACAGATTCGACGGATCGAAGCGCGGCGCGATGATCCACTTGTGGACGCCGCGCTGCGGACATTGGGTTCCCGGCATTTTTCGCCATCTCAGACTCAAAAAAAACAGCCTGCCACGCCGAAGGAGCCTGCTTCCATGACCGTTCAAAGCCGAACTAATGATCTGACACCTGATGCTGCGACACTTTCACGAGAGTCGCGCCGTATTCTGCGTCGTCTTTGCGAAACCGGCGCCGTTCTTGCGGTTGCCGCAGACATGGAAAAGGCAGTGGTTGTTCGCGACGGGGCGGATGGTTCCAGTAATCGCACTGCGGTCGTCGAAAGTACAATAGCGCAGGCAATGGCGCTTAAGGACTGGATCACGTGCGATAGTCCAGGCCGTATTTCTCGCTACAGGATCACACAGGCAGGCCGTTCCGCGCTAAGCCGACTGCTGGCGGAACATGAAAGCAAGACGCGAAAAGCGCACGACGACGGGTTTACCGAAGCGCAAGCGCCTTTTGGTGCACAGCACCGGGACTGGGATGAGAAAGATATCGAAGTTACAGGGACAGGTCGGTCGCGCAAGATACGTTATAATCTGGCCGAGAGCCCGCTGACAGCGCTGGCCAGACGCAAGGACAAGGACGGATCGCCGTTTTTGACGGAAGATCTGGTGACCGCGGGTGAGCGGCTGCGCGAGGATTTTGAACTGGCGCAAATGGGCCCTCGCGTGGCCCAGAACTGGGAAAAGTTCCTGACGGGTGGCGCACGCGGCAGCATTACCGCAGATATTGGCGTTGGAGCGGGGCCAGAAGTAGCACGTGACCGTGTCGCCAAAGCGCTTGGCGATCTTGGGCCGGGTCTGTCGGATGTGGTTCTGCGATGTTGCTGCTTTCTTGAAGGTCTTGAGACAGCCGAGAAAAGGATGGGTTGGTCCGCACGCTCTGGCAAGATTGTACTGCGCATTGCGCTGCAACGGCTCAAACGCCACTACGAGGAAACACATGGTCAGTTTGGACCCATGATTGGCTGATTTTTCACCATTTCGTGTGTGTGGGTCTTGAGATTTGAGTTTGAGAGGTGTGGCAGTTAGCGTGTCGTAATGTCAAAATCCAAGGAGGCACCCCCGTTTGTCGTTTCATGATCGCAAGGACGCGCTGGCGTTGTTCATCTTGCGCGTCGGACTGGCGTGGTTCATTTTTCTCTGGGCCGCACACAAGGTGATCACACCCAAACAATATCAGCAACTTGCCAAGTATATTGACGGGGTCGAAGTTTCGTTTCTACAGATTTACGCACTGGCGGCGCTCCAGATACTTTTGTGTCTTCTGGCTTTGGTCGGGGCGTTTCGACCTTTCAGTTACGGGGGATTGGCTGTGATGCACTTTTATACCGTTACCCGTCGATGGGACGGGTTCTTTGATCCGTTTGCGCTCAATGACAAAGGTTTTCCAATCCATCGTAATCAGGTGATTGATCTGGCGGTCATAGCTGCGTTCATCGCCCTCATTTTATTGATTCATCGCGATCACTTTAGCGTAGGGGGCTGGTTGCGCCGCCATCAGGGGCCACGCTGGTGGCAGTAACTCAGGCGGTAGTCGCCACAACATGATCGCCTACATCGGACTATTCGCCTCGGCGTTCATTGCGGCGACAATTCTGCCCATGCAGTCTGAGGCTGTGTTGGTAGGGCTGTTGTTGGCAGGGGGTAAGCCCGTGGCAAGTTTGCTCGTCGTTGTCACGTTGGGGAATGTACTTGGATCGGTCGTCAACTGGTACCTCGGTCGATTCCTGCTTCGCTTTCACAACCGGCGCTGGTTCCCTGTCTCGCAAGTTCAACTCAACCGCGCCGAAATATGGTACCGCCGCTATGGTCGATGGTCGCTATTGGGAAGTTGGCTGCCTGTGGTGGGTGATCCACTGACCGTTGTCGCGGGTGTTTTGCGTGAACCGCTTGGCCCTTTCCTTATCCTTGTGACAATTGCAAAAGGCGGTCGATACCTAATTCTTGCGGCTGCCACTTTGGCGTGGATGTGAATCTGACCGATGACCCCGGGGCGCATAACGGTATTGCGTATGCCGGCACTTCCCCTTTCGGGCGCATATGATATTAAGCCACTCGACAGTCGGACCATGACCGAAGAACAGGGGCCCAAGACATGCGTGATCTGAAAATTCCTGAGCAGCGTCATCCCGAAAAGGCGCGCCGCCCGGACAATCCGCAGCCCAAAAAGCCGAGCTGGATTCGGGTCAAGGCGCCCGGTGGCAAAGGCTATGCAGATACTGCCAAGATCATGCGCGACAATAATCTGGTCACGGTCTGCGAAGAGGCAGGCTGTCCGAACGTTGGCGAATGTTGGTCACAGGGCCATGCCACCATGATGATCATGGGCGAAGTTTGCACGCGGGCCTGCACGTTTTGCAACATCGCGACCGGCAAACCGCCCGAGGATCTGGATGTTTTTGAGCCGGGCAGGGTGGCGGATGCCGTCAAGAAACTGGGCCTGAACCACGTGGTTATCACTTCGGTGGATCGCGATGATATCGAAGATGGCGGCGCGGCGCATTTTGCCCAGACGATCCGGGCAATAAGACGCCAGTCGCCCGGTACCACAATAGAAATTCTGACGCCTGATTTTATCCGGTGTGACCCCTCCGTTCTGGAACAGGTGGTCGAGGCACGTCCTGACGTGTTCAATCACAATCTGGAAACCGTGCCGGGTCTTTATCCCGAAGTGCGCCCCGGCGCGCGCTATTTTCATTCGCTTCGGCTGTTGCAGCGGGTCAAGGAAATGGACCCGTCCATGTTCACCAAGTCCGGCATCATGGTGGGACTTGGCGAAGACCGGCAGGCGGTACTTCAGGTCATGGAAGACATGCGCGCAGCGGATATCGACTTTCTGACAATCGGCCAATACCTGCAACCGACGCCGAAACACCACAAGGTGGATCGTTTTGTGCACCCGGATGAGTTTGCTGCCTATGAAAAGGCTGCTTATGGCAAGGGCTTCCTGATGGTTTCGGCCACGCCGTTGACCCGCTCGAGCTATCACGCCGGCGATGACTTTACTCAATTGCGCGATGCCCGGAACAAAAAATTGAAACTGGTCTGATCTGACATTTGTGGAAAGCTGCAACTGATTGACCCGGGTTTGGCAACCTTCTCGATAATATGCGCCTGCACCCTTCATGATCTTTCGGCCCAGAGGTCCTGCAATTCGGGCCCAGATCTGCCATTCAAAGGTACGTAGGTGACGGTCGGCTGCGCGGACATACTCGCCGTTCGAGTGCAAGCGCCCAACTTCGGTTTCCGGCCTATCGCCGCCCTTTCCTCACCGTCAAAGCGCGGGTGTGTGGAGTAAGGAATATGCAAATACTAATTCTAGAGATTTCCGGTTTCCGATGAATTTGGCACATCCGTTATCATCGGTTTACCCTCCCTAAATACATTTGATAATGCGGCAAAAATGTGGCCTCTCGATCCTGCGTTTTTTGATCGGCATAGGTCCTAATTCGTTAGGAAATATAACACCTATTCGACCGAGTTAATCTGCTCATTCATCTGTAGGCGAAGCCAAGCTAAGATCTGATTCGACCAATAAACCAAAGTTTTTTGTTTCGGCTTTGTGGATAATTAGATCAATTAATCCTCATTGATCAAAGATCTTCACAGGGGCGCAACCGGGGATTGTAAAATTCCGAATTACCTTTTCAGAACGGCCAATTGTGTCTAAATAAAGTTCGCGACTAATCCGGTAAGTAACAATTTACGCTTAAGGGCGTTGGTAAATGGTAGGGAGAAAGCAAATAATGTTTAACGTGAATCTTAAGGGGATGTTGGCGGCTGCGACTGTTGCAATTGCGACAAGCATAGTGGCCGGAAGCGCGGGCGCTGCGACTGTAACGCAGCTTGTTCACTTTGATGACGCCAAGAATGGTGCCAAGGATTATACGACTTCTGATGGTAACTTTTTCTTTGCTCCGACAAACTTTCAGTCCTCGACACTATGTGCGGACTCGACAAATGGCGGCAACGGAAGCTGCCTAATCGAAAACAACCAGAGTATTCTGCCTAAGATGACTCGCCTCACCGGTGATAATTCCTTTTCTCTGGACAGTTTCTACTTCCTGCTGACAGGTAAAGGCACGGGTGCGTCGAACGCGATTACAGTCTCCGATGGGACCAACACTCAGACGTACCAGTTGGGCACGAGCTACAGCAGCATCTCTAATTATGTTGGTGGAACTGCCGCAGGTACGTTGGTGAAGAACACCGGCTACGTTGCGGATATCAAAAGCCTCACCGGGTTCAAAAACATAACATCAATCCAGTTCAGTGCGGCAAGTACTGCACAAGTTCGTCTGGACTGTGTCGTAGCATCTTTTGATGGTTCAACAACAGAACCACTGTCAGGCTTTACCCAAGGCTGTGGCGGCCCAGGCGTAAGCGTGGTTCCTGTTCCAGCCAGCCTTCCGCTCTTGCTGACGGTATTGGTCGGTGGCGGCGCGTTTATGCGACGCAGGGCGCGGAAAGCCACCTAAAATCCGCTAAACCTAGCCGAATAATATTTAAATAAAGGCGCCCGGCCGACTCGGGCGCCTTTATTTTTTCTTAGCCTCTGGAACGCCAAGTTCGACTTGCCCCCGAAATCAACGCCCTGTTGTATGGTCTCTTTTGGCACATTCGCTGCAACCTGCCCGAAAGTCCGTTTTTCTGTTCAGGGTCAGTTCTTGACGAGCAGGTCAAAGTCAACTTGCGTTACGCTAAGGGTCGGGTTCATTCGAGCAGAACCCATTGGTGCCGATTCTAAGGGATCGCCTTGAGGTAGGCGGCAATGGCGGCCCGGTCGCTGGCCGGGAGGCGCGCCATGTTGCCAATGACCTTCGCCATATGCCCGCCTGCGCTGTCAAAGTCGGGGGTAAAGCCGGTTTCCAGATAGTAGGCGATATCGCTCGCGGCCCATGTCAGTTTGTCCGGCGCAATCGCGGGAACGCGCCCCTTGCCTGACGGGTCGGGGGCCCCTTGCATCCATTGATCGCGTTCAAGTCCGCCGATTGGGCTACGTGGCGTGTGGCATTCGGCGCAATGCCCCGCCCCCTCGACCAGATACCGTCCACGGGCAATTTCCTCAGTCACGGGATCCGGCAGAACCCATGCCTTGATAAGGTAAAGTTGTTTCCACAACCCAAGTCCCCGGCGAATGTTGAAGGGAAATCCCAACTCGTGGGGGGGATTGGCCTGAGATGACGCAGGCAGCGTATCAAGGAACGATTTGAGGTCCACGACATCCTGCGGGGTCATCTTGGTGAAAGATGTATAGGGAAAGGACGGATAATAGTGTTGCCTGTTCGGAGAGACCCCGGCAAGCATCGCGTTTACCAAATCATAGGTGCTCCACCCACCGATGCCTGCGTCCGCGTCAGTAGAAATGTTGGGCACGATAAAGGATCCAAAATCGCTTGGCAGGGACTGACCGCCACCCAGCACCAGCAATTCATCACCCGTTGCGTTGTCAGCCGCATGGCAGGAGGCACATCCACCGGCCCAGTAGATCAGTTCACCAGCGACAGGATCGCCGCCCATCCCTTCAATAATCTGCGCGTCCACTGAAATAGGGCGCGACAGATACCAACCCGTGGCGGCACCGATGAGTCCCAAAAAAATAGACCAGCGGACAAAGCGCATCAGCATAAGCGGTATCCATGTCTTGTTACCGTGGGCTCAGCATGGCGCACGGGTCCGGGAAGTCAATTGACCCGATTAGAATTTCTTTTGCTTGATCTTCGCATTTTCTGCCGTTGCCCAATCCGGCCAATAGCCAAAGTGCTCAAGCCCGTAGATTAGGAATCCAAGCGCAGCGATCGTAACAATAAGGATCATGCGCGAAGCCGAGGGCGGCTTTTCAGCCCAACGTCGCAATCGCCAGAGATACCGGATATTCATTCGGTGAATCGTACCTTGCCGATGAATGGCAGGTTTCTGTTGCGCTGGGCGTAATCGATGCCGTAGCCAACAACAAATTCGTCAGGAATTTCAAACCCCGTCCAGCTGGCTTTGAAATCCACTTCTCGTCGACTGGGTTTATCGAGCAAGGCGATGGACTTGAGACGAGCTGGCAGGCGGCTTTGCAAAAGGTTGGTGACGTGGTTCAGCGTGTGGCCGGTGTCAACGATGTCTTCGACAACGAGAACATCACGACCTTCAATCTTGCCACGCAAGTCTTTGAGAATACGTACTTCCCTGCTGCTTTCCATGCCATCCCCATAAGAGGATGCCTCCAGAAAATCGACTTCAATCGGCAAATCCAACTCGCGGACCAGATCGGCAATGAACACAAAGCTGCCGCGCAAAAGACCCACAACGATCAGTTGGTCTGTGCCCTCAAACTCGGTCTGAATTTCGCAACAAAGCTCTTCAATGCGCGCGGCGATTGATTTGGCTGAAATCATATTGTCGATCACATATGGACGCGTAACCATGGCTACCTCTTGATTTTCCCCGAGAACAATACGACATGGGGCGGCACTGTCACGCGCAAAGGCCAAATTGCTGAATGCCCACCCACACTGAGACCCGCATTTTGCCCTATTCGGCGCAACAGATGTACGATCTGGTGGCAGATGTGGCGCGATACCCCGAATTTTTGCCCTGGTGTGCGGCGGCGCGGGTACGTTCAACCACCCCACATACAAACGGCTCAAACGTCATGGCCGCCGAATTGGTAATCTCCTTCAAAGTTTTTCGCGAGCGATTTGGCAGCCGCGTCACCCTTTGGCCTGCCGAAACCAGGATCGACACCGAATATCTGGACGGTCCATTTCGCTATATGAGGTCGAACTGGGCCTTCGCAGAGGCTGACGGTGGCTGCGAGGTGCAGTTTTTTGTCGACTTCGAATTCAAAAACGCGGTTTTACAGGCGATCATTGGTGTTGTTTTCAATGAGGCGATGCAGCGTATTGTGCGTGCCTTTGAACGCCGCGCGGCAGAGCTTTACGGCTGATCTCAGACTGATAGGCTGCGCGATATGAAGACCTCATTCTCAAGCGCTTTGGCCGAGTTTGCAGCGGCACCGACAAAATGTTCACAAGATGTGCGCAGGGTCTTGCAGCTGTCCCTGTTGGACTGGATGTCCGTTGGAATTGCGGGGATTCCCGAACCTGCATCGCGCATCGTCAGGCACATGATACTGCAAGAGGCCGGCAGCCCGCGATCCCGGATGTTTGGCTGCGATGTCAAAGTGCCAGCCCGGGCTGCAGCGCTGGTGAACGGGACCACCTCACATGCGCTGGATTATGACGACACACATTTTGCCCATATCGGTCATCCCTCAGTTGCGGTCTTTCCTGCCGCCGTCGCCGTCGGCGAGTTGGCCAATGCCAATCTTCAGGACGTGCAGGATGCGGCGCTGGTCGGGATGGAGTTGTCTATCCAGGTTGGCCTTTGGTTGGGGCGAGGGCATTATCAGGTCGGATTTCATCAGACGGCAACGGCAGGGGCCTTTGGCGCCGCCGTGGCGTCAGGGCGGCTTTTGGGGCTGGCACCTTTGCAGATGGAACAGGTTTTGGGGCTGGCAGCGACCCGCGCAGCCGGTTTGAAAGCTCAATTTGGAACGATGGGTAAACCTTACAATGGGGGGCAAGCGGCTGCCTCTGGCGTAGAAGTTGCGCAGCTGATCGCAGCCGGCTTTGAGGCAAATCCGGATGCTTTGGACGGTGCGTTCGGATTTAGCGCGACCCATCACGGGGCGGCAGATGCGACGTCGATGAATGAGCTGGGTGTTACGTGGTTGTTTGAAGACGTGAGCCATAAATTTCACGCCTGTTGCCACGGATTGCATGCGGCTCTTGAAGCCTTGGAAACGCTGAAGCCCCTGAATGCGGATGATATCGCGGCAATTCATGTGTCAACCCATCCCCGCTGGCTGAGTGTGTGCAATCAGCCTGCTCCGTCAACTGGGCTTGGGGCAAAATTCAGCTATGCAACTGTCCTGCCCATGAGCCTGTTGGGGTTCGATACTGCGAAGCTGGAGAGCTTTAGTGCCAGCACCTGTGCCGACCCTGACGTTCTGGCCTTGCGCAAACGAGTATCGGTGTTCGGCGACGAGGGCCTGACGGAAACCGAAGCCGTGCTCGTCATCAAACTTAACGACGGATCAGAAGTAACGTCCCGCGTTGATCTGCTTTGCCCGATGCCCCTTGAAGAACGTACCAGACGGGTTCGCAACAAATCGGCGGCTTTGATCGGTAGCGTTAAGTCAGAGCACTTGTGGGAATTGCTGCAAGATGACGGTGACCTTGTTGTATTAACCAAACAGATGGCACCATAAAAAACGGGCCCCGAAGGGCCCGCCATTTGTGCCACAGCCAAAAAACTTAGCTGGTCATATCGTAGGCGCGTTCGCCATGAACAGAAAGATCCAGACCGTTGGTTTCTGTCTCGGCATCCACACGCAGCGGCGTGACAAGCGAGACCAGTTTGACCAGAACGACAGTCACAACCAGGGTGAACACGCCGACGATGACCAGACTGCCCAATTGCGCCGCCCAGGTGCCCGCACCAAATACTGCGATCATCAAGGTGCCGAATATGCCGCCAACGCCGTGAACCGCAAACACGTCCAACGTATCGTCGATCTTGATTTTGTTGCGGATGAACGTGACCGCCTCCTGACACAGGACACCAGCGACGGCGCCGATCACAAGTGCCTCGACCGGGCCAACAAAGCCACTTGCCGGCGTGATCGAGGCCAGACCCGCAATTGTGCCTGTAACGATGCCAACCAGTGAGGCCTTGCCAAATTTGATTCGTTCCCACAGCGCCCATGACAGCGATGCTGTTGCCGCAGAAAGGTGCGTCACGGTCAATGCCATTGCCGCACCGCCATCTGCCGCAAGCTGAGAGCCACCATTGAACCCAAACCAGCCAACCCACAGCATGGCAGCGCCAATCATGACATAGCCGGGGTTGTGCGGTGGTGTCGTGTGATTACGCCGCTGTCCAAGGAAGTAGGCCAGAACAAGGGCTGCGATTCCGGCGGTTTCATGGACCACAATGCCACCGGCAAAATCGCGCACGCCAATTTCTCCAAAGATGCCTCCATCCGCCAGCATGCCGCCACCCCAGACCCAGTGGACAACAGGCGCATAGCACAACAACATCCACAAGCCCGAGAACAGCAAGACAAATCCAAACCCGATGCGCTCAACATACGCCCCGACAATCAGGGCAGGGGTGATGATGGCAAACGTCATCTGAAAGGCAAAAAACAGCACTTCTGGTAAGGTGCCAGCCAGATCGTCCGGGCCGATTCCAAGGAGCATGACCTTGTTCAACCCACCCCAAAACCCTGACGTGCCGCCGCCAAAAGCGATGGAATAGCCAAACACAAACCACAAAACGCTCATCAAACAGGCGATGGCGTAGCAGTGCATGAACACGCTAAGCACATTGCGCGCGCGCACCAGCCCGCCGTAAAACAATGCCAGCCCCGGCAGTGTCATGAAAAGGACCAGCGCCGTCGCGACAATGATCCATGCTGTATCGGCTCCATTCATGGGCCCAAACCTCCGCTCAGAATTTATGTGCTTGGGTAGAGCCGGATTGGGTCCGCCGTAAAAAGAGGCAACTGAATATGGGACGCTCAATTTGGCAGCATAACACAAAGAGGCGCAAATTTAGGCGGCGTCGACTGCCAATTGCCTAAAACTTAGCCGGTTTGTGAAAGGGCGTGACGTAGTAACCCCAACGCATGGAGGCACGCGGCTCTGCGAACTTGCTCGCGCCCGAGGGCCCCAAAATCGATGGTTTCGCTTATCGTGGGTCGCCCTGAAGTAGCGACCCCAAAACATACGCGCCCTTCGGGTTTGAATTCTGACCCGCCGGGACCCGCGATACCTGTGGTCGAGACCGCCAGCGCGGCACGGGAATGAGCTAGCGCACCCGCCGCCATCTCGCGGGCGACCTCTTCGCTGACCGCGCCGTATTTGTCCAAGGACTGGGCAGATACACCTAGCATGTCAATCTTAGCGCCATTGGAATACGTCACGAAACCGCGGTCAAAAACATCAGAGGACCCGGCAATGTCGGTCAGAGCCGCGGCCACCATTCCGCCGGTGCAGCTTTCGGCCGTGGCAATCCTAATGTCGCGCGCGCGGGCGGCATCTAAGATGGATACCGCGCTCAAACTGCCAGCACCAGGTGATAGATCGCGGCCAATGCCAGAACACCAAGTGCTGCAAACACGCCCGCTATGACATCATCCAACATGACGCCAAGCGCATCATTGCGCCGGTCCGCCCACCCAACAGGGCCGGGCTTAAGGATGTCAAACAGGCGAAACAGGACAAAGGCCGCGATCCAGCCGGGCCAAAGCACGGTGATGTCTACGCCCATCCGGGTGGCGCCGAACGACAAGGGTAATAGCGCGATCCACTGGCCAATGACCTCATCAATCACGATCTCAGAGGGGTCATGGTCTTCTTTGCCTCGGGTCATTTCGATGGTTGCCCACCAGCCGATAACGAACACGACGGCGCTGGCAACCAGCAACAAAGGAACGCCGCCTGCCTGATGCAGACCCCATGCAAGCGGCAAGGCGACAAGTGATCCCCAAGTACCCGGTGCCGGGCGGATATGCCCGGTTCCGGCTACGGTGCCTATGAGTTTTGCAAGTTCGTTCATGCGGGCACCAATGTAACAGTTGCCATTGACGCGATCCCTTCGCCGCGCCCGGTAAAGCCAAGTCTTTCAGATGTCGTGGCCTTTATCGAGACCTGATTGGTTGACAGGTCCATGATTTCGGCCATGCGCGTCTGCATCGACGGTCCATGCGGGCCGACCTTGGGAAACTCGCAGATTAGCGTGCAATCGACATTGCTGATCCGGTAGCCCATTTCATTTGCCATCGTGACCGCGTGACTCAGGAAAATGTCGCTGTCGGCACCTTTCCATTGGGGGTCCGAGGGTGGGAAATGGCGACCTATGTCGCCCCGCGCCAAAGCCCCGTAAAGCGCGTCCGTTACGGCGTGCATACCGACGTCGGCATCCGAGTGGCCCTGCAGTCCGCGATCATGCGGCACTTTGATGCCGCAGAGAACTACATGATCACCGGGGCCAAATCGGTGTACGTCAAATCCGTTACCAACCCTGATATCCATCCGATCCCTCAGTATCCGCTCTGCGCGGATAAAATCCTGCGCCGTTGTTATTTTGAGATTGTCCTCATCCCCATCAACAATCGTGACGTCGAGGCCTGCTGTCCGGGCAATTTCAACATCATCAGCCGCATCGCCGCCATAGGCTTCGTGCGCGGCCAGAATGGCGGATCGGTTAAAACCCTGTGGTGTCTGCGCGCGGAAAAGGCCGTTTCGGTTCACCGCCCCGGTGACGCGATCGTCCGCGCCCGACCAGAGCGCATCGACAATCGCAACTGCGGGGGCAGCGGCGGGTCCCGTGATCAGGGCATCAAGCACTCGGTCAATTAATGATGCTGAAACGCAGGGGCGGGCCGCATCATGGATCAGGGCCCTGGAGCAGCTGTCATCTAACGCTTTCAATCCCGCCAGAACCGAGGCTGTCCGCGTTGACCCGCCAGTAACGATTATTGCAGGTATATCTGATGGCCAGTAAGCGGCTTCAATATCCTCAGCATGAACAACCAACACGAGTTGATCTATTCGCGGATGGTTCTGGAAGGCACGTAGGGCGTGCTCTGTGATGGTCCGACCTGACAGTTGTCGCCATTGCTTTGGGATGCCGCCACCTGCGCGCAACCCGCGCCCGGCAGCAACGATGATTGCGGCGGTGGACATAACACATCACTCTCTTGTTCCCACACGTGTCTAGGGGCTGTTGCGTGCCAACGCAATCACGCGGCAAGTGCGCCTAAAAAATAGGCGTTTGGTGCTTTGTCAGCGCGTAAAAAGCTGCTGAATATTGAATATATCCAAAGTTATTGCTAGCACGGCTGCACATGCACAAGGATTAGGCATTTGCTTGCTGGTTTGACCAATGCATCCCTTTCGCCCCCGGTTTTTCTGGCCCCATTGGCCGGAATCACTGATCTGCCTTTTCGCGACCTCGTGTCTTCGTTTGGAGCCGGGTTGGTTGTCAGCGAAATGGTCGCCAGCCAGGAAATGGTGCAATCCCGGCCCGGAACCCGCGAAAAGGCGGAACTCGGCGTGGGCCGCGCCCACACTGCCGTGCAGCTCGCCGGGCGGGAAGCGCATTGGATGGCCGAGGCCGCGCGTCAGGTTGAAGCCAGCGGGGCAGCCCTGATTGACATCAATATGGGGTGCCCGGCCAAGAAAGTCACAAATGGCTATTCCGGCTCGGCGCTGTTGAAAACGCCCGACCACGCCTTATCGCTTATCGAAGCGGTGGTGAATGCCGTGAACATCCCCGTTACGCTGAAAACGCGGCTGGGATGGGACAATGATTGCCTGAATGCGGCTGATGTCGCGCGGCGTGCAGAATGTGCAGGTATCCAAATGGTAACGATCCACGGGCGAACCCGGTGCCAATTTTACAAAGGGCATGCGGACTGGCAAGCGATTGGCGCCATCAAGGCGGCTTTAGACATTCCAGTAATTGCCAATGGTGATATCATTGATACCGCCACAGCACGCGTTGCTCTTGCGGAATCCAGGGCGGATGGCGTCATGATCGGACGCGGCGCACAGGGTCAACCGTGGCAATTGGCCCAGGTAGCCCACGATTTGTTTGATCGGCCCGCGCCCGACATTCCCGATGGTCCGGATCTGGTTGAAATGGTCGCCAGCCACTACGAGGCGATGCTGGGTTTTTATGGAACCGATCTCGGCATCCGGGTCGCACGAAAACATCTGGGTTGGTACATGGACGGTGCAGGAACAGGGATAGGTCTGCGCCGTGCTGTTCTGACCAACAAAGATGCGGCAGAAGTCTTGCGATTGTTGCCCGAGGCAATTTGCAGGCCCGCGCAGGAGGCCGCATGAACACCGACAAATCCATCTGGGCCTCGCTGCCGGTGCCAGCCTTTTTGATCGACGAAAGCGACAGGATATTGGACATCAACTCGGCGGCCGAAGGTTTTCTGAATGCTTCGGTAAAATCCGTCAAAGGCGAACCGGTCTGGGACCAGATCGCAGTTGATGCGCCCCTTGAAGAGGCTTTTTCGCGGGCTCGCGAGCATGGAACACCGCTTTTTGTGAATGATGTGGATGTTGGCTCGGGGGCGCGGCCTCCGCTGCAGTGCGGATTGCAGATCGCGCCATTGCTGGGTCATCAGGGAAACATGATCCTGACGATCACGCCGCGCGAGATGGCCGGACGTATCACCCAAAGCCATTCGGTCAAATCTGCCGTTAAGTCCGCCATCGGTATGGCCGAAATGCTGGCGCATGAAATCAAGAATCCGCTGGCCGGCATTACCGGAGCGGCGCAGCTGTTGTCGATGAACCTGAAGGCTGAAGATCTGGAACTGACCGACCTGATTGTAGAAGAAAGCCGCCGGGTAGTTAAACTATTGGAGCAGGTCGAGCAGTTCGGCAACCTTAGCCCGCCGGATTTCCAAGCCGTCAACCTGCATGATGTGATGGATCGGGCGCGGCGTTCTGCATTACTGGGGTTTGGGGCGCAGATGAACATTGTTGAAGATTACGACCCTTCCTTGCCCATGGCCAAAGGAGATCCGGACCAATTGCTGCAAGTGGTGCTTAACCTGCTGAGGAACGCGTCTGAGGCGGCGGGGTCGAAGGGCGGAACAATTCAATTGCGCAGCTTTTATGAGCACTCGTTCCGACTGCGCCGCAGCGATGGCACTGGACATTCGCTGCCTTTGCAGATCGAGATCATCGACAACGGACCCGGCCTGCCAGACAAGATCAAGGAAGATGTATTTGATCCCTTTGTGTCGGGTCGTGAAAATGGCACCGGCCTCGGACTTGCGTTGGTCAGCAAAATCATCTCGGACCACAATGGATGGATTTCTGTGAGTTCCGTGCCCGGGCGCACGGTTTTTCGCCTTTCACTGTCACGCGCACCCGAAAACCTGAAGGAATGATTTAGATGGATGGTACAGTATTGGTAGCTGACGATGATCGGACAATCCGCACCGTCTTGACACAGGCTCTGACCCGCGCGGGGTGCAAGGTGCACGCTACGTCGTCACTTACTACACTGATGCGCTGGGTGGGCGAGGGAAAAGGTGACGTTGTGATTACAGATGTCGCGATGCCCGATGGTAATGGTCTGGAAATGCTGCCTAAGATTTCACAGGACCGTCCCGGAATGCCCGTTATCGTTATTTCAGCTCAAAATACAATCATGACCGCCATTCAGGCGGCCGAGGCCGAGGCCTATGACTATTTGCCAAAACCGTTTGATCTGCCTGATCTGATGAAACGAACTTCTCGTGCGCTAGAACATCGTCAGCGCGGGCCTTCACGCCAGTTACCCGAAGAAGATCCGTCAGACGAACTGCCATTGGTGGGGCGTACTCAAGTTATGCAGGCGCTCTATCGGCTTGTGGCGAGGGTCACGAACACTGACTTGCCGGTGTTGATCAGTGGTGAATCCGGTACAGGAAAAACCCTGATAGCGCGCGCGATTCACGATTTTTCCGATCGCAGAACGCTGCCGTTTATCTCGGTTAACGCAAATGATCTGCAGGAATTGGAAGGGCCTGCAAAAGCGATGGCGCGCGTGGGAGGCGGGACGCTGCTGATCGAAGAAATAGGCGACATCGAAAGCGGGCTTCAGGCCCGGATCGTGCGTATGATGGACGCGATGGGTGACACAGTCCCCCGATTTATGGCCACTAGTCAGATTGACCTTGCGGCGGCTTTGGAAAAGGGACGTCTTCGCGAGGACCTTTACTATCGACTCAGCGGCGCAACGTTGGCGGTTCCGCCATTGCGGGACAGGGTCGATGATATCGAGATACTTGCCGAATATTTTCTGGCCCGGGCCGAGCAGGGAACAGCGATAGGTCGGTCGCTTTCTGATGAGGCGACAGAGCTGCTGCGGGCCTATAGCTGGCCGGGGAATGTGCGCCAATTGGAAAACGCTATCCGCCGGCTTGTGCTGACCAGCCGGGCCGAACTTATTTCTCGCGCCGAGGTGGAGCAGGTTCTGGGCAGCCAGCCGGAAATTGAACCGGTTATCAACGGCGGCGGCGCGGAAAGACTTACCGCGTCCGTCGAGCGGCACCTGCGGCGCTACTTTGATCTGCACGGAAGTTTGCTGCCGCCGCCGGGGCTTTACGGGCGAATCCTGCGTGAAGTCGAAGCCCCCCTGATCGAAGTAGCGTTGGAGGCAACCCGAGGAAATCAGGCAAAATGCGCCGATCTGCTTGGCATAAATCGCAATACTTTGCGCAAGAAGATCACTGAACTGGATATTGAGGTGACAAGGCGTCGCAAATTGATGTAAAACGGCCACATAACCGTGGCCATCCCGCGTCAGTGTTGGATCAGGACCACATAATATAGCGGTAAGCTGCGCAGGCAGCACATCAATAAGGATAGCGCGGGTGGCAACTAGGTCACGCGATAGCCATTGGATCAGGTTCACCCGTTTGCGGCGCAAACGGCGTGTGCAGAATGCAGCGACGCTTGGTCTGGTGGTGCTTGGTCCGGCACTTGCGGTTGCGACTTTCTTGATCCTGGGGCCGTTTGATCTGGGGTCGGGCTCGCCTTACCTGCGGATTATTCTGCTTGCGGATCTTGTCTATGTTCTGGTTGTCGCCGCATTGGTGCTTGGGCAGGTCGCGCGGCTGATTGCGGCGCGACGTGCCAAATCAGCAGGCTCGCGCCTACACTTGCGATTGACCGGGGTTTTCGCTTTGCTGGCGCTTATCCCCACTGTGACTGTGGCGGTTTTTGCGGTTCTTACAGTTAATGTTGGCCTTGAGGGTTGGTTTTCCGACCGAGTTCGTCAGGTGGTCGGCAATTCATTGGCCGCCGCCGAGGCCTATGAAGGTGAACAAAAAGAAGATTTGGCAGAAGATGCACGCGCACTAGCTCGGTTCATCAATCGCGAGCGACAGCGTTTGGTTTTTATGGATAGCGCTGAGTTGCGCCAAGTTCTTACACAGGGGCAGGCCCAGATTCAGCGCGGATTAAGAGAGGCCTATGTCATTGACGGAACAGGTGAAATTCGGACGCGAGGAGAGCGGTCTTATCTGTTTGATTTTGACCGACCAACCCCAGACCAGATTGAAGAGGCGAGTGCTGATGGTCTGATCATCATCGAGGACTGGGCCAACAGCGAATTCCGGGCGCTGGTCCGAATGGATGCGTTTGTGGACCGGTTTTTGTTTGTCAGTCGCGAAGTTGATGGCGAAATTCTGAATCTTTTGGACGAAACTCAGGAAACCGTACTGCTTTATCAACAGCTCGAGGCAGACAGAGGGCGCGTGCTTTTCGAATTTGGCCTGATTTACCTAGGATTCGCGGTGATCCTGATTCTTGCGGCGATCTGGTTGGGCCTGTGGTTTGCCGAGCGTTTGTCACGCCCGGTAGGACGGCTGGCGGGTGCTGCGCAGCGGGTCGGTGCTGGTGATCTGGATGTACGGGTGCATGAAGAAGAAGGTGATGATGAGATCGCAATGGTCGGTCGGTATTTCAACCAGATGACCAGGCAACTCAAGGGTCAGCGTCAGACCCTGTTGGACAATACGCGCCAGATTGAACGTCGCCGGCGTCTGTTCGATTCGGTTTTGAGTTCGGTTACATCAGGTGTGGTTGGACTGGACAATGAAGGGCGGGTCACCTTTGTCAACCGTTCGGCAGAACGTCTTCTTGGCTGGTCGGATGACAGGCAAAGCGTGGATATCGCCGTTGCCGTTCCCGAGTTCGGTCCGCTTTTTGCTAGTATCCGCAGCACGCAGAAAGAATTCACACAAGATGAGGTCAAAGTCAGTCGGGACGGGCGATTGGAAAATCTGCTGGTGCGGATGGCGGTTCGCCGCAGCGAGGCCGGGGGACTTGAAGGGTATGTATTGGCATTCGATGACGTGACGGATCTGGTCAGCGCCCAGAGAATGGCAGCTTGGGGGGATGTTGCCCGTCGCATTGCCCATGAAATCAAAAATCCACTAACGCCAATTCAGCTTAGCGCCGAACGGATCAAACGCAAGTTTGCGCCAATGGTTGGTGATGACAGCGACCAATTGGTTCAGATGACCGATGTGATTGTGCGCCAGACCTCTGATCTGCGCCGCATTGTTGATGAGTTCTCGAAATTTGCACGAATGCCTGAACCGGATCGCCACCTCGAAGATCTGACGTCGCTAGTGCGCGATGCGGTCGTGTTGCAGCAGACCGGTCAGCCCGACGTAGAAGTCACGGCTGATCTGCCGGATGCGGCGCTTAACGTTGAACTTGATGGAACCATGATATCTCAAGCATTGACGAACCTGATCAAGAACGGAGGGGAAGCTATTGAATCTCTTAAGAAAAAGGGAGCTCCACAGGGGCTGAAACCAGAGGTTCGGGTAACCCTCGAGGCCCAGGGCAATCATGCCCATATTACGATTTCTGACAATGGTATCGGCTTGCCCGAGGATCGTGCCAGGCTGTTTGAACCATACGTCACTACCCGCAGCGAAGGCACAGGGCTTGGGCTTCCGATTGTAAAGAAGATTATCGAAGAACACGGCGGCACTCTGACGCTGGAAGACGCGCCCGTCTTTGACGGGCAATCCCATTTCGGGGCAATGGCGGTGATACAGCTGCCGATAGGCTCCGGGCAACTCACGAAAAAGCAAAAGGGCGGTGCAATAAACCCATGAGTGACATTCTGATAGTCGATGACGAACGAGATATCCGAGAACTGATATCGGATATTCTAAAAGATGAAGGCTTTGCCACACGGTTGGCAGGCAATTCCGACGATTGCATGTCTGCAATCAACGACGAGCCGCCTGCGCTGCTGATCCTTGATATCTGGCTGAAGGACAGTCGCATGGACGGTATTGATATCCTGAAAGCCGTCAAACGCGATAATCCCGGCGTTCCGGTTGTGATCATTTCCGGCCATGGGAATATCGAAATTGCCGTCGCCGCGATCAAGCAGGGCGCTTACGATTTCATCGAGAAACCCTTCAACATAGATCAATTGTTGGTGGTAATCCGCCGGGCGATGGAAACATCGCGACTGCGCCGGGAGAACCAGACACTGCGGCGCAAGGATGTTTCCAGTGCGGAAATGATCGGCTCCAGTGCGACATTCCGCACCCTGATTTCACAGCTTGACAAGGTGACAAAATCAAACGGCCGCGTGATGCTGACCGGCCCAGCGGGCTCGGGAAAGGAAGTTGCGGCGCGCTACATTCATGAACACTCCAACCGGTCATCCGGCCCGTTCGTAACTGTAAACTGCGCCGGCGTAGCGGCTGACCGGATGGAGGAGGTTCTGTTCGGGCGAGAAAGCCCCGAGCGTGGCGTGGAACCTGGACTTCTGGAAGAGGCGCATGGCGGCATCGTGTACTTTGATGAAGTCGCTGATATGCCCCTCGGCACACAGTCAAAGATCCTGCGAGTGTTGGTGGATCAACAATTCCAAAGGGTCGGTGGTAGCGAAAAAGTGCGAGTCGATCTAAGGGTAATATCCAGCACTAACAAGGACCTGGATGCGGAAATTGAAGCGGAGAAATTTCGCCAAGAGCTCTATCATCGCCTGAACGTCGTGCCGATCGCCGTGCCTTCACTGGCGGAGCGGCGCGAAGATATTCCACTGCTGGCTGACCACTTTATTGCCGCCTGTAATCGCGCACAGGGATTGCCACTGAGGGAAATCTCCGAAGAGGCCGCGGCGTTGATGCAGACAATGATCTGGCCCGGGAATGTACGTCAGCTAAACAACCTGATCGAGCGGGTTTTAATTCTTGGCGAGGGCACCGGACCGATAGAGGCGCGCGAACTGCCCAATGAAGCGGATAAATCTGCGGACGAAGACCGTGTTGTCCTTTCGGGAGCTTTGGCCACAATGCCCCTGCGAGAGGCCCGCGAGGCATTTGAGCGCGAATACCTGCTGACCCAGATCAACCGATTTGGTGGCAACATCAGCCGAACGGCAAATTTCGTCGGCATGGAGCGCAGCGCCCTGCACCGTAAACTGAAATCGCTGAACGTTGTCACATCCAGCAAGTCAGGCGCGCGCGTGGCGCATGTCGATGAAAGTGAAAAAGAGGATGACGTGGCCACGGCAGATCACTGAAAAAACAATCTATTCGGTTTGCCCGGCCAGTTGGCTGTCCCCGACCGTAACGATTTGCCAACTCCCGCCTTCGTTGCGGATGACACATGAATTTGGTGTTAAGGTTGGCAGGGTCCGCGTGATCGCTGCTGGCACAGATCGGGCGACGCTGGTGGAACAAACCGGGATTTCGGTGCGTTGATATCCTTTTCTTGCCATGCACTGATCGAGCACCTTCAACCGCAATGGCGCGTTTACATCTACGGTGTACACACGACCTGGCACCCAGTATCCGGTGTTGCGGTGGCAACGACCATTGCCGTCACAGTACGTCCGACCCGGGATATAGTAAGGTGCGGATTGCCGAACTTGATTTGCGACGGGCGCATCCCGCAGCGCTTTGACTTCACAATTTGTCGTGTCAGTTTGCAGCTTTGCCACAGATGCTCCGGTTTTGTAGTAGGTTTCAAAAGGTGCGCAGGCGCCGAGCAAAAGCAGCGTAGCGCCTAACAAGGTGGGCTTGATCATGTTTGCCTCGGATTCCATCAGCACCGCTGAGAGTGCCGTATGGACCCGCAAATGACAATTAATTTGACCCGTTCGGGACCTTCTGTCATGCAACACTACCAGAAAGCGGGTCTCCGGAGATCGAGGGGACAGGGCACCAGAGGGCACGCGCTATGAAAGTCATCATTTGCGGGGCAGGTCAGGTCGGGTGGCAGATTGCGCGTCATTTGTCAGGAGAGAACAACGATGTCACCGTCGTTGACAACGATCCTGATTTGGTGCGACGCGCCACCGATACGTTGGATGTGCAAGGTGTCGCCGGCTACGCGAGTTATCCCAATATTCTTGATCGTGCCGGTGCACGAGACGCGGACATGGTCATTGCTGCCACCTATTCAGACGAAGTCAATATGGTGACTTGCCAGGTCGCTCATTCGGTATTCGGGGTCAATCGCAAGATTGCGCGGCTGCGGAGCCAGTCTTACCTGGAAGCGATCTACTCCGATCTCTATCGCAGCAATCACATGCCAATCGACGTGGTTATCAGCCCAGAGCGCGAAGTTGCAGCGGCGGCCATGCAGCGGCTGTCAGCGCCAGATGCCTTTGATACGGAGATATTCATGGGGGGGCAGGCGCAACTCTTGGGCATTACAATCACAGAAGAATGCCCGGTTGTGAACACTCCATTGCGCCAGCTCACGGACCTGTTTTCCACCTTGCGTTCAATTGTTGTCGGCGTGCGACGGGATGGTACGTTGTTTGCGCCTGAATCAACCGACCAGCTCTTTGTAGGCGATGATTGTTATGTATTTTGCCATGTCGATGATGTTCGTAGAACGATGGAAATATTTGGCAAGACACTCAAGAAACAGGATCGGATCGTACTTGTCGGGGGGGGGAACGTCGGATTGACCGTGGCTTTGCAGCTCGAAGCACAGAAGACTCGCATTCGGACGAAGGTAATCGAAAAAAGCCGGAAATGTGCAGAACTGGCTGCTGAAGCATTGGAGCGCACAATCGTCCTGAATGGCGACGGGCTTGATACGACCTTGTTGGCTGAAGCGGGGATCAGCAGGGCTGACGCGATGCTGGCGGTGACTGATGACGACAAAACTAACATGCTGGCGGCAGTTCGCGCCAAGGCTGAGGGTTGTTCTTATGCAATTGCGCTGATCAACGATCCGACGCTGGTCGCGCTAATGGGCCCTCTTGGCATTGATGCATATATTAACCCACGCGCAACAACAGTCAGTTCGATCCTGCGCCATATCCGGCATGGGCGGGTACGAGGGGTCTATTCTATCGGCGACGCCGAGGCTGAGGTGATCGAGGCCGAGGTCCTCTCGACCTCGTCTATTGCCGGGCGGAAGATCAGTGAAATCGACTTCCCCGAAGGGGTGCTTGTCGGGGCGGTTCAAAAGGGCGATGAAGTGTTGCGTCCCACTGGCAGCACACGTATCGAAGAAGGCAATATCATAGCGCTCTTTGCCATGGCCAAGGATGTCCCCGAAGTCGAACGGCTGTTGCAGGTCTCGATCGACTTCTTTTGAATCATGACTAAGGCGACGCATCCCCAAAGTTTTTCCGAAACGTTGTTGAACCTTCCGCTGTTTCTACTCTTGGTGGGGATTGCGTCTTTGTCGATGTATGTCCCGGCGAGCTATGCGTTGGCGCTTGACGATCATGCGGATGCACGCACGTTTTTCTATGCCGGGACCATGGGCCTGATCATTGTTTCGCTGATTTCCATTGCAATGGGCGGGCGGCGCGGTGTGCATGGGGTCCTCGGGCAATTGCTGTCGCTGTTCGCAACATTTTCGGTGTTGCCCGCGCTTTTGGCGATCCCTTTTTATTATGCTTTGCAAACAACATCTTACCTAAACGCGTATTTTGAGATGGTTAGTGCCATTACCACAACCGGAGCAACGATGTTTGAAGATCCTGCCCGATTGTCGGGAGCGCTTCATTTGTGGCGCGCACAAGTGGGCTGGATGGGGGGGCTGCTGATGTGGATTGCCGCCTCGGCGATCCTGGCACCGCTCAATCTGGGCGGGTTCGAGGTAACAGCCAAAGCGCAGCCGGGACGTATATCTTATGCAGGGGGCGACAGGGTTGGGCGATCTGACCCGCGCCGACGATTGGTCCGGATCACGGGTGCCTTGTTTCCAATCTATGGTGGTTTGACCATCGTACTCTGGATTATGCTTCTGATTGGTGGGGACAATTCTCTAGTGGCCTTGTCTCACGCTATGTCGGTTATGGCGACAAGCGGCATATCCCCGATTGGCGGGGTTCAGAACGGGTCGTCTGGCATCAGCGGCGAAATGGTAATGTTTCTGTTCATGTTGTTTGCGCTTTCACGTCTAACGTTTTCAACCGACACGGTCACAACCGGCGCGCGGGGCATTTTGACAGATCCCGAATTTCGCATTGGGTTGGCGCTTGTCCTAATCATTCCGTCCCTACTGTTTGCCCGCCATTGGCTTGGTGCGTTGGAGATGCGCGAAGGTGATGATATCTCGCTGGCCCTAGGCGCGTTTTGGGGTGCGATGTTCACTGTCATGTCGTTTCTGACCACTACTGGCTTCCAGAGCGCGGAATGGGATACCGCGCAGATGTGGTCTGGTCTGGGCACACCGGGCCTAATTCTGATGGGGCTTGCCCTTATTGGCGGTGGGGTAGCGACAACGGCGGGGGGGGTGAAACTGCTGCGGGTATTTGCGCTTTATTTGCAAGGCTTGCGCGAAATGGAAAAGCTGGTGCATCCCTCGTCCGTGGCAGGGCGTGTTCGAAAAGGCGTTCGCATTCAGCGGGGTGGCGCCTATATCGCATGGATATTCTTCATGTTGTTTGCGCTGTCTCTGGCGTTCGTCACGGTAGTTCTGGCTGCACTAGGCGTTGATTTCGAAAACGCACTTGTTCTGAGTATCGCGGCGCTGTCTACAACAGGGCCTCTGATTGAATCCGCGTCAGAGGTGCCTGTACAGCTGGTTGACCTGACACCTTGGGCCAAAAGGGTTTTATGTGCGGCAATGGTGTTGGGACGGCTTGAAACGTTGGCAATTATCGCGCTTTTGACCCCGGATCTCTGGCGGAGCTAGCATGAAATGAGGGGCGGCCAGTGGCCAAGATTCAAGGTAGGTCCGTAACGGACTGTTTTTTAGGCTGGAAACTCCTAAAAGTGCACTCCATACTCGCAATGCAAACGACGTATTGGATCCGCAATACGCAGCCAAGAACAAAAGCGGGAATGTGAAGATGGCTTCAGACAGACAAAACCTGCAGGACGCGTTCCTGAATCACGTGCGCAAAACGAAAGTGCCCGTGACGATTTTCCTGATCAACGGGGTCAAGCTTCAGGGTGTGATTACCTGGTTTGACAACTTTTGCGTGCTGCTGCGCCGGGATGGCCAGTCGCAGCTTGTCTACAAACATGCGATATCGACCATCATGCCAAGTCAGCCGATCAGCCTTTATGAGGGCGAAGACGCCTCTTGATGGAACATGAGCGTGTAGTCACCCGCGCATGGGTTCTGCATCCTGACCTGAAGTCCGATACGTCCCGACGACCTGCCGACCCCGCGCTTGCCGAAGCCGTAGCTTTGGCAGATGCCTTGGCTGAGCTGGAGGTCGTAGGTGCGGATGTGGTACGTCTGGCAACGGCGCATCCCGGCACCTTGTTTGGCAAGGGCAAAATCGAAGAGCTTCGTTTGAAATTCGAGGCGCAAGAGATTGAGCTTGTACTGGTCGACGGGCCGGTTTCGCCGGTGCAGCAACGCAATCTGGAGAAAGTTTGGAACGTCAAACTGCTGGACCGGACAGGACTGATCTTAGAGATTTTCAGCGACCGTGCGCGCACTAAGGAGGGGGTGCTGCAAGTTGAGATGGCTGCACTGTCGTACCAGCGCACCCGTCTGGTGCGCGCCTGGACCCACCTTGAGCGTCAACGCGGCGGTCTTGGATTTGTTGGCGGCCCGGGCGAAACCCAAATCGAGGCGGACAGACGCGCGATTGATGATCAGCTGGTGCGGTTACGCCGCCAGCTTGAAAAAGTTGTGAAAACCCGCAGCCTGCATCGTGCAGCGCGAGCGAAAGTGCCTTATCCGATTGTGGCTCTGGTCGGATATACCAACGCCGGAAAATCGACGCTGTTCAACCGGCTGACCGGTGCGGATGTGATGGCAAAAGATATGCTATTTGCAACGCTGGACCCAACCATGCGCTCGGTCGTATTGCCCGATGGCCCTGAGGTTATCCTGTCAGACACCGTGGGGTTCATCAGTAATCTGCCAACCGAATTGGTCGCGGCATTCCGGGCCACCTTGGAGGAAGTGCTGGGTGCGGACCTGATCTGTCACGTGCGCGATATTTCACACGACGAGTCGGAGGCGCAGGCGCGGGATGTGATGGGCATTCTGACTTCGCTTGGTGTTGATGAGGATCGCGCCATGATCGAAGTATGGAACAAGGCCGACCTTCTTGATCCGGAATCACGAGAGGCTATCGAGGCCCGCGCCGCGCGTGATGAGACCCGATTTGCCATATCCGCCATCACGGGGGATGGGCTGGACGCCCTGCTGGCGGCAATTGCTGAGGCACTGGTGGGTGCAAAAACCTCGGAGACACTGGCGCTGCCGTTTTCAGACGGCAAGAAACGCGCTTGGCTGTTTGCACAGGATATTGTCGAAAGTGAGGACCAGTCAGATACTGGCTTTGATATAACCGTGTGCTGGACAGCACGGCAAAAGGCAGATTTTGAGCGGGTTTGACTTTTGGTAATCCGTCATCAGTCAGGACAGGAATGCGTAGTCCAGCACATGTAAAACAATCACCAGAACAACCCATATGACAACGCCGCGAACCAGCTTGGACTGGTTCCTCAGCACAACCGGATGCCCGAATAGATACAAGCCAAGCCCTATGGTTCCGATCGTCAGTATGCTGTGTAATAGGTTTAGTTCCATGTTTTGGTGACCTTTGGTTGGGCTTGGGGTTAGAGGGCTGATCGTCGAAATTGGTCGAAAACCCATGCGCTAGATCGTAAAATAAAACTGGGCTATGGGGCAGGTTCTAGTCGGGTCACGCCTACCGCAGCAGCGCGGGCCAGATCTTCGTCCAGCGACATGGGAATGTACTCGCCGCGCCGCCAGAGTTGCGCTAGATCGTCGTAATGGCGCGACAGGAAGTGGCCGGACTGACCGGTCGATGTCACAAACACCGAACTGTCAGGATCAGCAAAGTCGTACACGCCGCGATACCCGCCCCCGTGGACGTTCTGAAACGGATCGGGACCTTTTCCGCTGGTACGGCCGCGTAACAACGTATTGTCGCCGCCGCTGGTGGATTGGCGAATGTTCATGAAATAACGTAATACCGGCACCTCGCCCAAAGCCTGATGGTCATGGGTTGCCTGATGCGCATCACCCCACCGCAGAGATTCGAGCGCTGTGCCATAACGTTCGTTGATCCAGACCAGCGCATCATCAAGAGCCAATTTGGCCATCTCGGGACAGGTCTCGACCGGGGCGCTTTGAATGACGTCACACCAGACGCTGGCGCCCTCCACATTACGATATACACGTTCAACAAAAAGCGGGTCGATGTGATTGTACTCGGAGACAAGCGGCCCGAGTTCGTCCTGTATCAACCGAGTACCAAGGGCGCGAAGCCATGCGGCGTAGATCAAGGGCTCAGGGAGATGTTCGTTCATTTCGCCGTTCCAATCGGCGAGCAGCGAAAGGGCGC
Source organism: Paracoccaceae bacterium (assembly GCA_039969355.1). Classification (GTDB taxonomy): domain Bacteria; phylum Pseudomonadota; class Alphaproteobacteria; order Rhodobacterales; family Rhodobacteraceae; genus JL08. Next base: position 271,714 of record JBDVOA010000010.1, read on the forward strand.
GCTGACGCTGTCGGTCCGAGGTGCCTTCGGGTGCGGCCTCTCCGGTAAACCACAATTCTGCACCGATCAGAGGCAGCAGGGTGCGCGCGGTGGTGCTGACGGGATCAAGCTGCGCCTCGATAAAACTGTCGCGCGTGTGAACCTGACGGGATTGCATAAGTCGCTGCCAACGTTGAACGCGCTGGCTGTCACCCCAGGCGAAAGAGATGTGATCGGGAAACGGCCGGTCGATCATCTTGTTGTTGGTGTTACCCAGAATACCGCCTATTGGGGCGACAAATTCGGGATTGGTTTCGTATGCCATGCGCCCCTGCCAGCGATTTTCATTGCGCCAGCCGGGGTTTGGCATGCGCCCTTGGCTTTGGTTTCTGATATTGCGGCGCGGCGCGGCGCCGATGGTTTTCATCGCGATGGTTTCCTGATCGACCAGTGTCAGGTTAAGGGACGGTGCGATGAATTTCTCGCCCAAATCAATAGCCGCCTGTACCGATTTGGCACGCATCAGCCCGATGGCTGCGCTCATCGTCGTGTCCTTGGGGGTGAGCATAGTCCAAGCCAGAGAGGCAACGTGACCCGGCGGCGTAACAGCACTCAGATCACGGTATGATCCCGGCAATACCGGGCCATTGGCCGACCAGCGCAGCGTAAGTGTGACCGGTGCTGCGTCTTTGATGCTGACAATGGATTTCCGGGTCAGAAAAGGACGAAAACCTGCAGGGGTTTCGTATTCCTCGGGATTGTCCGGGTTGATCCGTTCAATATAGACATCCTGATCATCAAGGTATGACGATGTAATCGCCCAACCCAGAGTTGCGCTGCGTCCCGTCAGAACCGCTGGGATACCCGGAATAGTGCCACCAATCACGCCGCCACTGGAAAGCTCAAGGCGCGCGAGATACCAGATGGACGGCGCGGTAAATCCCAGATGCGGGTCATTCGCCAGCAGCGTGCCCCCCGAGGCCGACCGCGCCGGAGCGGCGGCCCATGCGTTTGAGGCTCCTGCAAAGGCCCTTTTCTTGAACGGAGAAAAGGGGATATCAGACAAATCTGGCCCCGCCGCATATCGTGGCAATGTGCCGGGGATCAGGCTGGAGTATTCGGGCAGGGCAGCGATGCCGGGCCCCGGAACATCGGGCAGGATATCCCGTAAACGAGCGTCATCTGGCAAGATAAGGGAGGTGCGCGCGCGCAGCACTTCTTCTTCCAGATGGGGCGACAATTGCAGTGCCATCAGTTTGATAAGAGCAATGGAATCAGCGGGTTGCCAGGGGGCGATAGCTGATTCGAAAACGAACATTTCAGGCGAGCCTCGACCCAAAGCATCGTCATTGATTTCGTTCAGGCGCGCATTTACGCCGCTTGCGTATGCGCTCAGCGACGCCAATGTGTCCGCGTCCTGAGCCTCAACCGATTGTCCTGCAAGTGCGTAGATATCCAGACGGCGCATCACCGCGTCGATTGCTACTGTACGTTCTCCAAACAGCTCGGACAGACGGCCCTGCGCCGTTCGCCGCAGCATCGTCATTTGCCAGAGGCGATCCTGCGCATGCGCATATCCAAGTCCGTAAAATACATCTGTGTCAGGGGCTCCTGGTGCGCTGAAGATATGCGGTACATTGGCGTTATCGCGCACGATCTCGACCGGCGCTGAAACTTCGGCCACCGACAGCGTCTTATCGTACTCGGGCAAGGAACGGGATGCCAGATAATACACCACCACAACCGACAACACCATAAGACCAATCACAGCGGACGTGATCACCATGAGGAACCGAAACAGCTTTGGCATCACGCCCCCTTTTCTTTGTGCGCTATGGATGCAAGTTTAGCCGGACACGAAACCGTAAACTAAAAGAATACAAGGGAAAAGCACATGACAAAGCTTGCGTTTTTGGGTCTGGGCGTAATGGGAGGCCCCATGGCCGGGCATTTGCAGGCCAAAGGGCACGATGTCACAGTCTACAACCGCACCGCGTCCAAGGCACGGGATTGGGTTTCGGCACACGGAGGCGCCAGTGCTTCCACTCCTGCGCTGGCGGCGCAGGGTGCCGAATTCGTCATGGCCTGCGTTGGCAACGATGATGATTTACGTGCAATTTGTCTTGGACCAGAAGGCGCGTTTGCCGGGATGGCCGCTGGCAGCGTATTTGTCGATCACACCACCGTCTCAGCTGCCGTCACCGAGGAACTGAGCGCAGCGGCCGAAGAGCTGCAAATTTGTTTTGTTGACGCACCGGTTTCGGGCGGTCAAGCGGGCGCGGAAAACGGAGTGCTATCGGTGATGTGCGGTGGCACAGTTGAGGCTTACGAGCGTGCTGAGCCGATCATTGAATCATACGCAAGGATTTGCCGACGTATTGGCGATAGCGGGGCGGGTCAGATGACGAAGATGTGCAACCAGATCGCCATTGCCGGACTTGTGCAGGGGCTTTCTGAAGCGCTGCATTTTGCGGAAAAGGCAAATCTGGATGGCCGCGCAGTAGTCGAGGTTATCAGTCAGGGCGCGGCGGGTAGTTGGCAGATGTCCAACCGGTACGAGACGATGTTGGATGACGAGTTTGACCACGGTTTCGCTGTTGACTGGATGCGCAAAGATCTGGGGATTTGTCTCGGGACTGCTGACGACATCGGGGCAAGTCTGCCGGTGACGGCATTAGTGGATCAGTTCTACAAAGATGTGCAAAAGCTCGGTGGTGCAAGATGGGACACATCAAGCCTGATTAAGCGTTTACGTGCAATGGGTTGATCGGCGATGTTGAGGTGGATTTTTGCCCACCTTGCTCGTTGATCTCAGGGAATGATCCGGGTATATTTGCTGCCTTCAAGTGTGGCTCCGACCAAAAGACCTTCCTGACCGAAGACCGCCGCCAATATCGGTGAGCGTGATGTCGTCGTGTCCGCATTGATGCCGTCGCCTTCGTCACTGACGACGTATTTCACGCCGGCACCTGCGGCCCAGCCGGATGATCTGCGAAACTCCTGAAGGGCATCTTCAGTCATGAAAAACAGAACATGCGCGTACTGCTGTGCGCCGATTTGCAGTCCGGCCGTCGCCTTTGTAGTGGAATAGTAATCCACCGTCGTGCCGTCGATGCGCAGCGCACCCTGACCATAGGCTCCGCCATAGATAAAGCCCGCCTCGGTGACCAAGGGCATGACAAGAAGGCCATTGGCTTCGTTAGATAGTTCCACGGTGTTGGGATATTGCCGGTACATTTCCGCCAACGCCGCGTCCACGCGCGCATCGATGATGGACGGGCCGGAACTGCCAACGCCATTTCCGCAAGCGGCGGTCAACGTAAGACCCGCCCCTAAAGTCAGTATGACTCCACGCCGAGTGAAACGAGATGAATCGATATTTTTCATGTGATTTGCCTGTAATTGTTGCCTGCTCAGCCGGTTTTCCGGTCTTGTCGGCAGTTATACGCCGATTAAGGTGGTCTGTCACCTGCCAGATTTGGCGTTGGCGACTTGCTGCTTTCGCGTCATTTCAATGACTGATTTGCGGGACTTTCCTGCGATTCGCTGCCATGCGGAAATGTGACGAAACGGATTTAGTTCAGAGCGATGCCAATTTCCACTCTGCAGCCAAGAACGCGACCAAATGGCCAGCGAAAGAATAACCCGTCAATCCACATCCAGATTATAGCAAAGACGCGATGTCATTTTGAACCGCGTCTTTGCCATATTTAGCGATCAGCCAATCGCTGCGCCATCGTCCCGGCGAACCGCTACAATCGATGACCGAGGGGTTTTATCACCACCATCGGGCCAATGTGAATCACCGCGTTCGCCGGGATGCTGGACCCCAACAAAGACCGTTCTGCGATCCGCAGCCCAGGCGATGCCGGTAATCTCAGCTTCTCTCGGTCCAACAAGGAAGCGGCGGATTTCACCAGTTGCCGGATCACCGATAAGCATCTGGTTATTGCCCTGACCAGCAAAGTCCTCTTCGTTGGAATAATTACCGTCAGTCTGGATCCAAAGAAGTCCTTTGTTGTCGAATGCCAGACCGTCCGGCGAATTAAACATATTGCCTTCGTTCACATTCTTCGATCCGCCCTTGTCATCCTGATGAACTGTCGGATTACCAGCCATGACAAAGAGATCCCACGTGAACGTTTCTGCCGTGTGGTCGCCATCAGTGGGCCACCAGCGCACGATCTGACCATAGTTGTTGGCTTCACGCGGGTTGGGTCCGCCCACTGGCGTCCAATCCCCACCGGGATTATGTTTTACGCCTCGGTTTTTGTTGTTGGTAAGTGCGCAATAGACCTCAGCCTTCAACGGATTGGCAGTCACCCACTCTGGGCGGTCCATTGTCGTAGCACCGACTTGTGAGGCAGCAATACGCGTGTGGATACAGATCATAGCCTTATCCATGCCTGTCGCTTCGGGCGTCAACGCCAACCATTTTCCTGTGCCGTCGGCCTCGAATTTGGCTACATAGATCGTGCCATTTTCCATCAAGTCATCAGTATTGCCACCTTCGGCGTAATATCCATCCGAGACGTAACGGTACAGAAACTCTCCACGTTCATCATCACCTAAATAGATGGCGATCCGACCATCAGGATTGACCACTACTTCAGCATTCTCATGCTTGAACCGGCCAAGTGCCGTGCGCTTTTTCGGCTTGGATGCAGGATCGTAAGGGTCGACTTCTGTAATGTAGCCGTGGCGGTTCGACTCGTTGGGATCTTTGACAACGTCGAAACGGTCATCAACTTTCCACCAGCCATAACCACGATCTTTTCCGCTCACACCGTAGCGTTTTTTGCCCGCATCCGGTACGTACCCATCCGCATCGGTTGTGCCGAAATAGCCGTTAAAGTTCTCTTCACAGGCCAGGTATGTGCCCCAAGGCGTACGCCCGTTGCCACAATTGTTGAATGTGCCAAGTGCAGTTTCACCTGCCGGGTCAGCAACGGTTTGCATCATTTCATGCCCACGCGCAGGGCCAGTGATGTCCATTGGTTCATCCGGCGTAAAGCGGCGGTTGTACGGAGAATCCTTGACGATCTGCCATTTTCCATCGACTTCCTTCAACTCGGCCGCTGTCAATCCATGCGCATTCTTACCCTTGTTAATGTCGTCGTCAGTGACAAACTTTCCGTCAGGATTATTTCCCCACATTACAGATCTGTTTGTGTATTCGTTGTTGGCAACAAGTATCTGATGGCCGTCCTTGTCGGTAAAGATCGCCATGCCATCATTATTGTCACCGAAAGCGCCGGCTTGGCTTGCCGCAGTTCCGCGCGTCGCGTGATCGAATTCAGGTACATCAGAAAACAGCGGATCACCCCAACTGGTAGCCACATGCCAGTTATAGCCGTCTGGCACAGTGATTGTATCCTCGGTACTTGTCGGGATAGCAGTAAACCCAAAACGGTTTTCTGCGGCTTCTGCAGACATCGGCGTAAGCATGGTGGTTGAGGCCCCAAGTGTTGCAACGCCTCCAAGAGACAGCACGCCTCCCATAAAGCCACGCCGTGAAATTGCTTGTTCAACAATTGCATCAAAGTCGTTGTTTTCCGGTTTCGGGTTTATTGCTTCGTCGTAATCGTCAAATGAAAGATCATCGAGATCGTCGGCTGATAGACTAAATTTGGTATCTATTGTCATGTTGAATCTCCTAATGAAGGCCGCACCATTCACAGATGGCGAGCCAAGATGAATTCTGGTCTTAATTTTGCAAGTTCGTCAAGACTGCATGGCAGTCTTTGATTTAGGCCTTTAAACGAAAGCTTTTCTTCAAAGCCGTGTCGCGAACCGCAAGTCTGGCAAATGCGGTCATAAGCGGCTCAAACTAAGCGTCGACTGCACTCAATTCCGGAGTCCGCTCCGGGCTCTCTGCGGCCATTTGGGGCAAGTTGATACTTTCTGTGGTCTGACGCGGACATTAAATGCCCTTGATCTCTCAGCCCAAATTAGCCGGCTGCATTCAAAATCCGCGCCGCTGCCGGAGCAAAGTAGGTTAGAATTCCATCACATCCCGCCCGTTTGAAAGCCATCAGGCTTTCCATCATAACCTTTTTGCCGTCAATCCAGCCATTTTGCGCAGCGGCCTGGATCATCGCGTATTCGCCGGACACCTGATAGGCAAATGTCGGTGCGCCGAAAGTGTCTTTCGCCTGACGGCAAATATCAAGATAGGCCATGCCCGGTTTGACCATGATCATATCAGCACCTTCGGCCAGATCCCGTTCAATCAGGCGCAGAGCTTCGTCAGAATTTGCGGGGTCCATTTGATAGGTGTTCTTGTCACCTGTTAAGGCACCGGACGCACCGACGGCGTCGCGAAACGGGCCATAGAACGCACTGGCGTATTTGGCGGCATAAGACAGAAGGATTATATCGCGATGGCCCGCCGCTTCCAATGCAGAACGAATGGCGCCGATCCGCCCGTCCATCATGTCAGACGGTCCGATAATATCTGCGCCCGCATCCGCCTGCGCGAGCGCCATCTTGACCAAGGCCTCGACGGTTTCATCGTTGATGATCTCGCCGTCAACAACAAAGCCGTCATGGCCGTTGATGTTGTATGGGTCAAGCGCGACATCGGTCATTACGGATATCTCAGGTACGGCAGTTTTGATCGCCCGAGTGGCCCGGTTGACCAGATTGTCAGGGCTCCACGCCTCGGCACAGGTGTCAGTGCGATCCGATTGCTCGGTGTAAGGAAACAGGCAGATGGCCGGGATGCCCAGATCAGTGGCCTCGCGCGCGGCCTCGACGACTTTGTCGACGCTGCGTCGCACGACACCGGGCATCGAGGGGACGGACTCTTCAACACCGTCCCCGGCGCGTACAAAAACTGGCCAAATAAAATCACTGGAACTCAACGTATTTTGCTGCACCAGCGCCCGGATTGAGCCGGACTGCCGGGTGCGGCGCAGGCGTGCGGACGGAAACGGAGCAACTGTGGGTCTCATCTCATGATCCTTTGATCGGATATGGATAAGAGGTGACATGTAAAAACCCGCATCACAAGGGTAGGAATTGACGCGCTCGCCGGATAAGAGAAGCGAAACAATAGCACAGCAGGCATCTCTTGGATTGGCATCAGACTATTTTTGAACTGATCGATATGCGGTCGTTCTCTAACCTGTGGTTCTGGATCGCACTAGCGGTCCTGTGGTCGACCACCAGTCACTGGGTGATTGGGGTCCCGTTTGATTTGGTGCAGCGGGCGCGTCGCAATGGTGGTCAGGCCGAGATTGACCTGGAAGATCTGGTGCGGATCAACGTGAACCGATTGCTTAATCTGGCGCGGGTGTCCGGGCTTTGGGTCCTTGGATTCGTCTGTTTTTTTCTGACTGGGCTGGCACTTACCGGGTTTTTCTATCGTGTCGAGATTGCGCAAGCCTTGTTCCTGCTGGCTTTTCCGATGACCTTTGTCGGTGCGATGGCGATCTCAACGGCACATCGGATTGAAAGGGAAGCCCTGAAAGGGGAAGACCTGCGACGTTGTCTTGGACGGCATCGGTTCTTTACCCAGGTCATCGGCATGATCTCTATATTTGTAACCGCATTGTGGGGCATGTATCAAAACTTGTCCCTTGGCCCGTTTGGTGGCTGAAGATGGCTGCCGATGCCCCCCACATCACACTAAGTGGTGCGCCCGAAGGCTATGATGCAAAGCTGATTCTTGACGAATTGCAGAAGGTCAACGGCCCCGTCATGCACATTTCGCGTGACGACAAGCGTATGGCCGCCACGCGGGCCGCCCTGGCGTTCTTTGCCCCCGACATGCCCGTCATCACACTTCCAGGCTGGGATTGTCTCCCCTATGACCGGGTGTCACCCAATCCCGACATTTCCGCCACGCGCATGGCAACGCTCGCTGGACTAGTGCACGGTATGCCGCCGCAATTTGTGCTGTTGACGACGTTGAATGCGGCAACGCAATACGTGCCCGCCCGCGCCATCCTGCGGGAAGCTGCATTCCGGGCAGAGGTTGGCCAGCGAGTCGACGAGGCGGCCCTGCGGGATTTTCTCGTACGGATGGGTTTTAGCCAGAGCCCGACGGTCCTAGAGCCCGGAGATTATGCGATCCGGGGCGGGATCATCGACATTTACCCACCAGGTGATCTGGGGCCGGTCCGATTGGATCTTTTTGGCGATATGCTGGACGGTGCACGCCGGTTTGATCCAGCGACGCAACGCACCACCGAAAAACTTCAGATTATCGAACTTGCGCCGGTGTCAGAGGTCATTCTGGATGAGGCTGCGATTACTCGGTTTCGTCAAAACTATCGGTTGGAGTTTGGCGCCGCCGGAACGGATGACCCACTCTATGAAGCCGTAAGTGCAGGGCGCAAGCATCAGGGGGCGGAGCATTGGTTGCCGCTTTTTCACGAGCGGTTGGAAACCCTGTTTGACTATCTCCCTGATGCCAGCGTGACGCTTGATGATCAGGTGACACCCTCGCGTTTAGCAAGGTGGGAGGGGATCGTTGACCAATACGAGACCCGCAAACATACACTGTCGCAAAAGTCGCGGATCGACACTGTTTACAAGCCGAGTGCGCCGACGGGGCTTTATCTGGACGAGGCGGCGTGGGGCAAAGCAACCCAAAGCCACCGCATGGTGCAATTCAATCCGTTGCCGCAAGCCACAGGTCCTGGCGTTTTGGATGCAGGTGCGCGTATCGGGCGCAATTTTTCGCCAGAGAGGCAGTTGGAAAATGTTAGTCTTTTCGGTGCTTTAACTGCGCATATTCAAGCGAAATTGGACGAAGGACCGGTTGTTGTCGCCAGCTATTCAGAAGGTGCGCGCGAACGGTTGACGGGGTTGATTGAAGATGAAGGGCTGGCCGAAGCCATTCCGATAACGGATGCCTCTCGCATTGGAAGGCGCGGCTTGCATCTGGCAGTCTGGGCGCTGGAACACGGCTTTGAAGCGCCCGGTCTAACCGTCATTTCCGAACAGGATGTGCTGGGGGACCGGCTGATCCGCGCGCCGCGCAAGAAACGCCGGGCTGAGAACTTTCTGACCGAAACGCAAAGTCTCAGCCCCGGTGATCTTGTCGTGCATGTGGATCACGGCATTGGTCGTTATCACGGTATGGAAGTGATCACCGCAGCGGGCGCTGCCCATGAATGCCTCTTGCTGGAATACGCCGAAAAATCCCGACTTTACCTGCCCGTCGAAAATATAGAGCTGCTGTCACGTTATGGCCACGAAGAAGGCCTGCTGGACCGGTTGGGTGGCGGCGCTTGGCAAGCCAAAAAGGCCAAACTGAAAGAGCGTATTCGCGAGATGGCGGATCGGCTGATCCGGGTCGCGGCAGAGCGTGCGCTGCGCCGCGCACCGATCATGGACCCACCGCCGGGCATGTGGGATGCGTTCAGCGCGCGGTTTCCCTATACGGAAACAGACGATCAGTTGCGCGCCATTGGCGAGGTGCTGGACGATATGCACAGTGGGTCGCCGATGGACCGGCTTGTGTGTGGCGATGTTGGCTTTGGCAAAACCGAAGTGGCGATGCGCGCTGCATTTGTCGCGGCAATGTCCGGCGTGCAGGTTGCGATTATCGCGCCGACAACCTTGCTGGCGCGTCAGCATTACAAGTCATTTGCGGACCGGTTTCGTGGCTTCCCAATCGAGGTCCGATCTCTGTCGCGTTTTATCGGCACGAAAGAGGCAAACGCCACGCGAGACGGAATCAGCCGGGGCACTGTTGATATTGTGATCGGGACCCATGCATTGCTGGCCAAATCAATCCGGTTCAAAAGCCTCGGCCTGTTGATCATCGACGAAGAACAGCATTTTGGCGTCGGGCATAAAGAACGCCTGAAACAGATGCGCACCGACATCCATGTGCTGACCCTGACGGCAACACCGATCCCGCGGACCTTGCAACTGTCGCTGACTGGCGTGCGCGATCTTAGCATCATTGGCACGCCACCGGTCGACCGGCTGGCAATCCGCACCTATGTCAGCGATTTCGATGCCGTGACTTTGCGCGAAGCGCTTTTGCGCGAACATTATCGAGGCGGACAATCGTTCTTTGTTGTGCCCCGCATTTCAGATTTACCAGAGATCGAGACCTTTCTAGCCGAACAAGTGCCGGAGGTCTCTGTGGTCGTGGCCCACGGCCAGATGGCTGCTGGAGAACTCGATGACCGGATGAACGCGTTTTATGACGGCAAATATGATGTATTGTTGGCCACAACCATTGTGGAATCCGGTCTGGATATCCCAACGGCGAACACAATGATCATTCACCGCGCCGATATGTTCGGACTGGCGCAGCTTTATCAGATCAGGGGTCGGGTAGGGCGCTCCAAAACCCGCGCCTATGCCTATCTCACCACTAAACCACGCACAAAGTTGACCACAACGGCTGAAAAACGCCTGCGCGTGCTTGGCTCACTCGACACGCTCGGGGCAGGGTTCACGTTGGCATCGCAGGATCTGGATATTCGGGGTGCTGGCAACCTGCTGGGCGAAGAACAATCCGGCCAGATGCGCGATGTGGGTTTTGAGCTTTACCAATTGATGCTGGAAGAGGCGATTGCCAAGATCAAAGCCGGTGAAATGGATGGCCTTAGCATTGCGGACGATCAATGGGCACCACAGATTAACCTGGGTGTGCCGGTATTGATCCCAGAGGCGTATGTGCCAGATCTTGATGTCCGTCTTGGGCTTTATCGCAGATTGTCTGAACTCAGCAGCAAGGTTGAGTTGGAGGGCTTTGCCGCCGAACTGATCGACCGTTTTGGTGCCCTGCCGCGCGAAGTGAATACCTTGTTGTTGGTGGTGCGGATCAAGGCAATGTGTAAACGCGCCGGTATTGCCAAGTTAGACGGTGGGCCCAAAGGGGCCACGATCCGGTTTCACAACGACAAATTTGCCTCGCCCCAAGGGCTGGTCGATTTCATCACTGATCAGCGTGGCCTGGCCAAGGTCAAAGACAACAAAATTGTGGTGCGGCGAGACTGGAAGAAAGACAAAGACAAGATCAAAGGCGCTTTCGCCATCGCTCGGGACCTTGCCGAAAAAGTCATCGCCGAGAAAAAGAAGGCAAAAGCTGATAAGGGCTAAAGCCAACGATACTCTGTTTTCGTTTTGAGTTCGCGAGTGACATTCATGATGTCGACAGCAAACAACGGATCTGAGTGTCAGCTTTATTTGGTCAATGTCGAATTCATTATCCCAAAAATCTGTAGGAGCTACCTATTGCTCCCTTTCGGAAACCGGTCATCGCGGCAGAAAGTCGCTGCATGTGAAGCAGACATGCTTACACCGGCAGTCTTGATGGACACTGATGATGACTTGACCGGGGACACCTGATTTGGGTCAACTGTGAAACCCACTCCCTTTTTTCCCGGTTCGGTCACGCTTGATCCGCTCGGCGTTTTGATAAAGATCTCCGTTTTTGAGGGCAGTCCCAAAGCGTTCTGCGTATAGTCAGAAGCGGCACACCAGATTTTTTTCGGGCGGGTGCGGGGGCGCTGGATTACCTCAAACTCGGTTGCTGTCAATGGATTAACGTCAAGCCGGTTCATTGCCTTGAATGAATTGGCGCTGGCGGGTAACCCGCTGATCAAAAGAACAGAAATCGCCCCTATGATAACTTTCATTTCCAAAACTCCTTCATGCTCTGGTGCCGTCCGATTGTCTGGTGGCTCCAAGTAGAACGCCATCGCTTGTAATGTGTTGTTGTTTGTCGTTCCAATCAACTCTTTTCGGCGGGCCGCGGTGACCGCACCAGCGATCAAAGCAAAAGTTTTTTTTGTCCGTATAGCAGTCAACGAAGCGCTCGCCATTCTCGGCAACTCGGGTGGAAATTCACCTCAGGGTGGGTCCAGCGGAACTTATTTTCTGCGTCAGGTCAGCGCGTCAAGAATGCGGGCCCAACTGCGGATGCCTTTGTGAAAGCTCTCGAGATCGTATTTCTCGTTTGGCGAATGGATCTGGTCATCATCCTTGCCAAATCCGATCAGCATTGAATCCATGCCGGTAATGTCCTTGAAAAATCCAGCAATCGGGATAGAGCCACCGCATCCAGCATAAGCCGCTGGCCGAGGCCATTCGTCACTCAGCGCACTGCGCGCTTTGTCAAAGGCCGGGTGATCTGTTGACATTTGCGAAGCGGCAGATCCTTTTTCGCTGCGGTAGGTTACCGAGAATCCTTCAGGCAGGGTGTTTTCCAGATAACCACGGAAGGCGTCGCGGATTGCATCCGGATCCTGTGTGCCCACTAGGCGGAAACTGAGTTTTGCACTGGCTTCGCTGGGCAGAACTGTCTTGAAGCCGTCCCCGGTGTAGCCGCCCCAGATGCCGTTCACATCACACGTCGGACGCGACCAGATCATTTCCAACGGCGTGCGGTCGTTTTCGCCCGCGGGCTGTTTGAGCCCTACGTCGCCCAGAAAGGCGGCGTGATCGAAGTTCAGCCCCTGCCATTGACTGCGTACTTCATCACTGAGCTCCGGGACTCCGTCGTAGAATCCTGGCAGGGTGATGCGCCCCGCTTCGTCATGCAGACCAGCAAGAATGCGCGAAAGCACCCGAATTGGGTTCATTGCGATGCCACCATACATGCCTGAATGCAGATCGCGGATTGGGCCGGTGATGGTAAAGTCTTCGGCCAGGAGTCCGCGCAGAGTTGTTATGATTGCTGGAACCGCGCTTTCGAACAGCCCGGTGTCACAGATCAACGCGATGTCTGCTTTTAGTTCTTCCCTGTTTTCTTCCATGAATGGCACAAGGCTGGGCGAACCGGATTCTTCTTCGCCCTCGAAGAAAAACGTGATGCGACAGGGCAAGGTGCCATGAACTGCTTTCCAGGCGCGGCAGGCTTCGACAAATGTCATCAACTGGCCTTTGTCATCAGACGACCCGCGTCCTCGGATCACGGTGCCCTTGTTGGTTTTCTCAAGTTTGGGGTCAAACGGGTCGCGATCCCACAGTTCAAGTGGATCAACCGGCTGCACATCGTAATGGCCATAAAACAGCAGATGTGGACCCTTACTCGAGCCATCGACGTGGCCCACGACCATGGGATGACCCTTTGTGGGTCGTTTTTGAGCGTCCACGCCCAGCGTCTTCAGGTCATCAACCAGCCAATCGGCGGCGGTCTCACAGTCAGCCTTGAACGCCGGATCGGTCGAAACAGACGGAATGCGCAAAAGGTCAAGCAGACGATCCGTTGCGACGGGCAAATTTGCATCTATATGGTCGAGAACGGCGTCCAGGGACATAATCGGCTCCTAAGAGAATGGGTTTGCCGGACCCTAGCAGCCCGCCATCCGGTGTCCAGTGGGGGCTGACGCAAGACTATCAACTAAAGAGTTGAACACTGCATTCCGGCCAGATTGCGCTGCGAAACTTCGCTCATCGTCTTTGCGGACCGACAGCGGTTTGGGGAAAAACCGACACAGACATATCCAGTCACAATCGGGCAACACGATTATGATCAAAAAACTGTTAGCGGTCGTGTGTTGCTGTGAATAAATACATTGCCTGCCGTGCCTTCAATTTGGCAAAATCACCACTGCAATACCGGGAAACGACGCCGGCACGGCAGGCATGTATTTAAACCTGGATGGTCGTAGAAACCTAACTATTTAAACATGTTACCGTTGATGCACTCATTTCTGGCCCCAATGTGACCAGTTCGGTAGTCCGGAATACCTGACCTTGCGTAAGTGGGGCGGTCAGGGCGTATTGTAGTTTGACATAAGTCAATGCTGCGACACCTTAACCGCCTGTAAGCGGTTGAAGGATGAATGCTCTGTCTGTATTCATTCTAAGAAGCAGGGCGGCGCCGACCGCCGCATGGCTTGAAAGCCGCGCCAAGAATGGAGATGCCCGGTGAATTACACCGAGAAACTGGATCAGGCGATTGAACGTCTGCATGATGAAGGCCGCTACAGGACTTTCATTGATATTGAGCGGCGCAATGGCGCGTTCCCCCACGCAATCTGGACCCGGCCAGACGGAACTAAAAAGCCGATCACGGTCTGGTGTGGCAATGACTATCTTGGGATGGGGCAGAACCCGGTTGTTCAGAACGCGATGCAAGATGCAATCAATGCTACCGGTGCCGGGTCTGGTGGAACCCGCAATATTTCTGGCACCACGGTATATCACAAAAAACTTGAAGCCGAGTTGGCTGATCTTCATGGCAAGGAAAGCGCGTTACTGTTTACATCGGCCTACATCGCCAATGACGCCACATTAAGTACGCTCCCTAAATTATTCCCGGGACTCATTATTTACTCGGACGAATTGAATCATGCCAGCATGATCGAAGGTGTGCGTCGCAATGGCGGTGCCAAGCGGATATTCCGTCACAATGATCTGGCTCATCTCAGGGAATTGCTGGAGGCTGACGATCCGGCTCTGCCAAAGGTAATCGCATTTGAGTCGATCTATTCGATGGACGGCGACATTGGTCCGATTGAAGCGATCTGTGACCTGGCGGATGAATTCGGCGCGCTGACGTATATCGATGAAGTACATGCGGTTGGCATGTATGGTGCGCGTGGCGGCGGTGTGGCAGAACGCGACAGGCTGATGCACCGGCTTGATATCATCAACGGGACGCTAGCCAAAGCGTTTGGCGTGATGGGTGGGTACATCGCTGCGTCCGACAAAATGTGTGATGCTATAAGGTCTTATGCGCCGGGGTTCATCTTTACCACTTCGCTTCCGCCGGCTGTTGCGGCGGGTGCCGCGGCGTCCGTGGCCTATCTCAAACGCCACCCTGAATTACGCGAGCAACACCAGACGCAGGCAAAGATTCTCAAGTTACGTCTGAAGGGCCTTGGTTTACCAATCATCGACCATGGTAGCCATATTGTGCCGGTGATGGTCGGCGATCCGGTGCATACTAAAAAGCTGAGCGATATGTTGCTGGAGGATCATGGCATCTATGCCCAGCCGATTAATTTCCCCACCGTTCCAAGAGGGACAGAGCGTCTGCGCTTTACCCCGTCGCCGGTTCACGGACCCGGCGAATTAGATGCATTAGTGGAAGCAATGGACCAATTATGGTCACATTGTGCGCTAAATCGTGCCATGTTAACGGGTTAGTATCATATCATCGGTGTAAATCAGATTGCGTTGTGTTAACTTTCTAGCAACAAGCACGCAATCACGAATCGATGGGCCGATTCTGCGTGGTTTGATGGGGCAGGGCAATAATATGATCGGGCGTAAGTCTTCCGATAAGGCTGAAGAAATCGACGTTCAACCTAAAGGGTTCGACGATTTCGAGTTGCGTTTGGGTGATGTTATGCGCGGCGAACGCGCCACTATGGGCAAGTCGCTGCTGGACGTACAACGTGAACTACGAATCAAAGCCGGTTATATCGCAGCCATTGAAAATTGTGATCCGTCTGCATTTGATACCCCCGGTTTCATTGCCGGTTACGTGCGGTCCTATGCGCGTTACCTTGACATGGACCCGGACAAGGCGTTCTCGTCTTTCTGTGAGGAAAGCGGGTTTTCGGTTGCCCACGGCATGTCTGACAAGGCGTCGGTCATTAAGAAACAGGGCCGTGAAGAGCGGCTTTCAATTGGTCGCGACCGTAGTGATCCTTTGGTGTCTCCGACGATGCCGTTTATTCCGGCAGGTGATGGGTTCTGGTCCCATATTGAACCTCGGGCCATCGGGTCGATGATTGTTCTGGCGGGATTGCTAGGTGCGATTGGCCTTGGTGGCTGGACCGTACTTAAGGAAGTGCAGCGGGTGCAGTTTGCCCCGGTTGAGCAAACGCCAGTAGTTCTTGCCGACCTGGATCCGCTGAATACCACGATTGCTGCAGCGTCGGTGCCCGATACGCTCTCGGCATCTGTTGATCAGCTTACAAAACCGGCTTCCGCAGAAGCATTTGACCGGCTGTACAGGCCTCAGGCGCTGGACGTTCCCGTGATGGTGTCACGCGATGCACCGATTTCCACCCTTGATCCGAGCGCGCTAGGCTCCTTCGCGGCCCCGGTTGCCGTGCAAGCACCGGTTGCCTTGGCATCGGACACTGCACCCTCGCTGGTGCCACAGGTTCTGGAAGAAATTGCTCCCAGTCTGCAAGTTGTTGCTGTGCGTCCTTCGTGGGTGCGGGTGCGCGCGGCGGATGGTACAGTGATCTATGAGACCATTATGGAGAGTGGTGAGACCTACGAAGTCCCAATGACAGAAGAGCCGCCAACACTGCGCGTTGGTGAATCGGGGGCGGTCTACTTCGCAATGAACGGAAAACACTATGGACCTGCCGGTCCAACAGGACGGGTCACTTCTAACCTGGCTCTCTCGATTGACGCCATAAGTGAAACATTAAGCGTTGCAGACCTGTCGCAGGATCAGGACCTGGCGCAAATGGTGGCGGAACTTCAAGCACCGGCTGAGGCAGCCTTGCCGGTTCAGGACTGACATCTCCTACAAGTCTTTGGCGCTGAAAAATAAGGTGCATCGCTGCATTGCACCCTGCGCCGGCACAGCATATTTTGCAGCGGTGAGAACAACAAAAGGTCTGCGCATATGTCGCTGAACCATATTCGACCTTGGAAGAATATCTATCGCCGCAAAAGCCGTCAGATCATGGTGGGAAACGTGCCGGTTGGTGGCGATGCGCCGATCGCTGTGCAAACCATGACCAACACGCTGACTACTGATAGGACCGCTACCATTGCACAAGTGCAGGCTGCGGTGGACGCCGGTGCGGACATCGTGCGCGTTTCCATCCCCGATCAGGACAGTTCACGTGCCCTGAAGGAAATTGTCCGCGAGAGCCCAGTCCCAATCGTGGCGGATATCCATTTTCATTACAAACGCGGAATAGAAGCCGCCGAAGCAGGAGCGGCTTGTCTGCGTATCAATCCCGGAAATATTGGCGACGAAAAACGAGTGAAAGAAGTCATCAAAGCAGCGCGGGACCACAATTGTTCCATGCGCATCGGGGTGAATGCGGGCTCGCTCGAGAAGCACCTACTGGACAAATATGGAGAGCCTTGCCCAGACGCGATGGTGGAAAGCGGCCTTGATCACATAAAATTACTGCAAGACAATGATTTTCATGAGTTCAAAATCAGTTGCAAGGCATCTGACGTATTCATGTCTGCGGCGGCTTATCAAAAATTGGCTGAAGTGACGGATGCGCCGCTTCATCTCGGGATCACCGAAGCTGGCGGATTGGTCAGCGGGACGATCAAATCGGCCATTGGTCTGGGCAACCTGCTGTGGATGGGCATCGGAGACACGATCCGAGTGTCCCTTTCTGCGGACCCTGTGGAAGAAGTCAAAGTTGGCTTTGAAATTCTGAAATCGCTCGGTTTGCGCCATCGCGGGGTTAACATCATTTCTTGCCCCAGCTGTGCGCGGCAGGGCTTTGACGTGATCAAAACTGTGGAAGCTCTGGAGCAACGGCTGGAACACATCAAGACACCGATGAGCCTGAGTATTATTGGGTGTGTTGTTAACGGTCCGGGCGAAGCGCTGATGACCGACGTCGGATTCACCGGCGGCGGTGCTGGAGCGGGCATGGTTTATCTGGCCGGAAAACAAAGCCACAAGCTAAGCAATGAGAAGATGGTTGATCACATCGTTGAACAGGTGGAATTGCGCGCGGCTGCCATCGAGGCGGAGCAGGTCAGAGCAGGGCAGGCCGCCGAATAAGTGGCTCAGTTCGATCGCGTTTCTGCGACCAGTGCCTGCATCTGTTCCAGTGGCAGATAACCCCGAAGCAATTGATCCTCCATAACGAATGTCGGCGTTCCGTTGATTTGCAAAAGCTGTGCCAGTGCTCGGGTTTGTGTGATCTCCTGGGTAACAGCATCACTGTCCATCGCCGCCATGATCGCATCGGAATCCAGCGCCAGCGTATTGCTCAGTCGTCTTAGCGTCTTTTCGTTGATCTCGGCATTGTAGGTCATCAGCGCGTCATTCAGCAGTTTGTATTCTGCGTCACCCGCAACCTGCTTGGCAGCGATGGCAAAGCGAGCGGCCAACAGAGATTCTTCCCCCAGAATAGGCAATTCCTTTACGATTAGTCGGATATTGCCGTCGCTTTCCAATAGTTCAGCAACCTCACCATGGGCGCGGCGGCAATAGCCGCATCGGTAATCCAGAAACTCAACCAGCGTGATGTCGCCCTCTGGATTGCCGCCAACCCAGGAATAGCCGTCATCAAAGATAGCAGACGCATTGTCGCGCACAAGATCTTGGTCGGCCTGTGCTTGCTGGGCTGCGTTGGCCTCTTCCAGCGCCGCGACCGCCTCCATGATGACGTTCGGGTTTTGCAAGAGGTAGGCGCGGACCTCGGACTGGAAAGCAGCGCGTTCCTCGTCGGTCATGGTTGTGACGTCAAATGCAGTGGCTGGAGACGACAACAGAAAAGCGGCGAGTATCGGGGCTAACAGTCGGTTCATTTGTACTCTCCGCTCATTCATTTTCGTTTTTTGCTTCTCTTGGCTGCAATGACCACGTCCTGAGCCCGTTGCCAAGGGCCGGAGCCCGTCGCTAACTGTCCGGCGGCCCGGTTTGCATGGATTTCAGCATCCTTCAATCGACCTTGTAACGCATATCGTTCGGCTGTCACAAGCGAAGCCATGCCATTTTGGCCGGTCTTCGCATAGGCGACCGACATATCGCGGAGCAATCGAGAATTCCGAAAGTCGCGTGAGCGAGCACGTTCCTGCACCGCAAGCGCCGCTTTGTATTGACCATCAGCCAACAGCGCCCGCCCGTAGCTGCCCAAAATCAGGGCGTTGGTCGGTGCGAGGTCGACGGCTTTTTTGTAACTGATAACAGCTTTTTTGATCTGCCGGCTTTCCAACAATATCTGCCCCATGAGTTCGTGAAAAAAGGGATCGTTGGGGCGTAGTGCAATAGCCGCATTCATGGCCTTTACGGCCCGCTTAGCGTTTGAATTTCTGTGGTAAGCGATGGCCTGGCGCATCAATGTAATGTCTTCTGTTGGCCCTTCCTTAGCCCGCGAAAGAGTCCATTTTGGAGATCTTGTAAAGGCCGACAACTTGCCCCTTGCGCGCGCATACCAGTATATTGTTGCTGCGTTTGGCGTCGCCTGTCCGCCGTAAGTTGCGGCAAACGCCTCCACGGCGCGAATTCTGTCCCGACTGAGAGGATGCGATCGCGCATAGGGGTCTTGTCGACCTCCCTGCAACAATTCCTGACCTTCAAAGATGCGAAGTACGTCCCGCATTCCTTCGGGACTGACGCCAGCAGACTTCATGAACCGAATACCGGATTGGTCGGCAGAGGCTTCTTCTTCTCTGGTATGCAACAGAAACACGCGTTGAGCTGATGAACCGGTGCCCAACGCGATGCCGCCAGCAGCCTCTGGGGCACCAGCGGCCGCCACAATCGCAGCCAGTGCCAGACCCAGATTGGCAGCAGACCTCGCGCTGCGCAAATTGATCATCCGACGGGTGATGTGCCCGTTGACGATATGCGCCGCTTCGTGCGCAATTACTCCTTGAAGCATTTCCGGGCTATCCGCTTTTTGAATAAGTCCGTAGTTGATGAAAATAGCGCTGTTATCAACGACAAAGGCGTTGAGTTTGCTGTCGTTGACGACCAAGATGCGGACCCGGTCAGAACTCAGGCCTGCCTGACGCAGAATTGGCGCGGCAAGTTGTTTGAGCGCATACTCGATATCCGGATCGCGCAGTAGTTGTACAGCGCTCGCAGGCAGGCCAGCAGTGAGCGAAAGCACCAGGCTAAACGCCAGCATTAGCCGCCTCAGGATTGACGGCGCCCCGAATTCGCGCTGAAAGAGACGAACAAAGCACATGGCTGCATCTAGGAGTATTGCGGTGAAGAACTCAACCCGATCTCAGGTCGATCCATTTATTGTGATGGATGTCATGGAAGCCGCCCGCCGTGCAGAGGCTGCAGGACGCAGCATCATTCACATGGAAGTCGGTCAACCCGGCACCGGCGCCCCGAAAGGTGCGGTGCAGGCGCTTGCCTCTGCAATGGAAAAACACCCATTGGGGTATACGGTTTCACTAGGGCTTCCGGCGTTGCGTGCACGGATCGCCCGGATGTATGGGGAATGGTACCACATTGATCTCAATCCGGAACGGGTTGTGATCACGCCAGGTTCGTCGGGCGGCTTCATTCTGGGGTTCACCTCGCTGTTTGACAGCGGGGACAGGGTGGGCATCGGCGCGCCGGGTTATCCTTCATATCGTCAGATTTTGCATGCGTTGGGACTAGTGCCGGTCGATATACCATCCACACCCGAGAACCGGTATCAGCCGGCGCCTTCGGATCTGACGGGACTGGATCTGGCAGGGCTTTTGATTGCGTCACCCGCAAATCCAACCGGAACAATGCTGGATCGCGGTGCAATAACGCAACTGATCGAGGCAACACAGGCAAGCGGCGCTGCGTTCATCTCGGACGAGATTTATCACGGCATTGAGTATGACAAAAAGGCGGTCAGCGCGCTTGAGATCACAGACAATTGTTATGTGATCAATTCATTTTCTAAATACTTTAGCATGACCGGCTGGCGTATCGGTTGGATGGTGGTGCCCGAAGATCATGTACGCACCATAGAGCGTCTGGCCCAGAATTTGTTTATCTGCGCACCGCATGCCGCTCAGATCGCCGCGCTTTCAGCGATGGAATGCGACAGAGAATTGCAAGAAAATCTAGAAGTTTACCGCAATAACCGAATGTTGTTGTTGGAGGGGTTACCACGCGTCGGATTCGCCAATATCGCACCGCCGGATGGTGCCTTTTATGTCTACGCGGATGTCTCTGACATGACGCAGGACAGCCGCGCATTTGCAACTGAGATACTGGATCAGGTGGGCGTGGCTGTCACGCCAGGGTTGGATTTTGACCCGGCGCGCGGGTCAACGACCATCCGGTTCTCCTATGCTTGCGCGACCGCGGACATCGAAGAGGGGTTGCGTCGGCTGCATAAATTCATGACGAACAGGGATTAGGCAAGGCGCTTGCCATACCATTTCCGACAACGGTGCGCTAAAAACTAACAAACGCGAAAAGCAGTGGGCAGATGTACAGGATAATTCTCTTTCTTTCGTTCCTTTGTCTGTGGCCGATCGGGGTACTGGCACAGGAATTGGGTGGGCTGGCCCGTGTTGACGCCTCTCAAAGCGGCATCAATGATGCAGCGCACGGAGAAGTTCAGATTGATCTGCATCTTAGTCAGGGCGTGCCCTACCGGGTGTATACGCTTGATGGACCGCGCAGGTTGGTTGTTGATTTTCAAGAGGTTGACTGGGGCGGATTGAAGCCAGACAGTCTTTTGCAAAGCACCCGGATTGAGGATCTACGCGTCGGTGCGTTTCGTCCGGGCTGGTCTCGTATGGTGGCAGACCTGACTGCCCCCCTGATCGTGCAGACTGTAGACCTTGCTATCGACAACGAAAATGGTCAGGCCCATCTGACTGTGGTTTTGGCCCCCGGCGATGATGCAGCGTTTGCGTTAGCTTCAGGGGCGCCAGTTGACGCACGATGGGATTTGCCGCCACCGGCGGATTTGCCTGCGCCCGCAAGTCGGCCCGCAGATGCCCCTTTGATGGTGGTGATTGATCCCGGACACGGCGGAGTCGATCCCGGCGCAGAACGAAACGGGGCCGTTGAAAAAGAGCTTATGCTTATTCTTGCCAGAGAGCTGCGCGAGGCCCTGCTGCGCGGCGGTGATTTCGATGTTGCAATGACGAGAGATAAAGATGTGTTCATTTCATTGCAGGAACGCATCGCCATTGCACATCAGGCCGGCGCGGACGTCTTTTTGTCTCTGCATGCCGATTCTCTGTCCGAAGGGCAAGCAAAGGGCGCAACCGTCTACACCCTGTCGCAAGAGGCGACGGACGCCGCAACCGCGGGTCTGGCAGAGCGACATAATAGAGCTGATGTTCTAGCCGGTGTGGATTTGTCAGGGACAGATGACGAAGTGACGGGCATCCTGCTGGAATTGGCGCGTCAGGAGACCCAGCCGCGCACAGAGGCCCTGGCACGTGCGCTGGTTGATGGCATCGCAAAGGCCGGAGTGGCAATGAACAGCCGCCCGTTGCGCCGAGCCGGGTTTTCAGTGCTGAAGGCGGCGGATATTCCGTCGATCCTGATCGAGGTTGGATTCCTTTCCAATGATAGTGATGTCGAAAACCTGAACGATCCGGAATGGCGCGCCAGCATTGTTTCGGGCATTCGCGAAGGTTTGAACGTGTGGTTGGTGCTGGACGAAGCAGTGCGCGATTTGGTGCGTCAGTAAGGGTCCGGATCGGTGTCGGCCTTGCCTCTACGTCATGCTGGAGGTGACGGCAAAGGGCCGCTAGACAGCGCGTTGTGTTTTGACCCTGCCTGCGGCGTCTCGTATAAGGGCGCAAGTGTTGTAAAAGGCCGTGCGCGTGTTTCGATTTCTTCTATCCATATTCGGGGCGGTTTTCAGCCTCATTACCTTGGGCATCGTGATTGTAGCGTTGACGATCGGCGGCATCTTCTGGATGTTCGGGCGCGATCTGCCCAGCCACGAATCCCTCGCCCAATACAAGCCGCCGACAATCAGCCGTATCTATTCCGGGGAAGGCGAAATTATCGACGAATTTGCCCGTGAACGGCGTTTGTTCGTGCCAGCCACGGATATTCCCGATTTGGTAAAGCAGGCCTTTATCTCGGCTGAGGACAAGAATTTTTACACCCACGCTGGCTATGATGCGCGCGGAATAGTTGCGGCTGGCTACGAGGCAATTCAATCGCGCGGTCGCAACGTGCGCGGTGCCTCCACCATCACTCAGCAGGTCATGAAGAACTTTTTACTGTCAGGTGATCGCCAGATCGAACGCAAGATAAAAGAGATCATTCTGGCCTCGAGGCTGGAAGAGACACTGGATAAAGATCGCATCCTAGAGCTCTATTTAAACGAGATATTTCTGGGACAGAACTCTTTTGGAGTTGCTGCCGCCGCGCAGACCTATTTCAACAAACCACTCGGCGAACTTGCGCCGCACGAGGCAGCATTTCTGGCCTCTCTGCCGAAGGCCCCGTCGGATTACCACCCGGTGCGCGAGAAACAGCGGCTGCTGGACCGGCGGGCGTTTGTTTTGAAAGAGATGTATGAGAACGGATATCTGACCAAGGAGGTCTACGAGTCAGAGAGGGCCGAGCCACTTCGGTCAGTTCAGAATGGCGATTTTGAGAGTTTCCGCGTTTCACTGCCGCCGCGAGATTATTTTACTGATGAAATCCGGCGACAACTCAGTGAAGACTTTGGTGAAGGGGAATTCTTTACCGGCGGCCTGACCGTACGTGCCACCATCGATGCCGACATGCAGCCTATTGCCGCGACATCACTGCGGCGCGGCCTAGAACGTTATGATCGGGGCAGGGGCGTTTGGCGTGGTACCGGAGAAGAAATCTCGGCTGATCAGTTGGTTGACGAAGAAAGCTGGCGCGCCGCATTGGCCAATATCAAAGTTGCGCGTGACGTGGATCTCGAAGGCAAATGGTACCCTGCCGTCGTTTTGGAAGTTGGCGCTAACGATGCAAAGATTGGTATCGAAGGTATAGACGAGGACGACGACGGACAATTCATTCCAGCCAAGGATGCACAGTGGGCGCGCAAAAGACGTCAGGACGGATCTTTGGGGCGCAAGGCCCGAGTCGCGGGGGACCTTCTGGAGGTCGGTGAGGTTGTGCACGTGCGCCGCATGACTGCAGATGCTGATGGCAGTTTCGTACGCTGGACGTTGCGTCAAATACCGGAGGTGCAGGGCGGCTTTGTTGCAATGGACGTAAATACTGGCCGGGTGATTTCGATGCAGGGGGGGTTTTCTTATCAGCATTCGGTGTTCAATCGCGCAACGCAGGCGCAACGCCAACCCGGATCGTCGTTTAAGCCGTTCGTTTATGCCTCAGCACTTGACAGTGGTTATTCGCCCGCGACGATAGTGATTGATGCGCCGATTGAAATCGACACGCCTCAGGGGCTGTGGCGGCCGCGCAATTCATCCAACAAATTCTACGGACCCACGCCGTTACGCACGGGTATCGAACAGTCCCGCAATCTGATGACCATCCGCCTTGCTCAAGAAGTTGGCATGGACACGGTTGCTTACTACGCAGAGCGTTTTGGCGTTTATGATTATATGGGGCAGTATCTGGCCAATGCCCTGGGGTCCGAAGAAACCACTTTGTACAAAATGGTGACGGCCTATGCGATGTTTGCCAACGGCGGAGAACGGTTGGATCCCACGCTGGTAGACCGGGTTCAGGACCGCTATGGCAAGACAATTTATCGGCATGACCAACGCCAGTGTACCGATTGTTCCGACCCATACGTTCCTGAGGGTCAAAGCCCGGAAATTATCTCGAATCGCGAGCGAATGATGAACGCGATTACAGCGTATCAGCTGACCTCAATGATGCGCGGTGTTGTGGATCGGGGCACCGCCAGCGGCACCGTCGGTCTGGACGTGCCTGTCGCGGGCAAGACCGGCACCACAAATGAAGCGCGAGATGTGTGGTTCATCGGGTTCACGAGCAACATTGTAGCGGGCTGCTACATCGGATACGATCGGCCGCGTCCTTTGGGCCGGGGGGCTTATGGTTCATCCATGTGTGGCCCTGTATTTCAGGAGTTCATGACCGAAGCGACTGAGAAATATGGGGGCGGCGATTTTGAAATTCCACCGGGGGGTCACTTTATCAAAATCGACCGGTTTTCCGGTGCACGCCTGGCCAATGACGCATCTGGTGCCAGCGTGGTGGCTGAGTATTTTCGGGATGGGCAAGAACCCGTGTTTGGATTGGCCTATGATGGCGGATTTGCAATGGGGTCAAACTTACCGCTGTTCCAGGAAGTGATCGAAAGCGGTCGTCAGGTGACAACATCCACCGGTCAGAAAGCTGTTGTCGGTCCCAAGGCTGATTTTGGAACCGTTAGCTCTGGCGGTTTGTATTAGCGATGGACCGACCGGACCACCTTGCCCGCGCGGCGGGGCTGGTTTATCTGCTGTGTTCAACTTCTAATCTACAGGCAAACCAAACATGCGCGCAGACGCCCAGAACACCGCAGATCAGATCGCAAAATCGCTGGAACTGCTGGGTCAACGTCTTGACGTTGAAACCGCGCCGCACCGGCTTGAGGAATTTGATGCGCGTGTTGAGGACCCCAACCTGTGGGACGATGCGGTGGTTGCGCAGAAACTGATGCGCGAGCGGCAGGCATTGGTGGATGCCATGGCGACTTATGCGGACATTAAACAAGATATGACAGACACTGTGGACCTGATCGAATTGGGTGAAATGGAAGAAGATGAAGAGGTGGTTGCAGAGGCAGAGGCTTCACTCAAGGCTCTGGCGGTGAAGGCCGCACAAAAAGAGCTGGAGGCGTTGCTGGATGGTGAGGCAGACGCCAATGACACCTTCCTTGAGATCAACGCCGGGGCAGGGGGAACCGAAAGCTGCGACTGGGCCAACATACTGGCGCGCATGTATGTCCGCTGGGCAGAAAAGAAGGGCTATAAAGTCGAGTTGCAGTCCGAGAGCGCGGGTGAAGAAGCCGGTATCAAGTCAGCAACCTACAAGATTTCCGGCCTGAATGCCTACGGTTGGCTGAAATCCGAGAGTGGTGTGCATCGTCTGGTAAGGATCAGCCCGTTTGATAGCGCGGCCAAGCGCCATACCTCGTTTTCATCCGTCTGGGTGTACCCGGTTGTCGATGACAATATCGAGATTGAGGTGAACCCGGCCGATATTCGCATCGATACCTATCGCAGTTCCGGCGCAGGTGGACAGCACGTCAACACAACAGACTCTGCCGTGCGTATAACCCACAATCCAACTGGAATCGTGGTGACATCGTCCGAAAAATCGCAACATCAGAACCGCGACATCGCAATGAAAGCCCTGAAGTCGCGCCTCTATCAAATGGAACTGGATCGCCGGAACGCGGCGATCAATGATGCCCATGAAAGCAAAGGCGACGCCGGTTGGGGCAACCAGATTCGGTCCTACGTGCTGCAGCCATACCAGATGGTCAAAGATTTGCGCACCAACTTTGAGACCTCGGACACTAAGGGCGTGCTCGACGGCGATCTTGACGGGTTAATGGGCGCGACATTGGCGTTGGACGTAAGCGGCAAATCAAGAGCCGAGGCCCGCGCCGACGGGTGAGCATTGGACGGTGGCTGGGTGTATTTGACGGAACGCATTTCAATCCGAGCACAGAAGGGAAGCAACCTGCTTCCCTTCGTTATTGATCCGACTAGTTGACTGGGTAATTTGGGTACTCGCCGACCTTCTCAAGCGTATTTATGCTGATATGTGGCCATTGTGCCCGGCCCGGCATCTGATCCTCGCGATTAGGGAAAAAGTCCAGCATGACGATCTGACTATATTGCAATCGCAGTTTTGGATTGCCGTAATTGTCCTTTTCTCTGAGTTGTTGGATCCAGAAAGTTGATCGCATGGAAACAGGCTCTGCTTCTCGCTGTACAAATGGCATATTCTTGATGCCGCCGTGTTCGCGCGTGCTGTCCACATTCAATACGGTTGTTTTGACAATATCGACGCCTTGATTAGCAAAGTTGAGAATCTGGTTCATGTCACGTGGGCTGAAGCCCGGAAACCCCGGGAAGCCCGCTGCGGTACCCATGAACGGGTGATCGATGTAATGCTTGTAAGGCGACAGGTATTCATCCGCAGGGTCGCGGAAGTCGTACTCATCAGGCGGTGTCTGATCGATGCTTTCAAACCTGCCAAACGGAAGCGCGTTAACACCTGGGATTTCCGGCATACCTTCGACCTCATCAGAAATGCCGGTAGCTAATACAGAATTGCCGTGAGGGATCGAAGCTAGCCTGGCAATATTGATGCCGTTGATTTTGGGTTCACCATCTTTGACAAATATCCACAGGCCGGGTTCATGGTGAATATCACTTCCCGGAGGACCAGCTTGACCGTGATCATCCGGGTCGTTCGGATTGTCACGGGTGTCTGGGAAATCCTCCGCGTTGATCTGCGTGACGACTTGCTGATAATCGAGCGTCGCCACCTCTTGGTCTTCGCTGATCCCCCGGTTGGGAATTTTGTCGCCTACGGTGGAAAAATCCAATTTCTCGTCATATTGGTTCATCAGAATGCGATATGGAATTTTTGGGTTTGTGCTGTCCTTGAACGGCAACGCAATCATGTTCCATCCGGTGCTCTTTCCCTCCCATTTACCAACAAGCGGGGCAAGCGGGCCAAGCTCAAGAACCGTTTCGGAACTCATTTCTGGTGTGACGCCGGTGACACGCCTCATGGTGGCGGCGCTTGATTTATGATTTGACATAATTTTCTCCAAATACAGTTATTAAAAAAGATCGGTGACATGAAATTTCACCTAACTTGCGCGTCAAATGCAGTTGCGCTGTTAGGAATATACCTCATTGTGCTCAATTTCACCATGCTCTT
The DNA here is from genome assembly GCA_039969355.1 of Paracoccaceae bacterium. Classification (GTDB taxonomy): domain Bacteria; phylum Pseudomonadota; class Alphaproteobacteria; order Rhodobacterales; family Rhodobacteraceae; genus JL08. The sequence continues at coordinate 299,123 of JBDVOA010000010.1, forward strand.
CCATTTTCCAACCCAAGTAGGTCCGAATTGCGCCCAATTGCAGTCGTGATTCTCGACCGATCAATAACGGATTGCTATATGTTATAATCTCAGAACGGGGGCATGCTGCCCGCTTGAGCTTGCGACGCGGCGGGTCAAAAAAAACGGAGGGCATCCGCGCCGTTCAACTAAAGAGTTGCTATTTCTGGTGGTTTACCAGCGCCCAGAGGTCGGTCCGCCGTAGCGATGCATTCTCAATTATTGTATTCGGATTTTTTCCCTGGAGGCAGATTGCCGCTCTGGTCCTATTTCCTAACTCACCGTCCCATCAAAGCATCATCAAACGGATATGTCGTCAGATTTTCAAAACCGTCTTCAGTAATCAAAACCTGATCTTCCAGCTTGATCGAAAAATCGCCGCACTCGGGAGAGACCAGCGTTTCGACGCAGAGGACCATGCCTGCTTCTAGCGGATAGTCGAACGCACCAGCGACGGCCTGATCGGGATAGGCCACCAACGGCCATTCATCGCACAACCCAACGCCGTGCATCAGACAGCCATATTTCTGTTCTTGAAACTGCGCGTCCAGCACATGAGTATTTGCCGTCAGTTCCGGGATCATGACACCGGGTTTCAGCATCTGCATGTTCTGCATGATGTGCTCATGGCCATGTTGCATTGCATAGATCATGTCAGGACGGGGTTTCTGATCGCCAATCCACCAGCTGCGCGAAATGTCGACGCATATGCCGTAGGACCCGACGAGGTCTGTGTCAAAACTGACAATCTCGTTATTCTGCACGATCCGCCCGCCACATTCCTGAAACCACGGGTTCGTGCGTGGGCCAGAGGTCAGTAGCCGTGTTTCGATCCATTCTCCTCCCCGGCGGATGTTTTCAGCGTGTAGCACCGCCCAGATATCATCTTCGGACATATTTCCGTGTGGCACGCCCGTTCGAGCCGCGTCTTCCATGACAGCTATTGCCGTTTGGCAGGCGTGGTTGGCGCAACGCATGGCCAGAATTTCGTCAACGCCTTTGACTGAGCGAGACTTTTCCGTGACCTCTTCGCCATCCATCACCTCAAACCCCTGCGCCTCGAGGGCACGAAGACCGTGCAACATGATCTTATCAACGGCGAGGCGTTTGTTGCCCCCACCATGCTCGGCAACAAGGGCACGCACTTCGTTTGAAATCACATCCGCTGCGACGTCGACCTTGTCGCCTCGGTCAAAGTAAAACAAGTCCGCGCCAGCGCGATGTTCCCGCACCAGCGGGTTATGCTCACTAAGAAAAGGTGAGTTCTTGTAGTCCCAGATCACCATGTATCCGTCTGCACAAACAAGCACCGCGCGAAACGGATTGTGGGTATTCCAAAGTTGCATATTGGTGCTGTCGGTCGCATAGCGAATGTTGAGTGGGTCAAACATCAGCAACCCGCCGTAATCCCGCTCAACAATATGGCGGGTCAACCGTTCCCAACGGTATCGGCGCATGGCTTGCAGATCAGGCAACTGTAGTCCCGCTTTTTCCCATTCCCGATAGGCCAGTTGTGTCGGTCCGATTTCGATCCGGTTTGCATCGTTGGGTGTGTTGTCGCCCAGGAATGCGCCCTTGCTTGGGTCGATTTTGCGGGTGCTGCTGTGGTGCTGATTCATGGCGGGTCTCAGAAAAAGGGCTTGTGCCCCTTCAGGATGCGCAGGACTGCAGAGCGGGGGCGTGTCCGTTTCCGACCTATTTTTGGGTCGTTTTTGCCGGCTGTCAGTTCATGGTTCGAATGGTTCTGGCGCTGGGTCAATCGCCGAACGTACACCCGGAGTGAAATCTGACTCAGACGCGCGCGCATCAAAGCAATATTGTATTCAGTTCACAATTTTGTCGTCCACATTGATGATCTCGGTGGAAAAAGTGCGCCGGTAGGTGGCCCAGAAACTGAGGGCTGATAGAAACAGCGCGCCCATGCCCGCGAGTGCAGCGACGCCCGGGTCGGTTTCAAAATTGGCAAGAACCAGAGCGATAAAAGCCCAAACCACCGTCGCGCCATAAAGCGGCGCGCGTCCCATTTTGATCTGGACGATGGTGGTAAAGCCCAAGGCAGCGCAAAGAACGGCAATCGCGGCATTATGCGGACTCAGCACACCATGGCCCCCAAGTAGCAGACCAACAGCAACAAAGCTGGCGGCGCTCAGCCAGCCCGCATAAATGGATAAGGGCGCTCTGACCCACCAGCGATCATGTTCTGGCGCCTTCTGGAGGGCGATCAACGCCGCGATCAACATCAACCAGATCAGTACCGTTGACCAAACGGCGCTTAATTGGGCGACGGGCAGCCAGCTAGCGCCAAGCAACATGGATACAATGAGAAAGGGGCGCATCGCCTGCCATTCGGGGTGCGTTGGGCGGCGGATCAGCCCGAACGCCATACTGATAACCAACCAGAGATAGATCAGGCCCCAAATCGCGAATGCATATCGCGCAGGATTGATCGGCGCATCAACTTGCGGGATCGGAAACTGGTTTGGGCCAAAACCTGCAAAGTCGCGGACGAACAGTGGGGATATCGCAAAGATTACGGCAACTGCAAATGCCAGAATAGCTTTAAAATGCAACGTGTTAATTCCTCACCCTAATGTTACGGACAAGCCTACTGCAGTTGCCCGTCCGCCCCGATCATGCCTTTGCCTTTCAGATATGGGCGCAGCACTTCGGGCAACACCACTGACCCGTCTGCCTGCTGTCCATTTTCCAGAACAGCAATCAGACAGCGGCCCACAGCCAAACCCGATCCGTTAAGTGTATGCACAAATTCCGGTTTACCGCCACCTTCGGGTTTGAAGCGCGCATTCATCCGCCGGGCCTGAAAATCCCCGGTGGTCGAAACCGAACTGATCTCGCGATAGGTATTCTGTCCCGGCACCCATGCCTCGATGTCATATGTACGACGGGCGCCAAAGCCCATGTCGCCAGTGCACAGCACCACGGTCCGATAAGGAATGCCCAACTGTTCCAGCAAATCCTCGGCGCACCGCAACATGCGTTTTTGCTCGGCGTCGCTTTCGTCCGGATGGGTGATGCTGACCATCTCGACTTTCTCGAACTGATGCTGGCGCAGCATGCCTGCGGTGTCCCGCCCCGCTGATCCAGCTTCGGAGCGGAAGCACAGCGTGTGAGCGGTCATACGGACGGGCAGGGCAGACTGCTCCAGCACCTCGTCCGCAACCGAATAGGTCAGCGTAACCTCAGACGTGGGGATCAGCCACCAGCCATTGGTGGTCTGATAGCTGTCATCACCGAATTTGGGCAACTTATCCGTGCCATACATCGCCTCGTCGCGCACCAGCACCGGCGTATTACGTTCGCTCAGGCCGTTTTTGTCCACATGGGTGTCGATCATGAACTGCGCCAGCGCCCGGTGTACGCGCGCCACGGCACCTTTGATCATGACAAAGCGGCTGCCGGACAATTTGCCGCCAGTGTCGAAATCCAAACCCGCCGCGACACCTGCGATCTCAAAATGCTCTTTGGGGGTGAAATCAAATTCAGGGATCGTGCCCCAGCGGGACACCTCGACGTTTTCCTCTTCATCCACACCTTCAGGTACGTCGTCATAGGGCAGGTTCGGGATTTCGGCGAGCAGACCGGTTAACCGTGCATCTTCCTCTTTCGCCTCGTCATTCAGGCGGGCGATTTCCGCCTTTTTCTCGGACACCAGCGCGCGCAGGCGTTCGAATTCAGCCTCATCGCCCTTGGCCTTGGCAGCCCCAACCTGTTTGGAGGCCGCATTCTGTTCGGCCTGCGCGGTTTCTGCGGCTGTTATCTTGGCGCGCCGCGCGGCATCAATGGCCAGAATATCCGCTGAGATTGCCGCATCCCCCCGGCGGGCCAGAGCGGCATCAAAAGCAGTCGGATTGTCACGGATGGCGCGGATATCATGCATGGGATCGTCCTTGGCTCGAGTCGGTGTTGGCGGATGTTATGGCGTATCTGTCGACGGATCGTAACCGATCTTTTCTTTCCAAGAGATCCAAAACGCTTGGAACATCAACGAGTCGAGTTTTGTTTTTGGCCAAAGGTTCGGAGGAGACAAAGTAGAAGGCAATTTAACTGAACCATCGCCAAACATTTCATCGACCTGTTTCTGCAAGAGCCTTACGTGTTCAAGATCAACCTCTCTCACCGCAGCACCTTGAAGAGAAGCTGCCTCAAGTTTGGTTTCTTCGTCCATCCGTGCCCGACAGAGATTTGTCCCTTGCATTCGTGCGGCTCTGAGGTCAGCCCCCTGAATCTTTGCTTCGGTGAGGTTTACCCCCTGCATACGCGCCTCCAAAAAAACTGCCCCACTCATCCGCGCCCTGTCTAAGTGTGCCGCCTGCATCCATGCACTGTTGAAGTCCGCCCCCTGCAACCGCGCGCTGCTGAGGTGTGCCCCCTGCATTCTTGCCTCGTAAAAGTCTGCCCTTTGCATCCGCGCTTCGCGGAGATCTACCCCTTGCATCCACGCTCCACTTAGGCGTGCCTTTCGCATCCGCGCCATGCGAAAGATCGCCCATTGCATCTGCGCGCCGTTGAGTAATGCCTCGCTGAAATCCAACTCTGAAAGATCTGCACGCTGCAAGCAGGTGCCACGCAGGTCCAGCTGGTAGCGGAACTTGCGACCGCCCAACTCTGCATCGCGCTCCAGCGCGATCTGTTTTTTGGTGCGGCGGCCAATGACTTCTAGAGCGATGCGAATGTCGGTTGTTGGACCTTTGAGTTTTTGTGCCCACGTATTGACTTCATCACTTTCCGGCGCTTCCTCCGACTCGAAAGGGCAGGGTGAAGCGTTTGCAGCCGGGGCATTTTCGCGGATATAGGCGCAGAGGATTTCCATGATCCGGATATGATCGCGATCACTGTCCTGCGCGATCCGTTCCAGCGCGTAGATCGCGCCCACGCGGACTTCGATGTTGCGGGCAGAGTTTTCTTTTTTGCCGTCCTTGACGGTTTTTTCTGCGCCCAACCCTTCAACGGCTTTGCTGATCTGCTCGGTAATCAGGCCCTCTTCGGTTGCGCGGGTTTGTCGTTCGGTTGCAAAGGCTCGGATAAAAGCAAAGACCAGTGTAAACACTGCACCAATAGCCGCCAGCATCGCCAGCATAATCGAGGCATGCCAGCGAATTTCTGATGCGGGCGTGTTGGCATCAGGAAATTTCAGCGCAAGAATGAGAAGTTCCCAGAATGCGAACGCCACGACCAGCACAACCGGAATGACCAGCGCCACGCCCAACCATGCGAGGGCATTCATCAGCGGGCTTTGGGAAAACCGCCTTTCCTTGAGTTTCGCGTCTGGCCACAGGGTGATCAGCGTCCAGAATACCACGATGCAAAGTAATGCGATGGCAACCAGCGGCAGGGTCACTGGGTTTAACAAAACACTCTGAATATCTTTAAACATATCGAAATCTTCAAATGGGTTCGGCCCATCATGACGCCATTACACGTCACTGCCAAGACCGGCGGCGGGTTAGTTGGTTCTGGGCGTGTCCAATTGATGCAGAACCCATTGGCCGATAGGGACAACGATGGCGCGGCCGGGGCCTGCGACTCCGGTTTTGGCGCTCACCACGCCGACCAGTTGCCAGCCGTCTTCTGCGCGCTGCAGTACTGGGCCGCCGGAATTGCCGCTGATGACGTGGCAGCCAAGCTGGTAGACAAAAGACCGTGATATCGTGACGTCGCAGTCAAAGCGTCCGTTCAGGACGTCGCGGTTGCGTTGTTGATAGCCCAGCACCGCCAGCGGTGGCCCGGCATCAAGTTGTGTCGAGAGCGGCAGGGGGGCAGCGACATCCGCGCCAATTGGTCGGTTGAGCCAGACGATTGCCACATCGTAGGCCGCTTTTTCGACGCCTTTTGTGATGCCGTAGATCGGATGCACCGCGACCCGCTTGCCATATCGGGTGGCGGCGACCTTTGTGCCGTTTTGCCCGGCCTTGAATTGAAGCTCTTCTGCAGGACCGCTGTAGCCAGCCCGATTGGCCACGCAATGCGCTGCCGTAAGCACTTTGTCGGGCGCAATCAGCGTGGCGGTGCAGCCTTTGCCGCTTTGGCTGCCGGTTTTGGACAGCAAGCCGACTGCCTGCCAGTTCGCACGTTCCCCTGCTGAAAGTTGCGGCAGCATGGCAACTTCTTCCGCCTGCACGCAAGGCGTAACCAGCAAGATCATGAGAGCTAAGATGTGATGCGTCAGGTTAATCTCATGTGGTCCTTTGGGCCGAAGCGGCCCGACACGGACTGTGCCGGGCGTTGATCGCAGTTTCAACAGAATCCTCGGCACGCAGAGGTTGTATCAGCGTCTTGTGCGTACACAATATTGCGGGATTTCGGTTCATTTTCTGCCCGGAAACCCATGTGCGCAAACACCTTGCAAAGACCAACGCCAGCACATAGGTTCCGCGCAATTCGCGCCCCCTGTTGGCGGGCCTGTAACATATGAAAAAGGACCTCCCATGGAAGGTAGTGCAATCGCCCAATTTATTCCTCTGATCCTGATTTTCGGGATCATGTATTTTCTGCTGATCCGGCCTCAGCAAAAGAAGGCGAAGGAACATGCCGCGATGGTTGCCGCTGTGCGCCGTGGCGATCAGGTGATCACCCAAGGTGGCATGATCGGCAAAGTCGTGAAGGTCAAAGACGAGGGCGAAGTTGAAATCGAGATTGCGGATGGCGTCAAAGTGCGCGTGATACAGAGCACACTCGCCTCAGTAACGTCCAAGACCGAACCAGCCAAGTAACAGGCCTCTTTTTTGCGTTTGAAAAGGCAGGTTAATGCTGCAAATTGATCTTTGGAAACGGCTGACGATTGTCTTGGTGTGCGTCGTCGGTCTGATGCTGGCGATCCCCAATGGGTTTTACACTCGCGTCGAGGTGCACAACGACGCGCTGGCTGCGATCGAAATGCAGGGGGCTTCGCCTGAACTGGAAGAGGCATCGGCAGGCTGGCCGTCCTGGATGCCCTCTGGCTTGGTCAATCTGGGGCTTGATTTGCGGGGCGGTGCCCATCTGCTGGCACAGGTACAGCTTGCAGACGTCTATGCGGCGCGCATGGACGCAATGTGGCCCGAGATCCGCAATGCCCTTCGCCCCGAGCGCGCGACTGTCGGGGCGATCCGGCAGCAGCCCGCTGAACCCGGAGAAGTGCGGGTTCGCATCGGCGAGCCTGATGGCATGGCGCGCGCGCTGGAAGTAGTGCGTGGGTTGGCGCGCCCGGTCCAGACCCTGACGGGCATTGGCGCAAATGATATCGACGTGCGCGCCGAGGGTGATGTGATCATTGTTAATTTGTCAGATGCGGAAAAGCTGTCGACGGACGAGCGCACAATGCAGCAATCGCTGGAAATCATCCGCAACCGGATTGATGAGGTAGGGACACGGGAACCGACAATCCAGCGGCAAGGTGCGGAACGCATTCTCATTCAGGTGCCCGGGGTAGGATCAGCGTCGGAACTCAAGGATATTATCGGCACCACGGCGCAATTGACCTTCAACCCGGTGGTGTCACGCACGACGGATAGCAATGCGGCACCAGGCATCGGTAACAAACTTGTGCCATCGCTGGACGAAGAGAACACCTACTACATCATCGAGGCCGCCGCCGTTGTGACTGGCGAAGAACTCGTCGATGCCCAGCCTTCCTTTGATCAGAACGGCGGGCCGGCGGTATCGTTCCGGTTCAATACGTCAGGCGCGCGTAAATTTGGCGACTATACGGCAGAAAACATTGGCAACCCGTTTGCCATTGTGTTGGACGACGAAGTTGTCAGCGCACCGACAATCCAGTCCCATATTCCTGGCGGTTCCGGAATTATTACCGGGCGTTTCACGGTTGAAGAGTCTACGACACTGGCGGTTCTGTTGCGTGCGGGCGCATTGCCGGCAAAGCTTGATTTTCTGGAAGAACGTACCATCGGCCCGGAACTCGGACAGGACAGCATTGATGCAGGAAAGATCGCGACAATCGTCGCTTTTGTATGCGTGCTAGTGTTTATGGCGCTGAGCTACGGGCTGTTTGGACTATTCGCTAACGTCGCACTGATCATTAACATCGGTCTGATTTTCGGATTACTCAGCCTTGTGGGGGCTACCCTGACTTTGCCCGGTATTGCCGGGATCGTGCTAACGGTGGGGATGGCGGTAGATGCCAATGTGCTGGTGTTTGAACGGATCCGGGAAGAGTTGAAAACTGCCAAAGGGCCCGCGCGCGCAATTGAACTGGGTTATGAAAAGGCGCTTTCGGCCATACTGGACGCCAACATCACAACATTCATCACGGCGGTGATCCTGTTTGTTATGGGGTCGGGACCGGTGCGCGGTTTCGCCATCACGCTGGGGCTTGGTATTCTCACGTCAGTGTTTACGGCGATTTTTGTTACACGACTGATGATCGTGCTCTGGTTCGAGCGTCGGCGCCCAAAGAAGATCGAGGTATAACGCATGCGGCTCAGACTGGTTCCGAAACAAACCTCGTTCGATTTCTTCAAGAAATGGAAGCTTTGGCTGGGTATTTCTGCCCTGATGATGGTTGTCGCATTTGGTTCGTTCATGGTGCGCGGGCTGAACTTTGGCATCGATTTCCGTGGTGGAACGACAATTCGAACAGAAAGCGCCCAGCCGGTTGACGTGGGGGCCTACCGGACGGCAATTGATGCGCTTGGACTGGGTGATATAACCATCACCGAAGTCTTTGACCCCACCTTTGAAGCAGATCAGAATGTCGCGATGATCCGCATTCAGGCGCAGGACGGTCAGGAAGCAGTGACATCCGAGGTGATCACCAACGTCGAAGCGGCGCTGCAGGCCGTCGCACCCGACATCAAGTTTGTTTCGGTGGAAAGTGTCGGACCCAAAGTGTCTGGCGAATTGATCCAGACCGCAGCGATTGCCGTCATGCTGGCCATTGGGGCAGTGCTTGTCTACATCTGGTTGCGGTTTGAATGGCAATTCGCGGTCGGCGCTGTTGCAGCGCTGGTGCACGATGTCATTCTGACAATCGGGGTGTTTTCAGAGCTGCAGATCCGGTTTGACCTGGCGATTATCGCGGCGCTGCTGACGATTGTGGGCTATTCGCTGAACGATACCGTGGTGGTGTTCGACCGCGTGCGGGAAAACCTCCGCAAATACAAAAAACAGAAGCTTTCCGAAGTGTTGAACCTGTCGATCAACGAAACACTTAGCCGGACTGTGATGACTTCGGTCACCACCTTGCTGGCGCTGATTTCGTTGTTCGTTTTGGGCGGTGATGTGATCCGGGGCTTTGTCTTTGCGATGATCTGGGGTGTTATAATTGGTACCTATTCATCTGTTTTTGTTGCCTCCGCCATCCTGCTCTATCTTGGCGTGAAACGCGACTGGACCAAACCGGATGCAAACGCGGGCAATCAATTTGCAAACATAGATGCCTGATGCCATTGCGTCAGCCCTGCAGACACCGGAGTTGATCTGGCTGATCATGGCGATATCAGCGGCGGGGCTGGTGCGTGGGTTTACCGGATTCGGCACGGCGTTGATATTTGTGCCGGTCGCGGGACAGTACTTGCCACCCGCCGATGTTATTTTGCTGATGGCGTGCACGGGCATGGTTAGTAATATGGCAATCCTGCCCAAAGCCTGGGGCACGGCTGACCGGCGCGAGGTGGGTGCGCTAGTTCTAGCCGCCGTTGTGACCATTCCATTTGGTATTTGGGTCATGAGCTATCTTGACACCCTGACCATCCGATGGATCGTCGCTGTTGTTGCGGGCACAACACTGGTTGCAGTTATTGCCGGGTGGCGTTGGCATGGGGACCTCAAACAGCGCGGTCGAATGTTAATTGGAGGGGCCGCCGGGCTGGTAGGCGGGATGACGGGGCTGACTGGCCCGGTGGTCATTATGTTCTATCTGGCCAATGCACGATCCGTATTGGCGGTTCGTTCCAATACGATTCTGTTTCTTGCGGCGCTTGATATATTGCTGCTCATCAATCTCTTGTTCGGCGGTTTCTCTAACCCGCAAATGATTTGGACAGCGGGTGTGCTTGCTATACCCTATGTCACAACCACCCTGATCGGGCAGGCATTATTTGACCCGACCAAAGAGGGGGCCTACCGGATAGTTGCCTACTCAGTCATTGGTTTGGCTGTGATAAGCGGCATACCGATATTAGACTGACGGATATAAAACGATGCAGTTGAGCGAAATTCAATATGAGAACGCGACGCCGATCGACGGCTATGGCCCAGGTTTCTATCGTATCGGTGGGAAGGTTTTCGACGGTGCTGTGCTGACCCGGCTTGCAGGCACGGTTCAATGGGGGGGGTATGATGATGTTGCCACCTTGCTCGGTCTTGCCGAAGAGATTGATGTTCTGTTGGTCGGAACCGGACCCGAAATCGCGCATATTCCGCCCGTTTTGCGCACCAGATTGGAAGAGGCGGGTATCGGGGTCGAGATCATGAATTCACCGGCGGCTTGTCGTACCTACAATGTGTTGTTGTCGGAAGGGCGGCGTGTCGCGGCGGCACTCTTGCCGATGTGACCAAGGCGTGAAGCTTCCGCTCTTTTGCCGATCGCTGCAATCGGATAAGCCGCTAACATGACACTCACAGCGACCAATCTGTCTATTGCGCGCGGCGGCCTTCCTGTGCTCGAGGGGCTGAGCCTTTCTTTGCAACCGGGAAAGGCACTCATTCTGCGAGGGCCCAACGGGTCCGGGAAAACCACCTTGTTGCGCACTTTGGCGGGTCTTCAATCGCCGACTGCGGGAAAGGTGACCGGCGGCGAAGACCAGATTGCCTATGCCGGTCATTCTGATGGGCTGAAGCTTACAATGACGGTGCGCGAGAACCTGACCTTCTGGGCTCGCGTGTTTCAGGCCGGAGATGTGGTTACGGCTCTTTCGACCTACGATCTGGATTCATTGGCTGATCGATCTGCCGGCACTTTGTCGGCTGGGCAAAAGCGGCGGCTTGGGCTGGCACGCCTGATGGTAACGGGACGCAGGATTTGGGCGTTGGACGAACCGACCGTCTCATTGGACAGCGCAGCCGTGACGCTGTTTGCAAATGCAGTGCTTGGACATCTGGGGCAGGGTGGTTCTGCCTTGATCGCAACTCATATCGATCTGGGACTTGATGCCGAGGTGCTGGACGTCACGCCACATCGCGCCCGGATGTCGCCACTCAGCGACCCGGATGGGGCCTACCTATGATTGCTCTACTGATCCGAGACATTCAGTTGGCATTTCGCGCAGGTGGCGGGTTTGGACTTGGGCTTGCCTTTTTTCTGATCGTTACGGTGCTGGTACCGTTCAGCGTTGGTCCCCAAAGCGCATTGCTAGCGTCCATTGCGGCCGGCGTTCTATGGCTGGGTGCGCTGTTGGCCTGCCTGCTGTCTCTGGACCGGATTCTGGCGCTGGACTGGGAAGACGGTACCCTGGATCTGCTTGCAACGGCCCCACTACCGCTTGAAGCGGTGGCTGCCGTCAAGGCATTGGCACACTGGATCACAACCGGTTTGCCGTTGGTGATCGCGGCGCCGGTTCTGGGCGTGCTGCTGAACCTGCCGCCGCAGGGATATGTGCCACTTGTTGTTTCGCTTGCCCTTGGCACTCCGGCGCTTTCAGCGATCGGCACTTTTGGCGCCGCGCTGACTGTGGGCATCAAACGCGGAGGGCTACTGATGTCACTGCTGGTACTGCCGCTTTACGTCCCGACACTGATCTTTGGCGCTGAGGTTGCGCGGCGCGGTGCGGAGGGTTTGGAAATGACGACCCCGTTGTTGATGCTGGCTGGAATTACAGCAGGGGCGGGCGCGTTGCTACCATTTGCCAGCGCCGCTGCATTGCGTGTCAATCTGCGCTGATGCGGGCAATTGTGACCCTGAACAGGAAGGACTAAGTAACATCCATGTCGTTGTGGAAATATGCAAATCCAAGAAAATTCCTCGCCACCACCGAGAGGGTAATGCCAGCATTGTGGGTGCTTGCAGGACTCTGTCTTGTTGTTGGTCTGGTCTGGGGCTTTTTCTTTACGCCCGATGACTATCGTCAGGGGTCCACCGTCAAAATCATATACCTGCACGTGCCCTCGGCCCTGATGGCAATCAATGCTTGGTTCATGATGCTGGTTGCGTCGCTGATCTGGTTGATACGACGTCATCATGTCAGTGCACTGGCAGCAAAGGCGGCTGCGCCGGTCGGCGTTGTCATGACCCTGATCGCATTAGCCACCGGCGCAATCTGGGGTCAGCCGATGTGGGGCACCTACTGGGCATGGGATCCGCGTCTGACATCTTTCCTGATCCTGTTTCTGTTCTACCTTGGTTACATCGCGTTGTGGGAGGCAATCGACAATCCCGACACGGCGGCAGATCTGACCTCAGTGCTGTGTCTGGTTGGCTCGGTCTTTGCCATTCTGTCGCGCTATGCCGTTAACTTCTGGAATCAGGGCCTGCATCAGGGTGCATCACTGTCGCTCGACAAGGAAGAGCACGTCGCGGACGTGTTTTATCAACCTTTGTTGATTTGCATCGCAGGCTTTGTACTGTTGTTCTTTGCCTTGGTTTTATATCGCACAGGCACCGAGATCCGCGCGCGTCGGATCAAGGCCCTTATGGCGCGTGAAAGGATGGCAGGTTGATGCCTGATCTTGGAAAATACGCCGATACCGTTCTTTCGGCATACGCGGCATCGATTGCATTGCTGGCCCTTTTGGTGGTTGCAAGCATTTGGAAAGGTAGACGTGTTCGAGCCAAACTGCTTGAGACGGAAGCACGGGCCGGGCAAACCGATGGCTAAAATATCCCCTCTCATGATTGCGCCGCCGATACTCTTCGCCGCCTTTGCGGTGATGGCAGCCGTGGGCATGTTCCGCGATGATCCGGATACTCTGCCTTCTGCGCGAGAAGGGCAGGCTGCCCCGCCAGTTGTTCTGACGGCGATGGACAGCAAGCCGCTGTTTGATGACGCTACATTGCGCGACGGTCAGATCAAACTGGTGAACTATTGGGCCAGCTGGTGCGCACCTTGTCGCGTCGAACATCCAAATCTGGAAAAGCTGGCCGATGAAGGCATTCCGATTTACGGGATCAACTACAAGGACAACCGGCAAAATGCGTTGGGGTTTCTGGAGGAACTTGGCGACCCATATGTTGCAATGGGCGCCGACGAGGATGGACGAATGGCCTTGGATTGGGGCCTGTACGGCGTGCCGGAAACTTATGTCATTGACGGCGATGGTAAGGTTTTATTGCGTTTTGCCGGGCCGCTAACACAGAGGGTGATTACCGAAACAATTAGGCCAGTGCTTGAGGTTACACAGGACTGATCGCCCTTGTGCTACAAGACGGAGCAACGTCAGAAATTGCGGGCGTTTACCATTGGCGGGCAGCGGTGTAACTATCCGCCGTAAAACGACTGCAAGAGGAGGAACGGTATGACGTACCACGCTCAGTGTTCATGCGGAGAGGTAAAACTAGAGGCAGAAGGCGAGCCAGTTGTTCAATGTTATTGTCATTGCAATTCGTGCCGCAGCGTAACCGGTTCGCCAGTCAACACGCCCGTTCTTTGGCCGAAGGACATGGTCCGTTTTACATCAGGTGAAGAAAACATCAGACGGTATTCCAAATCCGGGCATCCAGAAGGCGGCAGATTGTCCTGCGCTACGTGCAACGGGCTTGTCGGGGCGGTTATGCCCGAAGCCGGCCTGTTCGATATATTTTCAGGGTTACTGTCTGATCTCGATTTCACGCCCACCGTCCACATCAACTACGAGAACTCAGTTCTGCCGATCAAGGACGGATTGCCCAAGTTGAAAGACATGCCCGAAGATTGGGGTGGCAGTGGTGAATTCCTGCCTGAATAGGCTTGCGGGAATGAACGGGTCTTAGTGACTGCTGCAGCTGCGGAAAACGCGCTTCTTAAGTCAACGCATTCTTAGTAAAGGAACTTGAGCCCCCATGCTGTCGTTATCACCGCGTCATCAACCGTCCAAATTAGCGACCGTCCTTGCTTGCATGGTGGCCCTGATGTTTGCCAAGACCGGATCTGCCGCCGAAATCTGCGATCAGATGGGCGGGCTGGTGGCGCTGGCAGAATCAAATTTTCTGGAGGACGTCACAACGGCAAATTCAATTGGGATGCTGCCTGGGGCAGAGAAATGCTCTGTCGTCAGGTCATTGTCGGGTGCAAATACTTATCATTGCGCCTGGGGATTTGACTATCGGTCTGATGCGGCAAAGCAGTCCTTTGAAGCTGTCAACCAGATGGTGAGGGATTGCTTTGGTGATAGCTCTGAATCCGTCAAGGATGCAGGGGTGAACCATCCGGACACGTATTACCAGAGACAGCACATTCTGGATGAGATTGTGATCAGCGTATCATTGAAAGACAAAGTCGCTTTGCAACAGACTTATGTGTTTGTTGGTATCCATGGCGCGCCGAAAGGCTGACGTGCAATCGTGAGAAGATTTTCGACTACTGTGAAAGCTGACTGACCAGTGTCAAATTTCCACCATAATTGAATGGCAAGACCGTATCCAAATCCGGAACAATTATACAGCGATGCAAGGATTGGAGCCAAGATGAACGTTCAAAACGCAGACACTGCAGTCGAATTGGACGAGAAGGATTACTATTCCGCCCGAGATAGCAGCCACAAAGACCTGCTGGTCTACGCGGCCCGCGAAAGTGGGCGCTCAGTTCTACAAATCCAAAGCGATTTTGGCAAAATATCCAAATCCCACAGCCGTCTCAACATGGTCGAATACATCCGTAATGGGCTGTTTCGGAACGACAATTTCACGGACGAACAACGAGCCGCATATATCTCAAACGATCTGCACTGGGACATCACCCACACCTGTAACAACAAAAGCTGGAGCGGTGCCGCCGAGGACAAGGTGCTGGCAACGACGTTAATGTCTGCAGGCGGCGTTCCCGTGCCACCAATCCTCGCAGTCATTGACAAATCCTCGCGAATTTATCCCGGCATAACAAAAATCGGAACCGCCGAACAATTGCGGGATGTTGTCATGCCCAACATTGAAGGTGGGCTTTTTGGCAAGATAGTTGATGGGATGGTAAGCTTTGGTGCATTCAGGATAGAAGCCGCCGACGACACTCACATAACATGTTCGGGTCACGACCCTATCACATACGAAAAGTTTGTGTCTGAATTCGTGGGTGAGAATGCTTATGTTTTGCAGAACAATCTCGAAAATCACCCTGAAATCGGGCGCTATGCCTCTGCACTTGCCACGGTGCGCATGGTAAATATGGTTAAGGGTGATGGCGTCTTTTGCCCCTTGGCAATCATTAAGCTGCCCCAGGGCAACAATATCGCCGACGCCTTCTGGCGACCAGGGAACCTAGCCAGCGAAGTCGACGTTGAAACCGGCGTGATCCAAACTGTAGCGGAGCGTGCCGAAATGGAGGTCACGTTTCACGATGACCACCCGATGTCTTCTGGCTTGAAGGGGCTCAAACTACCATTTTGGGACGAGCTTCTGGAGATTAACGCACGTGCGGCCAATATCTTCGCACCCATTCGATATCAATCGACCGATATTGCAATCACTGCGGATGGCCCCGTCATCATAGAACTCAACTATGGCGGGGGCTTTGACTTGCCACAGTATGCAAGCGGCCGTGGCATGCTGACACCAGAAGTGCGCAGCTTCTTTGAGGAATGTGGCGTTGATTTTGGTGACAAGCCAAAGGCCAAGGCGAAGAAATCCGGGTTTAGTTTGTTTCGCAAAGGGTAGGCCGGTTTTTTTCGAACGCATTGCTATCAAAAGCTCAGTAACAGAAAAACATTAAATCAATGCTCTAGACTGCACCGATTTACTTTTAAAACAAAGATCGATGTAAGCAAAGACTATCCGAGCGGACAAAGTCGGCTTTGGCTTGGTGCCGGTATTTAACGGTCCGGCCCCGACCAAATGACGACCATTCAGCCGGCATTTAATTGGGAGAATTCTTTTTTTAATAAAATCGGTATGGTATCTGTAGTATTATTAATCTCCTTTTGGTAGTCTGAACGCTTATTGAGAAAAATACCAAGAGGAACAGTCAATGGCGACGTTCACGATTGTCGATCAGAACAAATTTCCCCTCGGGCCGGGTGAGATTAATGCTGGCGGCACGATATCGGTTAATGATGGCGATATCTTCATCATCGACCCGTCCGCTGACGCCAATACGAACTTTCAGGCCGCTAGCGGTTCTAGCACCAGTTTTGACGTGCAGATCAACAGTAGCAACACCAACAACTTTGATCTGAACTTCGACACCGATACAAATCCCAACGTTAGCATCGCGGATAATGTCGACATTTCCGATGTAAAGTTAGATGCAGCAAACGCAGAAAGCATCACGCTGACGGCAGGAAACAATGTCTCGATCGATGAATTCACGGGGTCAGACGGCGCTGATACGGTGACAATCGGCGACGATTTCACAACCATCAGCAATTTCGACATGAACGACGGCAGCGACACCGTGGTGGTCGGCGCGAACGCAGACTTCAGCAATCAGGACATTGAACTTGGGCAAGGTGACAACACATTCACCGCCGGACCCGGCCTTCAGGTAAAGGACATCAGAGCCGAGGACGGATTGAACACAATCAGCATCGGCGATGGGGCCAATATTGAGGACATCGACGTCAAGGACGGCAACAATGTCATTACGTTGGGCAATGGCGTAACCCTCAACAATATCAACACCGACGATGGTAATAACACGATTACCATCGGCGACAATTTGTCGGTAAATAACATCAATACCGGAGACGGCGCGGACACGATTGTGATCGGTGACAACGCAGTCATCAACGACCTGAAGACGGACAAGGGCGACGACAGCGTTACTCTCGGCGACGGTTTCGTGATCGACAAGCTTGAGACACAAGATGGAGATGACTTTGTCAGGCTCGGCGACGGCGGGACCATCAACAGCACGCTTGATGGTGGGAATGGCAATGACAGACTTTCGAACGGCAATGCATACATTGGCAGCGAAACGAACTTCGAAACAGTGGTCTGTTTTGCGGCAGGGACACTTATCGATACGCCGGTTGGGCAGCGTCCAGTCGAGGACCTAGCAAAGGGCGACCTCGTGCTTACAGCGGACAATGGACCGCAGCGCCTACAATGGGTGGGACAGCGCGTCTGCTCATCAGAGATCTTGGCCGAACTGCCAAACCTACTTCCAATTCGCATTCGCGCTGGCGCGTTGGGCGGAGGTCTGCCGTTAATTGATCTTTTGGTTTCTCCTCAACACCGTGTTCTTGTTCGCTCGCGTATTGCGCAGCGCATGTTCGGGACTCCGGAGGTTCTTGTCGCTGCAAAGCAACTCTTGACACTTCCCAATATCGAAATCGCCGAGGACATCCACGAAATCACCTATGTGCATCTCCTATGTAATTCACACGAGATCGTTTATTCGAACGGAGCACCGACTGAGACGCTTTATCTCGGCACGGAGGCGATGAAGTCACTTGATGAAGACAATCAAAAAGAGATCGAGTTTCTCTTCCCAGAATTGGATATTGGCAACCCTATGAATGCGGCGCGCCACTTCGCTTCGGGGCGGCAGGGTCGTTCGCTCGCTGCGCGACATCTGAAGAACGCTCAAAGATTGCTGGCGGTCCCAGAAGCGCTGGAAGCATGACTTAAAAGAGGTCTGGGACAGGCGTTTCACAAGCCGAATTCGTAGCTATCTGCTAGCATCCATTTCCCAGTCCAAGGCAAATCTTGGCTGCGACTACGGCATTTCTCTAACAACCTGATCGTTAGCCTATACGATGACACGAGCGAGTTTCTGGCAATTTTTTCCAAGCAGATTAGACGGCCTTGTCGCTTCCGGCGATAAAAAATCTCGTGTAGCATCACAAGAGTGCCGTTATCAGTTAAATAGGGCTTCACACCAGAAACTTTAGGCTCAATTCTGCCAATTATCGTTTTGATCAAACCCATGGTCCCGGTTTAATCAAAGACGGTAACCCCCTGAAACAGAGATATTTTCGCCGGTAATAAATGCCGATGCATTCGTTGCGAGGAAACGAACGACAGGAGTAATATCTTCAGGCGCACCCACCCGCCCTAATGCGGTGTCCTTGACAAACAATTCGATAAGATCATCCGGACGTGGGCTTTCTTTGCGCTCAATTGCGCCGGGGGAGATGGCGTTGACGCGGATACCCCGGGGACCAAGCTCTTTTGCCATGCCTCGGGTCCAGGTGTTCAGGGCGGCTTTGCTTGCGGAATAGATCGATGCGCCCTTCGCGGGAAGCACTGCGTTGCCTGACGAGATATTGATAACACTTGCACCCGGTTTCAGATGTGGCAGAGCAGCTGATAACAGTGCAACGGGCGCGATGAGGTTGACCTCAAGTGTCAGCCTGTGGTCGTCAAACGCCTCCGCCTTGCAAGGTGTTGGCAAAACGACGCCTGCGTTGTTAACGATCACATCAATCTGGCCGAATTGGTCGATAACCGACTGGATGACGTGCGCGGCCTCTTCCGAATTGGACAGGTCTGCCTTGATTGGAAATATGTCGGGCCGCTCTGACAAGAGCGGCCCGGGATCGGTAGTATGATGGGTGATGGCCGTGGCGTGGTCACCTGCCAGATCATGGGCAATGGCGCGCCCGATCCCCCGGGCGGCGCCGGTGACCAGCGCAACGCGCATCAGGCTGCTTGGGCCAGATTGCGCAGCACGTAATGCAATACGCCGCCATGTTCGATGTATTCGATCTCGATCGCGGTATCGATGCGGCATTTCAGTGTGATCTCTTTAACGGACCCATCTGCCATGGTGATAGTGCAGGGCACCTCTTGCAGAGGCTGGATGGTATCGAGACCCGAGATCGAAACGCTTTCGTCACCCGTCAATCCAAGAGATTTGCGGGTATCGCCGCCGGTGAATTCAAACGGGATGACGCCCATGCCCACAAGGTTTGAGCGGTGGATACGTTCAAAGCTTTCGGCAATCACTGCTTTGACACCCAACAGGGCTGTGCCCTTGGCCGCCCAGTCACGCGATGACCCGGCACCGTATTGTTCGCCGCCAAAGACCACGAGCGGTGTCCCCGTCTCCTGATAGGCCATCGCAGCGTCGTAGATTGACGCCTGATCACCGCTCGGTCCTTTGGTATAGCCGCCTTCGACCGCGTCCAGCATCTCGTTCTTGATGCGGATGTTGGCAAATGTGCCGCGCATCATGACCTCGTGATTACCGCGCCGTGATCCGTAAGAGTTGAATTCCCGGACGGGCACTTGCCGTTCAATCAGGTACTGACCAGCAGGAGTCGTGTCTTTGAACGATCCGGCCGGGCTGATGTGATCGGTTGTGATCATGTCGCCCAGAATAGCCAGAACTTTGGCTCCCTGAATGTTGGAAATCACGCCCGGCTCTGCACCCATGCCCTGAAAATAGGGCGGGTTCTGGACGTATGTAGATGTTGGCGGCCAGTCATACGTCTGTTCGTCAGTTGTTTGCACACCCTGCCATTTGTCATCTCCCTTGAAGACATCCGCATACTTCTCAAGGAAGGCGGCGCGTGTGACGGTCGCTTCGACCAGTTCGGCCACTTCCTGAGAGGTGGGCCAGATGTCTTTCAGGAATACGTCGTTGCCGTCTTTGTCGGTACCCAGAGGCTGGGCCGTCAGATCGATGTCGAGCGTGCCGGCAAGCGCGTAAGCAACCACAAGCGGCGGTGAGGCGAGGTAGTTAGCGCGCACATCCGGGCTGATCCGCCCTTCGAAATTGCGGTTGCCCGAAAGGACAGATGTCGCCACCAAATCACCGTCTGCGATTGCCTTGCTGATCTCGGGTTGCAACGGGCCTGAGTTGCCGATGCAGGTTGTGCAGCCATAGCCGACTAAATTGAAACCAATCTTATCAAGATCTTCCTGAAGTCCAGCGGCCTCAAGATAAGCCGAGACGACCTGACTTCCTGGGGCAAGAGATGTCTTGACCCAGGGCTTGCGGTTCAGACCCAGTGCGGCGGCCTTGCGTGCCACCAGTCCGGCGCCAATCATCACATAAGGGTTGGAGGTGTTCGTGCACGAGGTGATAGACGCTATCACAACCTTGCCGCTTTCCATCGTGTAATCTTCACCCTCAACGGCGATTTCCTTACCCATGGGGCGTTTGAAGGTTTCGCTCATCTCGTTGGCAAATGCCGCCTTGGCGTTAATCAACGCCACATAGTCCTGCGGGCGTTTTGGTCCCGAGATTGCCGGCACGATCGAAGTCATATCAAGGTGCAGCGTATCGGTGTAGATCGGGGCATAGTCTACGCCGCGCCACATACCGTTTTCTTTGGCGTAGGCTTCGACCAGCGCTACGCGTGATTCATCACGACCTGTATTGCGCAGGTAGCGAAGGGTTTCGTTGTCAATCGGGAAGAAACCACAGGTCGCCCCGTATTCCGGCGCCATGTTGGCGATCGTCGCGCGATCAGCCAGTGGCAGGGTATCCAGACCTGCGCCGTAAAACTCGACGAATTTGCCCACTACACCTTTGGCACGCAGCATTTCAACTACTTTCAGCACGAGGTCGGTGCCGGTTGTGCCCTCCATCATCTTGCCGGTCAGTTCAAATCCGATGACTTCGGGGATCAACATGGAAATGGGTTGGCCCAACATCGCAGCTTCGGCCTCGATCCCACCAACACCCCAGCCCAGAACAGCAGCACCGTTCACCATCGTGGTGTGGCTGTCCGTGCCGACCAATGTGTCTGGATAGGCAACTTCTTCACCGTTCTGGTCCGTGTCGGTCCAGACGGTTTGACTAAGGTATTCAAGGTTTACCTGATGGCAGATGCCGGTTCCGGGGGGGACGACGCGGAAATTGTTAAATGCGCTCTGACCCCACTTAAGAAAGGTATACCGCTCCATATTACGTTCATATTCGCGATCCACGTTCATCTGGAACGCGCGCGGATTGCCGAATTCATCGATCATAACCGAGTGGTCAATGACCAGATCAACCGGATTGAGCGGGTTGATCTTTTGCGCATCTCCGCCCAAAGAAATGATCGCGTCGCGCATCGCGGCCAGATCAACGACGGCTGGTACACCGGTGAAATCCTGCAATAGAACGCGGGCAGGGCGGTAGGCAATCTCGCGCGGGTTTTGGCCGCCATTGGCGCCCCATTCCGCAAATGCCTTGATGTCGTCGATAGTGACAGTCTTTCCATCCTCAAAGCGCAGCATGTTTTCCAGCACGACTTTCAATGCGGCAGGAAGCTTTGAAAAGTCGCCTAATCCGGCCTCTTGCGCGGCAGGAATTGAATAATATGATACTGACGCACCTCCAGCCGAGATGGTTTTGCGGGTCTTGGAAGTGTCATGTCCAACAGTAATGGGCATCGGAAATTCCCTCTCTTGCTATGAAAACCTTATTGTGTTGTGCGTTCTGTGGACCCAAATTGCGCTTCAATCAAGAGGCAATCTGGCAGGTGCGGCAATTTTGTATACCATTGTACACCGAAATATGTGCAAAGCCCGGAAACTCGGTAAATTTGTCTCTCGAAACCTTGATTGGTTATTTCAGGACGGCATGGTTACTTCTGTTTTGGCACAGATCGGAGACTGATTCACCATGAAAACCCTCGCCGCAACTTTTACCGCCCTTTGGATGTTTGCGGGCTCTGCGGTGTGGGCACAATCTTCTCCGGTTGTCGTGGAGCTGTTTACGTCTCAGGGATGTTCGTCTTGCCCTCCAGCGGATGCGATGTTGCATAAACTTGCGGAGCGCGACGACGTGATCGCCCTGGCGCTGCATGTGGACTATTGGGACTACATTGGCTGGAAGGATAAGTTCGCGGTACCGGCATATACAAAACGGCAACGAGGCTATGCGAGGGCCAATGGACGCCGAATGATCTATACGCCTCAGATGGTGATCAATGGGGAGGATGATGTTATCGGCGCCAAACCCATGGAGGTGAGCGATCTGATCCAAAAGCATCACGAGGTCTCCGCCAAAATCTCGCTCAATGTCACCCGAGTTGGAAGTAAGGTTGAAATCAACGCGAAAGCGCTGGAAGCCACCGGCCCGATGAGCATTCAGATGGTGCGATACACGCCTGAAAGCGAAGTCAAGATTACGCGAGGCGAAAACCGGGGTCACACGCTGAGCTACGCGAACGTCACGGACGGGTGGAATGAGTTGGCGCAGTGGGATGGGGCGGAACCGCTTGAGATCACGGCAGAGGCACCTGGAGACCGCCCCGTTGTCGTGCTGGTGCAGCGCATAGGTTATGGGCCCATTCTGGCAGCGGCTCAAATTCGCTGAACTGAGATCGCCTTACTTCGGCTTCCAGCGCCGATGTATCCAGAACCATTGATCCATGTGGGATCGAACCAATTTTTCCAACCCATCGTTCACTTCTTGCGTCATCTTGACAGGATTTGTCGGCTTGATGGGTTCCTGTACGGTAATCTCGAAATCCAGACCGTTGGGTTGTCGGATCGCGTAGATCGGGATCAGCACCGCATTATATTTCAAAGATAGTTCTGCGGTGACCGTGGATGTGATGGCCTGCTGACCAAAGAACTTGAGCTTGGTTCCGCCTTGCGCGTGCAGGTCGGTCAAGATCCCCAAGACACCGCCCCCCCGCAAATGCCGAACCATTTCGATCATCCCGCGACGCCCCCGTTCAAATATTGGCGTCCCAAGGGAAGACAGCATCTTGACGTAGAAAGGATTGAAGTAGGGGTTGGACATCTTGCGATATAGCGCGCCCATATTGTGGCCCCGCGCAATCAGATGCGCCCGGCAAACGTCGTAATTGGCGAAATGCCCAGTGACCAGAATGACAGGCTGCCCTTCGGCGCGGGCCTCTTCCAGTGCGGCGAGTCCGGGGCCGCTGATTTTGGCGGCTTTTGCGCGCTCCACAAATTCAGCCCCGGAATAGAATTCCATCAACGTGCGCCCGGCATTATCAGGCACCGCACGGCACAACCTTTTGACTTCGGCTTCGGGCAGTTCAGGGCAGGCCAGTTGAAGGTTCTTTCGAATCCGCGTGGTCAGGCCGGTCGGGAAAGCAACCACACGTGACATTAGCCAACCCATAGTGCGGATGCGGGTATCATATGGTAAAAGCAGCAGCACCTTGAACAACCCACGCGCTGCAAGCGCACCAGTGAAAAGGCCAAATTTTTTCAAAGGGGTGAGTTCGGATTTGGGCAATCTAGGGGCCGTTCTTAAGGTCGCGTTCGCGCGGGCAGAGGTTTGTGAAGGCCAGACATAATCACCCGTTCGGCTAATCACAAGCGTGCCCGTTGAAGTGGGATCGCATTGGCCATCTCTGGCAAAAGTCGCCCTGACCTGTTGCGTATTTCATGGAACTGGCATTTGGCCGATAAATCGCACGCTTGTTATAAGGCACATCACGCAACGACGCCCACCACAAGCTCATGCTATTAATCTCTCTTTGGCGAAAGGGACAATTGGATAAAGCCGCAGTTTGGTCGGCGGACAAACCTGAGCTTTAATGCTATTGTGCGATGGCGGCTCCGCCCTATCCGAGGAATTTTTCAATGGCCCCCTCTTCAATCACAGACTGGATTTCTGCGATATCCGCCGTGGCCGCAACTCTTATCGCAGGGGTTACCGCTTTTCTTGCTTACAAACAGTACCTTCGCCCCATGGCCCAAGAAGCAGAGCCTGATGACGCGATTGACGAAACTGAGCCTACGACAAAGTCAGACTTGATTGTATTTAATACTTCAAAACAACGCACACGATTGAAGATAGATTCGGTTGGCCTTCAATGCTGGCTGTTGGACAAGCGAACAGGCCAGGATAAACACCAGTGGACACTTGGAAAATCCGAAATCAACGGATCATCGATGAAAGCGACTTTGACGTGACGCCCGGATACAAGGTGCAAACGGGACTATTCAGGTCGGGAAAAAGGCGCAACTGGCTGTATTCCAAGAAGCTCTTTCCTGACCCGGGCTACTTGCGGGTAGAACTGCTGGAAACTCCGAAATCAGCCGCCGAAGTACGACACAGCGCCTCTGACGAAAATGAGCGCGGCATTCTTCTCTCCGACAAGGCCAAAGGCTTCTGGCAAAAGATCAAAGCCAGAGCGAAACCATTGTCTATCTGAAGTGTTGGTACCCGAGGCCGGACTTGAACCGGCACGCCGTTAAGCAACAGATTTTGAATCTGTCGTGTCTACCATTCCACCACTCGGGCAACGGCGTTTTCCTAAACCGGCACGGCGCGCAGGTCCAGAGGCAAATCCGGCTTTTTGAAACTTAGGCCATTTACTGGGGGCATGGTGCGGCTTAGGCCGCCGCTGTCTGTCGACAAAAGCACGAGGCGTTGATCGGGACTTCAGCACGTGCGACCGCTTTGTCCAGCTGCAGTTTGATGTGTCCCGACTCAAGCGTTTCGCCCCGATGGACAAGGCATTCGTGCAGCCCGTGCAAGCTCCAGACATTGGCTGGATGCTGACAGGCGCGGCTGAGAGTTGCGTCAAGCCCCAGATCGGCGCGATAGACCGCCTCGGCCTCGTCATACTGACCCTGATCCAGCAACAGCGCGCCTAGCGCGTGGCGGGTTGGCTGCATCCAGCCCCAGGGCTCGTCGTAGGGCAGGGTGTCGTCCAGTGTGATCGAATGTTTGAGGAGTTCGAATGCGGTGGCATGATCGCCCTTCTTGTAGGCCAATTCCCCCAACATCATCTGTTCGGCAACTTTCAGGATATCCCGGCAGGTATTGTTGAATAGCATGCGGCCTTCCTGAACCCGCGCGTAGGCGGCATCAAACAAACTCCGTTCGGCCTCGGCAGCCGTGATATCGCCGAGGTTTGCCAGAGCGACCGTGCGGGCATAATGCATCATTGTAGTCGTGACCGAATAGAGGTCTGGCTCTTCTGGCAAGTCCTGTTCAAGAATGTCAGCCCATCGGCCAAAACGGATCAGCACATGCTGTTTCATCGGGATAAATGCCTCGAACCAATCGGCCAGCGGGCGCAGGATTTCAGTGGGCAGGGTTACGATCAACTCTTCTGCCGCCTCCAATGCAGCGCGCGGCTGACCCAGAAACATCGCGCCGTAGATCTTGAAGTGGTAATTGTGACAGCGGTAAATCGAATAAAAGTTTTCGGTCCCGGCGTAGCTGAGGAATTTCCGATCGGCGACAATGGCTGCGTGATTGCGCGAGACAACATTAACGTATTCACCACAGAGAACGTCGATATGGGTTGCCATGTGCAACAAGTGCCCGGCATCCGGTACCAAGGTGCTAAGCCGGTCACCGTGTCTAAGTGCGCGTTCCGGATGCGGCGACATCTCCATCAAGTGAATGTACATGTGCAGTAATCCAGGGTGGTCCCATGCGCCCGAAAGGGTGTCAAACGCGGTTTCAAGTACGTTGATCGCCTCAACGGTATCGGCACCGTCAGCAGGCTGTCCTGTGGACAAATCCCACAACTGCCAGGGCGTTCTGTTCATCAGTGCCTCTGCAAACAGACAACAGACATCAAGATCGTCGGCATGGGACTGATATACGGCCCGCATCGCGTCGGCATAGTTGTCATTCCAGGGCCCGAAATCTTCGATTGACGGATCAGAGGGGTATCGCTTGGCCAACGCTTCGATCAATGCCCGCTCAGGCGCAGAGACCGCGTCCTTGAGGTTTATCGCGCTTTGGAGTGATGCCCTTGCTGTATTCAAAGCTTTGGGCCTTTCGTCTTCTTCAAATGTCTCCCAGGGTTTGTTGTAGTTTGGGCCAATCGCATAGGCGATGCCCCAATGTGCGAGGGCGCATTCAGGGTCCGAATCTATGACCTTTTGATAGCACGCAATCGCCTCTTCATGATTGTATGCGTAAGTCCAGATTAACCCACGGTCGAACCAGATTTGCGCTGTTGGTGACGTTGTCGTTATTGGTTTTGAATACGACCCCAAATCAAAATAATTCATTTTTCATTCTCTCCCACCCAATCAACAATATTGCAGATTGCAAGATAGCATGATTTCGATTTTTTTGAGAAATTAAGGCGTGCAGGAGCAAGGAAGGCGGGTGTCAGTCCCGAAACGCAAAAAGCCCGGACATCACGTCCGGGCTTTGCCATTTATTGCTATCGCGAAATCTAGTCGCGGGCGTTGCCGACCAGCTTCCAAAGGGCGGGAAGCAACATGGCGGCCAGGGCCAGTTTGATAGCATCTCCAACCAGGAAAGGTGTGAGGCCCCATGCAAGAATGGGTTTGTCCCATCCATAAAGCTGACCCAACCAGAGCAAGCCTGGTACGTAGATCAGGACCGTGCCGATCACCATTGCCAGTGCCATCCACAGGGATGAGCGGTCCCAGCCCCGCTGCGCCAGTGCGCCGAGTGCCAGCGTGGCAAGTACGTAGCCGACAAGATAGCCGCCGGTGCCGCCCATCATGTAGGTCAGCCCGAATTTCTCCGCGGAAGAGCCTGCAAAGATGTCAAAGCCAAGGGCGCCCACAATCATGTATCCAAGGATGGTCGCCAATCCGAGGCGAGGACCGTAGGCAGCGCCAATGCTCAGAACCGCAAAGGTTCCCATTGTCACGGGCACTGGCCACATCGGTATCTTGATTTTGGCGGCAATCGCCAGAACAGCGATGCCCAATACGACCAGAATGGCCTGTTTGACGCGCAAGGCCGTGCCGCTTTGCGGGCCGAAAATTTCGGCAAGTACGTTTTGTGTAGCTGTTGCTTGCATGGATCGCTGTCTCCTGTCCATTTCGCGTAGATTTACGCCTAAATGCCCGACCGCGCGAGGCGGTGCAAGCAGAGATGCGTCAGCTGCGACGATAGATGCTGTGCATGACGTAAGCCTTTCGCGGGCCTGAAACGTGCCAGTCGACTTCAAATACTGGCCACCGATCAAAAGCGTAGTGCACTTCGTATTGATCCGGGTCACACCAATGGGACGCATTACCGCCTTGCGCTGGCACACGGTAGAAAAACCGGCCGTCATCAAAATAGACAGACAGGTCTGGTCCCCACCAGTAGCGACGCTCAGCCGCCATTGGGCGAACGCCTTCGACAGTCAGCATTCCTGTTTCGCTATAGGTCATGCCGCCATTGTGCGGGAACCATTCGGCCTCGCCTTGAAATCGGGCAGGGGCGGACTCGCCGTGGGTGATATCCCGACGCAGTAGCCAACGGCCCTCAAAGTCGGCCAGCACCCGTCCTCGCAGTCCTGTCATTCCGCGTAATGCGCTTCTGTGATGTCACCGCCCTTTCCGACAAAGCGCAGCGTTTCGCCTGAGCGATCCATCGCATAGCAGGTCCATAAATCGTTCGGCGGCCAGTGGCTGCAATATTGGTCACCCGTGACACGCCAATAGCCCCAACTGTCAGCGCCAGCGTTATAAAGTGTGCGGCCTGAGCTGCGAAATTCCTGCCAGGCGATTTCATAGACCAGTTTGCGATCCGAAAGCGCTAGCCGGATTTCTTCGCCGTTCAGCGGAAACCAGTCGCCATCCGCCGCAGCATTCATTGGCCAGATCAACAGCGCTATCAGGGCAAAGCGTCTCACCTTGGTCTCTCCCGTCTTGTGGTGTCCGGGTTCGGAGTCTAAGACCGCGCCTAACTGCTGAACAGTCACAAAAAGGTACGCCGCCCATGATCCCTCGTTACTCTCGTCCCGAAATGGTTGCAATCTGGTCGCCCGAGACCAAATTTCGCATTTGGTACGAGATTGAGGCACATGCCTGCGAAGCGATGGCAAATCTGGGCACCATCCCGCGAGCCAATGCAGATGCGGTCTGGAAAGCCAAAGACGTCAAATTTAACGTGGCTCGGATCGATGAAATCGAAGCAGTGACGAAACATGATGTTATCGCCTTTTTGACCCATCTTGCCGAACATGTCGGCAGTGACGAAGCGCGTTTTGTGCATCAGGGCATGACCTCATCAGATGTGCTGGATACCTGCTTCAACCTGCAACTGGTGCGGGCTGCGGACATTCTGATTGCGGATACCGAAGCGTTGCTGGCCGCCCTGAAACGCCGCGCGATTGAACACAAAGACACCGTGCGCATTGGGCGGAGCCACGGTATTCATGCCGAGCCAACCACAATGGGTCTGACGTTCGCGCGTTTCTATGCTGAAATGGATCGAAACGTTGCCCGATTGCGCGCAGCAAGAACCGAAATTGCAACAGGTGCGATCTCGGGCGCAGTTGGCACATTTGCCAATATCGACCCGGCCGTTGAGGACCATGTTTGTGCGCAACTGGGCCTGATCCCGGAACCAATCAGCACGCAGGTCATTCCGCGCGACCGCCATGCCGCCTTTTTCGCGGCATTGGGTGTGGTCGGCAGTTCGATCGAAAACATAGCCACTGAAATCCGTCACATGCAGCGCACCGAAGTGCTGGAAGCGGAAGAGTTCTTTTCTGCGGGTCAGAAAGGCTCATCGGCAATGCCGCACAAACGGAACCCCGTGCTAACTGAAAATCTGACCGGTTTGGCCCGGTTGGTCCGCATGGCCGTCGTGCCTGCAATGGAAAACGTGACACTTTGGCACGAGCGGGACATTTCGCATTCCTCTGTGGAACGTAATATCGGACCGGATACGACAATCACGCTGGATTTCGCACTGGCACGGCTGACTTCCGTGGTCGACAAGCTTGTGATTTATCCAGAGAACATGATGGCCAATATGAACAAGTTCCGTGGATTGGTTATGTCTCAGCGGGTCTTGCTTGCGTTGACACAAGCAGGGGTCAGCCGAGAGGATTCCTATAAACTGGTGCAACGCAACGCGATGAAAGTCTGGGAGCAAGGTAAAGACTTCAAGACTGAGCTGCTCGCCGATCAAGATGTATTGGCTGTTCTAAGCGCTGCAGAAATCGAAGAAAAATTCGACCTAGGGTATCATACCAAACACGTGGATACTATTTTTTCACGTGTCTTTGGACCAGACCGTTAGATGATTTTTGGCAAAGGGTTCGCAGCAGATTGTACCGTCGGAGTGGCGATTTTCTGCGCCTCAATCTGCGTGAGAACACAATTGATCTGATTCCCAAGAGATTTGTGTTAGGCTGCGGGTATCGTCAAAACTGGAGACCCCGATCATGACAATCAAAACATTTTTGATTACGGCGGCATTAACCGTGTTGCCCGGTATTGCGATGGCAGTGGGATGCGTTCACGGCAAGGAACGTCAGGCAATGTCCTGCGCACAAGGGTCCGCCTGGGACTATGAAGCACAAGCCTGCAAGCCGGTTGCCAACAGCTAGGCACACAACAAGGAACAAACAGTATTGTGAATTTAATTTTGAAGGGTGTGGGTTTACAATTGAAGGATGTGCACTACGTTATTTCCGCGACATGATTTTGAGGAGCCGACATGCGTCTATTACTGATTGCAGCCTTGTGTATGCCTACCTTGACCCTTGCGGCGGGAAGCGACTCTACCAAGCCCCCGAAAACGACCAAGACGACAAAATTCTGCTGGGGGAAAAAGGTTTGGGATGCAAATCTGCAGAAATGCGTTAAGCCGCAGGATGCCTCATTGGACGATGATTTGCTCTACGGCGCTGCGCGCGAACTGGCCTATGCGGGACGCTTCGAAGATGCTCAATCGGTTTTGGCGGCAATGTCTGATCAATCTGACGACCGCGTACTGACCTATCTGGGTTTTACCCACCGCAAGATGGGCAATGTTGATCTTGGCATGAGCTATTATCAAAAGGCGCTCGACAAAAATCCAGACAATCTGCTGGCCCGCTCTTATTTGGGGCAGAGTTTGGTTGAAGCGGGTGATCCTAAGGCGGCCGTCGCGCAATTGCATGAGATCATTGCGCGCGGCGGAAAAGGGACGTGGTCAGAAACATCGCTTAGAACGGCGCTGAATACAGGTGTGACATATAGCTACTGATTTAAGCCGATATTTACTCTTGCCAGGGTAAATGGGGAACAACATCCCCATCTGGTAAGAGGTTCCCGCATATGGCGCAATTGTTACCACCCGCCACCCAGCGGGCGTCCCCACCTGTGTTATCCCGCAAGGCCAAGGCGGCCATTGTTGTTCGGCTTTTGCTGAATGAAGGGGCCGAGATTCCCTTGGAAGAACTGCCAGACGCGCTTCAGGCCCAGTTGACCCAGCAAATGGGGGCCATGCGTATGGTGGATCGGGACACACTGGCCTCCGTGGTCGACGAATTTTCTGAAGAGCTGTCGCAAATCGGATTGTCATTTCCCCACGGAATGGCAGGTGCGCTTGAGGCGTTGGATGGCAAGATCAGCCCGCAAACAGCCGTCCGCCTGCGTAAGGAAGCGGGGGTGCGGCAGGCGGGGGATCCGTGGAAACGGATACGGGCGCAAAATGCGGAAGCGTTGTTACCGCTATTGGAAAACGAAAGTGTCGAAGTAGCGGCTGTGATGCTTGCCAAGCTGGACATTCCCAAGGCCGCAGAATTGTTGGGCATGTTGCCGGGCCAAAAGGCGCGCAGCATCACCTACGCGGTTTCGTTGACCGGTGCGGTCACTCCAGACGCGGTTGACCGTATCGGATTGTCATTGGCAAGCCAGCTTGACGACAAACCGGTTATGGCATTTGCGTTGGACCCGGTGGAACGGGTGGGCGAGATCCTGAACAGTTCGATGGCCGCAACACGCGACGATGTGCTGAGTGGGCTTGACGAAACAGACGCGGATTTTGCGTCTCTCGTGCGCCGAGCGATTTTTACGTTCTTGAACATTCCGGACCGGATTGAACCACGCGACATTCCGAAGGTACTACGCGAAATCGATCAGGCCCAGGTTGTCATTGCATTGGCCGCGGCCAAGGCCGATGGCATGGAAGAAGCTGCGGAATTCATCCTGTCCAACCTGTCGGGACGGATGTCGGATTCCATCCGCGAGGAAATGGAAGAAGCGGGTACCATCAAACCAAGAATTGGCGAGGCAGCCATGGCAGAATTCATCGGTGCCATCCGCAAACTGGAGGCGAGTGGTGATATCACTCTTGTCGTGCCGGAAGGCGAAGACGACTAGGTTAGGCCCACTGGGTGCAGGATGAGGTTGCGCCGTACCGTGATATTGGCCGGAATCCCGTCGACGACCGTAGGGCGATTGCCGTGCCTCGCTTTTTTGGTTTCAGAGGTTTGCATGCACGATCAAGAAGCCTGCGGGTAACAAAAATTCTCGTGCAAACTCGAGTTCGCTTATCGGAAAAATGGCCGCAGGTCTTATATTGCGGGCCCTTTATTGATAGAACTTGTCCATTGTGCCGCTTGTCATTCGCACCCTCAAAAATGCGCCGAATACTCAAAACAGCCATTGTGTCCGTCGATGAGGCGAATTTCTGTCGGTTCGCCAATGATCGCCATCGACGGGCAATCTCCTCTTTCGATGAGATGCTTTAGCAGTTCGTGTGGGCCCAGACATCCGGCTTCTTTCTCGTAGGTGAATGTGAAGCAAGAATGTGGGTGGTCATGGCTGCACGGTTAATCAAAAGACGATGTAGATGTCGCCGGGCTGAAAACGGGGCAATGTGATGTCATTTGATCGGTGGAACGGCGCCGCAGTTTAGTTCGATAGAGCGGGCGCTGATGGGGAAGCGATCTGGCAAAATCCTAGTAGCGACTCTTAGTTTTTCCGGTTGCATACTCGCGGAATTGCATCGTCGCAATTGGCTAGTCTGTCGTAACAACATTCGCGTCAAGCAGTTCTCCGGCACTGGGAAACCACATGCTATCAGCTTGCGTCACAAACATCCGATCCAAAAACCATTCTGCTACTCCAGCATGTTCAAATAATGCGCGGTCTTTTGCTTCCTCTGCTTCGGGGTCCGCGAACGGAACCGTGTAGTAGGCATCAACCCGATACTGATGAAAGCCGAGTTTTGCGTCCGACGCCATTTTCCGTGTCGTGCCGCCAATGAACGCTAGTGTACACGCAGAACTGCAGACATTGGCAACATATGTGTCAAGGCTATGGTCGCGCGCGAGCCGCGCCAAGCCACGCGCCTCATAGATATTGCCTCCTTGACTGGACAAGACCATGCGCTCCACGTTGGGATAATCCATCAGGAATGCAGCAACTGCTTTGGTCGACCCGCGTGCGATCTCGCCCGAGAAACTGACCGATTTTCCGTTCTGGGCGAGCATCAATGTAAAGAGGCTGTCCTGATCACTGTCCTCATCCAGAACATAGCGTTCATCTGGCGAAACAGGATAAGAGGCCAGCCAAAGCCCCCAACTGTCGCTG
Source organism: Paracoccaceae bacterium (assembly GCA_039969355.1). Classification (GTDB taxonomy): domain Bacteria; phylum Pseudomonadota; class Alphaproteobacteria; order Rhodobacterales; family Rhodobacteraceae; genus JL08. The sequence continues at coordinate 331,338 of JBDVOA010000010.1, forward strand.
ATGACGACCCAAACTGCGACTAAAATGCCCAGTTGTGCCCCCCACATATCGGTGATCGACCCAAGAGCGCGAATGTGGGCCTCACCTGCGCGCAATACGCCAACGATTTGCCAGACGAAAACGACGCCATGTAAGAAAAAACCAAGGCCAAGCGCTATCAGCGGATACGAGGACGCCGCGTGGGGCGTAAGATTCACCACGACGTATTGCCCAACAAGAATGACCATTCTCAGTGCGACAAGGTTGACCCAGAATGACCATTTCAGGCTTTGTCTGCCAGCCCAATGGGATCTAATATATTGCACCGGTGACACGCTCGCCATCTCATCCAGCTATCCGTTGACAGGTCGACACACAACAATTATTGACGCGTGCACATGATCAGCGATGGCGTCGCTACATTCGATCATACGCGGTGATCGGCTGAGATCGCCAAACATCCTGTACGCCCGGATTTTTGCTTTGATGGACGCAACGCGTCTATTCGGAATGAGGATACTCGGATGAACGACTTCAACACACGCGCGCAATTTTTTGTCAGTCATAATGGCGACAAGGCCCCTTTGCCATTTTCAGATGCGGAATACGAGCGGCGGCTGGCCAAGCTACGCGCAATTATGAATGTACGGGACATCCCTGCCGTTCTGCTAACCTCGATGCACAACATCGCCTATTATTCCGGTTTTTTGTACTGCAGCTTTGGCCGCCCTTACGGCTGTATCGTCACGCAGAGCACCTGCACAACAGTTTCTGCAAATATCGACGCCGGGCAGCCTTGGCGCCGCTCGTTTGGTGAGAACGTTATCTATACCGACTGGGAGCGCAATAATTATTGGCGAGCGGTTGAGGGGCTGATTGGCGGGGCCGGGCGCCTGGGTGTGGAAGGTGACCACCTGACAATTGTCGCCCAGTCTACCCTGAATGATATGCTGGGATCGCCGGAGTTGGTTGATATTGGGCCAGACACCATGGCCGCGCGGATGATGAAGTCCGACGAGGAAATCGCCTTGATCCGGGAAGGAGCCCGCATCGCTGATCTTGGGGGCGAAGCGGTGCGCGCAGCCATTCACGAAGGCGCGCGCGAGATTGACGTTGCAATGGCTGGGCGTAACGCTATGGAGCTGGAAATTGCGCGCGCGCATCCTGACAGCGAATTACGTGACACGTGGGTTTGGTTCCAGTCCGGCTTGAACACAGACGGCGCACATAACCCTGTGACAACTAGAGCCTTGCAAAAGGGCGACATTCTGAGTCTCAACGCCTTCCCGATGATTTCCGGCTACTACACCGCATTGGAACGAACCTTGTTCCTCGGTAAACCGGATGCGGCTTCGCTCAGGATATGGGAGGCCAATGTTGCTGCACACGAACTGGGACTTTCGCTGATTAGGCCGGGCATGTCCTGCTCTGGAATTTGCGCAGAGTTAAACAAGTTCTTCAAAGAAGAAGGTCTGCTGGAGTACCGGTCGTTCGGGTATGGGCATTCATTTGGAATATTATCGCATTATTACGGTCGCGAGGCCGGCCTGGAATTGCGCGAAGATATAGACACCGTGTTGGAGCCGGGAATGGTGGTGTCGATGGAACCGATGATCTGGATACCTGAGGGGACTGCGGGTGCTGGCGGATACCGCGAGCATGATATTCTGGTCGTTGGTGCGGAAGGCGCCGAGAATATCACTAAGTTTCCGTATGGACCCGAGAACAATATTGTCGATTGATTGAACAGTGAAAGCAGGGGGTGCCCGTTAATTCATCCCTTGCGCCAACACAATTCGGAATTCTACCTGAACAGTTGCAATGCTGCGGTGGCTGTGTTTCGATATAAAAAAATCGCGAAACGCGAATAGTACGAACTGGGGAGAAAATAATTGTCTGAAACAGCCACCGGCGACGGATTCGTCGTATTTGATCGCGTGCAAAAAAGCTATGACGGCGAAAACCTCGTTGTCAAAGATTTGAACCTCTCAATCGGCAAGGGCGAATTTCTGACAATGCTTGGGCCATCCGGTTCCGGGAAAACCACCTGCCTGATGATGCTTGCTGGATTTGAAACGGCAACCCACGGCGACATTCTGTTGGACGGGAAGCCCATCAACAACATTTCCCCGCACAAGCGCGGGATCGGCATGGTGTTCCAGAATTACGCCCTTTTTCCCCATATGACGATTGCGGAAAATCTCTCCTTTCCGCTCGAAGTACGCAAAATGGGAAAGTCCGAGCGCGAAGCAAAGGTAAAACGGGCGCTGGACATGGTCCAGATGGGAGAGTTTGGAGGTCGCCGACCAGCACAGTTATCCGGTGGTCAACAGCAACGCGTTGCTCTGTCGCGCGCGTTGGTGTTTGAACCTGATCTGGTTTTGATGGATGAGCCTTTGGGTGCATTGGACAAGCAATTGCGCGAACATATGCAGTTCGAAATCAAACGCATCGCTGACGATCTGGGCATTACGGTGGTCTACGTGACGCATGACCAGACCGAGGCTTTGACAATGTCCGACCGGGTCGCGGTTTTTGAAGATGGGCGCATTCAGCAACTCGCGCCACCTGATCTACTCTACGAAGAGCCCCAAAACAGCTTTGTTGCGCAGTTCATTGGCGAAAACAACACGTTGGAAGGCGTTGTTCAGGAAATAAAAGACGGAATTGCGCTAGTAAAACTGGACGGTGGCGGCCTGATCGATGCCAAGCCGGTGAATGTGTCTCAGGCGGGTGAAAGAACTCAGGTTTCAATTCGTCCCGAACGCGTAGAGTTCAACAAAGATCGACTACATGCAGATGCACATACGCTTTCGGCAGAAGTGCTGGAGTTCATTTACATGGGCGATATTTTCCGCACACGTCTGCGCGTTGCTGGCAACGAAGAATTTATCGTAAAAACACGAAATGCACCGGATCAGGTGCGACTGAAACCCGGCGAAACGATCGAGATCGGTTGGCTGGCTGAAGATTGTCGCGCGCTGGACGCCTGAGTTGGGTGTCGAGTCGCTGACCACGTTATGGGAGTTCCTTCACCCGGAGGGAAATTCCAAAAGAATAAATCCGGGAACAATTGGGAGAAACAAAATGAAGTTAAAAAACACAGTACTTGCTGTTTCAGCGATTGCTTTGGTCGCGGGACCAGCGCTTTCTGCCGACATGGCCGATGAGATGACAATCGTGTCATGGGGAGGTGCCTACTCCAACTCACAAAACAAAGCGTACCACGAACCCTATGCGGCGAATACCGGCGTCACGGTTGTTAACGACGAAAGCTCCGCCGAAGCGGTAGCCAAGTTGCGTGCGATGAACGAAGCCGGAAATATCACTTGGGACGTTGTGGACGTTGTCGCAGCGGATGCAATACGCCTGTGTGACGAAGGTCTGGCGTTGGAGATTGATCCGGACACGCAACTTGCGCCCGCTCCTGATGGAACATCTGCGTCCGAGGACTTTGGTGATTTGCTCGTTTCCGACTGCTTTATTCCGCAGATCGTGTATTCGACAACCTTCGGCTACCGTACTGATCTGGTAGGTGACACGCCTCCGACAAGCGTCTGTGCCGTTTTTGATACCGAAGCCTATCCTGGCAAGCGGTCGCTGGAAAAACGTGCTTTGAACAACATGGAATGGGCGCTGCTTTGTGATGGTGTTGCCAAAGACGAAATCTACGATGTTCTGGCTACACCCGAAGGGCAGGAACAAGCGCTGGCCAAGTTGGGTACAATCAAAGATGATGTGGTCTGGTGGTCCGCTGGTGCAGACACGCCACAGCTTTTGGCTGATGGCGAAATCGTCATGGGTTCAACGTACAATGGCCGTTTGTTCAGCGTAATCGAAGAGCAAAAGCAACCTGTTGCAATGCTTTGGGACGCACAGGTGTTTGATCTTGACGGTTGGATTATTCCTGCCGGTCTGAGCCCAGAACGCGAAGCACGTGCACTGGACTACATCATGTTCGCGACAGACACGCAGCGTCTGGCGGATCAAGCCAAATACATCTCGTACGGTCCGGCTCGTGCATCATCGGCCCCGTTGGTTGGTCAACACGCTGAGCTTGGTATCGATATGGCGCCACATATGCCAACTGATCCAAATAATGCGCAAAACACGTTCCTCAACAACTACGAGTTCTGGGCGGACTATCGCGATGATATCGAAGCGAAGTTCCAGTCTTGGCTGGCAAACTAAAACTATGAAAAAGGAAGGGCCGAAGCGGCCCTTCCATACCGACTAGGCGAATGACTGACACCTAAATTTGGGGGCATTATGAGCGACGCAACGGATACCGGCCCGGTTCTTGCCGCCGATGGTACGCCACTCAAGAAAAGCCTGAGCCGTGCGCTCAGGCTTCAGAAAACCCGTGCGCTGATGTTGATCGCGCCGCTTTTGTTTTTTGTGTTACTGACATTTGTCATTCCGATCGGAGACATGCTCCTTCGATCTGTAAAGAATCAAGTGGTGTCTGAAACCATCCCCTTGACGGTAGTTGAACTTGCCAGCTGGGATTCAACCACCGGCGAGTTACCGAGCGAGGCTGTGTACAATGCCCTCGCGCGTGATCTGCAAATCGCTATCGAAAACAAAACGCACACCCGTTTGGGTTCAAGATTGAATTACGAAAAATCTGGGATGTCATCGTTGTTCAGAAGGTCCGGACGTCAGGTCAAAAGATGGGACCTCGACGATGGAGAACCGTTTAAAGAGCGCTTCTTGGACGTTCACGATGGTTGGGGCGATGTCGACAACTGGAAAGTCATACAAACATATTCGCCACCCTATACCAGTGGCTATTTTTTGAATGCTGTAGACAGGGAGATCGGAAACGATGGCGTCGAAGTGCGCCCTGAAAACGAACAGATTTATGTCAAACTCTTCAAGCGCACGCTGTTCATGTCGATCGTCATTACAGTCTCATGCATTATGTTGGGATACCCAGTGGCGTGGCTATTGGCCAACTTGCCGGCACGACGGGCCAACATTCTGATGATTCTGGTGTTGTTGCCTTTCTGGACGTCCCTGTTGGTTAGAACGTCCGCGTGGAAGGTGATGTTGCAACAGCAAGGCGTGATCAACGATGTTCTTGTCTGGCTGGGGCTTGTCGCGGATGAAAACCGCCTGATCATGATCAACAACCAATTTGGTACCATCGTTGCCATGACGCATATCCTTTTGCCGTTCATGATCCTGCCAATGTATTCGGTGATGCAGACCATTCCCGAGACCTACCTGCGCGCGGCCAAATCGATGGGCGCCACCAATTGGACGGCATTCTGGCGGGTCTATTTTCCGCAGTCCGTCCCGGGCATAGGCGCCGGCAGTATCCTCGTATTCATACTGTCCATCGGCTACTACATCACGCCAGAGATTGTGGGCGGCACGACCGGTACTTTTATCTCGAACCGGATTGCATTCCACATATCGAGCTCTCTCAACTGGGGCCTTGCGGCCGCGCTTGGGACGATCCTGCTGGCTGTCGTTATGATTCTCTATTGGGCGTATGACAAAATAGTTGGCATCGATAACGTAAAGTTGGGGGGCTAACGAATGTCTTTGACCGTCTTGAAAAAAATGCCGCTTTCATCCGTTCTGCCGCTTGTTGCAGGTGCAGGGGCTTTCGCCGGGTTATTGGTCGGTACGTCCAAAGGCAACGCGTTGCTGGGGATCGTAATTGGCGCGGCTCTTTTGGCCTTGATCTGCTTTGCCTTTCTAAAGTCAGGTATAGCAGAGCGTAAGGCTCGCTGGGGGCTTGCCATCGCCATGGTCATCGTCGGGTTTCTGATGGCGGGGACGCCCGGCATAGTCATGGGGGCGCTATTCGGCTTCCTGTTTGGCTGGCTGATCTATTGGCTTAGCGAGGGCCGCTACCGCGCACGCATTCCGCTTTACGCGACGCGGGGACAGGTGCTGTGGCATCATTCTTTCAGCATCATCTGCGGGTTGATCTTCTTTTTCCTGATCACACCGATCATTGTTGTTATGCCGCTCAGCTTCAATGCGCAGGACTTTTTCACGTTTACGCCCGAAATGCTTCAGTTCAAACCCGAAGGGTATTCGATGAAGCACTACAATGATTTCTTCACCAGCAACGACTGGCAGCGATCGCTGAAGAATTCGGTTATTATTGCCCCATTTGCGACGATCATTTCGGTTTGCCTTGGAACGCTTGCCGCCATCGGGCTTAGCCAGCAGCATGTGCCATTCAAGCGGGCCATTATGGCGATCCTGATTTCGCCCATGATTGTACCGCTTATTATTTCTGCCACGGGTATGTTCTTTTTCTATTCGACGATGGGCAACTGGATGGAAAGCACACTGGGTCTCAACAAGAATTTCGTGGGGTACGTAAAGGTAATCCTGGCCCATGCCGTTCTTGGAATTCCGTTTGTGATCATCACCGTGACGGCCACATTGGTTGGCTTTGATAATTCTCTGACCCGCGCCGCTGCTAATATGGGTGCCAGTCCGGTGCGGACTTTCTTTAAGGTTCAGATGCCGTTGATCCTGCCCGGCGTAATCTCGGGTGGATTGTTTGCGTTTATCACGTCGTTCGACGAGGTCGTGGTGGTGCTGTTTGTCGGCTCTGCGGCGCAGAAAACGCTGCCGTGGCAGATGTTCACAGGTCTACGCGAACAGATCAGCCCGACCATCCTGGCCGTCGCAACAATTCTGGTGGCCATCTCGATCATGCTTCTGGCAACACTCGAGATGCTGCGTCGCAGATCCGAGCGCCTGCGGGGTATGTCCCCGACCTAGGTAAGTCGATTTACCTTAAAAATAGAAGTGAGGAACGCTTTGGAGCGGGTAACGGGAATTGAACCCGTAACTAAAGCTTGGGAAGCTGCCGTGATACCTTTTCACCATACCCGCCGCTCGTGGACGGGGTAGGGGGGTGGTGCGCTCTGGTCAAGGGTGGATTGCGTCGATCATTGCGCTTTGCGGCGGCGTCTGCGTCCGCTTCCTTCGGAATCTCCTCCGCCGCCTGTGTTGAATGTGGCTGTCGGCAGCGTCACGATTGAGTTCAGGATCGGAAAAGGTTCGACCGAATTTGGAATGGCCGAGGCGTTCACAAAATGCTCCTGAAAGCGCGGTTCAATGGCGGTTTCGACTTTGTGGATGGCGCGCACGGTGGCTTCGATCTCGGCCCGTGCCTCGGTGTTCAAAAGCGCAATGCGGGCCCCGGTGCCGGCGGCGTTGCCGGCGGATGTGACCTTGTCCAGTGGTGCATCGGGAATCATGCCAAGGACCATGGCATGTTTGGGCGAAATATGCGCACCAAAGGCCCCGGCCAGCACGACACGATCAACTGCATCGACACCGAATTTATCCATCAGCAGACGTGCGCCTGAATAAAGCGCGGCCTTGGCCATCTGGATTTCGCGGATATCCCGGTTGGTGACGGTAATGCGAGGCCCGCCAGTTTCTGTGGCGTCGTAGACCAGATAGGAATAGGTCCGCCCATCCAGAAAACAGCGGCTTGTCCCGGTTTGTTCTACCGCGCCGATCAGGCCGGGCGCATCGACAATGCCTGCCATGCGCATCTCGGCCACCATTTCGATGATGCCTGAGCCGCAGATCCCGGTCACTCCGGTGGACGCTATGGTATGCTCGAACCCGTCTTCGTCGGACCAGATGTCAGACCCGATCACGCGAAAACGGGGTTCCTTAGTGACGGGGTCAATTTCTACCCGTTCGATTGCGCCGGGGGCCGCGCGTTGACCAGAACTGATCTGTGCCCCCTCAAATGCAGGTCCTGTGGGGGACGAACAGGCGAGCACCTTTTCCGTGTTGCCCAGCAGGATCTCGGCATTGGTGCCTACATCAACGACTAGCACTAGGTCGTCCGATTTGTCCGGCGCTTCCGACAGCGCAACGGCGGCTGCATCTGCCCCCACATGCCCGGCGATGCAGGGCAGAAAATAGACGCGGGCTGAGGGGTGAATGCTGAGGTCCAGATCATCCGCGCGCAGGCGCAATGAGTTTGAAGTGGCTAGCGCGAACGGCGCCTGACCAAGTTCAAACGGGTCTATGCCAAGAAAAAGATGATGCATTACAGGGTTGCAGACAAACACCGCATCCACGATCAGGGCCTTATCAATCTCGGCCTCTGCCGCGACCTGGGTAAACAAAGCATTCATGCCTTCACGCACTGCGGTGGTCATTTCCTGCGCGCCTTGCGGGTTCATCATCGAATAGGAGACTCGGCTCATCAGATCTTCGCCAAAACGGATCTGGGGGTTCATGATGCCGGATGAGGCAACGACTTCGCCGCTTTGCAAATCACAGAGGTGCGCGGCAATGGTGGTGGATCCCAGATCGACGGCCAGCCCATAGACGGTTCCTTCGTAGTAACCGGGCCAGATATGCATGATGCGTGGCGCGTTTTCATGATCGCCGAGGTGTACGGCGCAGGTAACCTTCCATTGGCCTTTGCGCAGGATCGGCTGCATCGCTTGCAGAATGTGCAGATCCGCATGGACGTTTGTTAGAAACCACTGGTCCAACAGTGCTCCCGTCAGGCGTTCTAGGTCTCCTGAGGGGTCGTGCATGTCAGGCTCAGCCACTTCGACATAAAACAACTTTGTCGAAGGGTTCATTGTGATTTGGCGTGCTTCGGCCCGTTTGCGAACCACTTGCTTGTGGACCTGACTTTCGGGGGGCACATCGATTACGACATCGCCCTGAACTGTGGCCTGGCACCCAAGGCGGCGCCCTTCGATCAGGCCGCGTTTGTCTTTGTAGCGTTGTTCAACAGCATTCCACTCTGACAGCGCGCCGTCTTCGACGGTGACGCCATGTTTTGAGAACTCACCATAGCTCGGCGTGATCTGACACTTTGAGCAGATGCCGCGACCGCCACAGACTGAATCGAGGTCAACGCCGAGCTGACGCGCAGCCGTCAGGATCGGTGTGCCGGTCGGGAACTTCCCGCGTTTGCCGGACGGCGTAAAAATCACCAGTGGGTCGCTCATCTAGGTCATGTCCTTTTGCGTCGTCTGACGCGACCATAAGGGCCCGGACAGCAAGGGAAAGGTGGCATGCGGCAAAAACCAGCCTTGCCGCGTCATTTTAGCGGAAATATCTATGCCTGAAAGGTTTTCAAATAGGCGGGAGAGCTGGTTTGAGGCCAATAACAGCGCACACCTAGCGGACGCTGTGGATGCGTGGCGCAAGATATGTACCTTCCCCCCTTTAACGACCTGTCTATCCATGTCATAGGGTGGCCGTCAAACGAGCTATCCATGGAGATTTGTTATGGAGATTCGCGAGGCCCTCACCTTTGATGATGTTTTGTTGGTGCCTGGAGCATCTTCTGTTTTGCCGTCTGAGGCAGATACGAGGACCCGGGTTACCCGGTCCATTGCCATGAACATCCCATTGCTGAGCAGCGCGATGGATACCGTGACAGAAGCGCGCATGGCGATTGCCATGGCACAGGCAGGCGGTATTGGAGTTGTGCACAGAAACCTGGACATCGTAGAACAGGCGCGTGAGATTCGCCGGGTCAAGCGGTTTGAATCCGGTATTGTTTACAATCCGATTACATTAAAAGCCAACCAGACACTTGCGGACGCAAAAGCCCTGCAGGAACGCTATCAGGTAACCGGTTTTCCGGTAGTGGACGACTCTGACCGCGTCGTTGGTATTGTGACAAACCGAGATATGCGGTTTGCCAGCGATGACAACACGCCAGTCAGCATCATGATGACCAACGATAATCTTGCAATTCTGCGCGAGCCTGCAGACCGCGAAGAAGCCATCAGTCTGATGAAGGCCCGCCGGATTGAAAAATTGCTGGTAACCGATGCCGATGGCAAGTTGACGGGCCTCCTTACGCTCAAGGATACGGAACAGGCCGTGTTGAACCCGACTGCCTGCAAAGACGGACTGGGTCGTTTGCGGGTCGCGGCGGCCAGCACCGTCGGTGACGCCGGGTTTGAGCGGGCTGAGGCGCTTGTGGATGCAGGCGTGGATATGATCGTGATTGATACGGCGCACGGCCATTCAGAGGGTGTAGCGCGCGCCGTTGAGCGTGCAAAAATGCTTTCAAACGAGGTTCAGGTGGTTGCTGGCAACGTGGCCACTGGCGAAGCAACTCGCGCGTTGATCGGCGCTGGCGCCGATGCGATCAAGGTTGGCATTGGCCCTGGTTCGATCTGTACGACACGTATGGTGGCCGGTGTCGGCGTGCCGCAGCTTACCGCAGTAATGGATTGTGCCGCCGCCGCTGGGGATGTGCCGGTAATTGCGGATGGCGGTATCAAGTTCTCGGGCGATTTCGCCAAGGCTATTGCCGCGGGGGCTTCGTGTGCCATGGTCGGTTCGATGATTGCCGGGACCGACGAAAGTCCGGGTGAGGTTATTCTGTATCAGGGCCGCAGTTTCAAAGGGTACCGAGGTATGGGCTCCCTCGGCGCCATGGCGCGAGGATCCGCAGACCGTTATTTTCAGGCTGATGCCGCCAGCGACAAACTGGTCCCGGAGGGGATCGAAGGGCAGGTCCCTTACAAGGGCAGCGCCGGGGCGGTTGTGCATCAATTGGTTGGGGGGCTGCGAGCCGCAATGGGATATACCGGGTGCGCCACGGTGGATGAGATGCGCGCGAATTGCACCTTTGTGAAAATTACCGGTTCCGGGTTGCGCGAAAGCCATGTACATGACGTGCAGATCACGCGGGAAAGCCCAAATTACAGGGTCACATCTTGATATATATCAAGATGTTGTTGGGTTTTTTTGATGTGATAATTGTCCCATGACCCCTGCGGCGCGGGTGGCTGCTGCCGCTGATGTTCTTGACACGATTCTGGCAGGTGCTGCCGCAGAGCAGTCGCTTACGTCGTGGGCGCGGCGCAGCCGTTTCGCCGGGTCAAAGGACCGCGCTGCAATTCGGGATCACGTGTTCGATGCGTTGCGTTGCAAATTGTCATTTGCTGCCCTTGGAGGGGCCATGAGCGGCCGCGGTCTGATGTTGGGGCAGATTCGTGCCGAAGGCGGCGACCCGGCACTGGTTTTTTCTGGTGAAGGCTACGGCGCTGCTGCGCTGACACCAGAGGAGCAAACGGCGGGATATGCTCCCGAGACAGATGCTGAGCGCCTCAATTTGCCGGACTGGCTGCTGCCGCAATTTCGTGCTTCTTTGGGCGATCAGGCTGAGGCGGCAGCCAAATCGCTGACAGAACGCGCGCCGGTGATGGTGCGAGTAAACATGCGTGTGGGGAGCGTCGAAGATGCAGTATCGTCTCTGGCAGACGATGGCATCACTGCCATCCCGCACAAGCTGGCCGGGACCGCCCTTGTAGCGACCGATGGATCGCGCCGTATCCGGCTGTCATCTGCTTTTGAATCCGGTCTGGTCGAATTGCAGGACGGTGCCAGTCAAGCCGTTGTCGAGGCCTTGCCGCTTTCAGAAGGCCAGGTAGTGTTGGATTATTGTGCGGGCGGGGGCGGCAAGACGCTGGCAATTGCGGCACAAGCGGATGTGTTATTGTATGCTCACGATAAAAACGTTGTGCGGATGCGGGATCTGCCGATGCGCGCCCTGCGGGCCAATGCCCAGGTTCGGATGCTGCAGACGAACGAGTTGCAGCGCCATGGCCCCTATGATCTTGTCTTATGTGATGTGCCATGCTCTGGGAGTGGTGCGTGGCGCCGTTCTCCCGACGCCAAGTGGGATTTCACAGAAGAAAAGCTTCGTGATTTGAACGTCGTACAAGACGAAGTTCTTGCAGATTCTGCCGAATTGACGGCTCCTTCAGGGATACTGGCATATGCAACCTGTTCAGTTCTGGATATTGAAAACAGGGACCGCATCTCATCGTTCTTGCGACACAACTCTGGCTGGAAGTGCATATACGAGCATAGTTTTACACTGGCAGACGGCGGAGACGGGTTTTACACCGCACACTTGACGCGCGTTAAATAAACCGCGTAACTCAACCTTAACGAGAAACGTCAATGCGATTAAGGGCGGATTAACCGTTCTGGACGGTAATGCGGTAGCACGAATCAATTTGGGAGTAGCGCGGCGTGTTGGATAACCCGGCAGCAAAGCAGATGATGCCCGGCGGATCTACCTTGCTTAGCCGACTGCAGCGGTTGGCCGACCAGGCCGTGAGCCGCTGCAGCATACTTCTTGCGACAGCCATCGTCATTATCGCCGCCGCGGTTTTCTTAGTGCCGCCCAATGTTGTGTTGCCACTATTGGGCGCGGGTGGGACGCTGGGGATGATCGCCGCTGTTTTTCTGGGGTTGGCGTTCCACTATCGACGCACGCAAACCGCAGCCTATCGGGTTCTCTCCGATTTTATTGCCAAAGATGCCTCGCCCAGTTTTGTGACCGATGAGGACGGTACGATCAGATCCAGAAATGCTGCTGCACGCACGCGACTGGATGGCTTGGGTAGTGAAACTCTGGCCGGTACATTGCGTACTATTTTTGCCAACCCCAGCGCTGTTCTCTTTCGTCTCCAGTCCAAGGCAAGGGCTGTCGGAGCAGCGCAAGAAACGATCGTGACACGTCAGGGCCATCATAGGCTCGCAGTTCATGAAATGGGCGACTCGATGTTTCTGTGGCGGATTGAGGATATTGCGGAGCGCCCTCATACCGGGCGCGGGGCTGACAGCCTGTCGATCCCGATGATCACGGTGGGGCGGACCGGCGCGATACTGTTTATGAATGAGGCGGCTCGAAAATTCGCCGGGTCCCGCGTCAAGGCATTGGACCGTCTGTTTACTGTACTTCCGGTGCGCCCAGGTCAGGTTAACGAGGTCAGCACCGAGGACGGCGCAAAGCATGTCATTGTTTCGGAGGTTGAAGCCAGCGCCGGGCGTCGCGAGATGTATCTTCTCCCCAGCGAGGAACAGGCACAGGGTGGTGGCTGGGCCGTGTTTGAAGATCTTCCTGTACCGCTCCTAAAGATTGCAGCGGGCGGTGAAATATTGATGGCTAACCGTGTAGCTCTGCAGTTATTGGGCACAGAGGTTGAAACCGGCACAGCGCTATCTGACGTGATGGAGGGGTTGGGGCGATCAATATCGGATTGGCTGACTGAAACTGTTGAGGAGCGTTCGGCGTCACAGTCAGAATTCTTGCGCCTCAAGCGAAGCGACAAGGAAGTCTTTGTCCAGGTTACATTAAATCGAGTTGTTGAAGCGGGCGAACCTGGGTTGATCGCAGTGCTGAGTGACGCGACTGAACTCAAAACACTCGAAGCACAGTTTGTACAAAGCCAGAAAATGCAGGCCATTGGTCAGCTTGCCGGCGGCGTTGCCCATGATTTCAACAATCTTCTGACGGCGATTTCGGGTCACTGCGATCTGTTGTTGCTGCGCCATGATCAGGGGGATTCTGACTATGGAGATCTTGTTCAAATCCACCAAAACGCCAATCGTGCGGCGGCACTTGTGGGACAACTTTTGGCCTTTTCGCGCAAACAAACCTTGCGCCCCGAAGTCCTTGATATGCGCGATACTTTGTCTGATCTTACCCATCTTCTCAATCGGTTGGTAGGTGAAAAGGTAACGCTGACGCTGTCCCATGATCCGGTGCTTCCATCCATTCGCGCCGATAAACGGCAACTGGAACAGGTGTTGATGAATCTAGTCGTGAATGCGCGGGATGCGATGCCATCGGGCGGTGAAATCCGCATTGAAACAGAAACTGAACATCTGAACGAACCGCTTGAGCGCGACCGTGCACTTGTACCGGCGGGACCCTACGTAACGGTTAAAGTATCGGATGAAGGTGTCGGCATTCCGGCGGACAAACTGCAAAAGGTGTTTGAGCCGTTTTTTACCACCAAGCGGACCGGCGAAGGAACTGGACTGGGGCTTTCGACAGCATATGGTATCGTAAAGCAGACAGGCGGGTATATTTTTGCCAACTCGGTTGTCGGCAGCGGTACCAGTTTCACGCTGTATTTTCCTGTATATGAAAAGGAGGACGAGGCACCTGCTCCGGATGTTGAAAGGCCACAAGCCGCCCAGCACAGACATGGCGAGGGTGTCATTTTGCTTGTTGAGGACGAAGCTCCGGTTCGAGCGTTTGCATCCCGCGCGTTGAGATTGCGGGGATATACCGTGCTTGAGGCGGATTCGGCTGAGGATGCGCTTAAGACTCTCGAAGACCCCGGCATCGTCGTAGATGTTTTTGTAACCGATGTTGTCATGCCGGGCATGGATGGACCAAGCTGGGTACGCGAGGCCCTAAAGGAACGCCCAGATGTGCGCGTGGTCTTTGTCTCTGGCTATGCAGAGGACTCATTTGGTGACAACCAGACGAAGATCCCAAATTCGGTGTTTTTACCTAAACCCTTTTCGTTGAGCGACTTGACCGAAACTGTTCATCAGCAGCTCCACTAAAACAATTCTATTATACGTCCTGATCCTCTGCCGGAGGCCTTAGATTTTACCTGAAGTCAGGAAATGCTGTTGTAAAGTGCAAATTCCGGCGCAAATTTTTTTCGAAATGCCGTCTCGACGCCGCTAGACAGCTGAAGGTCCATTGGCGGTGAAACGTTTTTTCTCTCCAATCGGAAAGTTAACCCCAGACGGACCTTCAAGAAGGCGACCAGGCTGGGCTGCTCCTCATATCGAAACAAGTGATCAATCGGCGTGCCGCCCGGCTTCGGCTCCAAAAACCGCGATTGTACGCCTACATTGGCAAAGCCAGGCTTCTGATCGTTCATATAGGCCTCGATAAATTGATCGAAACTTAGTCCGGCTGTCGAATTGGGTTTGCCCTTCATAAAAGGCCTCTGACGATACCGGTACCAGCTTCCGAGCCAGCTGATAGGTTCACGCATCACGGCCAAAGTCTCCATTTCAACTTTGCAGGCCTTCTCAAACATAGGCTGAAAGAACCGATTGTATCGATAAACAGGCGCATGTTTAAGCTGCGGCGGATCTTTAATGACAATATCAGCATGCGGTGAAAGAGCGCTTTGAAAAGCCGTCGTGCCGGTTTTGGGCATCGAAAGAAAAACCAGACGTTCTTTGTAAAAAACAAGCATTTGATCTTTGTCCGTCAGAGGCATTACGAGGTTCCGCGTCAGTGTAAACTACTCCTTAACCGTTTGGGCGAAAAGTGTTGTTAGAATAATTTAATTGAAATGTTCTCTTTTTGGTCCCATAAGGAACAAGAGGCGAACATCGGCAGCATTGCCGCCCGCGTAAGGGTGTGACAGTAAGGGAAAGAACAATCATGGCAACGGCAGATCTTTTGACAATGAACAATAAGAAATCCGCAGACAAGCAAAAGGCCCTTGATAGCGCGTTGGCGCAGATCGAACGACAGTTCGGTAAAGGGTCAATCATGAAGCTGGGCACGGAAGGCGCGATTCAGGACATCAGCGCCAGTTCGACTGGTTCGCTTGGCCTGGACATCGCGCTTGGCATCGGCGGCCTGCCAATGGGCCGTATCATTGAAATTTATGGCCCGGAAAGCTCTGGCAAAACCACGCTGACACTGCATTGCATCGCAGAACAGCAGAAAAAGGGCGGCGTCTGTGCATTTGTCGATGCCGAACATGCGCTTGATCCGCAATATGCCAAAAAGCTGGGCATTGATCTTGACGAGTTGCTGATTTCCCAACCCGACACCGGCGAACAGGCGCTTGAGATAACAGACACGCTGGTTCGCTCGGGCGCGGTGAACATGGTGGTTGTCGATTCGGTAGCCGCTCTGACTCCAAAGTCAGAGCTCGAAGGCGACATGGGTGATAGCAGTGTTGGCGTTCAGGCGCGACTGATGAGTCAGGCAATGCGTAAACTCACCGGGTCAATAAGCCGCTCCAATTGCATGGTGATCTTCATCAACCAGATCAGGATGAAAATCGGCGTCATGTTTGGATCACCGGAAACGACATCGGGCGGTAATGCTCTAAAATTCTACTCTTCTGTACGGCTTGATATCCGCCGCATAGGCGCGATCAAAGACCGGGACGAGGTTGTTGGTAACGCAACCCGAGTCAAAGTCGTCAAGAACAAGGTCGCGGCGCCATTCAAGCAGGTCGAATTTGACATCATGTATGGCGAAGGTATCTCAAAAATGGGCGAGTTGCTGGACCTTGGCGTCACTGCTGGCGTCGTCGACAAGTCGGGCTCTTGGTTCAGTTATGGTGATGAACGGATCGGGCAGGGACGTGAGAATGCCAAGCAGTTCCTGAGAGACAATCCAAGCATGGCATATGAGATCGAGGACAAGATTCGAGCCTCGCACGGCCTGGATTTTGATGCACCGCCGATGGCGGGTCAGGGTGAAACCAGTGAGGACGATGACATTCTTGAGGCGTAATTCAGCGCCAATTGGACAGTGTTTTAGTCTGATAAATGAGAAAGTATTCAAACAAGGTGCATCATCCGATGCACCTTGTTTCGTATGTGGCACGCCTTGACCGGTGGACAGTCCACATACTGGTGGTTATTTGACTTAGACTGCCAATTTCGTACAAATGAGGTGCTGCCATGCGCACGCTGAACGACATCAGGTCCACGTTTCTGTCCTACTTTGAAAAGCAGGGCCATGCGGTTGTCGACAGCAGCCCGCTGGTGCCCCGCAATGACCCCACGCTGATGTTCGCGAACTCGGGCATGGTGCAGTTCAAAAACCTGTTTACGGGTCTCGAAAAACGAGACTATTCCCGGGCGACGACGGCTCAGAAATGCGTCCGTGCCGGAGGCAAGCACAACGATCTAGACAATGTGGGCTATACCGCGCGCCACCATACCTTTTTCGAGATGCTGGGTAACTTCAGCTTCGGCGATTACTTTAAGTCGGACGCAATCCCATTCGCATGGGAACTGATCACCAAAGAATTGGGTATTCCCAAGGATAAACTGGTGGTTACGATCTATCATACTGACGACGACGCCGCCGATATCTGGAAAAAAGTCGCCGGGCTGAGTGACGACAGGATCATTCGCATTGCTACGGATGACAATTTCTGGATGATGGGTCCGACGGGGCCATGCGGACCGTGCTCTGAGATATTCTTTGATCACGGTGATCATATCTGGGGTGGGCCGCCCGGATCTCCGGAGGAAGATGGCGACCGTTTTGTCGAAATCTGGAACCTCGTTTTCATGCAATACGAGCAGTTTGCAGATGGATCGCGCGTCGACCTGCCAAATCAGTCAATTGACACCGGAATGGGCATCGAACGCGTTGCAGCCTTGTTGCAGGGCACCAATGACAACTATGCCACTGACTTGATGCGCAGCCTGATTGAGGCCAGTGCCGATGTAAGCAACACGGATCCCGACGGCCCCGGAAAGACCCATCATCGCGTGATTGCCGATCACCTGCGCTCAACGTCATTTCTGATAGCGGACGGTGTGATGCCGTCTAACGATGGTCGTGGGTATGTTCTGCGCCGGATCATGCGCCGCGCCATGCGCCACGCGCATCTGTTGGGGGCCAAGGATCCGATCATGTATCAACTCGTGCCTGCGCTGGTTCGCCAGATGGGGGCTGCTTACCCGGAATTGGGGCGCGCTCAATCATTGATCACGGAAACGCTGGAACTCGAAGAAACCCGGTTCAAGACAACGTTGGACAGGGGCTTAAAGCTTTTGGACGATGAGCTTTCCGGATTGCCGGACGCTGCGGAACTGCCCGGCCGAGCGGCCTTTAAGTTATATGACACATTTGGGTTTCCATTGGATTTGACGCAGGACGCGCTGCGCGAAAAGGGCCGAACAGTTGATGTCGAGGGTTTTGACGCGGCAATGATTGAACAAAAAGCCAAGGCGCGGGCGGCATGGTCCGGGACGGGCGAAGCTACGGATGCGCGTGTCTGGTTTGACCTGTCGGATGAAAACGGCGCCACGGACTTTTTGGGGTATGACACCGAGATTGCTGAGGGGCAGGTGCTGGCTTTGGTCGCAGATAGCGCCGAAGTTGATGCACTGGAAGAGGGGCAGACCGGATGGATAGTCCTTAACCAAACGCCGTTCTACGCGGAATCGGGCGGTCAGGTCGGTGACACCGGCGAATTACGTCGGCTAGAAAACGAAGACGATATTGCCCGGGTTACGGACACGCAAAAGAGGGGCGGAGGGATTATCGCACATCGTGTTACCGTAGATCGCGGCACCTTTGCCAAGCGTGAGCCTTTGGCGCTTGAGGTGAATCATGAACAGCGCAGCGCAATCCGGGCAAACCATTCGGCAACCCATTTGCTGCACGAGGCGCTGCGCGAAACGCTGGGGGATCATGTGGCCCAACGTGGATCGTTGAATGCGCAGGACAGGTTGCGATTTGACTTTAGCCACAACGCGGCACTGTCGGGTCAGGAACTGATGCGGGTTCAAGAAGATGTGAATGCCTATATCCGGCAAAACTCACCAGTTGAGACCCGTATCATGACGCCGGATGATGCCCGTGCCATGGGCGCGCAGGCCCTCTTTGGTGAGAAATACGGTGATGAGGTGCGTGTTGTATCGATGGGCCGTCAGGACGGATCGGGTAAGGGCGCGGGGGGCAACACTTATTCACTGGAGCTTTGTGGAGGGACCCATGTGCGTCAGACTGGCGATATCGGCGTATTTGCACTGCTGGGCGACAGTGCCTCCAGCGCCGGGGTTCGTAGGATTGAGGCGCTGACGGGGGCGGATGCGTTTCGTTTCCTAAGTGCGCAGGACACACACATGTCGAAACTGGCACAAGACTTGCGAACATCTTCCGCAGACGTGCCCGCGCGCGTGCGCGCCTTGCTGGACGAGCGCAAGTCACTCAGCAACGAAGTGGCGCAACTTCGTCGTGATCTGGCCATGGCCGGTGGCGGATCTAGTACGCCAGAAGTTAAAGAAATCAATGGCGTATCGTTCTTTTCTCAAGTACTGAACGGCGTAACAGGCAGAGACTTGCCCGCGCTCATTGACGAACACAAGACCCGGATTGGCAGCGGAGCGGTTCTTCTGATCGCGGATACGGGTGGAAAAGCTGCGGTTGCCGCAGGTGTTACTGACGACCTAAGAGCCAGCGTTTCTGCCGTTGATCTTGTCAAAGCTGCCGTGGCAGAGTTGGGGGGCAAGGGTGGCGGCGGGCGCGCAGACATGGCGCAAGGTGGTGGCCCGGACGCCAGCAAATCCGAAGCGGCAATTAGCGCTGCTGAGGCCGTTTTGGAGGGATGATTATGTCAGCACTATGGATTGCGCATGTAACGGTCACAGATGATGAGGCCTATGCCAAATACGCGGCGATTGCGACCGAAGCGATTGCGGCGCACGGCGGAAAGTTTATTGCCCGCGGTGGACGGTTTGTCCAACTGGAGGGCCAGGCGCGACCGCGCAATGTTGTTGCGCGTTTCCCATCGGTCGAGGCTGCAGAAGAGTGTTATAACTCTCCGCTTTATCAACGTGCACTCGGACATGCGCACGGTGCATCAGAGCGAGAGTTGATGATCATCGAAACCAACGAATAAGAGAGTCAGGCAGAGGTTCGCCTGCCTGAGAAACTGATCAACCAGCTTTGGCTTGCCGCTTACGCTCGTGCGGATCGAGAAAGCGCTTACGCAACCGTATTGCGTTTGGCGTGACTTCCACCAGTTCGTCGTCATCAACGTAAGCTATCGCCTGTTCCAGCGTCATAGTGATCGGCGTGGTCAGACGCACCGCTTCGTCAGTGCCAGAGGCCCGCACGTTGGTCAGTTTCTTGCCCTTTAGCGGGTTCACCTCCAGGTCATTCTCGCGGCTGTGTTCACCGATGATCATGCCCTGATAGATATCAGTTTGTGCGCCGATGAACATTTTGCCCCGATCTTCGAGGTTCCAGAGTGCGTAGGCAACCGATGTGCCGTTTTCCATTGAGATCAGAACGCCCGCCCGGCGGCCCGGGATGGCACCTTTGTGTGTGGCCCATCCATGGAAAACGCGGTTCAAGACGCCGGTTCCGCGTGTGTCTGTCAGGAATTCGCCGTGATACCCAATGAGTCCTCGGGACGGGACTAGCGCGATGATACGTGTTTTGCCCGCTCCGGCTGGCTTCATTTCGGTCAGTTCGCCTTTGCGGGTGCCGGTGATTTTCTCGATGACCGAACCTGAGTATTCGTCATCCACATCGATTGTGACTTCTTCAATGGGCTCAAGCCGATTGCCGCTTTCATCAGTTTGAAACAGAACCTGCGGGCGCGAAACGCTGAGTTCGAACCCCTCGCGGCGCATGTTTTCGATCAGGACGCCCATTTGCAATTCACCACGACCTGCAACTTCGAAGGCTTCTCCCCCGGGGGTGTCGCTGATCTTGATGGCGACGTTTGATTCAGCCTCCTTCATCAGGCGGTCACGAATGACGCGCGATTGCACCTTTTTTCCATCACGCCCAACAAGAGGCGAATCGTTGATGCCAAAGGTAACGGTGATGGTCGGCGGGTCGATAGGCTGGGCTGGAATACCTTCGTTCACGGACGGAGCAACGATGCTGTCGGCCACGGTGGCCTTGCTCATCCCGGCCAGTGTGACAATGTCTCCGGCTTCGGCCTGATCAATCGGCTGTTGTCCAAGACCGCGGAATGCAAGGATTTTTGTCGCGCGAAAGTTCTCGATCAATGTGCCATCAACCGATATCGCCTTGACGGTTTCACCGGCTTTCAGCGTGCCGGATTCAACCCGGCCCGTCAGAATACGCCCGATGAATGGATCCGATCCAAGCGTCGTCGCCAACATTCTGAACGGTTCGTCCCGGTGCGCGACTTGGGAAGGGGCGGGGACGTGTTCTACGATAAGGTCGAACAGGGCATCAAGGTTTTCGCGGGGGCCGTCCAGCTCCATATCGGCCCAGCCAGAGCGTCCCGAAGCATACATGGCGGGAAAATCGAGCTGATCATCGTCCGCGCCCAGATTGGCAAACAGATCAAAACATTCATCGAGCGCGCGGTCGGGTTCGGCATCCGGTTTATCGACCTTGTTCAAGACCACGATCGGACGCAGTCCGAGTGCGAGCGCCTTGGAAGTTACGAATTTGGTTTGCGGCATAGGCCCTTCGGCAGCATCCACGAGCAAAACAACACCGTCCACCATCGACAAGATGCGCTCAACCTCGCCGCCAAAGTCAGCGTGCCCCGGCGTGTCCACGATGTTGATGCGCATGCCTTTCCATTCCAGAGACGTTGCCTTGGCAAGGATAGTGATGCCGCGCTCACGTTCCAGATCGTTGCTGTCCATGGCACGTTCAGCCACAGCCTGGTTTTCCCGAAACGCGCCGGACTGCTTCAACAGTTCATCCACCAACGTGGTTTTGCCGTGGTCAACGTGCGCGATGATTGCGATATTTCGCAGGTCCATGTGATCTACCTTTGCTCGGAGTTGTCGCGCGCATACATCGCTGCGTTGCAGAATGCCAGCAGAAATCCAATGCATTACTTTTCAGTGAACCAAAGTGCCTGAACTCAGTCGGTCGGCGGCACTGCAAGAAATGGGCTGCCCCGGATCACAAGGCGTCGATATCCCGGCTGTTAAAGCGGCAGCTCGGTCGTATCTTTGATTTGCTCCATAACAAAGCTGGCTGACACATCCGAAAGCGGTACTCGGCGGATAAGGTCCTGATACAAAAGGTCATACCCGGCCATGTCGGCCACTCGCGCACGGATCAAGTAATCGAGATCGCCAGTCATGCGGTAGACGCCCAGAATCTCGGGAATGCCCCGCGTTGCGCGAGAAAAGCGATCCAACCAATCCTTTTCATGCGCGCTTGTGCGAATTTGCATAAACACCATGAGGCCAAGTCCCACTTTTGCGGACGATAGAATCGCGACCCTCTTTTCGATAATCCCAGAGGCTTCCAATGCCTTGATCCGGCGCCAGCAGGAATTCCTCGACAGGTGAATTTTTTCACCGATCGATTCGAGCGATTGATCCGCGTTGCGTTGCAATTCGATTAGAATTCGTCGATCTATATCATCAAATGTCATCATAAATCGAATTATTGCGGGAGAATATCTCACATACAAGGTAAAATGCTAGATTATTGGGATCAATGCTCAGGCCGCTTTCGCTAGAGTCGGGTCAAATCGAAATAGGAGAGCGCAATGATTACCAAGGTTTTTCTGGACCATCCCGCCAGCGTAGATGAAGGGTTTTTTGAACATATGTGGTTTGCCTTGCGGTTCTCTGGCCTTTTATTCACCGCCGCGGGTGCTGCGTTGCTGCATGCATTTGTTCCCTGCGCATGCGAAAAGACTGCCAGCGGGATCATCGAGAAACTGCATCATCGGATGCATAATAGAAACAACTGACCGACAAAGCCGCATCTGACGATTGTGCGGATCGGAAGATTGTATTTGGGGCCGCGCTGACAGGGCGCGGCTTTTTCTTATCAAGATATTACATAGCACGTTTCGACGTGCAAATCCGCTGGGTCGGTGGAACAGGAGACTGGACAGACTGCGCCTGATCCGGACCGTCGCAGGTGTTCAAGCATTCACGCGCAAGCACCGCTCGGTTTCGTCCATTGATCACAATATCAACACAATCTGGGCAGGGGAGCACCAATATGTTGCCCGACTGATCTCGTAGTCAGACGGCAACAGGACCAAAATAGTAGGTAATGAGGAATGGATAGATTATCCGAAATGGAAGCGTTCGCGACGGTTGTCGACCAAGGCGGATTTACCGATGCAGCCAGGAAGATGGGCAAGTCGAAGTCGGCTATTTCCAAGTATGTCACGTCTCTTGAGGCGCGCCTGGGCGCGCGGCTTTTGAACAGAACAACACGGCGGGTCAGCCCCACGGAAATCGGCCTCGCCTATTATGACCGAGCCCGGAGAGTATTGAACGACGCAGGCGAGGCGGATTCGCTTGTCACAGCAACCCAGTCGGTACCGGCGGGAATGCTGCGGATTTCAGTTGCAACAGATTTTGGCGTCAGCTGCATGTCACCGGTGGTCACAGAGTTTCTGAAAGAATATCCCGATGTCACCGTGAACATGGTGCTCAGCAATCGGTTTGTGGAACTCGTGTCCGAGGGTTTTGACATGGCAATCCGGATGGGAGAGCCAGATAATAGTTCCCTGCGTTCCTGTCTCTTGACCAAAACCAGAAAGGTCATGGTTGCATCGCCATCCTACATTCAGAGGTCGGGACGCCCGCTCAAGATCGATGATCTGTGCGAACACAAACTCTTGCATTACTCCAATCCCGCAAGCGATGCGGTCTGGAAACTGAAGTCTGCTACTGGCGAGACCCGGCAGGTTTATACAGCGGGGTGGTTAACCGTGAATGACGGGCAATCTCTTTTGAACGCTGCAATTTCTGGTCTTGGGATCGCCTACCTACCAACGTATCTTTGCGCCGAAGCTCTGGAATCAGGTCAAGTGGAAAATATTAACCTGGCCACTTCAAACGACGCCCAGGGCATATTTGCTGTTTACCCGTCCAACAGTTTTGTGCAGCCGAAAGTGCGCGCCTTCGTCAACTTTCTGCGCCACTCATTTGCGGGCGACTCGCCGAATTTCCTGTAAGGCGTCGCCTCTGGCGGCATCTCTATCCTGCAAGTGACCTGTTAAGGTTCTCATCAACCTTTTCAAGAAAGCCCATTGTCGTAAGCCACCGTTGGTTGGGTCCGACCAGCAAGGCGAGATCTTTGGTCATGTCGCCACCTTCGACGGTGTCCACGACGACTTTTTCCAGCGTGGTGGCAAAGTTCATCAGCAGTGCGTTGTCGTCCAGTTTTGCGCGATGCTTCAGCCCGCCAGTCCACGCATAGATTGACGCGATAGAGTTGGTAGAGGTTTGCTCGCCTTTTTGGTGCTGGCGATAGTGACGGGTTACCGTGCCATGGGCGGCTTCGGCTTCGACTGTGCTGCCATCCGGAGTCATCAGCACTGACGTCATCAAGCCAAGAGAACCAAAGCCTTGTGCGACAGTATCTGACTGCACGTCGCCATCGTAATTCTTGCACGCCCAGACATAGCCGCCATTCCACTTCATCGCACAGGCCACCATGTCGTCTATCAGACGATGTTCGTAGGTGATCCCGGCCGCCTTGAATTTGTCTTCGAATTCGGTTTCGTAGATGTGCTGGAACAGCTCCAGAAACCGACCATCATATTGTTTAAGGATGGTGTTCTTGGTCGAAAGATAGACCGGCCAGCCCATGTTGAGCCCGTAATTCATTGAAGCACGCGCAAAGTCGATGATCGATTTATCAAGGTTGTACATCGCCATAACGACGCCTGCGTCGGGTGCATCAAACACTTCACGTTCAATTTCGGTGCCATCCTCACCAACAAATTTGATTGTCAGCTTGCCTTTGCCGGGAAACTTAAAATCAGTGGCCCGGTATTGATCGCCAAAGGCGTGGCGGCCTACGACAATAGGTTGTGTCCATCCCGGGACAAGACGCGGAACGTTCTTGCAGATGATCGGTTGGCGAAAGATCACACCGCCCAAGATATTGCGGATGGTCCCATTGGGGCTGCGCCACATTTCTTTGAGGCCGAATTCCTCAACCCGCGCCTCATCCGGTGTGATGGTCGCGCATTTAACGCCGACGCCGTATTTCTTGATTGCTTCGGCGCTGTCGATGGTAATCTGATCGTTAGTTGCATCCCGCGATTCCATGCCAAGGTCGTAGTATTTGAGGTCAACGTCCAGGTAGGGCAGGATGAGCTTTTGCTTGATGAAATCCCAGATGATCCGGGTCATTTCATCGCCGTCAAGTTCAACAATGGGGTTGTCCACTTTGATCTTTGTCATGGGAAAGGTCCCTTTGGCTGAGTATTGATTCCAATCTACCTGCGCTTTAGCGGATTCTAACGGCAATGAATAGACTGTATACGACGGTATACCGAAAATAGTGCTGAATTCGATGCTATCGGATTATATTCCCACCGGAAAGATTGACGACAATTGTTGCGAGGATCGGGTCTTGTGCCAATCCGCATTTTTGGATCATGGCGCAAGATGGTAGATTGTCTTCTCTTGCCTGTTCAAGGACGCTGGTCCAACGGGTCAATGCGTGGCTGTAGCGCAGCAATATGGCATTCGTCAGCGCCCCCAACCCCCTCTTTCTGAATTCCGGCGCGACAGAAACGCCGCCGGCAAAAAGCGTGTTTGCGAACCGGCTTTTGGGGTGATAGCGCATGGTTGCATTGGCGCAGGCCGCGAGTGCACCGGAATCAGACCATACACAAGTCGTCAGGGACGGAAATACTTCGCTTCTTAAGTAGTATGTCGGGGTCGGCATTACACCGGTTTCCGCGTTCAGGACCCGCATGGCGTCGATCACATGATCCCCCGGTACATTAAGAGTCTCAGCGCGCCACCCTTCAGGCAGGGCGTTTACACCGATGACGGCCTCGCAGGTCGTTATGACGTGAGGGGCTTTGCCCAGGAAGACATTCCAATAGGGGTATTCTGCGTGCTCGCCAAAAAGCGTCCGCAGCTTTGCAAGTGTCTTGTCCAACGGGACTGCAGTTAGCCCAACAAACAAGTCGCGCTTTATGTAGGAACGTACTATGTCCCAGCCTAATGCGTCGGGATCAAGGATGTTCAGAATACGCCCGCCATTTGAAAGATAAGGCGACGCGGCAATCTCGGCGTGATTTTCAAAAAGCCGTCTTTGAACGGCAATCTGGGCCGGAGAGCCAAAAAAACCGCTCATCCAAAGAAATTGGTAAGTTTCGGCCTTATCCAATCCCACAGCACCGGGGCGCCGCGCTGGACTTTAATGCCTACGCGGGTTTGCAACTGATCAGTCGTAACATTGTATGTGCGCCAGCTTCCTCCGCCAGACTCCAGATTAGAGACAACCGGCTGCACGCGATCCAGTGACTTGGCGAATATAGCATCGTCACTTTCGGAGGCTTCGAATTCATCCCAAAGGGCGCGAAAATTGTCGCGCTGATCCGGGGGAAGAAGGCCAAATATTCTGTCAGCTGCGGCTTGTTCGATCATTTCCATTTCGCTGGGGTCATGATCGCCGTGAATTGGATTGTCACCGGCATCGATTTCGACCAGATCGTGCAGCAAAAGCATTTTGATCACCCGATCTGCATTCACGGGTTTGATGGCATGTTCGGCCATAACAAGGGCATAAAGCGCAATATGCCAGCTGTGTTCACCTGAATTTTCCGGGCGCGAACCGTCGCATAATGTAGTACCGCGCAAAACGGATTTGAGCTTGTCCGCCTCGTTCAGAAAAGCAAACTGCCGTTCAAGCCGATCATCCATTCATTGCAAGCCAGCTGCATTTCTTTGGGTTTTCAGAATCGCGCGCGCGCGCTGTTCTGCGCGGCGCACCCGAATTGCCGTTAAATATGCCTCTTCGAGTGTCTGCGAATACCCACCCAACGCAGATGCCACCTCGTTCACGATGTCGTCGTTTCCTGTGGCGTCGATAATTTCCATGGTCTGGCTGGCCAACTCATCTGCGATGTCTTCAGTGCGCGACATCTCAGCGGGACGTTTCTGTCAGCCGCCGTTTGACATATTCTGTCGTGTTGCCAATCAACGTGTCCATGTGTGGCGGTTCAAAGAAATGCCCCGCGCTTTCGATTTCCTGATGCGTGATGGTAATGCCTTTTTGTTCGTGCAGTTTTTCGACCAGCGATACCGTATCAGCAGGGGGCGCGACCCGATCCGCGCTGCCATTGATAATCAGTCCAGAGGACGGGCAGGGCGCAAGGAACGAAAAGTCATACATATTCGCTGGCGGCGAGACACTTATGAACCCGGTGATTTCAGGGCGTCGCATCAACAACTGCATGCCGATCCAAGCGCCAAATGAAAATCCGGCTACCCAACAATGCTTGGAATTGTTGTTCATTGATTGAAGATAGTCGAGGGCCGAAGCCGCATCAGAAAGCTCACCCACCCCCTGGTCATATTCACCTTGCGAACGACCCACGCCGCGGAAATTGAACCGCAACACGGTAAAACCCATATTATAGAAAGCGTAGTGCAGGTTGTAGACCACCTTGTGGTTCATCGTGCCACCAAACTGCGGATGCGGATGCAGTAGAATCGCAATTGGCGCGTCTTTTTCTTTTTGCGGGTGGTAGCGGCCTTCTAGGCGGCCTTCGGGTCCGGGAAAAATAACCTCGGGCATGGGCACCCCTGTCTGTGGATCCAGATGCACGGGCCATTCTTGACGAATTTGCGACGGCACCTTAGAACGGTTCTAATTGATTATCCGCTATCTAGCGGTTTGGCTTTTGGGACTTAAGCGCAATCGTTCTAAACGTCAATCAAATCACGCTGCTGCTGAGAAATCAGGGAATAGGGATATGAAACTTTCAACAAAGGGGCGGTATGCAATGGTCGCATTGGCCGATATTGCACTTACCCCACAAGGTGGCCTGGTCACATTAGGTGCAATTTCAGATCGGCAGGATATTTCGCTACCCTATCTCGAACAGCTTTTTGTAAAACTGCGCCGCGCCGGACTGGTCGCATCGGTACGGGGCCCGGGGGGTGGGTATCGTCTTGCTAAGAAACCGTCTGAGATTCGCGTGGTTGAAATCCTGGCCGCAGTTGATGAGACGGTGGATGCCATGCACAAGGGTGCAGGCGTTTCCGGCGCACTTTCGGGCAGCCGCGCTCAGTCTTTGACCAACCGATTGTGGGAAGGGCTAAGCGCGCAAGTTTATGTTTATCTTCATCAAACCCGCCTCTCGGACGTGATTGACAACGAATTGGCCCCGTGTCCAGCCGTGCCCAATCTGTTCGCCGTCGTTGACGCCTGAACACCCGCATGTTGCATGATTAGGAACTGACAGAGGTATGACGCGGATTTATCTGGATCATAATGCAACTACGCCGTTGCGATCAGCCGCTAAGGTTGCAATGTGTGCGGCGATGGATGTGGTCGGGAACCCGTCGAGCGTTCACGCTGAAGGGCGCGCGGCCAAGGGGCTGATTGAACAGGCGCGGGGGCAGCTCGCGCGCGCGCTTGGCGCGGAAAACGCAGACATCATTTTCACCGCCAGCGCGACCGAGGCTGCTGCATTGGCCTGCGCCGGGCGCGACCTGCACGGGGCCGACATTGAACACGATGCCGTCGTGGTCTGGATTACGGCTGATCTGAACGTGAATAGCAATGGTCGGACCGAACTTGCGGACCCGGCACGCAGTGTTCTTCAGTTGGCCAATTCGGAAACCGGAATCGTGCAGGACATCCCTGAGGGGCTTTCGGTGTGTGATTTGACACAGGCATTTGGCAAAATTCCGGTTCGCTTTGACGAAATGGGAATCGATATGGCGTTGATCTCAGCGCATAAGCTGGGTGGCCCAAAAGGGGTAGGGGCATTAGTACTGCGCAGAGGCATCGATGTAACACCTCAGATCAAAGGCGGAGGGCAGGAAATGGGCCGTCGCTCCGGAACCGAGAATGTAATCGGCATATCGGGATTCGGGGCCGCAGCCATGGCGGCTGTCGCAGATGTCAGTGCCGGAAAATGGGAAGAAATTGGCCAATTTAGAAATATTCTAGATTTGGCTCTTGAGGCTGGCGTAAATAAGACTATTTTTGTCGGGAAAGACGTGCCGCGTCTTCCCAACACGACCTGTTTTGCTGCTCCCGGCTGGAAGGGCGAAACTCAGGTAATGCAATTGGACCTTTCAGGCTTTGCCATTTCGGCCGGGTCAGCCTGTTCCAGTGGGAAGGTGCGTGCCAGTCGCGTGTTGCGCGCGATGGGGTACAACGATGACATTGCCAGCTCTGCCATCCGGGTGTCGCTTGGGCTGGAAACAACGGAAGAAGACGTTCTCAGATTTGCGGAAATCTGGCTGGACAAACGTGAAAAACACCAGCGCCGCGTGGCGTGACCGATTTGGGAGTGGATGAGATGGCTGCACTGGACAATTCAGACGTCAAAGACGTGAAGGACGGTGTTGACCAGGATACCGTCGATGCGGTGCGCGAGGTTGGCGGCAGTTACAAGCACGGCTGGTCAACTGACGTTGAAATGGAGTACGCGCCAAAAGGCCTGACACCGGATATCGTGCGGTTGATTTCTGAAAAAAACGAAGAGCCGCAGTGGATGACAGACTGGCGGCTGGAAGCTTACGAGCGCTGGTTGACCAAGGATGAACCCGACTGGGCCATGGTCGACTATCCGGAAATCGACTTTCAGGATCAGTACTATTATGCCCGCCCGAAAAGTTTTGAGGTAAAGCCAAAATCGCTGGACGAGGTGGACCCCAAGTTGCTTGCAACATACGAAAAGCTGGGTATCCCTCTGAAAGAACAAATGATTCTGGCCGGTGTTGAGGGCGCCGAGAGTGTTCCCGCAGAAGGGCGCAAAGTCGCAGTTGATGCAGTTTTTGACTCGGTCTCGCTGGGCACGACGTTTCAGGACGAATTGTTGAAGGCTGGTGTGATTTTTTGCTCGATTTCCGAAGCAATCAAAGAACATCCCGAACTGGTCAAGAAGTATCTTGGGTCGGTCGTGCCGGTCTCTGACAATTTTTACGCAACGCTCAATTCGGCTGTATTCTCGGATGGGTCTTTTGTCTACGTACCCCCCGGTGTGCGTTGCCCGATGGAGTTGAGTACCTATTTCCGCATCAATGCCGAAAATACCGGTCAGTTTGAGCGCACGCTGATCATTGCCGACAAAGGGTCCTATGTTTCCTACCTTGAGGGATGCACGGCACCTCAGCGTGATATTTCGCAACTGCATGCGGCAGTCGTTGAAATCATCATCGAAGAAGACGCCGAGGTGAAATATTCAACGGTCCAGAACTGGTTCCCCGGGGATGAAAACGGAAAGGGCGGCATCTACAATTTTGTGACCAAGCGTGCCGATTGCCGAGGTGATCGGGCCAAGGTCATGTGGACGCAGGTTGAAACCGGCTCTGCCGTGACGTGGAAATACCCCTCCTGCATACTGCGGGGCAATGACACCCAGGGCGAGTTCTATTCCATCGCCATCGCTAACAATTTCCAGCAGGCCGATACTGGCACCAAGATGATCCATCTGGGCAAGAACACTAAATCGCGGATCGTGTCGAAAGGCATCAGCGCGGGACGCGCTCAGAACACCTATCGCGGGCTGGTCTCGATGCACCCCAAGGCCAAGAACGGGCGAAATTACACACAGTGCGACAGCCTGCTGATCGGCGGCGATTGCGGTGCGCATACGGTCCCCTATATCGAAGTGCGCAACAATTCGAGCCGCGTTGAGCACGAAGCAACAACGTCCAAGGTGGATGATGATCAGCTATTCTACTGCCGATCTCGCGGAATGGACGAAGAAGAGGCCGTCGCACTTGTTGTAAACGGCTTCTGTAAAGACGTGCTGCAGGCGCTGCCGATGGAATTTGCCATGGAAGCACAGGCTTTGGTGGCGATTTCGCTTGAGGGAAGCGTTGGATAATCCATGACGACGCTGTCTATCAGTCGGCCCAAAATGACCATGCCTAAAGAAGTGGCGGCCTTTTTGAAGGAGCAATATGCGCGGTCGGACGTTATTCTTGAATATGGGGCCGGCGGGTCAACTGTCATGGCCGGTCAGATGAAGGGCAAACATGTCACCAGCGTCGAAAGCGACAGGCAGTGGTGGCATGACATGAAGGTATGGTTTGATGCAAATCCCGCGGCGCCCGGCACTACAGTAAACCTGATCCACGCCAATGTTGGACCGACAGAGAAATGGGGCAAGCCCAAGAACGAACGCATGTGGAAGCGTTTTCCAAACTACCCGCTTGGGGTCTGGCATGCAGAAGGATTTCGCGCGCCGGACGTGGTGCTTGTCGATGGTCGTTTTCGGGTGGGATGCGCCCTTGCCACTGCCTTTCAAATTGATCGTGACACCACTTTGTTGATGGATGACTACGGCGATCGCAAGCGACTTCACGTGGTCGAAGAATTTCTTGGCGCGCCGCGTCTCGTTGGTCGTATGGCCGAGTTTCACCTAAAACCGCAGGCGTTCCCGAAGGAACACATGCTCCACATCTTAAAATTTATGCTACGCCCCTAGATTGGCGATAAGAGGAACAAATGTTAAATATCAAAGATTTACACGTACAACTTGAAGAAGAAGACAAGCAAATTCTGAAAGGCGTGGACCTGACGGTTGAGGCAGGCAAAGTACATGCGATCATGGGGCCGAATGGGTCCGGTAAATCGACGCTATCTTATGTTCTCTCCGGCAAGGAAGGGTATGAGGTCACAAGTGGGTCCGCCACGTTGGACGGGATTGATCTTCTGGACATGGAACCTGAAGAACGTGCTGCTGCAGGGCTGTTTCTGGCCTTTCAGTACCCGGTCGAAATTCCGGGTGTAGGCAACATGACATTTTTGCGCACCGCCGTGAACGCACAGCGCAAGGCACGCGGAGAAGATGAGATGTCCGCGGGCGAGTTTCTTAAGGTCATCCGTGCAAAGGCCAAAGAGCTGAAGATTGACGCTGACATGCTCAAGCGCCCTGTGAACGTAGGCTTTTCCGGGGGCGAGAAAAAACGAAACGAAATCCTGCAAATGGCGATGCTGGAGCCCAAGATGTGTATTCTGGACGAGACCGACAGCGGCCTTGACGTTGATGCCATGAAGTTGGTGGCAAGTGGCGTGAACGCGTTGCGCGACGCGGGGCGTGGATTTCTGGTTATTACGCATTATCAACGGCTTCTGGATCACATTAAACCTGATGTCGTGCACATCATGGCGGATGGCCGCATCGTGAAAACCGGCGGACCTGAGTTGGCTTTGGAAGTCGAACACAACGGTTATTCCGACATTCTGGCCGAGGTGGCATAATGGTGCAGCCCGAATTGAAGCAAACTGCAACTGATGCCCGACTGAGCGTGCTGGACTTACCTCAGAGTGGTTGGTCAACGGCAGCGCGGACCGCTGCGTTGGCACGAGTTCAGTCATTGGGGCTGCCGTCGCGACGTGATGAATATTGGAAATACACCCGTCCGGATACGCTAGTTGCGCCGCGAGCTCCCGAGGCAACGGCCTTTACTACCGATGAAACGCCGGTTTTTGGTGAAATCGATCGACTTAAGATCGTATTTGTGGACGGTGTTTTTGATGTTGAAGCGTCTGACGATTTGACCTTGGAAGCGGTGCGTATTGAACGTTTAGCTGAAACCGCAGACGCCGATATCCATTGGGCCCGCGATCTTTACGGCACATTGGAATCCAATGGTCAGGCGCCGGTTGCACGCCCGTTGGCGGCGTTGAATACTGCCTTTGCCACCGATGGGGTGATGATCCATGTCACAGGTAAGCCGTCAAAGCCGATAAATCTGATTTATCATCACGTCTCCCCGTCTTCCGATGCAATCCTGCACCACGTGATCAAATTGGAAGCCGGAGCAGATGTCACCATCCTCGAAAACGGGCCAGCCGCCGCGCGGTTCAACAAAGTCATGGAGGTCGACATTGCCGATGGCGCGGGCTTTCACCATGTTCGGGCGCAGGGGCGGGACCATGATCGTCGAGCGGCTACTCATCTGTTTGCCCGGCTTGGTGCAAAAAGTGTTTTCAAGTCCTTTACACTGACCGCAAATGGCGTGCTGACCCGCAACGAATGTGTGATCGAGCTTACCGGGGATGACGCAATAGCCCATGTCGCCGGCGCCTGCGTCGGGGACGGGGACTTTCATCACGATGACACCGTTTTTATCACCCACGATGCCGTGAACTGCGAAAGCCGCCAGGTGTTCAAAAAGGTTTTGCGGAATGGCGCAAGGGGCGTCTTTCAGGGTAAAATTCTAGTCAAGAAAGATGCGCAAAAGACCGATGGGTATCAGATCAGCCAATCCCTGCTGTTGGATGATGATAGTCAGTTTCTCGCAAAACCCGAGCTTGAGATTTACGCCGATGACGTCGTTTGTTCGCATGGCAGTACATCCGGCGCGATAGATGAAGAGGCAATGTTCTATCTGCGTTCGCGGGGAGTACCTGCACCTGATGCAACCGATCTTTTGACTTTGGCGTTTTTGGCGGAAGCCGTGGATGAAATCGAAGATGAGGATTTGGCCGATGATATATTGGCACGACTTCAGGCTTGGCTGGCCCGCCGACGCTGATGCCTGTCACGCGAGATATTGCAGCGACCTATCGCGGCCCGGGCAAAGTGTTACGTCGTCTTCTCGATATGGGACAACGTGAAGATCGCGCGTTGATCATCGTGATGGTGGGGTGTGCAATCATGTTCATCGCGCAATGGCCGTATCTTGCCCGAAAAGCCCATCTGGAAGGAACTGAGCTTAACGCCGATTTGGCGGGAACGCTGATGGCCTGGATTTTCATCGCACCATTGTTGCTTTATCTGATAGCAGGAATCAGCCATCTGATTGCCCAGGTGCTGGGTGGCAAAGGCAGCTTTTACGCTGCCCGGATGGCGCTGTTTTGGGCCTTTCTTGCGGCCAGTCCGCTGGTACTTTTGCATGGTTTGACCAAAGGATTTATTGGGCTGGGACTACAGGAACAGTTGATCGGTCTGCTTTGGCTGATCTGTTTTCTCTGGTTCTGGCTCGCCGGATTATGGCAGGCGGAAAAGCCATGACTGGATCCAAGGCTTTCTGGCGCGCTCTGGTGTTTGAGACCGTGCGCGCGCCCGGGTCTGCCGCCCGTACAATCCTCCAGCTCCATCCCTCTCGCGAAGCGCTATGGACCGCTTTGGTTCTGGTTGGTGTTTTGAATACAATCCTGTTCACCTTGACGAACATTGTCGCACCAGTAGGCGCGCCGGTTCCTGCCGCGCTAACCAACCCGATGATTATTCTTGGAATTGTCGTCGGCGGAATAATGCTTTCGGCTATCGCCATTCTGCTGTCAGGACGTGCGTTGGGCGGAAAGGGAACTTTGTCTGACATCCTGCTCCTTATGATCTGGCTACAGGCGCTGCGGGTTCTGGTACAGGGGGCAATGCTGATATTGCTGTTCATCGATCCGTCCTTTGCCGTTGCCTTTATCATGGCGGTGAATGTGCTGAGCATCTGGATCCTCTTGCACTTTGTGAATGCTGCGCATCACCTTGACTCGCTCATGCGCTCGGCTGGTGTTCTTGTCGCCGCTGTGATCGGCCTGTCTTTAATCCTGTCCCTGCTGGGGATCTCCATTCTGGGATCTGCCCTCTGATGTATGATGTCGAAAAAATCCGAGCTGAGTTTCCAATCCTGTCGCGAACGGTAAACGGGAAACCGTTGACCTACCTCGACAACGGGGCTTCAGCGCAAAAGCCGCAGGTTGTGATTGATGCGATTGCACGCGCCTATTCGCACGAATATTCAAATGTCCACCGCGGGTTACACTACCTGTCGAATCTCGCCACGGATCAATATGAAAACGTTCGCGGTACGATCGCAAAATTCTTGAATGCCGGCTCCGAGGATGAGATCGTATTCAACTCCGGCACGACCGAGGGTATTAACCTTGTTGCTTATGGTTGGGCAATGCCGCGGATGCAGGCCGGTGACGAAATCATCCTGAGTGTGATGGAGCATCACGCCAATATCGTGCCATGGAATTTTCTCCGCGAACGCCAGGGCGTGGCGATCAGATGGGTTGACACGGATAGCCGTGGTGATCTGGACCCGCAAGCGGTTATAGATGCCATTACCCCACGCACCAAACTGATCGCAATTACACAGCTTTCCAATGTCTTGGGCACCAAAGTTGATGTAAGAACAATCACCGCCGCGGCCCACGATCACGGCGTGCCAGTCCTAGTGGATGGATCGCAAGGTGCGGTTCACATGCCGGTTGATGTTGCCGAACTGGATTGCGATTTCTATGCCATTACGGGGCACAAACTCTATGGACCATCCGGGTCCGGCGCAATCTACATCAAATCCGAGCGCATGGCGGAGATGCGCCCATTTATCGGCGGCGGAGATATGATCCGCGAAGTCAGCAAAGAGGGTGTGGTTTATAACGATACGCCGATGATGTTTGAGGCCGGAACGCCAGGAATTGTGCAAACTATTGGGCTGGGCGTCGCGCTGGAATATTTGATGGATTTGGGTATGGAAAACATTGCCGCTCATGAAAACAAGATCCGCGACTATGCGCGGCTGCGTCTTGATGGTTTAAACTGGTTGCAGGTGCAGGGGCAATCCGCCGACAAGGCTGCGATCTTCAGTTTTACCTTAGATGGCGCGGCACATGCCCATGACATTTCGACCATCCTCGACAAAAAGGGGGTTGCGGTGCGCGCCGGACAGCATTGTGCCGGTCCGCTAATGGAACATCTTGGTGTCGCTGCAACTTGTCGGGCTTCCTTTGGCCTTTATAACACTACGGCGGAAGTGGACACGTTGGTTGAAGCGCTGGAACTTGCGCACGAATTGTTTGCATAGCAGACTAGGCGCTGCCGCATTACGACTGTCATTTTCCAATTGCAGGGCTGGCGCGCGCTGGCTATACACGCCCGGCGTGGACCCATAGCTCAGCTGGATAGAGCGCTGCCCTCCGAAGGCAGAGGCCAGAGGTTCGAATCCTCTTGGGTCCGCCATTGCCTCTTAACTTTGAATTTGATGTGGTCGCCCTGAGCGGACATTTTCTCGGTTTTACAGGTGGTTGGGTCGATTTATCATTGTCTTGAGTTTCTTTCGATGATGCCTAAATTCTTTCCTTGAGGGGTATGGAGTGTGGTATTTCTGGAATGGCCCTGTCTGGCAAACTAACAAAGAAACTCGTGGAGAACCTTGGTGCCGGGCGTCATGGCGATGGCAATGGGCTATACCTTGTAGTTGATCCGTCTGGCGCGCGGCGCTGGATCGTACGGGTGGTGGTCAAAGGCCAGAAGAATAAGAAGGGCGCGCCGCTTAGAACGGATTTCGATTTGGGCGGGGCTGACATCGTAACGATCAACCAAGCCCGTGAACGGGCGCTGGAATATCGCCGCATGGCCAAGCAGGGACTGAACCCGCGTTTCAACGCCCGGCAGGAAATCCCGACGTTTGAAGAGGTGGCGCAACAGGTCCATATCGACCGGATGCCCACTTGGAAGAATGCCAAGCACGGTCAAC
The DNA here is from genome assembly GCA_039969355.1 of Paracoccaceae bacterium. Lineage (GTDB taxonomy): Bacteria > Pseudomonadota > Alphaproteobacteria > Rhodobacterales > Rhodobacteraceae > JL08. The sequence goes on from JBDVOA010000010.1 coordinate 367,239, forward strand.
AATGGATCAACACCCTGCGCGACTATGTGCCGATCACTGACACCAGTGGCCGTCTTGTGGCGTTGTGCGAGGTCTGTGAGGGCATCTGTCAGAGGTTCACCAGCGAGGCCGGGTTGGCTGCTCTGGGTGACATATTCGCCATTGATAGACGCAGTGGAAAGCAAGCCTGGTAGCCGAACCCCACAAACCTAACTTGAACCATCACTTCACAAGGTGCGCGTCACCGCTCAAAAAAACATCAATTCGGCACTCAAAAAAGGATTTTATCAATGCGCAAAAGCGGTCGAGGCAAATGAACGGGCGAAACGGGCCTATGTGCATTATCTGGAGCAGGCGAAAGGCCTAGATGAGAAGTCTACAGACAAGGTTCTAGCGGCGCTTGTGAAATTCGAGCAATCAACCGGATTCAAGCCATTCAAGCGGTTCCATATCGAGCAACCATCCAAATTCAAAACCGACCTAGCGAAGACCAAAGGCAGGGCAACCCGGTTACAAGTCAAGGATCACCTACAGCGACACCGCGTACTTTAAGAACAGCCTGAAAGCAGCGCGCGCGGCCCACGCCCGGCGTGACAAGCAATATCCGTCTGTTGAAGCCGCCCATCACGCCTTTCAGGCAATGCCGGAGAGGACGGAGTTCGAGCGGCGCGACAAGGCGCTCTTTAGCTTCTTTATGCTCACAGGCGCACGCGTTGGGGCGGTGGCATCGCTGCGACTGAAACACATAGACCTTTTTCACGGCAAAGTTTTTCAAGACGGGCGCGACGTGAACACCAAATTTGCCAAAGACATCGACACGACGTTCTATCCGGTCAACCCAGCCTATCTGAAATGCTTCACTGCTTGGGTAGAATACTTGCGTTCCGAAAAGCTCTTCGGCCCCCAGGACGCCCTCTTTCCCAAGCCTGAAATGGGTCTGGCCGAAAGTGGCGGCTTTGCCGCGGTTGGCCTATCACGCGACCCGTACACCAATGGCAATAGGCTCAACGCAATCATCCGCTCAGCATTCGCTGTCGTGCAATTGCCAGAGTACACGCCGCACAGTTTTCGCACTACACTGGCAATGCTGGGCAAGGATACTTGCAAGGACATGGAGCAGTTCAAAGCGTGGTCGATGAATATGGGACATGAAAGCATGTTGATGACCGTTGGCTCATATATGCCCGTCAATCGGCAACGGCAGGCGGAGTTGATAAAGGGGATGAAAGGATAAAAGGGCGGAAAGCGGTCGTTCGCTGCAAGCGAGAGTCGGTGAAACCGCAACGCTAGAAGCCGACATTCAGACGACCGCGAAATATGGCGTATCTTAGCACTGCCGTATGGCTGCCCTGAACCCAAAGTGCACGATGCTGCATGGAAACGTGGTTCGTTGAAGACGCTGTGCTTTCGGCGGGCAAATGCACTAGGCTGCAAACGTGCTTTTGCACTTATCCAGCGTACCCAAACATTCGTGGCAACCACAGCACAATACCGGGCTGCAAGACCAGTGTCAGCAGGGCAATTAGGAGGGCAATCAGGAATGGCCAGATTTCGCGTATGATCTCGGACAAGGGAATGCGTGTCACCGCGTTCAAAACGAACAAAAGAATACCGTAGGGCGGTGTTATCAACCCGATCATGCAATTCACGACGGCAACGACTCCGAAGTGCACAAGATCGATACCCAACTCGCGGCACGTCGGTAAAAAAAGCGGAATGATCACCAGGATGATCGTGGTGGCATCGAGAACGCATCCCAAGAGTAGCAACAGAAGGTTGACGCCGAGAAGGAAAAGGATCGGGTCGATATCAAGCCCGACCAATCGCTGGGCTAGGATGCTTGGAATGTTTTCGGATGCGACGACATAGTTCAGGATCAAAGCGCCTCCGATGACCAATCCGACCGCAGCCGAGGATCGGGCACTTTCGACCAAGATACTATAGAGGGCGTGAAAGCTGAGCGCGCGGTAGAAGAACGCGGCAAGCATCAGGGCGTAAAAGGCCGCGACGGCGGCGGCCTCGGTCGGGGTCGTGACGCCTCCGTAAATGCCGTATAGCAGGATGGCTGGCATCAAGAGCGCCGGGAAAGCGTTCGCTGTGCGGCGCGGCAGTTCTGACAGCGGCACCGGGTCTTCCAGTGTGAATCCGCGACGGTGGGACAGAAACGTGTTCATGCCCATCAATACTGCGCCCATCAGAAGGCCGGGGATGATGCCGCCGAGGAAAAGATATCCAATCGATGTGTTGGACACCAAGGCATAAAGCACCATCGGTATAGAGGGCGGAATGATCGGGCCGATGGTGGCCGATGCGGCGGTGATGGCAGCCGCGTAGCCGCGCGTGTAGTGGCCGCTTTTGGTCATCATCTGGATGATGATTTTACCGATGCCGGCGGCATCGGCGACGGCGGAACCGGACATGCCGGAAAAGATCAGCGATGCCACGACGTTGACGTGTCCAAGCCCGCCCCGGAACCGTCCGACAAGGGCGACACAGAAACTCAACAGCCGGTCGCTGATGGTACCAGCGTTCATGATGTTCGCGGCCACAATGAACAGAGGCACGGCGAGCAGAATGAAGCTTTGATAAAGCCCGTCCATCAAGACCTTGCCCGCAATCCCGATCCCCTGGCCCACGGCGAACAGATAGGCGATTGAGGCCACCAGGATCGCATAGGCAATCGGTGTTCCAATCCCGGCTAGGAAGAACAATGTGCCGAGGCAAACAAGGAATTCGATGCTCATTGTATGGGATCGACCGTGATGTCATGTGCGGGCTCTTCGACCCCATATCTAATCGCGCGATAGGTGGCATAGGCATAGCGCAGCGAGACCGCGACAAGGAAGAATACATAGATGGCATAGATGTCGCGCATCCGGATCCAGTCGCCGAACAGGTTCGACAAAGTCGCGGTCTTTTTCAGTCTCAGGATATGAAATTTGGACCATGTCGGTTCGACCGACAGGATCAATGCGGTGCAGATGGCGATGCCGGTGATGAAGATGAACCATCGCCGGATAGACGGACGCACCGCCAGAAACAGAATGTCGAACGTAACGTGATCGCGGTCGCGGACAACGAAGGCGTTGCCCCAGAAAACAAGCCAAACCCAAAGCAAAAGACAGAATTCCAGTGTCCAGCCATAAAGAGAAGGGTCCAGAAAGGGAAAGCGTTCCGGCAACCATTCCAGACGGGCCGAATAGCGCACGACGATTTGCAAAATGAATGTGGTGAACATCGCGGCCATCATTGCGGCCGCAACAGCTTGGGCGATGTGGCTTAGGCCTGATTGCAGCCTTTTCATCTTTGTGCCCAGGAAACGGACATGTCTTTTCCCCTTCAAAGTAAGGACGGGATAAACCCGTCCTTACGATGGCCATTGATTTGGCGCTTAGTTTCCGAGTGCGTTGATCTTGTCCAGAACACCGTCCGGCCAGCTTGCTGCAAGATCCGAGCCGGCGTATTGCGCCTGAACGTGATCGCGGAAGGCTTTCAGGTCGGGCTCGTAAACGGCCAAGCCTTGCTCGGTCAGGAACGACACCAGGTTCGCTTCCTTTTCCAACTGCGCCTGACGCCCGCTTTCGGCGGCAGCTTCGGCAGCGGCCTGAACGGCGACTTTTTGGTCAGCGCTCAACTCGTCCCAAACGGCTTTCGAGAAGGCGACATAGTTCAGATCGACCAGATGCGACGTCAATGCGATCTGGTTGGTCACCTCGTAGAACTTGGCGTCGACAACCGTGGGAAGTGGGTTGTCCTGCCCGTCGACTGAGCCGGTTTGAAGTGCTGTGTAAACCTCGGTAAAGGCCATGGGCGTCGGGTTCGCGCCCAAGGCGCTGCCAAGGAATTGCCAGGCATCGGTGCCGGGCATCCGCAAGTTCACGCCTGCCAGATCAGCCGGTGTCATCACCGTCAGTTCCTCTTTTGATTGACGCAGGTTCACGTGGCGCTGGCCAAGATACATCACCGCCAACAGTTTCACGCCAAGTTCGTCTTCGACCTTTTGCTTGAATGGATCCATCAAGGGGTCATTGAATACAGCAACCTGATGCGCTGCGTTTTGATGCACATAGCCAGTGGCGAAAATCGTGAACTCGGGGAAGAATTGTCCAAGTTCCTGCGCCGATGTGATCGACATTTCCAGATCACCTGACGCAATGGTCTCCAATTCTGACCCTTGCGCGATGAGTGACCCGTTGTAGTGCGGTTCGTAGGTGGCAAACTCGGCGACTGCAGGGGCGAAGACTTCAGCAAGTGCAATCGAGCGTTGGTCGGTTTCCGAGGCAGGTGTCGACATGCGCAACGTGACTTTGTCCTGCGCCATAGCAGGCATCGCCAAAGCGGCAGCCGTCACCACCATCAGTGCACGCCGTGAAATTATGGTCATCATGAAAGTTCCTCCGTGTTAAGTTTGCGGTCTTGGCCGCCTTATGGTCCGCCGAGGCATTGCCCGACGAAATCTATTTTACACACCCAAAGCCCGTCGCTTTGCGCTGCGGATATGCACATGAATTGCACGCACCGCACCCGATGCGTCGCGGTCTTTCAGTGCGGCAATGACAGCCAGATGTTCGTCGAGTACCGGCACAACCAATTCTGGAAGCATTCGGGTGTCGCTGTTACGGATCAACCTGATCTTGATGGCATTGACCCGGTGGATATCAGAAATCAATGCATTCTCCATTCTATCGACAATCAGATCGTGAAAGGCCCAATCCACGTTCTGCGCGGTGTGAAGTACGTCAGAAGACATCGCTGTTGCGGCTGCGTTCCGCGCGTCTCGGTGTTGTCGTTCAAGGGCTTCAATCTCAGCAACGGAGGCATTGGCGCAAAATTCGGCAATGGCTTCGCCTTCAATGATGCCGCGCAACTGAAAGGCATTGCGCACAAGTTCCACATCGATCGACAGAATTTGCAGGCCCCGCTTGGGAACGGTTTGGATTAATCCATCGGCTTCAAGACGCGGTATCATCTCGCGGATCGCCCCCAAGGGCATTCCGGTCAGTGCAACAAGTTCGCGTTGCGATACAATCTGGCCAGGCTGAATATCGCGGGCCAACAGTTTTTCAGTGAAATTCGAATAGGCGTGGTCGCGAAGGCGAAGGGCGGCGAGTTGTGTCATGCGACGGCCTGCGCTTGGCTGAACCTTGCGTCTATCTCGGCTTTTGCCTGTGGTCCCAAGGGGCGCAATGGCGCGCGCAAATGGCCCCAGTCCGGATTGCCGGTCATCGCTACCATGGCCTGTTTCAGCGCCGGAATAACCGGATGGGAGACGATCAAGTCGACGTTTGCCGACAGGTCGGTATCTTCGGTCTGCGTGTCAAATAATAGGCGTAGGCGGTTTGGGTAAAGATTGGCCATGCCGCAAATCGAACCGGCCCCGCCCATAGCCGCTGCCCTGTGCAACAGCCGTTCGTCCCCGACCAGAACCGGAATGTGCTTACTTTCAAGAACGGCGCGGGTGTCCTTCCATTCTCCAGCGCTGTCCTTCAACGCCATCACGCGTTTTGGAAAGCCAGAGCGCAGACGCATGATCAGATCGAACGACAGTGGCACTTCAGTGATCTGCGGGATGTGATAAAGGATGAAACGCGCCGACGGGTCTGCAACCTTGAACAACCGGGCATGCCAATCATAAAGCCCTTCGTCATCCAGCCCTTTGAAGTAGAACGGTGGAAGCAACAGAAATTCCGTAATGCCGGACGCGATGCCCTGCTGCACCTGCAAGTTTACGTCCGCAATCGCTGACGCACACAACCCTAATGTCATCTGCGCCGGGGCAATCCCGCTATCTATCATGCGCTGAATGGCCGATTGCCGCTCGTCAAACCCAATTGACGCGCCTTCGCCGGTTGTTCCGAACAGCGTTACTCCGTCGGGTCCGTTCTCCAGCAAGTGTTTGGCGTGCTGACTGAACAGCGCGTGATTGATGCGGCCGTCGCTGTGAAACGGGGTCAGAAGAGCTGTCGAGATTCCGAAGGGCGCGATGATGATCTCCGTCATTTTCCCGGCGCTGCGGGCCGGTGTTTCAGGCAACCAGACTACCGGGTGCACGTTGACTGTCAACGTGACATGTTAGAGATGTTGTCAGGTCAGTCGACTTTGAGACGGAGAATGAACCCGAATGCCCGATATCCTTTGCGCAGGATTGATCGCCTTAGATCTGGTTTTTGAGATTGACATCTTTCCCGTAAAAGGCACCAAAAACAAGGCTCTATCTTCGCGAATGATCACCGGCGGCGGGGCCTTGAACGCAGCTTCCGCCGTTGCCAGCCTTGGTGGAAAAGCAAGCCTGGCGGGTGTGGTTGGCGACGACATGTTCGGGCATTTCCTGAGGGATGTTTTTGAACAGCGTGGCATCATTGATCAATTCGTCCAGGTGAAACAGGATGTGACGACCTCGCGCTCGGCCAATGTGATTTCTCCTGACGGGGATCGGACGATCATCAATCATCGTGACGCGGCGCTGGTGCCGGATGCACTTGATCTTCCGTCCGGGTTTCCCTTCGATGCCGCACTGGTCGACACCCGCTGGCCCGCAGCGGCGCACCAAATTGCGCAGGCAGCCAAGCGTCATGGAAAACCAGCAGTCGTCGATGCGGAGGCCCCAGTGGCGGATGCGGTACCGGCGCTTGAAGCGGCAAGTCATGTGGTTTTTTCTCAACAAGGATTGGCGGATTTCGCAGGCGAAGGCCCCAAGGCACTTGAAGAGGCGACGCGCCAGCTTGGGGGATGGTGCGCGGTCACACGCGGGGCGTTTTCCGTTCTCTGTCACGACGGTCAGCGGCTTTTCGAGGTGCCTGTCCGTCCAGTCGATGCAGTGAACACCCTGGGTGCTGGCGACGTATGGCACGCGGCGTTCACATTGGCGCTGGCGAAAGGGTGCGCGGAAGGTGAGGCCGTCCATTGGGCCAATGCGGCTGCGTCGTTGAAAGTCGCGCGACCCTTAAATGTGGAAGAGCTGCCGACGGCGACCGAGGTCGATGCCATCCTGAGCGGGGCAGCCAAGACTGGAGCAGAGGTGGTATGACGGCACAGCAAAAGGAGTCCCTGACGCTGAACGGAACCGAGGTTCCCAAGAATTTGGTCGGCGCATTGAGCGCTGCCGACAGGGATGGCGATCTTGATCAACAGTTAGCCCAGAACGGTTACTTGCTTTTGCGAGAAGTGCATGATCCGGCGGAAGTTGCCGCTGCTCGACTGGAAGTCTTGCACCGACTGGCCGAGGTTGGCGAGATTGGCGCGCCTGTTGAAGAGGGTATCGCGTCCGGCGCGTCGCGGCGCCGCGAGGCCTATCCTACGCAAGAAGACCTTGGGGCATTCTGGCGTTCGGTCAGCGAAGGCCCCGCGGTCCGTGCGGTCATAAACGGAGCGCGCATCACCCATGTGATGAGCCAGCTTTTCCGCGAACCTGCCGGACATTTCACCTTTGCCTGGCTGCGCGCAATGGCCAAGGGCCGGGCCAGCCCTTTGCACGTCGATCATCCCTATATGAACCGCGGCTCGGATCGGTTGGTCACCTGTTGGACGCCATTGTGCGATATCTCTTTGAACAATGGCTCACTTTATATTCTTGAAGATTCTCACAACTGGAACGATATCCGCGCAGAGTTTGAAGGTCACGACGTTGATCGAAACCCGTCCCGTCCCGGCCATATCGAGGAAAGCCCACTCGCGCTGGCAAAGCGCAAGGCAAGCCGGCTTTTGACGTCAGAATTCGGTCTTGGCGATTGTCTGGTTTTTGGCATGTTCACCGTGCATGGGTCTTTCGATAACAACGCGACCAACGGAGCGGTGCGGTTGTCTTGCGACACCAGATTCCAACCGGCTGTTGACGCGATGGACGAGAGGTTTTCCGGCTCGAACCCGCCCGCGCACAAAGGTCTTGGCTATGCCTGTCTGTCGGCTTCATTGCCGATGACCGAAACCGCAGCCTTGCGTTGAGACAAGGATCGCCCAACCGATGAAAGGCATCGTCCCCAGCCTGAACACGCCTTTCAATGCGGATGGTTCGCTTGATCGCGCATCGCTTCGCCGCTTGGTCCATCACACGGTCGAGGCTGGTTGTGGCGGAATGCTGGGGCAGGCCGTTGCGGGCGAACATGCGACTCTGACCATTGCCGAGAAAACCGCGTTCATCGAAACCGCGACCAAGGCTAACGCTGGGCGCATTCCCTTCATCGTCAGCGTCACCGCGCCTGAACCCGATACCAGCATTGAGCTTGCGAAGATCGCTGCCGAATTCCATGCTGCTGGTGTTTGCGTTCAGCTGCCTGACGCATTTTCTCTTCCCGATAAACTGGAATTCCTGCAAGGTTTGGCGCTGCAAGCTCCGGGGGTTTTGATGGTGCAAGACCTCGACTGGGAAGGGGACGGCCTGCCGATGGCGGATATCGCGTTTCTCTTTGAACGGGTCGACCAATTCACATGGCTGAAAATTGAAACTAACAACGCGGGGCCGAAGTATTCGGCAGTTCTTGAGGCTACCCGAGGTGAGTTGAACGTCTGTGGAGGATGGGCCGTTACACAGTTGATGGATGCCATGGCGCGCGGCGTTCACGCTTTCATTCCCACCGGGATGGAACGCGTTTATGTCACAATTCACAAGGCCTATGAAACCGGCGACATCGAGACGGCCACCGCCCTGTTCAATCGTGTCTTGACGGTTCTCAATTTCTCAAACCAACACATCGACACCAGCATTCGGTTCTTCAAGGAACTGCGAAAAGCCGAAGGGCTGTTTGACACAAATATCTGTCGTGCTGTCGACGGAGCACTTGACGCTAGCGAAGGGCAAGCCGTCTTGGAAGCGCTGCAAACGGCGCTGCGGTTGATGCGAGACGTTGAGATCGATGGACCGTTAACACGCCAGGAGATTTGACAATGGCCGAATATTTGGGTGCAGGCCCTTACGCTTATGAACCCGTTTCGGATTGGGCCCGACTGCCGCCTGAAGTTCGGTTGGGCGATGTCGCGGGCATCGCGGTGGATGACAAGGACAGGGTCTATCTCTTCAATCGCGGCGACACGCCCATGGTGGTTCTAAGCCAGGACGGTGATCTGCTTGCGACTTGGGGGCAAGGGGTATTCACCAACCCGCACGGGGCTTCGATCGGGCCGGATCAGCGCATCTATCTGACCGACAACTTTGACCATACTGTTCGGAAATTCTCGTTGGACGGCAAGCTTCTTTTGGAGATCGGAACCGCGGGCGTGAGTTCGGGTTTCATGAGCGGCAAACCGTTTTGCAAATGCACCCATTCAGCGGTGTCACCATCGGGCGATATCTATGTTTCTGATGGATATCAGAATGCTTGTGTCCACAAGTTCGACCCAAAAGGCAGACTTTTGAAAAGCTGGGGGTCGCCGGGAACCGGGCCCGGCGAATTCAACCTTCCGCACAATATCTGCTGCGACAAAGACGGTTGGATCTATGTCGCCGACCGCGAAAATTCGCGCGTGCAGATCTTTGATGGGGACGGACGCTTTGAGGCCCAGATAAACAACATGCACCGCCCCAGCGGGCTTGCCATAACGCCCGGCGGGTGTCCGGATTGCATCGTAGGAGAATTGGCGTCCTATATGGAGGTGAACCGCGACTTCCCAAATCTTGGCCCCTTTGTCAGCGTAATGGATCAAAACAGCCAGGTTCTTTCGCGGCTTGATGCCAAAGTTGGAGCGGGTCTGGGGCCCGGACAATTCCTGTCTCCGCACAGCATCGCCTATGATAAAAAGGGCGACCTTTATGTCGGGGATGTCGTGGATGCGGATTGGGGTTCTGTCATGGGCAAAACCCGCAAGCCGGAACATCCCCGGCGGTTTCAAAAATTGAAACGGATTGCGGGCTAGGATTTTGGCCGCAACGACGCTTTGGATTGGTGGGGCCGCGCGTTCGGTGATCAGTTTTCTGGCCGTCACGCGTTCCCGGTGTACCATGTACAGTCCTGCGCCAATGATGATGGCAATGCCGATCAAGGTCAGGTTGTTCGGAAATCGCGAAACTCGAGATAGCCGAACAAGGTTGTCACTGGCAGTTCCAGATACTGCAAAGGAGCCAACGTGGCTGAGGGCGCAAGAGATAGCGCATAGGTCATCATCATTTGGCTGACGGTGGCGAAGAAACCTACGCCCAACAGCCACAACCACGCAACGCCCATAGGCCAAACCGGATCTCACCCAGATCGCGATCTGAAGAATCCAGACATTGGTTTTGGCAAGACGAATGGAAGACCTGTCCCGCGTTGCTTTCATCCTGCGGGTGGAGAAGCTGCTCCTTCGATCAAGGTCTGCTTTGGGGAAGCTGCAGTGCAGCGTCCACTATAGAGATGAAAGTCCGGAATGGGCCGTGAGCGGCGACGCGATCTGGGTCGAAGCGCCATGATGCTGTAAAGCGAAGAATGGCAGCTCCGAGCCCAAATTGTCGGATGCTGCAAATGGTATGAAGGAACAGAGTGTCCCGTTGAGCCGACATTGACGGTTAAAAATTTGCCGCTGCACTGCAACCCAACGTCGCGAACACCACTAAAGCCTAAGCAATATGCATTCCTGTCATCCGGACCACCCATTTGGTCTTATGTCAGGCGGCTCTTTAATAGATCGCCTGATTTGAGAAGAATGGGATGGCCAACCATCGAGAATGCGGTGTTGATTTGCTTCAGCGCTCGGAGCGTTTCCTGATGGATGTTGCTTGTTTCGATGCTTTCGACGAGCCCCTCACGTAGGCGGCCGATATGGCTACGCTGCAATTTCTGCTCGACTTTACGCACTTTTTCCTTCGCCGCCACAAGCTCGCGCGCTTCTGCCGGATTCTGGTTCATCATCACATTCAGGGCGAGTTGAACATTGCTTTGGACACGGTCCGTAAAATCGCGGATTTCTTCGCGACCCTTTGGCGAGAATTGCAGTTTTTGCATATCCAGACGGCGGGCGAGCTCCAGCATGATCCGTGTGATCGCGTCGGACGCGGAATCGAGGCTGGATGAAATCGAGGCGAGTTCTATCGACCGGCTGCTTAGATCCTCGTCCATCCCCTTTTGACCAAGGCGGGCAAGATAAAGTTTGATATCCAGATGCGTCTGCTTGATGGCCTTGTCCTGCTCCACGATCAATCTGGCGGTGGTGGCGTTCCACTGGTCGTAAAGCGGCTCGACGGCGATCAGCATCTGTTCGATTTTTTGACCCATCCCGAGCAGTTCGCGCGCCGCACAGTGCATCGCGCGCTGAGGTCGATCCAGCAGAGTGGGGTCAAGTGCGCTTGTTACATCCAGATCACCGTTCGAGCCTGGTTTATCGACAATGAGTCGGGACAGAACGGCCGTAATCGGCCCCACAAACGGAAGCGCCACGAGCGCCAGAGCCACGTTAAACGCAAGGTGCAGATTGATCGCTTGCCGAGCGGGAGTCGCGCCAAGTTGGGCCAACAGGTCCGGTATTGCTGCAATCACGAAGACCGTCAGCGCGGCACCGCCACCCCGCAGGATCAGGTTGGCCATGACCATCCGTCGCGACGGAAGTGGTGCGGAATAGGTCAGAACAAACGCGATGAAACCGCCGCCCATGTTGGCACCGAGGATCATCGCGGCGGCAGCCGGAACCGGAAGAATGGACTGTCCGGCCAGTGTGACGAACAGCAACACTGCCGCGACGCTCGAATGGACGCCCCAGGCGAATACGGCGCCAATAACGAAGGCCGTCAGAAGATCGCGGCCAAGATAGGCCATGATGGCCTGTGTTCCAGGATTGGAGATCATCGGATCGGTCGCGCCGCGGATCATGTCCAGCGATACAAAGATCAGTGCAAGCCCGATCATGATCCGGCCAATCTGCCGCGTGTTGCTGCCTTCGCCGCGCAGAAACACTGTGACCCCGATCACCAGCAGTAATGGGATCAGGAGGGGTTGGCGCACCATCAAAAGCTGCGTCACAACAGCTGATCCGACGTCGGCCCCCAATAAGATCGCCAGCCCTGTCGCTGTCGCCAGCCCGCCCTTTGAGACAAAATTGGACACCAGAACGGCAACCGCTGTCGCGCTTTGCAGAAGCACAGCCGCGCCCATGCCAGTACCCGCCGCCAGCAACCGGTTCTTGGCGGAATGACGCAACCAGATGCGCATGGGGGCCGCAAACCCGCGCTCGACACCGGTGCGCACCAGACGCACGGCCCAAATCAACAGGGCCGCTGCGCCCGCTATTTGAATGATAATCTGGATCGCGTGCGGTTCACTCACCGGTTTGGCTTTCTGTCAGGTGCAACTATTGGAACGGAAAGGGGCCAGATCCGGCCTTCGGCCAGATCCGGATCGATTGAAACCCCGCATCCCAGCGGTGCAGTAGGCATCCATCTTCTTGGGTCATATATCCAACAGGCGCACTTGGGCGACGATCATAGGCGAAAGTGCTAGCGGGTGATGGCGCTGAAATGGCGATGTGGCCCGCGACATCGCTAACGATCATGTTGTGGATATGACCGCAAACGATGCGCAGTGGGCCAGCGTGGCCGACCAAAACATCACGTAGGGCCTGACGGTTGGTCAACCCGATCTCGTCCATGAAGCCAATACCGCAGACAAAGGGTGGATGATGCAACGCCAAAAGCACAGGCGCATCCCCAGCTTTGGATAACGCATTTTGCAGGAAAGTCAGACTGTCGGCAGATAGCGTTCCCGATCCCTGACCTTCGACCAGTGTATCCAGCCCGATCAGATGGATGTCGCCAATCCTGCGGGTCCAGTTAAACGGGCCGTTTACCGGAAAATCTCTGGCAAATGCTGCCCGCATCAGGTCGCGTGCGTCGTGGTTGCCTGTGATGACATAGGTCGGCAGGTCCAGAGGCGCGATCAGCATTTTGAACCGCGCATAGCTTTCGGCGCTGCCGTCATCACTTAGGTCTCCACTGACCAGCAAGGCATCAATCGACCCGATCTGGTCGCGGATGCCAGTGATCCGGTCGACCAATCGTGCCAAAGCGTCTGCCGTGTCGAGCCGCCCCGACACCAACGCGCCCTCAGGTACGATATGTGTGTCGGAGAGTTGCAGAATGGTGGTCATTTGATCCCTGCGCGCAAGAAGGCTTGGACAAATTGGCGTTGGAATATCAGAAAAGCGATCAACAAGGGCGCGACGGACATCAGCGTTGCCGCGGAAATGACGCTGATATCAACGCCATTTTCGGGCGCACCAAAAATTGACAGTCCAACTGTAAGGGGACGCGTTTCTGGCGAGTTGGTGACGATCAGAGGCCACAGGAAGTTATTCCAGTGGGTTGAGACCGACACCAGCGCGTAGGCCAAATATGTGGGTTTCGCCAGTGGCACATAAACCCGCCATAAGATGCCAAGCAATCCGCAGCCCTCGATGCGTGCGGCCTCATGCAATTCAATCGGGACCCCTTTGAAGGCTTGGCGCATCAAGAAAATACCGAACGCGCTGGCCATATAGGGCATGCCGACGCCAAGGATTGTGTCAAATAGCCCAAGGCGCGAGATCATCGCATAGTTTTCCACAATCAATACTTCGGGCAGGATGAACAACTGCATCAGCACCAGAATAAACACGTAGTCTTTGCCTGGGAACTTTAGCTGCGCAAAGGCAAAGCCTGCCAATGTGGTCAGAAAAAACTGGCCGATCAGGATCACAGTCACCAGCATGAAGGTGTTGATGAAATACTTCAGCCACGGGGCGCCGGCCCAGGCGACGCGAAAGTTATCCAGCGTCCAAGGTGCGAACAGGTTCAGATTGACAGCATCCGATGTGGAGTGTGTCGCGGCCCAAAAGGCGAAGACCAGCGGCGAGATCCAGATAATTGCCAGAAGGATCGCGCCGAAGCTGTCCATAAATTTGGTCAAGCTCGTCATTGGTAATGCGTCCTTTTATCGAGGTAGAGAAACTGCACGGCTGCGACGATGCCCAACACTGCGATCACCATCATTGTCATGGCCGCCGCACTTGGGGCGTCAAAGAAGGCGAATGCCATCTCATAGATGTAATACAGGATCAGTTTAGAGGCATCCGACGGCCCGCCTTTAGTGAGGATAAACAGGTGATCAATAAGTTTGACAGAATTGATCATGGCGTTCACCGCAATGAAAAGCGTCGTCGGCATCAACAGCGGCAAAACAATGCGGCGCGTATAGGTCCAGCGGCTGGTGCCTTCGATATCAGCCGCTTCTTTTAGGTCTTCTGGGATCGTCTGAAGGGCGGCAAGATAGAAGATCATGAAGAACCCTGCCTCTTTCCAGATTGTCACGATGATGATCGCCCAAAGCGCGGTTTCAGGTTGGCCCAACCAGTTGACAGACGGCAGGCCAAACAAGCTGCCGATCTGATCAAGCACGCCAAGACCGGGTGTATAAAAGAACAGCCAAAGATTCGCCGCAGCGATCATCGGCAAAACGGTCGGTGTGAAATAGGCAGTGCGCACAAATCCGCGCGCGCGGATCTTGCCGTTCGCCCAAAGCGCCATCGCCAACGCGATGAAAATCGACACAGGGATTGTGATACCCGCGTAAAGAAGGTTGTTTTTGACCACGATCCAGAATGTCGGATCGGCAAAAAGCTCGGCGTAGTTTTCAGTGCCGACGAATTCGGTGGGTTTGCGGCGAGTGCCGCGGGAAAACATGCTCGACCAAAGGGTCGCGACCGACGGGTAGAACGCAAACAGCGTCAGCAGAACAGCGGCAGGCGACAGCAATAGCCAGCCATAAATGGCCTGTCTGCGGCGTTCAAGATTGGCGTGGGCTGACATTGCGCTTCTCCGGTACATTGGAAGGTCGGGGCCGGCACAATAGTGCGCCGGCCCTTTGGAAGGTTACTGGTAGTCGCTCAGTAGGCGCACGGCAGCGGCCTGTGCTTCTGCCAGAGCTTCAGCCGGTTCTTTTGCACCGGTCAATGCGGACTGGATCGCATTGTTTAACCCATCGCGCACACGGGCTGTCTCGAACGTCGAGAATTCAGCAACGGCGTTTTCCAACTGGTTACGCGCCACAAGTGCAGGCGGGAACTCAGCCGTGTAGGCCTGAAGTGCATCAGTTTCGTAGGCTGCGGGTGACACGCCCATGTAGCCTGTGCCGATAGACCATGCCGCCGCCTGTTCAGGTGATGTCATGAACTGCATCAGCTTAAGCGCCGCTGCGCGTTCTTCGTCTGTTGTGTCCTTGAACAGATAAAAGTTACCGCCACCAGTGGGAGAGCCAAGACGAACATTGCCCGGAAGCTCGGCCACGCCGAAGTCAAAGCTCGCGCCGTTTTTCACAGCCGTCAGATTGCCAGTGGAATGCCACATCATCGCGGTTTGGCCTTCAAGGAACGCCTGACGCAGTGTGCCCCACTCAACTGTGCCTGTTGGCATGATGCCATGTTCGCCCGAAAGGGACTGCCAGAATTCCAGTGTCTCGACAACGGTTGGATCGTCAAAATAGGTGGTCAGTCCATCGCCCGACATCACCTCTTTGCCGTTCTGGATCGCGAGGGCCTGGAACATCCAGTAGGGGTAGCCGGTTGATGGGATCATTAGGCCGTATGTATCGTCGTTTGTGAGGGCCTTGCCCATCTCGATCATCTCGTCCCACGTCGTTGGGGGGGCTTCGGGATCAAGGCCTGCCGCGCGGAAAAGGTCCTTGTTGTAATACGCCACGATGGTTGAACGCTGGAACGGGATGCCCCAAGTCTGACCTTCAATCTGGCCGTTGGCCATCAGCGCGGGATAGAAGCTACCCAACCACTCTTTGTCCGCGTCAGATGTTGCGACGTCTTCAAACGGAATGATCAATTCTTGTTCGATCAAGTCATAAGCGTCGATGGAAAACATAACAGCCAGCTGCGCGGGTTCACCGGATGCAAGTGCGGACAAGGCACGCACGCGCGTGTCATCGTAGTTGCCCGAATAGATCGCGTTCACCTTGATGTCAGGGTTTGCGGCTTCAAAGTCGGCAACGATGCTGTCAACGACTTCGGTCAATGCGCCCCCGACAGCAATCGGGTAGTACATCGTCAGTTCGGTTTCAGCGCTTGCTGGTGCGGCAAGACCAACGGCCATTGCCGTAGCCAGCCCCAATCCTGTTGTCGAAAATAGTTTCATCTCTCTCTCCCTTGGTTTTGGTTCATTGTCGTGTCGGCAGGTGGTTTTCACCCAGCCAGTCGTTGGCCCGCAGCGTCAAAGACGTGCAGATTTTCGTCGTGAAAGGTAATGTCGATCTCATTGCCTTCGGCCATCATCGAAAGACCCGGTTTGAGCACGCACAGCCCCGCAGAGCCCGCGTGATCCAGACCAATCAGTGTCTCCGCCCCAAGAAATTCGCTTTCATTGACAATGCAGCGCATCCGGCCTTCGCCCTTTGGCACAATCTGGATGTTCTCGGCTCTGATCCCGATCGTCTTATCCTCGCCAAATCCGTCCAAAACGGACGACTGGAGCAAAGCCATCGGCGGCGCGCCGACAAACTCAGCAACAAAGGTGTTGTTGGGCCTGCTGTACAAGTCCTCGGGCGAACCAACCTGTTGGATGTGCCCGTCCTTCATCAGCACAACGGTGTCGGCCATGCTCATCGCTTCGGTTTGATCGTGGGTCACATAGACGACCGTGATGCCCAGATCGCGTTGCAGTTTCTTGATGTCCTTGCGCACGGCGTTGCGCAGCTTTGCATCAAGGTTGGAAAGCGGTTCATCCATCAGACACAGGCGCTGCCCAGCCACAATCGCACGGGCCAAGGCGACACGCTGGCGCTGTCCGCCCGACAATTCGCCCGGCTTGCGATCCTCAAGCCCAAGCAATCCGGTGATCTCTAACGCACGATGCAACTTTTCGAGCCGCTCCTTCTTGGGGACGCGGCGGACTTTCAGACCGAACATGACATTTTCGGCAACGGACAAATGCGGGAAAAGCGCGTAGGATTGGAACACCATCGACAGGTTTCGGTCCGATGCGGCGCTTGTCGTCACGTCCTTGCCGTCGATCAGAATCTTACCCTCGTCGGGCAATTCCAACCCCGCCAGCAGGCGCAGTGTCGTCGATTTTCCGCATCCCGATGGACCCAGAAGGGCGGTGAAACTGCCTTCGGGGATATCGAGCGTGATGCCTTCAACGCCCAACTGGCCGTTCCAACGCTTTGCCACGCCGTCGAGTTTCACAAACGGTGATGTTGTCATGTTGTATTTCCTTCAGCCACTAGCAGGCGATCTT
The DNA here is from genome assembly GCA_039969355.1 of Paracoccaceae bacterium. Lineage (GTDB taxonomy): Bacteria > Pseudomonadota > Alphaproteobacteria > Rhodobacterales > Rhodobacteraceae > JL08. The sequence continues at coordinate 384,391 of JBDVOA010000010.1, forward strand.
TGATTTTCGTCAGCAGCGGCGCAAAGTGATCGCCCGGCCGTCGGTCGATGATGATCTGGTCCATATCGGTAATATTGCCACCCAATGCAGGGGCTTGACGCCCGAACTTGGACCCGTCGATTACCAGAAGGGATTGCTTGGCATTCTCACAAATCTTTTGCGTCGCGTTCACTTCGGTTGTGTGAAATTCCAGCAACCCGCCGTCTTCCGCAATTCCGGCAGCACCAAAGACGGCGAAATCTGCGCGGAATCGCCCAAAGAAATCCAGAACCTCGTCGCCAAGGATATCGCGGTCAGGCAATCGGATTTCACCACCGGGCAGGATGATCCGGTTTGAGACTTCCTCGCTCAGCGCCATCGCTGCACTCAGGTTGTTGGTGATGACGGTCAGCCCTTTTCGACGACGTAGCGCCTGCGCCACACTAAGCGGGGTAGATCCGATGGAGATAAACAAACTAGATCCATCTGGAATCAAATGAGCGGCGGCCTCTCCGATGGCGCGCTTGCCCATCAAGTTCGTGCCCGCACGTTGATCGAATGGCGTATTCAGAAATTCTTCACTGAGTTCGATGCGGCCATGAACACGGTGCAGCATGTCGCCCTCACAAAGGGTATCCACATCGCGGCGGATCGTTTGCATAGACACATCAAACCGCTCAGCAAGTGAACCAACGGTCACAGCTCCTTGCTCAAGCACCAAAGCCGAGATCGCTTCGCGTCGTCTTTGTTTTTTTGATGACATTCCACCCCCGGGTCCTGAGTCTTCCGCAACGTTAATCCGTGAAAAGCAACAAAACAACATTTGATTTCCGCCGTCTTAACTAGGTTTCTCAACGCTCTGATTGAAAGCATTGAAAACAATAAGAAATAGCGGTCGGCAGTACTCAATTTAATGTTGTTTTGTTGTTTTACCTTTCGCTTGAGGAAATATTCTTTAAGGTGATCCCCAAGTGAGCGAAAAGAAAACGAAGTGGGGAAGCATGCTGACAACGCAGTCGATTTTTGATCGTTATCAGGAAGTCCGCGAGCGATTTCCGCAGGTAAACCACCGCAACACATCGCTTGGAATCCAGTCATTGCTGGACATCGCCAATCAAGTTGACGCCTTTGTTTTCGACGCTTTTGGCGTGCTGAATGTGGGCGAGAAGATGATCCCCGGCGCAGATACACGGCTGGACCAGTTACGCGAACGCGGCTATGCTATTCGTATCCTCACCAATGCCGCCAGCTACGATTGCAGCGGTGCTATCGCCAAGTTCAAACGCCTTGGACTGCGGGTTGAGGACGACGAAATCATCACCAGCCGTGAAGCGGCCCTTCAAAATCTGAGCGAGGGGCATTGGGGCGTTATCGCCGCTGACACTGATCCGTTGAGCGACCTGCCCGAGCATGTTACGCGCTTGAAAGACAGCCCTGATGACTATGACAACGTCGACAAATTCCTGTTTCTGTCGACGGCGGACTGGACTACCTCGCGGCAAGGTTTGTTGGAAACAGCCATGCAGCGCTGCCCACGAAAACTGCTGATCGGAAACGCAGATCTTGCTGCGCCCCGCGACGACGGCTTTTCTGTTGAACCGGGGCATTTCGGCCACCAGATTGCGGACCGTTTTCCTGACTATGTTCAGTTCTTTGGTAAGCCTTTCCCTGAAGTCTATGACCTGATCGAAGCGTCCCTGCCGACGACCTCACCAGGGCGCATTGCGATGTGCGGTGATACACTTCACACAGATATACTCGGGGCCGCAGCCCGTGGCTGGCGTACCGTGCTTGTCACCCAAGATGGCTTGTTTGCAGGCTACAATACGGAGCCATTCTCAGAACAGTCGCGCCTCTTTGCCGACTGGCAACTCAGCCGAATTTGAACGTCTCAGGATTGGAAGATGTTGTCGGAAGGTTCAATCGGGCTGGCCGACGAGTATCTTCCTGTTCGGATGAGTTGTTTCAGTAAGTGGATTCCCCGATGTTCAACTTTGAAAGTGACATCTCCCAAGTTCGCGAAGCGCAAAAAGCGGCCATCGGCATAGCTGTGTCGAAAGCTCACTTTGTCCGCAATCTGTGAGTTCGTCTGTCCCCTGGATTTGCATTTGCAGCGAATGACCGCAAAGCGGGCTGCGACCGCAGCATATCAGCGAGGTGCTGAGTGTCCGGAATGGGCCGTGAATGACAAGGGTCGGCGCCGTGATTTTGCGGATGCTGCACCGCATCCGATGTCGGTTATGAGCCCAATCTCTCCGATGCTGCGCAGTGAACGAATGGCCGCTTTAGAGAAAACCGCAAGTTGCTTTAAAGGTCTCGGCCCATACCCCTATCGTAGGCTTTGGCCTACTTGGTCGTATGGGCCGAAATACCGATGTGTAAACAACTTTCCGCGAACGATGCGGAGACAAGTCTGCTGTAAAACCCATGTTTTAGCCGTTATACAGTTGATCTCGACCTGGAATGTCACGATGCTGCTCAACGAACTTTAGCAGATGTGACATTGTCATATCTTTGCCGCCGAAGCCTTCATAGGGAACAAAATCATCCATGATGTGGTAGACACTCATGGGGTCCTGGCGCAGCAGGTTTATTATGGTTCCAGCCACAATAATGCCGCCAGCGCCATCAAGTTTCCCTTCGCCGCTCTTTTCCGCTTCTTCAAGGCAGTAGTACCAGAGCGGTGTACGGGTAATACCGTGTGCCTCGAGTGCCTCGGTAACGGGCAACACATGTGTACCAAAGCGAGTCGACATTTGCTGACCAGACATAAGCGAGAATGCAAAGCGATCTCGTAGAATGTTACGCAAACCAAGATTGGCACGATCCGGGTCTTTAAGTGTTACCCCTGGGAACTCTTCGAATTCAATGTCGTTACTTACAAAGGGCAAGGAGTACAACTCGTTCGCCATGCCAAGCCCAACCGGGCGAGCCCGGTCCGCATCCGGTCCAAACAATGCGCCAAAATCGTTGACGTTCGCGCTGGTTGGGCGTTTGCCGAACCCTTGGGTCTTGAATAGAGATACACGATCATCACCGGGATTCAGGCGATAGGTTGGCTGCACAGTCGCGTGACCGAAGCGAAACCCAGCTACAGAGAATTCAACTGGCATGATCGGGGCATCTGCTGGGAACGCGCCGCCTTTTGCCGCAGAAATAGCTTTGTCTGTCACGAATGACGGCAAGAAGCGTTTCAGGATCAACCACTGATAGTGCAGCCGGATAAAGCGACGAACAGCTTCAAAGTCTTTCAACTGCGGCACAACCGTGTGAGACCACACGTGCTCGTCTGTTCCCATATGCGAGCAATGCTCGATCACTGCCTTCATCTCCCCACCCTCGTGAGCTTTCGCCATCAAGATGTTGTGTAGGCAAATGAACGCGCCCTGAATTTGGCTGACGAATATGTTCTCATCGTTGCGTGGGTCGCCAATGAGGGCCGTGCCTTGTTGGGTACGTGCCAAGTCCAAATTGTTTTCTTCACGTCCGAAAAGAAGAAACTCACCATGCTCGTCGTCTCCGGTCTTGATCTTGCCGTATAGGTGCGGAGAAGCTTCTGGACCATCGCCGTAGACGCAGTCCATATCCAGATTTGGGGTGCGAACATTACGAATAGCGCGGGGATCAATCCGAGTGCCGATTGCCGAGGTAGCATCCAGAGTAATGTCATGGTCGATGAACTGTCCAAAGAAGGTCATCCCGGCCTGCGCTGCAGCGCCGGTGCTGGAGGAATTCACCTTCATATCGTCCATCAGCTGCACGTATATCTTGATCAGATCGTTCGGGTCACCATTCCAGTCCAATGGCGTGGTGGCATCTTTGCCAAACAGTCGTCCAAACAGGTTTGGAAGTACCTTGCTATTCGTAGCACCGCCACCGGCACATGCTTTGGAAAAAAGGTCGAAACGAGAAAGTCCGTGATGAAGCGTAGCCATAAAGAATTTCCTTCAATAAATAGTTTGCCAAAAATCGGTTCAAATTTCGGCCTATGAAATTTGGATAGAATTATGCGTTTTTCAAAAGTCGAAATCTGAATTGATATAGATTTTGGTACAACTTGGCGCAAGTTTCAAGGAGTTTTGCCTTTTCAGACTGAAATGGAAATCAAGGGTGTAATCGCTTTTGGGGCAAACCAAGGAAGGGCAGATGTTTGCCAGATTGTGCCCACAAGCGAAGTTCTGGAAGGTGCCGAGGCCTTTGGTCTCAGCGAACAGATCCGCTAAGGTTCCAATGATCAATCGGCATTGGGGTTCCTTGCGTGACACTCTGGTCATATCTTCAACAATCATCACCTCGGGTGCGATGTCTTGTGCAAAGCAGCCAAGACACGCATTTTATGTAGCAATGTTTAGACCTTTTTTCCTGGATGAAGTTGAAACGAACGGCCGCTTTCCTCCCAAATAACATCTTGCACACTCGCGTTATAGATAAAGTGGCCATTGGTCGGAAATATTCCAATGTCGGCTTTGTCCCGCAGAGCAGTCCCCTGGTCCCCTAAGATGCTGCGCATTTGATGTACGTCTGCTTCGGGGAAACTGCAGCGCAGCGTCGGCCTGCTCGTGAACGGCAGGTTTGGGCCGTTCGCGGTTTGAGCTAGAGTCTCCTCTTTTCAATTCGTGAGTGGTATTGAATGTGGTATGCGAATTTTATTGGAATATTTTAATGTTCTGATTCAAGGCGCTAGAACTTTTATGCGGATGATCTTAGGTCCGCCACAAAAACCCCTAATTCGTTGATAAAATTGATTTATTTGGTTTAACTTTTAACTATCCCACCAATTTTCCCACCATCTAGCTTTATCGATTACGTTTCCTTCTTCTTTCTTGCTGGATGCACGGCAAACAACATCGATGGGAAGAAGAAACGACATGAAAACCGACCTAAAATCAACCACCGCGTTGTGTTGAGCGCCGTATCCGTCGCGCCAATGGTAGCTTTGCCAGCAAAAGGGGCAACTGTACCGGAACCACCCGTCGACTGGTTAGGGCAAAGGAAGGCTGCTCGCGACGAATGGTGCATTGGCCATCACACGGCACACAGTTAACCTGACACCAAGGTAAAGATGCCCCACCCCCCGGGTCACCTCGAACATTGTCCCTTTTGCT
>JBDVOA010000011.1:0-1796 GCA_039969355.1 Paracoccaceae bacterium
TCCATCATGCTCGAAGAAATCGGGATAGAATATGAAGCCCATAAGGTGCTTTTGAATGATGAAGGGGTTACAACACCGGAGTTTCTGTCATTAAACCCCAACAACAAGATTCCCGCGATTGTCGACCCCAATGGGCCAGACAATATGCCATTCGGCCTATTTGAAAGCGGCGCAATTTTGGTCTACCTGGCCGAAAAATCCGGACAGTTTTATGGTGAGACCGAGGCTGAGCGCCTTGAGACCCTGCAATGGCTGATGTTTCAGATGGGTGGATTCGGCCCGATGAGCGGTCAGCTCGGTTTTTTCTTCGCATTTGCAGGTAAAGAGATTGAAGATAAACGCCCGCTTGATCGCTATGTGACGGAAGTCAAACGCATGTTGAATGTCATCGACAAACAGCTTGACGGACGCGACTGGCTGACGGGCAAATATTCGATTGCCGACATGGCCATTGTTCCCTGGCTCAACTGCATCGAGCAATTCTACGGCGCTGATGAAATCACAGGCCTTCGCGGTCACAAGAATGTGTCTGCCTACATGGATCGCTTCAATGCCAGACCGGCCGTTCAAAAGGGCCTCAACGTGCCGGCGCATAGCTGGGGTTAAAGATCCAATTCATCAAAATAACGACAACCAAAAGAACAATTCGAGCTGAAGTTTCTATCTCCCGTTTTACCGTTTGGCCCGTATCGTTCCATATTTACATTCAAGGAAAAACACATGACAAAATCTACACTCTTTGACACCCTAAGCCTCGGCGATTTGACCTTGCCCAACCGCGTCGTAATGGCTCCCCTAACGCGCAATAGGGCTCAGCACGATGGTGACGTCCCCCATGCACTCAACGCCGAATATTATGCGCAACGTGCAAGCGCTGGACTGATTATCAGCGAAGCCACTCAAATATCGCCAGAGGGCAAAGGCTATGCTTTCACACCGGGTATCTATAGCGACGAGCAAGTAAAAGGCTGGCAGCAGGTCACTGATGCTGTTCATGCAAAAGACGGCCGGATATTCGCTCAGCTGTGGCATGTCGGACGTATCTCACACTCATCATTACAACCGGACAATCAGGCGCCAGTTGCGCCTTCAGCAATTGCGGCCAAAGCACAGGTCTTTGACGGAGCAGGGTTTGTCCCAACATCAAAGCCGCGCGCGCTGACAGCCTCTGACATAGCCAGGGTTGTCGACGATTACCGAAAAGCCGCTATCAATGCGAAAAATGCAGGATTTGATGGGATAGAACTCCACGCGGCAAACGGGTATTTGCTGGATCAGTTCCTGCGTGATGGGTCAAACGCGCGTACGGATGAATATGGAGGATCACCTGAAAACCGTGCCCGGCTCGTGGTCGAGGTTCTTGAAGCACTCGCCGAAGTTTGGGATGCAGGACGCATTGGCATAAGATTGAGCCCCTTCTCACAATTTAACGGGATTGATGACAGTGATCCAATGGTTACATTCTCTCACGTGGTCAAAAAGATCGACGAACTGAACATTGGCTATCTTCACCTTATTGAAGGCGAAACTGGCGGCGAACGCAATCTGCCAGAAGGCAAAAGCATTGACGCGCTGAAGTCTTTATTCAGCGGCGTCTACATGGCTAACAACGGGTATGATCAGGAACTTGCCACCGATGCAGTTGCAGCCAAAGGCGTTGATCTTGTTGCCTTTGGACGTCCGTTTATCGCCAATCCTGATCTTGTCGAGAGATTGGTGCAAGGTGCGCAGCTAAACACTGTCGACGAAGCAACTTTGTATGGCGGCGGACGCGAGGGCTACACCGACTATCCGGA
>JBDVOA010000012.1:0-153675 GCA_039969355.1 Paracoccaceae bacterium
ACCATCAATCTGGTCATAGGCCTGAAAATCGCCAAAATACTTCGTAATCGCAGCCGTCAGCGTCGTCTTGCCGTGGTCAACGTGACCAATCGTGCCAATGTTAACATGCGGTTTGTTGCGTTCAAACTTTGCCTTTGCCATTTCTTAGGCGCCTTTTTGCATTCTGGGGTCTACCCGACCCGGTTTCCTCTGCGCGGGCGAAATATTGCTTTCCTGACTGAATATCAAGTCGCCCAAGCTTCATTCTGATACAAGTCTAACGATTGGATTCCAGAACCCTCGGTGGTTTTGCCGCATCTGCGGGCATAACCTGCTGTTCAGGAGAAAACCATTTGTAGGTTTCCATTTGTTCGACCAGCCAGGATTCAAGCGATTTCGCGGCATTGAAAGTCAGACCAGCAAGCTGTTTTTCCTTGTTCCGCCCCCATCCCGAGCCAATGACCAATGAGTCTCCTCCAGTTGTTTCAAGGGCGATAATCTCATGCGGCTTTTCATTCAATTTGCGCCCTCCCGCGTCGTCCCAGACGGTAACGGTCACCAGAAAAAGCGACTTTGGCGTATAGATCACCGGAACACCGGGCGGGGCCAACACATAGCCCTCGATGCTGATCCCCAGATGGTACAGGTTTTCGCCGTCGTAACGTCCGAACCGCTGATCAATTGCGTCGGTCATGGCGGCGGCCAACACCTCGTCACTGACTTCCCGTGAAATCACACTTGATTGGGTGTTTTTTGTGACCACCACGTTATGGCCCAGCTTGAAGTCGCCAAGCGGGACAGGCGGGCCCTTTATGGTTTGATCAGCGCAGCCGGCCATGATGACCAGAGCGCTAAGTAAGGCAAAAATGCGCGACATTGAGACTCTCGTAGTTGGTTCTAGGGCTGAGATAGCTCAGCGCGGCACCGGGTGCAAACCTTTGCCGCAAGCGAATAAACGCCTATATCGTAAGGGAAGCCCAGAAAGGCGCGCGCCAAATGACCTCAGTTTCCCCTGAACCTGCACAAAATTTACCGGAGCCGGTCAAAGTACCGCTGGTAACGGAACCTTGGGGCATATTCAAAAGCCTGAATGCGGCCCGCCAGAACGTGTTGAGCATCATCCCAGAGCTGGCAACACGCCAACCCATGGTATCCGGCAAGACTGGAAAACGCTGGCATATGGTCATGGACCCGGATGCGATCCGCGCCATGTTGCTGGAACGGCTGGATGATTATCCGAAATCGATTGTCACAAAGAACTTGCTTAGGCCCGCCATTGGAGAATCCCTTTTCGTAGCTGAAGGCGCGCACTGGCGCTGGCAACGACGCACGGCGGCGCCCGTGTTTTCGCATCGCAACGTTATGAACCTTGCTCCGATCATGACAAGCGCGGCTGAACGCTCGATCGAACGGATTTCAAGTGCGGGCCCGCGTGCCGTTGACCTGCTGGACGAAATGGTTACGACAACATTTGACGTGATTTCTGATGTCACCTTTTCGGGGGACGGTTCTTTTGATCGTGACAGCGTGCACACTGCAATTGATGCCTACATATCAGAAGCAGGGAAGATCTCCCTGTTCGACATACTTGGTGCGCCCGACTGGGTGCCGAGACCGGGACGCATTCTATCTGGCAAAGCATTGAAGCAAATGAAAACGGTTGCGGACGCAGCAATCGACGCCCGGGCACAACGTGAATCAAACGGCATACCGGATTTGCTTGACCTCCTGCTTGAGGGTGAAGATCCGGAAACCAGACGCCGGATGAACACGGCCGAGCTGCGGGATAACCTTTTGACCTTTATTGTGGCAGGCCATGAGACGACGGCGCTGACATTAGCCTGGTCGCTTTACCTGTGTGCCTTTGACCAAAAAGTTCAGGACCGGGCCCGCGCCGAAGTTACGTCTGTCCTTGGCGGGAACTCGGCAACAGGAGAAAATGTCGCCAAATTGCCCTACATCCGACAAATCATAGAAGAAGCGCTGCGCCTTTATCCTCCTGCCGCGATGGTGTCGCGCACGGCGCAGGTTGCGGATACGTTGTGCGACCGCGAGGTCAGGCCCGGCGACACTGTGATCATTCCAATATACGCATTGCATCGGAACCATGATCTTTGGAAAAATCCGGATCAATTTGATCCAGACAGATTCGCCGACCGCAAGGCGATTGGTCGCTATGCTTATTTGCCGTTTGGTGACGGACCTCGTATTTGCATCGGCGCTTCATTCGCGCTGCAAGAAGCCGTGATTATTCTGGCGACACTACTCGGGCGTTTTCGCTTCCGGCAAGTTCCGGGTAAAAACCCAAAACCAGTCATGATCCTGACCTTGCGTCCCGAAGGCGGCGTATGGCTGACTGCAGAACCGGCTTAAGGCAATTTCATTCCTTGCAAATACTCTTGAGTGACGCCCAATCCGGACCACTCAGAACAGGTTGATAATCCTGATTCTCCGGCGCGGCGGCACGTGCCGCATCGATACGTTCGCGCAATCCTGGGTGCGATAAAAAATGCGCAACGATTGCGTCACCGTCCCCAAATTTGTCGCGTAGCCGCTGAAACATGTCACCCAGTGCCGCAGGAGAAACATCAGATTTGAGCAGAGCATCGTACGCAAAGCGATCTGCGCCAGTTTCCGCCCCCTGCGAATACTGCGCTGATATCAGCCGTTCTGTCAGAAATAACACGACAGCACCGCCGGCAAAATCGCCGAACAGCAAACCCAAAACCCCAATCGATCCGGCAGAACGCAAGGCAAGGCGAGTGGGATCACGACTGACCACATGTCCAATTTCATGCGCCAAAACCGCTGCCACTTCATCCGGGCTTTCTGCGGCATCAATCAAACCTCGAAACAACACGACAAACCCGCCCGGCAATGCAAACGCATTTACCATCTTGTGATCCAGAACATGCACCGAAACGTCATTGCCCAGATCAAGGTTGGCGGTCAATTTACTCTTCATCCGGGACAAGGCCTCAACCCCGGCAGTTTCTTCACAGAATGCAATCGGCTCCAGTCCGGTTTCATCGAGCGCTGCGCGGATTTGGCCCAACGTTGTTTCCCCAAGCGCCCGCTCACCGTCCGGCGGAATGAAAACAGCGAGTTGGTCGGCCATTGTGGGGACCAATGCGCCAATTATCACCCAGACTGAAGCAATTGCCGCCAGTGCCCAGGCCAACAACCGACTCCCCCCTTTAGGTAGGGTGCGGCGATGTTTGTTTGGTAGCAAGGAAAGCAACAATTTATCAGCCACGACAAGCCGCGCGACCGGGTCATCTTTCAGGCACAAGACCGTGCGATCGCTTCTCACCTGATCAGGCAGGACGCGGACATTTGCGGTGGGCCATATCATGGGCTCCAGCCCGTCCGCCGTGATCGCGAGTTCACTTTGATCCCGGATAACTTGAAGACTCGTTGCGCGAGGACGCGCCAGATCTCCGTCAAAGAACCAGGCATCAGACGTGAAAGAAACGCGTTGATCCGGATCAGAGTTCATATGGCAGCCCCAAGATCGAGAGCCTCGGCAAAACCTTCTGCTTCGGCAAATTCATCACGAGCACGCTGACTGATGGCGTCCAGTTCAGCCGGATTCTGGATGGTCAGTGTCTCCGCGTAGTGACGCATCAATGGAAAGGTTACGAAGGCGTGGAATAGCACCGACCAAAGCAAAAACACTGAAAAATAAAATAGTATAACTATGGAGAAGCCAACCCAACGCGGCATTTTCAAGTCAGCCCAGGGAATATCTCCGCCAACCGCCAAGAGGCCGCCCATGCCAATAAACGGAAGTGCAGCCAGGAACAACGCAATCAGCCCCAATACCAAAGCCAAATAACTGACCGTAGTACCAAGAAAATATATTCCAAATATGCGAAATGGCCGCAGTTGCGAAAACAGCAAAACACCCCCAGACGATTTGTGATTTGCCATGATGCGGGTGGTAACCGCTCTGTAGTGGATCGCCCCATAGACGAACGCCAGCAAAACCAAAGGCAACAAAGACAAACGCTCAGGCCCGTTGATATCGGTCCAGACCTGAGATTCCATTGCCTTGTCAAACTGGTGAAAAAAGTTTCCGCCCTTGGGCAAAAATGGGTCAAGCCACAGCACCCAGATTGCACCCAACACCGTAACGCCTAGCGTTACAAACATTGGAATCGTCGCGCGGTAGAGCGTTTTCCAATCCCCTCCCTGCCGCAGCCGCGCGCATCCAAAAAACGTGCGATCCGTTCTATATTTCTCAAGCCAGTACGTCATGCGCGGCCAAAGCAAACCCAGGCTGATGATTGTCAACGCCCAATGCAACAAGGCACGCCAAGTATAGCCCCACGCCCCGCGCTCCAGTCCGAACCGAACGCCACGCCATCGGGTGCGACCCAGAACATATCGACGTGCACGGTATGTGGCATAAAACCAGACGGGAATAACCCCGACAAAGCTGATAAGATAAGCAAATCCATTGCCCTGAAACAGCGAAAAGCTCACGAACATAAGCAGCAAGTTTACGATGCCGATATAGAACGCAAGGATTACCACCGCGATAAAAAACCCAAGCAACTTCTCTAGCGGATCGCCTACATATTCAAGCGGGTGTCCACCGGGCCGAATTGACGACCAGTACCAGCGCCTCAGTCGGGTTTTCATCCAGAAGCGGTACATCCCAAAGGTAAAAATCGTCAGTGTACCCGTCTTAAGTGCCAGCCAGAACAGCGCACCGCGTCGACCGACAAATTCGGTGCTTAGCTTATCAGGTGAACTTATTGTCTCTGGGGAATCCCCGGGGCGCCATGCGCCCGGCGCTAGCGCGTTTTCCGGTCCATTCGGCGAGTTCGGATTCGGTTCTTGTCCGTCCTGCGGGGTCTGACCAGCTGAGGCCTTCTGCCAAGGTGAAACTGGTGGCATCACTTAGACCTCCATCCTTGTACTTTTGCAGCCGTACACCTTTACCGCGACCCATTTCAGGAAGTTCGTCCGCCATAAATACAAGCACTTTACGGTTCTCACCGACCACTGCGACAGCATCACCCTCCATTGGCGTGCAGACCATGGCACGAACACCTTCGCGCACGTTGAGAACCTGTTTGCCGCTGCGGGTCTGCGCCACGATATCATTTTCCGGCACAACAAAACCATCCCCGGACGAGGACGCAACAAGCAGCCTGCGATCAGGTTTGTGTATAAAGATGCCAACAATCTCGGACTCATTGGGCAGATCAACCATTAGGCGCAACGGTTCACCCATTCCACGACCTCCGGGCAAATTTGAGGCAGAAATCGTATAAAACCGCCCATTTGCCCCGAACACGAGCAACCGATCAGTGGTTTCGGCATGAAAGATAAACCGCGGACCGTCACCGTCTTTGAATTTCAATTCGCGCGTCAAATCAATATGGCCTGTCATTGCCCGGATCCAGCCCATCTGGGAACAGACAACGGTGATCGGTTCGCGATCGATCATGGCCTCAAGCGGCACGTCCTCGACGACGGCCGCCTCTTCGATCAGCGTGCGGCGCGCACCCCCTTCGTAGTCTTTACCAAATAATTTTTTGGTTTCGCGTAATTGGTTAGCAATACTGTCCCATTGCAATTGTGCAGAATCGAGCAAATCCTCCAAACCCGCACGTTCTTCCATCAACGCACCTTGTTCGCGCAGTAATTCCATCTCTTCAAGACGGCGCAGGGACCGGAGACGCATGTTAAGGATGGCTTCTGCCTGAACCTCAGACAACGTGGGATCGTCGTCAGGGTTAACAACGGGCGATACATAGTCAGATTCGTCTTTGGCGCGCGGATGCACTTTGGACCAGTCTTCGTACATCAACCCGGCCTTGGGGTCGTCATCATAGCGAATGATGTCGATCACACGGTCGAGATTCAAGAAGGCAATAATAAAGCCTTCCAAAACTTCAAGCCGGTGGTCAATCTTCTCCATCCGATGGGTTGATCGACGAATCAAAACCTCTTGGCGGTGATCGAGGAAGGCCCGTAACACCTCTTTCATGCTGCAGACTTTGGGCGTTAGCCCGTCAATCAGCACATTGAGGTTCAACGAAAACCGTACTTCGAGATCGGAATGGCGAAACAGCATGCCCATGAGGACTTCAGGATCGACATTCTTGCTGCGCGGTTCGAGCACCATGCGAATGTCGTCCGCGCTTTCGTCACGAATGTCGGCCAGGATCGGAATTCGTTTGCTCTGAATAAGCTCGGCAATCTTCTCGATCAGCTTGGACTTCTGCACCTGATAGGGAATTTCAGTAACAACAATCTGCCACTGACCACGCCCGAGATCCTCGACCTCGTATTTACTTCGCAATCGGAATGATCCGCGCCCGGTGCGGTAGGCCTGCGCAATATTTTCCGCCGGTTCAACAACAATGCCACCGGTCGGAAAGTCCGGTCCCGGCACATAGTTGAGCAGCGTGTCGTCGCGCGCATCTGGCGTCTTGATCAGATGAATGCAAGCGTCACATAGTTCGGCAATATTGTGCGGCGGTATATTCGTTGCCATCCCCACCGCAATGCCCGATGATCCATTGGCCAGCAGATTTGGGAACGATGCGGGCAGCACAACCGGTTCAGTAAGTGTCCCATCATAGTTTTCGCGAAAATCGACCGCGTTTTCGTTCAACCCCTCAAGTAGTGCCTCGGCCACAATCGTCATTCGCGCTTCGGTATAACGGCTTGCGGCGGGGTTATCGCCATCGATATTGCCGAAGTTTCCCTGCCCGTCCACCAGCGGGTAGCGCACATTGAAATCCTGGGCGAGCCGCGCCATGGCATCATAAATTGCCGCGTCACCATGCGGGTGATAATTGCCCATTACGTCGCCGCTAATCTTGGCCGATTTGCGATACCCGCCAGAGCTGGACAGCCGCAGTTCTCGCATCGCGTAGAGTATCCGCCGGTGAACCGGTTTCAGCCCATCGCGGGCATCCGGCAGCGCGCGATGCATGATCGTTGACAGTGCATAGGTCAGATACCGGTCACCGATTGCGCGACGCAATGGCTCGGTCAGGTCAGGAATCGGCTGGTCAATATCATCCGTCGGATCACTCATGCTCCACCTGATACGCCGGGACCTTCGAAGGGTAAAGCAACGTCGTGCTAGTTTTTGGAACGGCTAGGGGAAAATCACCCTGTTTCTACCGTTCACGGTTTGTCGGCGTTTTTGGTATAGTGGCCTGTGGCAGGTGATTCTGCCTGTATCTGCTAGTTTAACGCACCGTTATGAGTTTGGAAGGATAGGGTATGAACCGCTACATTTTGTTGGCATTCCTGTTCATGGGATGGACCTTCTATGAACTTAGCGGCGGCGCTGATTTTGTGCCGCCCAGTGCCAATCAAGCTGGCGTTGCCGAACATTTTGCGGAACCCGAGACGATAGCAGTGAGTTCAGAGCCAGTCATTGCCGATTTAGCACCCCCTAAACCTGCTCCGAAACCAGAACCGGTCGTTTTGCCAGATGTAACGCAAAAGCTTGAATTGGCGGCAGAACCCGCTCCTGATGATGCGCCCGAGGAACTGATAGTCGCCGCAATCTCTGCCGAAATTCCGATAAGCCCAGAACCCACAGAATCCAATATTGTATTGTCTACCGAATGGTCAGTTGGCGAACAAACCCAATCCCTGGGAACAGACACAGTATTCTCGTTGGCGTCACTTGGCCAATTGACTGAAACGGTACCGGAAACCGCACCTGCGCCGCCATCTCAGGATCTGGCTCAGGAGACCCGGTTCGTCACAGCAACCAGAGTGAACGTACGAAGCGGACCGGGAACGGATCATTCGGTAGTATCAAGTCTGACAAGTGGTGCCGAAGTCCAAGTGTTAAATGACCCCGGAGACGGATGGGTCAAAATGCGCCATAACGATTCCGAGACAGTCGGGTGGATGGCTGCATCGCTGCTAGCCCCCTGACGTCGTCACCTCAACGGATCATTGTGCTTCGTGTCATCCTGCGTCAAAACGCGGGCAAACGAGGCTTAACATATGCAAAAATCCATCTTAATTACAGGTTGCTCTTCCGGCATTGGCTACGACGCTGCACATGGGCTGAAGTCACGGGGATGGCGTGTCTTTGCCAGTTGCCGCAAGTCCGAAGATTGCGCGAGACTTGAGGCTGAGGGATTTGACAGCCCTTTGCTTGACTACGCTGATCCAGAAAGCATAGCCTCTGCGCTCAACGAAGTATTGAGCGCAACCGGGGGCACGCTGGACGCCCTGTTTAATAACGGAGCGTATGCTCTTCCCGGGCCGGTCGAAGATTTAACGACCGATGCAATGCGCGCTATTTTTGAAACCAATTTCTTCGGTTGGCACGACCTGATCGTCAGGATCATTCCGGTCATGCGAGCGCAGGGGCATGGCCGGATTGTACAAAATTCATCTGTCTTGGGATTCGTCGCGGGACCTTGGCGCGGCGCCTACAACGCGACCAAATTCGCGCTCGAGGGTTTAACCGACACGTTGCGCATCGAGATGAAGCAAACTGGCATTCACATTGTTTTGATCGAACCCGGGCCAATAAAGACAGACTTTCGCAAAAACGCGATCAGGGAATTTGAGCGCTGGGTAGACTGGGAGAACTCGGCCCGTGTCGAGCAATATCGCGATAGTCTGCTTGAAAAACTCCACAAGGGTAGTGAAAAGAACCGGTTCGAGTTACCTGCTAGTGCTGTAACCGAAAAACTGATTCAAGCGCTTGAAGCACCACTCCCCAAACCCCGATACTACGTCACTACACCTACTTATCTCATGGGGTTCTGCCGCAGATTGCTGCCCACACGGGCGCTGGACTGGGTTTTGTCAAAGGGATAGTGTTATTCCCCGCCGCAAAAAAGCTGTTCGCTTTTGCGCATCAGGCCGCTACATCACCCCATACTGGTTGCAAAAGGACAATTGCAAATGCCCTCCGACCCGCTGTTTATCATTGTTGTATTGGCGGTTCTGGCCGTTGTTGTTGTCCTGATGTTGGGCCTCGGCGGATTTGCGAAGGGTGGTAAGACCAACTTAAAGTATGGCAACAAAATGATGCGCTACCGTTTGATTGCGCAGTTTATCGCCGTCGTTCTGATTTTGGTCTACGTCTATTTAAAACGCGGAGGGGTTTCCTGATATGGTCGTTCTGAACAAAATCTACACGAAAACTGGAGATACGGGCGAGACTGCATTAGGCAATGGCACGCGCGTCGCCAAGCACGATCTACGCGTAAGTGCCTACGGCACGTCGGATGAATTGAACTGTTTTGTTGGAGTCGCCCGTCTTGAAGCTAGCGGAAACCTGGATGACCAACTATCCCGCATTCAAAATGATCTTTTTGATCTCGGGGCTGACCTTTGCCGCCCCGATATGGAGCAAGATGCATCTGCAGATTATCCGCCGCTGCGCATGAGTGATGAACAAGTTAATCGACTGGAAAACGAGATCGACGCTATGAATGATGTACTGCAACCGCTACGCAGCTTTATCTTACCCGGTGGATCACCGCTTGCCGCGCACCTGCATGTGTGTCGAACTGTTGCACGCCGCGCTGAACGATTGGCAACAGAACTCGCCGTTCTAGAAACTATCAACGACGCTGCAATAAAGTATCTAAATCGCCTGTCAGATTGGTTTTTTGTCGCCGCTCGTGTGGCCAATGAAAACGGTAGGAACGATGTCTTGTGGGTCCCCGGCGCCAATCGATAACAAAAAAAACGCCTATCCCGAACAATTGCGACATCCGCGAGGTTTGGTGTGACGATTTTGCCCTGTTTTCGTGCGCACAGCATCGCTATCAACGGCGAGAGCTAAAAAACTGAGTCGCGCGTGCGACTTGCCAAGTGAGAGGAAAGACGCCCATGAAGGTTATTGTACCTGTCAAACGCGTGATCGACTATAACGTGAAAGTTCGCGTCAAAGCGGATGGATCGGGCGTTGATCTAGCTAATGTGAAAATGTCGATGAATCCGTTTGACGAAATCTCTGTTGAACAGGCGATCCGTTTGAAGGAATCTGGAGCGGCGGATGAGGTCATCGCTGTGTCAGTCGGTGTAAAGCAGTCACAGGAAACGCTGCGCACG
Source organism: Paracoccaceae bacterium (assembly GCA_039969355.1). Taxonomy (GTDB): domain Bacteria; phylum Pseudomonadota; class Alphaproteobacteria; order Rhodobacterales; family Rhodobacteraceae; genus JL08. The sequence goes on from JBDVOA010000012.1 coordinate 10,048, forward strand.
GCGCTAGCAATGGGTGCAGACCGTGCCATACTGGTGATCGCTTCTGAGGACGTTCACAATGACATTGAACCGCTGGCCGTCGCCAAAATCCTGAAGGCCATTGTGGATGAAGAGCAGCCGGGTCTGGTATTATGCGGCAAACAGGCAATCGACAATGACATGAACGCAACCGGTCAGATGCTGAGTGCGTTGCTGGGTTGGTCACAGGCGACGTTTGCTTCTGCGCTGGAGATCGAAGGTGACTCTGCAACAGTGACGCGCGAAGTCGATGGCGGTTTACAGACCATTAAAGTCAAAATGCCCGCAATCGTGACTGTCGACCTGCGGCTGAATGAACCGCGCTATGCCTCTTTGCCCAACATAATGAAGGCCAAGAAAAAGCCGATGGATGAAAAAACAGCGGCTGACTACGGGGTAGACATCTCGCCGCGTCTTGAAATCGTCAAAACCACTGAACCCGACACACGTGCCGCTGGCATTAAGGTCGGTTCGGTTGACGAACTGGTGGAAAAACTCAAAGAAGCGGGGGCCGTGTAATGGCTGTTTTACTCCTTGCAGAAGTGAATGACGGTGAATTGTTCCTCGATGCCACGTCCAAAGCAGTGACCGCAGCAAGCCAGTTGGGCGATGTAACCGTGCTATGCGCAGGTGGCTCGGCAGCAGAGGCAGCCGCAGAGGCAGCAAAGATTTCTGGCGTCGCAAAGGTGCTTTGCGCCGAGGATCCGGCCCTCGGACATCGATTGGCTGAATCCACGGCAGATCTGATTGTCTCTCTGGCTGGGGACTACGAACACATCGTGGCCCCCGCGACCACAGATGCAAAAAATGTTCTGCCCCGCGTTGCGGCGTTGTTGGACGTTATGGTGATGACGGATGTATCGGCTGTTGTCGATAGCAACACATTTGAACGCCCCATTTACGCGGGTAACGCAATACAAACGGTGAAATCAACTGACGGAAAAAAGGTTGTCTCTTTCCGGACATCGACCTTTGATACTGCCGAAATGGGTGGCTCGGCGGCAGTCGAAACAATTGGAGCGGCTGGAAATCCAGGCCTCAGCGAATGGGTCGAGGACAAGGTTGCAGCCAGCGACCGGCCCGAACTTACATCCGCCGGCGTTGTTGTATCAGGCGGACGCGGTGTGGGCTCGCAGGACGATTTTGCCCTTATCGAAAAGCTGGCGGACAAACTGGGTGCCGCGGTTGGTGCGTCCCGTGCTGCCGTTGACAGCGGTTATGCTCCCAACGACTGGCAGGTTGGCCAAACCGGAAAAGTTGTCGCTCCTGACCTCTACGTCGCAGTCGGCATTTCTGGTGCAATCCAACATCTTGCCGGCATGAAAGACAGCAAGGTCATCGTCGCGATCAATAAAGACGAAGAGGCACCCATTTTTCAGGTCGCCGACTACGGTCTGGTCGCAGATCTGTTCTCTGCCGTGCCGGAACTGATCGAGAAACTGTAATTCGGGTAAACGCCCGAAGCCTAGTGTTTCAAGTCAAAGGCCCGCCATTAATTGGCGGGCCTTTTTTTGATTAGGTGCATTGTGCTTCTCCTAAATCGTAAGGTCGGGAAGAGTTCAAACAACGCCGGCGCAATATGACGCGCTCCAAACGTCAAAGATCGAACAGACAATGGCTAGCTCTAGAACAGTCGCGCAACAACGTCCGAGAGGGCGCTTGCGACCTCGCCGTGCGCAGCGGGGCCCATAATGTGCCCGGCCGCCGGAGCCTCCATCTGCGAGAAGACCATCCCTTCGGTTCCCTTTGCCAGCGCTTCGGGACTCGCAACAACTTCGACAACATCAGTAACGATCGTGCGTACAGCCTCAACCATGTCGCGGGTTACGAACATTGGATCTGCGCCAAAATCTGTCACCTTTTCATCCTGCTCCAGACTACGTGGCGCAAACCAAAGCAAAACTGTTTTGCCTGAGATTCTTGACAACAGCACTTTCATCCGTGCGACCCAGCATTGTTGCAATTCATCCCGCACCAATTCAAACCGATCCGGCGAGACAGTCATCAGACTGGTCAACATGTGCTTGGTGAAATGGTATTCCCCGAACTCTATCTCACGATAGATCGTTTGCAGTAGCGGGCTTGCAGCAACGAAACGATCATTCCTGCGAGGGTGAACCGAATAATACCGGTTGGAAACGTTTTGTGCGCCCAGCACCTGTATCACAGTAACGCGGGCGGCGCTCGTCGCGCTAGGCACGAACGGATCATGGGCAAAGACATCTACACCAGCATTGGGAAAACCGAAATTGACGCAGGTATAGCCCGTGGCCTGTTCAATCAAATCCGGAAATGGATGCTCAATGAATTTTCCGTATGTTTCAGTTCCACCAATGAACGCGACATAGTCTTGTTCAAGCCGTCGTCGTGGGCCTCGAAACAACAGCTTTGAAGTACCGTAGCGGCACGGCAAATAGTCCAGGGCACCAACGCCCAGCGCATCATAGGTCATCTCACCCACCTTCCAAATTCACCCGACACCAAGCTGCGGCAACCCGATTACCAAAACCCTAACCGCCGTGGGCCACGCGTGTTCAATTTTTGGCAATTTATAAGCACCGCCGGCCCTTGCAGCCGTGTTGCGTTGCCCACTATGGTAACCAAACCTTTAAAGGGCGTGCAGAATGAGCATTCAGACAATCGGGGTAATCGGGGCCGGGCAAATGGGCAATGGGATTGCTCATGTGTTGGCTTTGGCCGGCTACGACGTTCTTCTGACCGATATCAGCGAAGATGCGCTTCGCGCGGCTGTCGTTCTAATCGACCACAATCTGGAACGTCAGGTCAGCCGTGAGAAGATCAGTACGTTGGACAAGGCCGAAGCCATCGCGCGTATCCGAACAACTCCAGTACTGACGGATTTGGGAAAATCTAACCTCATCATAGAAGCCGCAACAGAACGGGAAACCGTGAAGCAGGCAATTTTTGAGGATCTGCTGCCCCATCTGTCCCCTGATACGATTTTAACATCGAACACATCCTCGATCTCTATAACCAGATTGGCAAGTCGCACTGACCGTCCGGAAAAATTCATGGGTTTCCACTTTATGAACCCAGTGCCTGTCATGCAGCTGGTCGAATTGATCCGGGGAATTGCAACGGACGAGCCCACTTTTGACGCTTGCAAGAACGTCGTCGACCGGCTTGGAAAAATCTCAGCCTCCGCAGAAGATTTCCCGGGGTTCATCGTCAACCGTATTCTGATGCCGATGATCAATGAAGCCGTCTACACGCTTTACGAAGGTGTCGGGTCGGTACTATCGATTGATCAGTCAATGAAACTGGGAGCAAACCATCCGATGGGCCCTCTGGAGTTGGCCGATTTCATAGGTCTGGACACTTGTTTGGCGATCATGAATGTTTTGCACGACGGGTTGGCGGATACCAAATACCGACCCTGCCCATTGCTTACAAAATACGTAGAGGCCGGTTGGTTAGGGCGTAAGTCCCAGCGCGGGTTTTATGACTATCGCGGAGACTCTCCGGTTCCAACTCGGTAAGGAATGACAGGCGCTGAAGCGTTTTGACCAAATCGATGCGCCACACAATGCTCCGTGTCAGATGCGCCTATTCTTCTTTCAATGCCAAAGTATGTTCGCGTAACCAGGCCATAAACCCGCGCGGGTCTTTTTCCAGCATTGCCATCTGCTTTTCGGTCAGCGGCGCCCCGATCACAGGCGCCATCGGCTTGTTGCAAGACCTGACTATCTCGTGCAGCAAGAGGCCCTGACGCAGAATTGCGGATACCTTGTTGGCGATCATGTACCACCGCGAATTGTGTCCTGGGTAAAATATGGGGACAACCTTTGCGCCTGACCGGCGAATCATCTTGGCAGTAAACAGGCTCCATTCCCGCTCAATCGCGGGACCGAACCACGTATCCGAAGACATGACCACACCTGACGGGAACAGCGCCACAACACCTCCCTCCTTAAGGTGCTCCATTGCGCTCGTCCGCATTTCGACCATCTTGCGCTGCGCCTCTGGGTCATGCGGAAATGGCACAGGAATCATGAACGACGTCGCCGCTTCATCCAGTCCTGTCAGAACGGATCGAGTTAGAATGCGGTAGTCCAACCTGACTCGGCCAATCAAATCAGCGAAAATCATGCCATCGACCATGCCGTGCGGGTGATTGGCAACAACCACAACAGGTCCCTCCTTAGGGATGTTGGCCAGTTGATCAGCGGGCGTCGTGAGATTGATCCCCATTACGTCAAGCGCACCACGCCAGAATTTCTGTCCGCGGTGGTTCTCATTGGTCTTCTCAAACTTTTTGACCATGCGCAAAATGGTCAACTTTCCCGTACACCATTCAACCGCCCTAATTGCAAAACCTGTCCATGGATCATCAAAGGAGTTTGCGTAGGTCAGCGTGCGCCGGTCGTAGACCTCGCCCTCGGTTTCCTCGGCCTTGGCAGCAATACCTGCCGTGCTGTCTTGCGTCGAATTCACCAAACTTACACCCCGTTCATCACGTCGTGAGCGGACGCTCAGAATCCCTCACCGAATCTATCGGCAACCAATGCCTCCAGTGCGTCAGCCAATGCTTCGGCATCCGGTCCTGTGGTTTGAACGTCAATAGTGCTTCCCTTGGCCGCTGCCAACATCAAAAGACCCATGATGCTATCGCCGGTCGCGGATACGCCCTCTCGTGATACCTCAGCAGATGCGTCAAATGCCTCGACCACCTCCACCAGTTTGGCCGAAGCGCGGGCATGAAGTCCCTTTTCGTTCACAATTACCAGTTTGCGCTGCGTCATGGGCAATATTTCCCTTTAGTCATCTGATGTCATGTTCAGACTGCCAACGTGTCTCTTTCCAGCTGCTAGTGCGGCACGCACGGCATCGGCCAACGCCATATCGCGGCATTTCGCCAATTTGATTAGCAAGGGCAGGTTGGCACCGTATATGATCCGGCGATTTTCAGGTTTGCATGCGAATAAGGACAAATTTGCCGGAGAGGCGCCAAAAAGATCGGTGACCACTACGACACCTTCCCCTTGATCAACCGCATCTGCGGCCGCGCAAATCTCTTGCTCTTTGATATCGCGCTCATACTCAGGCTCGAATTCTATGGCCTTTACGCCAGGCTGCTTGCCGACGATATGCTCCACTGTTTGCAAGTATTCCTTGGCCAACCCACCATGAGCAACAATTACGATCCCGATCACGCCTATTATTTTCCCTCTGCCGCGCGGCGTTCCAGCTCGCGATGCCTAATTGATACCTGCCAACCCTGTTCTGCAAGGGCCTGCGCCAATCTTTCCGTGACTGTGACTGAACGGTGCTGTCCCCCGGTACATCCGAACCCAATGGAAAAATGTGCTTTTCCTTCTTCGCTGTACGCCGGCAGCAGCAATTCCGTCAAATCAAGCACTTTCGCAAAGAACGGCGCAAACTTTGAGTCCACCGTGACGTGGTCTGCAACTCGATCATCAAGCCCGTTTAAATGCCTCAATTCAGGCTCCCAATAAGGGTTTTTTAGAAACCGGCAGTCAAATATCGTGTCAATGCTACGCGGCAGGCCACGCTTATAGGAAAACGAGTGGATCGAAACAGCGAGGCGTCCGGGGCCAGTAGGCGCAAACCATCTTTCTACTTCGGTCCGCAACTGATGCACATTGAGATCAGTAGTCTCGATCAAAACGCTCGCCCGCAACCGAATCGAGTTAAGCAAATCAAATTCACGTTCAATGCCTGCATCTGGACTTTCACCGGGCGCAAGCGGATGGCGGCGGCGAGTCTCCGAAAACCGCCGAAGTAGCACTTCGCGACTGCAATCCAGGTAAAGCACCTCCGGCGACAAAGACGGATGGCCGGTCAGGCTGTCGATCGCCTCTATTACCGCAGCGGTCGAAAAATCGCGATTGCGTGTGTCGACGCCCAATGCCATAGGGCGGTCGGCAGCAGGACTGTTTAAAAGAGTAGGCAGCAATCGTAGCGGCAGGTTGTCAATTGCTTCAAATCCCAAATCTTCAAGCACATTGATTGCTGTTGATCTACCCGCGCCTGACGGCCCAGTTACCAACACAAACCGACAGGCGGGTTTTTGCGAGGTTCTGTTCGGCGCCAAAGTTTTTGCCCCTTATTCACTTCGTCCATGTTCTAGGTATAGCAAAAGTGCCGCAGGGAAACGGGGGCTGTTTGAATTGTGAACGACAGGCAGATCATGGTCGCCAATCCGGCACACGCGCAACGGCGGCAGTCGTTCTGTTTCCGAAATATCGAGATCGACAAGTAATTCCAACGAAACCGGGCCGACGCTGGGCGTATTCAGTACGCCAACGCCCCGTGCCTCGATCAAGCCTCTGATCGATTCCGGCGCATCGGCCACGATCGAAGTCTTGGTCTGCGTAAGAACTACCCTGTCGTCAGCAACTAGATCGGCGCCCTGTGCTATCAGTTGCAGTCCTAGCGAAGATTTGCCGCTGCCGGAGGCGCCGGTGATAAGTAGGCCTCTTCCTTTGAAAGCAACGCAAGTCGCATGTAGTGACTTGTCAAAAACCTCAGATCTTACCATTGAAAGTCCTGAATCTGCATCCCGACGTGAGTATGCCAAGGATCAGACCGGCAGCCCGACAACAAATCGGGCACCTAGTGGGTCCGACGTAATGTCCGCATCCGTTGGGCGGATATTTTCTGCCCAGATTACGCCGCCATGTGCTTCAACAATTTGTTTGGATATTGCCAATCCAAGCCCTGAATTGTTGCCGAAATGCTCGTCAGGTCGTTGAGAGTAGAAGCGTTTGAAAATCTCTCCCAACGACTGGTCGGGGATCCCTGGCCCTGTGTCCTCTATGACGATGAGAACACGGTTCTCGCGCTTGCGCGCCCAGATCCTGATGGCATCGCCGTCTTCGCAGAACGAAATGGCATTGGTGATCAGGTTGACAAAAACCTGCGCCAATCGAGCCTCGAGGCCGTGCACGACAATCGGATCATCTGGCAAATCCGAGATCAGATCGACACCTTTGTTCTTAGCCTCCTCGCCAAGATAACTTGAGAGATTGCCCAGCAATTTCAATAAATCAAACGGCTCTTCTTCTTCCTTGACAAGTTCCGAGTCCAGACGAGACGCATTAGAAATGTCACTGACTAGCCGGTCCAGACGGCGAACGTCATGTTCAATCACATTCAGCAACTGCTCGCGTTGCTCGTCCTTTTTTACCCGGCGCAGGGTTCCCACAGCCGATCGGAGTGAGGCAAGAGGGTTTTTGATTTCATGCGCCACATCGGCTGCAAATTGTTCGTTTCCGTCGATGCGGTTGTATAGTGCAGATACCATGCCCCGCAGTGCGCCGCTAAGACGGCCAATCTCGTCCGGTCGCGCCGTAAGATCAGGAATCCGGATGCGGCCTGGGTTCATCCTTCGCGCATCCTTGTCCCGCCCCAATTCTGCCGCTGCCGCGAGATCGGAGAGTGGATTAGCAATTGTAGACGCCAAAACAAGGCTGAGGCCAATGGACACCAACGTCGCAATTACAAACATTTGCAGAACGCGTTCTCGTTCTCCGCGTACGAGGCTATCGATTTCACCCGCAGCGCTGGTAATGGCGACGATGCCGATGGCTTCCCCATTTTGCACGATCGGAGTTGTGACGCTGAACAATGTGCCGCCGTCGGCATCAAACGAATTCTCAACCTGCGTTCCACCGACGAGCGTTGCCGCTACAAGCGCACGCAATTGATCTGCAATGGGAATATCGTCGCGAACTTGGGGCGAGGAAAACAAACCCGACACTGCGTTCCAGATAGAAGTCAATGTGTCAGAGATTATCGTCTTATTTCCCGGAAGCGCGTTTAGCGTGGCAGAAAATGCACCATTGTCACGCCCCTCGGTAGTTGCAACCAAAGCCTCGGTCGTATCATAGACGAATACGTCAATACCGCCTCGTAGATCCAACCCACCCAACACAGCAGCAACGTCAAATTCACCTTCCGAAGCAAGGTCTAATGGCGCTTGCTGGGGCAATTGCGCTTCAAAGACATCAGCGATCAGTTCCGCCTCACTCACAAGTGCCCGCGCGCGTTGCAGCGCGAGACTGTCGCGAGACGAATTGAGATACAAAATCCCCGCAACCAGGATGTTCAGCGCAATCAGGTTGAATGTAATAATTCTGCGCGCCAGTGCAGATCCCTTTAACGAAAAGAGACCGCGCCGTTCCCGGTTGGCGCGCACTTCGTTCTCATCAGTGCTGTTCGGGGTGACCCAATCGTCACCAAGAACTACATCAGCACTGCGTGAGGGTGGTACCAAATCCCGCACGAAAGTCCTTTCGGCTAGAGCAATCTAAGGGCTTGTTATTCTTCGTTATACCGATAACCGATGCCGTACAGAGTCTCGATTGCCGAGAAGCCATCATCAGCTGTACGCATCTTTTTCCGCAGGCGCTTGATGTGGCTGTCAATCGTGCGGTCATCAACATAAACTTGATCGTCATAGGCAACGTCCATCAGCTGATCGCGGCTTTTGACAAAACCGGGCCGTTGGGCAAGCGCCTGTAACAGCAGGAACTCTGTGACAGTCAGTGAAACTTCTTTTCCCTTCCAACTGACTGCATGCCGCAGAGGGTCCATACGCAGTTCACCACGTTCCATTACCTTCGTTTCTTCGGTGTCGCCGACGATATCGCTTTCAACCGCATCTTGTCGGCGCAGCAGGGCGCGGATTCGTTCGACAAGAAGTCGCTGCGAAAAGGGCTTCTTGACGTAGTCGTCTGCTCCCATCCGAAGGCCAAGGACTTCATCAATCTCATCGTCTTTCGACGTCAGAAAGATGACGGGCATCTGGGTTTTCTGCCGCAACCGTTGCAACAGATCCATCCCGTCCATCCGGGGCATCTTGATATCCAGCACTGCCATATCCGGCAATTTCTTGTTGAAGGCGTCCAGTGCCGCCTGACCATCGTTATATGTGTCGACCTCAAATCCTTCGGCCTCAAGTGTCATGGACACCGACGTCAGGATATTCCTGTCATCATCTACCAATGCGATTTTCGACATTGAATTATTCCTTGTTGTGCTCGTTTCGCGCGCGAATTTTCGCAATTATCACGTCTTAGGCCACCAGTTTTAATCTTTAAGTGCGAATCGGCTAGGCGATCGTCTGCAATTTCTCCAATTTTCGCTTACCAATGACTAAATTGTCTCACAATCTGACATTTCTATGACCTGTTTTGGCTATTGTTGCGAAAATCGACCCAATGATGGCGCTAACTACATAAAAGTCACCTGTTCATGGCTGAATCCTACATGCTATTAGGCCGCAACACCGCAATTCGCCGATGCTTGAGACATTTCGATGACTTATTTCCAAGCTAGGCCACAGGAGACATGAGCACATGAGTTCAGGACGTGTTAACCCGCAATTTCGCCTAGAAGATCAGGGGATCAACGGATTGGGGGACGTACACTACAACCTGATCGAGCCCGCCTTGATCGAGGCTGCGCTCAGCAACGGAGAGGGCGAACTTGGTATCGGTGGCGCATTCTTGGCGACAACGGGGAAATTTACGGGTCGCTCCCCAAAAGACAAACATGTTGTTAAGACAGATTCCGTTGCAGATAGTATTTGGTGGGAGAATAATGCAGCGATGACTTCGGAGGGGTTCAACGCGCTCCACGCCGATATGCTCGAACACATGAAGGGCCGCAACTATTACGTGCAGGATCTTGTCGGCGGTGCAGACCCATCTCACGCAATCAACGTGCGCATGGTAACAGAATTGGCCTGGCACGGGCTGTTCATCCGGCACATGTTGCGACGTCCAGATCGCGAAGAGCTTGATGAATTCATCGCTGATTTCACCGTGATCAACTGCCCAACTTTTTCGGCAAACCCAAAACGGCACAACTGTCGTTCGGAAACCGTGATTGCAATGAACTTTGACGAGCGGCTCATCCTGATCGGAGGTACCGAATATGCTGGAGAGAACAAGAAGTCCGTGTTTTCACTGCTGAATTACCTGCTCCCCGAAAAGGGCATAATGCCCATGCACTGTTCGGCCAACCACGCCACCGGCAATCCGGTCGACACCGCTGTGTTCTTTGGTTTGAGTGGGACCGGTAAAACCACTTTATCCGCTGACCCAGCCCGGACGCTGATCGGGGATGATGAACATGGCTGGTCAAACCGCGGAACATTCAACTTTGAGGGAGGTTGTTACGCAAAGACCATTAACCTGAACCCTGAGGCCGAACCAGAGATTTACGCTACAACAGAGAAATTTGGCACAATCATAGAAAATATGATCTATGATCCTGAAACCAAAGAGCTAGATTTTGACGACGATAGCTTGACCGCGAATATGCGGTGCGCCTATCCGTTGCACTACATTTCAAACGCGTCGACAACTGCGCTCGGCGGGCACCCAAAGAACATTATCATGCTTACGTGTGACGCCTTCGGTGTACTGCCTCCTATCGCGCGCCTGACGCCAGCGCAGGCGATGTATCACTTTCTGTCCGGATTTACCTCAAAGGTTGCAGGAACTGAGCGCGGTGTTACCGAGCCAGAACCTACTTTCAGCACGTGCTTTGGGGCGCCCTTCATGCCGCGCAGGCCTGAGGTCTACGGAAATTTGTTGCGCGAAAAAATCGCAACGCACGGAGCAACCTGCTGGCTGGTCAATACAGGCTGGACCGGCGGTGCGTTTGGGACAGGCAGTCGGATGCCGATCAAGGCAACTCGCGGATTGTTGACGGCCGCGCTCGACGGGTCATTGGCCAATGTAACGTTCCGTAAGGACAAGAATTTCGGGTTCGAAGTACCTGTCGCAGTAGGCGGAGTCGCCGACATTTTGCTGGATCCGCGCCGCACTTGGGACAACCCCGAGGCCTATGACCGACAAGCCGCAAAATTGGTTCAGATGTTCGCGAGCAACTTTGAGCAGTACCTGCCCTACATTGATGAAGACGTAAAAGCGGTCGCAATCGGGTGAACCTCCTGAGTGACTCAAGAGGCAGAGTTGTTTCACACGGTTGAGGCAGGCTTCATTGTGTCGTTCAAACACCCGTCAAACGGCTGGAAAGCCGTCTGGTATCCTGTTGGTTCAGTTGGCATCGCAGGATCGGGCGCGCAATAATTGTACAAATTGCCACACGTCTGAGCATTTAAGTTGTGCTGCACCTGCGAAGGGATTATGCGAGAGCCAGACCAGAAAGGATCTAAGCATGCCCCATGACGGACAGGATGTTTCTATGACCGCACCGGTTTTACTGGAGAATCTTACTTCCCTGACCAGCGCAGCTGTTGTCCCAGTTCAGGCCCTCCTTGAGAATGCCAAAGACAAGGTGCGGCATAAGGTCAGCCATGACGGTCGTGTTTCCGGCGAACTTGTCGAAGCCCATCAAACTGCGACTCATGGGCTGGCATGGCTCGCTACCTACACGCAAGCCTTGGAACAGATGCAGGCCTGGGCCGAACGACTAGAGGCCGATGGTAAGTTTGGCGAAATCGAACAATTGATCCACCAGATCGCTTTCGGAGAATACCTGTGGCAGATCTATGGTGGCATCCCCATGTCGCAGGGCGAAATCCTGCGATTGCAGGACATTGGTTTTTCGCAAGAAGACATGCGCGGGTTGATGATCTCTGAAATCATGACTTTGACGCAGTCGGCCAACACGCAGGCCGCCCGCAGCCGCCTTGTCGAATTGATGCAGGAGCAATCGGCGAATGTCACCTTCGGCGCATCCGGACTGGATGACGAACTGGAAATGATCCGCGAGCAGTTCCGCAGGTTTGCCGCCGAAAAGGTCGAACCTTTTGCACACGAATGGCACCTCAAAGACGAACTGATTCCGATCGAGATCATCGAAGAACTGGCAGATATGGGCGTCTTCGGCCTGACCATTCCTGAAGAATACGGTGGATTTGGCCTGTCCAAGGCCTCAATGTGCGTCGTGTCAGAAGAACTGTCCCGTGGGTATATTGGTGTCGGCTCGCTTGGCACCCGTTCGGAAATCGCGGCAGAGTTAATTCTGTGCGGCGGCACTGATGCGCAAAAGCAAAAGTGGTTGCCGCGACTAGCCTCTGCGGAAACGTTGCCGACTGCGGTGTTTACTGAACCAAATACCGGCTCGGATCTGGGATCACTTCGCACGCGCGCTGTGAAGGACGGTGAAAGTTACAGTATCACTGGCAACAAGACGTGGATCACTCACGCAGCCCGCACGCATGTGATGACTTTGCTCGCACGGACCAATCCAGACAGCAAAGACCATCGTGGTCTCAGCATGTTTCTGGCGGAAAAAACCCCTGGAACCGATGATCACCCATTCCCGTCTGAAGGCATGACGGGCGGCGAAATCGAAGTGTTGGGGTACCGCGGCATGAAGGAATATGAACTGGCTTTTGACGGGTTTCATGTCAAAGGCGAGAACCTTCTTGGGGGCGAAGAGGGTAAGGGTTTCAAGCAGCTTATGGAAACCTTCGAGTCTGCTCGCATCCAAACAGCGGCACGCGCCATCGGCGTGGCCCAATGCGCTCTCGATATATCGATGCAATACGCGCAGGATCGCAAACAATTCGGCAAATCCCTGATCAATTTCCCTCGGGTTTCGGGCAAGTTGGCAATGATGGCCGTGGAAATCATGATTGCTCGACAACTGACCTATTTCAGCGCTTCTGAAAAAGACCAAGGGCGCCGCTGTGACCTTGAGGCAGGAATGGCCAAACTGTTAGGGGCCAGAGTGGCCTGGGCTGCGGCTGACAATGGTTTGCAAATTCATGGAGGCAACGGGTTTGCCCTGGAATACAAAATCAGCCGTGTTCTGTGTGATGCGCGCATCCTCAATATTTTTGAAGGCGCCGCAGAGATTCAGGCTCAAGTGATTGCCCGCCGATTGCTAAGTTAACCCATACGGGTACGTATGGTATCAATCTTCTTGCGCGCAACCATACGCTATCGTATGGAAACACATGACAGATGCACGATTAACCTCACAGGATTGGTTACTTGCCGGAATTGATGCGCTTTGCGACTACGGCCCTCAGGCTCTGAAAGCCGAAGCGATCGCCCGCCAACTAGACACTACAAAAGGCTCTTTTTACTGGCATTTCAAAGGTATAGAGACATACCGAATTCAGATGGTTGATCTCTGGGCCAAGCAGGCCGTAACGGCATTTTCCGGGCATCTCAAGAGCGAAGAGAGCCTTCCCCTTAGATTGAGATTACTAGCCGTACCACTTGATGCAGCAACGCCTATTGGCGCAATGCGCACCGAGATCGCCATGCGTGGATGGGCGCAAAGCGACCATACGGTAGCGAATGTTTTGGCAAATATTGACGCCCAGCGTACAGAGACTATTGCCGGGATCCTGCGGCAGATGGATGTGACAGACCCAAGTTTTGCATCCCTGATCTATGGTGCATGGGTGGGGTTGCACATGCAAAATCAGGCTAACGTCAGTTCGCCGATGGAAACCCTGATTGATCTGATTCTGGCCTTGCGATAACGATTGGCCGACGGTCAAGGGAGCCAACTATGCGTCTGCTGCCACTACTCGCAACACTTTTCCTTTCCGGTTGCACCGGTGACGAAACCGTTGCCGGATACGGGGCTGCAGACCGCATCTGGGTGCTTGAGGAACTTGACGGTTCGCCCTTTCCGGCCCACGCAACACTTCTATTCCCCGAAACGGGAAAGATTGCTGGTGAGGCCCCGTGTAACCGTTATTCCGGCATGATGACCGCGCCCTACCCCTGGTTTGGTGCGACGCAGGTTGTCAGCACAAGGAAGGCATGCCCCGATCTGGAAGCAGAAGCCAAATTCTTCGACGCTCTCTCGGATATGACCCTCTCTGAGGTGTTGGGCAACGTGATGATCCTGTCTAACGACGCGGGCCGCGAAATGGTGTTCAAATCCGTCGATTAAAGGCCTCGACAAATCTGGCCCTTGCTTCTGGCAGCGGCTTGTTACCCAGCTCCGGCGCCAACCTTTGTTCAAGAAAAAAACCAGTCGTGGACAATGCCAACGCGACCTCTTGATCAGGTGCGGCACCCACCCCTTTCAGACAATCTGGCAGTGGTAACAACCTGTCTACCCATTCCCCGGCCCCTGCAGCAGAGACAGCGCGCCCAGTACGAGGTGAAACAAATTCCAGCCCATCCTCGCGGCCCGTAACAGCACATCGCGATAGGTCGAGGCCAAAACCCATTTCTTCTAACAGCGCCAGTTCCCACTTCAGATAGGCAAGTGGCCACACGTCGGTCTGATCCAGCAGATCCAACAACTGTTCGCTACGTTGATATAGAGAGATGTGCGCCTCGCGCTCTGGCAGGCTAAATGCCAGCAAGCCCGTTACGGTATTTAGCCCGGCCAGTGCCAGCCGATCTCCAATCGCCGACGCGCGGCTGCGGATTGGTTCGACCGCATAGCTACCAACATGATCCTCCAGCCTTGCCCGCCAACTAACATCAAGTTGTGCACCGGGTTGCAAAATAGGTGCGATCTTGCGGCTGGATGCCCCCCGAACGACTCCCGCATGCCGCCCGTGCGATTGTGTGAACACCTCGATAATCGCAGAGGTTTCGCCATGCCGCCGCACGGTGAGCAAGATACCCTGATCACGCCATTCCATGAAATCACATTAACGCGTCGCGCCAAGCGCCGTAAGATGGTGCGTCACTACGACTGCCTTTTATTCAAGCCCCGGTTCGTCAAGCAAATGGCGACCGCTTCGATCTTCGACTTCGATTATCCACAAGTCCGGGTCGAATCCACGCTGACGGGTGATAGATGCATCCACGTCCCGTTCATCGCCATCGGTCAAAAGCGTCCATTTACGTTCTCCAGACACCAAATCAAACGACCGCTGATAACAGGCGGCCTGCCCGTCAAGGGTATTCATCTTGATCAGAACTGCACCTGCTGTATCATCCCCATGCGCCACCACGAAGGCGGGAATATCCGTGAGCCGCAACCGCGTCAGATAGGCTTGAACCCAAAATTCTGCCGTCAGACGCGTCATGTATTCCCGTCTTTGAAATCCAGCCCCATCTCTGAATAACGCTCTGATTCTTCTAGCCAATTAGGCCGAACCTTAACTTGCAGAAAGAGATGTATTCGCCGACCCAGAAACGCCTCAAGCTCTTCGCGGGCCGCCGTTGACACCGCTTTAATGGTCTCACCCTTATTGCCTAGAACAATGCCTTTGTGTCCGTCACGCATCACATAAACCAGCTGATCGATGCGGGCACTGCCGTCTTTGCGTTCTTCCCAGTTTTCAGTCTCGACCGTTAATTGATAGGGAAGCTCTTGATGCAGCCGCAATGTCAGTTTTTCCCGGGTAATCTCGGCCGCAATCATACGCATGGGCAGGTCAGCAATCTGGTCCTCAGGGTAAAGCCAAGGCCCTTCCGGCAACTTCCCTGCAAGCCATTCGCGCAAAGCAACAACGCCATGGCCTTTCTCGGCGGATATCATAAACGTCTCTTCGAAATCGTAGCGGTCGTTCAGATCCTTCGTCAGCCCCAACAGCACTTCAGATTGCACGCGGTCGATCTTGTTGATCGCCAAGGCAACGGGGCGGTCTTTCCCTATTTCTTCTAGTCCTTCAAGGATGCGCTCAACGCCCGGTGTGACACCGCGATGGGCCTCGACCATCAAAACCACAACATCAGCATCAGATGCTCCACCCCAAGCAGCTGCAACCATTGCCCGATCCAACCGGCGTTTGGGTTGAAACAGTCCCGGCGTGTCCACGAAAACGATCTGTGCTTCACCTTCCATCGCAACGCCGCGAATGCGCGCGCGGGTGGTCTGCACTTTATGAGTAACAATTGACACTTTCGCGCCGACCATGCGGTTGAGCAAAGTCGACTTCCCGGCATTCGGTTCTCCTATCAAGGCGACAAATCCGGCACGGGTCATGTGGTTTCCAATCGAGTAAGTAGCGATTTCGCAGCAGCTTGTTCAGCCTGCCGCTTTGATCTGGCCGAGGCCGTTTCGGATTGCCCGCCTGCCAGTTCCACTTTGATGGTGAACAACGGTGCGTGATCCGGGCCGGACCGGGCAGTTTCGACATAGAGTGGTGGCGTTTGGCCGCGCGCTTGCGCCCATTCCTGGAGCGCTGTTTTAGCGTCGCGCGCGTCATGATCAACCGCTTTGATCCGCCCCCCCCAGAGGCGCAAGATCATAGATTGCGCTGATTCAAGCCCGGAATCGAGGTACACGGCCGCGATCACAGCTTCCATCGCGTCCCCCAATAACGCCTGTTTGCGTCGACCGCCGGACATCATCTCCGAGCGCCCTAATTTCAGAACCGCTCCTAAATCGATATCTCGCGCGACATCGGCGCAAGCCTCTTTGCGCACGAGCGCGTTGTATCGCGGCGCAAGCGTTCCTTCGGACGCATTCTCGTCTTCTTCTAACAGGGCCTGCGCCATGACCAGTCCGAGCACGCGATCGCCCAAAAACTCGAGCCGCTGATTATCAGCTCGTGTAGTCGAGGACATTGACGAATGGGTGACAGCGCGCACGATCAGTTCAGGGTCAGAAAAACTGTGCCCTATGCGCCCCTCAAGGGCTTTCAGGTCGGATGAGAGCTTCAATCGACCCTCTTGAAATACCGATCAGATCGCCACGTCCAGAAATACAACATTGAGTTACCAGCGGATGAGAACATGATCCGATCCGCGCGACCAATCAGGTTCTCATAAGGCACAAACCCTACTCCACCGACACGCTGATCCAAGCGGCTGTCAGAAGAGTTGTCACGATTATCGCCCATAAAGAAATATTGGCCTTCAGGTACGGTGAAGACACCCGTGTTATCCGATGCCTGTTGGCCTGCGTTCAGTATTGTGTAGCTGACGCCATTGGGCAGGGTTTCAATCTGTCTCGATTTCTCACACACGCCTCCTTCGCCAACCGGCCCGTTTTCACAGCGCGGTCTGAGGTGCTGAGGTCCTTGAGGCAGCGCCAGTTCCGTGAACACACCGTCGTCTTGCAGTTTAACCGGCGTCCCGTTGATGTTCAGAACCGAGTTCTTCATTTGAATCCGGTCACCAGGGAGTCCAATTAACCGCTTAATGTAATCGCGCCCCGACACTGGATGCCGAAAAACCACGACATCACCTCGATCCGGGTCACCGGCAAACAGGCGGTTATTGCTTCCCTTGAACATGCCGCAGAGATCCTCTGCATCCACATCAAGGCCGACAGCAGGGATAATCACGCTGGGACAGGAAGCGTACGAATAGCCATAGGCCATCTTGTTGACGAAAAGGAAATCGCCAATGAGCAATGTCTCTTTCATCGATCCCGACGGTATCCAGAATGGCTGATAGAACAACGTGCGAAAAACGCCTGCGATAAGCAGCGCGTAGACAATCGTTTTGATCGTCTCGACAAATCCGTTTTGTGGCTTGGCCTCAGCCTTCATTACGCCTCTCCAATCGAGGTAAGTTGGACCGCTACATGCGGGGCCGGGGGTGCTAAGTCAAGGGACGCGCTTCGATCAGAACAAAGGCCTGTGCCCAAGGGTGATCGTCCGTCAGTGTCACGTGAATAATTGCCTCATGGTTCGGCGGGGTCATCATTGAAAGGCGTTCTGCTGCCCAACCGGTCACGGCCATTACGGGCTGGCCAGAGTCCATATTGCTCACAGCCATGTCTTTCCACGCAATCCCCATCCGTAAACCGGTGCCCAGTGCTTTGGAACATGCCTCTTTTGCAGCCCAGCGTTTGGCATAAGTACCTGCCGTATCTTTGCGCCGTTCGGCCTTGCGTTGCTCAATGTCAGTGAATACGCGGTTTCGAAACCGGTCACCGAACCTGTCAAGCGTTGCCTGAATACGTTCGATGTTCGCCAGATCAGTACCAATGCCCAGAATCATAGTGCCGCGGGGCCGTGATGATTGCCAGAGTGTTGCTTCGCGCATCGTCGGCTCACGTCCGCGCCTCGTCCATCAGCCGTCGCATTTCGGACATTGCGGGTTGCAAACCTCGAAAAATCGCTTCACCGATCAGGAAATGACCGATGTTCAGTTCCATTACCTCAGGGAATGCCGCAACCGGCGTAACTGTGTCGTAGGTTAGCCCGTGGCCGGCGTGCACTTCTAATCCCAACGAGTGAGCGAAAGCCGACATCTGTCCCAGTTTCTCCAGCTCAGCCAGGCTGGTTTCAATGTCACCCTCCGCGTGAGCATCACAGTAAGCACCAGTGTGAAGCTCGATCACCTGCGCCCCGATTCTATGCGCCGCCTCTATCTGGCGCGAGTCCGCCGCAATAAAGATAGAGACACGACAACCAGCTTCACGCAGTGGTGCAATGTAGTGGGCCAGATGGTTTTCCTCTCGTGCAACTTCCAACCCGCCCTCTGTTGTGCGTTCTTCACGCTTTTCCGGCACGATGCAGACGGCGTGTGGCTTGTGGCGCAAGGCGATCTGCTGCATTTCCGGCGTCGCAGCCATCTCAAAGTTCAACGGGACCGTCAGAACCTCCATCAGACCCTCGATATCCTCGTCTGATATGTGGCGTCTGTCTTCCCGCAGGTGCGCGGTAATTCCGTCTGCGCCCGACTCTTGCGCAATGCGCGCAGCGCGCAATGGGTCTGGATATTTGCCGCCGCGCGCATTGCGCACAGTGGCGACGTGATCAATGTTCACACCAAGTCGCAATTGTCCTTCCGGATGCATCATGCGGCCCTTTCTTCACTGGATTCGGTTGAACTTAGTCCGCTTTGCGTTTGGCGTCAGCCTTGGCAGCAGCTTTTTTTCTGATCGCTTCAAACTTGGCTTTGATACGGCCCTTGCGGCGATGCTGGTAGGCCCGAATAAGCGGAACGCTGAGGTAATAGAAAATTGTCGCCGTAAGAATGCCCGGCACAATGCCCCCGATCAGATAAGGAAAGAATATTTCCTGATAAAAGGCAGCCAGTCCAGTCCAGTCCATTTCGCGACCGGTGAACATTGCGAGCAGGTTGTCTTTGAGATCGCTGCCTGCATCAACGAATTTACCACCAAAAGAGCGGTGCTCCCTTTCGCTGAGTTCGGCACCCATCATCCAATGCCCCATCTTCAGAGAAACAAGCCCAATGGGAACATAGGTCAACGGATTGCCAAAGAACGTCGCCATCAATGCTGCCAACAAATTTCCCTGCATAACTCGTGCGAAGATCGCAGCCACCACAAAGTGAAATCCATAAAACGGGGTAAACGTCGTAAAGACACCGGCCCAAATACCCCGGGCGATGCGTTCGGGCGAATCCGGCAGACGGTGGACCCGGTGCCTGACGTATTGAAAAGCTCTTTTCCATCCGCCCTTGGGATAGAGCAGATCAACTACCCAGCGTAGCCAGCCCTTTTTATCGCGACGCTTGAATACCAAAAAAGTTTCCTTGTTACCGGCTTTCGTCCACTGTGATTTGCGATGCAGCGGGGTCCCTAAACCGTTCGATTGCCGCTACATGGCTTTCTGCTTCCAAAGCCAGCATAGCGGAGTGCAGATGTTCTACATCCCGCAACTGCAAATAAATCAGCAATCGGTAAAAGTCAGGTTTTCGGTCGAGAAACTCCAAATCAGAGATATTTGCTTTTTGCTCTCCGATCAACGTACATATCCGACCCAAGACACCCGCGTCGTTGCTGATCGTCAAATCCAAGGTGGCAGTATATATCGGCGGATGGCGTCCGCGACGCCAGTGCAGGTCCAACCACCTGTTTGGCTGGTCATCATACTCGGTCAGGCGTTTACAGTCGATCGCGTGAATCATGACGCCCTTGCCGCGAAATGAAATGCCGACAATACGTTCCCCAGGCAAAGGAAGACAGCAAGGTGCGCGCTCAAACTTTTGCCCGACATCAAGGCCAATGACTGCACTTTCTTCGTCAATATGGTCACCTTTGGCGGGCACCAGATCTGGATAGACAGCTTGAACGACGCGGTGTCCGCTAAGTTCCCCGCTACCAAGTTGCGCCAACAGCGTTTCGCGATCATCGAGTCGCAAATGCCGGGCCGCGGTCAGCAGTGCTTTGTCAGTTGGACGTTTTCCGACGGTTACAAAGGCCGATCGAGCGAGCTCTTGCCCAAGTTTAATAAATCTTTCGCGATCGACTTCGCGCAGCGCCCTACGGATCGCGGCCTTTGCTTTGCCAGTGGTTGCAATTTCAAGCCAGGTCACCTGTGGCACTTGGCCTTCCGCGGTAATGATTTCAACAGATTGGCCGTTCTTGAGACGAGTCCAGAGCGGGACACGTAGTCCGTCTACCTTGGCACCGACGCAAGCACTACCGATGCGTGTGTGAATGGCATAAGCATAATCGATCGGCGTCGCGCCACGGGGCAACTTGATCACATCACCTGTCGGCGTGAAACAGAATACCTGATCCGAATACATTTCGAGCTTAACGGCTTCGAGAAAATCTTCATGATCGTCCTCGGCATCAAGATGCTCAGTGAGGGACGCAATCCACTTGGCCGGGTCCACGGCAAACGGGTTGTTTGATCGCACGCCATCGCGGTACGACCAATGGGCCGCAACCCCGGTTTCGGCCACATCATGCATCTGGCTGGTGCGGATTTGAACTTCCACACGTTTTCCATCTCGCCCTGATACAGTTGTGTGGATCGATCTGTACCCGTTGGTCTTCGGTTGGCTGATGTAATCCTTGAAACGGCCTGGAACGGCCCGCCATCGTTGATGGATCGCGCCCATAGCGCGATAGCAGTCCTCTTCACTGGTCGTGATAACACGAAAGCCATAGATGTCAGAAAGGCGTGAGAATCCTTGTTCCTTTTCCTGCATCTTGCGCCAGATTGAAAAGGGCTTCTTTGCCCTTCCATAAACTTCTGCAGTAACACCGGCCTTCTCAAGCTCCGAAATCATGTCGCCAGTGATGCGATGAATCACGTCACCTGTTTCGCGTTGCAAGGTAATAAAACGCCGAATGATGCTGGCACGCCGATCTGGATTGAGCACGCGAAATGCAAGATCCTCCAATTCGTCGCGCATCCACTGCATCCCCATACGGCCGGCCAATGGGGCGTAAATATCCATCGTCTCACGCGCCTTCTGAATCTGTTTTTCAGAGCGCATGGACTTGATTGTTCGCATATTGTGCAAGCGGTCGGCCAATTTGACCAGAATCACCCGCAAATCCTTAGACATCGCAAAAAATAGTTTTCTAAAATTTTCGGCCTGTTTGGTTTCAGTACTGGATAACTGAAGGTTAGTCAGCTTTGTGACGCCATCTACCAATTCGGCCACCTCATCGCCGAAAATAGTGGCCACTTCAGAATAGGACGCTTGAGTGTCCTCAATCGTGTCATGCAACAATGCGGTGATGATGGTGGCATCATCAAGCCGTTGTTCCGTGAGAATGGCTGCAACCGCAACAGGGTGGCTGAAATACGGCTCACCAGAGTGACGAAACTGCCCCTCATGCATGTCTTGGCCGTAATCATAGGCGGCCCGGATCAAAGTATCGTTTGTCTTTGGGTTGTAGGTGCGGACCAGGGCGATCAGGTCATCTGGTGCTATCATTCGGTCCGCCGCACTCTACATCTGGCAGGTTCAGCCCTGCCCTTGTGCTTCCATAAGGGCACGCAGCAGTTTCTCTTCGGACATATCGTCCTCTGCCGGCTTGTCAACTTCAGCACCCATGAGCAATGCCATGGCATCTTCCTCAGGTTCGTCTACTTCGATCTGAGTCTGGTTGCTTTCAATCAGACGCTCACGCAGGTCCGCAGCGCTTTGGGTCTCGTCGGCAATCTCGCGCAGGGAAACAACGGGATTTTTGTCATTGTCGCGGTCTACAGTTGCCGCAGATCCCGCTGATATTTCGCGGGCGCGATGAGCAGCCAGCATAACCAGCTCAAAACGATTTGGAACCTTGTCGACGCAGTCTTCTACAGTTACGCGGGCCATGGGCGCTCCAGTGTCTCAAAATTCAGTCAGAAGTGGCGTATCTAGGCGGATTTTACGCGCTTGACAAGCGATAATCCAATCCTTCGGTCACAGTCTTTTTATCTCGGTCTTCGCGTCGCCTGGCAAGTCGTCCATTAACTGCCTGATGCTGCGATTGAGTAGTGGGTGAATCCATGCCGGCGCTACATCAGCTAGCGGCACAAGAACGAAACTCCGATCCTGAAGCCGTGGGTGCGGCAGGATTAGTTGGTCAGGTATCGCTTGAATTTGCTCATCCGGCGAAAGCGCGCGCCAACGGTCTTGAGTTGCACGATCCGGCAAGATGTTGTCCCCCAAGGCAATCAGATCCAGATCCAGCGTTCTTTGGCCCCAGCGCTGTTTCCGGGCTCGACCGAACTCTTCCTCTAATTGATGCAGAGCTTGCAAAATTCCCCCTGCATCCAGATCGGTTGTCAAAACCGCAGCTGCATTTACGTAGTCAGGTCCTGCACCACTCGGAAAACAGGGTGTAGCATAGAACGCGCTTAACGCCTTGAGGCGTAGGCCAAAATCGCGAAATCTCTGCGCCGCACATGCGATCGTTTTAGCAGGTTTTCCGGCCTCAGAGGGCATATTTCCCCCAAGTGCAACTAACGCAAGGTCACCCATTGCCATAGCCCCATTGCTTGTCTTAAAGGCATTTCGGACTTGCGACATCTGGAAAAAAACCTAAATAATAGACCGACGTTTCGACAATTTAAGTACTCACTCACTATTATCCTATCGAAGCGTGTTACCGAAGGGACAATTTATGTTTTATAAAGACGAACGGCTTGCGCTGTTCATCGATGGTTCCAACCTATACGCTGCGGCGAAATCCCTAGGCTTTGATATCGATTACAAGCTACTGCGCCAGGAATTTATGCGACGGGGCAAATTGCTCAGGGCATTTTACTACACCGCCTTGCTGGAAAACGATGAATACTCTCCAATTCGCCCATTGGTCGATTGGCTGCATTACAACGGTTTCTCGATGGTGACAAAGCCTGCCAAAGAATACACCGACAGCATGGGACGCCGGAAAGTCAAAGGCAATATGGACATCGAATTGGCGGTGGATGCGATGGAACTCGCGCCGCATGTCGATCATATCGTTCTATTCTCGGGCGACGGTGATTTCCGACCGCTGATCGAAAGCCTTCAACGCCAAGGCGTTCGCGTATCAGTAGTGTCAACTATTCGCAGCCATCCCCCAATGATATCGGACGAATTGCGCCGACAGGCAGATAACTTCATCGAACTCGACGAGTTGAAAGACGTTATTGGACGCCCCGCACGCGAACCGTATGTGGAGCGCGAAACCGCAGAAGACGCCGGCGCTGACTGAGAGGCGTTTTCCGCAAGAGTCAGTCGGGGCCGAATTCTCAGCGAACAAGTTCATCGAGCCCTCCGAAAGGCCCGCGGTTGTCTCTCGACACTTCCTATGGTTGCAGTTCACTCAGCCCCGGACCGAATTCCAAGGTGCGTTGCACGACTTCAATCTCTTTACCATCTGCGGCGCACGTCTTACCTGTCGTTTCAGGAGACAACAAAATGACTCAGAAATCTCTTACGCTTTACCTCGCTGCGCCACGTGGTTTCTGCGCAGGTGTGGATAGGGCGATCAAGATCGTCGAGATGGCAATAGAAAAATGGGGGGCGCCCGTCTACGTTCGTCACGAGATCGTCCACAACAAATTTGTTGTCGACAGTTTGCGCGCGAAAGGTGCGGTGTTTGTTGAGGAACTGGATCAGTGCCCGAACGACAGGCCCGTCATTTTTTCAGCCCACGGCGTTCCCAAATCAGTACCGGCGGCAGCGACCGCCCGCAAAATGATCTTTGTGGATGCCACTTGCCCGCTGGTCAGTAAGGTCCACATCGAAGCACAACGTCATTCTGACAACGGCTTGCAAATGATCATGATCGGACATGAGGGACACCCGGAAACAGTTGGGACCATGGGGCAATTGCGCGACGGCGAGGTGCTTCTTGTCGAAACTGTTGAAGATGTTGCAAACGTTAAAGTTCGCAACCCGGATCAGCTCGCTTATGTCACCCAAACCACTCTTTCGGTAGATGACACCGCCGATATTGTCGCTGCACTGCAAAGCCGTTTTCCACAGATAACGGGGCCACACAAAGAAGACATCTGCTATGCAACGACGAACCGGCAGGAAGCGGTCAAGGCGATGGCGCCGAACTGTGACGCCATGCTAGTTGTCGGTGCCCCCAATTCCTCTAACTCGCGCCGTCTCGTCGAGGTTGGTGCACGGGCCGGTTGCGCCTACGCACAGCTTGTGCAGCGCGCAACCGACATCGACTGGCGCGCCCTACAAGGCGTCACGACCGTGGGCATAACGGCCGGGGCATCAGCCCCGGAATTGCTTGTGAACGAAGTGATCGATGCTTTCCGGTCGCACTTTGATGTAACCGTAGAATATGTCGAGACAGCAGTAGAAAATGTCGAATTCAAGGTGCCTCGGGTTTTGCGCGAACCTGCATGAGAACGATCCACATCACATTTTGACATTCCGCAGCCGGAGGTTTTCGTAGTGAGCGATCCTGAAACGATCAAAGTCTATGATGCGCGAGCGGAAGAATACGCGCAGATGTCGAGTGAAGAAAATTTCGCCGACCCTAGGTTGGAGACATTCATCACAAGCATGCCAACAGAGGCGCGGGTCCTTGATATCGGATGCGGCCCCGGACAGGCCGCCGCACGTATGGCTCAGGCAGGTTTGAGAGTAGAGGCAACCGATGCCTCCGCTGAAATGGCTGAAAGGGCCAACAAATTGGATGGCGTGACAGCTTGGCAAGCCACATTTGACGAAATAACAGGGACCGCAATCTATGATGGCATCTGGGCCAATTTCTGCCTTCTCCATGCACCACGAACAGATATGCCTCGCCATCTGGCTGCGCTGCGAACTGCGCTGAAACCTGACGGCATATTTCACATCGGTATGAAGCTCGGCACTGGAGAAGCCCGTGACAGTATCGGACGACTATACACTTACTATTCCCAGGACGAATTGACCAACCTGCTGACAGAGGCAAATCTTGTCGTCACAGACGCCGCAACAGGTCGCACAAAAGGTCTGGATGGAACCATGGCAGATTGGGTAACGCTGGCTGCGCATGCCTAAGCTTATCGCATATACAGACGGTGCCTGTTCCGGCAATCCTGGTCCAGGGGGCTGGGGAGTTCTGCTGCGTGCTATGAATGGTGACCAAATCGTTAAGGAACGCGAGCTTTGTGGCGGCGAAGCAGACACAACAAACAATCGTATGGAACTGCTTGCGGCGATCCACACCCTCGAAGCTTTGGCGCGACCCAGCGAAATCACAATCGTGACCGATAGTCAGTATGTCAAAAATGGCGTAACAAGCTGGATCCATGGCTGGAAGAAAAACGGCTGGAAGACTGCCGCCAAACAGCCGGTAAAGAATGCGGAACTATGGCAACGGCTTGACGATGCACAATCCCGCCACAGTGTCATTTGGGAGTGGGTCAAGGGCCACGCAGGCCACCCGGAAAATGAACGCGCCGATGAACTGGCCCGATCAGGCATGGCTCCGTTCAAACCGAACGCTCCAGAAAAAAGTTAGCTAAACCGGCAAAACCGCAGGTGCCTTTGGTCCGCAATCATGTGCATTCAGCCAAGACCACAGCGCGTTTAACCGGTTGTCTTCAGTTTGATAGATCAGGATGCATAAGGCCTTAATTTCTCGACTTCCGGACCATAGGCGCTCGCGCCAGCCGGCAACTCTTGGATAATCACTGCATCTTCATACTGAAGTTGTTTCACCAGCACAGGAAGCAGTCGCCGGAACGCGGCAAATATCGATGGTTCGGGCGGGGGAAGATCATATTTGATCAATTCACGCAACTGCGGCAGGCGGTAGTACGGGACCATTGTGAACATGTGATGTTCGACGTGATAATTCATGTTCAGGTAGATAAACCGGCTGATCGGGTTCATCAAAACAGTGCGCGTGTTTAACCGGTGATCCGTGACGTTTTCGGCAAGGCCAAGGTGCTGGAGCAAACCGGTCATGACATGGTGCCACGCCCCATAAAGTCGCGGAAAACCAATTATCATCAACGGTAAGACAGACTGCATCCACACTGCCAGCGCAATGGTGCAGGCATAGATTACTAGCCAGATCCGAGCGATTAGGAAAATCTTGGCATGATCGCTTTCCCGGACGTATGTCGCCTCGTCCGGATGAACACGTCCGCTAGCGTGCAGCATCATTCGCTTTAGGGAATCAAAAACGTCACGAACACCAATAAACATCAGCGCAATCCTAACCAAATCCGGCGGGCGCATGGCGACAATCTCTGGGTCGCGTCCTACGACAATCGTGTCTGTGTGGTGCCTGACGTGGCTGGCCCGCCAAACAACCGGGTTTCTCATGATCATGAAGCTGGCGATCTGGTAAACCACGTTGTTCATCCACGCTGTCCGGAAAGCTGTCTTATGCCCGCATTCATGCCATCTTGAATCCGAGGCAGATCCGTAGAGCACACCATAGATCAACCAAAAAGGAGCAGACCACCAGGATGGCCACAGCATGACACCAATACCGGCCGACAATATCATAGCGCCAAGCCAGATTACGGTATCGCGCATCGCAATCGCGTCGGACTTCTCCATCAGTTTCCGGATGGCAAGAGGATCAACGTCGGGCCGAAACCATTTCGGATTGGCGAGCCCACGTTGCATGGCAAGACGCCCGGCTTCGCCAGATAGTGAATAGTCCTTTGGCATCTCCGAAGCGTATCTTTCAGTCTTTATCGGGTCAATGCGACCCTAAGCCGGACCTTCAACGGTCATCGGCTTAGGATCAAACGCAAAAAGTGCGAAATTTGCCGTCTCGAGTTCATGCAAACGCTCAACCACGCCCCAACCCGTTGAATTTTATCTCTTAAAATAAGTCTGCCAAATCCAGATCAATAGCAGCGCCCCAAGAAACGCGCCGACAAATCCAGCCATTAGTCCCATGACGGTCGTCAACGTTCGTAGGATCAGGCCTCCGATCAGGGCACCGGCCATGCCGATGACAACCGTCGTGATAATATCAGCCTCGATCTTCATCAGACGCGTTGCCAGAAAGCCAGCGGCTGCGCCGACGACGATGAGCACTACAAAAAACATCTTATTTCCTCCAATGCGTTGGCACGATGATCAGGGCGCCAATGGATGACGCAATCGCGTTCATGCCTGGACTGGAAAATCCAAAGCCAAACATCAGACGCACAAAGTAGAACAGAAATGCGCCACCGATGCAGATGATGATGGATTGCAAGATTCCATTGTGCGTGAAACTCGACCTTTCCGACAGATAGCCTACAATCCCGGCAATCACTACCGTGCCCATCAGAGTGAGTAGCATGTCCTGTACTCCTAAAGCAGACTGCCCTTCGGAATGGGCCAACCGCGCAATACTTCATTCGCATCCTGCGCTGCCTTGCCCGCGCGTTGCAAGCGGGTCAGTTGGATCGCACCAGTCCCGCAGGCAACGTTCAACACATCATCAAGTACTTCTCCGGGGTTGCCACTCCCCTCTGCGACACGAGAACCCAGCAACTTCACTCGTTCACCCCTTACTTCGCACCACGCGCCCGGAAAGGGAGAAAGCCCTCTGATGAGCCGATCTACTTCTGGTGCGGGTCGCGACCAGTCTACGCGGGCTTCGGCCTTTTCGATCTTAGAGGCGTAACAAGCGCCATCCCCTGCTTGCGGCTCAGCCTCGAGTGCATCCAACTGATCTAGTACATGTGCAATCATTTCGGCTCCCATCTGAGAGAGCCGGTCATGCAAAACGCCGGTCGTCTCTTCATCACCAATGTCAATGATCTCTCGCACCAAAACCGGCCCGGTATCCAACCCCGCTTCCATCTGCATGATACAAATGCCGGTCAGCTCATCACCGGCCATGATGGCGCGGTGTATCGGCGCTGCCCCCCGCCACCGTGGCAAAAGCGAGGCGTGAATGTTGAGACAGCCGCGATTTGGAGCATCCAAAACAATTTGTGGTAGGATCAGTCCATAAGCCACCACCACTGCGACATCTGCGTTCAATGCGGCGAACTCTGCCTGTGCCTCAGCATCCTTCAGTGAAACGGGATGGCGCACCATTAGCCCAAGCGTCTCAGCCCGCGCCTGTACCGGGCTGGGGCGGTCTTTCTTGCCGCGCCCCGCCGGGCGGGGAGGTTGGCAGTAAACCGCGGCGATCTCATGCCCAGCGTTAACAAGGCTGTCCAAGACCGGCACCGAAAACTCAGGGGTTCCCATGAAAATAACGCGCATTGCAGCCTCTCAAACATTAAGCAGGCAAATCTGCCCAGCTTCGCCCTATTAAAT
Organism: Paracoccaceae bacterium; assembly: GCA_039969355.1. Taxonomy (GTDB): domain Bacteria; phylum Pseudomonadota; class Alphaproteobacteria; order Rhodobacterales; family Rhodobacteraceae; genus JL08. The sequence continues at coordinate 38,334 of JBDVOA010000012.1, forward strand.
CACGATGCCTTGCGCGCCTTGCGCAACAACATGTCTCGTTTCACCTTTGACAGATGATCAAAGTACATCCTGCCATTCAAATGATCGATCTGATGCTGTACCGACGTCGCCCAAAGGCCGACAAAGTCTTTCCGGTCCAAAATGCCATTTCGATCCAGATACCGAACCGTTACGGCGCGAGGGCGCTTGATGCTGGCTGAAACACCCTTCAAGTTGGGGCTTGCCTCTTCATGAGAGCGCAACTCAACCGAGGCATGCAGTATCTCTGGGTTTGCCATCATCACGGCCTGACCGCGTTTGTCTGATGCATCCACCACGGCCAATCGCGCCATGACGCCGATTTGTGGTGCGGCGAGGCCGACGCCGGGCATAGCCTCCATTGTATCCACCATGTCTCGCCATATCATTCGGATCTCGTTGGTGATTTCCTGGACGGCTTCGGCAGCGGTGCGCAAACGCTTGTCTGGCCAAGGAATACAGCGCTGTACCGTCATGGGCCAACAACCGCGTATTCAGCCTCAACGTCTGCGCGGGTTTCTGCGTCCAGATGATCCAGCGTGACAATGCCATCAAGGTGGTCAAGCTCGTGCTGAACGCAGACGGCTGAAAAACCGGAAAAACCCTGTAACATCTGCGCGCCGTCCAACGAAGTCCACTGCATCCGGACAGTTGTCGGACGGCGCACTTCAGCAGTCACACCGGCAATGGAAAGGCACCCTTCAGTATTCACAACGGTCTGTTCCCCGACCTCCTGCAACATGGGATTGATCATGACTATGGGGTCTGGTTTGCCCTCTTTCCAACCAGTATCGATCACAAACACTCGACACATCGCGCCTACCTGAGGGGCCGCTAATCCGCGCCCATCGGCGGCATACATCGTTTCCAGCATATCAGCGGCAAGTTCCTGCACCTCAGCTAATACGGAGACTGGTTTGCAGGTCTGCGTCAATCGTTTGTCTGGCCATGCCAGAATGGGAAGAACAGTCACGCGATCAGGCCCGCGCCATTTCGCGTTTCATCTTTTTCATGCGGCGTGTGATCAACTGCCGTTTCAGCGGCTTAAGGTAATCGATGAATAATTTGCCATCGAGGTGGTCAATTTCGTGCTGTACGCAGGTGGCCCAAAGGCCGTCAAACTCGCCCTGTTGCGCGTTACCATCCCGGTCCAGCCACGCCACTTGCACCTCTGCCGGGCGGGTGACGTCTGCGTATTGCTCTGGGATCGATAGACAACCTTCTTCGTAAGTGTTTTGTTCATCTGATGCGTCGATTACATGCGGGTTGAACATGATCATTGGTTTGGGTGCTACACCCTCTTCCTTCTCACAATCCAAAACAATAAGACGTTGCAATATCCCGACTTGAGGCGCCGCAAGGCCGATGCCCGGTGCCTTATACATCGTCTCAAGCATGTCATCCGCCAGTTTGCGCAGTTCATCACTGATGTCTGTGACAGGGTCGCACAACTTCTTAAGGCGTGGATCGGGATGAAGAATGATATTGCGTTTCATGCCCCTGATTTAAGACACCAAAGCGGGCTTCGCAACGCCCCTTGCGTCCGAGGCGTTTGCAGCTAGGTTGCGGCTGACATACTCGGGAGACACGCACATGGATTTTGACAGCCTGATTGAGCGGCGCGGCACGAATAGCAGCAAATGGGATTGGATGGAAAAGCTCTACGGTGTGTCGGCTGATGACGGCTTGGCCATGTGGACTGCCGATTCAGATTTCGCGACGGCACCTTGCGTCATTGATGCGGTGCATAAGGCAGCAGACCACGGAGTTTTTGGCTATGTGTTTGAGTATCCGAAGTACTTTGAAGCCATTCAGTGGTGGATGAAAACCCGCCACCACTGGGATATTGAACAAGACTGGATACTGACAACTCAGGGCCTTGGAAATGCAATCGCCCTGTGTCTCGACGTCTGGAGTGACCCAGGCGACGGCGCCGTTATTTTTTCTCCGGTATATCACGAGTTCGCACTGAAAATTAAGAAGACTGGACGCAAAGTTGTCGAATGCCCGTTGGTGCGCGAAGGCGATACTTATGTGCTGGATCTTGAGGACGCCCAAAGCAGGCTGACAGGGTCTGAAAAGCTGCTGATCTGGTGCTCACCACAAAACCCGTCTGGCCGGGTCTGGACACCAGACGAAATGCGCGCCGTGGCGGACTTTGCAGAACGTAATAAATTAGTCCTGGTGTGTGACGAGATCCATCATGATCTCGTGTATTCGGGCTACAGCTTTGTTCCGCTGGACGTTGCTGCGCCACATGTCCGGAACCGCGCAGTATATCTGACGGCGGCGTCAAAGACCTTCAATATTGCTGGGCAGCGTACCGGCAATATGATCATCCCTGATCCCGACCGCCGCGCGGCCATGCAAAAGCGCCTGAGTTCCCTTGATTATAAACCTAGTTCTTTGGGCGTGAGGATGATTGAAGCTGCTTATTCCCCCGAAGGCGCTGAATGGGTGGATGCCCAAATCATACACCTCGAACGCAATCGTCAGCTGTTCGACAATGCCGTGAATGCAATCCCCGGCCTTTGGTCAATGCCCCTTCAAAGCACTTATCTTGCGTGGGTTGATTTTTCAGCAACCGGCATGACCCACGACGAAATTGCAGCCCGAATTCGAGATGATGCGAAAATCGCTGTCTCTGCCGGGCCGAGTTTTGGTGCGGGTGGAGAACTCTTCCAGCGCTTCAACCTCGCCACTCAAGGCGCGCGTATCGAGGAGGCCTGCGCCAGACTGACCCGGGCATTTTCAGACTTGCAATAGTCAACCCTGGCGGAGCAAAGCCACCGGCGTATTTTTTTCGCGAAAGAAGTCAAGCGGTGCTGTGTCAGCGGCTACAGTACTGCGCTTGAATTCAAAGATCAGTTCGCCATTCTCTTCTTCGAGGGCCACGATCAGGCACTGATAGAGGTGATTTGCACCATCATAGAGATCAACCAAACCACGCAAATGCGGCGCGTCGCTCACATCGAGAGCAAAGCCCGTGCTCCATAAGCGCAATATCGGATAAATCTGATCATCAACGACCAGCCGCAGGCGACTGGATTTTTTCAATGCGGCCAATCGGGCGGCGTCTAGCCCGGCTAGAACTTCTTTCGGCAAAAACGTTGTCACGACTCGTACTCCAGTTTACGTGCATCAGCTTGGCAGTACGCATATCAAAAGCAAGTAAAAATTTTACGACCCAAAAAGAATGGCTTCGGAACGCCAGTTCGGTTCCTGCTTGTGCGGGTTTGCAGGGCTGCTGCGCGCGCGCAAGCGTAGGCAATCCAATAGCGCTCGCATATATCCGTCCTGATTATGCGCAAGGAGCAAACAGATGGGACTTTTGGTTGACGGGAAATGGCACGACACGTGGTATGAAACCAAATCGACCGGAGGCGCATTTAAGCGCGATGCGGCGAAATTCCGCAATTGGATTACTGCCGATGGCAACGCCGGTCCTTCCGGTATAGGTGGGTTTCCTGCGGCCAGCGGGCGATATCACCTATACGTCAGCTATGCGTGTCCTTGGGCACATCGCACGTTGATCTTCCTGAAACTCAAGGAGCTTGAGAACCACATCACCGTATCTGTCGTCCATCCGGACATGCTGACAATGGGCTGGACATTTAAACGTGACGACCAAGGGGCGACCGGGGATACGCTCTATGATCTAGACTTTGCGCATAACATTTATACCAAGGCCGACCCCATGTTTTCGGGTCGGGTAACAGTTCCAATTCTGTGGGATAAAGAACAGGAAACAATCGTTTCGAATGAAAGCTCTGAGATCATTCGCATGTTTAACAGCGCCTTTGATGGGATCACTGGGAATGCCGAAGACTTCTGGCCCGCCCGGCTGCGCGACGCAATAGCGCCAGTCAACAACCGGATCTACGACACACTAAACAACGGCGTCTACAAATGCGGGTTTGCTACCACACAGGCGGCCTATGACGCAGCCATCGTTCCTCTATTCGACACCCTTGGCTGGCTAGAAGAACGTCTTGGCCAAAGGCGTTATCTTATGGGGGACGACGTCACAGAAGCAGACTGGCGCCTGTTCACGACACTCGTTCGTTTCGATCCGGTTTACCATCTGCATTTCAAATGCAATCGTCGGCGCATCGTCGACTATTTCAATCTGTGGGAATACGTGCGCGAGCTTTATCAATGGCCCGGCGTCGCAGCGACCGTCAATATGGCGCACATCGTCCGTCACTACCACTACAGCCACGACAGCATCAATCCACATCGGATCATTCCGATAAATCCTGTGCTGGACTACAACGCCCCTCCCAATCGCGACCAGGTGCAAGCGCGTTAAATCAGAACCTAGCGCGCGCCCGCATAATGCTCGACCATAGCAGCCAAATCTTCTGGGGGCGTGCTGCTTTGGACGTAAGCACAAGCATTTGGACTATGGGCAAAAATTGAACCGTCCGAAAAAAAGCTGGTGTTGGTAACAAATATTACCTGTGCATCCGGGCGCCGATAGCTCGCAAAGTCTGCCACAGCCAACGCGCTGCCATGCAGCAGCACAAGGTCAAGAACTATGATGTCATAGTCATCTGCATACAGGTTCGCGATCGCGTCTTCCTGGCTGCAAGCCAGTGAAACCACAGCACCCTGCCGTTCCAGATGACGTTGCCACAGCAACCCCAGTTCAGATCGGCTTTCTACAATCAAAACGTTCATCTTCCCCCCAAGGGCCATGCCATAAAATACTGCAAGGATCGAACACATACTGGTGTCTTATCTATTTACTAACAATTGGTTAACAAAGACCGAACACCCTACCTTGCTAATCTAGTTTACCTAGGGTTAAGCAAGATTCCGCCGTTGAGCCCCTATTTGTGGGAAATCTCTCGCTACGCTTGAATTGAAATAACACGCCTACGTCGTTTTCGAACCACGGGTTATCAGTACGGGGTTGATGTCACCGCAGGTTTTCGGATTGAAGGGGGCATGGATATTGCGCCCCTTCTATGCCTCGCTTTGCTGCTTGATGCGGTATTGGGCGAACCTCGGTGGATTTGGAGTCGAGTCTCACATCCAGTCATTCTGATTGGACGCGCGATTACATGGTGTGACCTAAACCTCAACTTCGGGCGCTATCGTAGGGCCAAGGGACTAATTGCGGTGATCGGACTATCGGCTATCGCAATCGCGCTTGGCTGGGGTGTGAGTTGGTTTGGCCCCATAGTCGAAATTGTCATAGCGGCCGTTTTGCTCGCGCAGCGGTCACTTGTTGATCATGTGCAAGCCGTGGGCAACGCCATGCGGGTGTCGCTGGGGGACGGCCGACGCATGGTGGCGCGGATCGTCAGCCGTGATACTCGCGACATGGATGAAACTGCCATTGCCCGGTCTGCCATTGAAAGCGCCGCTGAAAACCTCTCGGACGGAGTAATTGCACCCGCATTCTGGTTTCTCATCGGCGGATTGCCCGGGCTATTTCTCTATAAGGTGATCAATACCGCTGACAGCATGATCGGATACCGATCCCCGCGTTACGAGGAGTTTGGGTGGGCCGCCGCCCGTTTTGACGACCTACTGAACCTGATTCCAGCCCGTCTGACCGCAGTTCTGTTCGCCCTTCCGGCCGGTCAATTGGGCCAATGGCGCCTCATCGCCGCTGACGCACAATTCCACCGCTCACCCAATGCAGGCTGGCCAGAGGCTGCCCTTGCACAGGCTTTGGACATCGCACTTGCGGGCCCGCGATCTTATGACGGAATACTAACGGACTTTCCTTATGTGCACCCCAAGGGGCGCTGGAAACTGGACGCGCGGGATATCGATGCAACCGTAAAGGCGCTATGGCAGGCTTGGGGTTTGGCGCTCGCCCTTTGTTTTATATTTGCTCTTTTTTAGCCGCACCGGATAGGGTGCTCTCTATTGCGTCAACAACGGGATGAGAAATGCGTATTCTGCCCACCCTCTCGACTTTCTTTCTAGCCACTGCACCAGCTTTTGCGCAGGATCAATGTGGCGGAAAATTCTCGGGTTTCGTTTCCGGTCTGAAAACCGAAGCCGTCGAGAAAGGACACGAGCCATCCTCGGTTAACAAGTTCTTTGCCAACGTGCGCCAGGACCCAACGGTCCTGGAGGCGGATCGATCACAAGGCGTGTTCCAGCGACCTTTTCTCGATTTTTCCCGCCGCCTCATCAGCCAGAACCGAATAGATCGGGGGAAGGCGAACGCAAAAAAATATGCCGCCGTGTTCGACCAGATAGAAGCAGACTATGGGGTATCTCGTGGTGTTTTGCTGGCGTTCTGGGCATTTGAAACCGACTACGGTGCGTTTCAGGGCGACTTCAACACACTGAACGCGCTGGTGACCTTGTCTCATGATTGTCGACGCCCCGCACTGTTTCGTCCGCAGGTTTTTGCGGCACTTGAACTCTATGAGAGCGGAAATTTCAGCCCGACAAAAACAACCGGCGCCTGGGCTGGCGAAATCGGCATGGTCCAGATGCTACCGCGCGATATCATTGAAAATGGTATTGATGGGGACGGCGACGGCACCGTATCGCTTAAGACGTCAGCACCTGACGCCTTGTTATCGGGGGCCAAGATGCTTCAGAGCCTAGGATGGCAAGCCAACCAACCCTGGCTTAGAGAAGTCACGGTTCCATCCGCCCTCAATTTCGCTCAGACCGGACTTGAATACTCTAAGTCCGTGTCTGAATGGGCCAGTCTTGGAGTCGCATTGCGGGACAGCACAGGTGTCACCGACGATATGCAGACATCCGTCCTGCTGCCGCAAGGCCGAAGTGGACCAGCGTTCCTCGCTTTCTCGAACTTTCGGGTTTACTTTGAATGGAACCAGAGTTTTGTCTACGTGCTAACTGCGGCTTATTTCGCAAACAGGCTGGAAGGCGCGGACCGGTATTATGCAGGCAATCCTGAACCCGGTCTCAACGGCGCGCAGATGAAGCAATTGCAGAGCAAGTTGCAGACACAAGGTCACGACGTCGGCAAGGTGGATGGAATCTTGGGGGCCAAAACCCGCGCAGCCGTGCAAGCAGAACAGGTCCGGATGGGGCTACCTGCGGACGCCTGGCCGACACCTGATCTGCTGAGCCGTTTGTAGCCGGGGCCAATATCAGGCTACCATGCTGGCGGCCTTCTTAAGGTCAACAGATACCAGCTGCGAAACACCCTGTTCGGCCATTGTCACTCCGAACAGTCGATCCATACGAGACATCGTGACCGCGTGGTGCGTGATAATCAAGAACCGCGTGTCGGTCTGGCGGGTCATTTCATCAAGCAGATCACAAAACCGGGTAACATTGGCATCATCCAGCGGCGCATCCACCTCATCAAGCACACAGATCGGTGCCGGATTGGCCAGAAAAACCGCAAAAATCAGAGCCATCGCCGTGAGCGTCTGTTCCCCGCCCGATAACAGGCTGAGTGTGCTGAGTTTCTTACCTGGTGGTTGACACATGATCTCAAGCCCGGCCTCAAGCGGATCATCACTTTCCACCATTACCAGACTTGCCTCACCGCCTCCAAACAGGTGCGTGAATAGCATCGAAAAGTTTGAGTTGACCTGCTCAAATGCAGTCAAAAGGCGTTCGCGTCCCTCGCGGTTCAGGCTGGCTATGCCGCTGCGCAGCGTTTTGATTGCCTCTTCCAGATCACTCTTTTCGCGAACCAGTGTGTCGTGCTCTTCCTGTATTTCAACCGCGTCCTCTTCAGCCCGCAAATTCACTGCACCCAATGCATCTCGCTGGCGTTTCAGACGGTTCACATCAGACTCAATAGATTCGGCTGCAGGCATTTTTTCCGGATCTGCATCCAGTTTCTCGAGTAACTCCGCAGGGCCAATTTCCTGATCCTCCATGATACGCGCCGTCGTTGCCGCAACCGTTTCACGCGCAGCATCGGCGCGGGCTTCGCTGCGTGCCCGCGCTTCTCGGGCTTCGCCTGCCTGACGCTCAGCGCCGCGCTCGGCTTGAACGGCGTCACGCAGATTACCTTCCGCCTCGGCCAATACATCTGCAGCCGTGTTGCGACGGTTTTCTCCCTCACTTATTGCTTCACCCAGTTCCGCGCGCTTGCCCGCTATTTCGTTGGGTGCGGCGCTGGCCTCTTTCAGTTCAGCCTCGGTACTCTCTTTGCGCTCAGCCAATTCGTGAGTGCGCTTCTCGGCGGTTTCCAGGCGATGCCGCCATCCGCTGATTTCCTTGGTCACTTCCTGCGTGCGTTTCAGCCGCGCGTCTCCTTCGCGGCGTAATTCATCATGTGCAGACCTACGCGTCATCATGGTCATACGCGCGGCCTCGACCGTTAGCTTGATGTCTTCTGCATCCGCGCGCGCTTGCCCCAAATCGCCAAGCTCAGCCAAGGCGCGTTCGGCCTCCTGCACCCTTGATCGCGCGCCCATCGCCTCTTCTTCGTGGCGGGCAACTGCCAAACCCAGAGACTCCAGACGCCCCTGTGCAAGGTTGCGGTCAGCTTCGGCTTTGCTCAGCGCACGATTTGCATCACCAACTGCCCGATCTGCATCACGCCGCGCGTCGCGTGCCGCCTGATCCGCGCTGGCTTTTTCAGCCAGCATTCCAGTCAACAATTCATGAGCTGACCGCGCGCCTTCTGCCCGCGCAGTGGCCCGCTCAAGTTCTTGCTTCAATTCTTCCAATCGGTTGAGCTGTTGCAGGCGCAGAGCCGCCGCACTTGGCGCATCTTCGGCCCAGGCCCGAAACCCGTCCCATCGCCACAGGTCTCCTTCGGGGGAAACCAGACGCTGCCCCGGCTTAAGGCTGGATTGCAGGCGCGGACCATCATCTGGTTCTACCAGACCAATTTGCCCCATCCGTCGTGCCAGAACGTCAGGAACTGAGACGTGCTGTGATAGCGGTGTCACACCAGTGGGCAAAGACTGTTCAGTGTCATAACGCTTCAGCACCGCCCAACCGGATGGGCCGTCTTCTTCAACTTCAGGGGCACGCAGATCATCGGCCAACGCGGCACCCAGAGCTTTCTCAAAGCCTTGTTGAACCTGCAGGCGGTCCAAAATCTGCCCTCCCTCGGCTGTATCGCGTTCCACCAAGCGCGCCAATGCACTCACTTCGGCGCGCAGTGCATTCATTTCGCCCTCAGCTTCGGAACGTTCTGCGCGGGCGTCGGCCTCGCGGGTCTGGGTCTCGGAGCGGGCTGTTTCGGCCGCCACCAACTGTGCCTCCGCAGTTATAGCTGCCTCTACTGCCGCAACCTCCGACTTTCCGAAATCTTCAAATTCTTGTACTGCTTGTTCCAGCGCCGCCTGCGATGCGGCAACAGCACCGCGCGCCTGCTCGGCATCGCTTTCTGATTTGGTTTGCGTTTTAAGGTTGTCCTCTAACAGGCGCTCTGCCGAATGATGCCGCGCCGCAAGTCGTGCAACATCCTCGGTCAGCTGTGCCAAATCTGCTTCGCGGGACTGCAGGACCGATGCAGATTCCTGAGATGCGATCTCGGCCTCGTGCAATCTTTCTGCATGACCTTCGCCTGCCTTTGAGAGCTCAGTTGCTTCCCACTCCAGCCGCTCGATCGTCTCGCCCGCGTCTCGATTCAATCCGGCCTCGCGGGTCATGTCGTTGGACAGTTGCTCAATACGACCGGTTAAGGTCTCTATGGTCTGTCGCGCCCGGTTTTCCTGATCGCTCAGAGTGTCCCGCTGCACATTGAGCCGTTGAAGAATAGCTGCAGCCACTGCTTCTTCTTCGCGCAGGGCCGGTAGTGCTTCTTCGGCAACAGCGCGTACTTTGGCACTCTGTCGCGCCGCAATCTCGGCCGCAGAAGCCGCGGTCGTGCGATCTCTCAATTCGTCGTCAGCCCGGGCGCGAGCATCATCCGCCTCGCGCCATCGCCGATAAAGGAGCATTCCTTCTGCGCGACGCAACGCATCTCCAATTTCGCGGTAGCGCGCCGCTTGTCGAGCCTGCCGCGCCAACTGAGCAAGCTGAGCTGCAAGTTGTTCTATTACATCGTCGACGCGTGCCAGATTGGTTTCTGCGCCGTTCAGCTTCAGTTCAGCCTCATGACGCCGCTGATAAAGGCCCGAAATCCCTGCTGCCTCTTCTAAAATACGGCGACGGCTTTTAGGCTTGGCATTGATCAACTCTGCAATCTGCCCCTGCCGTACCAGTGCCGGCGAATGTGCACCGGTTGATGCATCTGCAAATAACATCTGAACGTCGCGCGCGCGCACGTCCTTTGCGCCCGCCTTGTAGGCACTGCCGACATCACGCGTAATGCGGCGCACAATCTCTAAGGTGTCCGAGTCGTTGAAACCGGCCGGTGCCAAACGATCCGAATTGTCGATGTATAGTGAGACTTCTGCAAAGTTCCTGGCTGGGCGTGTTGCAGCGCCGGCAAAGATTACATCTTCCATCCCGCCACCGCGCATCGCGGTTGGGCGGTTTTCGCCCATCACCCAACGCAAAGCTTCAAGCAAGTTGGACTTGCCGCAGCCATTGGGCCCAACGACGCCCGTTAAGCCATCTGCAATGATCAGATCCGTCGGGTCAACGAAACTTTTGAAGCCGGTTAGTCTGAGTTTCGAAAAGTGCACGCACAGACCTTATGAATGATTCCTAGCTTTGCGCTAAGGTGATGTGGAATGGGGGGGCGTGTCAACGCCATCACACCCGATCTGGGGATATCGCGTGACTTATCCACAATATATCGCGGTTTCCAGCGAATTTTACCATCAGTTGATGGAGTGTTAAACACAAGAGGGGCCGTTGGTCTGATTGTAAAGGTTCGGAATCGCAGATCCACCCTGAGCACCCTATCACAGTAGGCCTATTGAACAGAAAAACCATTGCTGCACCTCCAATTTGGTCATATGATTTGACCAATCCGACTGCGAGTAAGTGATGCCTTTCGAGAAAGTCGAACCCGAGAAACTTTCAACTTCGGTCGTTCGTCAAATTGAGAAACTGATTCTTCGGGGAGTCTTGCGCGCCGGTGAACGCCTGCCAGCCGAACGTGCCCTCTCAGAGCGACTAGGCGTATCACGACCTTCATTGCGTGATGCAATTGCCGAGTTGCAGGACAAAGGTTTGATCACGTCACGCGCGGGGTCCGGTATCTATGTTGCAGACGTCCTCGGATCCGCTTTTTCTCCTGCTCTCACAAGTCTATTTTCCAGTCATCAAGAAGCAGTGTTTGACTACATTGACTTCCGGCGGGACATGGAATCGCTGGCCGCGATGCGCGCCGCGCGCCTTGGATCAGACACCGACCTTGCCGTGGTTCAGGCGATTTTTGAAAAGATGGCCGCCGCCCGGTCAAAACGAAACCCAGAAGACGAAGCACAATTGGACGCCCAGTTCCATATGTCTATCGTCGAGGCAAGCCACAACGTGGTCATGTTGCACATGATGCGGTCGATGTACGAACTTCTCAAAGAAGGTGTATTTTATAACAGGCAGGTTGTTTTCAAACAGCGAACGACACGCGACATGCTGTTGGATCAACACAGAGCCATCAATGATGCACTACAATCCCGAGATCCGGAAGCGGCACGCGCCGCAGTTGAGGCGCATATGAACTTTATCGAGGAGGCGTTGCAGGATCAACGCAAGGCGCTGGAGCATGAGGTGATCGCGCGACAGCGGCTACAACAGGAAATCGATATCGGAAAATTCTGACGCATAACCCCAACAAAAAACCCGGCCACTTGGGCCGGGTTGTTCTTGCGCAGCATTGGCTATCAGAAAGTCAGGGCGTCTTTTAATGAAGCTTTGCATCAACCTCAGCGATTGCACTGTCGATCAGTGCGTTACCTTCTGCGGCAGTCATCTTTTTGGCAATCACATCACGGGCAGCGGCCACGGCGATGCTGACGGCCTGATTGCGAACGTCCTTGATTGCAGCAGACTGAGCCGAAACAATCTGATCTTCAGCCGCCGCCAACCGACGGGCAATTGACTGGGTCAGATCCTCTTTGGCCTGCTCCGCAGCCAAACTAGCCTCTTCCTTGGCGGCAGAAACGATGCGATCAGCTTGTTCCTGCACCTCTTTTTGTTTGCGCTCATAACTGGCAAGCAAAGTCTGTGCCTCTTCACGCAAGGCTCGAGCTTCGTCGATATCTGATCTGATGCCATCAGCACGTTTATCCAGCATTCCGCCCAAGATCGAAGGAACTTTGTAGTAGATCAACACGCCGATAAAGGCGAGGAACGCCAACAACACGATAAAGTTCGTATTGTGCAGCGAGATGAAAGGACCATCCGCCGCAAACGCCGGAGTCGCCGCGCTGACGGAAACGGTAAGAGCAATTAGCTGTCGCATCTCAGTTATCCTTTCAACCGTGCAGTGACTGCGGACGAAATGGTGCGCGCGTCTGCTTTGCTACCCATCGCCGCAACGATCTCTTTGGCGGTGTCTTTGGCGACTTCTTTAATGCTGTCAATTGCGCCAGCGCGAATTCCAGCAATCGCCTTTTCGGACTCCGCCGATTTCGCTGCGATCTGCGCATCGGCTTTGGAAATCGCAACATTCAGATCAGCCTGAATGTCAGCCTTGGCCTCCGCGACAATTCGATGCGCTTCGCTACGGGCATCTGCTAGGGCCTGATTGTAGGCCGCTTCGGCCTCACTTGCCTTTTGCTTCAGATTTTCCGCTGCCGCGATATCATTTGTGATCGTCCCCTGACGTTGGGCCAGAATGGAACCGATCCGCGGCAATGCCACCTTCGCCAAAATCAGATAGATGACCACAAGAGCAACAACGAGCCAGAAAATCTGGTTCGGGAAGTGGCTAAAGTCCAGCTGCGGCATACCCGGTGCAGCGTCCGCCGGATTATGCGTATCTACGCCCAGCGCATCCGCTAATCCGTCGCCTGTTGCATTTTGCGTTTCGCTTGCCATGTCGTTCTCTCCTAAGGAACCAGTCGTTACACCGGGCAGCCACGAGATGTGCTTGCCCGATCGTAAGGAATTGTTGCCTTAAGGATCAGACGGCAAACATCAGCAGCAGAGCGACGAGGAACGAGAAGATCCCCAAAGCTTCTGCAAACGCGATGCCGATGAACATTGTCGCGGTCTGACCAGCAGCTGCTGACGGATTGCGCAAAGCACCCGACAGAAAGTTACCTACCACGTGACCCACACCAACGGCCGCGCCGCCCATGCCAGTACATGCCAGACCTGCGCCAATGTAGGCACCCATTTGTACGATATCGCCTTCCATGTCTTTTCTCCTTACGATGGAATTCAGTTGATTACTGAGGCACGATACAAGCCCGCGCCCATGTTCTTAGTGATGTGGATGAAGCGCGTCTTTCAGATAGACGCAGGTGAGGATCGCGAAAACATAGGCCTGGATAAAGGACACCAGAACCTCCAGCGCATAGATGGCTGTGATCGCAACAATGGACAGCGGTGCGATCGCCGCGATTGCAGCAAATCCCGCAAACACTTTGATCACTGCGTGACCAGCCATCATGTTACCCGCCAAACGAATAGAATGACTGATCGGGCGCACAAAGTACGAAATAATCTCGATTAGCGCGAGGATCGGCCGCAAGGGCAATGGTGCAGCGCTGATCCAAAACAGGCTCAGAAAGCTTGCACCGTGCAATACAAACCCAAGGATTGTTACGGTCAGGAACACAGCCATCGCCATCACCGCAGTCACCGCGATATGGCTTGTGGTGGTAAACGCCATCGGTATCAGACCAAGAAAGTTTGCGACAACAATGAACATGAACAGGGTCATAATGTAGGGGAAATACTTAAGCCCCTCTTTGCCACAAATGTCTTCGACCATCTTATAGATAAAACCGTAGGCCATTTCAGCGATCGATTGCGTCCGACCCGGAACAATTGCGCGCTTGGACGTGCCCAGTACCAGCAGCGCAAAAATGGCCAAAACAGCCAAGCCCATCCACAAAGTCACATTTGTCGGTGTGTACCAATGAATTGCATCGCCACCAAACAACGGTTTGACGATAAACTGATCCATTGGGTGAAATACAAGACCGCCGCCCTCGCTATGCGCTTCGTCTGCCATGTTCAGTCCTTCTCGTCTCTTTCGGCGTCTTCGGCCATCTTCTTCGACTGGATTTCCTGCGCGCTTCGGAGCATCGTCTTTACCCCGGCGGCCATGCCCAGCAATGTAAACAGCACCAGAAAAATCGGGAGCGTCCCGAGCAGGGTGTCCAGCCCAAATCCGATGCCAAAGCCAATCCCAAGACCGGCCACCAATTCGATCACCATCCGCCAGGCTAAATGCGCCTGAGAGTAGTGCGTATCCGCGCGTGGAGCCGGCGCGCTTGCCTGTTTTGCCGCCTCGATTTTAGCACCAAGCTGCGCCATTCGCTGCTCTTCGCTATCCTCGCTCACGCGCAAATCCTCCTGCGGATCGATGCCCCGTTGCTAAGGCGCGACGAGTGGTGAGTCAACCGGTGGCGTAACATGTTGGATTTCGACTTAAATCACTGTTTTAGTTACGATAATTTCGAACCCACGGATTGAGAACTTAGCAGTCGCTCTCTTAACCCGGACAAATTTGTGAACATTACCATATTCAACCAAGTGGTTGATCTTCTGTCCCGCGAAACGTCTTTGTTTCGTCGAGAAGCCATGCTCGAAAGTGTTTCACTGCCGAGCGGCGCACGCCACGGCTCCCATAGACCAGATAGAAAGCGCCATCACGGATTCCGATGTCGAAACATCTGACCAACCGACCGAGATCACGATCAAAGGACACACATTCCGACGACCCCAGATAAGCCCCCAAGCCATTCAGCGCAGCCTCATAGGCCAAGGGAGACCGCATACGCCATTCATGATCCGACGGGCCATCATAGTTCAAACCGACCTCAGCAAACCATTGTCGCCAGATATTGTTGGTTCTGTCACGCAAGAGGGGCAACTTTAGCAAGTCTTTTGGTTCGTGAATGACTTCACGCATCAACTTGGGCGTCGCATGCGGGTAAATCAGGGCGTAACTCAGAAGATCAGACGGCACATCCAGTTTGCCGGTATGAGCAAACCGGATCGCAACGTCCGCTTCGTATTTTTCCACATCTGCAAGGTTGGGGGACGCCTCCAACCGGACCTCGATATCCGGATAGGCCCGTTGAAATGTAGCCAGGCGCGGGATAATGAACCTTTCCGCGAACAAGGGCTCACTGTTGACTGTGACACGCCCGGTCGGCACTGCAGCAAGATCGTCGGTTGCTTCCGCGATCAGATCAAGCGCTGGCAAGATCCGCTCGAGATAGCTTTGGCCCACAATGGTAAGCTCCACGCCACGAGGCAAATCTCGAAAAAGCTGGACGCCAAGACGGCTCTCCAATCCCCGCACGTGCCGGCTGATGGCTGAATGGCTAACAGCAAGCTCAACTGCGGCCCGGCTAAAACTTTCGTGCCGTCCGGCAGCATCAAAGGCGCGCAACGCGTTTAAGGGTGGTAGATTGCGGGACATACCTATACGTGACTTTTTTGCACGTATATTGTCAAGCATTGGCGTTTGATCCGATGCCGACGGCATTCTAAGGTTACCTCGTACCCTTAAAAATAGGTCAATCATGGATATTCAACACGTTAACGCGCCTCGGCGCGCACAGTCCTTTTGTGCGAAAATTGAACACCTTTTTTGGTTACAAGGCAGAGTCTCGATCCGTGCGCTTAAATCGCTCTGGCAAGATACACGACAATCTTATCCCTGTCTTTCCGACAGGCAGGCCCGGGATATCGGATTAGATCCAGCCGATCTTGAGTGGTCTCGTTTGGACCTGCCGTCACGATCCACGCACCATCCGATGCTGTAAGTCCCTTTTCCCGAAGGATACAGCCCTGTATGACGGTGGAATGTCCGAACCTCTCGACACAACATTTGCCGCTCTGGCTGACCCGACGCGCCGTGCAATTCTGTCGATGTTGCTCGAGGATGACATGGCTGTCACTGACGTGGCAGAACCTTTCGAAATGTCCCTCGCGGCCATTTCAAAGCACCTGGGTATCCTGACCCGTGCGGGGCTGATCGCACAGGAAAAACGCGGCCGGGTGAAATGGTGCAAACTGGAACCCGATGCGATGCGCAATGCCAGCGTCTGGATGCAAGGATTCGGACAATTTGAGCCCGTTAATCTGGATGCATTTGAGCGGTTTCTTGAAACGGAACTGCATCCGCCCCAGGACAGTTCATAGACAGCTATCCCGGCTCATCCCGCAACAATAGCCCCAGCGCAACAATCGTCAGCACCACGCCAACCATTATTAGCCCTGGAGGGGCACCATTGCCAAGCGTGATCTCCCACAGAATCACCCAGCTTGGTGTGAGGTAGGTATACGCCATTACTTTGGATGCGGGCAGGCGCAAGGTAGCGAACTGGAGCAAGACGAAGGTCGCTGCAGTGGCAAATATCGTAATGTAGATCATCGTAATCCAAACAATAGGCGGGAGGTTCACCCAATCTGTCGCCCACAAGTCTGACCACGCGTAGATGAGCAAAACCATGCTACCCGCCACCAATGTGCCAAATGTGAACACCACCGCCGGTTCTCCCCGGTTCAGCTTGCGTACAATCGGGGCGTATAGCGCATGGGACATGCAACCCCAGAAGTAGATTGCTTCGCCCCGGCCAATTTCAAAGTTTAGCAGAGCCGCAAAATCGGCGCGGAAGATCACCCAAAGCGCACCCACGCCCCCCATCAGCAATGCAAAGGCCATGCGGGCCGTCATTCGCTGGCGCAGAAGGATCCAGCCAAAACCGGCCGCCATCACTGGCGTCAGGGTGAAGACGGCTGCGGTACTGACAGGGGCGGCAGTCTTCAGGCCCTCGAACATCAGGACAAAGTAGATCGCAAGCAGACCACCCATGACAACATACCGCCAAGGCGCAACAAAAGCGCTTCTGGGCAATCCTGTTGTTGCCGTTGCTGCCCCGCCAATAATACCAGCGGCCAGAACAAACCGCGCCACAGTCATTGCCGCTGGCGAAATTTCATTGGCTGCAAGCGAACCAAGCGAAAAAGAACCCGCAACCAACGCAGAAAATAAGAGCATGGCCAGATGGCCGGTGGCTGTTCCGTTCAAGATGGCCAGCCTTTTGCGTGTTCTTTCAAAAACTTCAGAAAGCTCTGAACTTTGTTGGTGCGGTGCAAATCAACATGGGTGACCAACCACAATATGCCCGACCAATCTTCGAGAGACTCGCATATTTGCGTTAAGCCTTCATGTTTGGCCGCCTCCCACATCGATAAGAAACCGATACCGGCACCTGACAACACAGCTTGTTCCATTGCGCGCACGTCGCTACTTCGAAACGTGATGTTAGCCTCGGGCACTTTTTCACGCAGCCACTTGTTGAAAGGCGCTCGCGATGTCTCGTCATCATGGCCTACAAAATGGTGGTTGGCATAATCCGACGCTCTGTCTGGAATACCGAAGCGCTTTGCATAGTCCGCACTTGCAAACAGACCCATTTTTTGTGGAACAAAGCGCTGGACCACATTGTCGGGTTGGTCGGGTGGCGACCCAGCCCGTATCGCCACATGTGCCTCGCCATATTCAAGCCGGAAAACCCGGTCGCCCGTCAGATAGCGCACAATGACATCTGGGTTTTGCAATTGGAACTCCGTCAACGCCGGAGCTAGCAACGGTGCAAGCGATACCAGCGACGTTACTATGAGGTCTCCTGATACATCAGCACCCCGTCCTTTGATCCGACCGACCAGTTGACTGAACTGATCATCCGTCGCGGTGGCAACGCGTAGCAGATCTTCGCCCGCCTCAGTCGCGTTGTACCCTCGTGCGTGCCGTTGAAACAACTTGACCCCCAGACGGCCTTCAAGGGCATCGATGTGGCGAATAACAGTCGCATGATGGACACCGAGTACGTCTGCAGCCCCGCTTACAGTTCCAAGCCTGGCAACCTGATAGGCGGTTCTGATTTCGTCCCAATTGTCCATTCGCGATTAGCCTCGTGTGCGCCATTTCACATAATGTGTTGAATTGTGCCAATTGTGTTCGAATTTGCAATAGCCAAATTTGAATAACACACAAGATCAACACAAGAGGACCCCCCGATGACCCAAACCATTTTGCACATAGATGCCTCGGCCCGCACAGAAGGTTCGATTTCTCGTGATCTGTCGTCCCGGATTGTAGAGCGGTTAGAGGCCGCTGACGTGATACGCAGAGATTTGGCCGCGCCGCTTCCCTTAATTACCGGCGAATGGGTCAGCGCAAATTTCACCCCTGCCAATGATCGTGACGCAGCCCAGCGCGCCACGCTTACGCTTTCGGATCAACTGGTTGCCGAAATCAAGGCTGCCGAGATCATTGTGATCGGCACGCCGATCTACAATTTTGCCGTGCCTGCCGCGCTTAAGGCTTGGATTGATCTGATCGCCCGTGCTGGCGTCACATTTGAATACACGGCAAATGGCCCCAATGGCTTGTTGGCAGGCAAACGCGTTGTTGTCGCAGTTGCTTCAGGTGGCACGAAGGTTGGTTCGGAACTCGATTTTGCCACCGGATACTTGCGCCACATAATGAGCTTTATTGGGATCACTGATGTTGAATTTATCGCAGCCGATCAATTGGCCATCGAACCAGATGCTACGCTGCAAATTGCCAAGGACGCCGTCGAGGCAATCGCAGCGTAAACGGTTTACACCCAACATAGGTCGATTTTAGGGTCGACCTATGAGAGTTGCCCGCAATACACCCGAACAATTAATCATCAGTGATACGCCTTGGTTCATGGGTATCATGCTGGCTTTGTTCATTTTCATCTTTGTCGCCATTGGCCTTCTCTTAATATTGCACGATCCCCTTTTCGGATTTTTCTGGATGTCGTTCGGCGCCAGCATTGGAATTGCGGCTTTTGCCCTTCTGGTTCGGCGTACGCAGGTCATTTTGGACGGGCCGTCAAACTCGATCAAATTTCGCAACCAATCTGTCTTTCGGTATCAAAGCATTGAACATCAGCTTGATGAGCTAGGCCACGCAGTTTTGGAAACCGCCCCACGCGAGGCTACAAAAATAGCAACAAACTCGGCAATGACACGCGCCGTTCTTGTATTCCCGCAGGGGATGAGCGCCGGGCGCCATCCGATCGTTCGGGCCTATCGCACCGGTCGCAAACCCCAAAGAATTGTCGAAGCGGTCAACATCTGGCATCAGGCGCTGCTTGACTCGAACGGTCGAGGCGCATAAACGGCCCGAACATCCGGAAGCAACCAGCCTTCCGGTCCCTTTGTTGAAAGGGATCGCCCCCCACCAGCGAGTTTCGCCCGTGGGGGCAATTGTGCATTTAACCGTCCCTTCCTACGTTAGGGGCACCCGCAAACCGGTTAGGAGACCGAAGGCATGTTTGAAAATCTATCCGAACGCCTCTCTGGCGTCTTTGACCGGTTAACGAAACAAGGCGCGCTGTCCGAGGACGATGTCAAAACCGCGCTGCGCGAAGTGCGTGTTGCCTTGCTTGAGGCAGACGTTTCACTTCCGGTTGCGCGTGATTTTGTAAAGGCGGTTCAGGACAAAGCGACTGGTCAGGCGGTAACCAAATCAGTCACGCCCGGTCAGCAGGTTGTCAAGATTGTGCACGACGCGCTGATCGATGTCCTTAAGGGCGAAGGAGAGCCGGGCGCGCTAAAGATTGATAATGCGCCCGCGCCGATCCTGATGGTTGGCCTGCAAGGATCCGGTAAGACGACCACGACGGCGAAGCTGGCAAAACGATTGAAGGACCGTGACGGCAAGCGCGTTTTGATGGCGTCGCTCGATACCAACCGACCCGCCGCGATGGAGCAGTTGGCCATTCTTGGTGTGCAGATTGGCGTCGATACCCTACCGATCGTCAAAGGTGAGGATCCAGTTGCAATCGCCAAACGGGCCAAAACTCAGGCCAGCTTGGGT
Organism: Paracoccaceae bacterium; assembly: GCA_039969355.1. Taxonomy (GTDB): domain Bacteria; phylum Pseudomonadota; class Alphaproteobacteria; order Rhodobacterales; family Rhodobacteraceae; genus JL08. The sequence continues at coordinate 58,216 of JBDVOA010000012.1, forward strand.
GGATATGACGTCTACATGCTTGATACAGCTGGTCGTCTGCACATCGACGCCGAGCTGATTGCGCAGGCTGCTGCAGTACGCGATGTCGCCAACCCGCGCGAAACGCTGCTGGTTGTCGACGGTCTTACAGGGCAGGACGCCGTGAATGTCGCCACCGAATTTGACGACAAGATCGGCGTTTCCGGTGTTGTTCTGACCCGAATGGACGGCGACGGGCGCGGTGGAGCGGCGCTGTCAATGCGCGCGGTCACGGGCAAGCCCATTAAGTTCGTCGGACTTGGCGAAAAGATGGACGCCATCGAAACGTTCGAACCAGAACGCGTTGCCGGGCGCATCCTTGGCATGGGCGACATCGTGGCCCTTGTCGAAAAGGCGCAGGAAACCATCGAGGCAGAACAAGCCGAACGCATGATGAAGCGGATGGCCAAGGGTCAGTTCAACATGAACGATCTGCGCATGCAGCTTGATCAGATGATCAAGATGGGCGGTATGGAAGGCATGATGGGCATGATGCCCGGCATGGGTAAGCTGTCCAAACAGGTTCAGGACGCAGGTCTTGATGACAAGGTGCTGAAACGCCAGATCGCGCTGATCCAGTCCATGACCAAAAGGGAGCGTGCCAACCCCGCCGTCTTGCAGGCCAGCCGCAAGAAACGCATCGCCAAAGGGGCGGGCATGGAAGTCAGCGAGTTGAACAAGCTGCTCAAGATGCACCGCCAGATGGGCGACATGATGAAAAAGATGGGCAAAATGGGCAAGGGCGGCATGCTGAAACAGGCCATGAAAGGCATGTTCGGCAAAGGCGGTATGGACCCCAGTCAGATGGACCCCAAAGCCCTCGAAGCTGCCGCCAGACAAATGGGCGGCGGGTTGCCCGGTGGCATGGGTGGAATGGGCGGCGGCGGGATGCCCCTGCCCCCCGGTTTGTCTGGTTTCGGAAAGAAAAAGTGATCTCAATAGCCGGCATACCGACGCTTGAGACTGCACGTCTTGTTCTGCGCGGCCCCATTGCTGGGGACGCTCAAGCATTCATGGCATTCTACCGGAGTAAGCGGTCAAATATGGCTGGTGGGCCACTGGAAGACCGCGAGTCATGGCAAGCCTTTGCTGCCGACTTCGGTCACTGGGCGCTTCTCGGTTTCGGTCGCTTTATTGTGACTCTGAAGGGAAACGACGAACCCATCGGTCTGGCTGGGCATTACGCTCCCCACTCACGCCCCGAAAAAGAAGTTGGTTGGGTTCTGCTGGATACAGCAAACGAAGGCCAAGGATACGCCACAGAAGCTGCGCAACGCTGCATTGATCACGCATGGCAGGTTCTGGGCTGGGATACCTTTGTCAGCTACATCAACTCAAAAAACGATGCTTCGACACGTTTGGCAGAACGCCTTGGCGCAGTGCAGGATGCAAATGCGCCGCAACCAAACACCGACAAACCTTGCCTTGTGTATCGCCATCCTCGTCCGGAAATGGCGACATGATCCCACTGGTCCCAACACTTGAAACCGAACGCCTGATCTTACGGGCACCGAATGAAGGTGACTTCGAGGCGGATGTCGCGTTCTATGCATCAGAGCGCTCGCACGGATTTGGCGGCCCGCTTTCGCGCGAACAAACCTGGCGGAATCTGGCAACCGTACTGGGCCATTGGATCATTCGTGGGTACGGGTTTTGGGCTGTCGATGAAAAGTCGACCGGCCTTTATTGCGGACACGTAGGTTTATGGTCGCCAGAAGGCTGGCCGGAACCGGAAATCGGTTGGGCGGTGCAGGCTCAAGCGGAAGGCAGGGGCATCGCGTTTGAAGCAGCCCTAAAAGCCCGCGATTACGCTTATGACAAGTTGGGTTGGTCTACCGCGATCAGTTCAATTGTTCCGGGCAATACTAGATCCATTGCGCTGGTTAGGCGAATGGGCGCAACATTTGAAAATCACTACGAACACCCCAGCTATGGGCAGATGGAAATCTGGCGACATCCTACTTCAGATGCGTTGAAGGAAACCGCATGAATCGCGTCCGCTTACCCCATTCGACACCTCAGTCTCTGAAACATCACTGCGACGAAACGTTTGCTTGCTCTGGAGAATTGCTATGACCAATGACGCTTCCCGTGCAGCTTTATTGCTGCGTGAGCATCGCGAAAGCATTGACCGGCTGGACGCTATTCTCATCTATACGTTGGGCGAGCGCTTTAAGCATACGCAGGCTGTCGGAAAGCTCAAAGCCGAACACGACCTTCCCCCGTCCGATCCGTCCCGCGAAGCGGCACAGATCGCGCGTTTAGAAGACCTGGCAAAACAGGCCGATCTTGATCCTGAATTCGCCAAGGCTTTCCTGAATTTCATCATTCAGGAAGTCATCCAGCACCATCAGAAATACACCAAATAACGGGCACCTGCCCAATCGCCATTCTTAAGGAGAAACTCACAATGGCCATGAAAATTCGTCTTGCTCGCGGTGGCTCAAAGAAGCGCCCATTCTATCGCATCGTTGCGGCCGACAGCCGTATGCCACGCGACGGTCGTTTCATTGAAAAGCTGGGCACATATAACCCGCTGCTGCCAAAAGACAGCGAAGAACGCGTTCAGATGAACATGGAACGCGTCCAATACTGGTTGGGTCAGGGCGCACAGCCCACAGACCGGATCGCGCGTATGCTGGAAGCCGCTGGCGTGAAAGAGAAGGCTGAGCGCAACAACCCGAAGAAGGGTACACCGGGCGACAAAGCCAAGGCACGTGCCGAAGAAAAAGCGGAAAAAGCAACCGCTGCCGCTGCCCCGGCTGAAACACCAGAAGAACCAGCCTCTGAAGAAGCATAAGCAACTCAAATGGCTTTTTTCCGGGGCGTGCAGCGCGCGCACGTCCCGGCCCACAAGGTTCTCTGGCGGCGCCTTGCCGCTGCCCGGGCTGGCCTCTCAAGCTTCTAGTGTTTTCATCTCGGTGGCGCCCCATAAAGACAATGGAGTCCGATGTTTCGCATCATCAGAACGCTGATAATCTTAGCCGTGACTTTTGTAACTGGTGTAATGTTTGAACGTGGTAACATGCGCGAACTTTGCGAGGCCGGAAGTGGCAACTGGACCGGCGAAATCTGCCTTGGATCGGAGCAAACGCCATGACTGATCTGATATGCGTTGGTGCGATCGCAGGATCCTACGGCGTCAACGGTGACGTGCGGATCAAAAGCTTTTGCGCGACGCCCGAGGACATCCAGAATTATACGCCGCTCACCTCTGAAGATGGGCAGTCATCCTATGTGCTGACACTCGGCCAACCGATCAAGAATGGCTTCAAAGCGCGTCTGTCCGGGGTGCTGTCCAAAGAGAAGGCTGATGAATTAAAAGGGATTCGCCTTTATGCCGCACGCGATCAATTGCCGTCCCTTCCGGATGACGAATACTACCACGCTGATTTGATTGGCTTGAACGTCTACGACACGGGTGGAGCATTGCTTGGATCCGTCAAATCAGTCCTGAACCATGGCGCGTCTGATCTTCTTGAGATCAAGCAATCGGGGTCCTCTTTGGCGGTATTATTGCCGTTTACACTTGAGGCTGTGCCGACTGTTGATCTGGAACAGCAACGAATCGTCGCTGATCCGCCCGAAGGGTTGTTCTGATGTGCCCCCTTCGAAGGAACACGCAGTGAGCGCGCCGCCAAAATCCTATGGACGCAAAACCATCCGCGCGTCGGCAACACCGCAGGATTTGATGACGCCCACGCCTGATCTGAAAGGCGCATGGAAGGCCAAGGTCATCACGCTTTTTCCAGGGAGTTTTCCCGGTGTACTTGGCGAAAGTCTAACCGGCAAAGCGCTTCAGGAAGGGTTGTGGCAACTCGAACCAATTGATCTGCGCCCCTTCGGTGAGGGCAGGCATCGCAATGTCGATGACACACCGGCCGGGGGCGGCGCTGGTATGGTTCTGCGCGCCGATGTGCTGGGACGCGCCATTGAATCCGCACAGCAAACCGCCCGAGGACGCTGGCCGATCCTATATCTTTCGCCCCGCGGCGCTCCGCTTACTCAATCCATGGCGCAGGACCTAGCCCAAGCAGATGGGGTGACGCTGCTGTGCGGTCGTTTTGAAGGCGTGGATGAACGTGTTATCGAACACTACGGCATTCAGGAGGTTTCCCTCGGAGACTTTGTCCTGACCGGAGGTGAGATTGCCGCTCAGGCTCTGATCGATGCAACTGTTCGGCTAATTCCCAGTGTACTGGGCAATCAGGCCTCTACGGAAGAGGAGAGCTTTTCCAACGGTCTGTTGGAGCATCCGCAGTATACCCGACCCGCGACGTGGAACGGGCGCGATATCCCCGCCATTCTGACGTCAGGTGACCATGCAAAGGTTGGTGTGTGGCGCCATGAAATGGCACGGGCCCTCACCAAGGCCCGAAGGCCAGACCTTTGGACGCGCTATAAAGGCAAAACGCCTGACGATCAGGGTTGATCCATTCTGCATTCCCACCTATACGACGCAGGTCTGGAATCAGTTTTGGCTCCGGATGCTATGGCATATGGGACCAAGGGATGTTGGGGTGGCGTTCTTCTGCTGCTGATCATTCCGAAACAGGACTCAAAAGCCAGGTATAAAAGAATGACACGCTGATCTCTGGCGGGCTGATCTTAGCATCGGGACCCGGATGAAGACCAAGAGCTCTCGGTGCGCACCAATCTTCGTGGGCAAACCGCGAGTAAATAGGAGACAAGGCGATGAACCTGATCGCACAGCTAGAGGCCGAACAAATCGCGGCCCTGGGGCACAAAATCCCCGACTTTAAAGCCGGCGACACCATCCGTGTCGGTTACAAAGTGACTGAAGGCACACGGACCCGTGTGCAGAACTACGAAGGCGTCTGCATCGCCCGCAAAGGCGGCAGCGGCATCGCCGGGGCCTTTACGGTCCGGAAGATCTCATTCGGTGAAGGTGTGGAACGGGTATTCCCGCTGCACTCGACCAACATCGAAAGCATCCAAGTCGTTCGTCGAGGCCGTGTGCGTCGTGCCAAGCTGTATTATCTGCGTGCGCGTCGGGGCAAGTCGGCTCGGATCGCAGAAGACTCAAACTACAAACCAAAATCGGACGCGGCGTCCGGCGCATCGGCCTAAGGAGCGTCGTCATGAAAAAAGACATTCATCCCGAATACCACGACATAAACGTCAAAATGACCGACGGCACTGTTCTCCAAATGCGTTCGACCTGGGGTAAAGAGGGCGATACGCTTTCACTGGATATTGATCCAACGGTGCACCCTGCATGGACGGGCGGCAATTCTCGTCTACTGGACACCGGCGGTCGGGTATCTAAATTCAAAAAGAAATACGAAGGCCTCGGGTTCTGATAAGACTCCCAAGCGTGATTTTCAAAAACGCCGCTCTTGCTTTGGAGCGGCGTTTTCTGTTTCAACTGTCATTTTGTTGTTCAAGGCCGACCTGATCGCAGAATCATCTGCTTTCAGGCACCGGTTGCGCTTTCCATAGCGCGTTCCGCAACTTATAGTGTCACGCAATACACCGAATGGGTGAGGGACAGGCATGGCACATATTATCGTGGTCGGAAACGAAAAGGGCGGCGCAGGCAAGTCTACAGTTTCAATGCACGTTGCGACGGCGCTGGCACGCATGGGTCACAAAGTCAGCGCGCTTGATCTTGATCTTCGGCAGCGCACATTTGGCCGCTATGTTGAAAACCGCAAAGCGTTTTTGGAACGCGAAGAACTGTCGCTGGCAAGCCCTGATTGTCATGATTTACCCGAAATAGACAAATCAACCCTAAAGCCCGGCGAAAACATTTACGATCACCGTCTATCTGCTGCGGTTGCCGAACTTGAACCGGACAGTGATTTCATTCTGATTGACTGCCCCGGTTCACATACTCGCCTATCGCAAGTAGCACACTCTCTTGCTGACACTCTGATCACACCGCTGAACGACAGTTTTGTTGATTTCGATCTGTTGGCACGCATCGATGCGGGAGGGGACACAATACTTGGACCTTCTGTTTATTCCGAAATGGTCTGGAATGCGCGGCAGCTGCGCGCGCAGGCCGGATTAGAGCCAATAGATTGGATCGTTGTTCGTAATCGCCTTGGCGCGCAGAATATGGTTAACAAAGCCAAGATGGAAAAAGCAATTGGTATGCTGGCCAAACGCATCGGATTTCGCGTCGCACCGGGATTCAACGAGCGAGTAATTTTTCGGGAACTTTTTCCACGTGGGCTGACGTTACTTGATCTCAAAGATATCGGCGTCAAGCAGCTCAACATTTCGAACGTGGCGGCGCGGCAGGAACTGCGGGACCTCGTCAAGTCGCTTAAACTACCTGGGGTGAGCGTCGATTTTTGACCCCGGCTTTTCGAGACCCCGTTTTAGAGTCCAAATAAGACCAAGTCAGAGTAGACTGAGTATACGCCAGCGGCACTCCTCGCGCGAAACAGGTAAGAGACCTCATGTCCGATGCATCAACAGACCTGATTTTTTGGATCGTTGTATTTGTAGGTTTGTTTGTTGGTTTGCGCTGGTTGAAGAACCGAAAAGACAAAAACAAATAGCTGATCTAAAGGACCCGGAAAATGCCGTTATTGAAATCTTGGGTCGTCTCGGCCAACTCTGCCGGTACACATTTTCCATTGAACAACCTGCCCTATGGCGTGTTCTCGACGCCGGGAGGAGAGCCACGCTGTGGCGTTGCGATCGGCGACATGATTCTGGATATGACTGCCGTCGAAGCGGACGGGTTGATCAAACTGGCTGAAGACGAAGTCTTTGATCTGCCATTCTGGAATGACCTCATGGAACTGGGGCCGGATGCGTGGAATGCTTTGAGAACGCGCCTTACGGAAATGCTGACCGAAGGGTCGGGCGAGGAAGCCGCCGTGAGGCCACATCTGATCCGGCTTGCCGAAGCAGAATTGCACATGCCTATCGCAGTCTCAGAATATACTGATTTTTATGCTAGCCGCCATCACGCAACCAATGTTGGTACAATGTTCCGGGGTGCCGAAAACGCCTTATCCCCAAACTGGCTACACATCCCAATCGGGTATAACGGACGTGCCAGCACGGTTATTGTGAGCGGGACAGAGATCACCCGACCAAATGGTCAAAGGAAAGGGCCTGACTTTGACATGCCAGACTTTGGCCCGTGCAGACGTTTGGATATCGAGCTGGAAATGGGCGCAATTGTCGGCACGTCTTCGGAAATGGGCCAGATGGTGTCAGTGGCCCAGGCCGACCAAATGATATTTGGTTACGTCCTCCTAAACGACTGGTCGGCGCGCGACATACAGGCTTGGGAATACCAACCGCTTGGACCATTTCAGGCCAAGGCATTTGCTACGTCGATAAGCCCGTGGATCGTTACCCGCGCCGCGCTTGAGCCTTTCCGTACATCCGGCCCTTTTCGAGACGTCGAATTGTTGCCTTATCTGCACGAACCCGGACCGATGCTGTATGACATTGAACTCGCAGTCCAAATGCAGCCAGCAGATGCAGCCACTGCAACCACGATCTGTCGCACCAACTACAATGAAATGTATTATTCTGCCGCCCAGCAGCTTGCCCATCACGCCTCGTCAGGATGCGAGATGAATACGGGCGATTTGTTGGGATCCGGCACAATTTCGGGCCCGGTTAAAGAAAGCCGTGGGTCGCTGCTGGAACTAAGTTGGGGCGGCAAAGAGCCTTTGACGCTCGATACAGGAGAAACGCGCAGTTTTATCGAGGATGGCGACTCACTTACACTTACGGGCCATGCGCAAGGTGACGGGTATCGTATCGGGTTTGGCACATGTGAGGGAACAATTCTGCCAGCCGTGCCCATGCCAAAGTAGGAGAGGACGGGCTTGTGCGAGATGCCCATACATCGGGTATTCGGCTCAAAACCGTGCCCCGGCAGCACTGAACTTTGCTGGCAATGAAAGCAATACTGCTCGGTAAACTCGATAAAAAGTGACTGCTGGGACGTTGAATTCGTCAATCGTGCGCGCATCAGGAACACGGCTGATACATGCGCGGAAAAACCCGCATTTCTGGTGGCACCTCCATAAGTTGTTGCACTTAGGCGATTATCGCGTCAAAATTACCCGTGCCCGCTATTGGGCCTAAAAGGATGGAGGGGGAAGATGGTAAATGAAAATAACTACGGACCTTCGAAGTCGGACCTGAAATTCCGGTTGTTGTTCAGTCTGTGTGGATTGACGTTTTTGCTTGGCAGCATAGCGTATCGCGGCATGCCGAATAGTGCTTCTATGCATGAAGTTATTGGAATTGCTGCAGTATTCTTTGGCGTAACTGCCGTGTGGACTGTGTTGAAATTGGCCAAAGGCGACTATTCCGAGGACCTGTAGCGCTTCGATGCTGTACAAGTAGATGGCGATTAAAGGTGTCCGTCCCAGACCAGTGACGGCCATTCAAAACAACCGTTAGAATCGCCGTGTCGCAGATAGCAATAGATCAATATAGATAAGTGCGACCGCGCTAGTCTTCTGCAAGTAGCGACATCAGCTTCTCAGCTTTCTCAGCTATTAGCGGGATATGGCTCGTGAGTTCTTTGAGACTAATTCGATGTGTCGGGGCATGCACCGACAGCGTTGCCAGCAATCGACCCCGATCGTCATTGATCGGAACAGCAACTGCAACCATCCCATCCATAAATTCTTCATCATCCGTAGAATACCCACGCCCGGCAATTCTCTTTATCTCATCAGCAAGCTTATCGGGATCAGTGATAGTGCAATGCGTCGGGGCTTTCAGATTGGGTAACTTTATGATCGTTTTTAGATGGGCGGGGCGCAAAGTAGAAAGGTACATCTTTCCGCTGGCCGTGCAATGAAATGGCACCTTTGTGCCAATGGGCAACTGAATGCGAAGTGGCCACTTGGTTTCGACCCGGTCAAGATAGATCATGCTATCGCGGTCCGGGATAGCAATATTGCAAGTCTCACCGATTTCTTCCGCAAGGGCTGACAACACTGCAAGCCGTGCAGTTCGAATCCTCAGGGAGGTGAGCACATTGACGGAAAAACGTCGCAATCGTGGCCCCGGACTGTAAGATTTGCCGTCGATATCGCGCTGAAGAAACCCTTCGCGCTCCATCGTGGCAAACAAGCGATGCACCGTGGGCTTGGGCAATCCTATCTTGTTGTTAACCTCAGTAGGGGTAATGGGCACGCCAGAGTTTGCAACCTCTTCGAGCAACAACAAGACCCGCAAATTTGTCGGAATCTGCCCCTGTCTTTCGTCTGCAAAATCGTCTGGCATGCACAGTCATTCTATTAAGTTGGCACGAGCATTAGCGCCAAGGATGGTACCAATGCAACCAGTATCCAAATCGCCAGCAACGAGAACAGATACATTGTTGAATACCTAAGTAGCCGGAAATAAGGAACGCCGGTTACGCCTGAGGCCACGTAAAGGTTCAGACCATAAGGTGGCGTAATGAAGCCGATGGACGCACCTACAAGGAATATCACGGCGAAGTGGATGGGATCTACACCCACAGAGGCCGCAATGGGGGCCAGAATGGGGGCCATGATGATCGTCACGGGAAGACTTTCAAGGATCATACCCGCAACAAATACCATCGCCATTGCGGTGAACAGCACCGGATAATAACCACCCATGCTCGTCACAAATCCACCAATTGTTTCTTGCGCGCCCAAAAGCGACAAGATCTGCTGCATCACCACGGAAACAGCGATCAGCGGTGCAAGAATCCCCGTAATTTGAGCAGATCGGACGACAATGGATGGAATTTCAGGGAACGTGAACCCTTCGACCACGACCATCGAACTTACCGACCTTTCATCAACTGGTGTACTTGCATCGTTGCCCATCATCTTGTTCAGCGGGTAGCTGATGAGCCCGACGATTATGCCGAATCCGACAGTCACGCCAGCGGCCTCAGTGGGCGAGAATTTGCCGGTGTAGATGCCCCACAACACAAGCCCAATAGCGAAGAAACCAAGCCATGCGCCAACCGCCGTCTTGATGATACGTGGGATACTGATGTTAGTTAGAATGCCCCATTTATTTACGGTGCAGACAACGAAGCAGACTGCCATCATTGCCAAAACCATCAATACACCTGGGATGATACCCGCTAGGAATAACTGACCTACCTCGAGGTTCATCAGGAACCCGTAAACGATGAAGATGATTGACGGTGGAATAATGATACCGACCGTACCACCCGCAGCAGCCGTGGCCGCCGAAAAGCGTTCATCATAGCCCCCTTTGACCATTTCTGGGTGGAGCATCGAGCCAATGGTGGCGGTAGTGGCAGAGTTTGAACCCGAGATCGCGGCAAACAATCCGCACGCACCGATGGAGGCCATCGCTAGACCGCCACGGATCCAGCCCAGGCAAGCGTAGGCATAGTCCGACAATCGTTTGGCAATTCCTGATTTGTTGATCAGGTCACCTGTCAGGATGAAGAGTGGCATCGCCAACAGCGCGAAACCATCTTTGAAAACGTTCAGCATCTCTGATCCGGTATTATCCAGAGTAAGGTCAAGAACGAAGCTACAGCCGACGACCCAATAAAAAATGATGAGCAGAACTGGGGTGCCGAGCATGAAAAGAAAGGTGACCCCGAGCGAGATAAGTGTAATCCATGTTCCGTCAGACATCAGACATCCCCCCCGATAACGGCTTGTTCGATCAACGGCTCGCCGTTGCGGAATTTAGTCAGATCCTCAATCGTGTTACCCAGAACCCGCCCCGCCATCATGATGAAGCAGACAGGCATTGTCACAATAAACCACCAGCGCATGACATCGTCTGTCCCAAGAACAATCGCAAAATTGTCATAGGTGTTGACCGTGACACGCGCGGTAGTGGTAACTACGATGATGCAGAAAACCAACCAGAGCAGATTGTCGAGCATCAGACAGGCCATTTGCCCAGAGCGCCCCATTTTGGTTCTAAACTCATTGAAACTAAGGTGGGTGCGCAATTTGACGTTATAAGAACATCCGTACCACGCCATGATCATGAAAAGCAGCGGCGGAATTGTCGTCGACCAAGGGACCTGCGCCGAAAATACAAAACGCTGGATCACACCAACAAAAATAATCAGCGCTATGATGATGTAAGAGTACACAACGATGGAGCGTTCAAGGTGCCGGTCGATCCAAGGCACCTTTTGGTAAATGTAATGCACCAGAAAAGCGCCCATAATGGTAAGTGGCCCAAAGACAAACCACGCGCCGCCTGAACGGTAAGCTTGCACAACCTTGAAATTTATATCGCCACTCAGCGTCGCCGTGACGATGGTGCCCATGTCCGCCAAAATTGACATCTCGCGCCCCTCCCTTTGTTAGTCTTTCTTGATGCTGCCCGAAGAGTGGCAGCAGATCAAAGAACATTCAGCATTAGTCAGTGGGTTATTGAATTTCCCTGTTCGAACAGAACTCCAAAGCGCCAAATCCTGAATGCCATAAAACCATAGACGAGTCGGCCCGAAGAAACGGGCCGACTCAATTTTCAGCATTGTACTGAGCTTAGGCTTTCCACCAGCGACGTGGTTCCACGTTTTCTGGGGGCGTATCTTCTTCAATCTCACGAGCGATGTCGTAGATTTCCTGATACGTGTCCATACCGCCGGACCATCCGTTGAGTCGCTCACGCCAGTCTTCCCACAGTTGTGGCTGGAACTCTGGCGAGCACATCTCTTCGGCCTTGCGGCGTTCTTCTTTTGACAGGAACGCATTGCGTACGTTGTTTTGCGCAAAAATCGTTCCGGGCAACTGAGGGTCCGACAGACCAACTGTTTTGACCAGCGCCGCTTCGTTTGCAGCCTGAACGTGGACTTGGCTCCAGTAAGAGCTTTCCATCACGGCATCCTGCAGTTCGCCGCCGAGGCTGTCGAATACGCCCGCGTTCATGGCTGTGTGCTCTGTACCGCAGAAGAAGTCGAGGTGCACAGACTGCGACACAACAGGCGACATATTTGCATACGCAACCGCGGAAGCCCAGGTTTCCGCACCATCGATGAGGCCCTGCTTAAGGCCGTCGAGTGTCTCTTCCCAAGCCACCGGAACCGGATTCAGGTTCAGAGCGGTCATGGCGATTCGACCCAACTGGGTACCCGTGACACGGTTCTTCGTGCCAAAGAGTGTTTCGATACTTGTGACAGTTTCCTTATCTTCCCAAGCCAAGCCAAGCTGGATGCCGCGTAATTCAGCGTGAGAGAACAGGAATTTCAATCCGTGACGTTTTTCATAAGGTTCACGCAACAAGGCCTGAGATTTCGGGTGGTACAGGAAGTGATACTGATCTGCACGGCTACGGAACATGAACGCATAGTCAAGAACGTTCAAATAGGGCGCACCGCCCGCTGAATTCTGTGTGGATGCCGCATAAATATCAACGATACCCTGCTGTGCTTTTTCAACGCAGGAAACCTGACCACAGATCTGATTGTCGCCGATGAACTCAACGCGAATCTCTCCATCGGTACGGCTTTCAAGATCACGAGCGAATTCCAATGCGCCCGCGCGTTCGATCAAAAGGTTGCGTGCATTAAAGCCAGCCGCGCCAAACTTAAGCGTGTGCTTCGGCTCTTTTGCAAAACGTTTTTCGTAAGTTGATTCTGCGGCATTGGCCAAGTTTCCAAGGCTCATTGCGCCGCCGAATGCTCCGGCAGCCATGAGCGTCGAACTCATACCGTACTGGCCTGCGACTCTAAACAGATCACGTCGTGAGATCTGATTTAGCTTGTTACCTACACCCATGTTGGTTCCTCCCTAGTGGTGTTTTCTCTCATTAATGAGACTTTTAGTTTCAAAAAAGGGTAGATTATTATTTCTCTTTTGCATAGTGTTTTTTTCACAGAGTTCAGGAAAGGGTAAGATTATGCAAGCTGACTACGTCATCGTTGGGGCTGGATCGGCCGGCTGTGTGCTCGCTAACCGGCTGAGCAAGGACCCCAAAAACACCGTCATCCTGCTTGAGGCGGGTGGGCGTGACCTGAACCCATGGATTCACATTCCGGTGGGCTATTTCAAGACCATTCACAACCCTAACGTCGACTGGTGCTACGTGACGGAGCCCGATCCCGGCCTGAATGGACGCTCTATTGAGTGGCCACGTGGCAAGGTCCTGGGCGGATCTTCCTCTTTGAATGGCCTGCTTTATGTGCGGGGACAGGCACAGGATTATGACCGCTGGCGTCAGATGGGGAACAACGGTTGGGGGTGGGACGACGTCCTGCCTTTGTTCAAACGCGCGGAAAACAACGAACGGGGAGCCGACGAGTTTCACGGTACGGACGGGCCGTTGTCTGTTTCCAACATGCGCATTCAGCGCCCCATTACTGATGCCTGGGTCGCCGCGGCACAGGCAGCAGGTTATGCGTTTAACCCTGATTACAATGGTGCCCATCAGGAAGGTGTCGGATTCTTCCAGTTAACTGCAAAGAACGGCAGGCGATGTAGCTCAGCAGTGGCCTATCTTAACCCGGTCAAAAGCCGCGAGAACCTTCAGATCATAACGCGCGCGCAGGTCGACAAGATCACCATCGCAGATAACCGCGCAACCGCTGTCACATACAAAGACAGCAGCGGAACAATGCAAACCGTCACGGCCAATCGAGAGATCGTTCTATGCGGTGGGGCGATAAACTCTCCACAATTGTTGATGTTATCGGGAATCGGCGAGGCCGAGCAACTGGCCGAGCACGGCATCAAAGTCGAGAAAGACTTGCCCGGCGTTGGCAAGGCAATGCAAGACCACTTGCAGGCGCGTCTGGTCTACAAATGCAACGAACCGACGTTGAATGACGAAGTGAGCAGCCTGTTCGGGCAGGCGAAGATTGCGCTCAAATATGCGCTGTTCCGGGCGGGACCGATGACAATGGCAGCCAGTCTGGCCACGGGCTTTATGAAAACCCGCGATGACTTGGAAACCCCGGATATTCAGTTCCATGTTCAACCACTCTCGGCCGAGAACCCCGGCAAAGGCGCCGACAAATTCTCGGCATTTACGATGTCTGTGTGCCAACTGCGCCCCGAAAGCCGCGGGGAGATTCGCCTGAGTAGCAGTGATCCAAAGACCTATCCGAAGATCATTCCGAATTACCTGTCGGCGGAGACTGACTGTCGCACCATTGTTGAAGGAGTCAATATTGCCCGCAGGATCGCACGTCACGCGCCGCTGACGTCTAAGATCTCCGAGGAGTTTCGCCCGCATTCAAACCTCGACATGGAAGATTATGACGCGACTCTGGACTGGGCGCGCAACAACACTGCGTCGATCTATCACCCGACCGGGACCTGCAAAATGGGCAGCGGTAAGGACGCCGTAGTTGATGACAAACTACGTGTGCATGGCATTCAAGGCCTGCGTGTCGCAGATTGCTCGATTATGCCGGAAATTGTATCAGGCAATACCAACGCCCCCGCCATCATGATTGGCGAAAAAGCCAGCGACATTCTGCTCGCGTCAGAATAAACCACGTCGACCGGATTGCGGAGAATCCACCTGTCTTGACAAGAATGAACAACTTCATGTCCATTGTCGCCTTTCGAAATTCTGGAGGGCTTTGGTCGTTAGCTTTCGTTCGAGATGCACCGCATACATCTCTGCACTGCGGATAAAGCTGCTACTCGCGTCGTCATTTTGACGAAAGATCAATAGCAGGTGCGTCAAGGTCAAAGCTCTCTTCAAAGCTTCCAACGAAGGGACGATCCTTTGCTTCTGTCACGAATCCCACACCTTGTGGCGAATTCTTGATGTTGAGGTTTTAGTATCCATTGTAGTCAAGCGCCAACCTACGTCTATTGCGTGGCGTGCTGCGTTTGGCGTAGCTACCGCTTTGAGCTCAAAGCAGACATCTGCACTGATAAATATTCAGATAGCAGACTCATTCCGATAAACTTCAGCAAAGTGCGATCAAACATGATTTCGCAATCGCATTTGATGCTTTGGAATCCGCGCTGCGGACAGCGCCAACGGAACTGCGAGGAGCAGTAAGAGGGCGACACTGCCAAAGGCTACACGTAGGCCGAAACTTTCTGCCAGCAGACCCATCAACATCGGCGCCAAAAAGAATCCTGAAAAACCCATGACTGCAACCCGGCTGATGGCCTCAGTCCGCAGCTGAGGTGCGACCAGTTTACCCACAAGTGCCAGCCCCATTGGTCCAATCACCGACACGCCCAGTCCCAGTGTCCCAAATCCAATGTATGCTATGATTGGGGTGGGCGCAGCCGCCGCGATAAGCGCGCCTGCCGCCGACATACACGCAGCACCGATGACCACATGTACTTCACGCAACCGCTCAGCCACTGCTTGCCCGGAAAACCTGCCAATCGTCATCGTTAGCCCCAGCATTGCGGGGGCCAGCGCGCCCTCCGCTGCTCCGCCGGAAAGCGTTCGTTCCACATGGAGGGCTGACCACGCCTCGACCGTCGCCTCGGACATGAATGCCACCAGCACAATCCCACCACACAAAAGGATCGGCCAAAGAGGGTATCCTCCAAGCGGGCCCTCCTCTGCATCAACCTGATCGACCTCCATATACAAAAAAAGTGCCAACAATACCGTGACGCCACCAAATCCGGCAAACACAAGAGTCGGCGGCAGTCCCGCCTCACGGGCCAAACCGGTCAGCAGAGCGGCCAAAGCATAGGCTGCCGAAAACATTGCGTGATTCACGTTCATCAGAGAGCGATCGTGGCGCGCCTCCAACTCGGATACACGCGCGTTCATCATTACGTCCAACATACCCGACGACATGCCAACAATCGCCATCGTGCCTGCAAACACCAAAGGGACCGTAATCTGCCCCGGAATTAACCAAACCAAAGCAAAGAGTACCGCGCAGATCTGCATCCCTCGTGCACCCAAGACCTTGTCGGCACGAGGCGCCAGCCACATCGCTGAGACCAATCCGAATGCGGACCCCAGCAAAAGCGTGCCAAAAAGCGCATCGCTTGCGCCAAGGTTCGCCTTTATCACGGGCACAAATGCAGCAAAGCTACCCCAGAACATGCCGACCACCACAAACGCAGCAGCCGGTCGGCGGGAAAGGGAAAGGGCACTCAGAATAGACATCCCGGCACTGGTGACAGCACATTTTTTCCAAAGCAAGTTTCAATTTCTCAAAGAGCAAGCTTTGTGACGTTTTTTGAATTCCTACATAACAGGCTGTAAGATGATGTTTCCTGAACTTGGGAGAATTAAAGATGCGGAGCTTTGAGGAAATCCATAGCATCGCGGCAAATCGAAAGGGCGGAGAGGAAGCCCTAGAGACGCTTTTGTCGCGCCCTTTGCCGCAGGAGGAACTAGTGGCAACAACGGACGATCGCTGGTTGGCTGCGATGACCAAGGCGTTGTTCCAGGCCGGATTCAGCTGGAAGGTCATCGAGGCTAAGTGGGAAGGTTTCGAGTCCGCCTTTGACGGGTTTGACCCGCACCGGGTGGCCTTTTACAACGATGAACAGATGGACCGACTGCTGGGTAACAGAGGTATTGTGCGCAATGGCGCCAAGATTGCAGCAGTTATCAGTAATGCCCGATTTATTTGTGACCTGAAAAAGGAAAGCGGTAGTGCGGGCGCGTTCTTTGCTCAATGGCCGAGCGAGGACTTCGTCGGTTTACTGGAAGTTCTAAAGAAGCGCGGCTCGCGACTGGGCGGGACAACCGGCCAAAGGGTCCTGCGTGTAATGGGCCGGGACGCCTTTATGCTGTCGCCAGATGTCGCCGCCCGATTGATCGCAGAAGGTGTAATCGACAAACCCCCGACATCGAAACGAGATCTGGCAGCGGTTCAAAACGCATTCAACACCTGGGCCACACAGTCAAAGCGAAGCCTAACCGAAATCAGCCAGGTTCTGGCGATGAGTGTCTAAAATCTCTGCGGACTCACTCGATCAGCGCAGGATCAGATGCGACGCGCACCAGACCAGTCAGGTCACTGAGCCGCTCGATCTGACGGCCGTTTGCGTCAAAATTACGTGGCGAAAGCCAGGACTCAAAAGCCTCTTTCAGTGCGGGCCATTCCTTATCAATTGCTGCTAACCAGGCCGTGTCACGGTTGCGGCCCTTGACTACCAGCGCCTGCCGGAAAACGCCCTCAAAACTCAACCCTAAACGCTGGCCGGCGGCGCGAGACGGCAAGTTGAGCGCATTACATTTCCATTCAAACCGGCGATAGCCCGCGCCAAACGCCCATTCCATTGTAAGAAAGAGCGATTCCGTCGCCGCACGCGTGCGTTGTAAGTCTGGCGCAAAATTAATGTTCCCGACTTCGATGGACCCAGCCTGCGGCGCGATACGCAAGAAACTCAACACACCACCATAAACCTGGGTTTCCAGATTGTAGACAGCATAGAATAAATGCCCTTTGTCCGCGACGGTTTCGCGGACCCAACGGTGATATTGCGCCGCAGAGGAAAACGGCCCGTAAGGCATATAATCCCAAAGGGCGTCGTGACCCTCATAAACTCGAAACAGAAGCGCGGCGTGGCGTTCAGCATCAAGAGGTTCGAGTCGGCAGTAGCGCCCAAGCAATGAGTCGCGTGCAGACGGTGCCGGTGGAACGGTCCAGTCCGTGACAGCCTCACCCAGCGGGCGGGCCGCAGTGTCGAAAGAATGATCGGTCATGAATAAGCTCCTTAGTTCAAGACCAATAGCTGGGCTATTCCTGTGGTATTGTCCGCAATCCAAGCTCCATCATCTGATCGGACATTGGATCACTGGGGGCGTTCATCATCAGGTCTTCAGCACGCTGGTTCATCGGGAACATAATGACTTCGCGAATGTTTGCCTCGTCCGCCAGCAGCATGACGATCCGGTCAATCCCGGCAGCACACCCGCCGTGCGGTGGTGCTCCATACTGAAACGCATTAACCATGCCGCCAAAACGCTTTCTGACCTCATCCGCACCGTAACCTGCGATTCCAAAGGCCTTGAACATAATTTCAGGTTTGTGGTTACGAATTGCACCGCTGACAAGTTCATAGCCGTTACAGGCCAGGTCATACTGATACCCCAGCACCGCAAGTGGATCGCCGTCGAGCGCTTTCATACCCCCCTGAGGCATCGAAAACGGGTTGTGTTCAAAGTCAATCTTGCCGCTTTCCTCGTCCTTCTCGTAGATCGGGAAATCGACGATCCACGCAAAGGCAAAGCGGTCCAGATCGGTCAACTTCAATTCATTGCCAATCTCGACACGGGCGCGTCCGGCAACTGCTTCAAATGCCTTCGGCTTACCACCCAGAAAAAACGCCGCATCACCGATTTCCAGATCTAACTGCTGGCGGATCGCTTCGGTTCGTTCCGGACCAATGTTTTTGGCCAACGGACCGGCAGCTTCCACGGCTGTCCGTTTTTCCCATCCATCGAAATTCTCAATTGGAGCATGGGTGTCAACCCAATCTTCGCCAGAAACAAAACCATGGTAAACTTCTAAGGGCGTTTTCTCTGGGGTGTTTTTCTTGACATAGAGTTCGCCTTTACGCCAGAAGATATATCCCATGCCCGGCAAGCCCTCTTTCTGGGCAAAAGCGTTCATGCGATCACAGAATTTCCGGCTTCCACCCTTCGGCGCAGGGATAGCGCGAATCTCAGTCCCCTCTTGCTTCAACAACTTTGCGAATATCGCAAAGCCGGAATCGCGAAAGTGGTCCGAGACGACTTGCATCTTAATAGGGTTCCGCAAATCAGGTTTGTCTGTGCCGTACCATAGCGCCGCATCACGATAGGAAATCTGTGGCCACTCCTGATCCACGGATCTGCCACCGCCAAACTCTTCAAACACGCCGGTCAGGACGGGCTGGATCGTGTCAAAAACGTCCTGCTGTTCAACAAAAGACATCTCAAGGTCAAGCTGATAGAAATCCGTTGGTGATCGATCAGCGCGCGGGTCTTCATCGCGAAAACACGGCGCGATCTGAAAATATTTGTCAAACCCGCTGACCATTATCAGCTGCTTGAACTGCTGCGGCGCCTGAGGCAGAGCGTAAAACTTTCCTGGATGCAGTCGTGACGGCACTAGAAAATCCCGAGCACCTTCGGGAGAAGATGCCGTGATGATCGGCGTCTGATATTCCCGAAAATCAGCATCCCACATTCGTTTACGCATGCTGGCCACAACGTCCGAACGCAAAGCCATATTCTTCTGCAGTTTTTCGCGGCGCAAATCGAGGTAGCGATAGCGTAGCCGCGTTTCTTCAGGGTATTCCTGATCGCCGAACACCATCAACGGCAGTTCATCTGCGGCCCCCAGCACTTCTATATCTCGAATAAAGACCTCGATCTCGCCAGTCGGCAGTTTGGGATTCACCAAAGACGGGTCACGCGCCATGACATTGCCATCAATGCGAATGCACCATTCGCTTCGCACTTTCTCGATCTCCGCAAAAACCGGGCTATCAGGATCCGCCATGACCTGCGTGATTCCGTAGTGATCTCGCAAGTCGATGAACAACAGTCCGCCATGATCGCGCACGCGATGCACCCAGCCGGACAGACGAACGTTTTCTCCAACGTTGGCCGAGGTCAGCGCGGCACAGGTATGGCTGCGGTAAGCATGCATAAGATCGGTCCCTTCAGGCTCAGAAGCGTCGCGCTGATACACCTTGCTTACGACGGGAAGTCAAGCAGGGGTGCCCCCTGCCGACGCGGTGATTGTCCAAAAAGGCAATAAAGTCGGCGTACATCTGGATCAACTGCTTCATTACCCTCTTGCACCCGGTCACCCCATGCCTATAACCCACGACAATTTGGACGTTCTAAGGGGACGGCCAAAGGACCGTCCGTACTGCACACAGAGAGGCCCGCTCCATGCCGAAGAGAACCGACATCAAGTCGATCATGATCATCGGAGCCGGACCTATTGTCATCGGACAGGCCTGTGAATTTGATTACTCGGGCGCTCAGGCTTGCAAAGCACTACGCGAAGAAGGTTATCGCGTCATCCTGGTCAACTCTAACCCGGCCACGATCATGACTGACCCTGGGATGGCCGATGCAACCTATATTGAGCCGATCACCCCCGAAATCGTCGCCAAGATCATCGAAAAGGAACGCCCAGACGCCCTTTTGCCGACAATGGGCGGGCAAACCGGCTTGAATACATCATTGGCCGTCGAAGAGATGGGCGTACTTGCCAAATATGATGTTGAGATGATTGGCGCCAAACGGGAAGCCATCGAGATGGCAGAAGATCGTAAGCTTTTTCGCGAAGCGATGGATCGGCTCGGCATCGAAAATCCCAAAGCAACGATTGTCACAGCGCCAAAGGATGACGTCGGCAAAAAGGATCTTGCAGCCGGGGTGCGCATCGCGCTTGATTCATTGGACGAGATCGGTCTGCCCGCCATTATCCGCCCCGCCTTTACCATGGGCGGCTCGGGCGGCGGCGTGGCATACAACCGCGAAGACTACGAATTTTTCTGCCGTTCAGGCATGGACGCATCTCCGGTTGGCCAAATATTGGTGGATGAATCCCTTCTGGGATGGAAAGAATATGAGATGGAAGTTGTGCGTGACACTGCCGACAACGCCATCATCGTCTGTTCCATCGAGAATGTTGACCCGATGGGTGTACACACCGGCGATAGCATTACTGTCGCCCCTGCCCTGACGCTGACCGACAAGGAATACCAGATCATGCGCAACGGCTCGATCGCCGTACTGCGTGAAATTGGCGTCGAGACCGGTGGGTCAAACGTGCAGTGGGCAATCAACCCGGTCGACGGGCGAATGGTCGTGATCGAAATGAACCCGCGCGTTTCGCGTTCCTCTGCGCTTGCCTCCAAGGCAACGGGCTTTCCGATTGCAAAGATCGCCGCCAAACTGGCCGTCGGCTATACGCTGGACGAATTGGATAATGACATTACCAAAGTCACACCTGCTTCCTTTGAGCCCACTATTGACTATGTAGTCACTAAAATTCCCCGCTTCGCGTTTGAGAAATTCCCCGGCTCCGAGCCATCGCTGACCACCGCGATGAAATCGGTCGGTGAGGCAATGGCGATCGGTCGCACCATTCACGAATCCCTGCAAAAAGCGCTGGCATCACTGGAAACCGGTCTCACGGGTTTTGATGAGATCGAAATACCGGGCGCGCCTGACAAAGCCGCCATCGTCCAAGCACTTAGCAATCAAAGCCCGGAGCGCATTCGTATCATAGCGCAAGCCATGCGGCTCGGTCTGTCAGACGATGACATCTTTGGTGTAACAATGTTTGACCCCTGGTTTCTTGCGCGCATCCGAGAAATCATCGAGATAGAAGAGGAGGTCCGCGCAAACGGGATTCCGGACACTGAAGACGAGCTGCGTCAACTTAAGATGATGGGCTTTTCGGATGCTCGCATTGCAATCTTGACGGGCCGGCATGAATCAGAAGTACGCCACGCCCGCCAAAACCTTGGGGTCGTCGCCTGCTTTAAACGCATCGACACCTGTGCCGCTGAGTTCGAGGCACAAACTCCTTACATGTACTCAACCTATGAGGCACCGGTTTTTGGCGAAGTCGAATGCGAAGCGCGCGCCTCGGATCGTAAGAAGGTTGTTATTCTGGGTGGCGGGCCAAACCGGATTGGCCAAGGGATCGAGTTCGATTACTGTTGTGTGCACGCCTGCTATGCGCTGACAGACGCAGGTTATGAAACCATCATGATCAACTGCAATCCCGAAACAGTCTCTACCGACTATGACACCTCCGACCGGCTTTATTTCGAACCCCTCACGCTTGAACATGTCTTGGAAATACTGCGGGTAGAACAAGAGAACGGAAGCCTGCACGGCGTCATCGTTCAGTTTGGCGGCCAGACGCCTCTGAAACTCGCCAACGCATTGCAGAACGAAGGTATTCCGATTCTTGGTACGACGCCCGATGCCATCGATCTGGCCGAAGATCGCGAACGGTTCCAACAGTTGGTTCAGGGCCTTGGCCTAAAGCAACCGCACAACGGCATCGCGTCTACGGATGCAGAGGCCTTTGAGATTGCAAAAGAGATCGGATTTCCACTGGTCATTCGCCCGTCCTATGTTCTTGGCGGGCGAGCCATGGAAATCGTGCGCGATCAGGCCCAACTGGAGCGGTATATTTCAAAAGCTGTGGTGGTATCCGGAGAAAGTCCCGTTTTGCTTGATGGTTACCTCTCAGGTGCAGTTGAATGTGACGTCGATGCGATCTGTGATGGAACAGAAGTGCATGTAGCCGGTATCATGCAGCACATCGAAGAGGCTGGCGTGCACTCAGGTGATTCTGCCTGCTCGCTTCCACCCTACTCACTTTCGCCAAACATCATTGCCGAGTTACACAAACAGACCAGTGCATTGGCCCATGCGCTAAATGTTGTTGGTCTTATGAATATTCAATTCGCTGTAAAAGATGGCGAGGTGTACTTGATCGAGGTGAACCCCCGCGCATCACGTACCGTGCCATTTGTCGCAAAAGCTACAGACAGTGCAATCGCCTCAATCGCCGCGCGTATCATGGCGGGGGAAAAGCTCTCGAACTTTCCACACCGCGCTCCTTACAAGGCTGACGCAGGCTATGATGAGACGCTCCCCCTTGGCGATCCACTCACGTTGGCAGACCCGAATATGCCATGGTTTTCGGTCAAGGAAGCCGTTTTGCCATTTGCTCGATTCCCCGGCGTTGACACTATCCTTGGCCCGGAAATGCGTTCGACAGGCGAAGTCATGGGCTGGGATCGTGACTTTCCGCGTGCTTTCCTAAAAGCACAAATGGGCGCCGGCATGGTCCTCCCGACATCAGGCTGTGCGTTCCTTTCGATCAAAGACGCTGACAAGACCGCAGAGATGCTAGAAGCTGCGCGAATCTTGATTGGACTTGGCTTTTCGCTCGTCGCCACGCGCGGTACACAAAGCTGGCTCAATGATCACAGCGTACTGTGCGACGTGGTTAACAAAGTTTACGAAGGTCACCCCAACGTGGTGGACATGATGAAAGACGGCGAAGTGCAGTTGGTTATGAACTCAACCGAAGATGCACGGGCAGTCGAGGATTCCAAATCCCTTCGCTCGGTCGCGCTTTATGACAAGATCCCATACTTCACAACTGCCGCAGGGTCACACGCCGCCGCGTTGGCGATCCGGGCGCAGGCTGACGGGGATGTCGGCGTAAAGAGCCTGCAAGGGTAAGTTACCGACCACCAACCGGCTTAATCTATCGACAGATCTTCACGAAGCTGAACATTAACAGAAATTGTCGCCAGGCGATTTCGCGATTTGAATGCCATGAACCGGTCAATGGCGACGGTGAACCGGATATAAATCTTAGTTTCTTTCTTGGCTGATCTTAGAGTAAAGATCCGTTCGTTGGGGAACAGAACTCAGAGAAATTATTCAGACCAACGCCAACCACAGCACTATTCTGGTTATTAGCGTTTCTAACTGATATTGAATTTTCCTCAATCGCCAGATTTCCTGCAATCGCGAGGCATCTGTTGGTCTTCGCTGCAGAGAATTCAACAGCAGCGGATATTACCCCTGCAGTCATCACACTCATGCCTATGATGCCTGCGGTCAGGACAACAAATTCGATGCTCATTGCGCCTGTAGTGTCAGAATGGAAACGACCCATCATCCTGGACAGGCGATGGCCCAAGACTCTATCGCGAGGGCGTAGTGTCCGGCACCTATTGGCGCACGAACCGAATAATCTGGTCTTGGAATATCTTTGATCCGCAAATTCACTCACAATTTTCACCTCGCTGGTCTCGATCATTGATTTCAGGCACCAAAAGTTTCTCGACCCGGTTACGCGTTTCACCATCCCGAACGAACTGATGGCCGCACGTAAGAGTTACATTGAATTGTATTAAAGAAGCGCTAAGCCAGATCAGGAGCGCCGCCCCCGACTTTTCGTGGTCCAGATATTAAATGCCGCGTCTTGCACCAAATGACGCTTGGCAAATTACGATTTATAATTGATGCGGCCGCTGATACGCAAAATCCCGCCCATGATTGCCCTTTGGTTCAAACTCTGTGCTATATTCATCCTATTAACGCCAAAGGAGATTGCCATGCGCCCGATTTTGACCCTTCCTGTCGTCGCTCTGATCGCCGCGTGTGCGCCAAAGCCGACGCCGGTCACGGGAGGCCTGCCGTTTTTTGGCGACGGATATCGCTTCAAAGGAGATGCCTGTTTGCGTGTCGGCGAAGATAACTACACAAATCAGTTTTTGGATGACTCGGCCGATTTGGTGGGCTGCCCTGAAGGTCTTGAAAATCTGGGTGTTTTTGTCATCGACTACAATGCTGTAGAAGTCGCCCGCCGCGATGGCTACGTGTTGTATTCTGTGCCGCGCCGGTAAATCTGAGGCCCACAGACGGCAGAGTGGCTGCCACGAAGCCAGCCAATGGCGCGATCATTGATAAGTTAAGTAATGTGAATTCGTGTTAACCGGTTTCGCGGAAGGCTGAGCTTTAGCCGCTTTCTTCTTCCAAATGAAGCTTCATATCGATCAGAACCTGCTGCAAGATAGAGGTTTCCTTCAGCAACCGTTTTGCTTCATTGATGGTAATTACGCCGTCTTCGATCGATTGTTGATACTCGCCCATCAGCATGGCAAATCGCTGACTCAAAGCAATCACATCGCTGTTCACCCCACCTTTGCGGTCGTCGTTGGGCCGTCTGTCGTCATAGGAAAGGCTGATCCCTCTTAACTCGGCAAGTGCTGAGGTCACATGTGGATAGGCGGCGGCCTCTTCGAGTAGGGCAACAGCATCGACCGGCATGAACCGGTCAATATGTTCGGGGTTGTCGGAATAATACCTTCCCAGCGTTGCCTTGGATTTCCCTGTCAGCGTGCAGGCGGGTTCGATACCGACGTCCTTGACCAGCGTCTCGGTATGCTTCTTCAGATAGCTGCCAATACCGGCCATATAATCATCCCCGTTCGCGATCTTCTTGACGACCATATGCGGTGAAAGACCGCGGTCAATTCCCATTAATCGGTTTAAACGGGAATGTCATTTACAAACCACCAACTGCGCTCTCTTGCCCGCCCCGACGCTGCGTCGTAACTAATGCCCATGGCAAAGCTGTACTTTCACTATTCCACTATGAACGCCGGAAAATCGACGGTGTTACTACAGGCGGCGCACAATTACCGTGAACGAGGCATGGACACTTACCTGCTTACCGCTCAGTTTGATAAGAGAGCGGGCGAGGGACGAATAGCGTCGCGCATCGGTATAGGCGAAGATGCAGATACATTCGCGCCGCAAGACGATTTATTTGGCAAGATCAAACACCGTATTGCTATGGGTCCGATCTCTTGTGTGTTTGTAGACGAAGCCCAATTTCTGGAGCCCGATCAGGTTTGGCAATTGGCCCGAGCTGTAGACGACTTGAATGTACCTGTCATGTGCTATGGCCTACGTGTTGATTTCCTAGGGGCGTTGTTCCCCGGCTCGGCAACATTGCTCGCCATAGCCGATGAAATGCGCGAGGTCCGCACAATCTGCCATTGTGGGCGCAAAGCGACCATGGTGATCCGCAAGGATGCCGATGGTCGCGTGATGACCGATGGTGCTCAGATGCAGATTGGTGGGAACGAAACATACATCTCACTGTGTCGACGCCACTGGCGCGAGGCCGTCGAACCATAGCTCGCAGTGTCACACCGCGTTTGGCAATGAGAGCCCTGCATCAAATGCCAAAAGGTTGTCTACCGCCATGAGCCCCATCGCGGTTCGCACCTCCAATGCTGCTGTTCCCAAGTGAGGTAACAAGACAACATTCTGTAACGCGATCAGGGAAGCTGGAACCCGAGGCTCGAATTCATATACATCAAGACCAGCTCCTGCGATCTCGCCATCTTCCAGAGCAGCAATAAGAGCTACTTCGTCTACCACATCCCCACGTGCAATGTTGATAAGATGCCCTGACGGTTTCATAGAACTCAGAACTTTTGCGTCGATAATATGATGGGTTGCTGCTCCGGCGGGAACGGCCGCAACCAGAATGTCAACTTGCCCTGCCATATCGCCGAGGTTCTCTACTTTTTGTGTAGGGAAACTTATGTCCTTGGCCGATCTGTTGAAGTATTTTACGGCCATGCCAAAACCAAAGTGACAGCGCTTGGCAATCGCTTGCCCAATCCGGCCCATTCCTACGATGCCAACGGTCTTGCCCGACAGATGCATTCCAAGCATTTGCGTTGGGTGCCAGCCTTTCCACTGCCCCGAGCGGACCAGCCGCTCACCTTCCCCCACCCGTCTCGCAGACATTAGCATAAGCGTCATTGCGATATCTGCAGTGGCGTCAGTAACTGCTCCGGGGGTGTTGGTCACAGCAATACCCGCAGATTTGGCAGCCGAAATATCCAGATGGTTGTACCCCACACCAAAATTAGCCAAAATCTTGCAGCGGGGCCGCGCCACATCTTCAAAGACCTCTGCCGAGAATAAGTCGCCAAGCGTGGGCAACACCGCATCAAAATCTGTCAATGCGTGACGCAAGGCCTGCGGCGACAGGGGCGTTGTTTCCAAACGCGACGTCACATCAAACTTTGCCACCAATGCATCAAGAACAGGCTGAGGCAAAGGTCGCGTAACAAGAAGCTTTTTCAATGCAGCCGCCCTCCTTCGGGAACATCTTTGTCCGGGCCGACCAAAACGATCTCGCCACTTTCATCCGGTAGCCCCAAAACCAGGACTTCGGAACGGACCGGGCCGATCTGACGCGGAGGGAAGTTCACGACCGCAAGAACCTGTTTTCCTACCAGTTCTTCGACTTTGTAATGTTTGGTTATCTGGGCTGAGCTTTTCCGAACACCAATCTCTGCACCAAAATCAACCGACAATTTGATCGCGGGTTTACGAGCTTCGGGAAACGGTTCTGCTTTGACGATCCGACCGACGCGAACATCCACTTCTAAAAAGTCTTCGAATGCAATTTCAGCCATTTGACAACTCCTTTGATCTGTCTGTCGCTGCCTTAACGGCGCGAGCCAAGAGCGCAGGAAAACCGCAGTCTTCATCCATCAGCACTTTAAGGGCAGCATGAGTAGTTCCGTTCGGGCTTGTCACGTTTTTTCTTAATTCAGAAGGCGTCTCTTGTGCTGTTTCCGCAAGTTCTCCTGCCCCGGCCACCGTTGCCTTGGCCAACTGCATTGCAAGGTCTTGGGGCAGGCCCTGCGCGACACCTCCCGCCGCGAGCGTTTCAATTAAATGGAAAACATAGGCCGGGCCTGATCCGCTGACGCCAGTGACTGCGTCAATCTGCCCTTCGTTCTGTAGTCTGACAGTCTGACCAATTGCCTGCAGCAAGTGCTCTGCCATGTCCATTTGCTCGTCTGCCGCACATCTGTTTCCGACCAATGCAGTAATACCTTTTCCAATGGCCGCTGGCGTGTTTGGCATCGCTCGAATGATCGGTGTCTTCTCCCCCAGGATCTGTTCGAAAAACGAAATTGGCGTGCCAGCAGCGACCGAAATGAACAAAGTTTCTCCGTCGCCCATGGGCGTGAGCACCGGCAATGCCTCGGTCATCATTTGTGGTTTCACAGCGATCAGAACGATTGCCGGTGCGGCAGGAAAATCGGTATTGATATGAACGCCCTGGGCGCGCAACCAGTCGGAAGGATAAGGATCACGAACCGTAACCGACTTGGCCGGCAATCCTTCTGCGAGCCAGCCCGCCAGCATCGCGGATCCCATCTTGCCGCACCCCAGCAGAACCAATCCCCGTTCCGCGACATTTTTCATATCCAAAATGAAATCCCCCCTTTTCCCGGCACCGGTTCAGGGGGAAGTCTTACGCGCGGCCATAAGCCTCTGCAATGGCGACCTGCATGGCCTGTTTTGCGCTTTGATTGCCCCAAACAACCAATTGTACTGCGGGGTAATAACGCTCTGCGCTCATCACTGCGGCATTGATCATCGTGTCGATCTGATCTGGCCCTGCGACCTGACCACCGGACAGCACTAGCCCATAGCGGTAAACCATCAACTTTTGTTCGCGCCAGTAGGTGAACGACCCGGCCCAACATTGATCGTTCACCGAATTTAGAAGTTCATATAGCTCCATCAACTTTTCTTCCGGTGGCTCCATTTCGAAGGTACACACCAGCCGCAAAGTTTCATCATAGCTCGACCAAGCCAATGTGATCGAATACGTACGCCATTGCGCTTCGACCGCCATCGCAATCTGGTCATCGCCAATACGATCAAAATCCCAGTCGTGATGTTCAGCCAAATGTTCAACTATGTCTATCGGGTGAAGGTCTTCTTCCAGATACTGCTCGGAAAGGGCCATGGTACCACCTCTTTTTTCGCCGTTAGCGACATGGGGCGGCAGCGCCCCAAGCGCTAGGTGCCTGCTCTACGGGCCGGGGCGAGCCCCCGATCCCATACAATATATGGTGGAGCGTCTGGACTCATCTGGCAACCCCCATTTTTGGGGGAGGCCGCAATAAGTTGTGGATAGATAAACACCGCACCCCAAATCTGGCTGCGCCCAACTTGTCGTTATCGCCAAGCAGAATTCAACGACGCACCGCTTTTTCGACCGTGGACTGCACAATTCTTCTCGGGACATAGCAAAGCTATTTAGTCCTTGAGTATCCCGATGCCTTCTCGAACGATCTGCATTTCTTCTGCCGGGTAAGGCCGCACAAGGCCCATTGCATCTTCTGGTGAGCCTGTCAGCCAAGTCTCATAGTCAGCCGGATCAAGTATTACCACCATCCGCGTTGGGTGCACTTGGCGCACAATATCGTTGGCCGTGGTGGTAACAACCGTATGTGTTAGACCTGTGCTATCGAGAAGTGACAGTTCGGCGGACATTGGCCGCCACAGACCTGCCATGGCGAATGGTGGTCTTGGTTCGCTGCCTTTCAGAGCAAACCAAACGTCAGTGGCGGGATTGCGTCCCTTAGCCTCCCGAAAACTTGACGCGGGAATTAGGCAGCGACGATGGATGAAGCTTTCTTTCCACAGACCTTTAACGGCGACGGTTTCACCCCGAGCATTATTGTAAGCCTTGGGTTTGAGTTCCTTGCCGGTTTTCCCACTGATGTTTCTAGTCAGAAACCCCCAGTTCATCTCGGTCAACTCGCGCTGTCCATCCAGATCAAGGCGAACGACTGGCGCCGGATACTTCGGCCAAACAGCGGAACGGGGCTCAGCATTTCCGATTTTGGAGCGCTCGGGTTCGACGTCAAAGAGTTGGCGCATAGCCTCGGCGGCCGTTGTACTCGAATAAAGATTACACACGGTCAGATCTTGTAGATAATCCAAACGAATTCAAATCGCGCCCTTCCAGTGCCTCTTTTACGGAACTGTAGAAAAATGGGCACAAAGAAAAAATCCTTTGATCAATTCTTGGCTTCCAACGCATCCAGCCGAGACTTCAATGCTTCATTTTCCTCACGCGCCTTCTGCGCCATCGCGCGCACCGCATCAAATTCCTCGCGGGTGACAAAGTCCCTGTTAGCAAGCCAGCGATCCACCATCGAAGACATGGCAGTTTCCGCTTCGTCTTTTGCGCCCTGCGCAACACCCATCGCATTGGTCATCAACTGCGAAAAGTCGTCCATTATCTTGTTTCGGGTTTGCATCTTCGGTTCTCCTCACTCGTCTGTTCCAATATGGGGCGTGGCGGCCCGCCCCGCAAGGTTGACTTCACCCTAAGGCCAAAGGCATTCAGAACCATATGCAGGCTATGATCCCCTTTCCCGACATCTCGCCCGAGATCTTCACAGTGACCGTGTTCGGCGCAGACTTTGCGTTGCGCTGGTATGCTTTGGCCTACATTGTCGGCATTCTCATCGGTTGGCAGTTGGTAGTACGCACAGCCAAGGCACCCCGGCTTTGGCCCGGCAACAAGCCGACGATGACTCCGACTCAGGTCGAGGATTTTTTAACCTGGGCTATTATCGGCATCATTCTGGGCGGTCGACTAGGCTATGTCCTTTTCTATCAATTTGGTTACTACATGCAAAATCCGGCCCAGATTCTGCGCATTTGGGAAGGCGGTATGGCCTTCCATGGGGGTATGCTGGGCGTAATTGTTGCCGGGTGGCTATATACCGGCCGACACAACATACCCAGGCTGTCAGCAGCAGACATGGTTGCTCTTGGGGTTCCGCCGGGCCTGCTGCTAGGTCGGATTGCCAATTTCATAAATGCAGAATTGTGGGGACGGGCCACCGACTTGCCCTGGGGGGTCGCCTTTCCGGGGAAAGCTGCGCAGGCTTGCGAAACTGTCGCCGGGGTGTGCGCGCGCCACCCCTCTCAGCTTTACGAAGCGCTTCTTGAAGGGGTCATTCTTGGTGGAACGCTGCTGTGGCTTGTCTGGAGAAAGAACGGGCTCAAAACTCCGGGCTTGGTAGCAGGGACGTTCTTCGCAGGCTACGGCCTCGCACGTTTTGTGGTGGAGTTCGTGCGGCAACCGGATGCCCAATTCATAAGCGCAGGAAACCCTCTTGGGCTGGCTTGGCAAGTCGGCGGATACGGCCTGACGATGGGGCAAATACTGTCCCTGCCCATGATCGCTCTAGGGGCCTACTTGATTACCAGCGCGCGCGGCCAGTCAACGGCATGACACTTCTGAACACCTTACTTGACCGCATCGAGCAACACGGGCCGATGACTGTAGCCGACTACATGAATGAGTGTCTGTTGCATCCGCATTTGGGCTACTACGCCACCCGAGACCCCCTTGGAGAAGCGGGGGATTTCATAACCGCACCCGAAATCAGCCAGATGTTTGGCGAACTGGTCGGACTGGCACTGGCACGCGCTTGGATGGATCAGGGAAAGCCGGCCCAGTTCACACTGGCCGAGGTCGGGCCCGGGCGTGGCACTCTGATGGCCGATATCCTTCGTGCAACACGGTCAGTCCCGGGATTTACCAAGTCCGCCCGCATTGTTCTGATCGAAGCAAGCCCAGTTCTGCGTGAAATTCAGCGCGAGACGCTGAGTGATCATGTTCCGGATTGGATCGCGAACATGGACAGGTTACCTGAGGCGCCGCTATTCATTGTCGCAAACGAGTTTTTTGACGCATTGCCGATCCGGCAATTTATTCGTGATGGCCAATTCTGGCGGGAACGTTGCATAGGAGCAGCTGACGGTGCTTTGCAGTTCGGCCTTGGGGCGCCCCTGCCCCGCGCTGATCTCGATTACCGGCTTGATGACACCAGAAATGGCGATCTTGTCGAAATTTGCCCGGCTGCATCAACCATCATGACCGAGATCGGGCAACGTATCGAAGTTCACGGCGGCGCAGGTTTACTTATTGACTACGGAGATTGGCGTTCTCAAGGAGACACTTTTCAGTCTGTCCGTAACCACACATTCGCGGACCCGCTGAAAAACCCCGGTCAGGCAGATTTGACAGCCCATGTTGACTTTGAGGCGCTCTGTCTTTCTGCTCCTTGCGCGCATACGCGTCTTACACCACAAGGTGTGTTCCTTGAACGTTTGGGGATTGCCCAACGTACCGAAGCTTTGTCGAAATCCGGTGACGAAACCCTGAGCAAGGAACTGCGCATTGCACATCACCGGTTGACGCATGCCTCGGAAATGGGAAACCTGTTCAAAACGCTCGGCCTTTATCAAACGAACGGCGCACCGCCACCCGGACTGGATCCATGACACTTGAGATCATTACCTCAGAGTTGTTGAGCACTGCCCACCACGGTTTTTTTACCCGACGTGGTGGCGCATCGTCAGGTGTGTTTTCCGGCCTCAATTGTGGCACCGGAAGTTCCGATCAATCCGACATGGTAGAAATCAATCGCGCTCGCGTTGCTGAAGCAATGAATGTCCAACTGGACCATCTGATCGGAGTTCATCAGGTACACTCCGCAGATGTAGCCACTGTTGTCGGACCTCTAACCGAAAAACCGCGCGCAGATGCGATGGTTACCCGGACCCCGGGCATAGCGTTGACCGTCCTGACAGCAGATTGCCAGCCTGTTTTGTTTTATGACGCCGACGCCAGCGTTATTGGTGCCGCCCATGCCGGGTGGCGAGGTGCACTGAACGGTGTTTTGGAAGCGACTTTGGACGCCATGGAAGACATTGGTGCAGATCGGGCAAAAACAACAGCTGTGATTGGCCCATCCATCAGTCAGGGATCGTACGAAGTAGGACCCGAATTTCTGGACAGTTTTTTGGATAGCGACCCTGATTACAGCCGTTTCTTTGCAAATGGGTTCAACGACAAGATGCAATTTGACCTGCCGGGGTTTGGCGTGCACAGACTACGTGCTGCGGGGGTTAGCCAGACGGAATGGACGCGGCATTGCACCTATTCTGACCCGGACCGATTTTACTCATATCGCCGCAGTGTTCATGCGCAAGAGGCAGACTACGGACGACAAATTGCTTCTATTGCGTTACAGAGTTAGGCGGAACAAAGGCGGCAAGTGACCGGGCTTGGCCCAAGTCGAATCTAAAATAATATTGGGGGCGCCCAAAAATTCGCTCTCTCTTTGCATATCAACATTTTTTTTCTTGCTGGTTAATGAAGAAGGCGACTTTGCCTAACTTATCTTTGAAACCAGGTAAAAAAACCTTCATCTTTTTCTGGGATGGTCATTAATTAGCCCCAATGCTTGATCATATTGTGGGCGTTCAGGACGCGACAAGACGTCACGAAATTGTGAGCATACGAGTACACAAGCAAACGAGTAAACGGTTTCTTAAATCGGACTTCATAGTATCGGTGGCAACATGAGTCTGCCGATCTAGGATCCGAGGCGCTTACCGTGCCAATCTTCATCGGCCATCGTTCTACCGGACCGGCCAACGCAAATGTTGCCTGGATGGGCTGGCTTTCGGGCCCGCCGATGCAATGGCCAAAGAGTTACCTGGTGACCCGAGTACGAGTGAGGAACCCGTCTCCGTTAATTCGGAGGCGGGTTTTTTGACCACAATAACGTCGTGTACAAGACCTCGAGACAATGGGGCTCTGTTGGACTAGCTACGCGCTGTTCGAACTTATCGCCAAACTGGAACCAACACTGCCTATTCGATTGTCAGGCCGGGCGCTGTTGGCGCTGCTCAAGAACGTCAAACGGCACCCCCGGTTCGTCTTTGGCGCCGCGTATCACTAAAGATGTTTTTACACTGGCAACATTTGGCGTCGTCAGCAATTCAGATGTCAGGAAAGTTTGAAAGCTGCTCAGGTCCGGTGCCACGCATTTCAGGATAAAATCCACTTCGCCATTCAGCATGTGACACTCACGAACCAATGGCCATTCGCGACATCTTTGCTCAAATGCGCGTAAATCAACTTCTGCCTGGCTTTGCAGGCCGACCATTGCGAAAACCTGCACTTCAAAACCCAGTTCGCGGGCATCCACTTCCGCGTGATAGCCGCGAATGAGGCCGTTTTCCTCAAGGGTTCGCACGCGGCGCAGGCAGGGTGGTGCTGATATTCCAACCCGTCGGGCCAACTCTACATTGGTCATCCGACCGTCAGCCTGCAATTCGGCAAGAATCATGCGATCAATCGGATCAAGGCGCGTACCGGCCATCTTACCCCCAATAGAATTTTCGTTTCTTATAACACC
This sequence comes from Paracoccaceae bacterium, assembly GCA_039969355.1. Taxonomy (GTDB): domain Bacteria; phylum Pseudomonadota; class Alphaproteobacteria; order Rhodobacterales; family Rhodobacteraceae; genus JL08. The sequence goes on from JBDVOA010000012.1 coordinate 91,734, forward strand.
GCCGCAGTCGCACGCAATATTGTTTCAACATCGCGCAATAATCCTAATCCTGCGTCCCGCTCCTGAGTACAATTTGCTTTTGTACATCACACGGTACACGAGGGGGTTTTCGACCCGTAGCGGAGTGGTTATATGCTGTCCACTGCTGCCGCCGCATCTGGCTGAATTGGGGAATTTCACATGGCCGACACACATCGCACCAAAGTATTGATTATCGGTTCTGGTCCAGCAGGTTATACTGCTGGGGTCTACGCCGCACGCGCTATGCTAGAGCCAATTCTGGTTCAGGGAATTGAGCCGGGTGGACAGCTGACAACAACCACCGAAGTTGAAAACTGGCCTGGCGACACCGAAGTTCAGGGTCCGGATCTGATGGTTCGGATGCAGGACCATGCCCGCGCAATGGGGTGCGAGATAATTGGCGACATCATCAGTTCCGTCGACTTCTCAAAACGGCCTTTTGTTGCACAGTCCGATAGCGGCACCATTTATGTCGCCGACGCGATCATTCTGGCGACCGGTGCTCGTGCAAAATGGCTGGGACTTCCAACAGAAGAGAAATTTAAGGGATTTGGCGTTTCGGCTTGCGCGACTTGCGACGGTTTCTTTTACAGAGGGCAAGAGATCGTTGTCATTGGTGGTGGAAACACAGCGGTAGAAGAAGCGTTGTTCCTGACGAATTTTGCCTCAAAAGTAACTTTGGTTCACAGACGCGACGAACTACGTGCCGAGGCTATTCTGATTGATCGGTTGATGAAGAATCCCAAAATCGAACCGTTGTGGTTCCACGAACTGGACGAGGTCATCGGCACGGACGCGCCGCTTGGGGTTGAGGGTGTGCGTGTAAAACATACCAAAACGGGCGAGATAACAGAAATTCCGGCCAAGGGTGTCTTTGTTGCTATAGGACATGCCCCGGCGAATGAATTGGTCAAAGATGTTTTAGATACGCATATGGGTGGCTACGTTGTCACGAAACCGGACAGCACCGAAACTTCCATTTCTGGGGTGTTCGCGGCGGGCGATCTGACCGACTACAAATATCGTCAGGCGGTCACTTCGGCTGGAATGGGCTGCATGGCCGCATTGGAAGCAGAACGGTGGCTTGCGGAAAATGCAAACGCTGATGCGATTGAAAACGCCGAAGCTGAAACGGTTTGAACACTATCACAGATTGTCAGCGCCGGTTTCATTGCAAAGGCGCAAAGCAATTAAGTATCAAGACCGAATCTCTTACTTGCTATCGACCATAAAAAGCCCCTCTTCTTTTGGTCTGGCCACCGACATGCGCTCCTCGTTGCGGCCTTTGCGTAACGCGACAGCGAAATTTCGCACTTGCAGCATTGTTTTTTGCGGAATCGCGATGGCATCGCTAGACTTTCGCCACAATCAAGGTTTAAGCCGCGCGTGAATGGGTGATTTAACCCGAATGCCTGCCCCAGAACGAAAGTGACTATCATGACCATGTTGCGCAACCTTGCTCCGATTCCAGAACTATATGTATCCTATGATTCAGCGCAAAAGCTAAAAACTGAAGCGGGCAACCTTGTCAGCTGGGACCTGTCCGAACGGCAGGTCTGCGATCTGGAACTCTTGATGAACGGCGGCTTCAACCCGCTAAAGGGCTTTTTGGGCGAGGTTGACTATAATTCCGTCGTCGAAACCATGCGACTGGCGGACGGTACACTTTGGCCCATGCCGATTACATTGGACGTCGACGAGAAGTTTGCCGAAACCGTTGAGGTCGGACAAGATATTGCCCTGCGCGACGCTGAAGGCGTGATCCTGGCGACCATGACCGTCACGGATAGCTATGCGCCAGACAAGTCACGCGAGGCCGAGATGGTCTTTGGTGCCGACGACGACGCGCATCCAGCCGTTAACTATTTGCACAACAAAGCGGGAAAAATTTATCTCGGTGGCCCGGTAACAGGCATTCAGCAACCTGTTCACTATGATTTTCGCGGTCGACGCGATACCCCGAACGAGTTGCGCGCCTATTTTCGCAAACTTGGCTGGCGTCGTGTTGTCGCATTTCAAACCCGAAACCCGCTCCACCGCGCCCACCAGGAACTCACTTTCCGTGCGGCACGCGAGGCGCAGGCCAACCTGCTGATCCATCCCGTCGTTGGCTTGACCAAACCCGGCGATGTTGATCACTTTACCCGTGTCCGGTGCTATGAGGCTGTTCTGGATCAGTACCCGACTGCTACGACAACGATGTCTTTGCTGAACCTCGCCATGCGGATGGCTGGCCCCCGCGAAGCAGTCTGGCACGGCCTGATCCGAGCCAATCACGGGTGCACTCATTTTATTGTCGGGCGCGATCACGCCGGTCCCGGCAAGAATTCCAAGGGTGAAGATTTCTACGGTCCCTATGACGCGCAAGACTTATTCAAAGAGCATGAAGCCGAAATCGGATTGGAGATGGTGGATTTCAAACACATGGTCTATGTGCAGGAAAAGGCACAGTATTTCCCTGCCAACGAAGTTCCTAAAGGCGAAACCGTGCTGGACATTTCTGGCACTGAGTTGCGCCGTCGACTGGCTGAAGGGTTGGATATCCCTGAATGGTTTTCGTTTCCACAGGTGGTCTCTGAATTGCGCCGCACCCGGCCTGCCCGGGCAAAACAGGGTTTTACGGTATTCTTCACCGGTTTTTCAGGATCGGGAAAATCAACCATTGCCAACGCTCTGATGGTCAAACTCATGGAAATGGGCGGGCGGCCTGTTACTTTGCTTGATGGCGATATCGTACGCAAAAACCTGAGTTCCGAGCTTGGGTTCTCGAAAGAACACCGCGATCTGAACATCCGACGTATCGGATATGTGGCGTCCGAAATTACCAAAAATGGCGGTATCGCCATTTGCGCGCCTATTGCACCTTATGCCACCACTCGACGGGCAGTGCGCGAAGATGTGGAACAATTCGGTGCGTTCCTGGAAATTCACGTTGCCACTTCCATCGAGGAATGTGAACGACGTGATCGCAAAGGACTCTACAAGTTGGCGCGCGAAGGTAAGATCAAAGAGTTCACCGGGATTTCGGACCCTTATGACGTTCCCGAAAAGCCGGAACTCAGTGTTGAAACCGAAAATGTTGAAGTGGACAACTGTGCCCATCAAGTTCTGCTCAAGCTGGAGAGTATGGGCCTGATCAGCGGCTAGGCAACAAGTGCCCCGGCTAAGTGTTGGGGAATTTTTTGGCTCTGTGTCCTAAGTCACATATTTAACTCCAAAATCCTCTAGTCTGTGCAATAGTTGTAACGGACTGGGGGATTTCATGACCATTTTTAAAAGCTCATTTGACGATGTTGAAATCAGAGAATTGACGATCACAGAGTGTCTGCTTGAGGCTCTTTCAACGCGGCTTAATCAAGTTGTCTTAACGGACGGGGTCACGGGAGAGACCTTAACGGCCGAACAGCTGATGGACGGCATCAAAAGCCTTGCTGGTGGACTGACCAACCGCAATCTGGGCAAAGATCATGTCATCGCCTTGATGGCACCAAATATGCCAGCCTACGCTGTGGTTTTTCACGGCGTCGCCTGGGCTGGCGGTACAATTACGACAATTAATCCCGCCTATACAGAGCATGAAGTACGCCACCAGCTGATCGACTCAAAAGCCGAGATTCTGGTCACGGCCCCCGCCTTTTTGGAGACAGCAAAAGCAGCAAAAGTAGGCACCGAAATCCATGAAATTGTTGTCATAGGTGAGGCAGAAGGCGCCACTTCACTAGACAGCTTGATGGGCCCGCCAATTGAGGAACAGGTTCCGGTAGATTTGGACAATCACATCGTAGTTTTGCCCTATTCCTCCGGAACAACGGGTTTACCCAAGGGCGTCATGCTTAGCCATCGCAATCTCGTTGTTAATCTTGACCAGATCATTGCGTGTGCTGATATTCATAACGGCGATGTTGCCCCTGCCTTCCTGCCATTTTTTCACATTTATGGCATGATGGTTATGTTGAATTGTTACCTTGCAACCGGAGGAAGCGTTGTCACGTTACCGAGATTTGATCTGGAGCTATTCTTACGCATAGCTCAGGACCATAAAGCCCGCTCGCTTTGGGTCGTTCCCCCTGTTGCGATAGCGTTGGCAAAGCATCCAATGATTGATCAGTTCGACCTTTCCAGTCTCGATTATATCGGCTGCGCCGCAGCCCCCTTGGGCTCCGACCTTAGCGATGCAGTAGCCGCACGGTTGGGGTGCAAGGTCATCCAAGGCTATGGCATGACAGAACTTAGCCCAGTATCGCATGTTTCACATCCGTCATCGGCAAAGTCAGGGTCTGGCGGACAGGCCGTTGGCGGTACTGAATGCCGAATTGTGGATACGAAGACTGGTGATGATCTCGGCGCGGGCCAGGACGGCGAATTGTGGATCAGAGGTCCCCAGGTGATGAAAGGGTATCTGAACAACCCTGACGCAACGGTAGCGACCATAGATTCAGAAGGCTGGTTACACACGGGCGACATCGCAAGCATAGACAGCGACGGGTACCTTTTTATTCGTGATCGGCTGAAGGAGCTTATCAAGTACAAAGGCTTTCAAGTCGCACCAGCCGAATTGGAGGCTGTGCTGACATCTCATTCAAAAATCGGCGACGCTGCCGTGATTGGCATTCCTGACGATGAGGCAGGCGAAGTCCCGGCGGCCTATGTAGTCTGCGCGCCGGAGCAAACGCTCTCTGAGGACGCTGTGAAAGCCTATGTGGCGGAACATCTCGCACACTACAAACACCTTCACAGCGTTAGCTTTATTGACGATATCCCAAAGTCGCCGTCAGGCAAGATCCTGCGACGCCTGTTGCGGGATAACGCCGCAGCCAAATAAGACCTCAGTGCACCGGCACCGGTGCAAAGTTGTTTTCTCGCGCAAGACTGAAGGCCAGTTTGCGATTTGCCACCAGTGCCAGTTGCTCTCCATTGTCTCTGTGAACGGCGTAAAGGCGCTCTAGTCCGCCGGCTTCGCGCCGGACATCAGCGGGCAAGTCAGCCACGTCTATTGATTTTACATAGACAATCCGGCTTGCATCGTCTGGCATTTCGTATTGCTTATCCATGGCTTACCCTTTCTTGATTGCTATGGTCTGTACGATAGTCTCAGGTTCGGCTCGGGTCAGGTCCACATGAAGCAGGCCATTCTCCATAATTGCTTCGCCGACCTCCACACCGTCTGCCAGCACAAACGAGCGCTGGAATTGACGTCCCGCTATGCCGCGATGCAAAAAGATGCGTCCGCCATCGTCGTCCGATTGGCGTCCCCTGATGACCAGTTGTCGGTCTTCTACGGTAATCGACAGGTCATGCTCGGCGAAACCGGCGACGGCCAGTGTGATCCGGTAAGAATAGTCAGAAGTCTGTTCGATGTTGAACGGTGGGTAGCCTTCATTGCCTGATTTGGCAGTGCGCTCTAGCAGCCGTTCGAGCTGCTCGAACCCGAGCAAATGAGGGTATCCCCCCAAGGTCAGTTTTGTCATCGACACGTCCTTTGCGTAAAGCGACGATTCAGTGCGGTCCCGTTATGGCAACCGCCTTCGACTAAATATGGGGTTAAACAAGACATCCGACAAGGGCTATGACAAATCAAGTTGAATGACTATCTTAAGATGTCGCCAACGATCAGATGAGAATCAGTGCCAAATGAATGCCCCAATTGATATATCCATGAAAACCGACGATGTATTGCGAGTCGAGTTAGAGGTATTCAAACGCGAACACCGGGATCTGGACCAGGCAATTGCCGCCCTAGTGGAAAAAGGCACAAGCGATCAACTAACGATGCAACGTCTCAAAAAGAGCAAGTTGCGTCTCAAAGACATTATAGCGCGCATCGAAGATCGACTTACCCCTGATATTATTGCCTGACACGGTATAACCCGCAATACTCCGAGGCACATTGCGCCACCAGTTCCGTTGGGTATAGTGCCTGCTTGGACAGTGGCAAAAAGGCACATAAAGCATGGGTACTCCGACAGTAGGTCTGATCATGGGCAGTCAGTCCGACTGGCCAACTATGAAACAGGCTGCAGATATTCTTGACGTGTTGGAGGTGCCTTACGAGGCCCGCATCGTATCGGCTCATCGCACCCCAGACCGGCTGTGGAATTATGGGAAATCCGCCGTTTCCCGCGGACTTCAGGTCATTATAGCTGGCGCGGGAGGTGCTGCCCATTTGCCAGGGATGATGGCTTCAAAAACACGTGTGCCAGTAATTGGCGTGCCTGTGCACACCAGCACTTTGTCGGGCGTCGATTCGCTTTATTCCATCTTGCAGATGCCGAAGGGTTATCCGGTCGCAACGATGGCAATCGGTTCTGCTGGTGCCGCCAATGCAGGGCTTATGGCCGCAGGCATTCTTGCGCTGCAGGATGATGCGCTGGCGATCCGCCTTGATGAATGGCGCGAAGCCCTGTCGGACTCAATCCCAGAGGCCCCCAGCGATGACTGATACTCTACCTACCGGCGCAACGATTGGTATTCTTGGGGGCGGACAACTTGGGCGCATGTTGGCTGTGGCCGCCAGCCGGCTTGGTTTCAAGACCCATGTCTTCGAACCTGGTGAAAACCCTCCTGCAAGTGACGTCGCCCACAAGGTAACAACCGCCGCCTATGAAGACGAAAAAGCCTTGGCTGAATTTGCCGATACTGTTGACGTGATCACATATGAGTTCGAAAATATCCCAACAGATGCATTGGACATTCTGGAAGCTCACCGACCGATACGGCCAAACCGTGAAGCGCTGCGCATCTCACAGGACCGGCTCACTGAAAAAGAGTTCCTTCAAGGTCTTGGATTGACGGTCGCGCCATTTGGTGACGTCACGGATTCCGCATCGCTGTCGAACGCCCTGGAAACCATCGGGACGCCCGCAATCCTGAAAACTCGAAGGCTTGGGTACGACGGTAAAGGACAGGCCCGCGTGCAAACATCTGACGACGCTGAAGCAGCGCTTGCGGATATGGCTGAGGCACCTGCGGTTCTGGAGGGGTTTGTCAACTTCACACATGAAGTTTCCGTCATTGCCGCACGTGGTCTAAATGGCGATGTAGCCTGTTTTGACCCGGGCGAAAACGTTCATCGGAACGGCATACTACACACTACAACGGTGCCTGCCCGGCTTGGCACAACGCAAAGGACAGATGCGGTTCTTTTGGCGGCGAAAATTCTCAATGCACTGGACTACGTGGGCGTATTAGGAGTCGAACTTTTTGTCACAACAGAAGGCCTGATAGTGAACGAGATTGCGCCACGGGTCCATAACTCAGGCCACTGGACACAGAACGGTTGCGCCATTGATCAATTCGAACAGCACATACGCGCAATTGCCGGATGGTCGCTGGGCGACGGTCAAAGATATGCGGATGTTGTGATGGAAAACCTGATTGGAAACGATATGGATCGGGTGCCAGATCTTTCCAAGCAGGCCGACACCGCCTTGCATCTTTATGGCAAAGCGGACGTTAAGCCAGGGCGAAAGATGGGACACGTCAATCGAGTGACCCGCCCTTCTTAACCAACGAGCCTTTGCGCTACGTCGCCTGTCACATAGCTGAATCGCCCACCCGCCATGGTCGCCGCAACGCGGTGGGTCTTTGCGTCAAGCACAACCAGATCGGCGCGCAGCCCGGGACGGAGTTTACCCCGGTCTCGTAGACCAAGCACTTTCGCCGGCCCGGATGACACCAGATGCCAGGCGCCCGCAAAATCAGTAACGCCACTGGCCGCCAGCATCAAAGCCGCCCGGCGTGGAGACGGGTAGTGATAGTCCGAAGCGATAGCATCGCAAAGCCCCATTGCGATCAGATCGATGGCACTCGCATTGCCTTTGTGGGATCCTCCGCGAACAACATTGGGGGCTCCCAAAATTACATAGTCGCCGGTAGATTTTGCCGCCTCGGCTGCCACAAACGTCTCAGGAAATTCGGCAATCTTGACGCTGCGGGCATGCCAAATGGCGCGATCCCCCGCCTCCGCATCATCGTGGCTACCCATTCTGACGCCCTGCTTTTTCAGGTCGGCACAAAGATGATCTAATGCCGCGCCCACGTTGCCATGCTGGGCGTGCAATTGCTGCAATAGCGCGAGATGAACTTCTGGATTGCGTCCCGCCTTAAGGGCCTGTCCGGTCAAGCGCGGGGGGCGTTTGCCTTCCGCCAGTTTATCGTGCGGCAGATGGTCATTAAAGACGACATAAGAAACCTGCCATTTAGCAATTCTATCTGGCAGAGTTTCATATTCATCCAACAGGTGAGTTTCAAAGCGTAGTTGGCCAATCAGATCAGTAACGAAATCGGATTTTGTGTCGCGAATGGCACTGAGCACCTGATCTGCGAATTCAGCGCCGCGCAGCCCGCCTTCCCAGCTTAGAAACTGGGCCATAACACCAGTCGTAATTCCGTTTGCGGCCAGTTCTGCTTCGGTGGCAACGATACCTTCTGCCATTTGCTTCATGGCACCACGACGTGGGGCAAGATGTCGCTCAAATCCATCGCCATGCACATCGACTATGCCGGGAAGAACGAGATAACCGCTCAAGTTGATTTCGCGGCGCCCGCGGTTCTCCGAAATCAATCCGTTGCTGATCGACAATTCACCTTCTGACAGGTCTGCGGTCCTCAGAACCTGAGCGCCCACAAAATTCAGACTAAGGTCAGTCATTTTTCTCTTCCGCTTCGACGCCCGTACCAGCAGATTCACACAGCCCGGCCTCGCAACCGATGTCCATAGCAATGGCCTGTGCAGCGTCGGCCCAAGTCAGCGCCGAATCGAATCTGGCTTCTTCAATGAACAAGACCGATTGCGCAATAACTAGTGGGTTATTCATCAGGAACGTATGGGTCACCGGAAGAACAATGTGGTCCGCCATACCCGAAACCTTTGTGGATTTAACTGACACCTTGCCATCGTCAGGTCCTTCTATGAGGCTGGAGTAATAGGCGTTCAACGATTGATCACCTGCGATGACGCCAAGAGGAAAATCAACTGAGGGCAGTTTCTTGGGTAAATTGTCTGCACCCGTCCCCAACTGCTGTCCCGCAGGTCCGTTGATCCACTCAAACGCTGCCATATCGCCCAGGGCGTCGACTAACTCGCTCCCTTGATTGGGCGGGGCCAACATCACTACGCGACCCAGATTTTCAGGCCGGTTCTCTGAAAGCCATTGGCGTACAAGAATGCCGCCCATCGAATGAGTCACAAAATGAACTGTCTGATCCCCGCATTCGCTTGTCGCGCCTGGTAAGGTTTGGGCGACAAGGTCTTGCACTGTCGCCTGCGTGGATGGATATCCTGGGTTGACGACTAGGTAACCCTTCGCCTCCAGCACCGTTTCCATCAGCGCAAACGACGTATCGGTCCGCGCAAGACCGTGCAGCAGCACAACGCAGTCCGCTAAAACTGCACTGGGCCAAACTATCAAAAAGGCAATCAGGGACCGCATTGGGTTGAGATAGTCGGAAACACAACAGTACAAAAGGGAATCTTCGGGCTTTCATCACATAAAGGGCAGATCACCATGCGCCAAAACTCAGTTCGATTGGCCACGCGCGCGGTCATTGTGGAAAATGACCGGCTTCTCATTGTAAACGCATGGCCCGATAATCGTAGCCCATTGATGTGCGCCCCAGGCGGTGGGGCAGAACCGGGCCAATCGCTCCCGGAAAATCTGGCGCGGGAAGTATACGAGGAAACCGGTCTCAGGATAGAGGTTGGTCAACCTTGCATGATTAACGAGTTTCATGATCCCGGCACCGGATTTCATCAGGCCGAAGTATTTTTCCGCTGCCGGGTCAAAGGCGGTGAAAAAGTTCAAGAATGGACGGACCCGGAAGGCATCGTGACGGAACGGCGCTGGGTTTCGGCAGAAGAGTTGGAAACGCTGCCTTACAAACCTGACAGCCTTAGTCTTCTGGCGTTTGATCCCGCACGTGCGCCACTTTATGACCCTTTGGAGCAGCTAACGAAATAATAGCGATCGCGATCCCCCCGAGCACTATGACGGCGGACAAACCAATGCGAATACTCAGCGCCTCGCCCAAAAATACTGCGCCTCCCAAAATTGCGATCACGGGCACGCTTAGCTGAACAACAGCCGCTGTACTGGTCTCAAGCCGCGGCAACACCGTGTACCATAAAGCGTAACCCAATCCAGACGTTACTGCGCCGCACGCAATTGACAGCCCGGCACCGGCAAATGTCACTTCCGTTCCGCCGTTGAGAAAAAGTACTGCGAGAAGGGGAGTGGCAATCATAAAATTTGCTGCTGTTGCGCCCAGCGCATCGCTTTCTTTCCGTCCGGCAATACTGTAAATCGCCCAACCAATCCCTGCAGCCACCATGAGCAGCGCGCCCACAGGGTCCGTTGGCGACCCACCCCCGGGCCAGAGCGCAAAAATGAGCCCAACAAACGCGATCGCAGCGCCTATCGTGCGGCGGCGGCTCAAACCGCCATCGCGCCTTGCCGCGTGTGCGAACATTGATAGTTGGACGGTACCAAACAGAATCAGCGCACCCAGTCCGGCATCAAGTGTTAGATAGGCCAGTGAAAACCCTACCAAATAGAGTGAGAGCGACAAAGAACCCAACAGACGTGGCCGCAACTGCACAGGCAGTCCGCCGCCACGGACTATCAGGATCATTCCCAGCGCAATCGCACCAGACACCACACGTATCAGGGCAAAGCTGCCCGGATCGATAAACATGCCTTCGACCGCCAATCGGTTCAAAACCGAATTGGATGCAAAGGCCACCATGACAAGCGACGTTAATGAAATTAGGACGACGGCATCACGCCTCATCGTACGCCAACGAGATCAGATCAGCCACGTCGCTTTCACCCCGATCTGCCTCGAGGCTGCGGTTCCAAATATCACGCGCGATACTTAGCGTTGGGGCCTCAAGCCCGAGACGATGTGCTGTATTGACGAATACTCCCGAGTCTTTGACGGCACCATGAATATTAAATCCGACGATCGTGTCTTCGCCCAGCATCTTTGGAATTCGCGCCTTCATCATGGGATTAACCGCTGGCCCTTTGCCAAGGATGTCCAGCGTTTTCTCAAGCGATATCCCCGACCTCTTCGCGATTTGAACAACATCAACCAGTGCAGCCCATGCGCCTTGCAGCAATCCATTGTTGATCACTTTCATCGCCAGCCCAGTCCCCAAAGGTCCTATGTGCGCGCAGCGGTTGGAAAAACGTTCAAGAATGGGGGACAAGCGGTCAAAATCCTGCCCGGTACCACCAGCAAAAACACCACATTCTCCGGCAAGGACCAATTCTGGCCCACCAGAAATGGGCGCATCCATTGCCGAGGCTCCGGTTTCAGTGATTTCTCCGATTTTTCTGGTAAGGAGGTCAGTCGAAACGGTCGAAGTGTCAACGATCAGCTTTCCAACTAGATTCAAAGCAAGAATCTGGTCGAGCACATCAAGCACCGCAGCGTCATCAAACAAGCTCAAGAGAATGATGTCGGAGTCTTCGACCAGCTTTCCAAGATCGTCAACAGCGTTGATCCCCAACGGTTCAGCCCATTGCGAGGATACCCCAGAGCGCGTCCAGCCTGAGACTGACAAACCTTGCGTCGCCAGTCTCTCAGCTATCGCGCTGCCCATCCGGCCAAGCCCGATAACTCCAATCTTTTCGCTCATCATATCATCCGTAAGTCTGTTATCATCGTACCATACTCATACTGACTGCGGGCGCAATTCATCGCTTATGAAATGAAAATGTGGAAAAAAGAAAGGGGCCCGAAGGCCCCTCTCACATCTCTCAAAAGCCGGGCTGGCTTACATCATGCCACCCATGCCGCCCATGTCAGGCATTCCGCCACCTGGGGCGCCAGCGCCTTCTTTGGATGGCTTATCTGCAACCATGGCTTCTGTTGTGATCAACAGGCCTGCAATCGATGCTGCGTCTTGCAGTGCTGTACGCACCACTTTCGCAGGGTCGATAACGCCGAATTTGAACAGATCGCCATACTCTTCAGTTTGCGCGTTGAAACCGAAAGTCGCGTCGTCGCTCTCACGGATTTTGCCCGCAACAACCGAACCGTCAACGCCGGAGTTTTCGGCAATCTGACGCAGTGGTGATTCCAGCGCTTTACGTACGATTGTGATACCAACGTTCTGATCGTTGTTTGCGCCTTCAAGGCCTTCCAGTTTTTTGCCGGCTTGGACCAAAGCAACGCCACCACCGACAACGATACCTTCTTGTACGGCCGCACGGGTCGCATTCAGGGCGTCATCAACGCGGTCTTTGCGCTCTTTCACTTCGACTTCAGTCATGCCGCCAACGCGGATCACAGCAACACCACCTGCCAATTTGGCAACGCGCTCTTGCAGCTTTTCACGATCGTAGTCAGATGTGGTTTCTTCGATCTGGCCGCGGATTTGACCCACACGTGCTTCGATCTCGGCGGACTCGCCATTACCATCGATGACAGTTGTTTCATCTTTGGTGATTTGAATGCGCTTGGCAGTGCCCAGCATGTCCATGGTCACGGACTCAAGCTTCATGCCCAGATCTTCGGAAATCACCTGACCACCGGTCAGAATGGCGATATCCTGCAGCATCGCTTTGCGGCGATCGCCAAAACCTGGAGCTTTGACAGCCGCGATTTTCAAACCACCACGCAGTTTGTTCACAACCAGAGTAGCCAGCGCTTCGCCTTCAACATCTTCCGCGATGATCAAAAGCGGCTTTTGCGACTGGATAACTTGCTCGAGCAGTGGAACCATGGCTTGCAGCGACGAGAGTTTTTTCTCGTGCAAGAGGATCATGCAGTCTTCCAGCTCAGCCGTCATCTTGTCAGCGTTAGTGACAAAGTAAGGGCTCAGGTAACCACGGTCGAATTGCATACCTTCGACAACATCGGTCTCTGTTTCCAGGCCTTTGTTTTCTTCGACGGTGATAACACCTTCGTTGCCGACTTTCTGCATCGCACCAGCGATTTGCGAACCGATTTCAGCTTCGCCGTTTGCAGAGATTGTGCCAACCTGCGCAACTTCGTCGCTGTCTTTGACTTCGCGTGACGCGTTTTTGATTTCTTCAACAACTTTTGCCGTTGCCAAATCGATACCACGCTTCAGGTCCATCGGGTTCATGCCAGCGGCAACCGATTTCAGACCTTCGCGAACAATGGCCTGCGCCAGAACTGTCGCGGTTGTTGTGCCGTCACCGGCTTCGTCATTGGTGCGGCTGGCCACTTCTTTGACCATCTGCGCGCCCATGTTTTCGAACTTGTCTTCCAGTTCGACTTCTTTGGCAACGGTTACACCATCTTTGGTGATGCGCGGTGCGCCAAAAGATTTGTCGATAACAACGTTACGACCCTTTGGGCCCAACGTGACTTTGACAGCGTCCGCCAGAATGTTGACGCCTTTCAGCATCCTATTACGGGCATCTGTGTCGAATTTGACGTCCTTAGCAGCCATGTGCTTGCTCCTGAATGTCTAGAGTTTCGTTAAAAAGTAGGGTCGGGTGACTTAGGCAATAATGCCCATGATGTCGCTTTCTTTCATCATCAGCAGCTCTTCGCCGTCGATTGTGACTTCTGTACCCGACCATTTGCCGAACAGAATCTTGTCGCCAGCGCTGACTGCCATTGCGATCAGTTCTCCGCTGTCTTTGCGCGCGCCTTCACCGATTGCGACGACTTCGCCTTCGGAAGGTTTCTCTTTTGCGCTATCAGGGATAATCAGCCCACCGGCTGTTTTTTCATCGCTCTCTGTGCGGCGAACCAGTACACGGTCATGAAGCGGTTTCAATGCCATCTTTGCAGCTCCTTAAGGCTCAAAGTTATTTACGGGACCTTTCGGCTTCCGAAAGGCCGTTATCACTCATAACAGTCGAGTGACAACAGCGCTTAGTTAAGGATGACCCTTGCGTGAGTCAACAGGTCAGGCCGCAGAAATTTTTGCTACTTTTTTCAACGGGATTGGCGGGCTTAGATCGATTCGGAAAGCATGAGCCGTTCAGTTCACAGAATCCTGTTTCGGTTTCGTTAGAATGCACACAGGCACAAGGGCAAAGAATGTACTTAGCGCGGCCTGAATGGCGCGATGCGGTTTGCTGTAAAGTCGAATTGGTGTCTTAAAAAAAGTAAATTCCAGCATTTAGGGGGAGCCAGGATAATCCCAACTATACGCCCAGTGTTTTAGTCCCGCCGAACCCTCGTGGGTAAGTTGATATATTCCGGTTCGAACCCGCTCAAACCAGCCGTAGTGATTGTCAGCCATGATGCGCGTCGCCATTTCCACTTTCACCGCACGCGCTACATCGGCACCTTTGCTAGGCCCTGTCTCAGCAAGATAAGCAGCGCAACGCAGCGCGTCCTGACGATAGCCTGTCACGATCCCGTGGCGCGTCGCTCCGCCCAAGTTGGGATCACCCTGCAATCGGTCGAATTCACGCAATAACCTTTGCTGGCGGCGTTTTGACTTGCGGGGGGAATAGGGCCCCGGGTCGTGATGCACCTCAACATGACCATCTGATAGACGAACCGTCATCACGCCCAAACCCAATTTTCGCGCTAGGGCTTTATTGTCCTTGAACGCCTTTTGGAACCGCTTGCCGGAGTGTCTTGGCACAGCAAGGTAGACATTGTCGGTGATCGCCTGACGGGCCACGCATTGATGAAACAACGTCAGCGAAAACCCCGTTTTGAGTTCAACAATAACCGGTGGTTCCGAGCCGCGAATTGCAACGACATCTGCGGCCCCTACTTCTGCCTTCACGGTATACCCCTGCCGCTCAAGGAACATCTTCACAGGTTCGTAAAGCTTTGTTTCAGACAGGCCGGTCATCATTTTACGCCCTCAATTTAGAGACAATGATAACTTTTTGGGTGGCGTTGTCGACGGCCAGCAAGAATTGAACAGGACTATAACAGCGCCAGAGTATTGATGTCGCATCAGGAACTATCTTTTGTTGCACCCCAGAACTTTTTCGAGTTGAGAAACGGTACAGTGAAAAATGGCGAAATTAGGTCGAAATTGTGCTGGCATTTCGCATTTTAGCTAATATGAACTTAAGACGACTATCGTAATTAGTAAGCAGGTATGTGTTCATGAAACTGAAATCTGTCGCGCTCGGCGCGATCTTTGCTGGTCTGTTGGCCAGTTCCGCTTTTGCCGCAACCGTCACTGCAAAATATAAAGCTACATCCGCCGTTGGATCGCGCGCCGACCACAGCCTGTGGATTTCCACCGGGCTGGGCAATGGTGTCGGAAAGGATTTTAACTTCACGCCATTCGGGACAATGACCTTTCTCAGCGATGGCACCGCCACGTTGGTCGGCGATGTTGTTTCCCAGACAAACGCACTTGCCGGATTCAAGTTGTCTTATTTCTACGACAGCACATTCAAAGATATCAACGGCAACGCGTTCACACCGACATTCAAATCTGAGAATGGTTCGAAGGCGACGGCCTCCACCTTTTATCGCAACCTAGTGGGTGGAGTTTTGAGAGGTACCGGTATTCTGGCAGGATTGGACTTGAGAGTAACACGCAAACCCGTTAACGGACCCTGGGCAACCCAAATCGGCGGTAGTAACGGCACTGACAACGGTGCCAACAACAAAAACAAGAACTTTGGTCTGGCCAATTGGTTCATGATTAACGTGACGTCGGCCACTTGCTCTATCTGTTCCAACAACTCAACAATCGCCAATCTAAACGGCAAGCAGGGCGACATTAACATCGATCTTACCCCTGTACCGGTGCCCGGAGCAGGCTTCCTGATGGTCGGTGGATTGAGTGCATTCGCCGCGCTGCGACGCAAACGTCGCAAGTCCTGACACAAACATATTTTCATTTCAATCGGGTGGTCTGTTGGCCGCCCGTTTTTGTTGGGACGAGCCAGTCGCAGGGGTGCGGCAGAATGCGGCGTGACAACGCTTTGACACAGTCCTATAAGCCCCGAAAACAGCCCGATTATTACAGGAGCACGCATATGACCACTCTCGTTTTTGGCCACAAATCCCCCGATACAGACAGCACAGGCAGCCCGATCATCTGGGCGTGGTGGCTGAACCAGATCAAAGGTATCGATGCGAAGCCAGCATTGCTGGGCGAGCCAAACACAGAAGCGCTTTTCATGCTGGATCATTGGAAATTGGATAAGCCGCAAATCATCGGCGATGTTGAAGATGACCAACCCGTTGTAATCGTTGACACCAACAACCCTGCTGAATTGCCCAACAACATCAACAACGCAGACATTCGGGCCATCATCGACCACCACAAGCTAGTCGGTGGCTTGGAAACCAAAGGCCCGATAAACATCGTCATCGAACCTTTGGCCTGTACCGCGACCATCATGCGCAAGATCATTGGGGACGACATAGCCAGCATGCCGGACGCCGTAAAAGGCGCCATGTTAACCTGCATCCTGTCCGACACTTTGGAATTCCGCAGCCCGACTACAACAGCCGAAGACAAAGCGATTGCCGATGAATTGGCAGCAGACCTGGGGATCGACATTGGCAACTATGCCGCCAAAATGTTCGCGGCCAAGTCAGACGTTTCTGCGTTTTCCGAAGCCGAATTGTTGCGCATGGATTCCAAGGAATACGAAGTCGACGGCATGCAGTTTCGGGTTTCGGTTCTGGAAACCACCTCGCCGCAGTCTGTTCTCGACCGCAAGGACGCCCTGATGTCTGCGATGCCAGGCGTCGCATCCGAAGATGGCGCTGATCAGGTCTTGCTGTTTGTGGTCGACATTCTGAAGGAAGAAGCAACGTTGCTTGTTCCCAATGAATTGGTAAAATCCATCGCCAAGAAAAGCTTTGACGCGGATGCAACAAGTGACAGCGTTGTTCTGCCGGGCGTCATGAGCCGCAAAAAGCAGATCATTCCGAACCTCAAAGTTTAAGATTTCAAGCTAGTTTCAGAATGCTGGGTTAGTGCCTCAATCGCCAACCCGGCCGTCGCCTATAGCATTTCGCGTTAAACTTGAATCACACAACGCTGCCTGAAATCAAAGATTTCAACACGTTAGGTGATACCGAGTGTCTCAAGCTAAACACGAAACGCTTTGATTGGTTCGGCTTACCCTGTGGCGGGCTTATAACTGCCAGAAGCTGCCTTGGCTGTTTCCATGGCTTTTATCGCCTCTTGGGAGGTCATCAATTTGGTTGTTGATCCACCGGAAAACGCACCCGAGGACCCTACTGCCAAGGCACAGGCTGCCATCGCGTTGTCATCCGGCGCCTCGACAATGACCATAACATCCTCAGTGCCAAAGCAGAAATACAAGTTGTGTAACTTTCCCCCCAAGGCTTCTATAAGCTTTCTTGCGGGCGCTTCCCGATCCTGTGGATTGTCAACCATAGCTTTGATTGCAGCCGTCGTGTAGCGGGCTTGAAACATATAAAGTGGCATAGAAATTCCTCCCAATATTGAAAAAAGCCGCGCAGATGCAGTTCAAGCCGCATTGGCGACCAGGGCAACATATCCGAAAACGCCGATTTGGCCTAATTGGCCAATGTACCTCTTTTCGATGGTCGCAGGCTGCCTGTTCTCGTATTCAAAACCAACGCATACCGCCGGACATTCATTCAAGAGGCCCCAATGACACAAATCATCTCTGCCCTTTCCGAAGTTTCTGATCGTTACAAGGCACTTTTTGTCGATCTGTGGGGCTGCGTTCACAATGGTGTAAAGGCGTTTCCAGAAGCAGTGGCCGCCCTACAGGAATATCGCAAAACGGGGGGAACAGTTGTGTTGCTGACGAATTCGCCTAAGCCGCGGGCGGGTGTGGCGCCTCAGATCCGTGGCTTTGGCGTTCCGGATGACGCCTGGGACACTATTGCGACATCGGGCGATTCAGCGCGTGCTGCAATGTTTCGCGGAGCTGTCGGTCAGAAGGTCTATTTCATGGGCGACGAAACACGTGACGCGGGTTTCTTTGAACCTATCCACGTTATTGAAGACCCTGTCCACGTCACTCGCGTACCGTTGTCTGAGGCAGAAGGCATTGTTTGTTGTGGTCCGTTTGACGCGCTGGCGCACCCGGACGCAAATCGCGCCGAATTCCTTTTTGCAAAGAACAAGGGGCTGAAACTGCTTTGTGCAAACCCTGATATAGTAGTGGACCGGGGCGAGACTCGAGAGTGGTGCGCGGGCGCACTGGCGCAGCTTTATACCGAAATGGGGGGCGAGAGCCTGTATTTCGGTAAGCCGCACCCGCCAATCTATGATCTGGCGCGCCGCCGCCTATCAGAAATTGGGAAATTTGCACCCGACAGCGCCATTCTCGCGATTGGCGATGGTGTTCTGACCGACATCAAAGGCGCAATGGGCGAAGACATTGATTCCATCTTTATCTCGGGTGGCTTAGCAGCTGCAGAGACAAAAACGACGCGCCAACCCGACCCAGATGCCCTAACTTCTTATTTAGAAAAAGAAATGTCGAGCCCAACCTATACGATCGGACAACTCAGGTAGTTCAGAAAAGACTTGATTTTCTGCACGCGCAAAGTAATAAAGTTGCTAAACTTAGCGGCCAAGCAACCTAATTATTACCCTTGCACCGAAGGAGGAGCTCATGTTGGACAACATGCCCCGTGGCACGATCTGTATCGAAGACTTGGAAATGGGTATGAGACGTTCCTTGGACAAAGTCGTGACAGATCAGGACATCGAAATGTTCGCGCAGGTTTCGACGGACCACAATCCTGTGCATCTGGACGATGACTATGCTCAGGACACCATTTTTGAAGGCCGCATTGCGCATGGGATGCTGACCGCTGGCCTGATCTCGGCTGTTATTGGCGAACAGCTACCGGGCCATGGCACCGTTTACATGGGCCAAACCCTGAAATTTCTCGCGCCTGTGCGACCCGGCGACATGGTGCATGCCGAAGTCAAGGTGATCGATATCGACTTTGCCAAACGCCGCGTCAAACTGGATTGCCATTGCGCAGTCGGTGGCAAGAAGGTTTTGATCGGAGAGGCAACAGTGCTCGCTCCCAGTCGCAAGTTCGACTAGGCCCAACACGCGCTTGCACCTATGCGCGCGGACCGCTACCCAAGCGTTATGCGAATTGTCCGTGATATTGAGTTTGTCGAAGAGGAGGATCGCGGTGCCAGCGCAGCGATCGGGAACTTTGACGGTGTGCATCTTGGCCACCAATCAGTCATAGAATTAGCCCGAAATGCCGCGCCCGACGCCCCGGTGGGCGTCATGACGTTTGAACCACATCCACGTCAATATTTTGCACCTTCTGCCCCGCCGTTCCGATTGATGAGCCGAGAGGCCCGTGCCAGCCGACTTGAAAAACTCGGTGTAAAACGACTTTACGAGTTGAACTTCAATGCTTCACTTGCCTCGCTCACGCCTGAGCAGTTTGCCCGCAACGTCATCGCGGACGGGCTTGCCTTGACCCATGTGGTTGTAGGGTCAGATTTTTGCTTTGGAAAGGGCCGCGCTGGTCGGGCGCAGGATTTGGTTGAATTTGGCGATCTTATGGGCTTTGGCGTGACCATTGCGCCTATGGTCACAAATGCGACAGCAAGGGTTTCCTCAACCGCGATCCGTGACGCCCTGAGCGAAGCCTGCCCGAGAGACGCAGCTGCCATGCTGGGGCACTGGCACCGTATTGAGGGCCAGGTGATCAGCGGTGAACAACGTGGACGTGAGCTTGGATTTCCCACGGCGAATATATCGATTGACGGGCTGCATCCTCCTGCCTTTGGCGTCTACGCTGTCTTGATCGATGTTCTGGATGGCCCGCACGCGGGGAGCTACCAGGGGGCGGCCTCGCTCGGTGTGCGGCCCATGTTCGGCGAAAACATTGCCAACCTAGAGACATACCTCTTTGATTTCTCCGGCGATCTTTATGGCGCCCAAGTTTCAGTCGCGCTAGTCGAACATCTGCGGGGTGAGGAAGTTTTTGACAATCTTGATGGCTTGATATCCCAAATGAGTACAGATTGTATCAACGCCCGCGCGATTCTAAGTGCACTATGAAAGACCCTATAGATCGCAGTGGTTTGAGCAAAAGATTTTGGGAACACAAACCCCTGAATCGCATGACCCAAACCGAATGGGAGGCACTGTGCGATGGATGCGGCAAATGTTGCCTAAACAAACTTGAAGATGAGGAATCTGGCGAAGTTGCATTAACTCGCGTCGCTTGCCGCCTTTTGGATGATGCTACATGTCGATGTGCTCAGTACGATATCAGACATCAATTTGTCCCGGAATGCATCGTTCTTAAACCGGAAAATCTGGATAGCCATGCCTACTGGATGCCGCAAACCTGTGCCTACAGGTTGTTGTGGGAAGGGAAACCCCTTTTTGACTGGCACCCGCTCATCTCAGGCACGCCCCAATCTGTGCACGATGCCGGTGTCTCGGTTCAGGATTGGACCGTCAGCGAATTCGAGACCCCTGAAGAAGAGTGGGAAGATCATGTCATAGAGGAACCAGTCTGATGTTTTTCGCTTCTGATAACGCTGGCCCGGTGCATCCGGCAGTGATGGAAGCGCTGAATGAAGCCAACAGTGGATTTGCCGCTTCGTACGGTGCAGATGCGCTTACTGTCGATGTACGTACGCGGTTGCGCAACATTTTCGAGGCCCCGGACGCTGCTGTTTATCTGGTCGCTACCGGCACCGCGGCAAATTCTCTTGCTCTGGCAACCCTAGGACAACCCTGGCAGACTATATTTTGCGCACCGTTGGCCCATATTGAGGAAGACGAGTGTAACGCGCCTGAATTCTACACAGGTGGGGCAAAGCTGACTCTTGTTGGAGACAGCGACAAGATGACAGGTCAAACGCTACTGGATACATTGACGGCCCTTCAGGTCCGTGATGTGCACCGCGCCCAGGCCGGGCCGGTCTCGATCACTCAGGTCACAGAATGCGGCACCCTCTACACGCTCGACGAGATTCGGGCGATCACGGACCAGGCCAGGATGAGCGGCTTGCCGGTCCATCTGGATGGCGCCCGGTTCTCGAATGCGTTAGTCGCTCTGGGCTGTACAGCGGCCGAGATGTCATGGAAATCAGGCATTGATGTCGTGAGTTTTGGTGGTACGAAAAACGGGCTGATGGGCGCCGAGGCGGTGATCTTTTTTGATCCGGCGCATGCTTGGGAGTTCGAGCTAAGACGCAAACGCGGCGCACATCTTTTTTCCAAGCATCGCTATCTTTCTGCACAGATGGCAGCGTATCTGCGCAATGATCTTTGGCTAGAGACCGCAAGTGCCGCAAATGCAAGCTGCGCCAGATTGGCGGCGGGCCTGCGTGCGGCAAACATTCAGCTTGATTTTGAACCGCAGGCGAACATGATTTTCTGTTCGATTCCAAGGGTTCTGGCGCAGCGCCTTCAATTGCGGGGCGCGACTTTTTCCGTAATGCAGGGATCGATCGACACCGGCCCGCCAGACGCACTCTTACCCATCAGGTTGGTGTGTGACTGGTCGATCACGCACGACCAGATTGACCAGTTCTTAGAAATTGTCAGCAGCTAAGCTGGTCGAGCCAAAAATCAAGCGGTATCGCTTTGTCAGAATTGAAATGGATGATGCGGCACTATGTGCTTGGCGCCCAGCTATGCAACGTCAGTCTCGAGCGGCCAAATGCGCATCCAGATCATCCAGCCGATCTTCTCCCCAGAAACGCTGATCGTCATCCGTTATCAAGAACGGAGCGCCAAAGGCGCCACGATTCACCGCCTCTTCCAGATTTGCGGCGTAGGTTTCGGCACCAGCCAGTAACCCACTATCGGCCAGTTTCGGATCAAAACCCGCATCCGAAAGACATTTGCGTATCACATCGTCCTGCGCAATATCCAATTCGTCGCACCAGCATGCCTTAGTAAAAGCGGCAACCAGCCCAGCAAGATCGCCACCACCAGCAGATTGAGCTGCAATGATTGCATACGAAGATGGTGCCGGATTCGTCGGCCAATGGGCGGGTTTCAGATTTAGCTTCTTGCCGACGATCACCGACCTTCTAGCCATGTCCTGCAAGCGGTATTCTTGCCGAGATATGTGCCTGTCTTTGGGTGGTGTTCCACCGGTTCGGCTGAACAGACCCATGATATCAAGAGGCTTATACGAGATCGTCGCGCCATTCTTTTTTGCGATTTCGGCCGGGCGTGTACCAGACAAGTAAGTGAAAGGTGAAATCGTTGCGAAAAAGTAATCTATATGAGCCATTTTCTTTCTCCATACCGCCTGAATGTTGGACGAACCGTAAGGCCATGCTAAGCGGTGTCAACATTACGATTCTGTCACATAACCGCATCTGCTCGGGAACCTCACAATATGCCAGCAATAGTCGAACCCAAGATGATAGCGGGGAATGCAAACCAACCACTAGCCAAGGCAATTGCCAGGCGAATGAGCATGTACCGAGGAACAAATGTAGGGTTGGTCGAAGCCCGGGTTGAGCGATTTAACGACGGTGAAATTTTTGTCGAAGTTTTTGAGAACGTGCGTGGCGAGGACATGTTCATCATTCAGCCGACATCGAATCCGGCCAACGACAATCTTATGGAGCTGTTGATTATGTCAGATGCGTTGCGCCGTTCAAGCGCAGCACGCATTACTGCGGTTCTCCCATATTTCGGATACGCGCGTCAGGACAGGCGCACCAAAGCCCGCACACCAATATCGGCCAAACTAGTCGCGAACATGCTGGTTGAGGCAGGCATAGAACGGGTCCTGACCATGGATTTGCACGCGGCGCAGATTCAGGGTTTCTTTGATATTCCGGTGGACAACCTCTATGCCTCTCCAATTTTTGCGCTCGATATCCAGTCGCAATTCAAGGACAGGATGGGCGAACTCATGATCGTCTCGCCGGACGTTGGCGGCGTCGCGCGCGCGAGAGAGTTGGCCAAACGCATTAATTCGCCGCTCTCCATTGTTGACAAACGCCGCGAAAAGGCCGGTGAAGTCGCCGAAATGACGGTGATTGGCGATGTGAAAGGTAAGACTTGCCTGATCGTAGACGACATGTGCGATACTGCAGGAACTTTGTGCAAAGCCGCCGAAGTACTGTTAGAAAACGGCGCAAAGGAAGTGCATTCCTATATTACACATGGTGTCATGTCCGGTCCCGCAGTCGAGCGAGTCACCAATTCTGTCATGAAATCGCTGGTTATTACTGATTCAATTCAACCGACAGAAGCAGTGATGGGTGCCAAAAATGTGCGCATCGTGCCCACTGCGCCTTTGTTTGCCCAGGCAATATTGAACATCTGGAACGGAACATCTGTGTCTTCGCTGTTTGAAGCACACACCCTGGAACCGATTTATGATGGGATGTATATGCCCCTACTTTCCTGAGTTAGCGTATTGTCTCACATTGCGGCGCGCCCGAGAGCGACCGTCGCAAATTAGATGAGTGGCCGGATCAACGTTAATACATGTCCCACTCATCGGAATGCGGCAATTCGCCAATCGCCATCCATGCGGCCCGAATCCGGGCAACACGGGTGTCGCCCCAAGTTCGAAACACCAGATCAAACCCAACATTTGTTATTTCAGTTGCCGACACTTCAGCCCGGATCAGGTTTTCAGTGTCTATGTCCCAAAGGGAAATCGATGCCTGAACCGACGGTTCAGATCTGAAGGCTTCGGAGAATGTTATGGATTGTCGGCTTTCGCGCGGGCCATTCCCGGTCCACATAGCACCACCATCCTCGAAATCCGAGAACATGGCAGTCTCGCCCTGATCAATCCCGATCAGATGGTTGCGTAATCGTATCATTTTACCGTTCAATCATTTGTGCTGATCAGATTAGTCACAAAATCCGACAAAAATTAGCCGTATACAAGGAAAAGGCCCGATCCGAACGGATCGAGCCTAGAATAGCTTAATCAATAAAGCATAGCAGCCTCGCTAAACTCCAACCGCGCTGCGCAACTCTGCCAGATCAGCCAACAGCTTGTCAGATGCATCCTTTGCGCCTCCTGACAATCCATTCGCGGCCTCAGTCGCTTCGGCCACAAAGGCATCAATATCTGACGCTTTCACTTCAGAAACTAGCAGTGCCTTCTCGGCAAGAACAGATGTGCCCGCTGCTGAAACTTCAGCGAACCCACCTGTCACGGCGTAATCGGAATCTCCAGATGGTCCGGAAACCGACAGAATACCGGGACGCAGTGTGGTAATCACGGGTGCATGATCCGCCATGGCGGTCATATCGCCATCCGCGCCGGGAATCTGCACTGAAGTCACCTGAAGCGACGCAAGCAGCCGCTCAGGGGAAACCAGATCAAATTGCATTGTATCTGCCATCAGACAAACTCTCCTTAAGCAGCGTCAGCTGCCATTCTTTCGGCTTTTGCGATCACTTCTTCGATGCCACCGACCATGTAGAATGCGCCCTCTGGCAGGTGATCATATTCACCGGCAACAACCGCTTTGAAAGATGCAATCGTTTCATCCAGCGGAACCTGAACACCGTCAGATCCCGTGAACACTTTTGCAACGTCAAATGGTTGGCTCAGGAAACGTTCTAGTTTACGGGCACGTGCCACGGCAAGTTTGTCGTCTTCAGACAGTTCATCCATCCCAAGAATGGCAATGATGTCTTGCAGCGATTTGTAGCGCTGAAGAACCTGCTGAACGTCCGTAGCAACAGTGTAGTGCTCTTCGCCGATAACCAGCGGGTCCAACAGACGTGATGTCGAACCCAGTGGATCCACCGCAGGGTAGATCCCTTTTTCCGAGATCGCGCGATCAAGAACCGTTGTCGCGTCAAGGTGCGCAAACGATGTCGCAGGCGCCGGGTCAGTAAGGTCATCCGCAGGCACGTAGACCGCCTGAACCGAGGTAATTGAACCGGATTTGGTCGATGAAATCCGCTCCTGCATGGTTCCCATGTCGGTCGCCAGAGTTGGCTGATAACCCACCGCAGAAGGAATACGACCCAAGAGCGCCGAAACCTCAGAGCCCGCCTGAGTAAAGCGGAAGATGTTGTCCACAAAGAACAGCACGTCTGAACCGGTGTCGTCGCGGAACTGTTCCGCCAAGGTCAGTCCTGACAAGGCAATCCGCATCCGCGCTCCGGGAGGCTCGTTCATCTGGCCGTATACCAGCGCAATTTTTGACTCTTCCAAATTGTCGGGAACGATAACACCGGATTCGATCATCTCGTGATAAAGGTCATTACCTTCACGAGTCCGTTCGCCCACACCCGCAAATACAGACACGCCCGAGTGCACTTTGGCGATGTTGTTGATCAATTCCATGATGAGAACGGTTTTACCCACACCCGCACCACCGAAGAGGCCAATTTTACCACCCTTGGTGTAAGGTGCCAGAAGGTCAATAACCTTGATACCCGTCACCAGAATCTCGGTTTCTGTGGACTGCTCGGAAAACTGCGGCGCGTCGCCGTGAATACCGCGAGAGTCTGTCGCGTCAACCGGGCCTTTTTCGTCTACCGGATCGCCGGTGACGTTCATGATACGGCCCAAAGTTGCGTTTCCAACCGGAACCATGATCGGACCGTCGGTGTCTTCCACGGCCTGCCCGCGTACCAGACCTTCGGTCGCGTCCATCGCGATTGCGCGCACTGTGTTCTCGCCGAGGTGTTGTGCAACCTCGAGAACAAGTTTCTTGCCATTGTTATCGGTGGTCAGCGCGTTCAGAATCTGAGGCAGATTGTCCTCGAACTGCACATCAACAACGGCGCCGATGACTTGGGTCACTTTGCCTTTTGCGTTTGCCATGTTTTTGTCTCCGGTTCTTTAGAGCGCTTCAGCGCCCGAAATAATTTCGATAAGCTCGTTCGTAATCACAGCCTGACGCGAACGGTTGTATTGGATGGTCAGTTTGTCGATCATCTCGCCGGCGTTGCGGGTCGCATTGTCCATTGCAGACATCCGCGCGCCTTGTTCAGACGCTCCGTTTTCCAGCAAAGCAGCGAAAAACTGCGTTGTGACACCGCGTGGCAGAAGATCGGCCAAGACCGCCTCTTCATCTGGTTCGTAGTCAAAGACCGTGCTGGTTGTGTCTGCGCCAGCATCTTCGAATGTAGCAGGAATGATCTGCTGCGCGGTTGGGTCTTGTGTGACAACGTTGACGAATTTTGAATAAAAGATTGTCGCAACGTCGAAATCGCCTGCGTCAAAGCGTGCCAGAACATCCTTAGCAACGCCTTGGGCATCGGAATATCCAACGCGTTTCACTTCAGTAAGATCAACATGGCCAACAAACATATGGCCGTACTCGCGTTTGATCGCATCCCGACCCTTTTTGCCAACCGTCAAGATCTTCACCGTCCTGCCGGAAGCAATCAACTTTTCCGCATGCGCACGTGCAAGTTTGGAAATGTTCGAGTTGAACCCCCCGCACAAGCCACGTTCCGCCGTCATGACGACCAGAAGATGGACCTGATCGCTACCCGTACCGCTGAGCAGCTTGGGAGCGGAATCAGACCCACCAGATGCCGCAGCCAACCCGCCCAGAACAGCATTGAACCGCTCTGTGTAAGGACGTGACTGTTCGGCGCTTTCCTGCGCGCGGCGAAGTTTCGCCGCGGCAACCATTTGCATGGCTTTCGTGATCTTACGGGTGTTTTTGACACTCGCGATCCTGTTTTTTAGGTCCTTGAGATTTGCCATCTGTCAGGCCCCTTACGCGAAGTCAGCGGCGAATTCGTCGAGAGCTGCTTTGATTTTGTCCTCGGCGTCGCCTTTGATCTTGGGATCTTCATCGGTGATGAATTTCAGCAGATCAGCATGTTTGCTGCGCAGGTGTGCCAGCAGACCTGCCTCGAAACGACCGACTTCTCCGACGCCAATCTTGTCGAGGTACCCATTTGTACCTGCAAAGATCACACAAACGATCTCTGCGTTGGTCAGTGGTGAATACTGCGGCTGCTTCATGAGTTCAGTCAAACGCGCACCACGGTTCAGCAATTGCTGAGTAGAGGCATCAAGGTCCGACCCAAACTGCGCAAAGGCCGCCATTTCGCGATACTGAGCCAGTTCCAGTTTCACCGGACCGGCAACCGATTTCATTGCGTTTGTTTGCGCGGACGACCCAACACGGGAAACCGACAGGCCTGTGTTCACAGCAGGGCGGATGCCTTGGTAGAAAAGCTCTGTCTCAAGGAAAATCTGACCATCGGTGATCGAAATCACGTTTGTCGGAATAAACGCTGACACGTCCCCGCCTTGGGTTTCAATAACCGGCAGTGCGGTCAAAGAGCCTGCGCCGAAATCTTCATTCAGTTTGGCTGAACGTTCCAGAAGGCGGGAGTGCAGATAGAAAACGTCACCGGGATAGGCTTCACGACCGGGTGGACGGCGCAGCAGCAGCGACATCTGACGATAGGCAACAGCTTGCTTGGAAAGGTCATCATAGATGATCAGCGCATGGCGGCCATTGTCGCGGAAATGTTCTGCCATTGCTGTCGCTGCGTAAGGCGCGAGGAACTGCAATGGTGCTGGCTCGGACGCGGTGGCGGCCACAACTATTGAATAGTCCATCGCGCCATTTTCTTCGAGCTTTTTGACAAGCTGGGCAACAGTGGAGCGCTTTTGACCGATTGCTACGTAAACACAGTAGAGCTTTTTACTCTCATCGTCGCCCGCGGCTTCGTTGTAGGACCTCTGGTTTAGAATGGCGTCCAGCGCCACAGCCGTTTTACCGGTTTGGCGGTCGCCGATGATCAATTCGCGCTGGCCACGTCCAATCGGGATCATCGCGTCAACTGACTTCAGGCCAGTTGCCATCGGTTCGTGAACCGACTTACGGGGAATAATACCGGGCGCTTTCACATCAGCAACGCCGCGCTTTTTTGTTTTGATTGGACCTTTGCCATCAATCGGATTGCCCAGACCGTCAACAACACGACCCAGCAACTCATCGCCAACAGGGACGTCCACGATCGAATTGGTACGTTTGACAGTGTCGCCTTCTTTGATGTCCCGGTCGGACCCGAAGATAACGATACCAACGTTGTCTGATTCGAGGTTCAGGGCCATACCCTGAATGCCACCGGGAAATTCGACCATTTCACCGGCTTGCACATTATCAAGGCCGTAAACGCGGGCAATCCCGTCACCAACGCTCAACACGCGGCCAACTTCGGCCACTTCAGCTTCTTGACCAAAGTTTTTGATCTGGTCTTTCAGGATTGCAGAAATTTCTGCTGCTTGGATACCCATTTATCCGACCTCTTTCATTGAATTCTGGAGGGAGTTCAGTTTCGAACGGATCGACGTATCGATCATTTTCGAACCTACTTTGACGACAAGACCGCCGATGAGACTTTCATCGACAGTCGCATTGATTGTTACGGTTTTGCCAAATTGCGCCTTCAGCGTTTTGGCAAGTTTGTCTGTTTGTGCTTTGGTCAGAGCTTTCGCACTTGTGACATCCGCGCCCACTTCGCCTTTGCTTTCGGCGATGAGGTCGCGCAGCGTCTGTACCAGTTGTGGCAACACAAAAAGGCGGCGTTTCTGCCCCATCACAGCAAGGGTGTTGGACATCAGTTCCGACAGCGCCATTTTTTTGGCGATCCCGGCGATGGCATTGGTCTGTTCTTTGCGTGTATAGATCGGTGAATTGATCAGGGCGTCAAAATCGTCGCTGTCCGTCAACGCTTGGTTCAGCGCGTCCAAATCTTTTTCAATCTTTGGTACGGATTTGGCCTCGGTGGCCAATTCAAAAATGGCTGACGCATATCGAGATGCGATGCTGGTTGAAATCGAAGCTGGTTCAGACACGTGCACCCTTCCGGCAACTGGACCCGGTCCGCACGTCACACTGCGCAGTCCGAGAAGGTTAGCGCGCTCTGATACCCACCAAAGCGTCAAAATCAGCGTGGATGTAGCAGAGCCATCCACACCTCGCAACAAAGTATTGTGATTAGCGCGATTCCAGATTTCCCTTATAAAAAAGGGCTTTCTGCAGACTGCGACCCTTTGCCCGCCGGAAACTAAGATTTTTTTCCAGTCGTAAGTGACCGGATTCGCTGTTTTCTGGCACTCCCAGCGATCTGTGCGGCAGTTGACACTCACACTCCGCGATCATGCCTCACCTATCAATCACACCGGCTTCGGGGCTCTTTCCTTCATACCTTCCAGAACGCCAAGCGCGTTGCGCGCAGTATCGCGAATTGGTGTGCCAGTGGGAGAATGTACGCGTTTTGAGACCTCAACCATCAACACTCCCCCGGCAATTACAGTCGGTGCCTTACGTCCAATCTGCTCGGAAACTTCAGCCATCTTGCGCCAGAACCGTCGAGCGGATGGTGGTTGATAGAGCGCTGCACCATGCAATTCCGGCAAAAAGTGATGTTTCTTCAACTGAGTTTCGAGTTGGCCACGGGTATAAGGTCGGCCAAATCCAAAAGGCGTATCGTCCGTCCGCGACCACAGACCGGCCCTGTTTGGAACAATAAACAGGGCTTTGCCTCCTGGCCCAAGCGCGCGCCAGCTTTCCTCTAACAACTCGGATGCGCGTTCGGATGTTTCCAACCCGTGCAGCACGATCAGTTTATCTACATGGCCTGTTTCAATTGGCCACATGGTTTCCTCGGTCAATACCGAGACATTGGGTTGGTTGGCGGGCCACGCCATCACGCCCTGCGGGGCAGGCATCAGGGCGATGACCCGCCGCGCGTCTTCTAAATACGGCCGCAGCAACGGTGCTGCAAAACCAAATCCGACAACGGTCTGACCCTTGGCCTCAGGCCAAAACTCTAGCAGCCGCTCCCGCACGGCCTTTTGCGCAGCGCGCCCGAGCGCGCTGCGGTAGTAGAAATTTCGTAGGTCTTGTACATCAAGATGCATTGCGGCTCCGAGCGGGATCGGCCAGTTTGAGTGCAATGTAACAACGAAAGAGCGAAACACCATGCCTCTTGAGATCATTACGATACCCTGTTTGCAGGATAACTATGCATACCTCGCCCATGACTCTGCGAGCGGTGCCACAGCCGTGGTAGACATCCCGGACGCTGCGCCCCTACTCGCGGAGCTATCAAACCGGAACTGGACGCTTTCTCACGTTCTCATCACTCATCACCATGATGATCACATTCAGGGATTGGCGGCTTTGCTGGCGAAGTTCCCTGCAAAAGTTTTCGGCGCGAAAGCAGACGCTCACCGGCTGCCCCACTTAGATGTTGCCTTAACCGAAGGCGATACGATCCAAATTGGCACTGACACTGGTCATGTCATCGATGTGTCTGGCCACACGAAGGGCCACATTGCTTTTCACTTCCCCAAATCGGACGCTGTTTTTACCGCTGACAGTCTGATGGCACTCGGATGCGGGCGATTGTTTGAAGGAACGGGTGCACAGATGTGGTCCAGCTTGTCCAAGTTGGCTGCGCTGCCTACCGACACCATTGTGTATTCAGGGCACGAATATACTGCCGCTAACGCCAAATTCGCCTTGACCATTGAACCAGACAATCCCGATCTTATATCGAGGTCAGAACAAATAACTGCGGCACGTTCCACCCAAACCCCCACAGTACCCTCGCGACTATCACTGGAACTTGCGACCAATCCGTTCCTGCGTGCCGCCATTCCTTCCGTTCAATCCAATGTGGGTATGAGTGGAGCCGATCCGGCGGAAGTATTCACCGAGATCAGGGCACGAAAAGACCGATTCTGAAACCACTTTGACGCACACAAATGCCGCAATCACGTGATTTGTTACCACCAAATCAAAGAAAAAACTTGAAGACGGGGCCGGATCAACCAAACTCTAATACTATGAGGCCAAGGTAGGTATTGGGGCTCTGCCAACAAGAAGCCGGACCCGACTAAGACAAGACCCAGTAAAGAGGAGCACAAGGTGCCTTCATTTTCGAATACACTTGAGCAGGCTATCCATTCCGCTTTGGCCCTCGCTAATGCGCGCAGACACGAATTCGCAACGCTGGAGCATCTACTCCTTGCCTTGCTGGATGAGCCAGATGCAACGCGGGTGATGAAAGCCTGCAGTGTCGATATCGACGAACTTCGGACCACGCTGAATGAATTTGTCGACGAAGACCTTTCCAATCTTGTGACTCAGATCGACGGGTCCGAGGCTGTGCCTACAGCCGCGTTCCAACGTGTCATTCAACGCGCTGCCATTCATGTGCAGTCCTCGGGGCGCACAGAAGTGACTGGTGCAAACGTACTCGTCGCAATTTTTGCAGAGCGGGAAAGCAATGCGGCCTACTTCCTGCAGGAACAGGATATGACGCGTTATGATGCCGTCAATTTCATTGCTCACGGCGTGGCGAAAGACCCCGCTTTTGGTGAGGCGCGACCTGTTTCTGGTGCCCCGGAGGTCGAAGAAGAAGCGCAAGGTGTGACCGAAGGTGAGCAAAAAGAGAGCGCATTATCGAAGTATTGCGTCGATCTGAATGAAAAGTCCCGCGAGGGAGATATTGACCCACTGATTGGCCGCAATGCTGAGGTCGAGCGCTGCATTCAGGTTCTATGTCGCCGTCGCAAGAATAATCCGCTGCTGGTAGGCGACCCTGGTGTCGGCAAAACAGCCATTGCAGAGGGTTTGGCGCGCAAAATTGTTTCCGGCGAGACACCCGAGATTCTGGCGAATGCGACGATCTATTCGCTTGATATGGGGGCACTACTCGCTGGCACTCGTTATCGCGGTGATTTTGAAGAGCGGCTGAAAGCTGTAGTGACAGAACTGGAGGACCACGAGGATGCGGTCCTGTTTATCGACGAAATTCACACTGTAATTGGCGCCGGTGCGACTTCTGGCGGTGCCATGGATGCATCGAATTTGCTCAAACCTGCATTGCAGGGCGGCAAACTGCGTACCATGGGCTCAACCACTTACAAGGAATTCCGCCAGCACTTCGAAAAGGACCGCGCGCTCAGCCGCCGGTTCCAGAAAATCGACGTCGTGGAGCCTTCAGTCGGGGACGCTGTGAAAATCCTCAAAGGTCTAAAACCCTATTTTGAGGATCACCATGATGTCAAATACACGGCAGACGCGATCAAGTCTTCGGTCGAATTAGCGTCACGTTATATTAATGACCGCAAGTTGCCCGACAGTGCCATCGACGTAATCGATGAGGCTGGAGCCGCCCAGCATCTGGTGGTCGCTGCAAAACGACGCAAGACGATTGGTACGAAAGAGATCGAGAATGTCGTAGCCAAGATTGCGCGCATCCCACCGAAAAACGTTTCAAAAGACGACGCTGCAGTATTGAAAGATCTTGAGGCATCGCTCAAGCGCGTAGTTTTTGGTCAGGACAAGGCGATCGACGCCCTTTCTTCTGCAATCAAACTGGCACGTGCCGGCCTTCGGGAACCGGAAAAACCCATCGGAAACTACCTTTTTGCCGGGCCTACCGGTGTGGGTAAGACCGAGGTGGCTAAGCAATTGGCTGATGTGCTGGGCGTTGAACTTTTACGTTTCGATATGTCCGAATACATGGAGAAGCATGCCGTATCCCGCCTGATTGGTGCACCTCCGGGCTATGTCGGTTTTGATCAGGGCGGTATGCTGACAGATGGTGTTGATCAACACCCACATTGCGTCCTGCTTCTGGACGAAATGGAAAAGGCGCATCAGGATGTCTATAATATACTGTTGCAGGTTATGGATCACGGCAAACTGACCGATCACAATGGTCGGACCGTTGATTTCCGCAACGTGGTTCTGATTATGACGTCAAATGCGGGTGCCGCTGAAATGGCCAAAGAGGCGATCGGATTTGGCCGTGACCGACGCACAGGTGAAGACACCGCTGCGATTGAACGGACGTTCACACCTGAATTCCGGAACCGTCTGGATGCGGTAATCAGCTTTGCGCCGCTGCCCAAGGATGTAATCCTTCAGGTGGTCGAGAAATTCGTGCTTCAGCTTGAGGCGCAGTTGCTGGACCGCAATGTACATATCGAGCTTACCAGACCCGCCGCAGAATGGTTGGCGGATAAAGGGTATGACGACAAAATGGGTGCCCGTCCGTTGGGTCGCGTCATTCAGGAGCACATCAAAAAACCGCTGGCCGAAGAACTGCTGTTTGGCAAGCTTGCCAAAGGTGGGCTGGTTAAGGTGGGCCTGAAAGACGGGAATCTGAACCTGACAATAGAAGGGCCGGAGAATCCGCGCTTGTCGGGAAACAAACCGCCTCTGCTTACGGCAGAGTAGTCAAACCCGATCATATGGCTTCATTTAGACTCTCGCCGCGACCACTACGGCGAGAGTTTTCTGCTGGTTTTGGCAGTTTAACCCGGGCTGTCCGCAACTTTTGACATCGGTTTACAGCTTAAAGACTCATTTGACGGTTGGTGCACACTACGATAGAACAAATAGAGAACATTGATTGGGATTCTTTGTGCAGTGCCTGCCGTACACATCTGTAAGTCACCAGCCGCTAAGCCGGAACAGACGGGTATCGCCCGTCCGTCAGGCCAACGTTCTGTCAGATATGTTTCCCGCCACTGCAACCGATGCAGGGGTAATCGGGTTTATCCTGTCTCATATTCCCGCAAGCGCTGGTCCCATCCTTTGGGTTCAGGACAGGCTGTCACGCAAAGAAACCGGATGCCCTTATTTACCGGGCCTGGGCGCGCGACGACAGATCCTGAATGTAGACCTCTCGCGCCCTGCAGATGTGCTTTGGGCGATGGAAGACGGACTGCGATGCAAGGGAATGTCTGCGGTCATTGGCGAGGTTTGGGGCGATCCGCCCACGCTCAACTTTACCGCAACCAAGCGGTTGGCTATGCGCGCAGAACAGGGCCGCGTTCCCTGTTGGCTGATCCGACGTGCTGCCAGCCCCGATCTGAGTGCGGCGCGCAACCGCTGGCGGGTCGCATCGCTCCCCTCAAGTCCGCACCCCGACGATCCGCACGCTCCCGGCAACCCGCGCTGGCGGGTGGATCTGTTCCGCTCGCGCCTGTCCAGACCCGGAGAATGGGTGGCAACCTATGATCCCGCGGCGGATCGTGTCGATTTTTCTGCCTTTCTTCGCGATGGAGCGCTGGCAGAAGACGGCCGAAAGGGCAAATGCCGCGCCGCCGGATGATGTGCCAATCGTATTGGCAACCGAAGGCCCGCATGGCCCTGTCATTTACGCCGCCAACCGCGCAGCCCGCATGGCCGGAATCAATATAGGCGCACGTGTTGTGGATATGCGTGCCCTATGCCCCGATTTACACGTGGAATACGCTGATGTTGCTGGCGACACTGCGGCCATAAACAAGCTGGTTTTATGGGCACGGCGCTGGTGCCCCTGGACAGTTGCAGATGGCCCGGATGGTCTGGTTCTAGACACCACTGGATCTGATCATTTGTTTGGCGGTGAAGCGGCAATGCTGGTGGAAATGGAAACACGTCTGTCTTTGCTTGGCCTGACCGCGCAGCTTGCCGTTGCACCGACATGGGGGGCCGCCTGGGGTTTGGCACGATATGGTAAAACACGCAGCATTTGTACGCTGGATCAACTGGACGCACAGCTTGCGCCGATGCCAGCGACAGCTTTGCGTCTGGACTCTGAAACGTTGCTGCTTTTGCGCCGTCTGGGGCTAAAAACCATTGGCGCACTGGCCGATATACCGCGCCTGTCCCTAACCCGGCGGTTCGTTCGCGCAAAGCTTTCCGGCAATCCGGTGCTGCGACTGGATCAGGCAACCGGGACATTGGCAGAACCCGTTTCCAGTCTTGACGCCCCCCCAAGATTTCAGGCGCAAAGTTGTCTTGCTGAGCCGGTACAGGATCCGACGCCCCATCTTCCAGATCTCTGTGACAAGTTGTGTAATGCGTTGGCCCAAGCGGGTTTCGGCTGTCGGCGGCTGCACCTTGTCGTCTACCGCACCGATGGAGAAATCAGCAGAGTTGATGTTGCGACCTCGACCCCAAGCCGGGATGCACCCCATCTGGCGCGGTTGTTCGACGACAAACTGGAACGGATCAACCCGGGCTTTGGCTTTGACCTGATCACCCTGACGGCC
The DNA here is from genome assembly GCA_039969355.1 of Paracoccaceae bacterium. Taxonomy (GTDB): domain Bacteria; phylum Pseudomonadota; class Alphaproteobacteria; order Rhodobacterales; family Rhodobacteraceae; genus JL08. The sequence goes on from JBDVOA010000012.1 coordinate 126,663, forward strand.
AGCGCGGTCGAGAAAATCGACAAGGTCCAGCCCCGGCTGGACGGTAGCGCAGATGAAAATCTGCACTTGTCACGTCTGATTGATCGATTGACTGCGCGGTTTGGGGCACGGTCTGTCACACGGCCTGTCCTCAAGGAAAGCCACATTCCCGAACGAGCCGAAGTCCGGCTTAGCGCACTGACCAAGGCGCAGACCGAGCCTGTCCAAACGGCAAACCCCCGTCCCATCCGCCTGCTTGAGCCCCCCGAAGAGGTACAGGTGCTTTATGCCGTACCCGAAGGCCCGCCCGCGCAATTCGTCTGGCGCAGGCAAGCGCATCGTGTCACCCGCTATGGCGGCCCCGAACGTATCGCACCGGAATGGTGGCGCGACCGCCCTTCTACCCGGTTGCGTGATTATTTCCGGATCGAGGATCAGAACGGTCGACGGTTCTGGATGTATCGGGAGGGTCTGCATGATGACGGGCGCGGCGGCGACCCGCGCTGGTTTGTGCACGGGCTGTTTTCGTAATGCCTGAAGCCGACAACCATCACCCAAGACGCACCCTGACAGCGGATAGTTTCACCCCCAATCCAAAAGCCCCGTTTGTAGAACTCGGTATTACCAGTTGTTTTTCTTTCCTGCGGGGGGCGTCTGATGCCGTTGATCTGAGTGTGACCGCTTGGGCGCAGGGCCATGACGCGCTTGGCATTGCGGATCTCAATACCATGGCCGGCGTAGTGCGCATACATGCTCAGGCCAAGAAGGCCTGTTTACGCCCCATTATTGGCTGTCGTTTGAGGCTGGTTTCGGGTGAGGAGTTTCTGGCCTATCCCCGCGATCGCGCCGCCTATGGAAGGCTGTGCATGCTGCTGTCCAAAGGCAAGATGCACGATGTAGACGGTAAGTGGCAGGTGAAAGGCGAATGCGACATCACTCTGAATGATCTGGCCGCCCATGCCCGGGACGTACAGCTGATTGCCCTGCCCGGCGGTGACCTGCGCCATTTTTCCGCCAACCTGCACCGACTGACCCGTGCCTTGCCAGACCTGCGCCACATCGCGGCAAGCTATCTTTATCGCGGCGATGATCGTGCACGGATCAATCGGCTTGAACAGATGGCCCGTGCCCATGGCCTGTCCATTCTGGCCACAAATGATGTGCATTATCACGCGCCAGAGCGTCGCCCCTTACAAGACATCATGACCTGCATTCTGCACAAGACGACAGTCACTAAGGCAGGTTTCCTGTTGCAGGCCAATGCAGAGCGTCATCTGAAATCTCCCCAGCAGATGCAGCGGCTTTTTGCAGAGTGGCCCCATGCGATAACGGCAACGCGGGATGTGGCGGATGCTTGCCAATTCGACCTAACAGAACTTGCTTATGAATACCCGCAGGAAACCGTGCCCGAAGGCCGCAGCCCGCAGGAATATTTGACCGAATTGACATGGAAAGGTGCCGACTGGCGCTATCCAGACGGGGTGCCGGGCAAAACACGCGCAACGCTGGAAAAAGAGCTGGCAATGATCGCTAAGCTCGACATCGCGCAATACTTTCTGACAATCCACGAGGTCATCCAATACGCTCGCTACGAGGCGAGTCCGCCCATCCTGTGTCAGGGACGCGGGTCTGCCGCAAACTCTGCCGTGTGTTACGTCCTTGGTATTACCGCAGTGGATCCTTCCAAACATGATTTGTTGTTCGAGCGGTTTATCTCGGAAGAGCGCAAGGAACCGCCCGACATCGACGTGGATTTTGAACACGAGCGCCGCGAAGAAGTGATCCAGCATATCTACGAAAAATACGGGCGTGATCGTGCGGGCCTATGTGCAACTGTCATTCATTACCGCCCCCGAAGCGCAATCCGCGAGGTTGGCAAGGTGATGGGCCTGTCAGAAGACATCACCGTTGCTTTGGCCAAAACGATCTGGGGCAGTTTTGGGCGAGAGGTCGGCACACGAGAAGCCGAAGAAGCCGGGCTTGATCTGCGCGATCCGCTGATCGCCAGAACGGTCAAGCTGGCGGATCAGATGATCGGGATGCCACGCCACCTTGGCCAGCATGTGGGTGGGTTCATTCTGACAGAAACGCCACTGACGCGGACGGTTCCAATTGGCAATGGTGCCATGGCGGACCGCAGTTTCATCGAATGGGATAAGGACGATATTGACGAATTGCGCATCCTCAAGGTGGATGTGCTGGCATTGGGCATGCTGACCTGCATTCGCAAAGCCTTCGATCTGATCGACGCGCATTATGGCAAACGTTATGATCTGGCGAGCGTGCCCAAAGAAGACATGCCGGTCTACGACATGCTCTGCAAAGGCGACAGCGTTGGGGTTTTTCAGGTCGAAAGCCGCGCCCAGATGAACATGCTGCCCCGTCTGAAACCCCGCACATTTTATGATCTGGTCATTCAGGTCGCCATCGTACGGCCCGGCCCTATTCAGGGCGATATGGTCCATCCCTACCTTCGCCGCCGCAGCGGGGCAGAACAGGTAGAGTACCCTTCTCCCGGGCCGGAACATGATCCGGACGAGTTAAGGAAGATTCTGAACCGCACCAAGGGAGTGCCGATTTTTCAGGAACAGGCAATGAAGATCGCAATTGATGCCGCCAAATTCAGCCCGGCTGAGGCGAATGACTTGCGCAAGGCGATGGCCACATTTCGATCACGTGGCACGATCGAGACGTTGCAGGAAAAGATGGTGGGGCGCATGGTGGCGCGCGGTTATGACCCGGAGTTCGCACAAAGATGCTTTGATCAGATCAAGGGATTCGGGGACTACGGCTTTCCCGAAAGTCATGCCGCCAGTTTCGCATTGCTCGTCTACATCTCAAGCTGGATCAAGCATTACTATCCAGATGTCTTCTGTGCCGCCCTGCTGAATTCCCAGCCCATGGGGTTTTATGCGCCCGCGCAGATCGTGCGGGACGCGCGGGAACACGACGTCACGGTACACCCCCCGGATGTGAACTTCAGCGATTGGGACAATACGCTGGAGCCTGCAGCCCCACAGACCTTTGCCGTGCGGCTTGGTCTACGCCAGATCGATGGTCTGAGAAATGATGTGACAGAGCAATTGACGGCGGCACGCATAGCCCCCTTTACCAGTCTGGAAGATCTCAAGACCCGCGTCCAAGCGGATGCCGGTACAATTCGCAAACTTGCTGCTGCGGATGCGTTCCGCTCCATGTCGCTGGACCGCCGCGCCGCGTTATGGGAGGCCCGCGCGCTGAAAGATGCGCCAGACCTGCCGCTTTTCAAGACATCTGACAGTGCTGACGAAGGACACGACAAGATCGTGAAATTACCGGCGATGCCCAAGTGTGAACATGTCGTCGCCGATTATCAGACCTTGCGGCTGTCGCTCAAGGCGCATCCGATGTCATTCCTGCGCCAAAGCATGGCAAAACAGCGCTACACAGCCGCCTGTGACCTGATCCGCACCCGCAACGGGCAGCGGATCTCGCTAGCCGGCATTGTATTGATCCGCCAACGCCCGGGCACCGCCAAAGGCGTGTGTTTCATCACGCTTGAGGATGAAACCGGGGTGGCAAATCTGGTCGTCTGGCCGAAAGTGATGGCGCAATATCGCAAGATCATCATGGGTGCCCGCCTGATCAGCGTGCGTGGATATGTACAGCGTGACGAAGATGTCATCCACGTCGTCGTCCAGCATCTGGAAGACCGCACCGACGCGCTGGCGCGATTGGCCAACGAGCCGGTGCCCATCGCATTGTCGCACGCCGATGAGGTGCAACGACCTATCCCCGATCACCCCTCACGCCACCCGCGCGACGTCCGCGTGATTCCCAAGTCCCGGGATTTTCACTAGGCATAATACTCATTCGCGATGACATCCGGTTTCAACAGTAAAATTCACGCCGTGAATAGGCGACGCCGCAGGGCAAGCCGCTGCCCCATACGCTATCAGAAAACGGTAGGTGGCCCACCAAAACTATGGAAAACTGAGTTGGTGAGCAATTGAAGATCCTCAGCATGACACACAAACTCGAAATTCCCGAACAGATCACCCGCACCGATGAAATTGAAGCTCTGCTTCGTGAATATCTTGTCTGGTCCGTTCCGCTTTTCAACAAGCAGAACAACCTAGACGTCGATCTTGAAGAAGCGGTCTCGAATGCGATGGGCGGCTTGACAGAATGTACGCCGCCGGACGGGTGCACGGTATTGGCCCGAAGCTCCGCTGGCACAGCCGATGCCGTAGGCTTTTTTCGCCGTATCAGACCGGATGCAGCAGAAATCAAGCGCGTCTTCCTTCGCCCGGAAGTGCGGGGAAAAGGACTTGGACGAAAGTTGGTTCTGCAACTAATCGAAGAAGCACGTCAGAGAGGGTACTATGAAATCTATCTCGACACCGCCGACTTCATGTCTTCAGCACATGCGTTGTACCGGTCTTTGGGATTCAAGGACATCGAAGGATATCCAGAAGCGGCACATCGCCGCGACGAGTCTCCGCACGTCGTCTACATGGTGTTGAGGCTGTAGTAGGCCGAACTCCAAGCAGTGTTTGTCGGCAAATCTTGCGACCACTGGCAAAAAGCAACACCCCATCGACTCCATTCACCTCATCAAACCATGCGGTGTTCTGTATGTGGACTCTGGGTTGGTCCGGAATGGACCCTTTCGCGCCTCGGGGTGGGGAATCATGTGATTCTGTAGTCTGCCGCCCAGCTTAGCAGCACCGCATCAACTTCATTCATCCAAGTGGTTGACTGACGCCGACTCAGTTATTATTCATCCATATGGTTGAACGAATAAACCCGGACCCACTCAGCGCAATTCTCAAAGCTGCAAGTGACCCCACTCGACGGGCCATACTGACTCTGCTCGCACAGCAAGGACCCATGCGCATTACCGACATTCACACCCAGTTCGACATGAGCCTCAATTCCATTTCCAAACACATAAAATTTCTGGAACGAGCCGGAATTGTCATCCGCCGCACCGAGTGGCGGGAACATTTGATCGAAATCCAGATGGCACCGCTTTCAGAAATTGACGACTGGTTCGCCAAACTTCGATCAATCTGGGACCTCCGGCTGGAAGCCCTCGACCAACTCATGACTCAAGGAGACAAGAAAGATGACTGATCTTACATTGACAACCGAACGGACCATCAACGCTCCGCAGGAAAAAGTCTTTAATGCGTGGTTGGACCCCGAAATGCTGCGCAAATTCATGACACCAGGGCCAGATATGACGGTGCCCCGGGCCTCCAACGAACCCAAGACCGGAGGTACCTTCGACATTGTAATGCAGGCCGGTGAAAACGAAATCCCACATTCGGGAAAATATCTGGAGATCAACCCGCATGACCGCATCGTCTTTACCTGGATCAGCCCCTATTCCGTTGACGACAGCACAGTCACGCTTACTTTCTCGTCCGTCGAGGGCGGCACACATGTCACACTTACCCATTTGCGATTCATGGACACCGAGACCCGAGACAACCATCAGGGTGGTTGGAACAGCATTCTTGATGCGCTCAACGAGGCTCTAACTTAATCTCCAAGGAGGAGACCCGATGGAATTATCTCTCATCAACTGGGCTGCTGTCGCCGCCGGAACAGTCGCCGCATATCTTTTGGGCATGTTCTGGTTCAGCCCAAAACTGTTTGGCAAGAGTTGGTCGGCGGGAAGCCATAACATCACGCCCCCAACCTCGCCACCAACGGCGGCAATGATCGTTCAGCTCTTTGGGACCTTTGCGTTAGCGCTCGTCATAGGTATTACCGAAACCACCGGGGCGATCGTCGCGGCCATCATGGCAATTCTCGCCACAGCACTAATCGTCGCTGGCATGGATCTTTTTAGTCAGAAAACCGGTAAGGCAACGCTGATCGACGCCAGCTAAGTCGTTGTAAGCGGTGTGTTGATGATTTTGGCTCAGGGAATCTTGTAGGCCCAGCGCCGTCAGCAATACCAACCGCGCAACCCACTGGACCGCGCTCCGAACCACCGTTAGCGTTTGGGTATGTTGCGCTACCTAATCAAACGCCTGATTTCTTTGTGCCTTAGTCTGATTGTGGCCAGCGTTGTCATCTTTGTTGTGATCGAGATTGCGCCCGGTGATCCGGCTTCGTTCATGCTGGGCCTCAATGCCCAACCGGACACTGTTGCTGCTTTACGCGCAGAGCTTGGGCTCGATGTTACAAAGACTGAGCGCTACTTTGGTTGGGTCAGCGGCATGCTGGCTGGCGATTTCGGCACGTCCTACACCTACCGAACCCCGGTGGCCGAGATGATCGGCGATCGGCTTTGGGTCTCTCTTCCGCTCGCTCTATATGCGCTGATGTTGTCGACGCTGATTGCATTTCCCGCAGGTATCTATGCGGCAGCTCGACGCGGCGGCCCCGGCGATGCTGCCGTTATGGGGGCCACACAGCTTGGGATCGCTGTTCCGAATTTCTGGTTCGCCATGGTCATGGTTCTGATTTTTGCGATTAATCTGCGTTGGTTTTCAGCTGGGGGTTTTCCCGGCTGGGAAAAAGGCTTTTGGTTGGGGGTGAAATCGCTCACTTTGCCAGCGATATCGCTGGCACTACCGCAGGCTGCAATTCTCGCGCGGGTGATGCGATCATCTTTGCTAGATACCCTTTCACAGGACTACATGCGCACAGCGCGGGCCAAAGGCTTGACCCGTCGCCAGGCACTGTGGCGGCACGCCTTGCGCAATGCGCTGATCCCAGTGCTAACCATCATCGGGTTGCAGTTTTCGTTCCTGCTCGCGGGCGCAATTATCATTGAGCAGGTATTCTTTTTGCCGGGGCTAGGGCGGCTGGTGTTCCAATCCATCTCTCAACGCGACCTGATCGTGGTCGAATCCGTTGTGATGTTGCTGGTCTTCTCGGTCATACTTGTGAATTTCCTCGTTGATCTTGCTTATGCCGCTGTCGATCCGCGTTTGAGAACTCAGACATGAGAGGTTCGTCATATCTTTCACGCAATATGCTGTTGGGAAGTGTGTTGTCCGCGTTGTTCCTCGTGGCAGCCCTAGTATCGTTCGTTTGGACACCGTTTGATGTTGAAACGTTAGATATTGCGAACAAACTAAAGACCCCAAGCGGGGAAAATTGGTTTGGAACAGATCACTTTGGCCGCGACATATTTTCGATGATCATGGTGGGAGCGCGCACCTCAATCGCGGTCGCAGTTGTGGCTGTAGGGATCGGGATGGCAGCCGGCGTCCCGCTTGGTCTGGCTGCAGCTGCACACAAAGGCCAATTGCTGGACGAGATAATCATGCGCGGCAACGATCTGGTATTTGCTTTTCCCAGCCTTGTGATCGCCATTCTAATCACTGCTGTTTTCGGCCCCGGTGCGGTAAATGCAATTATTGCCATCGGGATATTCAATATTCCGGTATTCGCCCGTGTTACGCGCGGCGCCGCGCTAAGCCTTTGGGAACGAGAATTCATACTCGCGGCCCGCGTGTCGGGGAAATCCACCACACGAATTTCGTTTGAGCATATCTTGCCCAACATCCTGAACTTGCTGATCGTGCAGGGCACCATTCAGTTCAGTCTGGGCATTCTGGCCGAGGCTGCATTGTCCTATGTCGGTCTTGGCGCGCAGCCACCTACACCGAGTTGGGGGCGCATGCTTGCGGATGCGCAGACCATGGTCAGTTTCGCACCACATCTGGCGTTGGTGCCCGGTTTCGCAATCATTCTGACGGTTCTCGGACTGAACTTGATGGGCGATGGGCTTCGTGACGCACTGGACCCGCAAATCCGGGCGGCACGATCATGACTCTTTTGAACATTTCAAATCTGTCGTTGTATGTCCACGGCGCGCAAATCCTAAATGAAGTCAACCTGTGTGTGGAGCCGGGTCAGATTACCGCTGTCACAGGTGAAAGTGGCTCGGGCAAATCCATGACGGCACTTGCCATTATGCAACTGCTACCACGCGGCACATCGACCTCAGGCCAAGTCATGTTGGACAAGACCGACCTTCTGACTGCCACCGAACGATATATGTGCAGCATCCGTGGCAACAACATCGGCATGGTATTTCAGGAGCCGATGACTGCACTTAATCCGGTCAAAACCATCGGTGATCAGGTGGCCGAAACGATCCGTATACACAGTTCGATACCACGCTCAAAAGCCGAAGAAACGGCGCGCGATGTCCTCGAACACGTTGGTCTTCCCGAGGATCAATTCCCGCTCTCACGATACCCACACGAACTAAGCGGCGGACAGCGGCAGCGTGTGGTCATCGCTATGGCCATCGCATTGCGCCCCAAGCTTCTCATTGCGGATGAGCCAACAACCGCACTTGATGTAACGACGCAGGCTCAAATCCTGACTCTTTTGCGCGAACTGGTCGAAGATTTCGGAATGGGATTGTTGATGATCACGCACGATCTGGCCGTTGTTTCGAATATGGCCGACAAGATCGTCATTATGCAAAACGGCACCGTGGTCGAGGCCGGACCGACGCAACATATCCTATCAAACATGCAGCACCCCTACACTAAAATGTTATTTGAGGCGTCGAATCACCACGTCGTACTTCCCGCTCGACCAAAGCCTAAAGAGCTTCTTAGAGTCGAGAATGTTAGCCGCGACTACCTGACGCCGCGGACGCGGATTTTCGGCAAACAAGGCCACTTTCGCGCGGTCAAGAACGTCAGTTTCACACTCGAAAGAGGTGAGCGGCTAGGGCTGGTCGGCGAAAGCGGCTGCGGTAAATCCACGTTGACCCGTGCGATTTTGGGGCTTGAAGCCGTGCAAGAGGGCTCAATAACGCTGGACAGTGAACCTGTTTTTGCAGGACACCGCCCTAACCTTTCCGTTCGACGCAAAATGCAGGTCGTTTTTCAAGATCCATTTGGCAGTTTCAATCCACGGCACCGGGTCGACCGACTGATCACCGAACCATTTCACCTTTTGAGTGCGCCGCCGACAGGAGGTGCCCGCAAGACTGCTATTGACGAAGCACTTTCGGCAGTGGGGCTTTCCCCTGCGGATGCTCGCAAATACATCCACGAATTCTCAGGGGGTCAGCGCCAAAGGATTGCAATCGCTCGGGCTCTTATCATCAAACCCGAACTCATTGTATTTGACGAAGCCGTTTCAGCGCTGGATGTATCTGTCCGCGCGCAAATCCTCGATCTGCTGGCTAAGCTCTGTGACGCCTACCATCTGACCTATCTGTTTATTAGCCATGACCTAAGTGTCGTGCGCAATGTCACCGACCGGGTATTAGTCATGAAGTCAGGGCAAATTGTGGAACAGGGTGACACCCAGACCATATTTGAAAACCCGCAGCACCCTTACACGCAATCCCTGATTGCAGCTGCCCCGCGCCTGCCTGATCTTAGTAACCTCAATCGGAGCCTTGCCGATGACTGAAGAAATTTGGTTCGACCCGACGACCTGCCTGATCGGGGGACAATGGTTGGCCCCTGTGTCCAACAAGGCCTTGCGGCTGGTCAACCCATCTGACGGATCGACGCTTTGCAACATCGCTCGCGGACAGGCAGCAGATATAGATGCCGCCGTTCACGCTGCCCAGACTGCATTGGAAAGTGACTGGGGACGCACGACCGCGCTTGGTCGGGGCCGGATACTAACGCGCATTGGGCAACTGGTTTTGGAGAAAGTTGATGAACTCGCGACGCTGGAAGCGATGGATGTCGGGAAACCGCTGACACAGGCACGCGCCGACGCTGTCGCGCTAGCCCGATATATGGAGTTTTATGGAGGTGCCGCAGACAAGGTGCACGGTGCTACCATTCCTTACCTCGACGGCTACACTGTCTACACATTGCGAGAACCACATGGCGTCACCGGTCACATCGTGCCGTGGAATTATCCCATGCAAATCATCGGGCGCTCAATCGGTGCGGCGCTGGCGATGGGAAACGCTGCCGTGCTGAAGCCAGCAGAAGAGGCCTGCCTGACCGCCCTTGCATTTGCGCGCATCGCGCAAGAAGCGGGATTACCTGATGGCGTATTGAACGTTGTCCCTGGGTTGGGGGACGAAGCAGGGGCTGCATTATCATCTCACCCCGGCATTAATCACATCAGTTTTACAGGCTCGGTTCGAACAGGCGCGTTGGTGCAGAAGGCGGCGGGCGGAAACGTGACCCCGGTAACGCTGGAACTTGGCGGGAAATCCCCGCAGATCGTTTTTGAAGATGCCAATCTGGATGCCGCCCTGCCGTTTCTGGTCAATGCAGGGATCCAGAATGCCGGGCAAACCTGCTCTGCATCATCCCGTATTCTGGTGCAACGAAAGGTATACGACGCCGTAAGAGATCGAATGGCGACAGCGTATAAGGACCTTACCGTCGGGCCCGCATTGGACGATCAGCGCGTAGGTCCGCTGATTTCAAAAAGACAGCAAGAAATCGTAAATGGCTTCTTGAGTAAAGCGGACGATCTGACATTGGCGGCTCAAGGATCTATGACCGCCCAGGCAACCGTCAATGGGGCCTATGTTGTCCCAACCCTGTTCTCAGACGTCCCTCCCGACCATATCCTCGCGCGCGATGAAATCTTTGGGCCGGTGCAGGTCATGATTCCATTTGATACTGAGAATGAAGCCGTTCAAATCGCAAATTCAACAGAATATGGGCTGGTCGCCAGTATTTGGACGCAAGATGGTGCCCGACAAATGCGTCTGGCCAAGGCCTTAAAATCCGGACAGGTTTTCATCAACAATTACGGTGCTGGTGGCGGTGTGGAATTGCCGTTTGGTGGTGTCGGAAAATCGGGGCATGGCCGCGAAAAAGGCTTCGAAGCGCTATACGGGTTCTCACAACTCAAGACGGTCGCCGCTTACCACGGCTAATCTGCAACTTCGACCTTATCCTGCGTTTTGGTGTGAAAATCGTCTGCCTCGTGCCGCTCGTGCAATTGTTCTTCCAATGGACCAAACGTACGGTTAACCATCTTACCACGTTCAACAGCCGGTCGCGCGCCGATCTGGTTGGTCCAGCGCAGCAGGTTTGTGTAGCTTTTGGCATCGACAAACTCACCGGCCTCATAGGCCTCGCCCAACGCCATCCGGCCATACCATGGCCAAATCGCGATATCGGCAATGGTGTATTCGGAACCACACATATACTCGTGATCTGCCAAATGCCGATCCAGCACATCCATTTGGCGTTTGACCTCCATCGTAAAGCGATCGATGCAGTATTCGATCTTGGTCGGCGCGTAGGCATAAAAGTGGCCAAATCCGCCCCCGAGGTACGGCGCGCTTCCCATTTGCCAGAAGAGCCATGAAAGACATTCCGGCCGATCGGCTGGATCAGCAGGCAAAAACGCCCCGAATTTTTCCGCCAGATGAAGCAAGATAGCTCCGGATTCAAAAATCCGCGTCGGCGTTGGTGTACTGTGGTCCATCAGGGCCGGAATCTTGGAGTTAGGGTTGATACCTACAAATCCACTACCAAATTGATCCCCATCTCCGATCCGGATCAGATGCGCATTGTATTCGGCACCGTCAAACCCCAGCGCCAGCAGTTCTTCAAGCATCACCGTCACTTTGACCCCGTTGGGTGTGCCCAGCGAATAAAGCTGCATTGGGTGCCGTCCGATGGGCAGCACCCTGTCATGTGTCGCCCCGGCAATGGGCCGGTTTGTCTTTGCAAACGCGCCACCATTTTCCTTATCCCAGGTCCAGACTTTGGGCGGGACATACTCTGTCGTTTCAGTCATGTTGGGAACTCCGTTCAGGAAATGCAAATGCGTCGGGTTACGGTAAACCGCTTGCTCCGGACCCGCAATTGGCTGCATCCTGCCGGGATAATCACAAACAGGTGGGGTACGATTTGCGACTGAGTGGTAAGACAGCCATTGTTACTGGCGGTGCATCCGGGTTTGGCGAAGGCATCGCTACCAAATTTGTAAGCGAAGGTGCGCGAGTGATGATCGCCGACGTCAACGAGATTGCAGCACAAAAAGTTGCTGATGCGTTGGGTGAGATGGCCGTCGCACAGACTGTTGATGTCTCGGAAGGTTCTTCCGTTCAGGCCATGTCCGTTGCCGCATTGGATCTGTTTCGCCATGTGGACATACTCGTCAACAATGCCGGAGTGACCCATTTGCCGACGGCGCTGGAATATGTCAGCGAAGACGATTTTGATCGCGTCTATCACACCAACATGAAATCCGTTTACTTTACCGCCCGTGCGCTCGTTCCTCACATGAAGGAACGCAATTTCGGGGCAATTCTCAACGTGGCCTCAACTGCTGGGGTATCCCCGCGCCCCAAGCTGAACTGGTACAATGCCTCCAAGGGCTGGATGATCACCGCGACAAGAACCATGGCAATCGAATTGGCAAGTCACGGTATCAGGGTTAACGCATTGAACCCGGTCGCTGGCGAAACCCCGCTCCTAAAATCCTTTATGGGGGAAGACACACCTGAAACGCGGGCCAAGTTCTTATCGACCATCCCTCTTGGGCGCTTTTCCACGCCAGAAGACATGGGCAATGCGGCCTGTTACTTGTGCTCGGACGAGGCATCAATGATCACAGGTGTCTGCATGGAAGTTGACGGCGGGAGGTGTATCTGATGGTGACAATCAACCTTAGTGAGAAGCTCGAGACTTTCAACACTCATTGGGACCCTCATGTCGTTGCTGAGTATAACAACAACGATGTCATGGTGGTAAAATTCCAGGGTGAGTTTCCGTTTCACGAACATCCGGATACCGACGATTTCTTTCTTGTTCTCGAAGGCGAGATGATCATGGACGTTGAAGGTTCTTCGCATACCGTAAGTGCCGGAGAGCTATTTGTTGTTCCAAAAGGCCAAACACACCGCCCCCGGGCAGAGCAGGAGTGCAAGGTGTTGCTGATCGAGCCAAAAGGATTGCCCAACACTGGCGATCCGACAACAGCCGCACCAAAGCCGCGCATTTGATGAAACCTGGCGCTAGAAATCTAATCACCGACGTTAAGGGCCTGCTCGTAGGCAATGCCCAGGATGACGTAATGAAATCTGGCACGACGGTTTTGACGAGCAACGCACCTTTTGTGGCCTCAGTGCATGTTATGGGTGGCGCACCCGGCAGCCGTGAAACAGATCTGCTAGCCCCGGACAAGACAGTGGAAAAAATCGATGCCCTAGTATTGTCAGGTGGATCTGCCTATGGCCTTGATGCCTGTTCGGGCGTCGTTGACAGGCTGCGCGCGGCTGGGCGTGGATTTGCTGTGGGGCCGGCGATTATTCCGCTGGTGCCCGGTGCAATCATATTTGATCTTGCGAACGGCGGGCGCAAGGATTGGAAAGAGAATCCCTATCGCGAACTTGGCCGGCAGGCCTTTGATGCGGCCGGGCCAGATTTTTCTTTGGGGTCGGTTGGTGCCGGCACCGGGGCTTTGACCGCTATGCTAAAGGGTGGCCTGGGATCCGCTTCCCTGGTTCTGGAGAGCGGCATAACCGTCGGAGCACTGGTCGCGGCAAATCCCGTCGGCAGTGTCACGACACCGGGGGATCGACATTTCTGGGCGGCCCCTTTTGAAATAGATGGCGAATACGGTGGGCTGGGCCCGGATAATAACTCAGGCCTCGGTCGTGATCTTGAAAGCCGCAAAATGCGGTACATCATGGAAACTGCCAAGGCTGACGAGTCTCGCCTAAACACTGCCGTTGCAATCGTCGCGACCGATGCATCATTGAACAAGACACAGTGTCAGCGCATGTCCGTTGCCGCCCACGACGGCATTGCACGCGCCATAGTACCGGCTCACACCCCTTTTGACGGAGATTTGATCTTTGCCGCGGCAACGGGCACGCACCCCGCCGAGCCAATGTCACACATAACCGAAATCGGCCACGCTGCCGCACTGTGTCTGACGCGCGCAATCGCTCGGGCGATCTACCATGCGACACCAGCACCCGGCGATGTATTGCCCTGCTGGTCCGATCAACAGAACTGAAAAAGCTTACACAGCGCAAAAGGACCGCTATCCAGAAACAGCGGCGTTGCTATGTGAAATCTTGGTACTTGTTTTAGTTAGACTCAGTCGCTTCTTCGTCCGCTGGCTCATCAGTTGCTACTTCCGGCCCTACGCTGACCAGATAGGCATAAATATCCTCGCCACCTTTTTTGAGTCTGAACGACATTTTCGATTTTGCCGAACTATCATCAAGATATGTCCGAAGGAACGTTTTCGGATCCAGCACATAGGCCAGAAACTGTTCGTCATCCCAGACCAAACCGGCTTCTCCGGCTTGAACGATGGAATTGCCATATTTGAAACCTTCAACCGTGCCCGCTGTACGTCCAGCAACACCATAAAGGTTCGGCCCGGTTTTTCCGCCTTTCACTATAACGGTGCCGTCATCCGCTACGATCATGTGGCACGACTTGCACTTCTTGAAACCTTTCTCACCAGCAGCGGCATCTCCGGCATCCTGGGCAAGAGCTGGGCCCGCAAAGGCAGCTGCGGTCAAAGCAATCACATAACGATTCATAAAAAATTCTCCGTAGGTTGTGTTTGACTAAGATAAGTAACGCAAATCGCCGGGAGTCAATGACACAATCCTGCGATACACCCGTGCAATTAGTATCGATACGGTGATAGATTTGTCCCGGTTTGACCTGCATTCCTTTTGAATCCAACACGATCGAGCCTAGAAACAGACGCTGGCGCAGGCGCGCTCAGTAACATATCTGTTAGGATGACGATTGAATTCAAACCGCCCCCAAGCAGGAAAACGGAAATTCCCGCATATGATTAAGATATTGATCCCGGGCTGGATCAACGGCGAGTTGACCGCAGTTGAAAAACTGGAAGCCCATCAGAAAGGCATCAGACACAAAGCTGTGTCAGTCTTTATTGTAAGAGATGGTCAGGTCCTGTTGCAACAACGCTCAATGACCAAGTACCATACCCCCGGTTTGTGGGCGAACACCTGCTGCACGCACCCAACGTGGAACGAAAGCTCAAGTCATTGCGCGATTCGTCGGCTGGACGAAGAGTTGGGCATAACAGGCTTAACGCCAGACCATCGCCATCGACTTGAGTATCGCGCGGATGTCGGTAATGGGCTGGTTGAACATGAGGTCGTCGACGTTTTCCTCGCCCAAGTGAACGATCCAATCACACTTGCTCCAAATCCGGACGAAGTAATGGCGACGCGGTGGATCATGTACTCAGACCTTCTGGCCGAAGTCCAGCAAACTCCAGACACGTTCACTCCTTGGCTGAAGATTTACTTGCACGAACATGCCAACACAATTTTTGGGTCTGATCTGCCTTTTACGACGCAGACAATTTCCGTGCGCTGAGCCCGACATGTGCGGCGGCGATCCAATGTACTACCTACGACCTTCCTGATCGCAGGCGGCGAAATCGCCGGACTTACGCTGGGTTTGACGCTCCACCAGATAGGCGTACCCTTTCGAATTTTTGAAGCTACCCGAAAAATCCTACCGCTCGGAGTGGGCATTAATATTTAACCCAGCGCAGTACGTGAGCTTTTTGATCTTGGATTGGAAGATGCCATCGACAGCATCGGTGTCAGAACCCGGCAATATGGATTCTATTCCAAACAGGGACACACAATCTGGGAAGAGCCGCGCGGCCTTTGGGCAGGTTATCGATGGCCTCAATACTCTGTGCATCGCGGCAAATTGCAAATGCTGCTGTACGATACACTGATTGAACGTGCGGGACCCGAATGCATTTCTACTGGTCAGCGTGCCACCGGATTTATATCGACCGAGGCCGGAGCGGTCTTATCTCTAGAGAATGCTGAAACCGGCATTCCACACAAGATTGCGGGAAAGCTGATCGTCGCGGCAGATGGAATCCATTCTGCCATTCGCTCCCAATTAGTGCCGGATGAAGGTGCGCCACTTTGGAACGGCGCAATTTTGTGGCGCGCTGCTTCTCTGGCACCTCCGCTTCTAGGTCCCGGTGCGATGGCCTTGGCCGGCCACGACGCGCAGCGCTTCGTCTCATATCCGATATCGGATCCGGATCCCCAAACTGGTCTTGTTAAGATGAACTGGATTGCCGAGTTGCGCGTTGATCCATCAAAATGTTGTAACAGGGAAGATTGGAATCGAGTGGTGCATGTGTCCGACTTATTGCATTACTTCGAAAGCTGGCGCTTTGACTGGCTGGATATTCCGGCATTGATGAACCGTACGGAGCAGGTTTTTGAATATCCCATGGTTGATCGCGACCCGCTTAATAATTGGACGGTTGGGCACGTGACATTGATGGGCGATGCGGCCCATCCGACATATCCCGTCGGTTCAAACGGCGCTACTCAGGCGATTATCGATGCGCGGACATTTGGAGCGGCACTACTGAGTCACGGACTGACCAATCAAGGACTAGTGCATTACGAAAACCAGATGCGCCCCCTGATCACTGCTGTCAGCACTGCAAATCGCGGCTCAGGCCCCGATGCGATTCTGCAGAAGGTCGAGGATTTGTGCGCAGGTCAATTCAATAACATCGACGACTTCCTGCCGCACGAGGAACTTGCGGCACATGCCGAACATTACAAACAGTTGGCCGGATTTTCCGTTGACGCGCTTAACGCAAGACCGTCCCTGATCGACAAAGGAGCCCGCATATTTGATTAGGAACTATTCAATCAGCAGAGGTTCTCGTACTAGTCTAGTTTGAAGTTTCAATCGCCGCAAAGGACATCTGCTATTGCCTGAGGAAATCAGTATTAAAGACATCTTTGTTATCGGGGGCGGCATCAATGGTTGCGGTATTGCCCGCGATGCGGCAGGGCGCGGGCTGTCCGTAACCTTTGCAGAGATGGGCGATCTGGGCGGGGCGACCTCGTCTTCCTCTACCAAGCTTTTTCACGGCGGTTTGCGGTATCTTGGGTTCTTTGAGTTTCGTCTTGTCAGTTTGGCACTGAAAGAACGGGAAATCCTGCTCAGTGCCATTCCGCAGATATCCTGGCCTATGCGTTTCTTGCTGCCCTGCCATCGCGATATGCGTTTCGATAGCGATACGCCGACGTCTCGCTTGTTGTCCTTTGTGATGCCATGGATGAAGGGGCGGTGGCCTGCCTGGCTGATCCGGTTGGGCCTCTCCCTTTGCGATCACTTGGGTCGTGGCAAGATCATACCTGGAACTTCAACATTGGATTTGGCGAGTTGCTCTGAAGGTACGCCACTACAAGACAAATTTTCTAAGGTATGCGAATACTCTGATTGTTGGGTCGAAGATGCCCGGCTTGTTGCCTTGAATGCCCGCGATGCAAAATTGCGCGATGCCGACATCCTAACCCACACGAAAGTCACTAGAGCTGAGCGCAAGAAAGAAGTTTGGGAAGTGGCGAGAGACAATGGCCAAACTCACTTTACGCGAACATTGGTCAACCCTGGCGGTCCGTGGGTCGCGGAGATAGCGCGCGGTGCGATACGCCAGAATTCCAAAGATTCCGCCCGACTGATCCGGGGCAGCCATATCGTAACCAAGAAACTTTTTGACCATGAAAAGTGCTATTTCTTTCAGGGTACCGACGGACGGATCATTTTTGCCATACCATATGAAACCGGTTTTACCCTGATCGGCACAACCGATTCCGACCATCCTGATCCATCGACCGTGCCTGAATGCTCACCCGAAGAGGCAGATTATCTCGGTCGGTTTGCCTCGCAATATATCAAAAAAACCATTTCGAAGAACGAAATCGTCTGGACTTACTCGAGTGTCCGACGCTTTTATGATAATGGCGCGGCTTCTGCCACTGCAGCAACACGCGATTACGTCTTGGAGTTCGATACGAATGGGGCACCCTTGCTCAATGTACTTGGCGGCAAGATCACAACTAACCGCAAGCTTTCCGAATTGGCAGTCGAAAAAATTGCGGAAGGGACCGAGACCTGGAGCGCTGGCGCTGCCCTGCCCGGCGACGAATTCCCGGTCGACGGTGTACGAACCCTAATTGAAGGATTGCTTTCAGACTATTCGTTCCTGACCCCGCGATGGGCAAAACGGTTGTTCAAGGCCTATGGTACAGATGCCCGAATCTTGTTGGGGAACGCACAGGACGCTGGCGACCTTGGTTGGAATTTCGGCGCGGATTTGACAAAACGCGAAGTGCTTAGGCTGATGGAGCATGAATTTGTACAAGCGCCGATGACATGGTCTGGCGTCGCCCCAAAATGGGACTGCGGCTGGATGAAACGCAAATAGCGGCGCTACAAGACTGGATGATAAAGGACATTAAGAAATGAACCACATCTTAGCAATTGACCAAGGTACTACATCAACGCGAGCAATTGCGTTCGACTCCGCAATGCAACCCATTGCTTCGGCGCAGGAGGAATTCACCCAACATTTCCCCGCCTCGGGCTGGGTCGAGCATGAAACCGATGACATTTGGCGCACGGTCGTCAGCACCTGCCGAAAAGCACTAAAAACTGCAGGTTTGTCCGCGAGTGATATTGCAGGGATCGGTATTACCAACCAACGCGAAACGACTGTGGTCTGGGACAAGGACACCGGTACAACGCTGCATAACGCCATTGTCTGGCAAGACCGCCGCACTGCCCCGATTTGTGCAGAACTTGACGCCATGGGACACGGCCCGTTGGTGACCAAACAGACCGGACTTCTGCTTGATCCCTATTTCTCAGCGACCAAACTCAAGTGGGTTTTGGACGAGTATCCAGACGCCCGGGACCGCGCGCGTCAGGGCAAGCTTCTTTTCGGAACAGTAGACAGCTTTCTGATCTGGCGCCTAACCAACGGCGCAGCGCATGTAACAGACGCGACCAATGCATCGCGCACCATGCTTTACGATATCCACAAAGGTGCCTGGAGCGCAGAAATTTGCGATCTGCTCGATATCCCCACAGGCATGCTTCCGGAAGTCCGCGACTGCGCTGCTGATTTTGGCATCACGCACAGCGACCATTTCGGTACACCAATTCCAATACTTGGCGTCGCGGGTGATCAACAAGCCGCCACACTTGGGCAAGCCAGTTTTGAGCCCGGTATGCTCAAGGCAACCTATGGCACGGGGTGCTTTGCTTTGTTGAACACTGGTGCCGAGCCCATCACTTCGCACAATCGCCTGCTGACCACAGTGGCTTATCAACTGGATGGTGTCCCGACCTACGCCATCGAAGGTTCAATCTTTGTTGCTGGAGCAGCTGTTCAATGGCTGCGGGACGGGTTGAGCGTGATAGGCGATAGCAAGGAAACTCAAGCCCTCGCAGAAATGGCCGACCCCAATCAGCACCTGATTCTCGTGCCAGCCTTTACTGGACTAGGCGCGCCATATTGGAATGCCGAAACACGCGGTGCGGTCTTTGGACTTACCCGAAATTCCGGGCCTGCCGAATTTGCCCGTGCAACCTTGGAAAGCATAGGGTTTCAGACCCGCGATTTGTTCGAGGCGATGCAGGCCGACTGGCCAAACGAAGACGTCTCACCAGTTTTGCGCGTCGATGGCGGATTGTCGGCAAATGACTGGGCGATGCAATTCCTTTCTGACATCCTGAACGCTCCGGTTGATCGCCCCAAAAGCGTCGAAACCACAGTGCTGGGGGCAGCGTGGCTGGCGGGCATGCGTGCTGGACTATACCCAGATCAGGCAGGATTCGCGGCAACATGGGAACGCGAACGGCAATTTGTACCAACCATGGGGGATTCCGCCCGCACAGAACGCTACGCCGCTTGGCAAAGCGCCGTGCAGTCAACCATTTCTGTAAATCTGCCCAACGCGTGATTGGGCGCAAGAAGCGCGCAATCCCAGAGTCGCATTCGATTCTAGCCTGCTTTGATCTGGGCTGCCGCCTGCGTATATCCGCCTGACGCGCCATCAATGAAGTGAATATGATCGTCTGTCAGAATTGAGGGGACAATACAGGTCATCATCGCCTCATCTTGTTGAAACATGCCATGCTTCACGATCCCATCAAGTTCGGCCTGCTTTAGCAGCTCTTCCAACGCCGCCAGCGTTTTCGAATCGCAGTCCAACGTCATCTTCAGACCATCATCAAATTTACGAAAATCGGCATTGCTGCCCACTGTTCTTGCATAATGTGGTGCATCAAAACCGCCCACTTTCAACCCCAACCTGAAAAATACCCACCCAACAAAGGTATCATACAGGAGCTTTAACCGGGTTCGCGTGAGAGAGTTATTCCCCCGACTTGCGTGCGCTTCCAGGGTTAAGCCGGGTGGGGGCCAAGACGACCCGGCCCCTTTGATCGGAACCGGGTGGCCGCTACGTTCCAGTCGGTCGGAGAGTTTCACGACTTGCCTTACAATCCGATCATAAGCACGCGCATCCGTATCGTCCGCCCGTTGTAGAACCAGTGACAGGATCGTTCCATTTTTTGATTTGGTTGGGGACCACCGGCACGACAAGCCTGTCAGGTCGGGAAAAGTGCCTTCCGGTGCAGCGGGAAGACCGTAATGATTTGCCTTCATCTGACCTTCTGCCCAAGAAACACCACCCCCGTTAAACATCGCGTAATCAATGCTTTGTGATGCTTGATAGCGGGCCACCCCGATCGTCAATCCAGCCTCCAGAATATCATGCACAGGGATGATCGCACCGCGCAATTCAACATCAAATTCAGTCTTTGCCCATCGCTTTACGGCAGAGAGGGCCGCAACCGCACTGTCACTTTGTTCCGGTGGAAGTAAGAACACCGCGCCGTCCCCGCCAAATACAAAGGGAAAAGCGCTTCCGGCCATCTGGTTGATTTGGGCAGAAATGACTGCTGCGCCGACCATATTGACAGTTTTGTACTGCCCCGCGGCAACAGCCAGCGTTGACCCCTTGATGTCCGCGACACCCACAACCCAGTCTGGTGGTACGGCATGATACGACCCTGCCTCTGACAACGCGTCAAATCGAGAGATGCGGGGAAGGTCGTCATAAAAGGACGATGCAGGGACTTCCTGGGTCATGACATATCCTAACACTCAAGTCTGACCGCACGACAGAACAGAATGTCGCGCCCCCTTTCCCCTTGGCGGCGATGGGTCTAAGAGAGCCCAGCACTACCGACCTATCTGGAGAATAAAAATGGGCTACCGCGTCGTTGTTGTTGGCGCCACAGGCAATGTGGGCCGCGAAATGTTGAACATTCTGGCTGAGCGCCAGTTCCCGATTGATGAGATCGCCGTACTGGCATCTCGCAAATCAATGGGGACCGAGGTCAGCTTTGGCGACAAGACGCTCACGACAAAGGATCTGGATACTTTTGATTTCGCTGGCTGGGACATGGCCCTGTTTGCGATTGGGTCAGACGCAACTAAGATATATGCGCCCAAGGCAGCCTCTGCAGGCTGCGTAGTCATCGATAACAGCTCACATTACAGGTATGATCCTGATGTTCCGCTGATCGTTCCCGAGGTGAATCCTGATGCGATCACCGGGTATTCAAAAAAGAACATCATTGCGAACCCCAACTGTTCGACCGCGCAAATGGTGGTGGCACTCAAGCCACTGCATGATCGTGCGCAGATCAAGCGTGTCGTGGTATCGACATATCAATCCGTCTCTGGCGCCGGAAAAAGTGGCATTGATGAACTGTGGGATCAGACCAAATCGATCTACAATCCGGTTGACGACAAACCCGCCAAGGCGTTCACCAAGCAGATCGCGTTCAACGTCATCCCGCATATTGACGTGTTCCTTGACGACGGATCAACCAAAGAGGAATGGAAGATGGTCGCGGAAACTAAAAAGATCGTGGATCCGTCGATCAAGGTGACTGCAACCTGTGTACGCGTTCCTGTATTCGTGGGCCATTCTGAAGCCGTGAATATCGAGTTCGAAGAGTTTCTGGACGAAGACGAAGCGCGTGACATATTGCGCGAGGCGCCAGGCATCATGGTAATCGACAAACGCGAGAACGGCGGCTACGTCACGCCGGTGGAATGCGTTGGCGATTATGCCACATTTATCAGCCGGATCCGTCAAGACAGCACAATTGACAATGGTCTGAATCTTTGGTGCGTCAGCGATAACCTGCGCAAAGGTGCTGCCCTAAATGCTGTGCAAATTGCAGAGACATTGGGAAACAAGGTCCTGAAGAAGGGATAGGGCGCCAATCGTCTGACGATAAGCGAGTCCGGGTAGTGGTGTCCGGTCTCGCAACCTTGCCAAAAATGTCCCGGTAAATCGAATTAATCGACGCCCGACTTTCCCAAAATGAAACGCGATTGGCTCGCTTAAACCGGGTGGAAAGATTCCGACTCGGGGTCAAAATATTCCAACCCACCTTCAGCGATATCCATCCACAGGCCATGTATGGTCAAAAGGCCATCGTCGACGGCGCTGCGCACAAAAGGAAATCTCATCAGGTTATCCAATGAGACCATCACTGAGTGTTTTTCCAGCGTGCGTGCCTGCTTGACCGGGTCCTCAATATCCTTCACCACGTCGTATTTCGGGCGAAGGATATCCATCCAACGACCAACAAAACTGTCGAGCGTTTCCAGATCCGGCGCATTCCCTTTGCACATATCCAGACAGCCCTGCACGCCGCCGCAGCTGGAATGCCCGACCACAATAACATGAGCAACTTTAAGATAACTCACCGCATATTCCACCGCAGCGCTGGTTCCGTGATGGTCACCATCGGGCTCGCAGGGGGGGACCAGATTTGCGATGTTACGGTGAATAAAGAACTCGCCCTGATCCGCACCGAAAATCGACGTTACATGCACACGGCTGTCACAGCACGAGATGATCATCGCACGGGGGCGCTGGCCTTCAGTCGCAAGACGACGGTACCATCCCTGATTTTCAGAAAACGAAGTTGCTTTCCATCCATGGTAGCGTTGCAGCAGATAGCTTGGCAAAGGCTTGGCATTTTTCATGTCAGCTCTGTCTCCCTAGATTCTTTCCACCCCGATAGTCTGAATTCTAATTCAATTCGAGAGAAATCGGATCACCGGTTCAACCTTTTGGGAACTTGTTGCTGCGCATCTGGACACCTGCCGTGGGGGCAGAGTAACAAAAGGTGAGTGTCGTGGAACACATAGATAAACTAACGCTTACAGAATCCGTGCGGCTGGATCCGGACCGCCTTGGCGCTCTCTACAGCCAGTTGGGCGATGCGGGGGCAGAGGACGTAATATGTCGCGCCATGGAAGAACTGGCCGTCCGAATGGCCCATTGTGAAAGACTGCATCGACAATCCAATTGGCCTGAACTTCGTAAAAGCGCACGATCACTTGTGGCAATTTCAGATCAGATCGGCATGCGCATGCTTTCACGCGTTGCTTCAGACGTGACGCAGGCAATCGATACAACCGATGTCGTCGCTATTGCGGCCACGCTGGCTCGGTTGCTGCGTATTGGTGAATCTTCTTTGACGGCCATTTGGGATTCACAGGATCTTTCTTTGTGAACTGACTTGCAGGTTCGGGCATGGCGCGTAGTCTGCGGTCGAGACGTTTACGAAAGGCACCCTATGCGCCCCAGCTTTGCGAAAAAGTCGGACAAAACCATTCCACTTCACATCGTGGAAGAAAACGGATTGGAGACATGGTTGCATGAGCAGCCAGCTCAGACCACGCTTTGGGTTAGCGCTAATGGCTTCACTGGTGCGGTGGGCCAAACATTGATGATCCCCGACGAGGATGGTCGCAGTGCACAGGCATTGGCCGGATTTGGCACTCAAAAGAGCCGCGAGCGTAGAAGATTCACTTTGGCTGTAGCAGCGGAAAAATTACCGAAGGCCAGTTATGCAATCGCTGGAAAGCTGAACAATGTCGCGTTAGAAGCGGAATGCCTTGGCTGGCTGTTGTCACAATACAGATTCGACCGATACCGCGCGCAGCCGGCAATGAAGGCAGCCCTTGTCGCTCCGGATGGAGTAAATGCCGAACGGCTCGAGGCGCTTGCAGCGGGAGAATGGTTAACCCGCGACCTCATAAATACGCCCGCGTCCGATATGGGACCTGAAGATCTTGAGCAGGCGGCCCGAGATCTTGCCGGACGCCATGGTGCGAACATCTCGGTCATTACGGGCGACGCGCTGCAGGTGAAAAACTTTCCGATGATCCACACGGTTGGACGCGCCGCAGTCCAGGATCCCCGCCTGATCGATATGCGCTGGGGATCGACCGGACCAACCTTAACGTTGGTGGGCAAAGGCGTGTGTTTCGACACCGGTGGTCTGAATCTGAAACCTGGCGCATCGATGGGTTTAATGAAAAAGGATATGGGCGGCAGCGCTACTGTGCTTGGACTGGCTCAAATGATCATGGCGCTAGAGTTGAAATTGCAACTACGCGTGTTGATTCCAGCGGTCGAAAACTCAGTTTCTGGCAACGCATTCCGACCACAGGATATCCTTACATCCCGCAAAGGTCTGACCGTTGAGATCAACAATACAGACGCGGAAGGGCGGCTTGTTCTGGCGGATGCGTTGACGCTGGCTGACGAAGAAAGCCCTGATCTTATTGTTTCAATGGCAACACTGACCGGCGCAGCGCGCGTAGCGGTTGGGCCTGATATTGCGCCATATTACACGGACGATACTGACTGTGCTCTTGCACTGGATGTGGCAGCCCGTGCCACGGCAGACCCTGTATGGCGCATGCCCTTTCATACTCCATACGAGACAATGATCGAACCGGGTATCGCCGATTTAGACAACGCACCCGCCGGCGGCTTTGCAGGATCGGTTACAGCAGCTTTGTTCCTGCGGAGGTTCGTAACTGACAGTCCGCGTTACGTGCACTTTGATATATATGGGTGGCAACCAACCGCTGCGCCTGCACGTCCGAAAGGCGGTGCAATGCAGGGTGCGCGCGCCCTTCTCGCAGCGTTGCCCGATATCCTAAAGCTCTGATGGACCTGCGCCTGACACCTTGCAATGGCCGGGTCGCAGCAACCCCACTGCGTGGCAAAGTTGACGCGGCGCTCTTCACCGACGGCGTCAGGCGGCAGGTCATTGTACCACTCACCAATCTGTACCGATTTCCAAGGGGCCCACGTGATCGTCAACTCCTGATCGGCGATACCCTGACGGTCTATGAACACACGTCGGAGATGAGCTACGTTCAATCACACAAAGACGACTATTGCGGCTATGTCGCCAGCAGCGCCCTAGGTGCGCCGGAGGATGTGACCCATTGGGTGAGCGCCCGATCAACACATGCTTATGCGTCACCAAGCATAAAGTCGGTCGACGTGATGTCGTTGAGTTTTGGCAGTCAAGTGGTTTGCAAATCTGAGGATGGAAAATTTATAGAAACGAATTTTGGGTTTATTCCCAAAAATCATCTTTCTTTGATTGGTCACTTTGCAACCGACCCAATCGAAATTGCACAGCAGTTTTTGGGGACGCCCTACTTGTGGGGCGGCAATAGCAGTTTTGGCATTGATTGCTCCGGCCTCGTTCAGGCATCCTATCTCGCCTGTGGTCTACCTTGCCAGGCGGACAGTGACCTGCAATGCGTCTCTCTCGGGACATCACAACCGCCCAATTCGGAGTATCAAAAGGGGGACCTGTTGTTCTGGGCAGGTCACGTGGCGCTGGCCCTCAATCCCGAAACCATGATCCACGCCACCGCGCACTACATGTCTGTAGTTCTGGAAGATATCAGGGCAGCAATTTCAAGAATTGACGAACAGGGCGAAGGACCCCTTCTCGCTCATAAACGTCCTTAATCCGAATGCAGTCAAACTGCTTCCGGCCAAAAAATAGCGATCAGGTAAGTTATTATTTGACCGCTCGGATCAGCTTCAGCTCCAGAATCCGCAACACTGACTTTAGGTTGGCGCCACGTTTCAGCACACGTCCATCCATACCTATCACGGCATACATCCCTTGTTTTGACCGCAACTTGGGGCGTTTTTCTATACGGTAAAGAGGGTTTTCTGCTGTCCGACGAAAGACTGAGAAAACTGCAACCTCGCGCAGATTGGAAATGCCGTAGTCGCGCCATTCACCTGCGGCGACCATCTGGCCATAAACCGAAAGGATGAGCGAGAGCTCGCTACGATCAAATGCGACTTGAGCATGGGCAGGGAGAGCAGTGGACACAGTGGATTGAAATGTCATGTCCCAATCCTTGCGCCAAACCCAACGCAACGCAAGCCCGCATTACTCTTGACGAAAAAGCCGGTCTTGTTGCACCGTCATCCCAACAAAGGGAAAAATGGACATGACGCCACAGAATTGCGCTGAACGCTGCGCCGAAATTATGTGGGCCAGTGATCATGCGTCAAAAGGGTTAGGAATAATCCGCGGACCGGTTGGTCCGGGCGTGGCGGAAATGTCCTTAACGATTCAAAAGCACCATCTGAATGGGCATGGAATTTGTCATGGCGGATTTATCTTTACACTCGCCGACAGCGCATTCGCTTTCGCCTGCAACAGCTACAATCAAGTGACAGTCGCTCAAGAAACTACAATAACTTTTCTGGCCCCCGGTACTTTGGGAGAAGTCTTGATTGCCAGTGCCGAAGAAGTCCTACGTACTGGGCGCTCGGGCGTATATGACGTGATGGTGAGAGGCGCAGACCAACGCAAGATCGCCCTGTTTCGAGGCCTGTCGCGTACAATCAAAGGCAAGCATTTCGACGACAGTTAGGGTTATTTAGTGAAAAATCTTACCCCAAAGTAATCGGATCTGCAGACAACTGAGATCGCCAGTTCCCGGTTGCAGATCTGAAGGATTAGCTAAAAGCCAATATTTGGATCGCGCGATGATCGTTGCTACTCACTCCAGACGGGTTTCGGGTTCACAAGGCAAGGCAATTTGCAACATCGGCAAGCGTCCCAAATCTTAACTTGGCGACCGAAGCTCAAAAGTGTCATCGGGTTTTCATCGCCACCCAAAGAAACTGTGATCAGTGACGGTAGGGATGGTTGAATTACGCCGCCGTTTGCCACAGGGTAACGGCAACAAAGCAGGAGGTTAAAATATGCGCACACGTGCGGCGGTAGCAGTTGAAGCGGGCAAACCGCTTGAGATCATGGAAGTGGAGCTTGAAGGCCCCCGCACTGGTGAGGTGTTGGTCGAGATCAAGGCGACGGGCCTTTGCCACACCGATGAATTCACCCGC
>JBDVOA010000013.1:0-110713 GCA_039969355.1 Paracoccaceae bacterium
TGTTTTCGCGTTAACCCACTGGTCAGCGCGATGCGCACCGCATCTTGGCGGAATTCGTCTGTCCGTTTCAGTCCCATAGTCAGTCTCCTTTGGTGCAGTAAACGCTATCAAAGGAGCGGCATCAAACCGCGACAGGTCCATCTTCAGGATCTGAGTGCATCGGAGGTGCAGCGAACACAAATACACAACACGCATGGATGATCAAGCGATCCGCGTAGGTGTCCGATACATTGTGCAGAAGGGATGGTGGGTGATGAGAGACTCGAACTCCCGACATCTTCGGTGTAAACGAAGCGCTCTACCAACTGAGCTAATCACCCGACTGTCGCGATGTACCCATTTGGCGAACCCGGTGCAAGGGTATTTGGATCAAAAAATCACTGTCACCTTCGCAAGACCTCTTCACGCCCATTCTCAAGCACGTAGACGCAGCCCTGCCCGTTACTCAGCTGGCCCATTTGCGAGAGCTCTAGGCCGAGAACAAGCCCACGCATGACCTGCCCAAGTAGTCCATGTGCAACGATGACGCTTGGTTTGTTCAATTCCGACAGGAAGTCTACGATGCGGGCCTTGAAACGCTCATACCCTTCGCCGCCGGGAGCTACTAGAAATAGCTCTAACGCGGACGATTCCGGCCTGACCAGTGTAGGAAAATCCCGCCGGACATCATCATGCAGCATACCCTGCCAGGCACCCGCGTGCGCCTCTGAGAGACGGGCATCGGTTTGGAATTGCGCGCCCGACAGCGCAATCTGTGCGGTCTCCTGGGCGCGGCCCAATGGTGAAACGTAACAAGGCGGATATTGGCTCAGAACAGACGCCATCAGAACCGCCTGCTGTCGCGCGTCTGCGCGCCCCTGCTCGGTCAGTTCGGATTCCAACTGGCCTTGAATACGTCGCTCGGCATTCCAATGGGTTTGCCCATGGCGCAGAAACCAGATCTTGGGAAGATGGAGAGTCACGTTACAGTTCTCGTCTTTCTGGGCATTCGATGTTGGAATGGTTTAATCGGCCCTGTGGTTCAGCCCCAAAACAACCGCAAAAACAACTTGTAGACCGCTTTATGCGGTGCGCCAGAAACCCGCAACCGCATAGTGCAGGTCATTTTCTGTGGACCGGTACCTTTGAAAAAATGCCGAAATGCACCAGCCGTCGCCCACATCCGTCAACACATCTCATTTTGGTCGAGGAAATGCCGACTCCAAGGTTTGTTTGATGCTTTGCTCTTTCGTCAGATTGTCAAAACTTTTTGAATTTCTGCTCCATTTCCACGCCGTAGAGATATCATGACAGTGGATGTAGGAAAAAGCGCTGATCTTGGAGAGTTGTCTGAGGATCTGGTTTCGCAATCCACCATGAATTGTGTGAACGTCTAATTCACCACGACCCATATAGGAGTCAGGTCTAAAGCAATATTTCGAACGTGAAACCGGCGAGTCCGGCTGGACCATGTAATGACTGGCATGTGCAACGATCTGATTGTCCTCCGGATAGGTCCACCGCCCGTTAAAGGCAACCGTACCCAGTATCGAAGCTTCGGTCTGTCGGAAAACGCTTTTTCCTCCATGGGGCAATACAAGCTCATCAATATCGCAGGCCAAGACGGAACGCGCCGGTCGCAACCCTCTTGTCGCCGCCAGATTAATCATCGCCGACTGAACAAATAGACAGGCGTGTGGGTTGCGGCAGCTATCAAGTGCAGGCATGTAGGGAAAGTCGGCCAAAACGACCTTGATTGCGTTGTATCCATTAACTGATCTCAACTCGTCCAGCAGTCCCTCACAGTCATATTGCTCGCTCCCATTGTCGCACAACAGGACTGCATCAGAGCCGTGGTTGACATGGTGGAAATGCATCCAGTCTTTTATCCACGCAGGGTCGTTGTTTTTGCTGAGCGTATAGAGCACGCGTTTTCGGGAGAACGTCGTAGAATCCATCTCGGAAGCAGTTAAGCCGAACTCCTTTTCAAAGAACGCGCAGGTCGCCTGATGCCCCCCGGCCCCAACTTTTATGTCAATTGTATCAAAAGAATGAAACTGCCCTATTGCCAGTTTTTCGAACGCCAACCCAGCCAGCCGCTCTTTCAAGATGGATGCCAAATTGAACAGCGGGGGTGCGAATAGTCGAAATCGGGTTGGTGACAAGGACACAACGTCATAGAAAAGCGTTCTTGAATCAAAACGCTCCCAAAAACTGTCTTTCAGCACACCGGTTTTCGAAGGAGGCTCGCGACGGGTTGCGGCACCAGAACTCAGTATTGCACCAACAATCACCTCTGTTGAAAATGCATTACCCATTTCGTCTTTCTCACAGTTTTCGGATGTTGACTACAGACATAAAGTAACGCGCATTAATAACCGCCCCAACCTGTCGCAGAATTGACGGTTGCGACAACTCATAACTTACACTGTTAGCTTGTCAATTTTATCCCCGGCGACGTTGGAATTCAGATCAAAGCTGTTTCACAAGTCGGTGAAGCTCTTGCTGGTTTTCCCCGCCGACGCTGACCCCTTTCTTGCCGGTCGCGGAGAACCCTTCACGTTCCCAGAAGGCACGTCCTCTGGCATTGATCGTCATCACCGCCAGATACAATTTATCTGCGCCGGACTGTCTGGCAAGGCGCTCAATATGCGCTAGGAGCACCTTTCCTATACCGGCATTTCGGGCCCATGGGCCGAGGATCATGAATCCAAGATAGGCATCTCCCGGATTCGGAAAGCCAAAGGACAATTCGGCAAGCCCGGAAAGCCGGTCATCAATGAATAGACCCAGCCGGTGGCTTTCATCCACATTACAACCTGGCGGGCCATCAAAAAAGAATGCCCTGGCCTTGTCGGGGCCTGGCGGGCTGCCTTCCGCTGTTTGCCAATAGTCTGGAGACGCGCGATAAAATTCAGTGACCTTTTCCAGGTCCACATTGATCTCAAGCGGGCGGATCTGCATCCGCTATGCCTTTGGATCAACGTCGCCCTTAGCTGCGATTTGGTCCTCTGAACTCTGATCCGGATTCTTATTGTTTTGCCGTAGCCTGCAGATAAATACATTGCCGTTGGGGACATCCTTGCGGCGATTAACCTTGAGCTTGCCAAATGGTTGCAGGTTAAGTTCTCGGTCCTCGGCAATTGCTTCCCCCAGCACCGCCAGCATCGCCTCGATTACTGGTTTGCAGTCTCTTTTCTTAACGCCTGCGCGATCGGTAACAGCGTCAATCAACTCTTTCTTGCGCATCATTGCGCCCGCAACGACAGGCTGGGCTGACTTGACGACGGACGGCGCTGGTCCGCCGGGTATAGCTGTCGCGTCTGTTGATAATGGTGGACTATTTTTCGTTGGGGGCCTTGCCATCCTGTTCCGTCTCTTTCTTTTCGAGAATTGTATTACGCTAGCTTGAACTTACGTCGGATGCCAGCACCGCCTGCGTTGGACTTGGCCAAGCGACTGCGTTCGGCAAAAAAAAGGAGCACTCATTTGAATGCCCCCATTTTCAACTTAGTAATTTTCAACGGCGTCAATGCGCCGTTGGATTATCTGACGGTGCAGCATTACGCGCGGCCAAGGCCGCAGCCGCCGCAGCTTCTTCTGCTGCCTGATCCCACTCAACCGGTTCTGGCTCGCTCTTCAGCGCATGCTTAAGTACGTCTGAAACGTGGGACACTGGAATGATCTCAAGACCTTCTTTTACATTGTCGGGAATCTCGACCAGATCCTTCTCATTCTCTTGCGGAATAAGGACCGTCGTGATCCCGCCGCGCAATGCCGCCAGCAGCTTTTCCTTCAATCCGCCGATTGGCATGGCGTTTCCACGTAAGGAAACCTCACCGGTCATTGCAATGTCCTTGCGTACCGGAATGCCTGTCAGCACGGAAACGATGGACGTCACCATGGCGAGGCCGGCGCTTGGCCCGTCCTTAGGGGTCGCCCCGTCTGGTACGTGGACGTGAATATCAATCGTATCAAACACCGGCGGTTTTACTCCAATCTTTGGGCTAATCGAACGCACATAAGAACTTGCCGCGTCAATGCTTTCTTTCATTACATCGCCCAGCTTGCCGGTGGTTTTCATTCGCCCTTTGCCGGGCAGGCGTAACGCTTCAATAGACAAAAGTTCGCCGCCCACGGACGTATAGGCAAGTCCGGTAACCACGCCGACTTGATCCTCCTGTTCAGCCAGTCCGTAGCGGAATTTCTTCACGCCCAGGAAATCATCAATATTTTCAGCCGTCACAGTTACATTGTCCGCCTGCTTTTTGATGATTTTGGTTAGAGCTTTGCGGGCGATTTTGGCAATATCCCGTTCAAGGTTCCGCACACCTGCTTCGCGCGTATAGGTTCGAATGATCTCGGTCAGCGCTGAGTCGTCAATGCTGAATTCTTTCGCTTTCAGCCCATGGTTTTTGATCTGCTTGCCTACGAGATGCTGCTTGGCAATCTCACGCTTTTCATCTTCAGTGTAACCCGACAATGGAATTATCTCCATCCGGTCCAGCAACGGGCTCGGCATATTGTAGCTATTCGATGTGGTCAGGAACATTACATTACTGAGGTCATATTCAACCTCAAGGTAATGATCGACAAAAGTCGAATTCTGTTCCGGGTCAAGTACCTCAAGCATGGCCGATGCAGGATCGCCCCTGAAATCCTGACCCATCTTGTCGATTTCATCCAGCAATATCAGAGGGTTGGTCGTTTTAGCCTTCTTAAGCGCCTGAATGATCTTGCCGGGCATGGACCCAATATAGGTCCGACGATGACCGCGTATCTCAGATTCGTCCCGCACACCGCCCAACGAAATGCGGATGAACTCGCGCCCGGTTGCCTTTGCAACCGATTTGCCAAGTGATGTCTTGCCCACACCAGGCGGGCCAACCAGACACATGATCGGGCCTTTCATCTTGCTGCTGCGCTGTTGCACCGCAAGATATTCCACAATCCGTTCCTTAACTTTCTCAAGGCCGTAGTGGTCGTCGTCCAGTACTTTTTGCGCGCGGCCAAGGTCCTTTTTCACGCGGGATTTCACACCCCATGGAATCGACAACATCCAGTCGAGATAGTTACGCACGACTGTGGCTTCAGCCGACATCGGTGACATGTTCTTGAGTTTCTTGATTTCGGCCTCGGCCTTTTCTCGAGCCTCTTTGCTGAATTTGGTTTCGGCGATCTTGGCTTCGAGTTCGGCAACCTCGTTCTTGCCCTCTTCACCGTCACCCAACTCTTGCTGAATGGCCTTCATCTGCTCATTCAGATAGTATTCGCGCTGGGTCCGCTCCATCTGAGACTTAACGCGGGTCTTGATCTTTTTCTCGACTTGCAACACAGACATTTCGCCCTGCATCAACCCATAGACCTTTTCCAGACGCTCAGAAACGCTCAACGTTTCCAACAACTCCTGCTTCTGGTTGACTTCAATGCCCAAATGCCCCGCCACAAGGTCGGCCAATTTGGCCGGTTCAGTGCTTTCATCAACCGCGACAAGCGCCTCTTCGGGCACATTTTTCTTTACCTTAGAGTAACGTGTAAATTCGTCCGCAACGGTGCGGATCAGCGCCTCGGTGATGCTCACATCACCCGGCATTTCGGTCAGATACTCGGCACGGGCCTCAAAGAAATTGTCATTTTCAAGGTAATCAGTAATGCGCACACGCGCCTGCCCTTCGACAAGCACCTTGACAGTACCATCGGGTAATTTGAGCAATTGCAGCACATTGGCCAGAACACCGGCCTTGTATATTCCTGCTACTTCTGGATCGTCATCTGACGGATCGATCTGGCTCGACAGCAGAATCTGCTTGTCGTCCGCCATTACCTCCTCCAGCGCCCGCACTGACTTTTCACGGCCAACGAAAAGCGGCACGATCATGTGTGGAAAAACCACGATATCACGCAATGGCAACACAGGGTAAGAGGCGTTCAGAGGCTCTTGCATTCTCAATCCTTTATTTTGGCAAGATGGCACTGGCCCCACATTCGCGGCAACACTTGTCCATCTCCGGTCTGGATCAATAAAGTGGGGCCCGGCCCCACCCTTTTCAACCACACGTTTCGTTGATTTGTTCCAGCGTGACGTCGCCGCGCAATGATTGCAAGACGCGAACCGTCGGTTCTGCGCAAATTTCCGTAAAATTCGTGGCCAGGTTGATTTTTCGGCGCAAACCTTAACGCGGTTCGCGGCTTAATCAGAAAACAGGCAAATCTACAAACATCCGAGATTTGCCTGTTATTCCTACATCAGCGGGTGCCGACGATCGCCGGCATCGATTGTGCAAATGCTAGTTTTGCGGCTTGCGATACGCTTTGTGGCATGCGCCGCAGGCTTGACCGACGGGTCCCATCGCCCCTTGCAACGCTGCAAGATCCGTACCCGCCGCTGCATCCAGTGCGGTGACGGCATCCGTCAACGCCTTGGCCTTCGTCGCAATATCAGGATATTTTTCCCATATGGCAGGCAAAGCGCGCGTGCCCTCTATCGTAGGTGTATCGGATCCTTGGGGCCACAATGTCGACTGATCGATGGATACCAATGCCAACAAGTTTCCTGCCGACTTTGATGCAGCTTCAGCGTCATAAGGCACGCTGGTCTTCGCCATTTCGCCCAATTGACCAAGGTTATAGCTATAGAGTTGCATCACCGCCTGTCGCGCCTTGACCGCCGCTTCAATGCTCTTGTCTGCGTGGCCATCCGCCAATGCTGCGCCTGCGGCCAAGCTGATAGAAGTAGCTATGACCGCCAGTTTCTTGGAAAATTTCATGTGCGTCTTCTCCGATTAAGAAATGTATTCAAAGTTTAGCTCATCAAAAATAACATACCACTTCTCATTTTTGTTTGTTATCTGTGAAAATATGCACAGACAGAATTGGGACGACCTGCGATTTGTTCTAGCGGTGGCTGAAGCCGGGTCAGTCAGCGCAGCAGCGCGGCAGCTGGGCGTTAACCACGCAACAGTTCTGC
Organism: Paracoccaceae bacterium; assembly: GCA_039969355.1. Taxonomy (GTDB): domain Bacteria; phylum Pseudomonadota; class Alphaproteobacteria; order Rhodobacterales; family Rhodobacteraceae; genus JL08. The sequence continues at coordinate 6,947 of JBDVOA010000013.1, forward strand.
GCCGAATTGCGGCATTTGAAGACCGCAATGGCGCGCCTCTCTTCATAAAATCCGCGCGCGGTTACAGCATTCCCGCTGACCGGGTCGCTGTCACTGAGATGCTGAAATCCGTGCGCGAGGCGGTGATTTCGGTCGATCGCGCTCTGCGAGGCACGCAGACGTTGCTGTCGGGATCGGTCAGGATCACTTCGACCGACAGCCTCTGTCAGGTGGTCTTGCCCGAGATCTTGTCCAACATTCAGTGCGAACATCCGGATCTGGATCTGTCGCTTCTAAGCTCGAACAGCCACCTGGATCTGGAACGCCTGTCTGCGGACATCACCGTCCGGCCGGCGCAAAAACTCCAGGACGGCCTGATTGGCGCGATGGCAGGCGTGTTGCCATTCGCCATTTACGATGACGGAAAGGCACGTCAAAATTGGCTTCGGCTAAGCGGCCCGCTTGCTCTCTCCCTACCCGCACAATGGATGGACAAAGCGGTCCCCTCAGCTCAGATCGTACAAGGGGGAGACAGTTTCATGGTACTGCGGGAAATGGCTGCACATGGACAGGGAAAGGCCCTGTTGCCCTGTTTGGTCGGAGACTCTGATTCTCGCCTGAAAAGGCTGCCCGACAGCCCAACTGATCTATCAGTGCCCATTTGGGTGGCCAGTCAAGCGGATCTGGCCGATACGGCACGCTTTCGCGTGGTGCGATCGCTTCTGGTCGAGGCATTGCCATCCGTGTTGTCCGGTTCCGACATCCCGCAGCCACAACATCCAGATTGACATCTTCATACCGGTTCAATGTCACCCTGCGCACGGTTTTGATGAAACTCAGCCTGCCATGCCTCAAAGGTCCCAGCGGCAATAGCCTGCCGAATACCCTGCATAAGCTCTTGATAATAATGCAGGTTATGCCAGGTCAACAGCATCGAACTGATGATTTCCTGACTGCGGAATACATGGTGCAGATAGGCGCGACTGTAGTTGGAACAGGCCGGACAGGTGCACGCTTCGTCCAGCGGGCGTGGATCGTCCTGATGGCGGGCGTTCTTGATGTTCACGACGCCATGGCGAGTAAAGACCTGACCCGTCCGGCCCGAGCGTGAGGGCAGAACACAGTCCATCATGTCGATGCCACGCGCCACCGCCCCAACGATGTCATCCGGCTTACCGACGCCCATCAGATAGCGTGGCTTGTCCTGCGGCAGCATATCCGGCGCATACTCCAAAACGTCAAACATCATCTGCTGACCCTCGCCCACAGCTAGTCCGCCTACCGCATAACCATCAAAGCTGATTTCCGTTAGTTTTCCTGCACTTTCAGCGCGTTGTTCATGGAAGACCGAGCCCTGCTGAATGCCAAACAACGCATGGCCGGGGCGATCCCCAAAGGCATGGCGCGACCGCTCTGCCCACCGCATCGACAGACGCATACTCTCGACGCTTTCCTTTTCCGTACAGGGAAACGGCGTGCATTCGTCAAAGCACATCACAATGTCCGAGCCCAAAAGCGCCTGTATCTCCATCGACCGCTCGGGCGTGATCTCGTGTTTGGAACCATCGATGTGGGATTTGAACGTCACACCCTTTTCGCCCAACTTGCGCAGTCCCGAAAGGCTCATCACCTGAAAACCACCCGAGTCCGTCAGGATTGGCTTGTCCCAGTTCATGAACCGGTGCAGCCCGCCCAGCCGATCAATCCGCTCTGCCGTCGGGCGCAGCATCAGATGATAGGTATTGCCGAGCAGGATATCCGCCCCGGTCGCCGCAACACTTTCCGGCATCATCGCCTTCACAGTCGCCGCCGTGCCCACCGGCATGAACGCAGGCGTGCGGATTTCACCGCGCGGGGTTGAGATCACACCACTGCGCGCCTTGCCATCACGGGCCTTGAGATCAAAGGAAAACGGGTTCATCGCCCCCCTTTGCCCGAAACCTTGGTTAAGGCCAAGCCCCTTGATCGGTTTCGCACCCTGCCCCATGCTGAGACCATTCAAAGCCAAGGCCTTTTCATGACCGATCAGGACCATGTCGACCGCATCGATGCGCTGACCCGCAACGCCCGCAACACGTGGTTTACTCTGCTCGCCGCGCTGGTCTTCGTCAGTGTGACCCTGATGGGGGTGCAGCACATCGACTTTTATGGCGTGGATCGCGCCACCAAATTGCCCCTTGTCGGCGTCGAAGTTCCAACGCGCTATTTCTTTGTCGCCGCCCCGATCCTGATTGCAGCAATCTATGGCTACTTCCATCTCTACCTGATCCGGCTGTGGGATGCGCTCAGCACTGCACCGCCGCGTGTTGAGGGCAAACGACTGGGCGACGCCATCGCCCCGTGGCTGATCACCGATGCTGCCCTGCACTTTCGCCGCAAGGCCCGACGGGACAATTGCACCACGCCCCGCACATTGGAGACCGGTGCAATGGTGCTGAATTTCCTTTTGACGTGGGGGTTCGGATTGGTGATCCTGTGGTTTCTTTGGACCATGTCATGGCCTGCCCGTACCTTCTGGATGACCTCAATTGCAGGCGTGTCTTTTGGCGTCTCCATAGTATCCGGAGCCTCAAGCCTTGCGATGATGGGACGCCGGATGCTCCGAGCCCCCACTAGCGTTGCTCCAAACCTTTGGGGCAGTTGGATACAAACCCTTGGGCTGGTAATTGGCATCTGCGCCATTCTTTACCTAAGCTATCAAAAAACCGCAGGGCCGGCAGACAAACTGGCACCGCTTTCAATGTCAAATGAAAATATTGTTCTTAAGCCTGCCGGTTGGCTTCCTTATGATATCGCCCGCGCCGATTTTCTGGCTGCTTTTTGGTGCAAACGAGAAGCTATCAAAGACTGCAAAGCGCTTGGCGATCATGAAGCGGAGTTTGAGTCCGAATGGCGTATCCGTCGTAACGCTGACCTTGCAGACATGCGTCGCCCGGATTGGGCAAAAAGTGGCAAGCCAAAGCCCGATTTTCGCGGCGCTGATCTTTCTTCTGCCTTCCTTTCTGGCGCAGACTTCCGCAGGGCCCAGATGATGGGGGGCAACCTCAGCGGAGCGCATCTGGAAGGGGCAGTTCTCAGCGGGGCGCAGATGCAGGCGGCAGATATCAGCGAGGCGCAGATGCTGGGGGTAGACCTCAGCGAGGCGCAGATGGAAAGGGCAGACCTCAGCGGGGCGCGGATGCGGGTGGCAGACCTCAGCTACGTGCAATTGCAAGAGGCGAACCTCCGCGAAGCAAAGCTTCAAGGAGCGGTCCTCAAATGGGCACAACTTCAAGGGGCCAACCTTGATATGGCGGAACTGCAAAGGGCTGATCTCAGCAATGCGCAAATGCAGGGTGCGAGCTTTTCCCTGACGCAGATGGAGGAGACAACACTCGCTGATGCACAACTGCAAAAGGCGGCGCTGCGTTATACACAAATGACTGGTACGTCGGACCATCTGTCGGTCTTCACAAATACAAACTTGAACGGGACAATAAACAGGGGTGGTATGCTCAGATTCGTCGATCTCAGGCTTGCGGTTTTCGATAAGGACACTGATTTCCGAAACACTTTCCTGGACGGCACTGTTAAAATGACAGAGTCCTTTCGCAATCAGATGGGCAGCCCATGTCAGTGGGTTGCCGTTGTACTGGACGAGGCGGAATTTTATGGGCGCTGGCGCGGTTGGAGCCAATTGGGCGGATTGGAAGATGATTGGCAGACAATGTCTGTTCCCGATGCGTACAGAGAGATCGACCCCATTAATCCGCCACTCGGGTGTGCGTGGAAAACCGGCCCGATGTTGGCCGCAACGCCCGAGTGATCACCATGCTACCCCGACTGCCTTTCTTTCGCCGCACCGCCGCGCTATGACGCGCGCGAAACCTTGATTTGGGCCGTTTCAGCGGCCACATCTGACACAACGCCGTCAAAGGAAAGACTTTATGGACATTGAAACACTGCTGATCGAAGCCGCCCGGGGCAGCCTCGTCTACGTTCTTCTGGCGATCCTGTTCATCGTCATCATCTACAAGGCAGTTCAGATAGTGCCGCAGTCGGAAAAACACGTGGTTGAACGCTTTGGCCGTCTGCACTCGGTCCTCGGGCCGGGCATCAACCTGACCGTGCCATTCCTGGACAAGATTGCCCACAAGATCTCGATCCTTGAGCGGCAGCTGCCCACCGCCAGTCAGGATGCGATCACCAAGGATAACGTGCTGGTGCAGGTGGAAACATCGGTGTTTTATCGCATTACTGAACCTGAAAAAACAGTTTATCGCATCCGCGATGTGGACGCTGCGATTGCCACGACGGTGGCAGGGATTGTGCGGGCCGAGATTGGCAAGATGGATCTGGACGAGGTGCAGTCCAACCGCAACCAGTTGATCAACACGATCAAAGTGCTGGTCGAGGACGCGGTGGATGATTGGGGTATTCAGGTCACCCGCGCTGAAATCCTCGACGTGAACCTTGATCAGGCCACGCGCGACGCGATGTTGCAGCAACTCAACGCCGAACGCGCCCGGCGCGCGCAGGTGACCGAGGCCGAAGGCAGCAAACGCTCGGTCGAACTGGCCGCTGATGCGGAGCTTTATGCGTCTGAGCAAACCGCCAAGGCCCGCCGCATTCTTGCCGAGGCCGAAGCCTATGCCACCGAAGTTGTTGCCAAGGCCATCAATGAAAATGGTCTGGAAGCCGCGCAGTTTCAGATCGCTCTCAAACAGGTCGAAGCGCTGAATGCGCTGGGTGCGGGTGACGGCAAACAGACAATTGTGGTACCCGCACAGGCGCTTGAGGCGTTCGGTGATGCCTTCAAACTGCTTAAGGGACGCGGCTGATGGACCTGACTACGTTATTTTCACTCTGGTGGGTCTGGCTGGCATTTGCGCTCGGCCTCGGCATTCTGGAAGTACTGGCCCCCGGGTTTATCTTCCTTGGATTCTGCCTTGCTGCCCTCGTGATGACAGTGCTGCATTTGCTGCTGGACATGGCAGTGTCGCTGCCCGCTAAATTTGCACTGTTTGCCGGTTTGTCACTGCTCGGCTGGTACGTCATGCGCCACTTTTTTAAATCGCCGGGCGGCTCGGTGAAAACCTTTGAAAAAGACATCAACGACCGCTGACGGCGAAGCGATAAAGACCGGCTTGAACCCAAAAAAGAAACCCCGGCGAGAACCGGGGCTTCCTTCATTCTATTCGACAGAGGTTACGGCAACAGCACTGTGTCAATGGCGTGGATTACGCCGTTTGATGCCTCAACATCCGCGATAATGACCTCTGAGTTGTTGATTTTCACTCCATCCGTGCCATTCACGGCCAACTTGCCACCTTGTACAGTTGCCAATGATCCTTTTTGACCGGCCAACGCGCTGGCCGGATAGTTTCCAGCGACAACGTGGTAGGTCAGGATTGAAACGAGCTTGTCCTTGTTCTCGGGCTTCAAAAGGCTTTCCACGGTGCCGGCTGGGAGGGCCGCAAATGCCTCATTCGTTGGCGCAAACACGGTGTATGGACCATCACCTTGCAAAGTCTCTACCAGCCCCGCCGCCGATACAGCGGCCACGAGTGTGGAGAAGTCGTCATTTGACGATGCGACAGCGACAATATCCTTGTTGCCCATATTTGTCGTAGAGCACCCGGCGATAAGTGCCACCAGGGCGGTTGCTGCAACGGTTTTCAAAGCTGATCTGCGGTTCATTGGTCTTTCCCTCGTTTTGCTAAAGTCTCCAAACTACGCATCGGCGCATTATCCGGATCATTTTAAGTTTCCATTGCCGGGAATTATCGCCCGGTGCGCCTAATCGAGGTATTTCTTGCAAATTTTCATTTCACGATTTCCTATTTGGTTAATCGTTTAGCTTGTTGGTGGAGGGCGCATGTCAGACCCATACTCAAATCTAGGTTCCAAAGAAGAAGAGTTGCAGGCCCGTATCGCTGACGCCATGGAAGCAAGATGTCTGGAGCCTGCGCAAATCGCCATCCGGAACGCGTATTTGGGCGATTTGAAATTGCCCCATTCCGCTTTTGCTGTTGAATTCGGGTCAGGGACAGGGCACGTGACCCGCGATCTGATGACAATATGTGGCGCGTCGCGGGCCCTTGGGATCGAACCGTCACCTGTCATGGTCGCCCGGGCGCAAGAGCGTTTTGCTGGTGAATCCGGGCTCAGCTTTGAAATTGGTGATGCCAAACAGACGGGTCTTACCGATGGGTCCACGGACCTCGTCCTGATGCACACACTGCTGTGTCATGTGCCGGACCCGGTATATGCTTTGCGCGAAGCCTTTCGCATCCTGAAACCCGGCGGCATTCTTGCGGTCTGCGACGGGGACTATGATACCGCAACCGCCCAGATCGCCGACTTCGATCCGCTGGATCAGATCGTCCGGTTCATGATCAATCAAAACGTGACAAACCTTTGGATCATGCGTCAGATCACCGCCATGCTGTCGGACTGTGGTTTTGAACTGGGGTCTCGGCGCGGGCATGGTTATGTTGCCGAAAGTGATGCTACTTATTTCATGACTGTTATCGATCGGGGTGCGGACAGGATGGTGGAAACCGGCCTCCTTTTTCGGGATACCGCCGAGGCGCTGAAGGCGGAGGCCAAAAGCCGTCTTGCCGCCGATAAGTTCTTTGGTTTCATGTCCTACGTCAGTCAGATCGCAATCAAACCGGCTGCACGCTAAGATCGCTCGCGCGAGCCCACAAGGAGGTTTATGGACTTATTGATTTGGTCGTCGGCCATCTTTCGTTTGCAAAATTGAAGTCGGAAAAGTTAACGTGGACGGCACTGTTCATTGGCGGTTTTATTATTGAAATGTCATTGAGAAAAACTCTTCTTAACGGCAGGCTACCAAAATTGGTATTTTCAGTCCCTGTCGTCGTTGTTGCAGCGAAAAGCGAAGAATTCCATAATGCCGTAGGACTACAGATCTCGGTAGCGATTCTGCTGTTCATAGTTTTTTGGCCAAGCTGTTTTTGCTTAATCGAAAGGCGTAAATAGTTGAAACCATGCACAATGATTTGCATGGCGACTAACTATAATGGATGATGTCGCCGATAAATTGTCATTGCCGGGCGACTTTTTGTGAGTCCTTTACATCTTTGTAAATATTGCGGCTTTCGTCTTTGCCATGAGAAAAGATGGGTTCCGAAACAGTTATATGGATTGGCTTACTTTGAAAGATCCGTTCGGTATACGATTTTTGGCTTCCAATAAACTCTTTGCTTGGTTCAGCTTAGCATACGTCGTAGGTGGCTTAAGAGCTATCCTGTTGCTGTCAAGATTAAGGCGATCATATGCACAAAATGCAAGAAATGTGTAAGGTCAGGGTTCATTCTACCACCTCGGGAGCAGAGTCTTCGAACCGGATCGCGAACACCCTAGCTGCCGAGACGGGGATCATCTGAAGCCCCCAAATGTCGACACTCTGAAAGGGCTTCGCCTCGCGTCATGTCAAAGATAATTCTCTTTAACAAACCCTTTGGCGTTTTGTCGCAATTTACCGACAAGGGGACGGCGGGCCACCCTCGCCCGACATTGTCCGCCTACATCGATGCACCGGGGTTCTACGCTGCAGGTCGGCTCGACAAGGATAGCGAAGGCCTGATGGTTCTTACAAACGACGGAACATTTCAGGCGCAGATTTCCGACCCGAAATTCAAGCGCCACAAGACCTATCATGTTCAGGTTGAAGGGGAACCGAGCAATACAGCCGTAAATCTCTTGTGCAATGGGCTGACACTCAAGGACGGGCCCACCAAACCAGCGGATGCCAAGATCATTCCCGAGCCCTCCTATCTCTGGCCCCGCACGCCACCCGTCAGGTTCCGCAAATCCGTGCCGGACACCTGGATGGCGATCACTCTGACAGAGGGGCGCAATCGACAGGTACGCCGCATGACGGCCGCGGTAGGTCACCCTACCCTGCGTCTGATCCGTTACAGCATTGGAGAATGGTCGCTTGGGGGGTTACGCTCAGGGGAGTGGCGCTGGGGTTAAAGCCCCAGTTCGGCTCGTTTGGCCCGGGTTAGCCCCGCGACAACCATCTCATAGGACGCCACGATATGTTCCTGCAGTTCCGCGTCATTCAAACCCGGATCGTCGAAAACTTGAAGCCAACTCATCCCGCGCGATGCGAGGTAGGGCGCAGGCCGGATGCCCGGCGCATCTTTTAGAACTTCAAAAGCTAGCTTTGTGACTTTGAACGTGACCGCATCGCGCCCGTCATTCCAGCCGCAGACGGCGAATACTTTGCCTCCAACTTTCCAAACATCCGAATTGCCCCATTGCACAACGTGTGTGGTTGCTGGCTGGGCTGCGCAAAAAGCGTTGATCTGGTCACGGGTCATCATGCCGCGATGATAACGAACCGTTTTGAATCTTGGAACTCTCTTCAACCTCGCAAAAGGAATATTCAAGAGCGCACCACCTCTGGACGCACCGCCTCCCAATCCCTATATAATCAGTCAGGAAAAAGGTGAGGCCGATATGGATCAAGTCCCCCAACCGCTGGAAGGTGCGCCGCTGATTGCGCCCTCCTCGACCGAACACCCGCTTTATGATGCGGTGGTCGATGCATGCAGGAGCGTCTATGACCCTGAAATTCCGGTCAATATCTATGAGTTGGGATTGATCTATACTATTGATATCAACGATGCGAGTGAGGTGAATATCAAAATGTCCCTCACCGCCCCCGGTTGCCCTGTTGCGGGCGAAATGCCTGGCTGGATCGCCGAAGCCATTGAACCCTTGCCTGGCGTGAAAACCGTCGACGTAGAGCTGGTCTGGGAACCGCCATGGGGCATGGACATGATGTCGGACGAAGCCCGCCTGGAATTGGGCTTTATGTAAGTCTTGGCGGAGCGTCGTACTGCCCATTCCACTATACCGCGACAAAGTCGTTACAAAACATGTCTAAAGTGGACCCACAACGGTCTCTGTCCCCTCAGTACGTTGTTAGCTTGGCAGTCCCTGCCTGCGCGGGGGCGGCTCTTTTGAGGTATCTCGCCGAATTGACGCCCGCACCCCTTGAGCCACAGACACCCGCACCTTAAGTTGGGCGCAAAGGAGAACATCTTCATGTTCGCAATCCCCGGCAAACAAGCCGTCACGATAACTCCCAGAGCCGCGGCACAGATCGCGAAACTGATGGAGAAAGAAGGTCATTCCGGCCTGCGCATCGGCGTCAAGAAAGGCGGTTGCGCGGGGATGGAGTATACCATGGAATATGCCACTGATATTGATCCGCATGACGAGGTCGTCGAAACAGAAGGCGCTCGCGTGATGATTGCTCCCATGGCGCAGATGTTCCTGTTCGGGACCGAGATTGATTATGAGGTCAGCCTTTTGGAGGCCGGGTTCAAATTCAACAATCCCAATGTATCCGAGGCTTGCGGATGCGGTGAATCCATAAAATTCAACGAGATGTAGACGGATTGTAGCGCGCGCATCAGGCTGCTAGGAACACCTATAGATCAGCAGCGGGGACAGAACATGCGACGTAAAATGGCAGCCGGAAATTGGAAAATGAATGGCCTCCGCGCTCAGTTGGGCGAACTGGATGATCTTGGCTCTGCCCACCCCAATGCTTCCTGCGACATTGTGATCTGCCCTCCTGCAACACTTGTTGCCCCTGCCGTTGCGCGCACCAAAGACAGCACAGTCTCCATCGGGGGACAGGATTGTCACACGCAGGTTAAGGGTGCCCACACTGGCGATGTTTCTGCGCCGATGCTGGCAGATGCCGGGGTCACTTACATCATTACTGGCCATTCCGAACGACGGCAGGATCATCATGAAACAGATGATGACGTCAGCGCGAAAACTCAAGCTGTCTGGGCCGCCGGTCTGACTTCGATCCTTTGCATCGGAGAAAGCAAAGCACAGCGTGAGGCCGATGAAACGCTGGATGTTATTGCCAGGCAACTCGCCGCTTCCGTGCCACAGGACGCCAGTGCAGATAACCTGGTGATTGCCTATGAACCTATTTGGGCCATCGGAACCGGGCTCGTGCCGACGCCCGAACAAATTGACGAAGTTCACAAGTTCATGCGCGCCACTTTGCAAGACCGGTTTGGCGACCAGATCGGCAATGGCATCCGTCTGCTTTACGGCGGTTCGGTCAATGCTGGCAACGCTTCTACGATCTTCACAATAGCAGATGTCGACGGCGCATTGGTTGGCGGAGCAAGCCTGAAATCCAGCGATTTCTCGCAGATCATATCTGCGCTTGAACACTCAAACGCCTGACCCAACCAGACGGCGCCACCTCGCCGACTGTAATAAACTAGAATGCGCGATAGCGCGCTATTTAATTATGATTTCCGGCCCCATCATCAGGGTTGGCAGGAACGTGCTGATGGCCGGAATGTAGGTCACCATGATCAGGAACACGAACAGCACGGCGAGGAATGGAAGCGCGGCGCGCACCACGCTCATCATCGGCATGCCAGCGACCCCAGAAGTCACAAACAGATTGAGACCAACGGGCGGCGTGATCATTCCGATTTCCATATTCACCACCATGATGATACCCAGATGGATTGGATCAATGCCAAGCTCGATTGCGATGGGAAAAACCAAGGGCGCCACAATTACCAGCAGCCCCGACGGCTCCATGAATTGACCGCCGATGAGCAGGATCACATTGACGATGATCAGGAACACAACCGGGCCAAATCCGGCATCCAGCATCGCGCCCGCAATGTGCTGCGGGATTTGCTCATCCGTCAACACGTGTTTCAGGATCAGCGCGTTGGCAATGATGAACATCAGAGTGACGGTCAGCTTTCCCGCCTCAAACAACGTGTCACGCGTATCGCGGTGAAAAATGGCGGTGATCAACGCAATGGGCTTGCGCATCAAGGTCAGATTCAGGTTGTCCTCCCCTGCAACATGCAGGGGCCCCATATCGCGATAGACAAAGCTGGCAATCAGGAAGGCATAGACAGCAGCCACGGCAGCGGCTTCGGTTGGGGTAAAGATACCACCGTAGATGCCGCCCAGAATGATGACAATCAGGAACAACCCCCAAGACGCTTCGCGCCCACTGTCGAAAACCTCACCCCAGCCCTGCCATTCTCCTTTTGGCAGGTTCTTGATCTTGGCCATGGCATAAATCGTCACCATCAGCATGGTTCCGGCCAACAGTCCTGGAATGACTCCGGCCAGAAACATACGGCCTACGGATACATCCGTGGCGCTGGCGTAAACCACCATCACAATGGAGGGCGGGATCAGAATGCCGAGTGTCCCCGCATTGGCGATCACCCCTGCTGCGAAGTCCTTAGTATATCCGACCTGCCGCATCCCAGCGATCACAATAGATCCAATGGCCACAACTGTGGCAGGCGAGGACCCGCTAAGTGCCGCAAAAAGCATACAGGCAATAACCCCCGCAATTGCCAACCCGCCAGGCAGGTGCCCGACCAGCGCGATTGAGAACCGGATGATGCGTTGCGCGACGCCGCCCGTGGACATGAATGAAGATGCCAGAATAAAGAACGGGATCGCCAGCAACGTGTAATGGCCCGCCATCGCCTGAAACAGGGTCTGGGCAATTGACGATAACGATGTATCGCTCAGCACAAGCAAGAACACGATGGATGACATGCCCAAACTGACCGCAATCGGCACACCGATCAGCATCAGTCCCACAACCATGGCGAAGAGAAGTACAACGTCCATGATCAGTCTCCGGCGTTCATATGTTTGACGTCATCTACTGCCTCTTCCGCCTCGTGGCTGACAATCAGACTGTCCGTTTCTCCCCGGATCAGACGAACTGTGGCCTGAATAAAGCGAAATAGCAGGAGTGCCATGCCAAAGGGCAAAATGGCATAAGGAATGAAACGCGGAATTTTTTCGTACGCCTCACCTTCGTTAATCAAGGGCTCAATCCAGGTCAGCCAGCCCGGCATCGGAATATCGATCACCTCATACCAGGACCGGTACGACGTGCGCGTCATCTCTTCAAAGCCGGTCGGAAACCATCGGCCCGTCGTCTGCGGCAGGTTGGCAAAATTCGCCCAATAATCCCATGCCCCTTTGAGAACGAGTGCCGCGTAGATGATACAGACGGCGGCAGCAAACAGACCTAACACCTTGCGCGCAGTGGGTGAAAACAGGTTCACCACCACATCGACGCCCAAGTGAGCTGTCACCTTGACCCCGTAGCTGACCCCGAACAGAACCAGCCAGGCAAACAGGAATGTCGTCAATTCCAGTCCCCAAATCAGGCCTGTCCCAAACCCATAACGCAGCACGACGTTGATGAAGGTAATAATCGTCATGCCACCCAGCAGCAGGGCGATCATTGTCTCTTCGATCTCGTTTACGAAACGCCCTAAAGCGGTCTTTGGTTCGTAAGACTGTGACATGATTCTTTGCCCCCGGTGCGGCTGACAGAAGAACCCGGCCCAGAATTGCGAGCCGGGTCATTATTTGCTTAAGGTTTAGTTGATCGCCGCATTGATGGCTTGCGCGGCATCAATGTTGTCCTGACCTACGTCGTCCTTGAACTGATCCCAAACCGGCTTCATGACAGCCACCCACTCGGCGCGCTGTTCTGGCGTCAGTTGACGCACCTCGCCACCGGCGTCGATGATGGCCGTTTTCGAGGCTTCATTCACCGCAAATGCTTCGGCATTACGGGCCACTGTCACTTCTTCGACAATGGCGCTTAGCTGGTCGCGCACGTCCCCATCAAGGCTGTCCCACCAATCGCTCGAGGTCACAACCATATAGTCGATGATACCATGATTGGTTTCGGTCACACCATCCTGCACCTCAAAGAACTTCTTCCCGTAAATGTTGGACCACGTGTTTTCCTGACCATCAACAACGCCGGTTTGAAGCGCGCCGTAAACTTCAGAAAACGCCATTGGCTGCGGTGAGCCGCCCAATGCTGCCATTTGCGCCTTCAGCACATCCGAATTCTGAACCCGGAATTTCAGCCCATCTGCGTCCGATGGCGACAAGAGCGGCGTGTTTGCCGACATCTGCTTCATCCCGTTGTGCCAGAACGCCAATCCCAAAAGACCACGGCGTGTCATGCTTTCTTTCATTGCCTGACCGGTTTCAGAGTTCTGAAACGCATCTACGGCTTCAATATTGGCAAACATGAACGGCAAATCGAAGATGCGGAACTGCTTGGTGAACTGCTCAAACTTGGACAGCGACGGTGCTGCCAACTGGATGTCACCTTGCAGCAGCGCTTCCAAAACCTGATCATCATTGTAGAGTGTTGAGTTCGGGAACACTTCCATGCAGGCCTTACCCTGCATCTCATCATTGACGCGTTGCTGCAGCAGCGACGCGGCAATGCCCTTGGGATGTTTGTCTGTGTTGGTCACGTGACTGAACTTGATGACGATTTCGCCTTCTTCACAGGCCGCAAATGCAGCCGTAGAAGTTACGCTCAAGGCCAGTGCCGTCGCGGCAGCGGTTACAAACTTCATTTGGATATCCTCCCCGGATGTTTGCCCGGCTAGTCCGGGCGTCATTCTTAGCGTTGCTCAAAAGTTGGAGCGTACTAAGCGTAACAAAGCCGATTGAATGGACCGGCTCAACACTTTGTGATCGAAATTATCAATTCAATTATTATGATTGATTTTCAACGCACTGAATGTATTCATTAATGCTTCATGAAAGCTCAACTACTCCAAAGTGCGGAAATCCGCACACCTCGCCTAAAGTTTTGTGCGGATATCCACACAGTCAACCATTGCGAAAATCCTCTGCCCGAATCCCATATTTGGTCAGTTTGTCATAGAATGTCTTTCGCGGCAGTTTCAGATCCTGTGCAGCAACACTTGCCTGTCCAGAGGCGCGCTGCAGTGCTGCGACCAAAAGCGATTGTTCAACTTGCGCGATCTGGTCGTTCAGCCCTAGCTCGCTCTGTCCTGCTGGGCTGGGTTCTTCGCGAAGCCCAAGTGCAAATCGCATGGCCGCAGACATAAGCGCACGCGCATTGCCAGGCCATTCCTGTGCCATCAGGGAAGCGATGACCTGAGGTGTGATTTCGGGAGGAGTCAGCCCAGCCTGTTCGCTGGCCTGCGCCACATAGTGCTGAAACAGAACCGGAATGTCCTCCGGGCGTTCGGCCAACGACGGAATGCGCACCGACATCACCTGCAGTCGGTAAAAGAGATCGGCGTTGATCTCATTGCCATGTACTGCTTGCGAAAGATCCGCCGTACTGCCGGCAATCACCCGTACTGCCGACCCGTCGTCCAATCCCTCGATCAGCGCAATCTGAGTGTCCGCTGGCAATGCGGCTATTTCATCAATGAACAGACTTCCGTTACGTGCGGCCTCAAATGCGGTTGCGAGATCGGTGCGATCGAGACCAGCCCCCGCTCGTTTCACAAACGGCCCCTTTGACATTGCCGAACTCAGATGAATCACCTCTGCGACCTTTGAAACACCCGAACCCGGCGCTCCTGTCACCAGCACCTCGGTCTGTATCTGTGCAGCACGACGCACGTTTGCGCGCAAATCCTCCGCCTGTTCGGAATATCCGAACAACATGCGCGCCGCTGCGTCACCTGTTTCCAGCTGCATCCGCAAGCGCCGGTTATCCAGGACCAGTTCACGGGTCTTGATCGCGCGCTCCAGCACCACAATCAGTTCTGCCGGAGCACAAGGTTTCTCAAGGAAATCAAAGGCGCCCTGCCCCATGGCCTTAACGGCCATCGGAATATCACCCTCGCCGGTCAGCAGGATGACCGGCAATTCGGCATCCTGTTCAAGCGTATAATTCAAAAGATGAAACCCATCTCGCCCGGGCATCCGGATGTCTGACAGGACTACGCCCGCGAACTCAGCGCTGATATGGTCTTTGGCTGCCACAAAGGACCCTGCAGTGAGGGGTGAAAGACCGGCCAGTTCAAGTGACTGTGCCAATGCCTCACGGACGGCCAAATCATCCTCGACAATCAGAACCAGTCCGCCGCTCATGCCGCCACCTCGTCCTGCCATGGTTCAAGTTCTACTGAAAAGACCGCGCCCCCCGCGAGGGCGTTTACGCCGCGAATGTTGCCTCCAAAGCTTTGCACCAAGCCATAAGAAATCGAAAGTCCCAGCCCCATTCCTTCGGCGGCCCCAACTTCTTTTGTCGAATAAAACGGATCAAATATCTTTTCTGGCGCGTCAATGCCGGGGCCGGTATCCGAAATTTCTACCCGCACGCAGGCGCCGCTCTCGCGGCTCACCTTGATGCGCAAAATCCGTTTTTCGCGCCCCACCATGGCATCCGCCGCATTCGAAACCAGATTTACCATGACCTGCGCCAGTCGCACTTCCCCCCCTTGAACCCAAATCGGATGCTCGGGCGGGGTCCAGTCCAATGTAATGCTACCCTCCTGCAGTTTGGTCTGGGCAAGTTCTAATGCGCTTTGTATCGCCGCCACGATATCAACCCGGGTAATCTCGCGGTTCTCCTGACGCGCGAAAGCGCGCAGGTTCTTGACGATCCGAGCCATGCGATCCGCCATATCCGAAATTCGGGCCATATTTGCACCAGCAACTTTTGTATCGCCCCGTTCCAAGTATTGAGCCCCGTTTTCGGCAAACGTCTGGATGGCCATGAGCGGCTGATTCAACTCGTGGCTAAGTCCGGCTGACATCTGGCCAAGCGCAGAAAGCTTTCCAGCCTGCACCAGATCGGCCTGCGCGCGCTGCAATGCCTCTTCCGCCGACCGGCGCTCGGCCACCTCCTGACGCAATTGTTCATTGGTATCCGATAATGCGGCTGTGCGGGTGACAACCCTGCTTTCGAGTACCGCATTGGCCTGCGCCAATGCGCGACGTCGTTCCATCGTCAAAAACATAATCGCGCCAAAGGCAAGAAGGAACCCGGCAACAGCCGTGGCAAGCGATGTTGCCGACCAGTATGCCGGGGCTACATCGATTAGAACCTCCCCAGTCATTCCGATCACCGGAAGCGGGCGCGCGAGGTGCAGCGCGCGCTCAGGAAGATAGGGTCCCCAACCGAGTTGCCATATCTCGTACCCTCCGGTGAACTTGACCGAGAACGGCAATTCAGGCCCCACGACTGGCAACAAACCCGGCTCGCCTTTCGGCCTGTTCCAGAATAAGAGCTCCGATCGGTTTGAAATAAAAACATCCCCTTCCGCATCGATGAACAACACCGCCGGGTTACTGCCACGCCAGTCAGCCTCAAGCCGGTCAATGTCCACCGCAACGACCAAAGCACCAATCACCTGGCCATGCTGCGTAAAGGAGGGCGCGGCAAGCAGATACGTGCGTTGGTTCAGCGACGGAATTACCATATGATCCGTTCCCAACGCCCCGTACATCGCCCGTTTGAACATGGCCATCTGCGTCACATCCTTCCCTAGACTTTCGTGCGCGGAAGCAAGCACCCGCCCCGAAGGCGCAACAAACATGATATCCAGCGCGGCGGTCTTGTCTGCAGCGGACAACAACAACTCCTGAACCGCACCGCGGTCCTGCCCCAAGGCAAGGTCCTGCAAGTCCCTGTGGTCTGCCAGCAAAACCGCCATTTCCTGAAATCGCCGCAACTGCCCTGTCAGGCGGTCGCTAGCCAATGCCAGATCCGCACGCCCCTGAGCTGCCAGCCGACCCAAGCCCTGCACGTATTCATAGCGCCAAACGCCTGCCGATATCGCCAGCACGGTGATCAGGAATACAGCAGCAATCAGGGCGCGTCTGGGCCAGGTCGGTTCCATAGCAACCACCCTAACAAAACCATCCTTGCGTTGACCAGACGCCGTTGATCATATGGGACACATGACCATCGTGAACCAATCCCCGACTGATCCCGCCTTTGTTCAGAATCCCTACCCGTTTTACGCATCAACGCGCGCACGGGGGGATCTGATTCATTGGCAAGACTATGGAATGATGGCTGCATTTTCGCACACTGCGGTGCATACGCTGCTGCGCGACAAGCGACTCGGCCGCGCAATTCCCGCCGAAAAGGAACGTGCGCACGCGTCCCACCTCGATCCATTCTATGAACTGGAAGCGCACTCTATGTTGGAACTAGAGGCACCGCGCCATACGCGCCTGCGCAGTCTGGTGCTGCGCGCCTTTACCTCGCGCAAGATCAAGACCCTTAGCACGGAGATTGCGCAACTCAGCCATGAACTAATGGCCGCGATGCCAAGGGACGACTGTGACATCCTGCGCAGTTTCTGCACGCCCCTGCCCGTTATCATCATCGCCCGGTTGCTTGGCGTTCCTGAGGAAATGGCGCCAGATTTGCTACGGTGGTCCAACCAGATGGTGGCGATGTATCAGGCCAACCGCACCCGACAGACCGAAGATGCTGCCGCAGCAGCAGCCACCGATTTTTCGCACTTCATGCGCGGCTATATCGATACACGACGTAGTCGCCCTGCCGACGATCTGATCACTCATCTGATCGCCGCTGAAGAAGAAGGCGAAAAACTAAGCGCGGATGAATTGATCACGACGTGCATCCTGCTGCTGAATGCCGGACACGAGGCAACCGTTCACAGTCTGGGAAACGGCCTAAAAACACTTTTGGAGCACAAGACATCAAGCGCTTCGCTGACACCCGAAAGGATCGGAGCCACAGTCGAGGAGATTCTGCGCTACGATCCGCCGCTGCATATGTTTACCCGCTATGTCTATGAAGACGCCGAAATATTGGGCCATGCGTTCAAACGCAGCGATGAAGTTGCATTGATGCTCGGTGCGGCGGGACGCGACCCGGCTGTCTGGGACCGACCTGATAACTTTATCCCCGACCGCACACTCAAGGCGCATCTTGCTTTTGGCGGCGGCGTGCACTTTTGCGTCGGCGCGCCGCTCGCCCGGCTGGAACTATGCACTGCTCTTCCTATTGTGTTCGAACGGCTGCCAAACCTGCGCCTTGCTGAAACGCCCAGTTACGGCGACACCTACCATTTTCACGGACTCAGCAGATTGATGGTGGCGCGGTAGAAACGCAAACTCCGTTGTGCGGACCAACAGCTTTTGTGATAGGGCTAAATTCATGGAATTGAATCAGTTCAGTGGCCCCGGACAGCCTGTACGACATGTGAAAGTGCGCTATTTCCTCATTGCACTGGTGCCGATCCTGATATTCTCGATAAACGCGGTGATTACGGGCGACATGATGGCGGCAGATTTGCGCATTCCGCCGGACATCCTGCAAAACGAACGGCCCTGGCTTGAAACGGCAGGGCGCTACAGGTTTTTGTCCGCGACATGGTTTTTTGGCGCACTCTCAGTACTTGCAGTCGCCCTGCTGGTGCGAAATCTGATGCGCCCGACCGCGCGGGACACCCTCGCGGCTGCGATCATCACAGTAGGTATCGTACTGGCGCTAGCGGTATCTCCGACCATCGTGCACATGATGGACCCGGAGGGGTCGCGGATTTATTACCGCCTTGGCGCAGATTTTTATGAGGCGGCACTTTTGCAAGGGCGTTTGCCCGGCTGTAGCACACCCGGCGATCAATGGCTGCTGGGTGAATGCGGCGATAATCCGGTCATAACGTTGTTCAACAAGGTACTGGATATCGTCAACGTACTGGCGGGGCTAAGTGTGGGTGCGCTGATCGTTAGCATGATCCTTTGTCTTGAAACGCGTGATGGTATTACAATTGAGGAAGACGCTGCGCTACAAGCGCAAAACCTGCGGCAAATGCGCCAACAGCTTTATCTTTCAAGCCTGATCCTTACGTTCGGTATGTTGTTTGCGACCAGTTGGATGTATTGGCCCCTGCCAATGGTACAAACGAGTGAACAGGCGGCCTACGGCTCGGTTGTACTGTCGGCAGCCCTTTTTACCGGGACTTATTTCTGCCTGCTGATACTAAGCTTCTATTTACCGGTCGCCCTGATTTTGGACGGGCGCGTTCGAAGGTTGACCCAGATAGCGGATCAGGGCACCGAAACCGGCGAACCCTTGGACGCGGAAGACTGGAGAGCGTCGCATGGGCTCAAAGAAGGCGCTGTTGACTATATTCGTGCCGGTTTCGCGCTAACCGCACCGATATTGGCGGCATTTGCTGGCGGAATATCCCCGATTTCGTTTTAGGTTGAGGCGTCCAGCGGTAACATGGTGGTCGATTTGATTTCTTCCATCGACAATAGCGCTGTCACATTGAAAACCCGCACTTCTGAGATGAGCTCCTGATAAAATGCATCGTAAGCGCGCGCGTTTTTGACCCTGACTTTCAGAATGTAGTCAATATCACCGGCCAGCCTGTGTGCCTCTTGAACTTCAGGTCTGTCCTGCAATGCCTTCAGAAATCTGGCCTGCCAGTCCGCCTCGTGCTCTGATGTGCGGATCAGCACAAAGAAACAGGCTTCAAATCCCAGAGCTTCGGAATCCAGCAGAACGGTCTGGCGTGTAATCACCCCCGACTCGCGCATTTTCCGAATACGGTTCCAGACCGGTGTCTTTGAGCTGCCCACTTTTCGCGCAATATCATCCAAAGACTGGGCTGCATCGCGCTGCAACTCTGACAGGATTTTCCGGTCTACGTCGTCTATTCGAACTGCCATTCCTCATTCCCCTGTTTGTGCAGATCAGATCACCCCTTCAGGCAGCGTATTAGAACAATATTCTTATCTGCCCGCGCATCTGGCGCAATATCGGGAATATTTCCTATATTGAATGGCAAGTCAAACAGCGAAGGCGTACTCTGCCATGCAACATTTCCCTATCTTCCTCGCCCTGTCAGGGCGCAGCGTAGTAGTTTCCGGCGGCGGCGAAGCTGCACTTGCCAAGTTGCGCCTGCTATTTAAGACAGAGGCCCGCCTGACCGTTTTTGCCCCAACGCCAGCGCCAGAAATCGAAAGCTGGGCACGGGACGGCAAACTGACGCTTGTCAAACGCTCGCTGGCCTCCGGCGACGCTGCGCAGGCGGCATTGTTCTACGCCGCTGATGAGGACGCGACGGAAGACGCACGGACAGCCGCAATTGCAACTGCCGATGGCGCATTGGTCAACATCGTCGATAACCTTGCCGACAGCCAGTTCATCACGCCCGCCATCGTGGATCGGGATCCGGTTACTATCGCGATCGGGACAGAGGGTGCCGCCCCGGTGCTGGCCCGCGCCATCAAGGCTGATCTTGAGGCGAAACTGCCCACAACCCTTGGCCCCCTTGCCCGCATCGGCAAAGGCTTTCGTGCGTTGGCAGAAGCGCTGCCAATGGGACGCAGACGCCGCGATTTCTGGCGCGAGTATTACTTTAAAACCGGTCCCCGAGCGATTGCCGAGGGTGAAGATGCGGTAGGACCTGCGCTGAACACGCTGCTAGATCAGCACCAAAACAACAGCGCCCGCTCCGGTCATGTTGCATTTGTCGGCGGTGGCCCCGGTGATCCAGAACTGCTGACGCTCAAGGCCCGTCGGGTTTTGGACGAGGCCGACGTGGTGATTTATGACCGCCTGATTAGTGCCCCGATCCTCGAACTCGCCCGCCGCGAAGCACTGATGATTGATGCGGGCAAAGAAGGCTTTGGCCCATCAATGTCTCAGGACAACATCAATGCACTGATTGTGAAACACGCAGGCTCTGGCGCACAGGTTGTGCGGCTGAAATCCGGTGACGCCACGGTATTTGGGCGGTTGGATGAAGAGATTGACGCAGTGGAAACCGCGCAGATTGACTGGAGCATCGTGCCCGGGATTACGTCAGCAAGTGCAGCTGTTGCCACCATTGGCCAAAGTCTGACAAAACGCGGACGCAATTCATCTGTCCGTTTCCTGACCGGTCACGACATGAAGGGGTTTGCCGATCACGACTGGGCCGCACTGGCGCGTCCCGGCGAAGTAGCCGCGATCTACATGGGCAAAAAATCAGCGCGCTTCATTCAGGGTCGCCTGATCATGCATGGTGCGGAACGCACCACGCCGATCACTGTGATCGAAAACGCGTCACGCCCCGATCAACGCATTCTGGAAACCTCACTGGCGCATCTGCCACATGATCTGGCCGAGGCTGAAATGTCCGGCCCTGCCCTCACTTTTTTCGGCCTCGCCCCGCGCGCAGCCGCCCTTGCTGCCGATCAAATCCGTCAAAAGGAGCTCGCATAATGCCCCGTGATTTTACCCCAAAAGTAGTGACCGCCAGCGCATTGCTGGAAGGCGACGTTATCTATCTGACCAGCGGCGACGAGTGGACCCGCGATCTGGCCAAGGCCGAGGTGATTACTGACGAGGCCCACTCACAATTGCGATTACTTCACGCTGAAACCCAGCCCCATAGGATTGTGGGGGCCTATCTCGCAGATGTCGCCGATGGCGATCTTGGTCCAACCCCGACCCATTTCCGCGAAGATTTCCGCGCGACCGGCCCTTCCAACTACGCCCATGGCAAACAAGCGGAGCGAGCAGATGTATAGCTACAACGAATTCGACAAAAACTTTCTGGCAAATCGCAACGCTCAGTTCCGTGCCCAGATCGAGCGGCGCATTTCAGGCGCTTTGACCGAGGATGAGTTCAAGCCTCTGCGCTTGATGAACGGTCTTTATCTGCAATTGCATGCCTATATGCTGCGCGTCGCTATCCCTTACGGTACGCTGAATGGCGCACAGATGCGTCAGCTAGCCTATATTGCCGAGCGTTGGGACAAAGGGTACGGCCACTTCACCACTCGTCAGAACATCCAGTACAACTGGCCCAAACTGGGCGATGTGCCCGACATGCTGGACGCACTGGCAGAGGTTGGAATGCACGCGATCCAGACCTCGGGCAACACCATCCGCAATGTTACAGCGGACCATTTTTCCGGCGCTGCGGCAGACGAAATCGCCGATCCGCGCCCTGTCGCCGAACTGATCCGTCAATGGTCGACAGATCATCCGGAATTCCAGTTCATGCCGCGCAAATTCAAGATCGCCATTACCGGTTCACCCAATGACCGCGCCGTGACACGAGCGCACGATATCGGCCTGCGCATGGTCGAGCGGGACGGCAATGCCGGGTTTGAGGTGGTCGTGGGCGGCGGTCTTGGTCGCACGCCGATGATTGGCAAGGTCATTACCGAATTCCTGCCCCAGGCTGACCTGCTGCCGTATCTTGAGGCAGTCGTCAGCGTCTGGAACCAGATCGGGCGGCGCGACAACAAATACAAAGCACGTATTAAGATCACGGTGCACGAACATGGCATCGACGAGATTCGTCGTTTGGTGGATGCGCGCTTTGCTGAAGTAAGAGAAACGTTTACCGGCGTAGATCAAGAACTTCTGGCGCATTACACAGCGCATTTTGCCGCCCCTGCGTTCAAAACAGCAGACACCAGCTCGTTCGATATCGCTTATGCCAAAGATCCAGTCTTTCGCAGTTGGGCAGACACGAACCTCGCGGCCCATCGCGCGGATGGCTATGCCATCGTGTCGATCAGCCTCAAGGCGCATGGTGCCACACCGGGGGACGCCAGTGCGGATCAGATGCGCCTGATGGCTGAGCTTGCCGAGACCTATGGGCACGATGAGCTTCGGATCAGCCATGAGCAGAACGTGATCCTGCCCCACGTGCATCGCGCCGACCTTCCCGCAATTCATGCGGCATTGAAATCCACTGGTTTAGGAACAGCCAATATCGGGCTGATAAGCGACATCATTGCCTGCCCCGGTATGGATTATTGTGCTTTGGCAACTGCACGCTCGATCCCGATTGCTCAGGAAATTGCCACCCGGTTTGATGATCTCAAACTGGAACACGACATTGGTGATTTGAAGATCAAGATTTCGGGGTGCATCAACGCCTGTGGGCATCATCATGTCGGTCACATCGGCATTCTTGGTCTGGACCGAGCTGGCGTGGAAAACTACCAGATCACGCTGGGCGGTGACCATACTGAGAACGCTGCAGTGGGTGAAAGGGCCGGTCCGGGTTTTTCGGCGGACGAGATCATTCCAGCCATCGAGCGGTTGGTCGAGGCCTATCTTGATCTGCGCATCGACGCGTCAGAACGGTTCATCGAAACCTACCGCCGCCTCGGCCTGCCGCCGTTCAAGGCCGCACTATACCCCGAGGCACGGGCCAATGCTGCTTAGCGCGACTGCAAAGTCTTCCCAAGCGCGTACGTCAATCGCCCGAGGCCCCGAAGCCCCAGGCGACACAGAGTTGCGACGAAAGGCAGCGGAACTGAATAGGCGTTATCGCCACCACAGCGCCACAGAAGTTGTACGCGCTGCCCTGACGCAAGTTGGGAAGACCGCGCTTGTCTCAAGTTTTGGCGCTGAATCCGTTGTTCTGTTGCACCTCGTTTCCCTACAGGACCGAGCTGCACCAGTGATATTCATTGATACCGAAATGCTGTTCACAGAAACGTTGGTCTACCAGCAAGAACTGACCGAGAAACTAGGACTAAACAACTTGCAGATCATAAGGGCGCACGACATTCACAGCGCCGACCCCGAAGACACGTTGCACAAGACTAACCCTGACGCATGCTGCTCGTTACGAAAAGCGGCGCCTTTGAACGCGGCGCTGGCCAACTTTGACGGGTGGATCACCGGACGCAAACGCTTTCAGTCCGGTAATCGCGCGGCGCTCGAGTTTTTTGAAATCGAAGACCGCACCAAACGAATCAAGGTCAACCCGCTGGCGCATTGGGCACCTGAGGATGTGCAGGCCTATATGGACGAAAACCGCCTGCCGCGCCATCCACTTGTGGCACGCGGATATCCTTCAATCGGCTGTGCGCCCTGCACGTCGCCGGCAAAACCAGATGAAGATCCGCGCGCAGGGCGTTGGCGGACCTTGGAAAAAGAAGAATGTGGTATCCATCTCGTAAATGGCAGGATGGTGCGAATAGGAGCGACGATATGAGCGTGATTGTAACGGATAGCGGATTTGCCGCGGACGACTGGGCCAACGGATTTTGTGATGCCCATGGCGTCGCGAACGATGTTTGCGCCCTGGATGTACCTTCCAGCGCCGATCCAGGTGAGATCGCCCTGCAGCCAAGTCTACAAATGATCCGGGTTGATTTCCCATCCAGCGGCGATGGGCGCGGCTTTACTATTGCGCGCCAATTGCGACTGCGCGGGTTTACCGGACGGTTACGCGCGCGCGGCCAGTTGATCTCTGATCAATACGCCATGGCGCGTCGCGCCGGGTTTGACGAGGTTGAAATCAGCGATGATCTTGCCGCGCGTCAGCCGGAAGCAGAGTGGCTGTATCGCGCCAACTGGCAAGAACATGATTATCAGGCCCGCCTGCGCGGCTGATTACCCCCTTTCACCTGTTCCAAACACCTCTTAAAGAAGGCGTGCGTGTGTAAATGCGCATTGATGTAATCCATGACCGAGATCAGACCCGTGAGTGAAGCCACCGCAGTTAAAGTCCCGACCCTGCCCGACGCCCAGACTGTGACGTCAGTGACCCACTGGACGGATCGCCTGTTCTCGTTTCGGGTGACGCGCCCTGCTTCCTTGCGGTTTCGCTCTGGCGAATTTGTTATGATCGGGCTGCTCAAGGATGACGGCAGACCACTGTTGCGCGCCTATTCCATTGCGTCGCCCTCATGGGATGAGGAACTGGAGTTCTATTCAATCAAGGTTCAGGATGGCCCGCTGACCAGCCGCCTGCAGCACATCCAGCCGGGCGACGAAATAATTTTGCGCCCCAAACCGGTTGGCACTTTGGTACATGATGCGCTTTTGCCCGGCAAACGCTGCTGGTTCTTCGCGACCGGCACCGGGTTTGCGCCATTTGCGTCGCTTTTGCGCGACCCGCAAACCTATGAGGACTATGATCAGGTCATCGTGACACACACTTGTCGCGACGTGGCAGAACTGGAATACAGCCGCCAGTTGATCGAGGAAATCCGTCAGGACGAATTGCTGAACGAATTGATAGGCACAGAGAACCTTGCCAAACTGACCTATTATCCGACCACTACACGTGAGGAGAGTGCTAGAATGGGGCGGATCACCACGCTCTTGTCGGATGGCACCTTGCTCAAGGACCTCGGAATAAAAGAGATCTCGCCAGACACGGACCGTGCTATGGTCTGTGGATCGATGGGGCTCAACACGGACATCAAGAAAATTCTGGAAGGCTTCGGACTGCAAGAGGGTGCGAACTCTGACCCCAAGCATTACGTTGTCGAAAAGGCCTTTGTCGGTTGATGTGATCAAGGCGCGTCAGCCCTGTAGTTCCAAATTCAACCGCTAAGGCCAGCGGCGGCGCACTCTCTCGCGCCGCCAATCGGTGAATTGTGACCGGACAAATCCAAAAGCACGTTGCGAAAAAAGCTAATCCACATTTAAATGCTGGATCAGGCTTGCTTTGATATTTATTGAAGCGAGGCCCACTGGAGAGTTATTATGATACGACACATGCGCGCCCGGTCCTTGATTATGATGTTGCTTTTTTCGATTCTGTTGGGATGCGCCCGCGCCCCGGCTGTCATAGGCGTCAACAATCCCGAAGTTCCCGTCGATTCTGTCGCGGACTTGAGCAAGCATCGCATGTTTATTATGTCGACCCGCGGATCGTCCGAAGTGGTTGGTGCGTTTTATTCGTCTACCCGTGCGCCAAAACTTGGCCTTGCATCGGTCGACGGAACAGTGCCGCCGACCCATGTCACCGGAAAGCTGGAACGGCCCAAAAGACTCCCACCTGATCCACGTACGGAATTCACTATCGTCAATCCGGTTGTTTATGAGAACGATGCGTCATTTATTGCGGAAATAAATCGTGAGCTTGCCAAACGGTCTCCAGGCAACCGGAAAATCATGGTGTTTGTTCACGGATTTAACAATACGGCAAGCGAGGCAGTTCTCAGGCTAACTCAATTTGTCGAAGACACCGGGTATGAGGGCGTGCCAGTATTATTCACCTGGGCTTCAGCTGCGAAAGGCGTACGCTATGTTTACGACTTGAACAGCGTGCTTGTTGCGCGATCCGAGCTTGGAAATATTGCCAATATCCTCAACCAAGCCCGGGCCGAGAGCTTTGATATTTTTGCCCACTCCATGGGTACATTTCTCACCACGGAAGGACTCATAAAACAGCAAAAGGAAGGGAAACTGGGCAAAAGAACGCGTATCGACCATATCATTCTGGCTTCTCCTGATATCGACATCGACCTGTTCGAAAACCAGATCGAAGAGTTGCCGACATCAATCATTAACAAGATGTACCTCCTAATTTCCAAAGACGATGCAGCGCTGCGTTTGTCGCGGCGAATCGCGGGCGGAGTGCCGCGTGTCGGGGCGTCTGACGCTGCACGGGTCGAACAATTCGGCGTCACCGTCATTGATCTGTCAGAAATCAGTGATTCCAGCTCTGGCAGCCACTCAAAATTCGCCGGATCCCCAGACGTTGTGCAATTAATCGGCGCAGGATTGAACTCGAACCAGGAATTCGGAAAGACCGGCAGAAGTTCCACGTTTGAGCAGCTTTTGGCGGGGACGCCGATCACCATCGTCAGGAATTAAACAATAAACTCGCGACCTTGGACTTGGCCGCTTTGTGTGGTGCGTTTAGCGCGGATTACCCACATTTCAGCATTGGTTGCCATTTTTTCGCGCCGCAGACCATTTGAAGTGTGTGATCGGTATGAAACGTCTTATGAAGTCGGCTATGTTGGCCGCAATACCCCTATCTGCGCAGTCCGACACCCTCCGATAAGAAACAGTTAGGCATTCTGGAACCGGCACAATTATTGTGACCGGCCCACAATCGAGAGCTGATTTCGTTGCCAATGGCGAGGCGCAGACGCGTTTCTGGCTGGCGTCTCGTGGATGTCGAGACTGCAGTGGTCGACGGCAATCGCATTTACACCGGGCGTTGGCTCGGCAAAACCGGCAGCAACCTTCTTTGAGGGACCAATAGGCCCAATTCCAATGCGCGAAAGCAAGTTGGCGCGACGCAGTCAACGGTTACGCCTTGTCGACTTTGAAGTCTTTCGTCCAGCCAGTGGTGACCGACGGTAGTTGGGAGGCTGGCGCCCCGGTGAAGGCGAGGAAATTCTGACCGACCCAATGGAAGAAGCCGCGTTTCTGCCACGTTGGCAGAATCTTGTCGATCAGCCCGGCCTGCGCCTGATTGATGTCGAAGTCGAGCGCGTCAATAGCCGGATCCTGTATTCCGGGCTATTTGGCGCAGGCACCGGCACAAATCCGGTCACAACGCCGTTGCGGCGCAGCGCGTTTATTCAGCGTCGCAACCAGTATCGGTCTTAGGGAATTGAACTGGTTGATGTGGAACGCATTCGCATCGGTAAGCAAAATTGATTTGTTGGCGTCTGGAGCGAGGACAACAGCGAAAGCGGCCTGTCAACGCCGCGTCTCTTCGACAACTTTGTCGACTTTGGTGTGGCGCAGACCGCTGACGGCCTTCGCAAAGAAGATATGGAACTGCGCGTTCGCAAGACGCCCACCGATCCCGGGTCAAATCCTGTTCGCCCTGATTCGCCTGTTGACCCGGACGGTCCTTCGACTTCAGATTTACCGTCACCACCGCCGTGGACTGTCTTAACGGACAGTGGAACCCCAACGTCGGCAAGGATTTCATCGGGCGATTGGCTGCCGGTATCGATAGTCAATCCTTCCGATTGCCGATTTACCGTTCGCCACTGTCCAACAGTTTGCCGTTGGACGGGGATGGCAACAAATTGATCCCGGACAATTTTTGCGGTGTGCGGACCTGTCAACCCAGCAGTAGCTTTTGGGAAAATCAGAACGGACAAATTGACACCAATTTTCCCTTCCTCCACGACTCAGACCATCCCGGTCAACCGTTCAACAGCATGCGCTTCAGGGTATCGATTTCACTGGTTCCACGGGGCGATGCGAAGGATCGAATGAAGCCTTACAGTTCTTCAATCCGCAAACACAGAACAGCACCGGTGGTCCACTCCCATCCCGCAGATTGGTCATCAACCTAGCGGATCGGATGGAGTTCTTGAACTTTAACATCCACGCGGGTGAAGGCCTGAACGCCCACGAGTTATTCAGCGACGACGTGTTTGACTCGCTCAAGGCGATAGCGAAGGCGTTTGTGGAAACACAGGTCGACAATGGCCATCGCGATGGCGTCAGCACTTTCATGGTCGAGGATTGCGATGAAAACCCCGGACTATGTCTCCTATCCGACCTGATGGCGGGGTGCTGACAGGCGAGAACGCCGCGAACTTGGCGCGTCCCGACAGGGTCTGGCGACAGTTTCCGCCTCCATAGCCCAACAATAACTGCCAATTCTGCCAAGCTGCACAGACCTGATTCTCAGGCCTGTGCAAGATCAATTTAGTTCAAAGGCCCAGTGCAGCTTTTACCTGCTGCAATGCTCCATCCAGCAGTTGCGGATTGCTCTGCGCGCTGTCGAGTGTGGACTTCAGCGTCGTCTTTTGTACGTCGCTCAGCGAAGATCCGTCGATCATCTGTGACACTTTGTCAAAGTTGAAGCCCTCCACGGTGAGCAGCGTTTCGTCCACGGCAGGGAGCGTGACTGCTTCCGCATCTGAGGTTGCTCCGCTCACTGCGGCCGTGGCATCGTCAGTGGCCGATTCAACTGCTTCACTGGCGCCTTCTACAGCATCAGAAGCTGCCGTTTCAGCGGCCTCGCTCGCAGTGTTTGTCGCCTCTGTCGCTGTTTCTGTTGCCGCTTCCACCGCCTGCGTTGCGGATTCTACCGCCTCGGTTGCCGTTTCTGTCGCTGCTTCAGCAGCTTCGGTAGCGGCCTCGGTCGCGCTTTCCGCGGCATCGCTTGCAGCTTCAGTCGCAGCTTCAACAGCCTCGGTGGTCGCTTCAGCTGCGCTCTCGGTCGCTTCGGTAACAGTTTCTGTAACACTTTCAGCAGCTTCGGTGGCGGTCTCCTTAACGGTCTCGGCTGCCTCTCCAACGGCTTCGCTTGCCGCATCGAGCGCTGTCGGCGCATCTACGGCTTCTTCCGCTTCAGTTGCCATCTCGTCTGCAGGTTTGGCGGAAAACAACATGTATCCGCCAACTACTACTACCGCGGCTGCAACGATGATCAGTATGTTTTTCATTTTTTTACCCTCTATGATTTTCTGTGTGCGCATTGATTCCGCGCTCTGTGTCTCCTCCTGTCAAATGAGTTGGTAAATAAACAGCAACAAGGGGAAAAAACGGGCGCTTCGGCGCAGTTTAGCCGGTTTTGCCGCTTGAAGTGCGCAAGACTGCCGTCTAGGTTGAGGCCTCAAAATTCTGCAGCGATCAAAGGAATAAACTCATAGCCCGCAGACCTCACAACGCGCCTCCGCAGCGCGATACCGGCCCCCGCGTAAATGATAAAATCACATCCGCCGAAATTCGGCTTATTGGCGCCGACGGCGAAAACGCTGGCGTTGTGTCGCCTGCGCGCGCCATGGTGATGGCAGACGACGCGGGACTCGACCTTGTCGAAATTTCACCTAATGCCAATCCGCCCGTGTGCAAGATCATGGATTTCGGCAAGTTCAAATACGAAACGCAAAAGCGTGAGGCCGAGGCCCGCAAGAAACAAAAGATCATTGAGATCAAAGAGGTCAAATTTCGACCCAACACCGATACCAATGATTACGATGTAAAAATGCGTAACGTCTTCAAGTTTCTTGAAAACGGGGACAAGGTCAAAATCACCCTGCGTTTTCGGGGCCGTGAAATGGCACACCAGAATCTGGGCCGCGAATTGTTGGAACGGGTCGCCGAAGATACCAAAGATGCCGGCAGAATTGAAAACATGCCAAAGATGGAAGGCCGCCAGATGATCATGCTGATCGGCCCGTTGCCCAATAAGTAAGCAACGATTTTGTTTAAGGTTTTAAGCGCCCTCTGATCCAGAGGGCGCTATTTTTGTGGACAGTGTAAGGCGTGAATCATTAGCTTGTCTTCCGCCGCATCGTGGATGAAAACGGCACCAAACATCAAAAATATTCCCACTCAATAAGAACTCTGTATCATGAGCGCGCAATACTCTGGAAAGAGGCGGGTTTTGTGGAGCCTGAGACCCATTTAGCATCTGCCGGCCAATTGGATCGAAACAGCCTGGGCGAACGAAATGCTGTTTCGTTTGACGAGGCGGAACGCCGTGGCTTAATGTTGGCTGCCAAAGTGCGTATCATAGCAATGTTAGTTGTCATTCTATGGGTCGCCTTGGATAATCCGAACCCCGGAATCAGCTATCTTTTTGATTTACTTAAGGTTGCGGCATTTGCGTTGCTGGGCGCTTTACAGTGGCTCTGCTTTCGCTGGAAAATATATGTACATATCCTGAAGTATGTTTTTGTTGTAGTTGACTGCGCCTTACTCGCTATCATCTTCTGCTTGCCCAATCCGTATTATACATTCGCGATCCCGCCAGCGGTCGCTATGGATGGCTCAAATTTTTTGTATTTTTTTGTAATATTGATGCAAGCCACATTCAGCCTTCGACCAAGTTTGGTTATTTGGTGCGGCGTGTGTATGGCTGCTGCAAGGACCGGCATGCTGGCTTGGTTTTTGAACCAACCAGGGGTGTTCACTAATCTGGACTTGCAAAACCAATCGGTCGATTCTCTCGTAGCCGCACGTGCCGATCCAAGTTTTCTGTATCTGGGTTTCTGGGCCACCGATGTATTGGTAAGTCTACTGGTTGCACTCGGACTTTCCGTTGTAGTCAGGCGATCTCGAAAATTGGTGGAAAGCAGGACCATAGCGGAACGATCTCGTGCAAATCTGGCTCGATATTTTTCGCCTAATGTAGTGGACTATCTCAGCGCCGCAGAAGATCCTTTGGGTGGCGCACATGAGCAAAAGGTAGCCGTCCTTTTTGCTGACATAATGGGTTTCACGAAGATGTGCGAAGATGAAGCACCAGATTCAGTCATCCAGTTGTTACGCGAATATCACAATCGCCTGGGGCAAACTGTATTTGCAAATCAAGGTACGCTCGACAAGTACATCGGTGACGGTTTGATGGCGTCATTTGGTACGCCAAATAATACTCCCCATGACGCCAGTAATGCACTGCAATGCGCAATTGACATGCTGAACTCGCTTGAGGTGTGGAACAATGAAAGACGCGCTAACGAACAGGAAGACGTGCGAATTGGGATTGGCTTGAGCTATGGCTCTGTAGTCGTGGGCGACATAGGCAACGATCGTCGATTAGAGTATAGCGTTATCGGTGATATTGTGAATGTCGCCAGTCGTTTGGAACAACTCACTCGAACACTGGAAACCCCATTGGTAGTAAGCGACAGTTTGGTAAAGGCTGTTGGTGCCGAAGGAAATTCCGACATGCCCGGCTTATCTCGACTTGGAAACAAACAATCTGTTCAGGTCAAAGGACGGAAAAACCCGGTTGTAGTTTGGACATTGCAGTCCGAAAATTGAACGCACTTATTGTCACTGAATAACCAACCAAACATCTGTTTCCAGCGGTTTTTTTTGGTTCGCTAATAAAGGACAGAACTAGCCACGAGATCGTCCTGAGCGGACAATCCCACGACTAGTGACCTGCCATCGCACCCGTTCAGTGCGGTTTCGTCCAGAAAGGCAGAGCTTAGATTACCTCATTTCCTGGCTTTGCTTAAGTCGCCGCCAAAATTGCGCGTTTGGTCAGGACCGAGACCAGATGCGCGCGGTATTCCTTGCTGCCATGCAGATCACCGATCATGTTCAGGTGATTGATGTTCAGACCCATCAACGCATCGGTGCGGAATTCCTTGTTGAGCGCAGCTTCAGCTTCGGTCCAACGGAATACCCCATTTTCTGAGGCACCGGTTACCGCGACGCGCACGCCATCGGCGTATCTGGCCACAAACACGCCCGTCAGCGCGAAACGTGACGCGGGCTGATTGAACTTTTCGTAGTGCGCAGCTTGCGGCACCGGAAAGCGGACCTCGGTGATGATCTCGTCTTCGCCCAACGCTGTTTCAAACAGATCCTGAAAGAAATCATCTGCCGCGATCTCGCGGGAATTCGTAACAATCGTTGCGCCACTGCCCAATGCACCGGCCGGATAGCAGGCCGACGGATCATTGTTGGCCAGTGAACCGCCGATGGTACCGCGATTGCGCACAGCCGGATCGCCAATATGGCTGGCCAAGGCCGCCAGTGCCGGATAGTAGGCCCCAGCCTCTGCTGCAACCGTCGCATGGGTCGTTGCACCGCCGATTGACACTGTCCCGCCACTTTCCGACACACCCTGCATCCCGGCGACTCCAGTCAGTGACACCAAAGTCGTGGGACTTGCCAGTCGCTGTTTCATCGTTGGGATCAGGGTTTGCCCCCCCCCCAGCGCCTGCGCGTCTTCGCCCGCGATGGCAGAGGCTGCCTCTGCAACGCTGCCGGGTTTCACAAGTTCAAAATCATACATCTTTGCTCTCCTTCATGAGGCTGGCCCATTGGCACGACGCCTCTTTGTCTCAGTTAACGAACGCTCAAATAGGGGCAGCAGCGCGCGGCGCTGCCACCGCAAATCAACTGTTCATCGCCGCCCATACCCGCGCAGGGCTGAGGGGCATGTCGATATGCGTTACGTCTTTGCCAGCGGATTGCAGCGCATCAACCACCGCGTTCACCACTGAGGGCGGTGATCCGATAGCGCCCGCCTCACCGCAGCCTTTTACGCCTAATGGATTGTGCGTGCAGGGGGTCTGGCACGAATGATCAACAGCATAAAACGGCACGTCATCGGCACGTGGCATCGCGTAATCCATGTAGGACGCGCTCAGCAGTTGGCCGTTGTCGTCATAGATGCTGTGTTCTAACAGCGCCTGTCCGATACCCTGACCAATGCCGCCGTGCACTTGTCCATCGACAATCATCGGGTTGATGACATTGCCGAAATCATCTGCCGCGCTGAAGCGTTCGATGGTCACCTTTCCTGTGTCCGGATCAACTTCAACTTCACAGGCATAAGCTCCTGATGGATAAGTGAAGTTTGACGGATCGTAAAAGGCGGTTTCTTCCAGCCCCGGTTCGATATCATCCAGCGGATAATTGTGCGGCACATAGGCCGCCAGGGTGACATCCCCCCAGGCAACCGATTTATCTGTGCCTGCGACACTGAACGCACCGTCTTTGAGCTCGATGTCCGCCTCGGATGCTTCTAGCAGGTGCGCTGCAATCTTGGTCGCCTTGGCAATGATCTTTTCGGTTGCCCTTACCATTGCACTGCCACCGACGGCGATCGAGCGGGACCCATAGGTGCCCATGCCCATTGGCGAATTTGCCGTATCACCATGCACGACTTCAATCATGCTTTCGTCGATGCCGATCATCTCGGCAACCACCTGTGGAAATGCCGTTTCGTGGCCCTGCCCATGGCTGTGCGAGCCGGTCATCACGACCAGACCACCCGTTGCGTTCACCCTGACCGTGGCACTTTCATAAAGACCCGCGCGGGCCCCCAGTTGCCCGACCAGATTAGACGGGGCGATGCCGCAGGCCTCAATATAGCAATTCACACCAAGACCGCGCAGCAAGCCTTTGCTTTCGCTGGCTTTCCGTCGGGCATCAAAACCAGAAAGATCTGCGATCTCTTCCAGTTTGTCCATCGTGGCGACATAATCGCCAGTGTCATACTCGACCGCCACAGGGGTCGCGTACGGGAATTCGGTAATGAAGTTCTGACGCCGCAAGGCAATCGGATCCACACCAAGTTCTCGCGCGGCTTTATCGACCACGCGCTCTAGCTGGAACGTCGCTTCGGGTCGCCCGGCGCCGCGATAGGCATCGACCGGCACGGTATTTGTGAACACCGCCTTAACGTTCACGTAGATTAGCGGGGTCTTATAGTTCCCCGCCATCAGCGTGCCATGCAGCCAGGTCGGCACCGATGGCGCAAATGTGGACAGATACGCTCCCATATTCGCATGTGTATCGGTGCGCAACGCTGTGAAGTTGTTGTCAGCATCCAGCGCCAGTTGGATTGTCGTTACGTGATCACGACCATGTGCATCCGAGATGAACGCCTCGGAACGGCTGGATGTCCATTTGACGGGGCGATTTACTGCCTTTGCCGCGAAAGTACAAAATGCTTCTTCCGCATAGTGAAAAATCTTGGTGCCAAAGCCGCCACCAACATCTGGGGCCACAACGCGCAACTTATGCTCGGGTATTCCCAGCACAAAAGCGCCCATCAGCAGCCGGATAACATGGGGATTCTGAGACGTGGTATAAAGCGTGTAGTCTCCTGTGCCCCGGCTGTATTCACCGAGCGCTACACGCGGTTCCATCGGGTTTGCGACAAGGCGGTTATTAACCAAATCCAGCGTTGTGACATGGGCGGCATTCTGAAAAGCCTGCTCGACCGCATCTTTGTTTTCTTCAACAAATCCCCAGTCATAACACAGGTTGCTGGTCAGATCGTCGTGCACCTTGGTTGAACCATCGGCCAGTGCGGCCTTCATGTCGACCACAGCCGGAAGCTCTTCGATATTGACATCGATGGCTTCGGCAGCATCCCGTGCCTGATCCAGCGTATCTGCCACAACAGCGGCTACGATTTCGCCGACATGGCGCACTTTGCCTTGCGCGATCACCGGGTGGCCCGGCTCCTGCATTGCTTCACCATGTTTGTCGGTGACCTGCCAGCCGCACGGCAGCCCGCCGATGCCTTCAAAATCCGCGCCGGTGAATATACGTACCACGCCGGGCATTGATGCTGCATCCGTGCTGTTTATGCCGATAATCTTCCCATGCGCCATGTCCGAGCGCAAAAAGTAAACGTGGGCCTGACCATGAACATTGATGTCGTCAGTGTAATTTCCTGCGCCGGTCAGGAACCGAACGTCTTCGCGCCGCTTTGAACTGGCGCCGATGCCTCCGTCTTTTGGCATTTCTATCTCCTCCAAATTAGGTATGACGCGCGAGGCCCGGGCTGTTTCAGCCGGCTGCGCGCGCTAAGCATTCATTCTGCGGCGATGGCCGCAACATCCTGTCCGGACGCCGCGAGGATCGCCTTGACGATATTGTGATATCCGGTGCAACGACACAGGTTACCCTCCAGATAGGCACGCACGTCCTGTTCGCTTGGCTTGGGGTTTTCTTTCAGGAGGGCTGCGGCAGACATGACCATGCCTGGCGTGCAAAAACCGCACTGCAATCCGTGATGATCCTGAAACGCCTGCTGGATCACGTTGAGCGACCCATCCGCATTGGCCTGGCCCTCGATCGTGTCAACAACTGCACCGTCCGCCTCAGCGGCAAGCATGTTGCAGGATTTGACCGCAATACCGTCTACATGAACCACGCAGGCACCGCATTGGCCGGTATCGCACCCAACGTGAGTCCCCGTCAGGTTCAAGTCGTCGCGCAGGAATGTGGACAGCAAGGTCCGCCCCTCCACATCGCCCGACGCAGCCTTTCCGTTCACGGTCATGGTGACCTGTGTCATGATATCCTCCCTTTTCATCTTTTTCTTTCGGCGAGTTAAGCACGCCCAGTTCAGCTTGAGAACCAAAACTTTGGTTGCGGTGCGGATTTGGTCATTCGATCGGGCCCGGACACCTCACCGTATTGCAAATTGGAGGTCGTCGGACACGATAGTCTCGATGTGGCAACTTTCTGATGCTCTCCGCACGAATCCCCTGCGCAACATTGACTCAAATCTCAAACAGTTTTGATCCAATGTCAGGTGAGCGGGACTTGGTAGACGATTAGAGTTTAGCTGGGATGTTTTTGTACAAAATGTCTGGGTCTAATAAAGTGATGTAGTCAGTAACTCATTCCATCCGCCTTTTCGGAGACCGTCCGAAAATTGTTCTGCATCGTCGAGGTTGCGGTGAAGGCGCGGCATCTCCTCAAACTCGATATCAGTTCGACCCGGTTTTAATTATCACACTGGGCAATGGCTCACGAAGCTTCCTCATCTTTAACGAGGTGACCTAAAGCAGATGCCAGAACAAGATACGGCCATAGGTAGCGTGAACGCAGATTGATCGCATCGCGTGCATACCCCACTGCTTCAGCATGCTTGTCTAACGCCCAAGTTCTACGGCTTTGCAGCACATCTTCTCCAAAGCGGTTGTTCTATGCATGTCGACAGGTCGAAATTCAAACCGGTCGTTTGCCGCAAGCGTGTTCGGTGTCTAAGTTCGGACGAAACTGCCGTTGGATCAACCGACTTAAAGAATTTTCAGATCACAATAAAGCTCCATGTCCAGTTTTTTTTCAGCGCATAGACATGCACCAAAAACGTACCAGCGCTTCGCACGTGCCTCACAATTCAATTCACCAAGAGTGCTGCTGAGCGTCCCCCTATTGACGCCGCTGGTCATGCGACGCAATTTGCGAGACGTAATTTCTAGGGGCCTAAAATTCTTATGACCAGCAATAGCTTTCAGATCGCCGTCATACCTGGAGATGGGATTGGCACCGAAGTTATTCCAGCAGGGCTGCGCGTGCTAGAAGCTGCTTCCAAACGTTTCAATATTGGATTTGACTTCAAAGATCATGACTTTGCATCCGCTAGCTACTACAAAAAGCACGGCCAGATGATGCCGGATAACTGGCAGACCCTGCTTGAGGGGGCGGATGCGTTGTTTTTCGGCGCTGTGGGTTGGCCGGATGTGGTGCCAGACCATGTCTCTCTGTGGGGCTCACTCATTCAGTTCCGTCGGATCTATGATCAGTATGTCAGCCTGCGCCCCGCGCGCTCGATGCCGGGCGTGCCCTCACCGCTGGTAGGCCGTAAACCTGGTGACATTGACATGATGATTGTGCGTGAAAACACGGAAGGCGAATATTCCTCTGTCGGCGGGCGCATGTTTGAGAATACTGACCGCGAGGTGGTCATTCAGGAGACAATCATGTCGCGTGTCGGCGTAGACCGGATCCTGAAGTACGCTTTCGATTTGGCTGCACAGCGTGAAAATCATCTGACATCGGCGACCAAATCCAATGGCATTTCCATCACTATGCCTTATTGGGATGAACGCGTAGCGGAGATGGCTAAGACCTACCCAGATGTCAAAGTGGACAAGTACCATATCGACATTCTGACCGCTCAATTTGTGCTGCACCCTGATTGGTTTGATGTAGTGGTCGCCTCGAACTTGTTTGGCGACATCCTATCCGATCTGGGACCTGCCTGCACCGGAACCATCGGCATCGCGCCATCAGGAAATATCAACCCAGAACGGCGATTTCCTTCACTCTTTGAGCCGGTACACGGGTCGGCCCCGGATATTGCAGGCAAAGGCATCGCCAACCCTGTCGGCCAAATCTGGGCGGGCGCGATGATGCTCGAACATTTGGGCCACAAAGATGCGGCCGATGCGATCGTCGCAGCCATCGAGGTGGTGCTGGCTGAAAAAGAGCTGCGCACTGGCGATCTGGGCGGGAACGCCAATACTATCACCTGCGGCACGGCGATTGCAGATGCGCTGGCAGACGGAGCACGATGAGCACCGCGCGCTTTCTGCCGGGTTTTACCGAACAGCGCATAGACTGTAATGGTGTCCAAATTAATTGCGCCGTGGCCGGTGTAGGACCGCCCGTGCTGCTGCTGCATGGACATCCGCAAACGCTTATCGTCTGGCGGAAAGTTGCACCACAATTGGTGGCTTCGGGATACAGTGTCGTGGCTTCTGATTTACGCGGCTATGGGGCCTCCGACAAACCTGCCAGTGCGCCTGATCACGCACCTTATTCGAAACGCGTCATGGCGAAGGATCAGGTGGCTCTGATGGGCAATCTCGGCCACGATCGCTTCGCAGTGATCGGCCACGACCGTGGCGGGCGTGTCGCTCATCGGATGGCATTGGATGCACCGGACGTTGTCGATCGTCTGGTGGTCATCGACATTGCACCAACGGCCACGATGTACGCACGGACTAACAAGGAGTTCGCCACGCGCTATTTCTGGTGGTTCTTTTTGATACAGCCCTTTGATCTGCCTGAAAGGCTGATCTCTTCCGACCCGGATTTTTTTCTCAAAAAGCACATCAATGGACAGTTGAAAACGCCGGATGCTGTCAGCGAAGATGTTTTTGACGCCTACCTGGAAGCCTACCAAAAGCCCGAAACGATACATGCGATCTGTGAAGACTATCGCGCCGCCGCCAGTATTGACCTGATACATGACGCAAATGACGCGGAAGTGCATGTTGTCGCGCCGCTATTGGCTCTTTGGGGGGCAAAAGGCACTGTCGGCGCGCTTTATGATGTGCTGGAGACATGGCGGGAAAAGGCGCTGGATGTCTCAGGCTGTGCCCTTCCGTGTGGCCACTCAGTGCAAGAGGAAGTACCACAGCTTTTTCTTAACCATGTGTTGCCTTTTCTCAGTCGGTCCAGTTCCAGGAATTTCTGACAAAGAACCAGTCGTATACCCAGAAGGGAGAGCGTCCACTTTTGATAAATGGAACATGCTTGCATTGGGCTCAATGCCGTCATCAGCTGCATTTGGCACGAATGTCTGCTTCCGACGATAGCAGACTTCAGTTGCGTTTTGACGAATGACCGAGTTGCAGAAAAGCTGCCGGATGCTGACGCAGCTTAGATCATAACCTCGGCACATGGCCCGGACACACGGGTTCTGCGGCAGCGCAACGCAAATCCCCAAACCGGACGCTCGTAGCATGCCCCATCGCTCAAACCCAATCCATCCGTTCGCTGCGCAGTTTCCAAGTGTCTTATATGCGGAAAAGTGAACTTTCGCCGCAGTTGCGCAAATGTCTGCTTTAGGGAAACCGAAATTAATGCTGGCTCAACGATGACGCTGCAGGAACGCGTCTTTTTCTGCCCGAGTTGGTGGCTCCCCTGCGAATATCTCTACATACTGGCATCCTGCAATTGCGCGTTGCAAACGCGGCTCTGATACCTGCATGGAGTAATACCCGGTCTGGGTCAGGATAACTGTAAGTGCACGATAGTGTGCTGTGTCCCCTGTTTTTTCGTACCGTTCAAACAAGGCTGTGACCGCCGTCAACCGATCCGCGTCAGATTGGTCAACGAAGTCTTGCAGCCGTTCATCGTTACGCGCCCAGTTGCGGATTGCTAAGTCCAACGGCGCATCAAAAAGATCTTTGTCGATCCAGCAATCAATCAGGTTAAAGAGACCCGCGCAGAGGCTTTGTGCAGGCGCCGCGCATCGCTCTAGAATGATGCCGGTGTTGCGGGCCTGCCAAATCTGGATGATGGCGTCATGAAGTTCGGACAGGTCTTTGAAATGCCAATAAAAACCCGTTCGCGTCAGATTGAGCGTTTTGGCAAGCGGCATAATCTTGACTGCTTCAATCCCATCGTTCACGAAAAGGGTATAGGCGGCGTCAATCCATGTCTCGCGGCTGGCGCGGTTCTTTGTGGCTCGGACCTTTTTCATAGAGCTATTCCTAAAGAACTTGACAGGTGTGTCAATTCTGGAAAAACTGACCTGACACATCTGTCAAGATTTAACCCGCAAGGAAGCCACAATGTCCACTGATCCTTTGCTTCAGCCATTTCAACTGAAACACCTCACGCTGCGCAACCGGATTATGACGACCAGTCACGAGCCTGCTTATCCCCAAGACGGTATGCCCAAAGAGCGTTACGCCGCCTATCACGCAGAACGTGCCAACGCGGGTGTGGCATTGGCGATGACCGCCGGGTCGGCCGCAGTGAGCCGCGATAGCCCGCCAGTTTTTAACAACATTCTGGCCTATAAGGACGAGGTTGTGCCGTGGATTCAGAACCTGACGGATGCTGTGCACGAACATGGATGCGCAGTGATGATCCAACTGACCCATTTGGGCCGGCGTACTGCATGGGACAAGGGAGACTGGCTTCCCTCAGTATCGTCCTCCAAGCACCGTGAACCCGCGCACCACGCCTTCCCGAAACTGATCGAAGACTGGGACATCGACCGGATCATTAACGACTTTGCTAACGCTGCTGAGCGGATGCAAGCGGGCGGGATGGACGGTATCGAACTACAGGTCTACGGCCACTTGCTTGATCAATTCTGGTCGCCACTGACCAATGATCTGGTTGGGCCCTATGGCGCTGACACATTGGAGAACCGCATGCGGTTCCCGCTTGATGTGGTCGAAGCCATCCGCAAGCGCGTTGGCACGAAATTTATTGTTGGCCTGCGCTACACTGCAGACGAAGCGCAGAAGGGCGGCATCACGCCCGAAGAAGGGTTGGAGATATCCAAACGCCTTGCAGCCACCGGCCAGATTGATTTCTTGAATGTGATCAGGGGACGTATCCATACGGACCCCGCGATGACCGACCTGATCCCTGTACAAGGCATGAAATCCGCGCCACACCTCGATTTTGCGGGAAAGGTGCGCAAAGCCACAGGCATGCCCACTTTCCATGCGTCCCGCATTCCGGATGTGGCAACTGCACGGCACGCGGTTCAGGCCGGCCTATTGGATATGGTCGGGATGACTCGCGCACATATAGCGGACCCGCATATCGTGCGTAAGATTATGGAAGGGCGTGAGGACGATATCCGCCCTTGCGTGGGTGCAACCTACTGCCTTGATCGCATCTATCAGGCGGGTGAAGCGCTGTGCATTCACAACCCGGCGACGGGGCGCGAGCTGTCGATGCCCCATGATATTGCTTTGGCTGGCAAAGCGAAAAAGGTTGTGATCATCGGTGCTGGTCCAGCGGGTCTTGAAGCCGCGCGTGTCGCGGCCGAACGCGGCCATGAGGTAATTGTATTTGAGGCCGCAGCGGAACCCGGCGGACAGGTGCGCCTGACCGCGCAATCGCCCCGCCGCCGCGAGATGATTGGGATCATAGACTGGCGCATGGCGCAATGTGCCGCGCGTGATGTGAAGTTCCATTTCAACACATGGGCCGAAGCGGCCGATGTGACCGCTCCGAACCCCGACGTGATCATCGTCGCAACGGGCGGATTGCCGAACTTGGAGCTGTTTGAACAGAAAGGCGAGCAGGCGCATGTCGTGTCTGCATGGGATATCATCTCGGGGGATGTAAAGCCTGCCGGTAAGGTACTGATCTATGACGAAAGCGGCGATCATCCAGCTTTGCAAGCCGCCGAAGTCGCTGCAAATTCGGGTGCGTCAGTTGAGATTATGACGCCAGATCGGACCTTCGCTCCTGACGTGATGGCGATGAATCTTGTGCCCTATATGCGCTCGTTGCAGGACAAGGACGTGACATTTACCGTCACGCGGCGATTAATGCGAGTCACGCAGAGCGGCAATACATTAATCGCCACAATTGGGACCGATTACAGCGATCACACCTATGAAGTTAGGGTCGATCAGGTTGTAGTAAACTACGGCACCTTGCCGCTGGATGAGTTGTATTTCGACCTCAAGCCATTATCGTCCAACATGGGCGAGGTCGATCACGACGCTCTCATTGCAGGCACTCCGCAAACTGTGACACGCAATAAAAACGGTAAATTCCAACTTTTCCGCATCGGCGACGCCGTTTCCGCACGCAATACGCACGCGGCAATCTATGACGCCCTGCGCTTGGTAAAGGATATCTAAGATGCGCAGCGGCAAAACCATCCACGTCGTGTCCTGCCATGCCGAAGGCGAAGTCGGCGATGTCATCGTGGGCGGCGTCGCTCCTCCACCGGGGAAGACGTTGTGGGAGCAGCGCACGTGGGTCGCTCAGGATCAAACCCTGCGCAACTTCATGTTGAACGAACCAAGGGGCGGTGTGTTTCGCCACGTGAACTTGCTGGTACCTCCCATTCATCCAGAGGCCCAAATGGGCTGGATCATTATGGAGCCAGAGGACACGCCGCCCATGTCTGGCTCCAATTCCATCTGTGTTTCAACGGTGTTGCTGGACAGCGGGATCATTCCAATGACGGAGCCAATCACGCATATGACCTTAGAGGCACCTGGCGGCTTGATCCGCGTCCGCGCGGAGTGCCGGGGCGGCAAGGCAGAGCGGATCACTGTGCGCAACCTGCCGTCATTTGCGGGCGAGATGGGAGCGCCCTTGAACGTGAAAGGAATAGGCCAGATCTCCGTCGACACGGCCTTTGGCGGGGACAGTTTTGTCGTGGTGAATGCGGCAGCCCTTGGGTTTGAACTTGTCACATCCGAGGCCAGGGCGCTTGCCGAGCTCGGTGTCAAGATTACCAACGCGGCCAATGATCAGTTGACCTTTGATCACCCCGACAACCCCGATTGGCGACACTTCTCATTCTGCTTGTTCGCAGGACCAATAACCCGCAAAGGGAATCATTTGACCACCAGTGCGGCCGTAGCCATCCAACCCGGGAAAATTGACCGCTCGCCAACGGGCACAGCGGCCTCGGCGCGCATGGCGCTTTTGCATGCACGCGGGGAGATGCAAGTAGGCGAGACATTTACCGCCCGCTCGATCATAAACTCGGAATTCCACGGGCGAATAGTCCAAACCACCACCGTGGGCGACACACCAGCGATCATCCCCGAAATCACTGGCCGTGCGTGGATTACGGGCACACATCAACACATGCTGGACCCTGATGACCCTTGGCCGGAAGGTTACCGCCTAAGCGATACGTGGCCCGATCTGGCTCAAAAGTGACCCAAAAACACTGGCTATGGGGTGACGTACGACATGCCGACGAATCATGACTTACTGGAAGTTACTGAGTTTCGGCATGAGCTTCCCCTCACTCCTGAATTGTCCGGAGAAGATATGGAAAACGTCCCGCACCATTGCCACTGTGCCTGAACCTCTGTCGCCAACACGCGTCCTGACAGGATTTGAGCCCATTTTAACCAATGTTGCAGCTTGACCCAAAGTCCGCATTGGGGATTTCAGAAATCGAGCGGAGCGCCATCCTTCACTTCCTTCATCACAAAGAACGTCCGGGATTGTCTGACTTCGGGCAACGCGATCAAGACCTCTCCGTGGAACCGGTTGAAGTCGGCCATGTCCGCTACCCGAATTTTCAACAGGTATCCGGCTTACGGTGTTCCGAGTGCCGAGACGAACGATGCGATCCGGTTGGCCGCACGGACCAAGGCGATGATCACCAACCCGGTTTATTAAGGCAAATCGATGCAGGGGATGATTGATCTGGTGAAGAAGGGCTTTTTTCCAGACGGGCCCAAAGTGCTTTATGTGCATCTGGGCGGCCAGCCTGCGTTGAACGGCTACAGCTACATGTACCGCAACGGCTGACCTGACCCACACCGCCGCTGATCGGCGGCGCAGTGATACTTCTCTCCTCGAGGCACTTCACATGGCCGACCAAAACACACACCTCAAAACCGTGGAACAACGCCTGCTGTGGTTGTCTCACTGGATGATCCACAACGCGAACCACATCCGCCCCAAGACGGACGGGACCAAGGTCGGCGGACATCAGGCGTCTTCCGCTTCGATCATGACGGCTCTGTATTTTGGCGTGCTGCGGCCCGAGGACCGTGCGGCGATCAAACCCCATGCCTCGCCCATATACCACAGAGTTGAGAGGGTGGTGTTCTTATCGATCCATTCAACAATGACCCGGTAAGATGAATCGGCAAGGTCAACCAGATTTTGTCGCAAGACTTTACCATTCCCTCGCCGGCTATAGTAAATTTAGCAGAAAAATGGAGCGGTCTCGTCAATGTAGCGTAGCTTAGCGGGTCCCATGAGCCCGATCAGGGTTTCGATCCGAAGAGCAGCCACGCCTGATCATGGCTTCCCCGCCGCTCAAAATGTAGAACAAACGGGGCCCTGAGGGGCCCCGTTTGTCAGTCGGGAAAGACCGATCTTTAGTTTATTGCCAGGACTTGATCAACTCATCATAGCTGACTGTCTTCGGCTCTTCGTCTTCGTTTTCAAGCTTTGCAACGGGTGACCCCGGCTGCGCATACCAGTATTCAGGATCCTGCGGCTCGTTCATCTTCGGGCCTATGTCTCCCTGAATGCCTGCGCGCTCGATCCGCTCCATCACCTTCTCTTGTGCTTCGCAAAGTGCATCAAGCGCTTCCTGAGCAGTCTTAGCTCCGGACATTGCATCGCCGATGTTCTGCCACCACAGCTGCGCCAGTTTCGGATAATCCGGAACATTGGTGCCGGTGGGCGACCAGGCCGTGCGTGCTGGCGAGCGATAGAACTCTACCAGTCCACCCAGTTTGTTGGCACGATCCGTAAAGTGGTCGGAGTCGATTGTCGACGAGCGAATGAACGTCAGGCCAACGTCAGCTTTCTTCAGGTCCACCGTTTTGGACGTGACAAACTGTGCGTAGAGCCATGCGGCCTTGGCGCGATCCACAGGTGTGGATTTCATCAATGTCCAGGAACCCACATCCTGATAGCCGATTTTCTGGCCATCTTTCCAGTAAGCTCCGTGTGGCGAAGGTGCCATGCGCCATTTCGGCGTGCCATCTTCGTTCATCACTGGCAGGTCAGGCAGAACCGTCGCTGCTGTAAACGCGGTGTACCAGAACATTTGCTGAGCAACGTTGCCCTGCGCAGGAATCGGGCCCGCTTCGCCGAATGTCATACCGGCAGCGGCAGGTGGAGAGTATTTTTGCAGCCATTCGATCGCCTTGGTCACAGCATAAACAGCTGCAGCGTCGTTGGTTGCTCCGCCACGTGCGACGCATGAACCCACAGGTTGTGAGTTCTCGTTGACACGGATACCCCATTC
Organism: Paracoccaceae bacterium; assembly: GCA_039969355.1. Lineage (GTDB taxonomy): Bacteria > Pseudomonadota > Alphaproteobacteria > Rhodobacterales > Rhodobacteraceae > JL08. The sequence goes on from JBDVOA010000013.1 coordinate 51,394, forward strand.
ATCGACGGGAAGGCCGTTGGGTTCACCCACATCGCCCATGCCAGCCATAGACATCCACGCGTCGGTGTAACGCCAGCCAAGGCTGGGGTCTTTCTTACCGTAATCCATGTTACCAAAAACATCGCCGTCTACGCCCATGCGCGAAAGGTCGCGGCCGGTAAAGAATTCAGCAATGTCCTCGTAAGCCGACCAGTTGATCGGAACGCCCAGATCGTAGCCATATTTCTCTTTGAAATCGGTTTTGTTCTGCTCGTCGTTGAACCAGTCATAGCGGAACCAATACAGGTTTGCGAACTGCTGATCAGGTAGTTGGTATAGCTTGCCATCGGGGGCCGTCGTGAACTGTGTGCCGATGAAGTCATCCAGGTCCAGACCCGGGTTGGTGACATCTGCGCCTTCACCCGCAATCCAGTCGGTCAGATTGCGGACCTGTTGATAACGCCAATGGGTACCGATCAGGTCGCTGTCATTGACGTAGCCGTCATAGATGTTTTCGCCCGACTGCATCTGGGTTTGTAGCTTTTCAACGACGTCACCTTCACCGATCAAGTCATGGGTGACGTTGATACCGGTAATCGCGGTGAACTGAGGGGCAAGAACCTGGCTCTCGTATTCATGCGTGGTGATCGTTTCAGAGACCACTTTGATGTCCATGCCCTGGAACGGTTTGGCGGCGTCAATAAAGAACTGCATTTCCGCTTCTTGTGCCGCGCGGTCCAGCACAGAAAGGCCAGCGATCTCATTGTCGAGAAACACCTTTGCGGCCTGCATGTCGGCCCAAACTGGCACCGCAAGGCACGCTATCATCGCGCCCAGTGCGGTCGTTGATTTCAAGGATAAGTTCATGTGTGTCCTCCCTTAGAGTTTTTTGAACTTCTTTGATTTGGCCGCCCAGGGACTACCGGGCGCACCGTTCTTCCTGACTACACCCAGCGAAAAACCGCTGTGGCATAGACAATGCAGGCAAGCAGCGCATAGGGCTGCGGCCCAACCTCAAGACCCAGCCAGATCAAATTAATGAAGGCTGAGCCCAACAACGTGATGAACAAACGATCACCCCGTGTTGTTTCGATCCGAAGGATGCCCACGCGGGGAGTCTCCGGGTATTTGATTGCGAGAATTGTGAAGGTGATCAGCAAGCAGGCGATCACGCAGAAGAAGATCGCCGTGGGCCATGTCCATGCCATCCATGCCATTGTTTAACTCTCCTCCGGTTCCAGCTTCATTGCCTGCAAAAGATTGATAACATTCATCACGTCTGTGTGTTTGAGATAGGTCAACTCCCACGTCGAGCCGTTTGACAGGCTCAGTGACACCATCTTTTGCGGCAGGACGGACTTGACCCAGCACACCTGTGAAAGGTTGATGTAACTCGGCGGATGCGCCTCCTGACGCCCGCCATGTGAAACAAAGACAGCGGTGCACTGGCCGTTGAAAATCTGCAAAAATGCCATCACACCCTCCCGAGGGCAAAGCCCTTGGCAATGTAATTGCGCACGAAATAGATCACCAAGGCACCCGGCACGATTGTAAGGACGCCCGCCGCTGCCAGAACGCCCCAGTCGACACCTGCGGCACCTTGCGTGCGCGTCATGATCGCCGCGATGGGCTTGGCGTCCACAGTTGTCAACGTCCGGCTGAGCAGCAATTCTACCCACGAGAACATGAAACAGAAGAATGCTGCAACGCCGATGCCGGACGCAATCAACGGCGTGAAGATACGAATGAAGAACCGAGGAAAGGAATAGCCATCCAAATAGGCAGTTTCATCGATTTCTTTGGGCACACCGCGCATGAAGCCTTCGAGGATCCACACCGCGAGCGGAACGTTGAACAGACAATGGGCCAATGCCACAGCAATATGAGTATCAAAGAGACTTACTGAAGAATAGAGTTGGAAAAACGGCAGCGCAAAAACCGCAGGCGGCGCCATCCGATTGGTCAGCAGCCAGAAAAACAGATGCTTGTCACCCATAAAGGAATAGCGGCTGAAAGCATACGCGGCTGGCAGGGCAACCGAGAGGCTGATAACTGTGTTCATTACTACATAAATCAACGAATTTACGTAGCCGATGTACCAACTTTCATCAGTGAGAATCTTAATGTAATTCGCCAAGGTAAAATCACGCGGCCAGAGCGAAAAAGACCCCAGAATTTCTGTATTGGTTTTCAGGCTCATGTTGATCAGCCAATAAATTGGCAGCAACAAGAAGAGCAAATATAGTCCCATCACCACGGCAGACGTGTTGATTTTGAAGCCCTTACGATTAGCGGTTTTGGTGCTTGAAAAAGACATTACACGCCATCCCTTTTATCGAGATTGACCATCACTGTGTAAAACACCCATGAAATTAGAAGGATTACCAGAAAATACATCAGGCTGAAGGCGGCGGCAGGTCCCAGATCAAACTGGCCAAGTGCCATCTTCACGAGGTCAATAGACAGGAACGTGGTCGCATTTCCCGGCCCACCGCCGGTGACGACGAATGGTTCTGTGTAGATCATGAAGCTATCCATGAAACGCAGCAGAATTGCGATCATAAGCACGCCAGCCATTTTAGGCAGTTCGATATAGCGGAACACTTTCCAGCGACTTGCCTGATCTATCTTGGCAGCCTGATAATAAGCGTCGGGGATGGATTGCAGGCCTGCATAGGCAAGCAGAGCCACCAGCGATGTCCAGTGCCATACGTCCATAACAATTACGGTTGTCCATGCGGCGAAGAAATCCTGCGTATAGTTGTACGATACGCCAAGCTTGGCCAGTGCGTATCCAAGCAGCCCAATGTCCACCCGTCCGAAAATCTGCCAGATTGTTCCAACCACGTTCCACGGGATCAACAGAGGCAGTGACATCAGAACCAGACAGAACGACGCCCAAAAGCCTTTTTTCGGCATATTGAGTGCAATATAGATACCCAAAGGAATTTCGATTGCCAGAATGATAGCAGAAAATACCATCTGCCGCCCCAGCGCATTCCACATGCGCTCGCTGTTGAGCATTTCCGAGAACCACTCAAGCCCAGCCCAGAAGAACTGATTGTTGCCGAACGTGTCCTGAACAGAATAATTCACCACCGTCATCAGCGGGATCACCGCAGAAAAAGCAACGAGGAGGAGAACGGGGAGGACCAAAAACCACGCCTTTTGATTGACGGTCTTGTTCATGCGACGGCCTCCTGTTTAGCATCAATCCGCCAGTCATCGGCGTAAACATTGATGCCCTTGGGATCGAGGGTGATATGATTATCCCCTTCGGGAATGCGGTCGCTTTCACCTGCGATCGCGCTGATCTGCTGTCCCGCAACATCGAGACGGATGATCTTGTGACGACCCACGTCTTCGACGCGGGTTACGCGCGCAGGAATACCGCTGTCAGAAAGCCGGATGAATTCGGGGCGCACACCAATCTGAATCTTGCCCCTGGTTGCGACGTACCCCGCGCCAAGGTCAACAGCGCTACCTGCAATCTGTGCAGATTTCCCGTCAAGTTTTGCATCAAAAAGGTTCATCCCGGGGGAACCGATGAAATACCCGACAAAGGTGTGTGCGGGACGCTCAAATAGTTCCTGCGGTGTGCCAATCTGAACCACGCGCCCGTCGTACATCACGACAACTTTGTCGGCGAAAGTCAGCGCCTCAGTCTGGTCGTGCGTTACGTATATCATCGTGTGACCAAATTCGTGGTGTAGCGATTTTAGCTGTGTGCGAAGTTCCCATTTCATATGAGGGTCGATCACCGTCAGCGGTTCGTCAAACAAAAGCGCATTCACGTCCTCGCGTACCATCCCACGGCCCAGCGATATCTTTTGCTTTGCGTCTGCGGTAAGCCCGCGTGCTTTTCGATCAAGGGTTTCCTCCATGCCGATCATGTGGGCAATCTGCTGCACGCGCTGAGCGACATAAGCAGGATCAGCGCCGCGATTGCGCAGCGGAAATGCCAGATTATCGCGAACCGTCATGGTGTCGTATACCACCGGAAACTGGAACACCTGCGCGATGTTACGTTCTGCCGTCGGGGCGTTGGTGACGTCCTGATCATTAAACAGAATACGCCCCTGGCTGGGATGCAGCAGACCTGAGATAATGTTCAGCAACGTCGATTTACCGCAGCCAGAAGCGCCCAAGAGCGCATAAGCTTCGCCATCGCCCCAGTCGTGGTTCAGTTCCTTGAGCGCGAAGTCATCTTCGGACTTTGGGTTAGGCAAATAGGAGTGGGCGAGGTTATCGAGTGTAATCTTGGCCATTACGCCGCCTCCGCATAAGGCGCTGCGGACACAAGACTGCCGTCGGGCGCAAAAATATAGACGTGTGCGGGGTCAAGGAACACACGCAAAGGCTGGCCGGGTTTTAGGCTGCGCACCCCGTGCACCAGACCCACCCATCGCGCACCATGGTGATCGAGATGCACGAAGGTCTCTGACCCGGTAATCTCGGTTACGTTTAGTGTCGTCTCAAAAGCGATTGCGCCCGCGCCATGTGCGTCCAACGCAAGATGGCTCGGGCGGAACCCTGCGGTATAGGTGCCATCGGGCAGTGATTTCAGTTCGGCGGGCAATGCAATGGATGTGTCCGTTCCAAAGAAAAGCTGTTCTTTACGTTTGGAAATGTCGAGGAAGTTCATCGGCGGATCTGAAAAGACCCGTGCGGTTGTGGCATTGACCGGACGACGATAAACCGAGGGCGTTGGCCCAAATTGCGTGACGCGCCCTTGCCAAAGGGCCGCAGTGTTACCGCCCAGTAACAATGCCTCTTCGGGTTCAGTTGTGGCATAAACAAAGATAGATCCGGACCGTTCAAAGATCTTGGGGATTTCCAGCCGAAGTTCTTCGCGCAACTTATAGTCGAGGTTGGCCAGCGGCTCGTCCAGCAAAACCAAGCCTGCGTTTTTAACCAACGCGCGCGCCAGAGCGCAACGCTGCTGCTGACCACCTGATAATTCTAGCGGCTTGCGATCCAACATCGGGGTCAACTGCATCAACTCTGCTGTTTCACGTACAGCTTGGTCAATCTCGGATTTGGATTGGCCCATCAGCTTCATCGGGGAGGCGATGTTGTCGTAAACGGTCATTGATGGGTAATTTATGAATTGTTGATACACCATAGCGACCTTACGATCCTGGACGCGCATGCCCGTCACATCCTCACCATCCCAGTGCACCGACCCAGTAGCCGGGGCATCCAATCCAGCCATCAACCGCATCAACGACGTTTTTCCGGCAAGTGTCGGTCCCAAAAGCACATTCATTGTGCCTTTTTCCAGCGTCAGGTCTGTGGGAAAAATGTGCGTATCGCCCCCAACCTTCTTGGAAACATCTTTGAGGATCAATGTCATTGAGATGTTCCCATTACTCTGCTGCCTCAGAAGCCTTTTGGACTGGATGTGCGGCCATCCATTGATCCAAATTCGTGATTTCTTCCGGAGTCATCCGCAAACCCAACTTGCTGCGCCGCCAAACGACGTCATCGGCGCTGCGCGCATATTCATGGCGCATCAACCAGCATAGTTCAGTTTCAGTCAAGGTGGCGCCGAAGGGTTCGCCCAAGCCTTCGGCGTTTTTTGCGCCGTCAAGCAAAGGCCATGCATCCGTGCCATAGGCGCGAATTAAGCGGCGGGCCCATCTTGCGTCCAGAAATGGATGCTCGGCCTGAAGTCTGACAACCAATTTTTCCACATCCCCCACTGCAAAATCCCCCCCTGGCAAGGGCACACCGGCTGTCCAATGGTCAGAAGTCCCCGGGAAAAAAGGTACGATTTCATCCATCGCATCCTCAGCCAGCTTGCGATAGGTTGTAATTTTTCCGCCAAATACGTTCAGGATCGGCGCGCCACCATCGTTGTCGACCTTCAGCGTATAGTCTCGTGTAGCTGCGGTAGCGCTGCTTGCCCCGTCATCATAGAGCGGCCGAACCCCCGAATAGGTCCACACGACATCTTCGGATGTCAGGGTTTGCTTAAGATATTCGTTCGCGAAATGCAGCAAATAGTCGCGTTCTTCATCAGTGCATTCGGGTTTAGTGTACGGATTGTCATGTTCAGCGTCCGTGGTACCGATGAGTGTGAAATCAGTCTCGTATGGTATGGTGAAAATGATGCGTCCGTCAGTACCCTGAAAGAAATAACATTTGTCGTGATCATAAAGACTCTTGGTCACGATATGGCTGCCGCGCACCAGACGTACACCCTCGCGGGAATTGATCCGCACCTTTGATTGAATGATGTCGCCAACCCATGGCCCACTCGCATTAACTAACATCCTTGCATGGTGAGACTTTGTCTCGCCCGTAGCGACATCTTCTGTTTGGACCTCCCACAAGTCATCCACCCGTGTCGAAGATGTAACTTTGGTCTGCACCATGATCTGTGCGCCGCGGGCTTCGGCATCACGGGCATTCAGCGCAACAAGTCGCGAATCCTCGATCCAGCAATCGGAATACTCGAACGCCTTTTCGAACTTGGAATTCAATGGCGCGCCTTCGGGCGTCCCGTTCAAGTTTAGCGTCTTGGTTCCGGGCAAGATTCTGCGCCCTCCAAGATTGTCGTACAGAAATAGACCAAACCGAATAAGCCAGGCGGGTCTACGCCCCCGCGCCCACGGCATGACAATACTCAGAACCTTCGAGGTTGGTGTATCTCCCTCGAACCGCATGTCGCTGTGATAGGGCAACACAAACCGCATTGGCCAACTGATGTGAGGCATTGCGCGCAACAGCGTTTCGCGCTCAGCTAGAGCGTGACGGACCAGATTGATCTCGAAATACTCAAGATAACGCAGACCGCCATGGAATAGCTTGGTTGAAGCCGATGATGTCGCAGATGCCAGATCGCCCATCTCAGCCAGTGCAACGGACAGGCCGCGCCCGGCCGCATCGCGTGCAATGCCACAACCGTTGATACCGCCGCCAATGACGAACAGATCATGGATCCCATCTTTGGATTGCGAACTCAAATACCGGACCCCCCATTCCAATATGTTCGAATTTGATCGAACCATAGACTAAATGTTCTATTGAGCACAACACTCGTTTCGTTTTTATTCCTTTTAAATAGAATTTAGCGGAATTGCTCGCCATTCTCACTGAAAACAACGGTTTTTGACTGCTAAGTTCGACATCCAAACCACGGAGCCCGCACAGAGTTTTTCTTTGATAATAAACTAATTCGGGCAGGACTCAGCATGACATGGGTTGAAAATTGATCCAATCCGCGCATAATCGCGCAAAAAGGAAGCCTGTCATGTCTCAGTCTTTTCGTCAGTCCGACATTCTTGATATCGCTCGACGCGACGGCAAAGTGACAGTTGACGGCCTGGCCTCGCATTTTGATGTGACGCTTCAAACCATCCGGCGCGATCTGACCGAACTGGCGGAAGCGAATAAACTTGAGCGCGTGCATGGCGGGGCGATCCTGCCTTCAGGAACGACAAATATCGAATACGACGAACGGCGCGTTTTGAACGATGGTGCCAAGGCCGATATTGCGCGTGCTTGCGTCGCGCATATCCCCGACGGATCTTCGTTGTTTCTGAATATCGGGACCACTACCGAAGCGGTTGCACGCGCATTACTTCAACACAGCGGTTTGTTCGTTGTCACCAACAACATCAACGTCGCCGATATTCTGATTGCCAATGCGGATTGCGAGATCGTTTTGACAGGGGGCGGGTTGCGCCGAACTGATGGGGGGCTGGTGGGAGCACTAACGATCGCTAGTATCCGGCAGTTCAAATTCGACATCGCGGTCATTGGTTGTTCAGCCATGGACCTTGATGGCGACCTGCTGGATTTCGACATTCAGGAAGTTAGCGTAAGCCAGACAATTATCGCGCAATCGCGCAAGGTTTTTCTAGTGTCGGACCATTCAAAGTTCAAACGCAACGCCCCCGGCCGCATTGCGTCTCTCTCAGAGATCGACACAATGTTCACGGATTTGCCTCTTCCGGCAGACCTGTCTGCAAGATGTCGCAATTGGGAAACTAGCGTGCAATTGGCTCGATAGTTTAAACCAGTCTCAGTTTTTGGCGGATGATTTGCACGCATTGCATGTCTCAACTGAGCTAACGTCCGGAACAGATCAACTTGCAGCAATCGCCGATCAACACCATTGGAACAGCCATGGCAATTTGTCATTTCCGGAGTCATCTTAGGTAGCGTTAAACCAAACATCTCAACATTTTAAGGGATGAGAGATGTGCGAGGCCAAAATCATCGGGGTTTTGCACCTTGGGTCAGATTATTGATCAATCGCGTATGATCATCATCTTCCTTCGTACTTCGCAGGTCGCTTTTCGGTAAAGGCCAGCACACCTTCTTTGAAGTCACGGGTTTTGCCACAAGCGCCCTGCAATTTGGCTTCCAACATCAGCTGGCTGTCGAGCGTATTGTCAAAGGAGCCGCGAATGGCCTCTTTTGCAGCCTTGTAGGCTGCTGACGGTCCTGAGGCGAGCTTGGCCGCGCGGGCCTTCCAGACTTCGGCAAATGCATCGTCCGGCACACATTCCCAGATCATGCCCCAATCATCCGCCTGTTGCGCGGTGATCTTATCCGCGAACAAAGCCGCGCCCATCGCTTTGGCCATGCCCATCTGGCGTGGCAGGAAATAGGTACCTCCGGCGTCCGGGATCAGGCCAATGCGGGTAAAGGCCTGCAGAAAGAACGCGCTTTCAGTCGCAAAAACCACATCCGCCGCCAGCGCAAGATTGGCCCCTGCCCCCGCCGCTGCGCCATTTACAGCAGAGATTGTTGGCACCGGACAATCAAAGATCGCCCGCAACATCGGAACATATTCATCTCGCAAGGTGCGTTCGAGATCAAGGTTCGCGGCATTGGCGCGATCCCCAAGGTCCTGACCTGAACAAAACGCGCGCCCCGCGCCGGTAAGCACAACCGCCCGGGCTTTAGTAGCGGCATCCTGCATAGCAAAGGTAATTTCAGCTCGCATCTGGCCGTTCAGCGCGTTCATAACATCAGGCCGGTTTAGGGTGATCGCCGCTACGTCATTTTCAATCTCATAAGTAATGGTTTGGTAGTCCATCCGGGGCCTCACAGTTTGGATTTGACCCAGTCATAACTGAACCGATCAGTTCGCAAAAGCGGAACCGGGCTTCACTCTTTCAGAATCTCGCGCAGTCGCGCCTGCTCTTCATCATTCAGGGCCACTTCCTGTTCGCTTTGTCCACCTGCGCGGGTGCGCAGATAGCCATACCCCACGCCAAAACCCAGCAGCAGCATCAAGGGCCCCGCCGCCCAGAGCAGCCAGTTTGATCCGTTGATCGTGGGCTGTAACAAAACATATTCACCATAACGATCCACGATGAACGTAATGACCTCATCATTGCTGTCGCCTGCAACCAGCCGTTCGCGCACTAAAAGCCGCAAATCCCGCGCGAGGTCGGCATTGCTTTCGTCGATACTTTCGTTGCGACAGACCAGACAGCGCAATCCTTTGGACAAGTCGCGCGCGCGCTCTTCCAGTGCCGGATCTTCGAGTATTTCGTCGGGCTGAACCGCGACTGCCGGGGTCACCAGGAGCAACAGAGCCATCCCCAATGCACAAAGCGCTCTCATTCCGCTGGCATCCCTTGAGGCGTTTTTTTTGACGCGCCAGCGGCCACCCTGAACCGTCTGTCGGTCAGGCTCAGTAATCCGCCAAATGCCATCATCAGCGAACCGGCCCAGATCCAGTTGGTAAGCGGTTTGATATAGGTTCGGATGGTCCAGCCACCGCTGGCCTGCCGATCGCCGATCACAACGTAGACATCCCGCAGGACGCGATAGTCAATGGCTGCTTCGGTCGTTGGCATTTGCGCGACCGGATAGCGGCGTTTCTCCGGACGCAGCTGTGCAATTTCACTGCCATTCTTTGACAAAGTGATGAATCCCGTAGTCGAAAAGTAATTTGGTCCACGCACATCGCGTACGTCGTCCAGCACCATCGAATAGGCACCAACCTGAAAAGGTTCGCCAACCTGCACCACACGAATATCGTCAGTTTGCCAGGCCATCAGCCCCGCTACCCCAAAAAGGGTTACGCCAAAACCAGAATGGGCCAGCAATTTGCCCCAGTCAGAACGTGGCAACCGGGTTAATCTGCCCAACCGGTTCGTGCCCCGGCCTGTGCGGCTCCAGATATCTACGATCGCGCCCGACACCAGCCACGTGCCCAGCAACAGACCGATTGGCCCCATGGTTCCCCGCCCGGTCTGCATGGCAAAAACAAGCAGCGCCAATGCCAGCGCGAGGATCAACGCATAGCGCAGCTTCCAAAAGGTCTGACCAATTTTACCGCGTTTCCAGGGCAACATCGCCCCAACCGGCAAAATAGCCCCCAAAACAACGAAGAAGGGCGTGAAAGCCATGTTGAAAAAAGGCGGGCCGACGCTGAGTTTGCGATCAAAGAACATCTCGGCCACAAGCGGCCACATGGTGCCGACAAAAACAACAAAGCAGGACACGGCCAGCAGGATGTTGTTCAGCAACAGCGCGCTTTCGCGACTGACCGACCCGAATACGCCTTTGGCCTCCATGACGCGGGCACGCACCGAAAACAGGGTCAGCGCGCCCCCGGTAAAGAACGCCAGGATCATCAGAATAAACACGCCACGCTCGGGGTCATTTGCAAAAGCATGCACCGAGGTAAGCAGCCCTGATCGCACGATGAATGTGCCAATCAGGGAAAATCCAAAGGCGAGAATCGCCAACAAAATAGTCCAGCTCTTAAGGCTTTCGCGTTTTTCGACCACGACGGCAGAGTGCAACAGTGCACAGGCAAGCAGCCAAGGCATGAAACTCGCGTTCTCAACCGGATCCCAAAACCAGAAACCACCCCAACCGAGCTCGTAGTAGGCCCACCAGGACCCCAGTGCGATTCCAATGGTCAGGAATATCCAGGCGGCGAGCGTCCAAGGCCGAACCCATCGTCCCCACGCCGCATCGACACGTCCTTCAATTAGTGCCGCAACAGCAAACGAAAACGTCATGCTGAGTCCCACATACCCTAGGTAAAGAAACGGAGGATGAAACGCCAAACCCGGGTCCTGTAACAACGGATTTAGGTCCTGACCGTCAAAGGGGGGGACCTCCATGCGCAGAAACGGGTTGGACGTGAAGAGAATGAAGGCCAAAAATGCCACAGCGATGGCAGACTGAACTGCCAGCACTCGGGCGCGTAGCGTTGGCGGCAGGTTACCGCCAAACCACGCGGCCGTTGCACCGAAGAGGCTAACAATCAGGACCCAAAGAAGCATTGAGCCTTCATGATTGCCCCAGACACCGCTGATCTTGTACAGCATGGGCTTGGCCGAATGGCTGTTTGAAACCACCAGCTGAACCGAAAAATCCGAGGTCACAAAGGCGTGGGTCAGCGCCGCAAACGCAAAAGCGATCAACAGAAATTGCGCTGTGGCCGCAGGTTCTGCCGCAGCCATCCACCCCGGCCAGCGCCTGTACGCACCAACCATGGGTACGACGACTTGAAACAACGCGACCGCGAAGGCCAGAATAAGCGCAAAATGTCCAAGTTCTGTAATCATGCCCGAACTATAGAGGCGCACGCAGGTGCGGCCAATCAGAATCCGACCGAGTTTTGGTTCACATTGTCGCGGGGTGTATTAGGCAACCCGTTTGCGCCACGCTTCAAGTGCGGGGTTGGAATCAGGCTCGATCGAGGCAAGTGTCAGCCGCGCATCGGCGCCGGTATCAGCAACACCGGGTGAGTCCGCGTCTAGATCGCGCAATGCTTTGATATTCTTTACAACTTGAGGGACTGCCGCCATTGTTCCGGCAAGATCTCTTTGAAATTCCTGGTTTTTCATCTGGTGGCGGGCGCCAAAATAGAAAGATACGATCACACCCAGTAACCACCACAGCGGTTCAGGCACCAGAGCGATTCCTTGCATGCGCGCTGCAAACCAGACCGGATCGGTCATGGCAGACCCAATCAGCCCCAATGTTCCCAATGCCATCGCAGGGCGCGGCAACCGGTTAAGGCCATCAACGAGACGGTCAAACCACCCTTGTCGCGGCCCGCCAAATTCTGTCCCATGCTGCTGCATCGCTTGGACTTGCACCGTCTGACTGCGTTCTGCCCCCGCTTCTGCATTCTCGCGAAATACTTCAGCAGTCTCGCGTATCACGTTGTGACCATTGCCAAAAACCAAGCTAAATAGTTGTCCAATCAACCCCATGTTGCTGTCCTTTGCTCAAATTGACCAATACTGAGATGGTAGGCAGGCGAGATGAATTCCTCGGCGCGTTTAATCCACCCGCCTTTGCCGCCTTTGCGGGTTCTAGCATATTTTCGGCTGGCCTCCCGCCGATCCGCAATGCGAAAATAGTAATTGCGACGCGCGATGCCGTAAGCATCGGCTAGTTCATTTGCACCTTGTTTATTGGCCTTTTGAGTGGCGTCTATTGTCTGCGGACCCAAGGCACCGTCAACATCAACGCGAAATCCCATTTCCCGCAACAGGCGCTGCAGGATCTTCACCGCGTTGCCCCCTGCATTTACATACATGTCAAATACGGAAGGATGCAGCCCCTTGGGGAGTTCTGCAATCCGTGGGCGTTCAAAGTAGTGTTCGACGAAAATATCGACCGCCTGATCACGGCTCAGCGCACGCACATCGATCGTATTCACCTTGCCGTCCCGGTTCAGGTCCAACCCAAGCCGTCGCATAGTATGGATGGTGACGCCAAAATTGGTTGCCCCTCCCGGATCATCAGGATCGTTCACGTATCCGCCTTCGCGGCCAACAATCTCTCGAGCTATTTGTCGAACGCTTGGCATTTCTCATCCCCTTGCGCAAAATCAAACTGCGCCAAAGGATGTGACGAGAGAATTAATAAGACGCGTCAGTTGCGTCCGTTGCGCTGCCTGCGGGTTTGTAAACACCCTGTTCCTTCAGGGCATCGACAACTTCTGCAGGCATATAGTCCTCGTCATGTTTTGCCAGAATATCAGTCGCTTCAAAGACGCCGTTGATGTAACGACCGGTCCCAACCATGCCCTGATTCTCGGCAAACAGATCCGGCAGAACACCGCTGTAGACAACCGGTACGGATCCTCCGCCATCCGTCACGCTAAAGCGGATGTTCTCTCCCTCGTCGCGCACAATGCTGCCATCCTCAACCAAACCGCCGATCCGAAAAATTTCGGTGGGTTGAGGGGGCTCCGCCAATATCTGCGTCGGCGCCCGAAAATAATTAATGCCATCTCGCATGGCATAGCCGATCAGGCCGGTGGACAAGGCCAGTGCCACAGCTGCCACCCCGATCACCTGCATTCTGCGAGTCTTCTTAAGGCTTTTCATGTCGCCCTCTTACGGAAACAATGGCGCCAGCATCAAACCTGCGCTCTCGTCCTCACCTAACATCAGATTTGCATTTTGCAACGCCTGCCCGCTGCTACCCTTCGTCAAGTTATCGAGAGCCGCTACAACGATTGCGCGCCCCGCCAACCGATCACCGGTCACACCAATATGGCAAAAGTTCGATCCACGCACATGATGCGTACTTGGTGTGGTGCCAAACGGCAAAACCTCGACAAAGGGCTCGTTTGAATAGGCCCGGAAAAGCGTTTTGTGCACTACTTGTGCTTCGCCTTTAACATAACACGTCGCCAATATGCCACGATTTGCTGGGATAAGATGCGGCGTGAACTGAACGTGCACCGGGCGCCCCGCCACTGCGCTGAACTCCTGATCAAACTCACCCAGATGCCGGTGCGTGCCCCCAACGGCATAAGCATGAGTCCCCTCGGACAGTTCTGCGTGCAGCAGGTTTTCTTTCAGGCTACGCCCTGCCCCGGACACCGCGCATTTGAGGTCCAGAATGATTTCATCCAAATCGATGACACCCGCCGCAATCAATGGGCGCAGAGCGAATTGCCCGGTCGCGGCGTTACATCCGGTCCCCGCGACCAACCGCGCCCGGACAATCTCGGCCCGATAAAACTCGGTTAGACCGTAAACCGCCTCACGCTGGTGCGATACAGCGCTATGATCATTGCCGTACCACTGCGCATAGGCATCAGGATTGCGCAAACGAAAGTCAGCACTCAGATCGACGACTTTCAGATCAGCAGGCAGTGCGGCAATGACCTCTTGAGAGGTTTTGTGAGGCAAAGCACAAAAACAAAGATCGATGCCTGAAAAATCAATCTCGCCAATCTTGCATAGCGTTGGCAGCGGCAAATGGCGCAGATGGGGGAAAACCTCGGACATGACCATTCCCGCCTTGCGATCCGCGGACAGGGCTACAATGTCCATCGACGGATGTGTTGCAATGAGCCGCACCAGTTCGGCCCCAGTATAACCGCTGGCCCCCAGAATTGCGATTTTATGAGTCATGACAGACCTCTTTTTATGACGGCGCTCTCTCAGGAAACGCCTGTATTCAGTTGTAAATATAGTTTATTTCGACGTTCAAGCCGTCTCAAATGTGATTTGTCGTCGCAATACCTGGGTGGCTCGGTCACTAACGCGTTTTGGATCACCTGTCGTCAGGAAAGCGGCTACACCTTGCCCCAGCATTTTCGGGTGCCTGTCAAGGTAATCTGCCAGTGACTCTGCGACCAGCCCGGCTTGTGAGAAGACCTGCACACTGCTGCCCAACGCCTCCTGAAACGTATCTTCCAAAAGTGGATAGTGAGTGCATCCCAAAACAGCCGCCTGCGGGTCGGGCATCTTGCGCTTGAGCGCGTCCACATGGCTTCGTACCAGCGCCTCAGCCAGAATCGTGTCACCTTCTTCGATTGCATCAACTACGCCACCGCAGGCCTGTGCCTCGATATCCACGCCAATAGCGCGAAACGCCAGTTCCCGCTGAAACGCTCGCGACGCCACCGTGGCAGGCGTTGCAAAAAGGGCGACATGTTTCACAGCCACTTCACGGGGCGGAGAATTGTCGCCCCAGTTGCGCTCCGTGAGCGCCTCGATCAGCGGTACAAATACGCCAAGCACACGTTTGTCCTCTGGAATCCAGCTTTCCTGCATCCGCCGCAATGCCGCAGCGCTTGCAGTATTGCAGGCCAGTATCACAAGATCGCAACCGGCGTCCCACAAACGTTCCACGGCAGCACATGTCAGATTGTATATATCGTCGGCGGTGCGTACCCCATAAGGTGCATGCGCGCTGTCGGCAAAATACACAAATTCTACGTCGGGCAGTCGTTTTGCAACGGCCTCAAGCACGGTCAACCCTCCCAGCCCACTATCAAAAATGCCAACTGCCATAGTTTCTCTCAGGCGAGATGCCGTTCCTCGAAATGATTACCTCGGCGACGGACGCCAAAGGTGTTCGCGACAGCTCATACGTGGCTTTGGACCGGAAATCCATCTCTGCTTGGGCATGTTTTGCAGTTGGGCCAGACTTGTCGCTACAATGACGATAAACAGTCACCGCATTTGTTCATATTTTGACGCCACTATTTACGAATTATTGCGCTCGGGAAGTGGAAATTTGCGTCAAATGGTCGTCGCAACTTCTATTCAGCAGCACGCGAGAAGGGCGCGCCGCCAGTCTTGAACGCGTCCAACAACTCCTCACGCCGCTTTGCCGCCTTGGCTTCGCTGGCGGCCTTGACCGGACCAAAGCCGCGAATATCAAGCGGGAGCACAGCTAATGCAGTCGCAATTTCGAGCGTCTCGGGCGTGACTTTGGACAAAACCGCCTTCATGTCCTTTTCGTATTGGCGGATCAGCGCGCGCTCCATCTTGCGCTCTCCGGAGTAGCCAAAAATATCAAGCGGTGAACCGCGCAGTGACTTCAGCCGCGCAAGTATCCGCAACGGGCGTTTCATCCACGCGCCGAATTCTCGTTTGACAGGGCGCCCGTCGGGCCCGGTTTTTGACAGTATCGGTGGGGCCAAATGAAACGTCATGTCAAAATTACCGTCAAATTCTGCTGCGGCCTTTTCCTGCGATATCAGCAACAAGCGGGCGACTTCATACTCATCCTTATAAGCCAATAGCTTGTGATAACCCTTTGCAACGGCGTCTTTCAGACCAGCATCTTCAACCCCATTGACGAGTTTGCGGTATCGTTTTGCCAGTCGCCCAGATTGATACGCCTTTAGATGGTCAGCGCGAAAAGCGATTTTTTCTTCCAGCGATTTGGGCAGTTCAATGACATTTGACGTCAGGACGTTAGCGGCATCTTCGGGATATAAAACAGCCCAACGACCAATCTCGAACGCGCGCAGATTGCGCTTCACAGCTGCGCCATTCAATTCGATTGACTGCGTTATCGCCTCCAAACTCAATGGGATCAGTCCCCGCTGCCATGCAGCTCCAAAAATCATCATGTTTGAATAGATCGAATCCCCGAGCGTCGCCTTTGCAAGATCAGAGGCATCAAAAATGTCTAATTTGCCCCTGAGACGCGCCTGCAAGGCTACAGTCAGCCGGTCGGAAGGTAATGCGAACGCTGTGTCGCGAGTGAAATCTCCTGTGATGATCTCGTGGCTGTTGACCACAGCCCCGGTCTGTCCACTGCGCGTCAAGCCCAGCGTCTTGGGACTGGCTGAAACCACCAGGTCACCACCAATTAGCGTGTGCGCTTCGCCTGTGGCAACGCGGATCGCACTGATATCGTCAGGTCGCTCCGCCAACCGGCAGTGAATATGAACAGCGCCGCCTTTTTGGGCAAGCCCGGCCATCTCCATCATGCCGGCACCTTTGCCGTCGATGTAGGCGGCTTGCGCCAGAATCGCGCCAATCGTCACGACGCCTGTGCCTCCAACGCCGGTGATTATGATGTTATGGGTGCCATTGATCTGCGGCAGTTCGGCCATTGGCAGATCAGGCAGCGCCAGTTCGGCTGTGGCTTCCCTGCGGATTTCTGCGCCCTTCAACGTCACAAACGAAGGACAAAAACCGTTCACGCAGGAAAAGTCCTTGTTGCAAGAGGATTGATCGATGGCGCGTTTGCGACCTAATTCAGTTTCAACTGGGACAATGGACACGCAATTGGACTGAATGCCGCAATCGCCGCAGCCTTCGCAGATGTCGGGATTGATAAAAACGCGTTTGTCGGGATCCGGGAACAGCCCGCGCTTGCGCCGCCGACGTTTTTCAGCGGCACAGGTCTGGATATAGACGATGGCGGAAACGCCCTGGTGTTGGGCATATTCTTCCTGCACCGCCTGTAGCTGCTTTCTTTCATGTTTTTCAACACCCTGCGGGATCGCGTTAAGGTCAAAATTCTCCTTGTCATCATAAACGACAGCAATGTTGGATATCCCTATTGCCTTCAGCTCTCGGACAATGCGGATAGCGTCTAGCCCACCATCATTTCCCTGCCCTCCAGTCATCGCAACAGCATCGTTGTACAGGATTTTGTAGGTAATATTGGTCCCGGCTGCCATAGCCGCCCGGATCGCCTGAATACCAGAGTGGTTATAAGTGCCATCGCCAAGGTTCTGAAAAACGTGCGCGCGGTTCGAAAATGGCGCTTCGCCAATCCAATTTGCGCCTTCGCCGCCCATATGGGTAAACCCAGTGGTCTCGCGGTCCATCCACTGAACCATGTAATGGCAACCAATCCCGGCGTATGCGCGCGATCCTGCTGGCAGCTTGGTCGATGAGTTGTGCGGGCATCCGGAACAGAAGTACGGCAGGCGCGCCGCAATATCTTCGGCATTGTCAGCACGGCGCGCTTCATTAAGAGATTCAAGCCCCGCCTTGATCCCCTCCGTCTCGCGGCCCTCTTCAAGCAGGATGTCGCCCAATTTTTCCGCGATCATGATCGGATCCAGCGCACCGCGCGTTGGAAACAACTCCTCGCCATGCATCGATCCCGCACCGCCACCCTTGTGCCAGCCATAGACGCGACGACCCCTGCGATCATCAAAAATTGCCTCTTTGATCTGTACTTCGATCAATTTGCGTTTTTCTTCAACCACCACGATCAGATCAAGTCCCTCGGCCCAATCGTGAAATCCCTCCATGTTAAGCGGAAAGGTCTGACCGATCTTATAAGTGGTGATCCCCAGCCTTTCGGCTTCGTTTGCGTCAATATTGAGCAATGAAAGGGCGTGTACCAGATCCAACCAGTTCTTACCCGCCGCGACAAATCCGATCTTAGCACCTGCTTTGCCCCAGATGCGATTGTCCATCTTGTTGGCGCGGGAAAACGCCTCTGCGGCAAAACGTTTGAAGTCAATCACGCGCGCCTCTTGTTCGTGAGGCGTATCAATAAGACGGATATTCAACCCGCCATCAGGAAGGTGGAACTTAGGCACAATCAACGACATACGTTCAGGATTGCCATCGACAACTGACGTTGCCTCGATCGTGTCCTTCATGGTTTTCAGCCCGACCCAAAGTCCCGAAAACCGTGACAGTGCAATGCCATAAATACCATAGTCCAGCACTTCCTGGACACCGGCTGGACTGACCACCGGCATATATGCATCCACCATGGCCCATTCAGACTGGTGAAGGACCGTGCTGGATTCGCCGGTATGGTCGTCCCCCATGGCCATAAGCACACCGCCATTGGCCGCGCTTCCGGCCATATTGGCGTGGCGCATAACGTCCCCCGTACGATCCACACCGGGACCCTTGCCATACCAAAGGCCAAAAACACCGTCATATTTTCCTTCACCACGCAATTCTGCCTGCTGACTGCCCCATAATGCAGTCGCCGCCAAATCCTCGTTCAGGCCCGGCTGAAAAGTGATGTCATGCTCGGCTAACTGCTTTGCTGCCCGCATCATTTGCAAATCAACCGCGCCAAGCGGCGACCCACGATAACCAGTCACCAGTCCGGCGGTGTTCAATCCCGCTGCCGCATCCCGAACCTTTTGCATCATCATCAACCGGACAAGTGCCTGGGTGCCGTTCAGCAATACCGGCGATTTTGTCAGATCAAATCGGTCGTTCAAGGAAATTTTCTGCGTCGACATCGCTCTTCTCTCCCGGAGTGGCGCCACCTTCGGCATCCCGATAATAGGTCATAAATTATGACCCGTATAGCAATAATTTGCGAAACCTGCCGGTTTTCGACGCCCTGCAAGGTTCCCTTTTCTATCATTTCATATAGGTGGTACCTAAGTTTTAGAAAGTTGCGGCCATGGATTGGGACAAACTCAGAATATTCCACGCTGTGGCCGATGCCGGCAGCCTCACCCACGCCGGCGACAGGCTGAACCTGTCGCAATCCGCCGTTAGCCGACAAATTCGCGGTCTGGAAGACAGCCTGCACGCAACTTTATTCCATCGTCACGCCCGAGGGTTAATTCTGACCGAACAGGGCGAATTGCTGTTTGAAGCCACCAATGCAATGGTCAAGCGTCTTGATACAGCCAGTGCCCATATTCGCGACAGCGCCGAAGAGGTATTTGGCGAGATCAGGGTAACCACGACCACGGCCTTCGGAACCCTTTGGCTGGCCCCAAGACTGACCAAGCTTTACGAGAAGTACCCGGATCTGAAAGTAGACCTGATGCTCGAAGAACGCGTGCTTGATCTGCCGATGCGAGAGGCAGACGTAGCGATCAGAATGAAGGAACCTTCGCAGGCCGACCTGATCCGGAAAAAGCTGATGAGCGTCCAGATGGGCCTGTTTGCCACGCCCGAGTATCTGAACGCCAACGGAACGCCGCTTGAACTTGCCGAGATCGTCGATCATCGACTTATCTTTCAGAATGTCCACTCGCCGCAAGTCGGGGCTAGTGCTGCCATGGTCCAGCATCTTATGAACTACGATATTCGTTCATTGCTGACCGTGAACAATTACTTTGGAGTGTTGCAGGGCGTCATCCACAATCTTGGCATCGGCATTCTGCCTGATTATGTGACGCAAGATTTCCCAAACCTCGTCCTGGTCCTGCCGGAAGTCTCGTCAGGTGACGTGCCAGTCTTTCTAGCCTATCCGGAAGAATTGCGTCAATCCAAAAGGATATCGGCATTTCGGGACTTTGTTCAGGACGAAATCATTACGTATCGGCGCATGTTGCGTGACCAGTCCAAGGCCTAAGCTATGCACTCTACGCATATCGGAAATGACATTATTCCAGCGTAAAACACTTGATCGGACGCTTCGTGCCACCTATCTGATGTATTGAAGGCGATGATGGCTTCAACGCGCATCAACTTCACCTCCCTGTTGGACTTGGCCGAGCTTCTTGCTCGGCCTTTTTTTTTGCGCCGACCAACAAGACGACAAGCTTTGCACGCCCCGGGCGAATGCATTGCTTGCAATTCAGCGCCATTTAACGAACCATATGGCCAAGAAAAATACGCAAAGGGACGGCTGAAGTGTTGCAAAGAATAATATGGGGCGCGGCCGCGCTATTAGTCTGGTTGTCTGTAGTACCGGCAGCCTATGCGCAATCTGATACGAAAACAGCCGGTGTTGCCGTTCCGGAGAATCTGACGCCGGAATCAGCGCGAAATCTCGTGGCCGAACTCTCGGATGAACAGGTGCGCGGGTTGTTGCTGGAACGGCTTGACGCAGTCGCAGCCACACAAACTGCCGCCAAAGCAGATGAAACCAATGCGATAAGCGAGTTGTTTCATCATTCGACCTCTGGCGCGGTCGGTGTCGTGATAGATGCCGTCAAAGGTATTCCGGCCATGTTCACCCTGCAGTTTAAGGCCACTTCCACGTTCTTTGAGAATTTTGGAATGGTCGGTTTTCTCACGTTGCTG
This sequence comes from Paracoccaceae bacterium, assembly GCA_039969355.1. Taxonomy (GTDB): domain Bacteria; phylum Pseudomonadota; class Alphaproteobacteria; order Rhodobacterales; family Rhodobacteraceae; genus JL08. Next base: position 72,048 of record JBDVOA010000013.1, read on the forward strand.
GGCTATATGGCGGCTGTAGTTGCTGCTGGTCTTGCGGCTGAGTGGGTCGTAAACAAACTTACAAGTCGCTGGCACACCATACGTTCCGACGATCCCGAGCCTGAAACGTTGCGCCAATCTTTGTCGATGTTGGCCAAGAGATTGTGCAGAGAATTGCTAGGGCTATTTGTATTTCTGGCCGTCGGTCGCACAGTTGGTTTTTCTATCGTACCGCCTGAAATGGTCCCTTATACTCAACTATTCTTGTGGAATCTCGTCGCGGCGCCACGTATCGCGGCTGCATTTGGGCGCTTCCTGTTGGCGCCGAATCAGCCAAAGTTCCGTTTTGTAAACACTGACGACACAACTGCGAATTTCCTTCAGCGCCACATCGTCGGGTTTACTCTGTTGGTTGGCATTACCTTTGTCACGGTCGGGTTTAACGCCTTGAACGGCGTCCCACCCGGCGAATCTGTGGTTGGGTTCTGGATGAACTTTGCGCTTCACCTATACGTGGTCTGGATCGCCTGGACCGCGCGTGACGGCCTTGTGATGATGATGCGAGGCCCAAACGACGGGGTCAGCGCTGTCGAAGAAAAAGTTTCCCGGGCCTACCCCTATTTTGCCATCGGAGTTGCGCTGGCCACATGGTGGGTCGTCAACGTTATTATCAGCTATGATCTGGGGGGCATTCTTCAAAGCGGACCTCATTTCAAAACCATGGGCTTGTTGTTGATGGCCCCTGCGCTCGACACGTTAGTGCGCGGAATCGTGCGTCACGTTAGGCCGCCAATGTCGGGTGAAGGCATTGTGGCAGAGCGCGCGTATAAAGCCACCGAAGTATCCTTTGTCCGGATCGGCCGCGTTATTGTTTTTGGCATCGTTATCATTCAGATTGCCGGGTTCTGGGGACTCACTTTAGGTGAATTCGCCACAGGCGCCGTCGGCGAAGATTTTGCCGCAAACATTATTGAATTCCTGATGACCATCGCCGTTGGGTACCTTTTATGGGAAGTGGTATCGGTTTATGTGAACCGTAAACTGGCGGCGGAAATGACCGCATCAGGAGAGGCGCCCGGCGAGGAAGAAGTGGGGGGTGACGGTGGCGGTGCGGGTAAATCGCGCCTTTCAACCGTGCTTCCCCTGATCCTTCTGACCTGCCGGATTGCAATTGTGGTTCTGTTCACACTTACTGCACTTAAAACTCTTGGCATAGATACAACACCACTTCTGGCTGGCGCCGGTGTTCTGGGTTTGGCCATCGGTTTTGGTGCGCAGAAACTGGTAACGGATGTGGTATCAGGCGTTTTCTTTTTGGTCGATGACGCTTTCAGGGTAGGTGAATACGTCGACGTTGGTGATGTCAAAGGAACCGTCGAAAAGATATCCGTTCGCTCCATGCAGCTGCGCCACCACCGTGGACTTGTGCATACCATTCCCTACGGCGAAATCCAAAAGGTCACCAATTTCAGCCGTGACTGGGTCATCATGAAGCTCAAGTTCACAGTGCCGTTTGATACCGACCCTGAACGCGTTCGCAAGATGTTCAAGAAAATCGGGCAAGAAGTTCAGGCCATGGATGCGTTCAAGGACGACATGCTGCAACCCTTCAAGTCGCAAGGTGTTTTTGACTTTGACGATGTGGGCATGGTGATCCGCGGCAAGTTCATGGCCAAACCTGGATCTCAGTTCATGATGCGCAAAGAGATCTACAACCGGGTCAAAGCCGCGTTCAACGAGGCCGATATCGAATTTGCCCGCCGTGAAGTCCGGGTGGCGATGCCAGAACTGGACGAACACGAAGAAGAACATTTGACTGATGCGGAAAAAACCAAGCTTGCCGCAGCCGCGACGGCCACCGTCATCGCGCAGGAACAGCAAGCACAAGCAGATCAAGGCAAGAAATAAGTGCGCTTTTGCGCGGGGGCCTTTCCCCCCGCGCAGCCTTGGCATAAAGACGTCCCAACAATTGCCATTTGGGGACCAGATACGGATGCAAGAGCCGGCCATTTCGCCCGACCTGATCAAAAACCACGGGCTTAGCCCCGACGAGTACCACCTCATTTTGGAGATCATTGGCCGGGAACCCTCTTTTACCGAGCTGGGAATCTTTTCGGCGATGTGGAATGAACATTGCTCATATAAATCCTCCAAGAAATGGCTGCGAACATTGCCAACAACCGGTCCTCAGGTCATCTGCGGCCCTGGCGAAAACGCTGGTATCGTTGATATTGGCGATGGCCAATGCGTCGTTTTCAAAATGGAGAGCCACAACCACCCGTCCTACATCGAACCCTATCAGGGAGCGGCCACTGGCGTCGGCGGCATTCTGCGGGATGTGTTCACCATGGGCGCGCGCCCCATCGCGGCAATGAATTCGCTGTCTTTTGGAGAAACATCCCACCCCAAAACCCGCCAGCTTGTGAATGGCGTCGTGGCAGGCGTCGGCGGTTACGGCAATTGTTTTGGCGTCCCAACGGTCGGTGGTGAAGTACGGTTTGACCCGGCCTATAACGGCAATTGTTTGGTAAATGCCTTTGCTGCCGGCCTGGCCGACACAGACAGCATCTTTTATTCCGCAGCCTCCGGCGTGGGCATGCCCGTTGTATATCTCGGGGCCAAAACCGGGCGTGATGGCGTTGGCGGCGCCACCATGGCAAGCGCTGAATTTGACGACACGATCGAGGAAAAACGACCAACCGTTCAGGTCGGCGATCCGTTTACCGAAAAACGCCTGATGGAGGCAACGCTTGAGCTAATGCAAACTGGCGCGGTCATTTCCATTCAGGATATGGGGGCCGCTGGCCTCACCTGCTCTGCGGTTGAAATGGGCGACAAGGGCAATCTTGGCGTGCGGCTTGATCTGGAGAATGTTCCGGTGCGCGAAGAAAACATGACAGCGTATGAAATGATGCTGTCTGAATCCCAAGAACGTATGCTGATGGTATTGCGCCCCGAAAAAGAAGACGTGGCACGCGCCGTGTTCGATAAATGGGATCTTGATTTTGCCATCGTCGGCGAAACGATCGCCGAAGACCGCTTCCACATTGTCTACAATGGCGAGACCAAGGCGGACTTGCCCCTAAAAGCGCTGTCCGGTAATGCGCCGGAATATGACCGCCCTTGGGTGGCAACGCCGCAGGCAGAGCCCTTGACAAACGTGCCCAGCATAGATCCCATTGAGGGTCTGCGCGCCCTGCTCTCCTCGCCCAATTACGCGGCCAAGGACTGGGTTTTTGAACAATACGACACAATGGTCATGGCCGACAGTGCCCGAACGCCGGGCCTTGGTGCAGGCATAATCCGCGTGCACGGTACCGACAAGGCGCTGGCCTTCACATCGGACGTCACACCGCGTTACGTCAAAGCCAATCCTGTTGAGGGTGGCAAACAGGCAGTGGCCGAAGCCTATCGCAATCTGACTGCCGTCGGGGCTCTCCCATTGGCGACCACGGATAACCTTAATTTCGGCAATCCGGAAAAGCCCGAAATCATGGGCCAATTTGTCGGAGCGATTGAAGGCATCGGAGAGGCTGTTGCCGCGCTCAATATGCCAATCGTTTCGGGCAACGTCTCACTGTACAACGAAACCGACGGCACCGGCATCCTGCCCACCCCCACCATTGGCGCAGTTGGCTTGTTGCATTCAACCGACGACATTATCGGCAAGGATGTGCGGGACGGCTATATTGCGTTGGTCGTCGGCGCAAGCACCGGTCATCTCGGTCAATCTGCGTTGCTGGCGGAAGCCTTCGATCGGGCTGAGGGAGACGCACCATCCGTCGATCTAGCGGCTGAAAAGCGAAACGGTGACTTTATCTGCACCAATTCTGATTTGATCATGGCCTGCACCGATCTCAGCGATGGTGGCCTCGCACTTGCAGCATTTGAACTCGCCGAGGCTGCCGGTGTGGGTATCCACCTTGACAGTGAAGATACCGCAGACCTGTTTGGAGAAGATCAGGCGCGTTATCTGGTGGCCTGCAATTTTGATCAGGCTGAGGCCCTCATGTTGGACGCAAACAAAAATGGTGTGCCGATCGAAATGGTAGGCCGATTCACCGGAGACACCGTTAGATTTGGCAACCATTCCGCCGCACTCGACGACTTGGCACAGGTTTACCGCACGACATTTTCCGTTGCCGTGGCATGAATAGCAGCACATCCAATCCAAAAATGGAATGAGCGCCGCAGGCGCTCTCCGCTGAATCAGGCCCCTCATTCTCTTGCACCGGACGCGTCGGCGGCCTACATCTAAACAAACATCTATCGGAGCCTTTCCCATGGCCATGCAAGCCCGCGAAATTGAAGACCTGATCCGTGCCAGCTTCCCAGATGCAAGGATCACCATCACCGACTTGGCAGGAGACGGCAATCACTACGCAGCGGAAGTGATAGATGAGAGTTTTAGGGGCCAGAATCGCGTGCAGCAGCAGCGCGCAATCTACGCGGCGCTCAAAGGCAAGATGGATGGTGCCAACGGTGAATTGCACGCGCTGGCCCTAACGACCAAGGCACCGGACTAAAGCGGTTGGATTGGCTCTTCGTCATACCCTTACTGATCGCCATCGTGATCATGGCCGTCCTGTGTGGCGCCTATTCACTACATCGCACTCGCGGCACCGAACGCGGCAGCCCGCCCGGCAAAGGCCACCATGTAATCGATCTGGACTACAATTCAGGTGCCGGGGGCGGCAGCCAAACCGCCCAATACAGCATTCCCAAAGATCCACAGGACTACGCAAAACGATTTGTGCCGCCAGGCAGAAAGACGGAGAAATAAGATGACAGACGTGAACAACAAGATCAAAGAGACCGTCGGCGCCAACGATGTGGTGCTCTACATGAAAGGCACCAAAGAAATGCCTCAATGCGGGTTTTCGTCCCGCGTCGCGGGTGTTTTGAACTATATGGGCGTGAACTTCGCCGATGTGAACGTTCTGGCGGACGAAGCACTCCGTCAAGGAATCAAGGATTATTCGGACTGGCCGACAGTACCGCAGCTCTACGTCAAAGGCGAATTCGTTGGCGGTTGCGATATCATCACCGAAATGACGTTGTCGGGGGAACTTGACACGTTGTTTGACCAAAACGACGTGACATATGATAAGGACGCAGCGGACAAGATTCGTGAGGCCAACGGTTAAGGCATTGATATCTTGCGCCCGTTCCACTTGGCCCATTTTGCAATAGTTGGATCGTCTTTCAATTCGACAATCTTGTTCGCTGGATCAAGAAATTCGGACATACGAGGCCCGCTAGCATCGTCGCACGCCTTTTAATTTTGGTAGCTCGGATCTTGATGAATCAATGCAGTAGCAACTTTTAGTTCATTGCCGTCGCTTTTTCTTCAACTGCCGCCGCAAGGGCCTCCGCACGTGCGGCCAACTCAGCTAGAGTATCTGTCACCGCATCCGGCACGACCGGCACCTCGACGCGTTCCGGTTCTGGAGCTGGTGCCATCCTCAGGCTCTCAATTTCCTGTTCACGTGTCGCCAGCTGACTTTCTATCGCGTTGACGCGATCTTCGATACTGGCGGTTTTGTCTGCCAGCATCAGACCTGCCATCAGCAGCATTCGCGCCTCGGGCATCCGCCCGACTTGATCGGTCAGCACCAGCGCCTCATCGTCAAGCATTTTGGCGGCTGAATGAAGATATTGCTCTTCTCCATCCTGACAGGCGACCTCAAATGTGCGTCCGCCTATACTGATATTCACCTCGGCCATTATGCGTCCTCCTGTTCAGATTGTGCCGCAGCGTCGATCAGCGGACCCAGGGTCCCAAGGATGGCCTGTGTTTCGGCTGCTTCGGCCGCGCGAACCGCGCGCATTCCTTCGAGTTCGGCCAACATGGCTTTGTTAATCAGATGCGGCTCTGCGACGCCAGCTTCATTCGCCTCTCGCAGCGCCTGGTTAGAATCGCGCAGTTGCGCGTTGGCTTTGCGCAGCCTGCCTATTTCCGTATCCAACTTTTCCGCGCTTGAGTTCCTTTCCTCGATGTGGCTGGACAAGTTGATACGGGCATCTGTCAGGCTTTGTTTCAAACGATTGACCCGCTCATGCAACTGCGCGTTGGCAAGTTTTTCTTCTTCAAGTTGCTGGGCCTGTGCCTCGCGCGCCTGCATCTCTTCTGCATTGGGGGCGTTGGACAATCCATCCAATCCCTGCCCAATCCGATCCATTGCCGCAGTAATCCGACTCTGCAACTCATCAATCTGGCTCATGCCCCATTCCTTTGTTTTGTCTGCCGCGCTGCCTATGCCGAATCGCACCGCTCCCCGTAATGGCGCAAGTTTACCCAATGCCCGGGGAAATTGCTCCCCTTTGCTATCAACTACTTGAAGGACGGCCTTCAAGTGCCGATACGACGGGCGCTTGAACTTTGCTGACCGGCTGATATTGAGCACCCAACAGCGCCTTTCCGCCGCTCGGCGTCGTGCGCAAAACCGCCTTGGAAAAAGGACAATTGATCCGTGAAAGCCCCTTTAGATATCGCCACTCTTTCTGACGCCAACCCTGATCACTGGTCAAAAGCGACTGCAATCCGCACGCTGACGCTGGATGCTGTCAAAGCAGCGAACTCCGGTCATTCGGGCATGCCGATGGGTATGGCTGACGTGGCAACCGTCCTGTTTGAAAAGCACCTTAAATTCGACGCCTCAGCCCCCAACTGGCCGGACCGGGACCGTTTCATATTGTCTGCAGGCCACGGCTCCATGCTGCTTTATTCCCTGCTTTACTTGACCGGCTACGAAGACATGACGCTGGATCAGATTCGACACTTTCGCCAATGGGGTTACAAGACAGCCGGCCATCCCGAATATGGACATGCGGGCGGCATTGAAACCACAACCGGCCCACTGGGTCAGGGATTATCCAACGCCGTCGGCTTTGCCATGGCAGAAGAAATTCAACGGGCGCACTATGGCCGCAAAGTTGTTGACCACTACACCTACGTCATTGCGGGGGACGGTTGTCTGATGGAAGGCGTCAGCCACGAGGCGATAAGCCTGGCCGGGCGGCATGAGCTAAGCAAGCTCATTGTGCTGTGGGACAATAACAGCATCACAATCGACGGCCCCGTCGACATCGCCGACCGCACCGACCAGGTCGCACGCTTCAAGGCAGCAGGTTGGCAAGTCATAGAAACAGACGGTCATGATCCTGATGCAATTGATGCGGCGCTGACCGCTTCCAAAAAAGGTAAAAAGCCGACAATGATTGCGTGCGATTCCCATATCGCCCTGGGTCATGCGGCCCAAAATACATCAAAAGGACATGGTGCCCTGACTGATGCCGACCAGCTCGCAGCGGCGAAATCAGCGTATGGTGCCGCAAAAGGCCATTTTGAGGTCCCGGCAAATGTAAAGGCGGCCTGGGAGGCTATTGGAGCGCGCGGCGCAGTCGCACGCGCCGATTGGGACGCACGCTTTGCCACCCTGCCCGGCAACAAACAACGCGAATTTGCGCGCGCTTATGCGCTGGACGCTCCAAAGAAACTTTCAGCTGCAATCAAGGCCTTTAAGAAGCAGGTGTCGCAAGAAGCGCCAAAACTCGCCACGCGCGCGTCCTCTGAAAAGACGCTGCAAGTTATCAACCCGATCATGCCGGAAACTGTGGGTGGTAGCGCCGATCTTACCGGGTCCAACAACACGAAAACTCCAGACCTTGGCGTGTTCCTGCCGGAGCATCGAAAAGGCCGCTATATTCATTATGGGGTTCGCGAACACGGCATGGCAGCGGCTATGAATGGTATGGTGTTGCATGGCGGCATTCGCCCTTATGGCGGTACGTTCATGTGCTTCACCGACTATGCCCGTCCTGCAATGCGGCTTGCCGCGCTGATGCGGGTGCCCACGGTGTTTGTCATGACCCACGACAGCATTGGTCTGGGCGAAGATGGCCCGACTCACCAACCCGTCGAACATCTCGCAATATCGCGTTCTACTCCAAATACTTACGTGTTCAGACCTGCCGATACAGTCGAAACGGCTGAAGCTTGGGAAATTGCTCTGACCAGCAAAGAAACGCCGTCGGTCCTGTCCCTGACACGGCAGGGGTTGCCGACCGTGAGGCTGGAACACAAGACCAAAAACCTGACTGCACAGGGTGCCTATGTTCTTGCAGATGCAGACGGCAAACGAGAAGCGTTGCTGATGGCGACCGGCTCTGAAGTCGCGATTGCCCTCGCCGCGCGGGATCTTTTGCAGGCAGAAGGCATCGGAACCCGAGTGGTTTCCATGCCTTGCTGGGAACTGTTTGAGGATCAGGACGAATCCTATCGCAAACGCGTTCTGCCCGGTGGACCTGTCCGTGTCGCAATTGAGGCCGGAATGCGGTTTGGCTGGGATCGCTGGCTTTTTGGCGAGCGTGGAAAACGGGACAAAGCTGGTTTCATCGGAATGCATGACTTCGGTGCATCTGCTCCTGCGAACGAGCTTTTTGAACAATTCGGCATCACTGCTCAGGCGACAGCGGACAAGGCCAAGGCATTGCTCAATAAGTAGCGCAAAACATCAGGTTCCCAATTTAGTGGTCTGATTTATTAGTGAAATGAGCCCAAACAGGGCCGATGATTCCCGTTACGACGGGGATCAGCAGCAGGCCAATAACCAACCCAAAGACCCCGTCCATCGCTGCCTTCGCGATCCATTCGACAGTCGCGGTGGATTGCGGTATGGCCTGCCCGGCTGCCACGGCCCAATCATGGATCACGTGTTCGAGTTGCCCAAAACCCAGTTCTTTCAGACCGTGCACAAGGATTGAGCCTCCAACCCACAACATCGCTGCGGTGCCGACAGCGGTCAGTGCTATCAGAAACCCCGGCATCGCCTTTACGATACCGCGTCCCATCGCCCTAATAATGCCAATACCGCCCTTGTTGCTCATCAAAAGCCCCAGATCGTCCGCCTTCACGATCAATGCGACACCGCCATAAACCACGGCCGTAATGCCAACGGCGATGACTGCGAGTGTCGCGGCTTCCATCCAGAAACTGCTGTCAGGGATTGCGGCCAGCGCAATGGTCATGATTTCGGCCGATAGGATGAAATCGGTTTTGATCGCCCCGGCGACACGCTGTTCCTCCAGATGGGCCATGTCGGTAGTGGTTTCTACCGACTCATGACTGGCATGAGGCCAAAACAGATGCGCTATTTTTTCCGCACCCTCAAAACACAAATAAGCCCCGCCCAACATCAACAGCGGTGCAATCGCCCACGGGGCAAAAGCTGACAATGCCAATGCAGCAGGCAGTAGAAACAGCATTTTGTTCTTGATTGACCCAAAGGCAATACGCCCGACAATCGGCAGCTCTCGTGATGCATCAAACCCGTGCACATACTTTGGCGTGACCGCCGCATCATCGATTACCGCCCCGGCTGCTTTGGTCCCCGCTTTACCGGCCTGTGCGATCACATCATCCAGCGACGCCGCAGCGACTTTTGCAATTGCAGCCACATCATCCAGCAATGCCAACAAACCACTCATTCTGCGTCCTTCAAACCTGTTTGTGCCTAGGCTAACTCAGTCTCGCGCAGAGGCAACAGGGATTACGGTGATTTCGTTAGCGCCATCATTCGGAACTTGCTTCAAGTTTGCGCTAACACTCGGAAAACTCTTTATTTTCTCCTTTGCGATGACACATTCTCTGTCTATATCGCGCGTAAGAGTTGTTAAGCAGTTTCGGTTCAGGAGACCCAGTATGACAATCACCGTCGGTATCAATGGATTTGGCCGGATCGGCCGTTGTACGTTGTCTCATATCGCGCAGAGCGGACGCAATGACATCATGGTGACCAAGGTGAATGCAACCGGGCCACTGGCCACGGCGGCACATTTGTTGCGCTATGACAGTGTGCACGGCCGATTTCCCGGCGACATCCAGATTGGTGAGGACACCATGGATCTTGGTCGTGGACCGATGCAGATGTTCTCGACCTATGATCCCACTGCTTTGGATTGGTCGGGTTGCGATGTGGTGCTGGAATGCACAGGTGCGATGAATGACGGCAAAAAAGCCAACGCTCATCTGGACCGCGGTGCCAAGTCGGTGCTCATCTCTGCACCGGCCAAAAACATTGATACGACGATCGTGTACGGTGTTAACCACAGAAACCTGACCGAAACGGACCGGATGGTATCGAACGGTTCCTGCACGACGAACTGCCTCGCGCCACTTGCTAAGGTATTGGACGAAGCAATTGGGATCGAGCGAGGCATCATGACCACAATCCATTCCTACACCGGCGATCAGCCTACTCTGGATCGCCGACACAATGACCTGTACCGCGCGCGCGCCGCGGCGATGGCCTTGATCCCCACCTCCACTGGCGCTGCTGCTGCCTTGGGTGAGGTTCTGCCAAATCTCAAGGGCAAGCTGGATGGAACAGCCATGCGCGTCCCAACTCCAAATGTGAGCGCCGTCGATCTGACCTTCGAGGCGAGCAAGGACGTAACCATAGAAGACGTCAATACCGTGATGGCGGAAGCGGCTGCCGGACCCATGGGCGCCGTTCTGGCCTATGACCCAGAACAGAAAGTCTCGATCGACTTTAACCACACTGAATACAGCTGCATTTTCGCCCCCGACCAAACCAAAGTTGTTGGCGGCCGCTCGGTTCGCGTGCTTGCCTGGTATGACAATGAATGGGGTTTTTCGGCGCGGATGGCGGATGTCGCCGTCGCAATGGGTCGCCTCTTAAACTAGGGTCACGAAGGGCAATCCTGCCTCGACCGACCCGATCGATTTTCAGAGCTTTAGATCAAGATCTGCTGGCGCTTGCGTGGACCCGTCCTCCCTGCCATACCGGCGCTGTGAATACCCGCAGGAGCCGGCACGCATGTCACATCGCACCTCTTTTATTCTTGCCCTTGTTATCGTCGGACTGATTGCCATCGACTTATATTTCTACGGCACTGAGCATGTGATTTTTCTGGGAAAAAAGCTGACCACTCTGATTGAATGGATGGCTTTCTGGCGCTAAACGAGCACGGCAGCGATTGGGATTGTCGCTCGCGGCTTCCAATTTTGCGAAAAATGTGCTATTACGACTCCATTAATACGCACTAATTTTTTAATTTTATTCGTTTAAATCGTTTTTAGGTTGGTAACTCGTGGCAGTCGTTAAACGGCCAGATTCAATATTTTTTCAACTATTAATTATCCGCACTTTTGTCATTCCCTTGCGGTTAGTTATGCTTCTTTCGTTGTGGATTGTACCCACGCTCTCGTTTGCTTCCGAGAGGGTCGCGCTGGTCATCGGGATTTCAAACTATCAACAAATAAGTCCTCTCAAGAATACTGTGAACGATGCCAGAATTATCTCTGACACGCTTTCTGAAATTGGTTTTGACGTAACCACGCTTGTAGATACACCTGCTCAAGACCTACGTGATGCAGTGGATAACTTTGCCTATCGAGCAGAGACCGCCGACCTAGCGCTCATCTACTATGCGGGCCACGGTGTCGAAGTATTGGGCGAGAACTTTCTAATCCCAGTGGATGCAAGCGTTTCTACAAATCGCGACATTCAGGAACAATCCGTGTCACTTAAGGATCTGCTTGCTGCGGTACATCACGCTCGCAAGATGCGGATCGTCATACTGGATAGTTGCCGGGACAACCCATTTGGAGATGAAATTGATCTTGCCCAACCAACCCAGCAAACCTCAGCAGTGGCAACGCGGAACGCAATTGGTCAGGGGCTTGCCCAGCCGACACCTGATCGGGGAACATTGGTAGCCTTCGCTGCCAAAGATGGCAAAGTCGCGCTTGACGGCGATGGAGAGAACAGCCCCTTTGCAACCGCACTGGCGGACAAGTTAGCTCAGCCCGACCTCGAAATCTCTTTGATGTTTCGGCAAGTGCGCGATCAGGTCTTGAAACACACCTTCAACATGCAGGAGCCCCACACATACGGATCGCTCTCTGGCATTCCATTCTATCTGGCTGGAAATCAAGCGAACGGCGCCGCAAATGCCGATGACCGCCGCATCGCCTGGTCCGACATTCGGCCGGAACAGGAAATCCTTTTGGCTAGGCTTGCCGAAGGCGGTGACACTCGATCAATGCTTGGGTTGGGCTATATGCGGCTGAACCCGGCGGAAGAGCGGTTTAATCCGGCTCAGGCAGTAGCCTATTTCACCAAGGCCGCCGACTCTGGGTCGCCCGAGGCGCAATTCGAACTCGGGAAACTCTACGAAAACGGAATTGGGATCGCTCAGGACTCGGCACGTGCGCTCAGTCTGTATCAGCAAGCGGCTGACCAGGATTTCGCAGACGCAATCAATGATCTGGCGTTCCTTTATTATCAGGGTGGTCTTGGTCTTGCCCGCAATCAGCGCAAATCACTGGCGATGTTTGAGCGCGCGGCAGACCTGCGGCATCCGCAGGCCATGTTTAATTTCGCAGCCTTGATTGACGACGGGATTATCCCATCGAAGGGTCCGGAGCAGGCCGCAGAGTACCTTTTCTTGGCACTGCGGACGGGATCCCGGGATGTGTACAACGAGCTTTCCACACGCGCTGAGGCATTCAGCTCTGAGACCCGGCGTGCCCTTCAGAAAAAATTGAACGAATTCGACTTTTACAATGGCAAAATTGATGGAGATTTTGGCCCCGGTACCCAACGCGGGATCCGTCTGGCTTACGGCATTAGCTAACTAGTTCATTTTTTAGTAGGAGGTATATTTTTATGATTTCTCTGGAAAACTCCCTCAGGTCCTTGGTGATTTCTTCAACAGCTTTGGCCATCGGCGCGACACCTCTGTCTGCCGCACCCGCCCGACTTCCCGACAAACCCGGGATATATTCGGAAATTGCAAACATGATGGTGCGCCAGGCGAACCGAATTGACCTTCAGCGCGGTGGGATGATCACCGAAGCCGGAGCTTGTGATCACAATCATCCGAACCCGCCCAATTCCAAACCGCCAACCAAAACAGCCCCGGCAAAGTCACACCCGGCACCCAGCAACAACAACAACAACGGTAAAAACACCAGTCCGCCCCTCAACAATCCTGGTAGCAGCATCAACTACACGCTTAGCAACGCTGATTATTCTCCGGGGATAGCAGACGACAACTCTCTTATTACGGTAGACTGTCATGACAATGATCGCAGCGTGCCATTTGATCGCGACACAGCCGAGGGTATTGCCGCCGAAGTCGAAATGATCAATGTGGAATGTGCCCAACTTGACCCCAGATTTCAAATTGATTGTCTGGCTGCCAAATATGAGCGGATCGCGCTTTTGTTGCCAAATACCGGCGATCAGAGGATCATCAAGTCCTCCCTGAACAAAGCTGCGCGAAAGCTGCGCCGAATTGTCAGACAGAATGCTGACGCATCGGTTCCCAGAACGCGTTTTGCTCTCGAGACACCGGACGGAGCAACAAAACCGATTACAACGCGCCCGATTAAGGCTATCGAGTCCCAATCCCTTGAAACTGCGAACGCTGAAGCGGTAGCCGTGATCGACGAATTGAGCACGAAACTATTGCGGTCCTCAGAGAACTCTGAACGCAGACAAGAATATTTCGCTGGAATTGCCCAAGCCGTGGATTCAAACAAGTTGCTGCTGCGGTCTTAAGGGCTAAACAAGCAAAACTTTCAAAGTACTCACACTGTCATAGTGTCTTTTTTCGCGTCAATTGTTACCCGCTAAGTCACAGGATTTGGCTGAGAAATTCGCGCGTGCGAGGGTCTGTTGCTTCTTTGAAAAACGTCTCGGGGGGACCGTGTTCAACAATCACACCTTTGTCTGTAAAATAGATATGGTCTGCAATTTCGCGGGCAAATCCCATTTCGTGGGTTACCAGAATGCACGTCATGCCGTCCTCGGCAAGGTCCTTGATGGTCTGCAACACCTCCCCCACAGTTTCGGGATCCAGCGCGGCCGTCACCTCGTCAAACAGCATCACATCAGGCCTCATTGCGAGGGATCGGGCAATCGCTACTCGTTGCTGCTGACCTCCGGATAACTCACCCGGATAGGCCTCTTCTTTACCTTCCAGACGTACCTTCTTCAAAAGGGCACGCGCGGTGGCCTCCGCTTCGCCTTTGTTGTGTTTTAACACCCGCACCGGTGCCATCATCACATTTTGCAACGCGGTTTTGTGGGGGAACAGATTGTATTGTTGAAAGACCATTCCGACCTTCTTGCGCAATTCCAGCTTGTCGAGGTTTGCGTCGTTCACCTCTTGCCCCTCGACCAGAATCGATCCCTGCTGGATATCATTCAACGCATTCACGCAGCGGATCAGCGTTGACTTTCCGGATCCCGACGGGCCGATAATGCAAATGACATCGCCCTTCATGACATCCAGTGAAACGCCTTTCAGGACTTCCAGATCACCGAAAGACTTGTGGACATCGATGATCGACACCATCGGGTCAGCGGGAGTCCAGCTCATTTCATATCCTCACGTGATTACGGCGAATTTCTTTTCCAGCCGCACGGTGTAACGCGCGATGGGATAGCAATAGGCAAAGAACAGCAACAGTACAAAACCATAAAATGGCGCCAGCAAGTCCGGGCGCCCGCCTTCGGCAGACAGGGCCCGGCCCGTAAGAGTCATGACCTCAGAAACCCCCACAATCGAGGCCAGAACGGTGGCCATCGTCAGAATCGCGTAAAGGTTCATCCACGGTGGCAGCATCCGTTTGACGCATTGCGGCAGGATGATCAGCCAAAGTGTTTGCCGACGCGTGTAGGCAAGGCTTTCGGCCGCTTCCCACTGACCACTGGGCAGCGAGTTTACCGCCCCACGCACGATTTCCGACACATTGGCCATCACCGGCAGGGATAATCCCAGAATGGCCTTGAACCAGTCTGGAAACGGTATCTTCAAGCCAAAGATTGATATCTCAAATGGCAGTAGAAACATTGCAAAAAACAGCAGGACCAGCCAGGGCGCGTTGCGGAAAAACTGTGTCACAAACCATGATCCACTGCGCGTAACCCGGTTCGGCGATATCTGACCGAGTCCTAGTAGAGCGCCAGTGACCGTACCCAATCCCATCGCACTGACCGAAATGACGAGATTGAAGATAAAGCCTTTCAGCAACAATGGAGTCCAGCTTGCCAATACTGCGAGCGGGGACAACATCGCCTCCCCATCATCTGCAAATGCCAACGATGGACCGATGATGCACAAGAGTGCAATCGGAAGAGTATGCCAAAGCTCAAGCCGCAAAAACGGTTCGGCCTCTCGCGGGGTGACTGGCATCATGACCGGCAGATCAGTCTTGTAAGTCATCAGCCGTACCCCGGTATTTTCATCGAACGTTCCCAGCGGTTCATTCCACCGACAAGAACGCCCACAAGTACGAAATAGGCCAGCAACAGGAAGATCATCATCTCGGTGACGTTGACGTTGTCCGACCAAATTTGGTTGGCCTCATACAACATCTCGGGGACCGCAATTGCATAGGCCAGCGTCGTTGTCTTCACCAGATTGACGAGGTTGTTGTTGAGGGCCGGCAAAACAACCCGAAATGCCAAAGGCAGGGTGATGTCTTTGTAGATCATAAGCTTAGAGAACCCCAACGCTTCGGCAGCTTCTACCGTTGACTTGGGCACAGCCTCAATTCCGGATCTGAATATCTCAACGTTGAAAGCACCGGCAAAAAACGAAAGCGAAATTGCGGCCCAAGCGAAACTGCCCAAGAGCGGAGATTGTCCACCCCAGTCGTTTTCGACCTTGGGCAACAACGTCCCAATCGCGAAGTAGAAGAAATAAAGCTGCACCAAAGGGGGTGTATTGCGGAAAATCTGGATGTAGCCGTTCACTATCCGGCGTGTCCATTTAAAGCTCGATCCCTGAAGCCATGCTCCGATCACGCCGATGATGACCGAGAAAAACAGACAGACCAACGACAACCAAATCGTCGTCAGAAACCCGTCCATCATCCGGTCACGGTCATAGCTGTCATAGAGAAACGGAAGATTTATCCCGGTCTCGTCATAGAGAACGCGAAACCAATCAAAAAAGAAGTCCATTCAGGAATGCTCCGGACACAGAAAAACCGGCGGGGCGATTAGCCCCGCCGATGGCTACCTTAGTTGAACTTTTCGTTCATGGCTTTGGCAAATGGCGTATTTGCGACGCCCCATTTGGTTTCCAGCTCAAGAATGCGGCCGCTCTTGTGCCAATCAGTTATCATTTCGCTCATCAGGGTACCAAAGCCATCTTCGCCCAAAGGAACAGCAAGGCCCCATGGCGCATCATCGATGGTCGGCAGTGGCATTTCGTAATCCGCCCATTCCGGGTCGTTGGTCTTAGCCACAATCGCGCTGTCATCATAAACAAAGGCTGCGCAGTTGCCTGCTTTCAGTGCCGAATATGCCTCGGCCGTGCCTTTGAAGGCAACGATTTCCGCGCCGTATTCCTGCGATGTCGCCTTGTTGTAAAAGGCCCCCTGAATGCCGCAAACCGGCTTGCCGTTCAGATCATCCCAGTCTTTCAGACCGAGACTCTTCAGGGCAAGAACATTGGTGCCGGATGAATAGTAGTTCGGGTCAATGATCTGGACGACTTTGCGACGGTCAGGCTTGTCAGTCATCGTGGCAATCATCAGATCAATCTTGCCCTGCTCCAGAAATTGCATCCGGTTCGAACTTACCACCGGCACGAATTCAATCTCGACGCCAAGCTTGTTCGCCACATCCGTCGCCAGATCTGGTTCAATGCCGATGATAGCGCCTGACGTGTCAAGAAATCCGTATGGCTTGTAATCGGCCTTTACGCCGACAATCAATTTACCGCGTTCTTTTATTGTATCGAGGATATCGGCGTTTGCTGCCGTAGCTCCGATGCCAGACATCAGCAGTGCTGTGGCCATCGATTTAATGGTGTTGACTAACATTATGTACTCCCAGTTGGATTTTTGTCTTGTGCTTCCGCCAGTTACACTCTGGCTTGCCACCCACAGATAGTCTGGCGTTAGTGAAGAAATCTTGCAAGTTGTATATCTCGTGCGGTTCGCCTTGGTGCTCGCAAGAATTTGCGAGGCGCGGCGATCTCACCCCAAACGTTCCTTTAGCGCAGCGCGAACATGTGCTGGGACAAAACTACTCACATCCCCACCCAGCCGGGCGATTTCCTTGACCAGTTTCGAAGCTATCGCCTGATGTCGCGCCTCTGCCATCAGAAATACAGTCTCGATACTGTCATCGAGTACACGGTTCATGCCAACCATTTGATATTCATACTCAAAATCAGCGACCGCTCGCAAGCCTCTAACGATAATCTGCGCACCGACGTCTCGGGCACAATCAATCAAGAGATTCTCAAAGGGGTGCACGACGATTTCTATTCCCGTTTGATCAGTGAGTTCAGCGCATTCCAGTTCGATCATGGCCACGCGCTCTTCGAGCATAAACAATGGACCCTTGTCGCGATTAATGGCCACACCAATCACCAATCGGTCTACCAGCGCTGAAGCCCGCCGCATGATATCGACATGTCCCAACGTAATGGGATCAAAGGTGCCGGGATAAAGACCGATGCGCATCAATGCTTTCCTTTGAAAAGGTCTATTTACGATCCATTTTTTGGGAGAGATCCAGCAAATTCTGCAATCTCGACGCGCGAGGGTGCTAGTGCCCCATGATCATACCTTCAAGCGCGTCTTTCTCCATCGCAAGTTCCGCCAGGCGCGCCTTGACTACATCGCCCAATGAGATCAGGCCGACCAAAGCGCCGTCCTCAAGCACCGGCATATGGCGAAACCGCCCGTCGGTCATCATGCCCAGAACAGCGTCCGCATTGTCGTTGCGCGTGCACGTGATCAGCTTGGATGTCATATAGTCTTCTACCTTGGCTGTCAGGACAGCACTGCCGTGCTTTGCCATTTTGCGAACAATGTCGCGTTCGGACAAAATACCATCAGGTGATTTGCCGTCCTTAGACACCAGAACCGTACCAATCTTTTTGTCGGCAAGTATCTTCAAGACTTCCTCAATCGACGTGCCGGGTTTCACCGTCATGACGGACTCATCGGCTTTTGATTTCAGAATCTGGTGCACTAGCATAGCGGCCCTCCCTGGGAATTCTCGGACAAGGCCAGCCTTGACTCAATGACGGTCCAAGTCAAGTGAGTGCCTCGAGCCGGGCGACTTCATCTGCAACTCTGGTTGTCAGCAGCTCCGCGAACCGATTCATCCGCACACTTTGCAGCTCGTTTTTGTGGCGGATCAAATAAAAACTGCGGGTCAGACTGATCTGATCCGGTAGTATTTTTCGCAAGCCCTGAACCGCAGGCGCGGCAAAATCGTGGATGACCCCGACACCGCTGCCTTGCCGCACCATGTTGATCTGAACTGAAACCGAATTGGACGACAGTGCCACCCGCTTGAGGCCCAAATTCGACAGATAATCCAGCTCACTGTCAAAAATCATGTCCGGAATGTAACCAATGATGCGGTGCTGATGCAAATCGTCCAAGGCGTGTATCGGCGGATGTGACAGCAGGTAATCCTGCGTTGCCATAAGGTGAAGCTTGTAATCCGTCAGTCGCTCCACATGTAGCCCGTCCGACGTTGGCGCACTGACACCTATCACTACATCCGCCTCGCGCCGGGACAGATTGAAAACTCGCGGCAACGCCACAATTTGCAAATCCAAATTAGGGTTTTCGTCACATATCGCGGCGCACACCTGAGGCAACAGGTAGTTTGCGGATCCGTCTGGCGCGCCCAACCTGATTTGCCCGCTTAGCCCTTCATCCGCAGCGCCGGGCAGTTCAGCCACTGCCTGCATTGCCAGTTCAGCCGCTTCAGCACGCACAAGCAACCGCTGTCCAATGTCGCTCATCACATATCCCTGCGGCGATTTAGCAAATAGATCGACGCCCATATTGGCCTCAAGTCGCGCGATGCGCCTCCCGATCGTTGCCGGATCAACCCGCAGCCGTTTCCCAGCGCCAGATAGACTGGATTCCCGCGCGACTGCCAGAAATACCCGCAGATCATCCCAATGTGGTTGCAACTCGCCACCTTTGCATTTTTGCAAGATTGATTTTGAAATCTTGCCTCTGTTCGCCCGTTTTTTGCAAGACTATACTGCATCCAAATTTTAAGGAGAGATATCATGCAAGAGATGACCCACTACATTAACGGTGCACATGTTAATGGCACATCGGGCCGTTTTTCCGACATCTATAACCCGGCGACTGGCGACGTGCAGGCAAAATGCCCGCTTGCGTCCACCGCCGAAGTCGACTCGGCTGTTCAACACGCGCTTGCGGCGCAACCAGCTTGGGCGGCCACCAACCCGCAGCGGCGCGCTAGGGTCATGATGAAATTCGTCAGCCTACTCAATCGTGACATGGATAAACTGGCAGAGGCGCTCAGCCGAGAGCATGGCAAGACTCTGCCAGATGCGGCAGGTGATGTGCAGCGCGGACTCGAAGTTGTAGAATATTGCATTGGCGCGCCCGAATTGCTTAAGGGGGACTATACTGACAGCGCGGGTCCCGGCATTGACATGTACTCAATGCGTCAGGCACTTGGCGTATCAGCAGGCATTACACCGTTCAACTTTCCAGCAATGATCCCGATGTGGATGTTTGCTCCTGCCATCGTTTGCGGCAACGCTTTCATCCTCAAACCGTCCGAGCGAGACCCATCTGTGCCTCTGATGCTTGCGGAGCTGATGGAAGAAGCCGGTCTGCCTAAGGGAATCCTGCAGGTCGTCAACGGCGACAAGGAAGCGGTCGATGCGATCCTGCACCATGATGTTATTCAGTCGGTTGGTTTTGTCGGCTCGACCCCGATCGCTGAATACATCTATTCAACCGGATGCGCGAACGGGAAGCGTGTACAGTGCTTTGGCGGCGCAAAGAACCACATGATCATCATGCCGGACGCCGACATGGACCAGGCTGCAGATGCGCTAGTGGGCGCAGGTTACGGCGCTGCCGGAGAGCGCTGCATGGCAATATCCGTGGCCGTACCAGTGGGAGATGAAACCGCAGATCGCTTGATCGAAAAACTGGTGCCCCGCGTTGAGGCGTTGAAAGTCGGCCCCTATACATCCGAAAATGACGTGGATTACGGACCCGTTGTCACATCTGCTGCCAAAGCCAACATTGAACGACTCGTTCAGACCGGGATCGATCAGGGCGCAAAACTGGTAATTGATGGACGCAACTTTGCCCTACAGGGCTACGAGGACGGTTTCTTCGTCGGGCCACATCTGTTCGACAACGTCACCAAAGACATGGATATCTATAAATACGAAATCTTCGGCCCGGTCCTTAGTACAGTCCGCGCGCAAAGCTACGAAGAAGCCATTGGTCTGGCGATGGATCACGAGTACGGCAACGGTACTGCTATCTTTACGCGCGACGGAGACGCAGCTCGCGATTTCGCCAATCGGATCAATGTCGGTATGGTGGGGATCAACGTGCCAATCCCAGTACCATTGGCATATCATACTTTTGGCGGCTGGAAGAAGTCGGTGTTTGGTGACCTGAACCAGCACGGGCCTGATGCGTTCAAATTCTACACCCGTACCAAGACTATCACGGCGCGCTGGCCGTCAGGCATCAAAGAAGGCGGCGAGTTTAGTATTCCTGTGATGGAATAGATAAGAGCGACTGCAAAATAGGCTAAGCCCCGACAAAACCTGTCGGGGCTTCTTCTTTTTTTGCGGGGGCATTGTGTTACCCGATTAACAACCGCATTTACCTGTCGTGCCTTGCACAATAGGCTGACCTGAAAATTTGCGAAGCAGTGCAAAGGAGAGCAGGTGCAGAAAACTTTTACACTTGGGATCGAAGAAGAATACTTGCTTGTCGACCGCGACAGCCTTGACCTGGCGGTCGCGCCACCAGCTCTGATGGAGGCCTGCCAGAACGATTTGCAGGGTCAGGTCAGCCCTGAATTTCTGAAATGTCAGATCGAAGTCGGAACGCAGGTTTGCACCACCATTGCCGACGCGCGAGAAGACCTCAAACGGCTACGGTCTTGTGTTTTGCGCCACGCGGCGGCCCATAATCTCGCACCGATTGCCGCCAGTTGCCATCCATTTGCCGACTGGAAGAATCAGAGCCATACAGCCCGAGATCGCTATGACGCATTGGAGCTGGCCCTCGGCGGAGTGGCGCGCCGCATGTTGATCTGTGGTATGCACGTGCATGTCGGCATTGAAGACAAGGCCTTGCGCACCGACCTCATGCCGCAGCTCAGCTACTTCTTGCCGCATCTCCTGGCACTCTCGACTTCTTCCCCGTTCTGGAAGGGCGATGACACAGGGCTCGCCTCTTATCGTCTTTCGGTATTTGATAATTTACCCCGGACCGGTCTGCCGCCCCATTTTGAAAGCTGGGCCGAGTATGAGCGTACCTCCCACACTTTGATTGAGCTGGGCGTGATTGAAGATACCAGCAAGATCTGGTGGGACTTGCGCCCCTCGCACAACTTCCCGACGTTAGAAACCCGCATCATGGATGTCTCGCCCAGACTGGAAGACACACTGTCATTGGCTGCTTTGATACAAGCCATCACCCGGATGCTGTGCCGGTTGCGCGAACGCAACCAGCGCTGGCGTACCTACGATCGGTTCCTTATTGCGGAAAACCGGTGGCGCGCGCAGCGCTACGGCACGTCAGAAGGATTGATAGATTTTGGTCAGCGCAGCATTACTCCGTTTGGGACCCTACTAGACGAATTGATTGAAATGTTGGCGGAAGACGCGGACAATCTAGGCACTGAACGAGAACTCGAAGCCCTGCGTAATATCGTCGAAAACGGCACAAGTTCCACCCGCCAACGACAGGTTCACGCGAAAGCCGAGGCGGCTGGGCAAGATGAGGGTCAAGCTGTTGTGCGCCATCTGATTGACGAATTTCACGCCTCTCTATGACGCCTGCATGCCGGAAAAAAAGGGTGGCCCTCAGGGCCACCCTAATCGTCATTTGCCTCAGAAACCCGAGGTATTAAATGAACATTTCCAATTTGCGCAGCAACTTCTTCACTGAATTCGGCAAAGCAAGTTAGTTAATCTCGTGCGCCGCAATCTCATATGCTGAAGTCGCAGCGCACCGCTACACAAGCAGCGCTTTTACTCCACACTCGCAGCAAAAAACCCAAAACCCCCAAACCATATAACAACTGCCGCGTGGCCCTAACCAATCCGGGCCGGCGCCCCCCACCCAATAATTCACACAGGTATTGACGCTAGGTAAACTATATCATCGGCGTAAAACCGCCGCAATCGCGAAATTGTGTCAGATCGTCTTCGGTTGATCTTTAGCAAGTGCTGTCTGACAATTGGTTTAATCATTTTTTTCAACCCTCTAAGACGCAATCTTTAAGTAATAATATCTATTACGACACCATTACTGGGTGTTATTTATTTATTTTCAATACTCTTTCGCTAGCGACGCGATGGCATTTTTACCTTCAGAATCGCTGCCTCCGGCGAATCCAACTCTAGGTCCATTCATCTCTTGATCGACATGCCATTTCTTGTCCTCACCTATTCCAAAAGCCTTGCGGCACCTTTTCTTGCAAGCAAATGCATAATCAACCACTTGGCGATACGAGCACAATTCTGCCCTATTGCCAAAGCGCACATCGCATCGCTAAATGATTGTCTGTTCAACTCCAGCCTGTCAAAGATAAGAGGTTCACCCATGGATTTTGCCTTAAGTGAAGAGCAATCCACTATTTTTGATATGGCGCGCGCCTTTGGCACAGAACATATAGCCCCGTTTGCGCGCACTTGGGAAACAGATGGTACAATCCCGAAGGAACTTTGGCGGCGCATTGCGGAATTGGGCTTTGGCGGACTTTACGTCAGCGAAGAGGCTGGCGGCTCGGGCCTTAGCCGTCTAGATGCCACGCTGGTATTCGAAGCGCTGTCCATGGCCTGTCCGTCCGTGGCCGCCTTTCTGTCAATTCACAATATGTGCGCCAAGATGATCGACAGCTTCGGATCGGAGGCGCAAAAGACTGAACTATTGCCAGATGTTTTAGCAATGAAGACAATACTATCTTATTGCCTGACTGAACCCGGGTCCGGGTCGGACGCGGTGGCCCTTAGAACCAGTGCTGTGCGTACGAACGAAGGTTACAATCTGAACGGCACTAAAGCATTCATCTCTGGCGGCGGCTATTCGGATGCATATGTCGTGATGGCCCGCACCGGCGAAGATGGCGCCAAAGGAGTGTCAGCCCTATTTGTGGAGGCCGGCAGCCCCGGCCTCTCTTTTGGTGGGCTGGAAGATAAGATGGGCTGGCGCAGCCAACCCACCCGACAGGTTCAGTTTGACGATTGCAAGATCAATTCCGACTGCTTGATCGGAACGGAAGGGTCTGGTTTCAAATACGCCATGATGGGGTTGGATGGCGGACGCCTGAACATTTCGGCCTGTTCACTGGGCGCCGCGCAATGCGCGCTCGATGCGACGCTGGCCTATATGGGGGAACGCAAGGCATTTGGTCAGCCGATCGATCAGTTTCAGGGGTTGCAGTTCAGACTGGCCGATATGGAAATCGAATTGCAGGCCGCCCGAACCTTTTTGCGCCATGCGGCGTGGAAGCTGGATCAGGGCGCGACCGATGCAACCAAATATTGCGCCATGGCGAAGAAATTCGTAACTGAGGCTGGCAGCAAAGTTGTTGATCAATGCCTGCAACTACATGGCGGATACGGTTATCTGGCCGACTATGGCATTGAAAAACTTGTCCGTGATCTGCGCGTGCACCAAATTCTGGAAGGCACCAATGAAATAATGCGTCTGATTGTGGCCCGCGACATGCTGAAGTCCAGATAGATGATTTAGAGAGTTTCAACACTGGCGCACCGGACACGCTGCGCTGGGCGCCCACCTGGAGGCCTGTACTTTGCGATCAATACCTCACAATAGCTCAAAAACTAAGAACCAACCGTTCTTGAGTTTGTCACACCGGAAAGAAGCCGCAATGCTTGCGAGATAGGCCATTGCGGTTCAACCCCCGCAGTTTCAGCCATGTGGTAGTGGTTCAATTTCACAGACATACGCACGTAGTGGAACAGACCCGCTGACCGGATCCAACGCGTCGTGATTGATCATCTGATTGAAGTTCGCCGTATCTTCGCCAAGGGCCTCATATCCGGGCGCATCAATTTCCGGGCAGGCTTGCCACCAACCGTGCTGACCACAGATGACATCCGGATCAAGGCTTTTGTCCAACCGTGCGCGCGCCTTTGCATGCCCATGTGGCGTTCGTATCCTCACCCAGTCACCTGCATTAATGTCTCGCGCCTCGGCGGCGTCCGGATGCATGTCGACCTGCGGGTCCGGCGCACGGCGCCTCAGGCTTGGCAAACCACGATGCTGGCTCTCGCAATAAAGCGAGTCTTTCGTGCAGGTCAGTATAAGCGGAAAGCGCCCAATTAGTTCTGGTTGCGCCGAATGCCCGACCAAAGGGGCCTCATAATCGGGCAGCGGCGGATACCCGTGATCCAAAAGCGTTTCAGAGTAGAATTCAACTTTTCCGGACGGCGTATTAAATCCGCGTGGCGAGGAGTCGTAAATCTCGCGATACTTATGGAAGTTCATCTGCGACGGCACCCGTATCCCTTCTGGAGCAGCGCGCAGGGCTTCCAGGGTCAACCCGCTTGGTGAAAGGTGATGTCGATAGGCAGCGTCGATGTCGCCATCCCAGAACAGGTCACCCAGCCCCAGATGACAAGCTAGGTCGAAAACGATCCGAATATCTGAACGGGCTTCGCCCCGAGGCGCGACCAATTGCCGGCGCATTTGCACAAGGGAACATGCGTCCTCACTCACCTCAAACCCGATCTTCAACCCCTCGGATTCAAAGGGGCTCGTCGCAGGTAAGACAATGTCAGCCAACTCCGCACTGGGGTTCATGAACAGATCAATATGAACATTGAATTCAAGCGCTTTCAGTGCTTCGTAGCCACGGCTGCCATCAGCATGGGCCAGCAGCAGATTCGATCCAAAATTGACCATCCCGCGCACTTTGTAGGGAACCTCTTCGAGAATGGCGCTATAAAGATCTGCCGAATTGATGTGATCATAATTGGCAGGACCAAGCGGTCTGCTGGCGCGACCAAGTGTCTTGTCACGTTGCTCGGCAGACAGGAATTCATCGCCCTGAATGTTGTTAGTTGGCACGGTTGGGAATTCTACATTGCCCCCTTTCGTGTCATAGCTGCCGGTCAGCGCGTATAGCAAGCCAATGGCACGCGCGCTCTGTGTCGCGTTGGATTGCTGTTCAAGCCCGGACCACGCCATGTAGGCAACAGGGCGCGATTGCCACAACATTTCTGCTGCACGATTAACATCGGATGCCGGAACACCTGTGATTTTCTCCACAGCCTCAGGAGAATATTGGGCACAGACCCACGTCCAAAGCGCAAAGACAGGACGGCAAGTTACGTGCCCCGTCAAAGTAGCCACCCCATAAGACCCGGAAAGAGCGTATCGGTTTGGCCCTGCGCCCCGACTGCAGACCACCGGTCCATTGGCTGCAACGCACCACGCCACAAACTCGTCGGATGAGGCATCATGCCTCACTTCGGATGCGCGCAGCATCCGTCCATTGTCCTCGCGCACCAACATCGGGGCATTGGTCCAATTGCGTAAAAAACCGTCATCGAACCAACCCTGCTTGATCATGATATGGGAAAGGCCCAGAGCCAACGCCCCATCGGTTCCCGGTCGGACCTGCAACCACGCATCGGCCTGGCGTGCCAACCCTGCGTGTCGGGGATCAACAACGATAAGTTTGGCACCACGTTTTTTGGCAGTACTTGTCGCAGTCGCATGCGCAATCCGCGAAACGGTTGGATTGTAACCCCAGAACAGGATGCACCCGGCGTTTTCGATATCCGGCATCACACCTGCGGGGAGCGCAGAACCGTAAGAATAAAGATTCGCGATATAGCGTCCCCACCCGCAAAGCTCCATAGAGACCGATTGATTGGGGCTGCCAAATGCGCGCCGTAGCCGTCTGACCCATTCCAACGCATCTGACATGGCCGAGGTCGACGGCGACGCGGTGTTGAAAGCGACAGCCTCCGGGCCGTGCGTTTCTGAAATACACTTGAGATTGTCTGCAATTGTGCGCAGCGCCTCGTCCCAACTGATCCGTTGCCATCCTGGATCAGATGCTCCTTTGGGTCGGGTACGCTTCATCGGAAACTCAAGCCTGTCCGGATGATAAATCAGTTCCGGTGCAACTTTGCCCTTGATGCAAAGCGCCTGCCCTGTCGGGTGCGAAGGATCGGCTGAAAGTGCAGTCAAGCGGCCGTTTTCAACGGTCGCAACTGCACCGCAACGCGAGATGCAAAGCGCGCAAAAACTGGGTATCTTTTTAATAAAATCTGTCTGATCCGGCATGATTCTGCGCCCTTGGGTTTTATGCAGCAAGTATTTCCTGCGCCTGAAATCGTTATCACAATCAATCGCCTTTTTCTTAAGAATGTCAAAGATGGAGGCAGAGAAACTACAGCGCCCTCGAGCTGATCATGAGCGGCTACTGCGCCTTACAATTGGGATGACGCAGTAGCCAAAAGGTCAATTCCGCACTTGACCGCTGCAGCTCAATTTTGGACTCTGAGACAAAGCATCGTTCAAACGACGAGTTGCCAGCAATTCAATTTCTGAGGAGGCAGTATATTGTTATCTGGATTGTTTTTCTATGTCGGCACAGCAGCGGCTTTAGTGATCGCTTTGCTTTATGTTCGTGATCTTGGCGACATTCCGCAGTTGTTCATAAAAACAAAGCGCTCCAATGTTGACCGGTTTATTAGGCATGAGAACAAATTCCTTTTGATGGGACTGGGCGCATGGCTGATCGCAGCTGTCACGTACTTTGGATTTGGTGCAGGTAACGGGTGGGTATTTTGGATTGCCACGCTGCTGACTGCTGCCTTCATAGCATTCACCTGGGTTTATGTGCATCTGGGATTGCGGAACCAGAAAGACAAGGCCCAGTTCTACAGCATCCAGGAGGCCAGGGAATTCGTCAGCCCAACCACCCAGGTAATTGTGCTGGAGAAAAACGGCGTCGCCCGTGCCCACCCACAACCACAACTCATGCGCCCGCATCTTGCAGGCACCAAAGATGGGTTGGACGGTGAAAATGTCATCATGACATTCTGCGCCATAGCCAACCTTGGCCTTGGCTACACGCCCGAAGTAGAAGGGCAAGATCTCGACCTTGAGGTCCTTGCGCAGCACGGCAACAATCTTGTCCTACGCGACAACAAGACGGGTGAACCGCTCCAACAGATTTACGGCTTTCGCGCAAAGGATCAAAACACGACGATGGATGGCCCCGCCTGCCC
Organism: Paracoccaceae bacterium; assembly: GCA_039969355.1. Taxonomy (GTDB): domain Bacteria; phylum Pseudomonadota; class Alphaproteobacteria; order Rhodobacterales; family Rhodobacteraceae; genus JL08. The sequence continues at coordinate 99,342 of JBDVOA010000013.1, forward strand.
TTTGCGACCGTCTCTTTCGATGAGCGCCTGGCCGACGTTCCGCATGACGTTCCGCGGCTTTGAAAAGGCGTTCCCGGAAGGAACCGTATTCCTGAACAAACCGTCATCGAATCCGCTTCTTTTTCTACTGGATTTTGCAATGGAACTCGCATTCACCGCGACGATCCAGAAGCATCACACCGAAGCGCGTCCTATTATGCAGAACCTTGAACACCCCATCGATCCACGGCTCCCTACCAAGTCCTATGTTTGGGGTGTAAATATCGGCGATGATGCGACGTGCTGGACCGACGATTTTGTTGTGGCCAACGGCAATGTCGTCAACGCAATCGTAGGCGACCAACCATTGGTGATTACCTGGGATCCGATTTTTGAAAGTCTGAACGTCTGGTCAAACGACACAGGATCACCGATTAACAAGATCGACTTTTATGGGAAGACTTCCGGCAGACAATTGAAGCGCTCAGCAGATGTGAAACCAGGACTTTTCTGGCACGTATGGGCGGAGTTCTTCCCTCATACTGACGTTAATCGGATTGGTGCAAAAGCCGAGGCCGAGAAAGCTGGTTGATGTGCCCATATAGGCCGGTTATTCCGGCGGTGCCAATTGTCACGGCAGCGTTTTGTGTCGGCCCCGGTAGTCTGCCTCGGTCCTACTGAATGTTGATCAAGCCAATCGTAGTAATCAATTGACACGGCTCAAAGAAGCGTCACTACAATTCAAAAAGCCGCAAGTAATATCGCTCAACGCCGAGGCCCAAGCCAGTCATACGTCAAATCAAGACAGTCACCCAATACGCTTTTCAACATATCAAGAGCTTGCGACAGCAGCTATTGGTTGATTTTGAAAGGGCCCTCTAGATTTTTTAATTTTCAGTTGTGCGTCGGGTATGTTTATCATGGCGATAAACACGTACAAGAGATAAGTTACCGCGAAGAAAAAGGACCAAGAACATGAAAGATTCACTGAAGCCATTAGCTTGCGCGACATTCCTCGCACTTTCTGCTTGTCCTGCTCTGGCCCAGGATGGAGATTGGGAATTTGAAGCGTCGATTTATCTTTTTACCCCTGAAACGGATGTCTCGATTGGCGGTTTGGAAGGAACTCTGAGTTTCAGTGATGCCCTCGACAACCTGGATATGGCTTTCATGGGGGCTTTTGGAGCCCGAAATGGTCGTCTGAGTTTTCTTGCCGATTTCATGCTCACGGACATTTCGTTTGGCAACGATTCTCCCGGACCAGCGTTCTCGAGTCTGGAAACAAAATTTAAAACCCAGGTCTTTAGCGGATATGCGGCGTACAGCGTCTACCAGGATCCAACCGTCAATGTAGATCTCGCAGCGGGTTTTCGTTGGTTCGACACTTCTACTTCAATGACTTTAACACCGGGCGCGGCACCAGGCCGCTCTGTCAGCGTGAGCGAAAATTGGGTTGATCCCGTGGTTGGCGTACGAGCCATGTTTGATCTCTCAGACAAGTGGTCGGGACTGGTATTCGCGGATTACGGCGGATTTAGAAGTGACAGCGAAACATGGCAGATATTGCTTACTGCTAACTATCATATCAACGAAAAATGGGTTGCGAGGTTTGGCTACAGGCAACTCTCTGTTGATCACGAGATCAACGGTTCGGATTTTTCGTTTGATCAGTCCGGCCCAATATTTGGCGCTACTTATCGATTCTGAATCTCCCCCGGCTTCACCAGTGACCGAAATTTTATCAGCAAGCTCCGAGCGACTTCGTTGGGTTCCGTGCAACACAATGACGACCTGCAATGCCGGCTCGATGGCTTGAAGAAGCCGGGCCGAAGCACCAGGTGTTTAACGCTTTCGGTACCAGTTGGTAGTCCTTACAAATCGGATCGCTACGATGAATTCGATCCGCCCAACGTACAGTGTGCTTTGCGCAAGGGCGCTGTCCCGTAAGCCTTCGTAGGGTTTCGGTATGGACCTACGCTCAGGGCATATTAACTGTGATTAGGTTTATGAAGCAGCGTGCTTCAAGCACCCAAAACATTGGAGGCGTGATCCGGCGCCTTTTTTGAATGAGCAAAGATCGGATGGTTCGACTATGACCGTATTTTACAAGAGCCGAGGTAAGTCACGCATCAATAATCGACGCATTTTGGGTATTATGAGCAGGATCAATGGCAGGTGAATTGCTAGAGATTGCAGTTGAAGTGGCCCGGAGAGGAGTACTCGTATGAGTAATTGGCACGCACATTGGTCATCTATGTCAAACGGACACCACACACGGTTCAGACCTTCATAGCAAAGGACAATAGAACAAATTTCATGTTACTGTTCTGATCTATGACGCGAGATAAGCATCTTACGAACTTCAAGTTGCCAGGTGACCTAAATCATAGCATAGGTAAAGAGATGTAATTGTTACCTGTAGTTGAGGCGTAAAATGGACAAATTACTTTTCAAGCGGATTGATCTCTGGCTGGTTGTTTTGATTGTCGTCATGCTTCTCCTATCAATGCTAGCGTTCGGCGCAATCGTCCGAGATCGCGCTTTTGGCCACAATCGATTTGGAGCAATTGGCGAGATCAGCTTCCAGATTGCATCACTGCCAGCGGAAGCAGGGCGCGAATTGCAACGACTGATGAGCGATGATGTTGCGGGTATGTCAACTCTTCACTCTGAAGAATTTGAAGGTAGGAGCGGTTGGGAGTTCTCGGATTCAAGGCTTGATAGCGGGCTTGATGGTTATTTGCTGTTCAGTCGGCATGATGGAGATGCCGGACACCATGTCTTTGAACTGGTTGATCTCAAATCAGGAACCGTAGAGCATCGCATTGATCTGGACGCGTCGGTTTTGTTTTCTCAGGTCGAACATATATCGAGATTTGGCAATCCTGAAGACTGGCAGTCGCACCGTTTTCAGGCTGTCCACCCGCTTCCGCTAGAGAATGGGGACCTGCTCGTTAAGGGCAACAGTCCGATGGTTCGGATGTCTCCCTGCGGGGAACCAATTTGGACGATTGATCAAAGTATATTCCATCACACAATCGAACCTGGTCTTGACGGTGAATTCTGGACTTCCAGCTACATGGAAGAGCACCGAATCGACGGTTTGCCGAATAGATTCGTTGATCCCGGGATTACTAAGTTTTCCGGAGACGGCGAGGTCCTGTTTGACAGGTCTTTGGCGGAGGTCATGATCAAGGCGGACCTTGCCCCTTTGTTCCTCTCCTATCAATTGCCGATGAACGATCCGCTGCATCTTAACGATGTCGAACCTGTCCTTGAGGATGGACCCTATTGGAAGCGCGGTGACGTCTTCCTGAGCATCCGCCATCTTTCAGTCATCATGTTGTACCGCCCCTCCACTGACGAGGTTATTTGGTGGAAGCAGGGTCCGTGGATGGCACCACACGACGTTGATATAATTGATGCCACTACGATATCGATTTTCAACAACAACGCGTACAACCTTCACGGCGGCAGCTTTGTTCAGGGCTTGAGCCAAATAAACTACTATGACTTTGCGACTGATACGGTCAGTCGGCCGTTCAAGGAGGCTTTGGAAGCGCAGAACTTCAAGAACGAAGCAGCAGGTCTATTCACGTTGCTGCCAGACGGGCATTACTATGTGGACCAGTCCGAATTTGGACGCACGATGATCTTTACACCGGATGGTGAACTGGTGGTTGAACATATCAATCGTGCTGAAAATGGCTTGATCTACCATCTGGGATGGAGCCGTTACCTGGAGAGGGATAAGGGCGATCAATTCTTAAAGCAACTGCGTGCAGCGGATTGCGAATAAGCACGCCCGGTAAGGCAACTGCCTTCAGGCCCCTACCCCGCGTATTGGCTTTCTTTGTTCGACATATCAAATCCCGTTGTGCGCACTTTTGTCGAACAGACTAGCGTGTAGCGCCTCGGCCTCGTCTCTGAGAGGGCTTTTGTGTCTGGCAACACCGTCATCCAATAGCGGAGCTGGGTGGAAGTGATTGCCAATTTGATTAGCGAATTTCTGGTCTATGTTCAGAATGTCGCAGAGTCTGGTTGCGCCCTGGCGCCCGTCTTCACAGAAAGACTCAAATCTCAGTAGATGAACATGGTCCCCGGCATCTTTGACCGTTTCAAAAGCGGCAATCCAATAAGCGAGCCAATAGTCAATGTCCGATGGAGAAAACCCCTTCGACAGCTCCGCAAAACCCGTGAATGAAATTGGTTTGTGCAAATGACCAAATTCGTAATGACCGATGTCGCCCATATAGCGACGCGTGAACGGATCGTCCGTATGCCGGGTCATGAAATTCTGGTGTTGGCGTAGCAATGAAGCGGCGTGCGCAATGGGTTGGCGAACAGGGACAATTACATTTGCACCGGGGAACAAGTCGGGTAGAAGATCAAGACGCGCGATGTTTGCATTGTTCTTTGAGATATAGCGCCCCGTCTGGCCCGACCCAATCCGTAGCGCTACAATTTTACGCAAATGGCGATCAAAGAAAGCTGACGCATCGTCGTTAATATTGGTTTGGTCCCAAGGAACAATGTCATTCTTGCGAAAGTGATCCGGCCAGAATGCGCGCCAGATTACTTCTTCGAACGCTTCCGGACTATCCATGCCAATCTTTATCCCGTCCCCATGTGCCCGCTCTTGCAACTCCGCACTTTGACGAAAGCGCGCGCTTATCTGGTTCCAGAGTAGAGGAGCCATCACGAATGGCATATCCCGGTAAAGATGCGTGGCCATCCCGGGAACGCTGGCCAGTGCCACAAGCAGGATCGTTGTTCCCGCCCGTGGTAAGGAGGTAATAAATATCGGGTTTTCAGCCGCCGTCGAGGCGAGTTCAGCCTGAAATATCTTGTCTTCGATATCCGCCGCAGTCATCTGGACTCCGACACCTGAAAAAGCCAGACGATGGATCATGCGATCCAGGAATGAGTATTGCCCTACTGTGTTGGCCAAACGCGGCTTCCAACGAACCAGATGACAATCGTACCCACGGTAGTATAGGCAATGACATCCCAACGGGCCAGAAACGCAAGCGCCTGATCTTGTGGGATTATCCCCAAAAAATCGGTCGCTAAGAATGGCAAGCTGGCCAGCAAAAAAGCCGCCGCGCAACGCAATAGGATTGAGACCGCTGACCGGATCAACTGTAAACCAGCCGATTGGGCCGCCTTTTCCCGTGCATAGTCATCAAGAGACGGATCTTTGAGAGCACCGACGGCGTCCGTCATGATGCTAAGTGCCCGGCGTGCAGTTCCAACAATACCGAGCAACCAAAACCCGAGCATGAAAAGCGCGACACTTAACGTTGTAAGGCAGATCAGCAACGCCGTCACTGGCGCTCGCTTTCAGCCGGCAGTGCGCTGGTCATATTTCAATCTTCTTTTTCAGAGGTAAGCTCTTGATTGGCGCTGTTGTTCTTTTTGTTCCGGTTCAGAAGCCGTTTGACCGGGTACCAGACAAATCCAACGATCAACAATAGCCCTGCACCGAGAATTGCGACAAGCGTACCCAATGCGCCGAGACCTCCGCCCGGGCCAATATAGGCTGATGCGGGAGAGATGGACAAAAGCCAAAAAATCAGCGCTGCCTTAGCAACCTTAATGCTCGAATGTTTCATCACTCATCTCCACTTCAGTAAATATTCGCTTATCTCACTAATCAATGTCCACGGGCAACCAGACTCCACTGGATACTTTACGTTTGGTGTTGTCAACGATTATGGCATTTCGGCGGTTCCTCAAAATACTCATCGATATCGTCAACAATTTAGCCAGCCCACAATCGATGCCTAAACATAATCAGGTCAGGTTGGCCGGCTCATACAACCTGCGTTCAGGGAAGCGATATTTGGAGCCGGCAACGTCCAGATTCGAACGTACTAAGATTGGCTGGAAATTGGCAAAACTTTCCGTGAACCGTAATCCCCTGCGCTAGGGCAGTAGATTTGATGTCGGGACTCTGCCGTCGTTCGTTGTTTAAGTCCGATGCCCGCCATCTGTCCACTTGCGGACGCGCAGCAGCTTCAATACATCTTCATCTGAATGCCGTTTCCGTGCCATCGCAAGTCCCCCTATCGCAACCAATGTAGTGGCACAGTTTTACGGGGCTAGGATACATCAATTCCAATGGAAGAGATGAGTTCATAGTAGGCAAAAATTACAACCAAGAAGAAGGCGAACAGTATCAACTCATGTTTAAAGTGGTGAGAATGGAAGAATGTTCTGTCGCGATGATGAATGACATCCATTAACTCGTCGCCAAAGCGGATCGATAGGAAAGTGCCCAAGCCTGAAAGTACGATCACACCCCAATACGGGAAGGGCTCTGTGAATATAGTGTGCAGCAGTTCAGTCAGGATAGTGGTTTTGTAGTAGCTCGGACCAAAAAGCAGTGTCGCTGCGTTTATGCCAAGGGCGACGATCCAGACAGCAATTTCTGAAACCACCATGCGAATACCGAACAGCAATCGGAGCGGGAAATCCAAAAGGAAGCCCGCGTCAGCTACCGGAGTGCAAAGTACGAAGAAACTCCATGTCAGCAATGCGGCCACGCCACCGGTCGCGACATCGTATTCGTAACTGAGATACCCAAAATAACCGACCAGAAGCCCGCACAGGAGAATAAACTTGATTAATATCTGTGTGTGCGGTTTTGTCGTCATGATCTGGCCCATTTTCAATCGTTATGCCTGATGTATTGAAATGCGCTCAGGTGGTCCAGAAGTGACAGTAACGGCCAACGTCAATTGTTGGACTAATAAAGGATGGATTGGGCGAAAATTGCTCTCTGGACGCGAACATAGCAAGGACCGCTTTGTCCGCATGTCGGAACTTCGCTAAACCTTGGAGAACGTCCGCTGCTGGTGAAAGCGGTCATTGAGAGCCAAAGTTCGAATTTCCAGCCATGAAGGGCCGCTTTGCGCTACACTGCAGACGTTCAGCAAAATTCGGCGAATGATCACTCCGAGCCCAAAACACCTTGATTTTGCATCGCAGCGAATGTCTGCTTCTGAAGATAGAAGCTCGACCACACTCAAACAAAAATTGAAACGGATTGGTGCACTGTAGGCTTTCGCTGTTTTGAGTAAATTTGCCAAATGCGTGGCGTGGTGTGCTATTCTGACTGATGCCCACCACACTTTTCTGGGCGGATCAAGTGTTCGACATCTTTGATCCAGTCAGTCAACATGTGGAACAGGATTTGCAAACTTAGGGAGCAACCTGACATGACCGAATACCGTATGCCTCCCGAATGGGCCGAGCACGCACGCACTTGGATGTCCTGGCCTTGTGCTGAACTGACATTTGCCGAGACGCTGCCGCAAGCGCGCGCTGAATTTGCCGATGTGGCCCGTGAAATCGCCAGATTCGAGCCACTCACCATTCTTTATGATCCAGACAATTGCGACGGGATTGAGCTGTTACGGAATACCCCAAATGTCACCCTGACTGCATGCCCCTTGGATGACAGCTGGTTGCGCGACAACGGACCGACGTTTGTATTGGGCGAAGATGGCCGCTTGGCCGGTGTGGACTGGATCTTTGACGGATGGGGATCAGGTTGACCGCATCAAAAAGACGCGCAAGTAGCCGCCCGTGTCATTGAACTTGCGGGTGCCACCCACCGCCCCTCCTTGATGGTCTACGAAGGCGGCGCGTTGAACATTGATGACAAAGGCACCTGCGTCATCACACGCCAATGTTATGAGCACCGCACCCGAAATGGTGGTCCTTCGCCAGAGGAGTTTGAAAAAGAACTATGTGACCAATTGGGACTGTCCAAAGTGATTTGGTTGAACCGGACCCTTGAGAACGACTCAACAAATGGACATGTGGACGTGGTTGCTGCCTTTGTGCCCGGAGGCGTAGTGTGTCAGGTCAGTGCCGACCCTGAAGATTCTGACTACCAAAACCTCCTGGAAAATCGCACCATTCTCGAGAGCGCTACCGATGCCAACGGCGACCCGCTAGTCGTGCATCAGGTCACCGCCCCGCCCGTGGACCGCATGACTGATGGGACGCGACGTTTTCTATCCTACATCAATTTTTATCTGGTGAATGGCGGTGTGATCGTCCCGCAATACGGCTTTCCCCAACATGACCAAGAAGCGCTGGACGTCCTGAGCGGTCTGTTCCCCGACCGCGAGGTCGTGGGCGTGATGACCAACACCATTGCTGACGGTGGTGGTAATATTCACTGTATCACACAGCAACAACCCAAAGCGAGCGCAGCGGCCAATGCGTAAAGTAACACTGGCTGCAACTCAGATGAGTTGTTCATGGGACAAGCAGGACAACATCGCAAAGGCGGAGGCCTTGGTGCGAAAGGCGGCGGAAAAGGGAGCGAACGTGATCCTGATCCAAGAGCTGTTTGAGACGCCTTACTTTTGCATCGAACAAGCACACAAGCATTTCGACCTTGCCACCAAGCCCGAAGGTAACGCGGCGATACAACGTTTTTCAAAAGTGGCGCGTGAGTTGAGTGTGGTTCTGCCCATTTCATTCTTCGAGAGTGCTGGGCAGAGTTTTTTCAACTCACTGGCAATGATTGACGCGGATGGAAGCGTGTTGGGTGTCTACCGAAAGTCGCATATCCCCAATGACATCGCTTACCAAGAGAAACAGTATTTCAGCCCCGGTGATACAGGATTCAAAGTTTGGGATACCACATTTGGCAAAGTTGGTGCCGCGATTTGCTGGGATCAATGGTTTCCCGAAGCGGCCCGCTGCATGGTGTTGCAGGGTGCCGAAATCTTACTCTATCCCACTGCAATCGGGTCCGAGCCGACGCGCCCTGACGCCGATTGTATCCCGCATTGGCAAGCAGTGATGTGTGGCCATGCCGCTGCCAATTTGGTGCCAGTCTTGGCTTCGAACCGCGTTGGCGAAGAAATCGCAACCGAAGATGACACCTTGCGACTGGAATTCTTGGGCGGGTCCTTCATTGCGGATCAATTCGGAAAGAAGATAGCCGAAGCGGGGCGCGCGGACGGCGAAGTTCTAATTGCTGAGTTTGATCTGAATGCGATTGCCGAAATACGCCGCTATTGGGGTGTTTTCCGCGACCGTCGTCCAGATCTTTATGGTGCAATCGCCACCTATGATGGCGGAGGAGTATAGGTGCTGGCTCTATTCTGCCCGCCTTCTGTGAAGGATAAGTTGGGTTTATATACAAATTTGACCCATGAGCGGGAGGCGGACGAGCGTTCCAGAGTTTTACCCCATTCTCTTTTAAGGATCTGACCATGCTCGAAGAAGCAAAAGAACGCACCCTCGCTTTGCAACACCGGATGGTCGAACAAGGTATCGAATGCGCCGTTTTCACGGACGAAAGTTCGATGGCCTACTTGGCGGGATTTTGGGGCTATCTTGGGATCGAATTTGGCAGACCGTCCATGGTTGTCGTCAAAGCGCAGGACGCGCCAATCGTCATCACGCCTTTCATGGAATCCGAAATGGTCGCAGAGATGACTTGGATCGATGATGTCCGGATCTGGGAAGATTTCGGGGACCGCTCATGGGGGGCGGCCCTTGCTGGTGCTTTGGGCGACAAACCGGCCGAGATCTGGGTCGAACGCAACACCATACCTGCCATTGTGCGTAACCATTTGGACGACACCTACTCCGGCGTTCCGGTCAAAGACATCTCTCCAATCTTGGGCGCATTGCGCATGATCAAGTCACCATTTGAGATCGAAGTGATGAACGAGGCGGGTCAGATTGCGGGCGCAATGATGGCTGCAGCACACCACAGTTTGCGTGAGGGTACGCAAGAATACGAGAGTGCGCTTGCAGTGATCGAGGCTGGCACACGTAAGGCAGCAGGCTTCCTGACGGACAAAGGCTGGGATCGGTTTGTCTCGCCTATGATCCACAACTTGCAGATTTTACAAAGCGGCAAAGACACATCGATGGTTCACCGTCGTGCCTCTGTGAAGCGTTATGAAAGGGCCGACCCTGTCTATTTCTGTTTCTGCAACATGGCGCAGTTCAAACAGTACAAATTGGGCTTTGACCGGATGTTCCACGTGGGCGAGGTCAAAGACGATGCAGCACGTGTTCAGGAGGCCGCGATAGCTGCGCAGCAAGCAGCCATCGCGGCTATCCGTCCCGGCGTTGTGGCCCAAGATGTGGCTGCCGCCGCAAACGCAGTTTATGACGCACGCGGATATGCGACAGGTTACCGCACAGGACGCTCGATTGGGGTTGCTTATCTTGAGGCACCCGAATTGAAGTCTGGCGATATGACCTTGCTTCAGGCCGGTATGACCTTTGCAGTGGATGGCGGCATATCAATTGATGGCGTAACTGCGGGGCGGATCGGTGACTCGATTGTGGTGACCGAGACTGGCTGTGACTACATCACCCACTATCCCCGTGAGTTGCTGGTCACTGAGGCATAAAGATGCCCAAAGTGTTCCGCCTTGCCGTTGGGCAAAGCCCAGCCGAGCTTTCTTCAACACAAGAGCGTATGGACTGGCTCGGGGATGTGCTGCCAGAGGTGACGGCTCTGAAGACGGACCTTCTGTTGCTGCCAGAACTGTTTGCGACGGGATACAACATTGCCGACAAGATCGCCACGCGTGCGGAACCGTCGAATGGATCAACGGCACAAACCATTGCTGCACTGGCCAAAAAACACGGTGTGGCGATTCACTACGGATTTGCCGAAGCTGATGGCGCGGATATCTACAATGCGGCGCAATGTTTTGGGCCGGACGGTACGCTTCTGGGCGGACATCGCAAACTGGCCATCCCGCCGGGGTTTGAGCAAAGCCATTTCAAACGGGGGCAAGGGTGTACGTTGTTCAGCTATCGCGGCCTGCGGATCGCAACCCTGATCTGCTACGATGCAGAGTTCCCTGAAACAGCCCGTCATGTTGCAGCGCTCGGAGCTGAATTGATTTTAGTGCCAACAGCTCTTGGTGACCAATGGGGTTGGGTTTCACAGAGGATGATCCCAACCCGCGCCTATGAGAATGGAGTCTACCTTGCCTATGCGAATAGCGCGGGCACCGAGAACGGGATGGGATTTTTAGGTCAGAGCTTTATCGCCACGCCAGACGGCAAAGAGCTTGCCCGGGCAGGTATGTCAGCGGAGCTTATCTACGGCGTGATCGAGCGCCAGAGGGTGGCCGCCAGCCAAAGCCGATTGCCCTATTTAGACGATCTGAAAATGCTTAGAGTGGACAATCATTGATTTTTCCAATTGGTAACTTTGTCCCGCACAGCAGACGTTGGTGCAATCTGCAGCGAATGGCCGCTTTGAGTCAGTTAATTGTCCTCGACCCTAATCTGTTTTGAACTCGCGCCGAAACTGAAATTTAAAATGCACAAATTTGGTCGGGTAGTCAGTTAACAGCAAAAGGGACAATGTTCGAGGTGACCCGGGGGGT
>JBDVOA010000014.1:0-2211 GCA_039969355.1 Paracoccaceae bacterium
TCCGGAAAGTCCTGTGTGGATGGCGTCTGCTTTGCAAGAGCAAAATGCGTTGATTGCGCGGTTGGTTAGTACAGTCCTGTGTTCCCATTGCCCGGCAGGCGATTGCGCAGCAATCTGCCGAGAGGGGCCTTTGATCGCGGCTTTGGTACTTGCCGCTGGCCTTGATGGGTTCCGCAAACCTGTCCCAATCGGCAATCCCACCCAAGCGCTCCTTGCCGCTGGATTTGTTCAACGGCGTTAGGCTGGATTGGATTCTGGCGATTGGGCGTGCAGTGAGCGTCCGGTTTAGGGATATACGCTGCAATGCCGCAGAACTTGACCATCTGGGCAATGTGCCGAGGTCATAATCTACGCTGCGCCTGCACAAGTCCGGATTGTCCGCGTTTTACCAGTTCATGCTCAGCGCGGCGAGTGGCTGTTCAACCCCAAAGCGGATGAGGTGGGTGGCTCCTGCTCCACCGGCATCGAATGTGCCAAAGTGCAGTTATCAACGACTGCTAGGAAAGGAGCCACCCAATGACAGTAAAGACCGTAGGCCTGGATTTGGCCAAGGATGTTTTTCAAGTACACGGCATTTCGGAGAACGGCCGCGTTATCTTCAACAAGGCGATCAAACGCGCGAAGCTGCTAGCGTTTTTTGAGACGCTGCCACTGTGCACGGTTGGCATGGAAGCCTGCGGTTCATCCCATCATTGGGGCCGCCAGCTGCGCCAGCTCGGGCATGATGTGAAGCTCATGCCTGCTGGATATGTCAAACCGTATGTGAAGCGCGGAAAGAACGATGCTGTCGACGCAGAAGCGATTTGCGAGGCGGTCCCCCGTCCGACCATGCGCTTCGTAGATATCAAGACTGAAGATCAGCAGGCCATTTTATCCATCCACAGAACGCGTGACCTGGCCGTCCGGCAGCGCACCCAGTTGGCCAACATGATCCGTAGCCTGTTGCGCGAGTTTGGACATATTTTGCCGATTGGGATCGAAGCAGTTACGGCTTTTGCAAAGCGTCACCATGACGGTGATCACCCGGACATGCCCGACATTGCGAACGGCATGCTTGGCATCCAGTGCTACCAATTCATCGGCCTGAACGAACGCATCTCTGGCTATTCCAAGATGATTGAGCAGCACGCAATGCTGAACGCAGATGCACGTCGATTAATGCGGATGCCTGGAATTGGGCCGGTCACCGCATCGGCGATTGTCGCCACAATCGGTGACGCGCATCAGTTTCGGACAGGGCGCGATCTGGCGGCATGGCTGGGGTTGACCCCTCTCAATAAATCCAGCGGCGGCAAGGAACGTCTTGGAAAGATCACGAAGCAGGGTGATCGCTACATTCGCAAGTTGCTGGTCGTGGGCATGACGTCTCGCGCTGTGATGGCGAAACGTTCGCCAGAGAAGGTCGATCTCTGGACAGCCAAGATCATTGCCGACAAACCGTTCCGGCTGGCAACAGTCGCCATGGCAAACAAGGCAGCCCGGGCCATCTGGGCGATGCTCACGAAGAAACAGGAATACCGGCAGCCGGCGTTCTAGGCGCACCGACTGCCCACGAGATGCAAGACGTTGAAGTGATGATGCGGAAGTAAGTCAACCAAGGGCAAGGACACTCCGGGAATGGCAGCGGCCCTCTTCTAAGGTCGATAAGCCGATTGGAACCTCGCTTGCGGAATTCATCAAGGCCAGTGGCGGCACCGCTTCCACACAAACAGGCCGGACAGACGACAGTACTGACGAAATCGACCGCAAATATCGCTAGAAAACTCTTGCAATGCAGGAGCCACCCACAGAAGCCATTTGGTTCATTAGTTATTTATTGGCCCTGAGACCTGCGACGCGGTACTTTGAAAAGTTGCGTCACGCAGCGGTTACAGTGCGGCTTCAAGGCCCTCACATTACCCAATTGTGTTGCCGTTTTGGGGGCGTTATGGTATTGTAAACGCGGAATAATAGCCAAGAAATAGCACGACAAGAGGCAGTTATGACGCCAAGACCAGAGCCGCCTATTGTCCTCAAAACCGGCGTAGACCTCAGAACCGCGCGCAAGGCGCAGAAGCTATCCAGAAAGGTACTGGCGGTCCTCTCAGGGCTTCATATGGACACCGTGAGGTATTGGGAGCGCAAACCCCGGCTTGGTCTGCGAGGACACGCCGTTACGCGGATGCTGGACGTTCTAGGTTATGGTGAGTGGCGCAAGCGAGAAGTGGAAAT
>JBDVOA010000015.1:0-16568 GCA_039969355.1 Paracoccaceae bacterium
AGAACAGCCCCTCGATTTCGCCATCGTCGTTGAGTTTGATGGCCTCGGCGGAGGGGGTGCGGGGCAGGCCGGGCATGGTCATGATCTCGCCGCAGATCGCTACGACAAATCCCGCGCCGGCACTCAGGCGTACCTCGCGCACCGGGACGCTGAACCCGGTCGGCGCACCGCGGCGTTCGGGGTCGGTGGAAAAGCTATACTGGGTTTTTGCCATGCAGACCGGCAGGTTACCGTAACCCTGTGCCTCCCAGTCTTTCAGCTGATTGCGGATTTTCTGATCCGCCAGCACCTCGTCGGCCCGATAAATCCGCTTGGCAATGGTGTCTATCTTGTCAAACAGGCTCATCTCATCGGGATAAATCGGGGCAAAATTGGCCATGTCGGCGTCGGCAATCTCGGCCACACGTGTCGCCAGATCGGCAGAGCCTTCGCTGCCCAGTTCCCAGTGGCGCGACAGGATCGCCTCGGATCCCAGCGACGCCACATAGTCCTTGACCGCCTGCACTTCGCCGTCCGTGTCATTGACAAAATGGTTGATCGCCACAACCACCGGCACCCCGAAGCTCTTCATGTTCTCGATGTGACGCCCAAGGTTCGGACAGCCCTTTTCGACCGCCGTTACATTTTCAGCGCCAAGATCCGCCTTGGCCACGCCGCCATTCATTTTCATCGCCCGCACCGTGGCCACAACGACAACGCAGGAGGGTGCCAGACCGGCCTTGCGGCACTTGATGTTCAGGAACTTCTCGGCCCCGAGATCAGCGCCAAACCCGGCTTCGGTCACCACATAATCCGCCAGTTTCAAAGCCGTTGTGGTGGCAATGACCGAGTTGCACCCATGCGCGATATTGGCAAACGGTCCACCATGCACAAAGGCCGGGTTGTTTTCCAGCGTCTGCACCAGATTGGGCTGCATCGCGTCTTTCAGCAACACGGTCATCGCACCATCCGCCTTGATGTCACGGGCATAAACCGGGCTGCGGTCCCGCCGATACGCCACGATCATGTCACCCAGACGTTTCTCCAGATCCTCCAGATCCCTTGCCAGGCACAGGATCGCCATCACTTCAGAAGCAACCGTGATGTCAAACCCGGCCTCGCGCGGAAAACCATTGGCCACGCCGCCCAGGCTGCAGGTAATCTGGCGCAGCGCGCGGTCGTTCATGTCAACAACGCGGCGCCACACCACACGGCGGGTATCAATCTCAAGCGCGTTGCCCCAGTAAATGTGGTTGTCAATCATCGCAGACAGCAGGTTGTGCGCCGACGTGATCGCGTGAAAATCCCCGGTAAAGTGCAGGTTCATCTCTTCCATCGGCACAACTTGCGCCAAACCACCCCCGGCGGCCCCGCCCTTCATGCCAAAGTTCGGGCCCAACGAGGCCTCGCGAATACACACCGCTGCCTTCTTGCCAACGCGGTTCAGACCATCCCCCAGGCCAACAGTCGTCGTCGTCTTCCCCTCACCCGCAGGTGTCGGATTGATCGCCGTCACGAGTATGAGCTTCCCGTCCGCACGATCCTGAACCGAATTGATGAAAGACTGACTGACCTTCGCCTTGTCATGCCCATACGGCAGCAAATCATCACTCCCAATCCCCAACTTCGAACCAATCCCCTGAATAGGCTCCTTAACCGCAGAACGCGCTATCTCAATGTCTGACTTAAAGGCCATTTCTTATCTCACTCCCCAAGGGTCATACCTTTTTCAATTCCGGCATCTTTCGCCCATTCCGCAGCGGTGACCTTGCCTGCGCCTGCCGAGCGTACACGTTTGATCAGGATTCGACCGCCAACGCATTGCACAGACACCCCGTCACCAGAGACATCCATCACACGCGAAGAAATCCCGTCACCGGGCACGCGGACGCAGTCAAAGACACCAAGTTCCGCACCATTGTGGATCGTCCATGCCCCAGGCGCAGGGTTGGTGCCGCGGATCAGGTTGTAGACTTGCCCGACAGGCTTGTTCCAATCGATGCGGGCATGCTTCTTGACGCAACGGCGTTCATAACTCGCCTGCGCCTCATCGGGCACTATGTGTGGCGGATTGCCGGCGCGGAACAAGTCCACCACCTGCAAGACGCTTTCAACCGCGCTGGGATAGATTTTCTTGAAATAGAGATCGATGACCGTGTCGTCCGGGCCGATGCCACATTCCCATTGCAGCAGGCAATCACCTTCGTCGAGTCCATCCGAGGGATAGAACCAACTATAACCAGATTTGGTTTCACCCATGATGATGGGCCAATTCACGGCACTCGGCCCACGATACTTTGGCAATAGTGAAGGATGGAAACAGATGGAGCCCATTTTAGGCGTATCTCGTGCTGCTTCTGGGACGAATACGTTGACGAAGGCCATGACCATAAGGTCGGCCTCGTAACGGGCCAATGTGTCTAGTGTCACGTGATCCTTAAAGTCGGCCGGTTGTTCTACTGGCAAACCTTGCTCAAGCGCGAATTCCTTGATTGGGTCGACAGGCTTGCCTTCGCGGTCGGGTTCGCAATAAACCGCAACAACGCCCGCCCCACTGGTGATCAGCTTTTCAAGGCAATCCTTGCCGAAAGCCTGCTGGCCCATAACAACCAATTTCATTCGGCAGCTACCTTTTTGACTTCGCCAACAGCGCCGCTGGCAATGACGGCCGTGAGTTCGTCGCCCTCATAGCCAAGTACGTCGGTCAAGATTTCGGCGGTATGCTCCCCTAATAGTGGGGAACGCTCAACCTCGACCGGAGACTCCGATAACTTGACGGGACAACCGACACTGACATAGGTTCCTCGCTCGGGGTGCTCGACATCGACGATGGTGCCAGTCGCGCGCAGGCCCTGATCTTCCATCAATTCCTTCATCGACAAAATTGGCCCTACAGGTATGTTTAGCGGGTTGCAGATATCCATGACCTCGAACTTGGTTTTCGTCTTGGTCCATTCTTCAACGGCTTCGAAGATCTCGTTAAGCTTATCTAAGCGATCTGGTGGTGTGGCATAGCCATCGGCCTCTTTCCATTCTGGCTTGCCAATCACGTCGCAGACATTGCCCCAAACTGCGGCTTGCGTGATGAAATACGTGTAAGCATCGGGATCCGTCTCCCAACCTTTGCATTTCAGGATGCGGCCCGGCTGCCCACCGCCGGAATCGTTGCCGGCGCGGGGTGTTGCTTCACCAAAAGGTGCGCCCTCACCGAACTGGCTGTATTCCTTCAAGGGGCCTACAGCGAGTCGCTGCTGATCGCGCAGTTTCACACGGGAAAGATTCAGCACGCCGTCTTGCATCGCAGCGCTAACCTTCTGGCCCTTACCCGATTTTTCGCGGTGAAAAAGCGCGGTGACGATGCCAAGACATAAGTGCAGGCCGGTACCACTGTCGCCAATCTGCGCGCCTGTGACGAGCGGTGGGCCATCACGGAAACCAGTTGTCGAAGCCGATCCCCCCGCGCATTGCGCGACATTCTCATAAACTTTGCAGTCCTCATATTTCCCGGGGCCGAACCCCTTGATTGAGGCAAGGATCATACGCGGATTAATTTCTTGAATTCGCTCCCAAGTGAACCCCATTCGGTCCAGCGCGCCAGGGGCAAAATTCTCCACCATCACGTCGCAGGTTTTGATCAGGCGGGTCAAAACCTCTTTGCCGGTTTCGTTTTTGGAATTCAGTTCGATGGAGCGTTTGTTATGGTTGAGCATAGTGAAATAGAGCGAGTCCGCCCCCGGTACATCAATTAGCTGTTTGCGCGTCGCATCGCCGACACCGGGGCGTTCGACCTTGATCACATCCGCCCCGAACCATGCGAGCAGTTGCGTGCAGGTTGGGCCAGACTGGACATGCGTGAAATCCAGAATTTTGACGCCTTCGAGAGCTTTCATTTCTTTTTTCCTCACAAATTCGATGCGTTGTTCAGCACGGCTGTTCGCACCAACTATTTCTTCGCTTGTGGATATAACCGTTGGGCCACCACAGAGCTGGGGTTCAGATTTCCGATATTGCCGCTTTCGCGACCTGCGCCTTCGTCAATGACTGCGTTAATCAGTGTTGGTTTGCGCGATGCAAATGCCTCGGCGATTGTGCTACGCAATTCGTCCGGGTTGTTCGCCACAACACCAACGCCACCAAAGGCCTTCATCATCAGTTCGTATTTCGCGTCTTTCACGAAGACCGTAGTCGACGGATCCTCACCGCCGCCCCAATTTTCACCATCGCCGCGATAGATGCCGTTATTGTTGAACACGACAATGCAAACCGGCAGATCGTAGCGGCAGATCGTCTCAACCTCCATGCCGGAAAAGCCAAAGGCGCTGTCACCCTCGACACAAAGCACCTGATTTCCGGTCTCTACTGCGCCTGCCACGGCAGAGCCCATGCCGATCCCCATGATCCCCCACGTGCCGACATCCAATCGTTTGCGAGGTTTGTGGATATCAACGATCGACCGGCACTGATCCAAAGCATTTGCGCCTTCATTGACCAGAATTGTATCCTGATGCTCGGCCATGACATCTTTGATGACGCCAAGCGCGCCTTGATAGTCCATTGGTGTATTATTGTTGCGGAGACGCGGAGCCATTCGTGCGATGTTGGTTTCAACCTTTTCCCGCACAGCGCCGGCCCAGTCTTCGCTCGGTTTGTCCCAGTCGCTACCAACCGCATCCAACAATGCAATCGCACAGCTTTCAATGTCACCAATCAGTGGGGCGGATATCGGCTGGTTCGAATCCATCTCTGTCGGCTCGATATCGATCTGGACGAAACTTTTCTGTCCCGGCTCGCCCCATGCCTTGCCTTGGCCATGGCTCAGCAGCCAGTTCAACCGCGCACCAACCAAAAACACGCAATCGCTTTCTTTCAGCACCAATGAACGCGCGGCGCTGGCACATTGCGGATGGGAGTCGGGCAGCAGACCCTTGGCCATAGACATCGGCAGATACGGGAATCCAAGCGTTTCGACCAATTCACGCACTTTATCGTCGCATTGCGCATAAGCCGCGCCCTTGCCGATGATCATCAGCGGTTTCTTCGCAGTCCTAAGCACCTGAACTGCCCGTTCAACTGCTGCGGGTGCCGGCACCGAGGCCGCGTTCATGTCTACGACCTGCCGCATAGAGTTCTTACCCTCAACCTCGTCCATAACCTGACCCAACAGCGCGCCTGGGACGTCCAAATAAACGCCACCTGGTCGCCCTGTTGTCGCGGCACGGAAAGCGCGCGCAACACCCAGCCCGATATCCGCCGCATGCAGGATCCGATAGGCCGCTTTCGCGTGAGGCCTGGAGACAGCAAGCTGATCCATTTCCTCATAGTCACCGCGCTGCAAATCTACGACTTCACGCTCTGACGAGCCCGAAATCAGGATCATCGGCCAGCAATTTGTTGTCGCATGGGCCAGCGCAGTCAGGCCATTCAGAAACCCTGGGGCAGACACAGTCATGCAGATGCCGGGGCGCTTGGTCAGAAACCCCGCCGCGGCTGCTGCATATCCCGCATGCTGTTCGTGACGAAACGACAGGACTCGCAAACCCTGTGCCTGAGCATAGCGCCCCAGATCTGTTATCGGGATTCCGGGAACGTTATAAATCGTTTCGACCCCGTTCAGCTTTAACGCATCAATCAACAGGTGAAACCCGTCTGTCACGTTTTGATTGACTTGCGCCTCTGCGTTACCGTCTGCCATATTCCCCCCAAAAAAATGCGTTTTAACCGGCGATGCTCTCTCGCCTGTTTTCGAACTTGCTCCAGACCCTGCGCACGTGGTTGTGCAGCCGCATCGTGTGCTCTCTGACCAACTGTGCCGTCAGATCGGCATCGCGGGCTTCCAGCGCCTCGATGATCCCCATGTGGTCAACGACCGACCGCGACGCCCGGTCGTTTTCCTCTAATGCCCGACGACGCACTGCGTGCATGTGAACGAATAGCCCATCGGCCATTTCAGCGAGCAATGCACATCCCGACATGTCCAAAATCATCTGGTGGAATTTGATATTCGCATCTGAATATTCGCTGAGATCAGCGTTGGCCGAACTTTCCGAATGACGCAACGCGTGTTTTCGCAAATTTCGCAAATCCGCATCGCTCGCGACATCCGTCGCCAGTCGAGCAGCCATGCTTTCCAGCGCCGCCCAGGCAACAATCATCTCGAGGATTTCCTCCAACGTCCGGCGTACGACAAAAACGCCCTTGCGCGCCCGAATCTCGATCAATCCGTCACGTTCCAGTCGCGTCAGAGCCTCGCGCAGCGGCGTGCGAGACACCTGAAGTTGTTCCGCCATCGTGCGTTCGTCGAGTCGAAGGTCGGCATCAGCCTGATAAATATTCATCTCGACGATCGCCTCACGAAGCCGGTCATAAACTCGGTCTTTCAAGGTAAGGTTAGAGACAATCGGTTGTAGCTTCATTTTTCCAACAATGAGATTCGTAATCATCTGGTACACCGTAGACCTAATATTGGCATTCAGCAACAAGTTCTCAGCCGAAGTTCGATTTCCTCAATAAAGCTCCTATTTCCTTGGCTTTTCGCTGCGAACAGCGCAGAAATGCCCGCAACTGCTCAGTTATTATAACTTGGAAGATCACAAGAATGGTCGTAATGATTGTGGTATGTGGTATACCAATTTGGAGATTTACGAGGTGCTTCCGAAACTTTCCCCTAGCGATAGCGAATGCTGATCCGCGCGTCAGAAACCGTACTTTGTGTCATTGATATGCAAGAACGACTGGTGCCAGCCATGCAAGCGCCCGCGCGCACTTTGCAGAACACGCAAACGCTCATCAGCCTCGCTGAAGAAATCAGTGTCCCCATTCTGCTGACGGAACAATACCCGAAGGGTCTGGGATCGACGGTAAGGGAAATACGTGAAGTCACCAACGCGCCGGCCATTGAGAAAATGCATTTTTCGTGCATGGAGGATGCGGGGTTTGCTAAAGCATTTCGCGCGCTGAACAGACAGCAGGCCATCCTGACAGGTATGGAGGCACATATCTGTGTGATGCAGACAGCTGCCAGCCTCATGGAGGAAGGAAAAGATGTGTTTGTCGTGTCCGATGCAACGGCCTCACGCACATTAGAAAGCGAGCGCGCCTGCCTTGAGAGGTTAGGTGCCTGCGGGGCCGGGATCGTGACAACTGAGATGGTCGTATTTGAGTGGCTCGGACGCGCAGGAACATCAACATTCAAGAAGGCGCTGAAATTCATCAAGTGAGAAAATCGGCGCAAAACTCCTAGAAGACTATTTGTTGCACTACGCCAGAGCGGCGGCCTTCGGGAAAACTATTGGTGAGTTCTGGAGGTCATCGATTGCCAGCATTGGGCCGAGATTTACTGGCATAGGAATTCCAATGGCAAGAGTTGCAGAATCTGAGCAAAGAACTCACGCCAAGGCCACCAACTCTGCCCGGTGCGCCTCGACCAAGTCCGCCATACTATCGAAACGGAAATCGTAGTGCGGCATCTCGCCCGGGTTCATGGTGGCCCCGAAGCCATCTTTGTTGTGGCGGCGATAAATCCAGCAATTCGATAGCCCGTGCATGTTCGCTGGGGCGTGGTCGTGGAACATGCTTTCTGCGGTATGCAGAATTTCACTCTTGTCGATGCCCCGTCGCGACAACGTCTCCAACATATAGTCAAAGTTCCGGTTATCAGGCTTATAGCTGCCGATATCTTCGGCTGTATAAACTCCGTCAAATTGCACCCCCAACCGGGCGTTTGATCCCTGGAAACTCAGGTTGTCTGTATTGGTCAGAACAATAAGTTTATAGTGCTGTTTGAGGTAAGCCAGTGCTGTGCGGCTATCATCGAACGCTGGCCATTGGCGTACGGACAGGCCATACGCTTGGCACTCTTCCCATGGAACTTCTACACCCCATTCCTCAGCCAACCGACGATACACAACCGGCAACAACTCGTAGTATTTCTTGGACGGCGTCCAACGCTGCGTAGTGGATTCGTAGTAGGCATGCGCTTCTAGAATATCGTCACGAGACAAGCTTCGACTCACCCTGTCGGTCAGTGGTTTCAAACCTGTGACCATTCCGGTTTCCCAATCGATGAGCGTGCCATAGACGTCAAAAGTCAGGGCCTTGAAATCAGTCAGTTTCATTGTCGGTCCTCCAAATCATATCCGTGCGGTTTGCCAGATCGTTAACCCCAACGGATCAACCCAATGACACCCGATGTCGCGTAAAACAACTGGAGCAACAAGAAAGTCCAGCGTCGGTCTAGAATTGCCCAACCAGCAAACAGGCCGGAAGAAATCAGCAGCAAGGAAAAGCCGATAATTTCGGCGCCGACATTTGACGCGATAAGTAGAGCATACCCCATGGCCAGCACAGACCCGGTGATTTCGAAGAATGCTGTAAGGGCCCTTTTGTCTCGCCACACGAAACGCGTTTGCACAACATCCGTCATTTCTCATTCACTCCATTCCTAAAATTAGGCTCCGAATTGGATAAACTTAATCAACGACATGAAGCAAATGAATGATTGTCACTATACCATCATTTTTTGTCATGATATATTGCGGATATGTCAGAAAGACTTGAAATAGATGCGCTTCGCGCTCTTCTCGCCATTGCAAAACATGGTGGAGTGACACGCGCAGCGGAGTACCTGGGACTGTCGCAGTCTGCGGTTAGTCATAAGATGCGACGCTTGGAACAAGCGCTGGATTGCAATTTACTAGCACGTCGTAGGGGTGGACCTCTATTGACCGAGTCCGGAGAACGCCTGAAAAACTATGCCCACCGCCTGATAGATTTACATGACGAAGCACTGGCCGATTTAGGGAAGAAGCCTCTGTCTGGGACCATTCGGCTGGGGATGACTGAAGATACGACCACCAGTGATATCGCCCGAATAGTCGGCCGATTCTCGACGCTATGTCCTGCAGTTTGTGTTCGAATCCGCGCCAGTCAAAGCCTAAATGTTCAGGCCTGGCTCAAAGCCGGTGAACTGGATATTGCCGTTATGCAAGTTTTCAAAGAAGAAGTCCTGGAAAATGATCTGGTGCTATTTACTGATAGCCTGCATTGGGTCAAATCCCCGGACTTCGCTTTAGACCTGTCCCGGCGCCTCCCATTCTTGTCATTTGATAGCAATTGCTTTTATCGGCAGTGGGGATCTGGTGACGGCCAGTTAGAGGATTATCGCTTTGAAACTGTGCTGGAGTGCCCAAGCGCTGCCGGAATACAATCTGCTGTCCGATCCGGCCTCGGAGTAGCTCTGCTGAACGGGATGCATCTGTCGCAGGGCATTGAAGTGATCGAGGGGGTATTCCCGCCACCTCCGGATATCACCTTTGTTGTCCGCACACATGCCAAGAGCAGAACTGCCCCCGTAAAGGCGCTTATCGAGGAGATCACTCGCGAATTCCGCGCATCGACTCCAAAGCAAGCAGCAGAATGAGTTCAGAGACCAGCGAGTCCGAAACTGACCACGGAAACGATGGATGATGAGTTCGAATGATAGGTTCTCGGGGTGCAGCGGGACGCAATTTTGACCGTACGCAATACGCGCAGCTGCATTGCGGCATGAAATTTGGTGACTATTTTCAGGCTGATTAATAGGGAGCGTTTTGACATGCATCCGAACAAAGACAATCGCGTGCCAGTCGTAAGTCAGTTTCTTTTGGGCGCACGACCCCGTGCACAGATTCAGGCTGCCAGCAGCGCGCTTTCGTGGCGCTTCAGACTTAGTCGTGCCGTTGCTCCATAATTACGAGGGTCGCAGCGCAACTCAGGAAATACGGTGAACAACTCCTCGCGAGCGCAGTCTTCTAGCTCATTCAAGCTAAATTGCCCCGGATGATAGCTTTCAGAAGCTACGCCATCAGCGGTGATAATTTCATGATCGTCGAAAAGCAGATGCAGGTAGGTCACTTCTCCGGGCGGGGCTTGAGTGATCGTCGTACCGTTCACCAGAAACTTTGCGGGAATGAGCACTTCGTCTTCACCGAAAAAAAGTTGCGCTCTGTAGTCACAAACCAAAACACGGTGCTGTGGCGAAAGTGAAAATGGGGATTTATTGCCGAACACGCCTGGAGCAAACCAAATTGGGGCGTGCTTCTGAGGTGCCAGCATAGTGCGTGTTCCGATCCACCTTACAGGTTTTGGGCCATTGTCGCGGGTAATTACCAAGTCCCCTTGCTCGAGCGCTTCTATGGCCACTGGACCGCGGGTTGTTTCAATCATGGCTCCGGGCGTGAAGCACACAGGGGTCGCGTCGAAAGTGACAAATGCGCTGTCCGTATTTCCGTCAATATCTGAAACAGTATAGCTGAACGAGTTGGTGCCGTAACTCAATGCATCGTTGTCGATGGTTATTGTTCCATCCGCGTTCAGCCTGACTGTTTGGCCCGAGGCAAGTGTGACCGTGTCATTTGCATTGACGGCGAAACCGTTAATCTCCGTTATTGTTAACGCTTGACCGGTTGGGTCAGAATCATTTGCCAACACATTGACGGCGACCTCGTTGGCTCCCTTAATCCTGATGCCGGTGTCATCCGTGGCAATCGGGTCCTCATTGACGCCTGCAGACGTATTGGATGCAATTACCAGTGACGAATCCCAAGCACTGTCGCCCACATCCGCAATACCGATCAAAAGGGTATAAGACGTGCCGGGTACAACGGGAATATCGTAGGACAGCGTGACCGTGAAACCGTCCATCTCTGTGGCATATGCCCCCGTAGAATTGTCGACGTAGAGGTTTTCGTTCGCGCTGTCGAATTGTCCGTTTCCCGGGTTGGGGTCGTTGGCTTCAGAGCCATTTGTTGGCGTAAAAGTGTCAGCATCATTAATCGAATTCACCGAAATCGCCCCGTCGCCCACTGATAACGGCTGGGTCACCCCATCAAGTTGAACTAAGGCAATATCATTGAAGTTTGAGTAGACATATTCGTTGTATTCTTCTGAATAAAAACGGAATTCGATGCTTAAGGATGTCTGCCCGGGATCTGGAGTAAATGTCACTTCAAGATAGGAAGCATCAAAAGTCGACGCATTCGCTGCGGTGTCAAATGCCGAAACACCGTCAATACCTGACGTATTGGCGCTTGTGCTACCAGATTGGTTGTTTGCACCGGTCGCGTTGGCGAAGCTGTCAACATTGCCGGTCGATAGAATGACGCCAGTATCTGCTGGTAAAACATTTGGATTAGAAGCATCACCCCCGGAATATGTGGCGGAAGAGCCAGCGGCACCAAAATAGTTGGCACCAATAATACTGAAACCGGATCCAAAGATCAGCTGCGCCATATTTACGGCGCTGGCAGATGTGTCGGTATTCAGCGCAGGCATTCCAGATCCTCGAGGTGTTGATCCGGCTCCGAAGAGCCATTTCAGATATTCTCGTTTCGTTCTCGTATAAATAACGAAGAAATCGGTCAAAACTCGCCCACCAATAAGGTGAATCTGAGGCACGTTGCCCGTTTGGGACGGCCTGAATTCTGAGTGCTCCTTTAATCACAATGACGTCGGCGACCCTTTCACGCAGTCGTTGGCTTCGATAAAGGAATGCGTGAACCGAACTGTGCCGCCAGCGTTGATCGCAGGCAATCATATCCGGTGTTGCCTATTAGGAGCTAGTCCATGTTGTTTCGTCGCCTTACATTTTTCGTGCTACTCGCCTATGCAATACCACTCGTGGCAGTTGCGCAATCTGCCGAGGACTCCCCTTCGCCTCTATTACTTGAGCTAAATGCAATACAAGATGTTGCTGACGGCTGCCGGATGACTTTTTTGGTCCGAAACGAGACAAGTATTGCGATCGACAAGGCGGTGTTTGAAGCCGTGATATTCGATACTTCAGGTGGAGTAGTGAAGCTGTCTCTTTTCGATTTCCGCGACCTGCCAGCGGATCGACCACGGGTGCGGCAGTTTGACCTGCCCGGGATGGCCTGCGAAACTTTGGAACAAGCGCTGATTAATGGCGCGAGTTCTTGCATCGTTGATGGTGCGGAAAGCGCTGTTTGTCACGACCAACTCACAGTCAGCAGTCGAATTGCTGTGGATTTGCTTGGATGAGCCCTCTAGATACCCTTGGCGGAATACTCTCTCTCGGCGGACCAGTGGTCGCAATCTTGATAGTGATGTCGGTGCTAACTCTCGGGGTCACCTTTTATAAAATCTGGCAGTTCGCGGCGTCTGGCGTTGGCCGGCACAAAGTCCTCTCAGAAGCTCTGGCAGCCTGGGATGCGGGGGATCGAGCAGCGGCGCAGGTGCGCCTCGGTGATAGCCGCAGCTACCTTGCCCCGCTAATCGTGACCGCAATGAATACACCGGAACAACCCGGCATTGACGGACGACTTGATGCCGAAGCCGGGCTGGCGCTTGCAGGGCTCGAACGCGGCTTCCGATTCCTAGACACTGTGGCGCAACTCGCGCCGTTGCTCGGCCTCTTCGGAACGGTACTCGGCATGATTAAGGCGTTCCAGAGCCTGCAGACGGCCGGGACATCGGTAGACCCATCGCTGTTAGCGGGGGGGATATGGGTCGCTCTTTTGACGACAGCGGTAGGGCTCGCTGTCGCGATGCCAACTTCCATGCTCCTTGCCTGGCTCGAAAGCCGCACTGCGCGCGAGCGGGTATTTGCAGATAAGGCACTGCGCACAGTTCTGACACCGGTTCGGACCGTGCCTGGTGTTGCGCCCAGTAATGCGTAACCCAGCGCCTTTTGTTCGGCGTCCCTTGGCCTTGACGCCGCTCATTGACGTAATCTTTCTGCTGTTGCTATTTTTTATGTTGTCTTCGACTTTTTCGACCTTTGGCGAGATAGAAATAAATCAGGCATCAAGCGACGCAGTTGCGGCTGATGAGCCGACTAAACGGGCTTTCGTGCAACTGGGTGCTGGCCGATTGGCGCTGAATGGTAATCCAGTCACGCTGGACGCACTGGCCGACCAAATTGAGCCCGGGCAAGTGTTGGTCAGCTTGGATGCAGATGCCTCGTCGCAACGGCTGGTGGATCTTCTCGTACGATTGCGTGGGCGTGACGGGCTTAGTGTCTTGGTGCTGGAATGATACTATGATCCGCCCTGCACTCCCACGCCGGACACGCGATACTACCATAGCACTGATCAACGTCGTTTTCTTGATGCTGATTTTCTTCCTGATCGCAGGTACGGTCGCGCCGCCACTTGATCCCGATTTGGAACTCGTGGACACCTCCGGTCTGGAGGGACGCGAGCCGCCGGACGCGCTGGTGCTGCGCAAAGACGGAACACTGAGTTTTCGCGGCACACCAACCGATCCGACGACCTATTTGTCCAGCCATGACGCAGGGCCCGTCCGGATTGTCCCGGACCGTGATGCCTCCGCCTCCCGCCTAATCGAAGTAACAGGTAGGCTCCGTCGCCTCGGCGCTCCGTCCGTCATTCTGGTTACAGAACGAGCTCTCAAATGATCCGAAGATCAACTGCCATTGCGACTGTGGCCGTTCTTCTGTCCCTGATTGTCCACCTTCTTGGATTGAGTTTCTCATCCTCTCTTCAACCGCAACAGCCCATCGAGTTAACGGCAACCGACGTCGTAGCGGTGGGCAACGCCTTTGAGGATGTCGCCGAGGCTACCTCTGAACCCGTTGAACCTGATACTGCAACAGCGCCGGAGCCGCCGGCCGAGACATCACCTCAGCCAGATATTTCAGATATCCCAACGACCGAGGCGCTTGTGGCGTCGGAAAAGCCTCAGCCGACTGTTGCGCCCGACGCAGGCACAGCAAAGATCGTGCAACCGGAGAAGGCCCGACCGCCTGAACCGGAGCAGAGCGCGGCGCTCCAGCCCGAAACTATAGTGCCATCAGTAATCGACTCTGCTGCAAACTCGCCGAATGAATCCGACGGCGCTGAACCGGCAGAAAGCCCGCCCATCGCTCAGGCGCCGCAATCGGAAGCGCCAAGCCAGATCGCCGCTTTGCAGGTTCCGATCACCGCCATAACTCCAGCGACTGAATCTCCTGCCGTTCCCGTGATACCGCTAATTCGCGAGACGATCGAACCTGAAATTCTGGAAGCAGCGGTCGAGCCTGCCTCTGAGAAATCAGAAAAAACGGGAACCAAAGAAGACTTAGGCGGCTCTGATTTAGCAGTCACTTCTTCATTGCGCCCCCAACTTCCGTCGCGTCAGTCATTCGTAGATACTGAGCAAGAACTTGAGGACTCGACCGAACCGAGCGATGGTCGACCGTCTTCGTCGCAGCTCATTGAATCGCCACTGGTCGCCTATCAACGGGATGGAACCGATCTGTTGGCCACGCAAAAAAACGGGGCCGTATCCGACGGATTGGGCAACCTTGATTCCCGCTCTCCCGGGAACTCGGATGTCACCAACTATGCGGGTCGGGTTCTGATGCAACTGAACCGTACTCCAACTGTTCGCATTTCCGTCAGAGGGTTCGCTCGAGTCCACTTCGAGATTAATCCTGACGGCACGCTGGCCCGAGTAAATATCATTGATGGCACAGGTTCGCTCGAGATCAACAACGCAGCCAAAGCACAGGTTCGCAACGCGGCACCTTTTCCGCGCCCGCCAAAAGGCGCCAGCCGGAAGCTGACTTTTGTTTACCGCATCAACTAAATGAGGTCGCAATCGCCGGATTTTATGCATAAATCTGAATTTGCGCTTTGCTTGAGCGGTTTGTGCCCGAGGGGCAGAACGGTGGTGTCAGACCAATTCGATCCGACCTCAGTTTGCCTTGGCAATATTCGCTGACCGGGACTGGGTTGGGTGGCGGAGAGACAGTTCGTTTTAATTATTTTTGGTCAGTGGGTTAGCGTGTTGTGGATGAATTATCTCACCTTTTGACCCGCCTGATAAAAAGACTCGGCAGCGGCTTCGGATAATCGCGTGATTGAACCGACATTTCCGTTCTAAAGGTGTCTTTGTCACCCCCCTAAGCAAACCCCAAATCGGCTACTTTACCATCAAATTGTATCGGACATCACAGATATTACGACTTGCCTATCTTGCTCGATTCTCGCTCTTCTCGAAACTGGCGATTTTGTCGCCAATGCGACCGTGAATCCAAGCTCGGCATCAAGTGAAGCCGATGATTTGCCACCAGAAATAAGTCACAGGGACGCCCACAACTGTGACGGCCAGGGCCAACCAGAGACAAAGACGCAAAAAGACCGCGTTTGGCACTTTCGAGAGCGACATGGCGACAATCAGCGGCGGCGCTTGGTAGGGAATGGCGGGCGTCGAAATGCCCAACATCTGAGACATCGAAACAACTTCGAGCGAAAGCCCAGACGCCTCAGCAAGAGGTGCGGCAAAGGGCACAAGCACAGCGGGCGCAGCTGGTGCAGTGGTCAAGTGTGACAACAACAATGAAGAGCCAAAGACGGCGTAAATAGCAGGTAAACCACCTTCTCCATTCAATGGCAGTTCTTTGATAATGATATCTGCCAGAAGCTGATCAAGGCCGGCTTCGCGAGCGACGGTAACCACGGTCACGATGGAGGCGAAAAAGATCGCGGGGGTAAGGTCGACCTGCTCGCGCATGGCCGTGGAATTCAGCATGCCAAAGCGCGGCCAGATTACGATTGTTGCTGCAGTCAGGGCGACCCAGGCGGGTGAGATGCCATGCACGAAATCTGTCATCCACATCACGATCGCGGCCCCCAGCACAAACAGAAGGCGCCGTTGTTCTGGCGTGATCGGTTCGCTTCCGGACGTTGTAGTGGCTTGGAAAGTGATGGGTTCCCGAGTGAATCGAACCATCAGTGCAACCAGCAACACGAGCCGCAAGTCGTTCACGGGCCATTGCTGCAAGAAATATCCTGAGTAAGTAACGCGCGAGCCGTAGAGTTGGTCCATTGCTCCCACGTGGACGATCGTTGGCAGGTTGGCGGTCAGTATTGCATATGTTGGCAAAAGCGTGGTCGTGACAGCGGTCGCAATCAGGCCAATTGCCCCGCGTCCGGACTGTACGAGGCCGAGACGCTCGGCGAGGGCCGCAGCAATGGGGATCATTACAATGATTGGACCTGTCGCGGTTTGATGCCGCTCCGTTGATAGCATTTACTGCGCCGTGCCATCGGATTAACATGGCTGGCCATCACCTTATGGTCGAGCTTTGACATTGGTAATCTAACCGGGAGCAAAATTAGGCATTCGATTTGCAACAAAACTATCAATGAATGGGATCGTTATCTTTTGAAGTATATGCAGCTATGGTGCTCGTCTCCTATTGCCATTCGTCTATTACCAAGGCTTGGCTGATCCCCTCTGGCCCCCAGAGGGAGCAGAGCCACATGCCGATTGTATAGCTGTAACGCATTGAGCCCACCCTTTTGCTTGGATATTCTTGCGGTCAGCTTCAGTCCCGAAAGCCCCGTAGCTTGATGTCTGTAACGCCAACGGCACACTCTGCGAGTGCACGTTGTCGCGGCTTTATTCAGTTGCGGGTGAAATAGGCGAGCGAGCGGCGCAGGTCTTCGCTTTCGTACCCTCGCCCGATGAAGACAATCTGATTTCGGCGGTCTTGCGCGGGAGCGGGGAGCAGTTCGGGCGGCTGGACAGATTTTCGGACGGCTTGTAGCAAAAGCGGCCCGGCGGGCGTTTCAAACACACCTTTG
>JBDVOA010000016.1:0-62688 GCA_039969355.1 Paracoccaceae bacterium
ATCGTCCTTTTGCCGCCAGCGAGCTACGCCTCGTCCATACCAGGCAAACGCTCGCCATGCTGCTCTCGTTGGGTCATCTGTCGGATCGCTCCCGCCATGCCGCGGAAAAGGCTTCGGACGACTTCGGCTTGCAGGTGACGAATCTCAGGCTTTTTCGCGTCTGTAATCTCTGAATAGTGGGTGAGGATGTATGTGTCGCGAGGGTTCATTGTGTCTTTCCAATTCAATCTGCGGCGTCGTTGCCATGGACCAATGTTGCCACATGACCTCGGGCACCGCTTCCAGCCGACGTCCAGAGGCCGTCCAGTTGTCATCCATTCTGCTTGAGAAAAAATGGGCCCTGTGTTCAAACTTGCTGGTGAAGGGCACAGCAATGATATCTTTCGACGAATTCCAAATCGACACTGCGAGGGGCGAGTTGCGGCGCGGAAGTTGTGTTGTGGCCATTGAACCGCAGGTTCTTGACCTGATCACTTACCTAGCTTCAAACCCGGGGCGCGTCATCACCCGAGACGAGATCATCCAGGCCGTCTGGGGAGGACGGATCGTTTCAGATTCAGCGATTTCATCTCGAATAAACTCCGCACGGCAGGCTCTTGGGGACGACGGTACGAAACAGCAGATTATCAAAACTGTTATACGTCGCGGTTTTCTGTTTGTACCCGAACCAGAGACCGCCAATCCTAATCCGGACGGAGCCTCCCGCGACCCATCAAACGTGTCGATTTTGCAGCAAGATGGCGCCGAACCGGCAACACCATCAATAGTTGTACTTCCTTTTGAGAATTTATCCGGAGATGCGTCGCAATCATTCTTTTCGGACGGAATTTCCGATGACATCATTACTGACCTGTCGCGCTATGGCGAACTTTTCGTAATTGCGCGGCAATCCGCATTTGCCTTTCGCGACCGAAAGTGGGCTGCATACGACTTTGCCAGTGAACTCGGCGTTGCATACTTGCTGGAGGGGAGCGTCCGGCGCGCAGAGGGAAGAGTGCGCGTAACTGTGCAATTGACCGATGTTACAAGCCGAAAGACGCTTTGGGCCGAGAGGTTCGATCGGGACGTCGTGGATATCCTTGACGTTCAGGAGGAGATTTCAACCATCGTCGTCAACACGCTCATCGGTCAGGTTTCATTGCGACATTACAAAAGGGTTCAGATCGCAAGCGCCGATGCGATCAGTGCCTATGATCACGCCCTCAAGGCTCAGCAGCATATATGGGCGTTTTCGCGGGAAGGTGCGGCTGCGGCGCGGCGCGAAGCCGAGGCCGCCATTCAACTCGATCCAGGGTTCGCAAGGGCGCACGCGATCTTGGGCTGGGCGCACCACACCGAAGGCTCAAACGGCTTGAGCGAGAATGCTGAGCGTTCTTTCGAGATCGCCCTTGACTGCGGCAAGTCCGCAATCGAGGCCGATCCGAACGAACCTTGGGGTCATTGCGTCCTCGGATTTGCCTTGTGGTGGCGAGATCGGGGGCGTGATTTCGGACGGGGCCTAGACGAGGTTAGGCTTGCTGTCCGACTGAATCCCTCCAACGCTCACTTTCGCATGATTGTCGGGGCGACCTATGCCTACATGGGGCGAGGAGATGATGCGCTCAAAGAAATTGATGCTGCAATCCGGTTCAATCCATTGTTTCCCGGTCTATACCTTGTCCATCGTTCGCGCGCGTTCTTTGTTGCCGACCGATTTCAGGAAGCGCTGTCAGATGTGGAACGGGCGGTAATGGAGATGCCGAAGCATGCAAACGTGCTGGCTTTGCTTGCCGCGTGTTACCAGAAACTGGGCAAGCACGAGCAGGCGGCTGAGGCTGTGGCCGCACTTCGAGAAGCCAGCCCCGGCTATACTTTGGGATTTGTGCGCCGGACGCTGCCTTTCGCAGAATCAAAGAACCTCGACGCTCTGTGCTGGCTCTTGGCCGACGCAGGACTTCCTGATTAACTGATTCGCATTCTATTGTTGGACTTGCCAACCTCGATCGATCCGGCGGATTTTCCAAAACTCCGTCGTCTCTGTTACCGGCTAATACGACCGTTTGTGTCCGCCTTCTGTTTTCCGAAGCGGACAACGGTGCGAACTCAACAAATTGGCGCCTTGTCCCGCGAAGCGGAAAGTGGTGGAGGCTGCGGCGAATGGTCGGTATGAGCCCAAGGCGGACACTCAGAATTTCCAACTGATTTAGTTTTAGGTTGCCCATATGTAAGGTAAGTAGTTGTTTGCATACCTGCATGGTGAAGCAAATCAACCGATGCAAAAGTAAAAGGGCTTACCATGAATACAGTCGTTGTCACGGGCGCCGCAGGGGGAATGGGGCGAGCCATTAGCCGCCAACTGTGCGCGGATGGGATGCACGTGATTGGGTTGGATCTTGACGTGAATGGCCTGAACGAATTGGCCGTTGATCTCGATTTGAGATTCACGCCTAGGGCTGTGGATTTGACGGATTCCGCAGCCATTTCTCACACGTTTAAGGATATTAAGACGGTGCATGGCGGGTTGGATGCTTTGGTCAATAATGCAGGTACTTGTTTCATGTCAGATTTTCCAAACATACCTGCCGAGGAATTTGACAAGCAGATGGCGATAAACTTTACCTCTGCATTTCATTGTTGCCAGCAAGCGGTGAAAATGATGCTCGAACGAGAAGGCATCAAGAAGATTGTCAATATTTCATCAAACGGAGCGTACAATTTTGATGTCTTTGACCCGCCGCACTACCGGGCGTCCAAGGCGGCTATGGACACGCTGACGAAAGACCTCGCCCGGCGTTACGCGCGAGACAAAATTTGTGTAAACTCTCTGGCTCCTGCCATGACCGAAACACCGCTTTTTAGCGTTCTTACTGAAGATGTCTTGCAACAAGCCATCGATGCCATGCCACACGGACAAGCGATGAAGCCTGAACAAATCGCATCTTGGGTCAGCTTTCTCATCTCTCCGGCAGGTGATGTTTCCAGTGGAAATGTGATTATCCTCAATCAAGGACGCGACGTGCGATAGACCGCAGGTTGGTAGAGTGTGCTGCGAAACTGAGGCAGAAGGCCACTCGTGATCAGTGATAGAATTCTGGCACTTTTTTAAGTTCAGACCACTGCTCCGGACAATGCCCATAAATCACGAAGGCATCCCGCAGGGAGGCCAGGCTCATGAGCCGTTCGGCACTTGCGATCGCGGCGACCTCATCCCAGGACCCCACAAACTTCTCGTCAATCTCCTCAGGCCGGGATATCGCATCACTGGTTAACAAGAATGCACCAGAGGGAAGATCAATCATCATGGCAATCTGACCAGGAGCGTGACCGGGGGCTTCTAGAATCGTAAAGCCCGGCCCGACTTCAACATCGCCTTCAATTTCAAGATAATCCTGATCGGGCCATTCCAGCGGTTGTACATCGCCCCAATAAAGTGGGCGCGGCAAGGCCCGTTCTGCGGCTGATATCAGGATAGGTGAGGTTGGAAAATCACCCAAGCCACCAACATGGTCGATATGAGTGTGTGTACAAATCTGCAAAGTAACGTCTGAAGGTTTGATTCCCAACTTGGCAAGCTGTGCCTTCGGCAGATTATCGGGCCCGCAGATCAAAACTTCACCAAACTCAAACAACCGATCTTCTTTCACTGCGGCCTCGGCGCCGGTCGCATATTTTTCTGGAAGTCCGGTATCGATCAGGATCACCTCGCCGACGTCTGTTCGAATCACAAACCCGCAAATCCCTATAACCCTGCCGTTGGAATGAACCTTGAAGAGTCCGTAATCCAACACGGCCAGACCAATTGGGCGCCCTTTGACAAATCCCTCTGCTTGCACGCACTCTCTCCCTATTTGGTCACAAGGATTTATGTTGAGGGATGAAAGTCAAGATACATACGCTTTTTCAGTACCTGCTCGATACTACAGAGGCAAATCCTGAAGCGTTTATCGGGTTTTCCTTGTCAGAGTCGCCCCGCTTGGGCGCATTCTTGGACGCGTTGGATCCCGATCTTCCGCTGGATTGGAACCAGAAAAGCTTTCGCGGTTTGCCTGTTCTGAGAAGCCATGTATTGGACAGGGCCGGCCTCTCTCGCCTTTGTCAGCCCGATGACGTTCTGATCACGGCGGGTGCCGCGGAAGCCAACTACCTGGCGTTCATGCAACTGGTTCAGCCGGGCGACGAAGTGGTGACAGAGCGTCCAGGGTGGCCACAAGCTGGCGTGCTGGCTGATGCAGTCGGCGCCAGATTGAAAGTTATCGACCGTAATGAGGCCTCAGAATGGTCCTTGCCGCTTGATGCGGTTGATGCCGCAGTGACCCACCGAACCCGGCTTATCTTTCTGACCAACCCCAACAATCCCACCGGGCGGCTAATGACCCGAGATGAACTTGAAAGGCTGGTTCAGATCGCAGATCGCGTGGGCGCGTGGCTGGTTGTGGACGAAGTGTATGCCGGGTTGGAATGGGAGCATGCTCGTGCGCCTTCTATCGCCGGATTGTATCCACGGGGGATTACGACAGGTAGCGTATCCAAGGCGCTAGGGCTGCAAGGGTTACGTACCGGATGGATGATTTGCCGTGATCCCGACCTGATTTGGGATGCGATCATCCTGAGGGAGAATTCGAGTGAGATTATGAATATTCTCGGCGAAGTCATTGCCGAAGTAGCTCTGCGACCTGACAAGTATGATCAGGCCATGCGTGCAGCGCGAACCGCTGGTCAGAGAACGCTTGAGCGTCTAGATCGATTTATTGCTGAACAATCGCGCCTCGAGTGGTTTAAACCGCAAGCCGGATTGATTGGTCTGGCGCGACTAGACGGCATAGATGGGGATACTTTCGCCAAACGTTTGCTCGCCGAACCGTACCGTACTTTCCTCTTGCCCGGATCATCATATGGCATGCCTCATCACATCCGGTTGGGTGTCGGCGGAGGCTCTGCAGCTAATTTGGAACTCGGTCTGGAACGTATGAGCATATTATTGGAGGAATGGCAGGACTAGAAAAGTCCATTTGAGCGACAAAGGTCGTAAGTCAAAGCCAGCACCGAAGCTGTCGCCGCGTATCGACATTCGGGTCATAACTGCACTGTATATTGCCGATTGTCTGCCCTTGATCGGCTTCCTTGTCGCACCGTTTGCAAAGCTCACATTCTTAGCAAGCGGGGATGATTGCTACCTGCAGACCAAATCAACCGAATCTTTGACCGACGAGCTAGTCGAAGTTCTACCCATGTTCTAGTGCTTGGGGTTGTTAACTTGGGATGGTGGTTCGGCGAGGCGCAAAATTGATCCAAAGGCCGATTTGACAAGTATTACAGTTGATGTCGCTATTGAGAGGTTTTCATGTTCCACCCAATTCTTTTTGCAACAGCCATAGGCCTGTTTTTTGTCGGTCCGCTTCACGCTGATCTGCAAGTGCGCTTTATCGAAGGCGCGCCGAAAGATCGCTTCGTCCTAAAAAACGTGGGAGCGTGCGATATCAGAGACACGACGGTAAGCATTGATCTTTCGACTTCTGCAGGCCAGCTGATCTTTGATGTGTCAGAAGCTGGAGCGGGTGTAGAAGTTTTTCAACCGCTCGAATTGGTTGGTGGTGCAAATGCGTTGCGTGAATCTCCCGTGGTTGTAGATGGACAAAACGCGATCGATCTTGAGATCAAATCACTCGCAAGTGGAGAGAAACTGGCCTTTACGATTGATGTTGACGACACAGTCGGCCAGCGCGAAATCACAGTCAGCGGGTCAGAGATGTTGGGGGCAATCGTGTCACTTACCAGTGCTGTTGAAAGCAACACCGCGGTTTTTTCAACTGACGCAAAAGCCAACGTGACAATGGCAGGTTGCTGATGATTCTCGGTTATTATGAAATCGCACGGCCGGGAGATCGTACATGTCGAATTGGTTGATCCGCTTCGCATTTTTGGTGCTCGTGATGGGAGCTGGCATACTGATCGGGACACTGACCGCGCCGGGTGACTGGTACGCAGGTTTGGCCAAACCCGTGTTCAACCCTCCCAACTGGATCTTTGCTCCGGTTTGGACCACGCTTTACATATTGATCGCCATGGCAGGCTGGCGTCTGTTCGAAGCGGACAAGAATTCAGTTGCAATGAGGCTTTGGTGGACGCAGCTGGGGCTTAACTTCTTGTGGTCGCCAGTTTTCTTCGTTCTGCAACTGCCTTGGCTAGCTTTTGTGGTGATCACAATGTTGCTGATCGTCATCATCGCTCTCATTCTAAAAGTACGAGCAATGGATGGAATGGTGGCATTAGCCTTTCTGCCATATCTGGCCTGGGTCGCTTTCGCCGCTGTCTTAAACCTTTCCATCGCGGTGCTAAACTGAGGGAGAGCAAAATGCGTAATAAATTGATTGGGTCCTTCTCGGGCATCCTCATATTAGGATCAGCTATGGCACAGGCCGGCGATACACTTATCGACAACTTTTCCGGGTCTCCAGAAACCCGTTGGGACTACGTAGCGGATACGGTTATGGGCGGAGTTTCTTCGGGCCAGGTGAGTTTCTTGTCGGAAGGCAACGTTGACTTCGCACAGCTGACCGGGACCGTCAGTACGGAAAACAATGGCGGCTTCATTCAGTTCCGCCGTAAGCTGTCAGGCCCACCAGCGTCGGATATCTCAGGCGTTAGACTTTTCGCAAGGGGCAATGGTGAGCGGTACTTTGTCCACCTTAGGACACGAGGCACAGTGCTGCCTTGGCAGTACTATCAGGCTGAG
Source organism: Paracoccaceae bacterium (assembly GCA_039969355.1). GTDB lineage: Bacteria > Pseudomonadota > Alphaproteobacteria > Rhodobacterales > Rhodobacteraceae > JL08. The sequence goes on from JBDVOA010000016.1 coordinate 6,713, forward strand.
TTTATCACCACTGAGGTGTGGACCGAAATATTGCTGCCTCTTTCGGCCTTTCAGGCTTCGGGAGCCATGTTGCGCTCGACGCCCGAACCTGCCGGTATTGTCTCAATCGGAATTGTGGCTTACGGCCGCGATCACAAAGCTAGAGTAGATGTCAGCGAGATCGGCATTTACTAAGAACAGCCCGCACGTAAGTATTGACAATCAGGCACAATCCATTGTCACGAAGCATAGGTGCGTCGGCAGCAAAACCGTGGATGCTGCTTGAAATCCCAACGGCCGCTTCGTCTGCAGGCCGGTCATAGTCGAAATCTCAACCTGCGTTCGCTGTAGCGCGTAGCAGATGTTCGAGGCTGAAAATTCAAATTTGCTGCACCAAATGACTGCTCAGCGGCACTTAGCAGTCACCTGAGCAAAACTGTCAGATGAGGCTGTCAGGCAGTCGCGTCTTCATTGACTACATCCGCAAAAGATTTGAAAAACTTGGCTGCCAGCTTTTTCGCGGTGCTTTGGATGAGGCGACTGCCCAGCTGGGCCAGCTTGCCGCCGATCGCAGCCTTTGCCTCATAGCGCAAGATAGTTTTGTCCGGTCCGTCTGCGGTCAGTGTCACATTTGCTCCGCCTTTGGCGTGTCCAGCGGCCCCACCATTGCCTTGACCAGTCAGCGAAAACGCATCCGGCGCACCTGCGGTGTCAAGTTGCACGTCGCCACTGAATTTGGCTTTCACTGGCCCAACTTTCAGGACGACCTTTGCTTCCAGCTCTGTGTCGGAGTGCTTGATCAGCTCTTCGCAGCCGGGGATGCATTGCCTGAGGACTTCTGGGTTGTTGAGCGCGGCATAGACCTGTTCTTTGGGTGCGTTGATAATGATTTCGTCTGCCAGTTCCATTGGATGTCCTTTTTAGTAACAGGGAAATTTGAGGGGGGCCAGATGCGCGGCCGGCACGGGCATATGCGCCAGCCTGCGCTGCAAACGCGCGGCGATATGTCGAATGGTCTTCAAACGGCTTGCTCCAGTTTGCCGGCGCCAAAGGCGTCATAGGCCTCTGGCGTGTCCACATCCGCATAAAAACCGGGTGAAGTCAGTTGGTGGAACTGGACGTGTTCGGGATGGGCGCGGGTAAATTTCTTGCAGCCCGGCGATTTGGGGTCCGCCAGAAGGCGCGCGCGCAAAGCATGGGGAACCACAATCGGATTTCCGCGGAGTTGGTCCACGGCGGGAATGGAGATACGCGAGGTATCAGCAAATGCATGCGCCGTCAGCAGTGCCCGGATGTCTTCGGCGCTTAACAGCGGTTGGTCCCCCAGGCCAATAAGCATCGGATTGCCTTCGCCTGCCGCGCGCAGCCCGCATCCAACCGATGTTGGCTGGCCCTGAGCATAGTCGGGATTGAAAACCGTGATGGCGGTACTGCCTGCGAGTGCGGCCTCGATTTCTGGCGCTTGGTGCCCGGTGACCACCAGAGCCGGTCTTGTGATTGCGGCACTGTAAACATCCACGACATGTCGGATCATCGGGATACCACCGACGGGAAGCAGCAGCTTGTTGCGTTCCCCCATGCGACGTGACAGCCCCGCTGCCAGAATGATCGCTACAACATCAAGCATCGGATTGCTTCACCGCAGCGCGCCTATCCTGTATCAGTTGCCCCAGGATCGAAAGGGCGATCTCCTCTGGTGTCACAGCTCCCAGATCAAGACCGGCTGGCGCTTTGACATCATCGATGGCCGATTGCTCAAACCCGGCTGCGGCGAGCTTTTCAGCAAGGGACGCGAACTTTCTACGACTTCCGACAAAGGCTACATAACTGGTCCGGGCGGCCAGAGCGGTTTTCAGAGCATCAAGGTCGCCTTGCCCCTGGGTTGCCACAACAACAAAGCACCGTTGGTGTGGTTTTTCCTGTTTCGGCGTCCCCGTCACAGACCAATGAAACTGCGGTGCAAGCGTGCTGAGCGCCTGTGCGACGGGAGAGGATCCTATGACTACAAGCTGCGGTGACGGCAGGCAGGGTTCGATGAAAATGTCGACCGTCCCGCGTGAGGGACAACCGTTTCGGTCAAAACGCATGCCGTCTGCTTCGTCGCCGGCAGTGACACCTTTTTCGGCCAGAAGGTCCTCTGGCGCGACAGATACTAGCTGCGGTGTGCCGTCGCGCAATGCCTGAAGGGCCGCTCGTTTCACAGCGCCACGGGTGCAGCCACCGCCCAGCCAGCCCTGCAGGATCGTCCCATCAGCGCTTAGCAGTGCTTTTGCCCCCGGTTTGGCCGCCGTAGACCCGGCGGTACGCACGATGGTGGCAAAGGCAAATGGTTCGTCGTTGTCACGCAACGCCTGCGCAGCATCGGCCAGATCGCTTGAAAGGACTTCAGCAGGGGTCATAGCATCGCCAGTTCATGTTCAAGTGCTGCCAAGTCGCTCAGGGTGTTGGCCGCCTTGAAGACGTCCAGATACGGCAATGCCGCCGCCATGCCTTCGGCCACCGGCGCATAATTGGCCCAGCCTTTCATCGGGTTCAGCCAAATCACCTTGCAGCCTCGCTTGCGCAGTTTTGCCAGTGCGGTGGCGATCATTTCCGGCGGCTCAGTATCGTACCCATCCGACAGGATCAGGACAACGCTGCGCCCATCGACAAATCGTTTGGCGTAAGTTTCGGCGAACCGCATCAGGGAGGGGCCAATCTTTGATCCGCCCCCGAATCCGTCGGCCATCAGCGACATCCGCCCGATTGCACGCATCGCATCCTTGTCGCGCAGGGCTTCGGTGATGCGCACAAGCCGGGTGTGGAACAGATATGCGTCAGCGGCGGTATCTGCCCGCAAAAGGCCCGCCAGAAAGGCCAGAAATACACCACTATAGACCGACATCGAACCGGAGACGTCGCAGAGCGCGACAATCTTGCGCGTCCGGTCCGGGCGCTTCTTGCGGAACAGGCGCAAGGGCTCGCCCCCGGTGGCCAGGCTATGGCGAATGATCTTGCGAAAATGCAACCGGTCTCCCCTGCGCGCGGCAATCCGGCGGCGGGATCGCCGATCGCGCAGCGCAGCCCCGATGCGGCGCGCGACCTGTTCGGCTTCAGCGATCTCTTTAGAGCGCACAAGGTCACGCAGATCCCGGCGATTGAGGTTGCGCTGTTCGGTGGCGATCAGCTTGCCGGTGCCATCGCTTTCTGCGTCGCCGCCGAGTTCATCAGGAGCGCTTGCCGAACCTGAGGCCCCTGCGTCTTCGCCCTTGGCATCGCGCGATGAATGCACATCGTCACTAATGGTATTCGATGAGGTCGCGACCACCTTCTGCTTTACCCGGCCAATATCCATCCAGTAGCTGTCGAACAGATCTTCAAACCGCTCGGCTTCTTCCTTGCAACCGGTACACACGGCCCGTAACGCGCGGCGGCTTTCCTCCGGGCGGATCGCATCAACTTCGCAGAGGGCGGCCATTGCGACATCCGCTTCGGCCACGCCCAGGCGCAAGCCGTTGTCGCGCAGATGGGCGATGAACCCGGCCATCCGGGCGGCGGGCCCCGGATCGCGGCCTGCGAATTTCGTAACGCGGCTCATGCGGCTTTGCCCGCGATGCGCCCTGCCACTTCCGTCGTAATCTGGGCCTGATCATCTTGGGTTTTCAGCAGTGTCGTCAGGGTTGATTGCAGCACGGCGGGGTTATCGGTCAAATCAGCGATGCCAAGCCCCATAAGGGCTGCGGCAAAATCGAGCATCTCTGCGACGCCCGGTGTCTTTTCCAGCTCTTCCTCCCGCAGCTTTTGTACAAAGCCCACGATCTGATCCGCCAGCCGCGCCTCGACCTCTGGGCAGCGGGCCTGGAGGATCGCCAGTTCGGTTGTTCGGTCGGGATATTCGACATAGGTGTAAAGGCACCGGCGGCGCAACGCGTCTGATAGATCGCGGGTGCCGTTGGACGTCAGGATCACGATGGGCCGTGTTACGGCCTTGATGGTGCCCAGTTCGGGGATAGAGACTTGAAAATCCGATAGTATTTCTAGCAGGTAGGCCTCGAATTCTTCGTCCGCACGGTCGATCTCGTCAATCAGCAGCACCGGGGCCACGTCCTGAGTGATCGCGGCCAGCAAAGGTCGTTCCAGCAGGAAATCGCGCGAAAAGATACGGTCCTCGACGGCCTTTCCGGTCTCTCCGGCCTCAGATGCCGCGCGGATGGTCAGCAACTGCCGCTGGTAGTTCCATTCATAGATGGCCTGGGCTGCGTCCAATCCCTCGTAACACTGCAAGCGCAACAGTTGCGTATCCTCAACAACCGACAAGGTCCGCGCGATCTCGGTCTTGCCTACGCCTGCGGCCCCCTCCAACAACAAAGGGCGACCCAGCGACATGGCAAGCTGCAGGGCAACGGCCAGATCGTCCGATGCCACATAGCCTTCGCTTGCGAGGCGGGATTTGAGGTCAGTCCAGGTCATGGGGGTCTCCGTAGGGCGGGGTTAACCCCGCCCCACCGCTAGATTAGCCGTGCAAGCCAAGGTCATTGGCCGTCTTCCAGATGCGCCAATGGTCATGCGGCATGTTTGTGTGCCGATTGCCGAATGGGCGGAATGCATCCTGCACCGCGTTTGAGAAACAGGGCACGCCGCCGACATGTGGGCTTTCGCCCACGCCCTTGGCCCCAATCGGGTGATGCGGGCTGGGGGTTACGGTAAAGTCCGTCTCATAATTCGGCACTTCCCAAGCTGTTGGCAGGAAGAAGTCCATCAACGTCCCCGTTTTGACGTTGCCCATGTCGTCATAGGCAATCTCTTGCCCCAGTGCGACGGCCAGCGCCTCTGTCAGACCGCCATGCACCTGCCCTTCGATGATCATCGGGTTGATCCGCGTGCCACAGTCATCCAGTGCATAAAAGCGGCGGATTTCCGGCACACCGGTGTCAACGTCGATATCCATAACACAGACATAGGCCCCGAATGGATAGGTCATGTTAGGCGGGTCATAATAGCTGACGGCCTCCAGCCCCGGCTCCAGCCCCGGAATGGCCTGATTATAGGCGGCAAAGGCGATTTCCTTCATCGTCTTGAACTTCTCCGGCGCGCCCTTGACGACAAAGCGATCAACGTCGAATTCCACGTCGTTGTCGTGGACCTCCAACAGATAGGCCGCGATCATCTGCGCCTTGGCGCGGATTTTGCGGCCCGCCATGGCCGTTGCCGCGCCCGCCACCGGGGTCGAACGTGACCCATACGTTCCAAGACCATAAGGCGCCGTATCTGTATCGCCTTCTTCGATGGTGATACTGTCAGCAGGCAGGCCGATCTCGGAGGCGAGGATTTGTGCAAATGTCGTCGCGTGTCCCTGCCCCTGAGAAATGGTACCAAGCCGCGCAATCGCCGAGCCCGTGGGGTGAATACGAATTTCGCAGCTGTCGAACATACCAAGGCCCAGAATATCGCAATTCTTAACGGGGCCTGCGCCGACGATCTCCGTAAAGAAACTCAGGCCGATCCCCATCAACTTGCGGGTCTTACCTGCCTTAAAGTCCTCAACCCGCTGAGCCTGTTCGGCGCGCAGACCGTCATAATCAACGGTTTTCAGCGCCTTGTCCCAAGCGGTGTGGTAATCGCCGCTGTCATATTCCCAGCCAAGCGCGGCCGTGTAGGGGAATTGTTCTTTCTTAATGAAGTTGATCCGCCGCAGTTCTGCCGCATCCATGTTCAACTCGATCGCCAGAACCTCGACCATGCGTTCGATGAAGTAGACCGCTTCGGTCACCCGGAAGGAACAGCGATAGCTGACACCGCCCGGGGCCTTGTTGGTATAAACGCCGTCCACCTCCAGATAAGCGGTGGGGATGTCATATGACCCGGTGCAAATGTTCATAAACCCTGCTGGGAACTTGGTCGGGTCCGCACAGGCGTCAAAGCCGCCGTGGTCAGCCGTCACATGGCACTGCAAACCGGTGATCTTGCCCTCTTTGGTGGACGAGATTTTGCCCGTCATATGATAATCCCGCGCGAATGCGGTGGTCATCAGATTGTCCATACGGTCTTCGATCCACTTGACCGGCTTACCTGTGACAATGGAGGCCACAACCGAACAGACATAACCCGGATAGGCGCCGACCTTGTTGCCAAAGCCGCCACCAATATCGGGTGAGATCACGCGGATGTTGTGCTCTTCGATGCCGGAAATCAGGCTGACAACTGTGCGAATTGCGTGTGGCGCCTGAAAGGTGCCCCAAAGCGTCAGCTTACTGTTGACCTTGTCCATGGACGCCACGCAGCCGCAGGTTTCCAATGGGCAGGGGTGGGTGCGGTGGTAATACATGCTTTCGGTCGCGACTACGTCTGCATTGGCGATGACTTCCGCCGTGGGGTCTTTGTCGCCTGCGTCCCAGGTGAAAATGTGATTGGGATGATTGCGCGGCCCATGGGCCCCGTCAGGGATGGAGCCGTCTTCGGCCACCAGATCCTCGCGCAGAACCACGTCGGATTTGAGCGACTCGAACGGGTTCACGATGACCGGCAGCTCTTCGTATTCTACTTCAACCAGTTCGATCCCGTCGGCGGCGGCATAGCGGTCTTCGGCGACCACAAATGCGACTTCCTGCCCTTGAAAGAGTACCTTGCCATCAGCCAGCACCATCTGCTTGTCGCCTGCAAGGGTCGGCATCCAGTGCAGGCCCAGCGGCTCAAGCTCGGCGGCGGTCAACACTGCCAGTACGCCGGGCACTTCCATTGCGGCGGCTGTATCGATGCTTTTGATGCGCGCATGCGCGTAGGGCGAGCGCACAAAATCGCCAAACAGCATGCCGTCAAGTTTGATATCATCGACATAGTTGCCTTTGCCCTGGGTGAACCGTGCGTCTTCGACCCGCTTGCGCGAGCAACCCATGCCCTTGAGGTTGTCGATGCGTTCTTCGCGCGTGACTTCGTCTTTCATTCTGCCGCCTCCTTGGCTGCATTCATCTCAGCCGCAGCGGCCTGAATGGATTTGATGATGTTCTGGTATCCCGTGCAGCGGCAGATATTGCCAGCCATGCCAAAGCGGATTTCTTCTTCGCTTGGATTCGGGATTTCTTCCAGAAGCTTCTTGGCACGGGTGATCATGCCAGGCGTGCAATAGCCGCACTGAAGCCCGTGATGTTCCTTGAACGCGTTTTGAAGCGGGTGCAGATCGTCTGGCCCGCCGATGCCTTCGATGGTTGTGACCTCGGCTCCGTCAGCCTGCGCGACAAACATGGTACAGGATTTGACCGATTTGCCGTTAATTGTGACAGTGCAGGCCCCACAGTGCGAAGTCTCGCACCCAATGTGGGGGCCGATGATATTGAGCCTCTCGCGCAGCGTGTAAATCAGCAGTTCTCGTGGTTCGGCGAGGAATTCCTCGTCCTTGCCGTTCACGTTCAGTTTGATGTGCATTTTCTTTGACATGAATAGTTCCTTTACTGCCTACGCCCGTGACCAGGCGCGCTCTATGGCGCGACGCAGGATCACTCCAGCGACGTGGTTCTTGAATGCGACGGGGCCGCGGTTGTCTTCCGTTGGGTCGATGTCGCCAAGCATGGCGGTAACAGCGGCCTTCAGGGCGGTGTCGTCGACAGAAGTACCCACCAGTGCAGCGCCTGCGGCCTCTGAATAAATCGGCGTATCGCTGAGGTTTGTCATCGCGATGGATGCGTTGGCGCATTTGCCACCGTCCTTGACAATCTGCACCGCAGCGGCGGCTGTCGCGTAATCCCCGATCTTGCGCTTTTGCTTCTCATATGCGTAACCGCCTGAGGGCAGAGGGATCGTGACGCCGGTCAGCACCTCTTCATCATCGCGGGCGGTCATATAGGCCGCTTCGTAGAACTCTCGTGCGGGGATGTCCCGCTCGCCATCTGGTCCGACAACGGTGAAGGAAGCGTCGAGGCATTGCATCAGCCCCGGCATGTCGTTGCCTGGATCGCCATTGGCAACGTTGCCCCCGACGGTGCCCATGTAGCGCACCTGAGGGTCGGCGATCTGCAAGGCAGCCTCGCGCAGGATGGGTGCCGCGTCGGCCAACCCTGCGTGGTCGATCAGGTCGGCCTGTGTGACAAGCGCGCCGATCCGGATGCTGTCGCTGGTGACCTTGATATCTGACATGCCGCCAACATCCTGTAGGTCGATCAAGTGGGGCACATCGGCCATGCGCAATTTCATCATGGGGATCAGGCTGTGCCCGCCTGCCATGACCCGCGCGTCGTCTCCATGTTCCTCAAGCAGAGACAGGACACCGGCCATGTCCTTGGGGCGATAGTATTCAAATGCCGCTGGTATCATTGGCGTGCTCCTCCCTGAAAGCGATTATTCTTGCTTGCCAAGGAGACTGCCTGCGATGGCATACGCAGGCATTAGAAAATCAATGAAACACGGGGCTTTTGCACGAAATGCGCGCGCTCAAGCACGAATTGTACTGACCTGCGGCGCAAGCGCGTCTTGGATCGCCTTAAGCTTTGAGCGGCTCACAGGCGCGGGCGGCATGTCGGCTGTCTCAAACAGGCAACGCCCCTTGTCCTTGGTCCTTTCAAATCGGGCAACACGAGCCGGATTGACGAGGTAGCTGCGATGGGTCTGAAGGAACCCGGTCGGCACAAGCCGCCTTGAGGCTTCGGTTATGGGCCACACACAGAACAGCCGTTCGGTTGCGGTGTATACCTGCGTGTAGTGCCCATCGGCACGCACAAACAAAACATCGCGCGACCGGACAAAGACCTTGCTGCCGTCTTTTTCACAGGGGATTCGAAGTTCAGCCGTAGTTTGTGGGGCGGGCGCAACTGTCCTGTCGCTGGTCCTGGTGTCGGGGGTGACAAGATAGGTCACACTCACCCACAGACACGCCCCAAATATCACGAAGCTGAAGAAGATCACACCAAGCGCAAGAGTTTCATTGCTCATTGACGGGCCAAACTCGGCGACGCTGGGCTGCTGGACAAAATTCGTCCCCGCGATGGCTAGAAAATGTACAGAACAAACAGCAATCGCAAAGCAGAATGTCCCAAGCACAATGTTGCGGTTGGTGCGCTGGCCATAGGCAATCCAGAAGGCCAGAATGCACAGGCCGATGGCCACGGCGGATGAAAAGAGTACGCCTGAGGTGGTGTAGATGGCGCGGCACAGCTCCAACCCGGCCATGCCAATGTAGTGCATGACAAGGATGCCCACGCCGACAATGCTCCCGGCAAGTGAAATGATAAGGGGCGTACGGTCGGCGAAGTGCAAGAGAATCAGGGCCGAGCCAACCAGCAGGATGGCAGAGAGGGCCGATACCAGCGTGATTGCCGCGTCATAATAGAACAGTATCGGCAGCTTCAGACCGAGCATGGCCACAAAATGCATCGCCCAGATGCCGCCCCCCAGAGCCACTGCGGCAAGCGCGATCGACGCTTTCTTCTGAAACATCGGCTTTTCAGACAGATCACGGGTCAGTGACAGCCCGGTGAACCCCGCAACCAGCGCGACAACACAGGACATTGCGATCAGAAAGCTACTATGGCTGACGGTCAGGAATTCCATGCTGCAAAGGATGACTAATACTTAAGCGTTTTGCAAACAGTGGTGACTCCTCAAACGTTTCGGACATTGCAATAGGCTCCGGAAAAGACTGCCAAGATCTTGAGCAACCCACGGCCCATTGAAAGAGACATTGAAGCCGCTGAATTCAGGATGCCGATTACCGATTGAGGACATTTGTATGCAGCGCAGCACCGAGCAGTTTGGGCACGTTGCCGTCAATCCACACAGGTTAGCTGAGCGACTACGTCAAGCGGCCCAATGTCACCGCACCAAGCCGCACAATTGAAATGGGTGGCGTACTTGCGTTCGGGAAATGTCTGCTTCAGGGGGGCGGTTCGACCTCGATCTCTTGCACTGCCGTTAGTCTGCTCAGAACCCCTCTAAGACATTCAAAGTGAGTCGATATCGGCGTTACGTGACTTGTCTGCTGTTGTTTGGCAGCAGGCGTTCACCTATGGGAACGGTAATATTAGTATAGATGGAAAGCCAATTGAAACCCGAGATTACATTCACCCGATTGCCCAAGATTGATCCGGCGGAGATTATTACTCACATGTCTGATCCTCGTGTCGCAAAACATATGCCACTTCTGACTTTCGAATGGGATAAAGCCGCCGTGGCCAAATTTATTGCCACCAAAGAGGAATGCTGGAGCCGCGATGGTCTCGGCCATTGGGCAATATTGTTAAACGATAGATATGTTGGTTGCGGTGGCTTTCAAAAGGAGGGAGACGAATGGGATTACGGTCTGGTTCTCAAACCAGACGCTTTTGGATTGGGCACACGGATCTCCAGAAAGGCTATCGCGTTCGCTGTCGCTGATGAGCGCATTCCCTTCGTAACTTTCTTGCTGCCACTTTCACGCAAAAATCTTGGTGCACTCAAAAGATTTGGGGCAACATTTGTCGATGAGATAGAATATGATGGATCAACCTTCCTCAAATACAGGCTTAAGACCGAATGACCGCATTGTTCTGCAACTGAGACATCGCACAGGTGCGCAACGAACGTCCTCTTTAACTCAGTTGAAAAGTCCAGATCCGCCAACATCAATGGGCACTGCGGACCAGGCAATATACGGCTGACGTAAAATATATCAATGCCTTTCAAGGTATCTTTACCTATGAGCGCCCCTTGAAAACACCTGATCAAGAAAAGCGCGCATTGGAACGTTCACAGCGGGCGGATCTTCAGCCAGCGCCATGTGCCTTAGACCCGGCAGGACATGCACCGTGGCGCCATCAATCTCGCTCGCGATGGCACGTGTCATTTCGGGGCCATTTCCGTAATCTTCGTCCCCAGTCATCACCAGTGTTGGGCAAATGATCTTTGGGGTTGGCGCGGTGATCTCGTCAATGCCTGTCGCGAGCACATTATAAACGGTGTAATAAATTGAAATATCGTTTGCCTTAACCCAACTGCGCACGAGGTCCATCATCGCAGGGTTCTGCGCACGATATCTGTCGGTGAACCAACGCTCTAAGGCAGCTTCAACTGTTGATGACGGGCCTTCTGTGCGGGCCTGTTCAACGCGCTTTTCGATTGCCGCTTGGGCCTCTGGTGTTCGTTGGTGCGGCGAATGCAAGACCGCCATTGCCGCCACACGTTCCGGTACATCCTGCGCAATCCGTCGGACGATCATACCGCCAAGCGAAAACCCAACAATGGCGGCTGATCCGCAGTTGAAGTGGTTTAACAAACCCTGAAGTTGACGAGAGAACATCGTTAGAGACGGGGTTTCCGGCGGGCGAATGCTGTCGCCATGACCGTAAAGATCGTAGGTCAGCACCCGGTATTTGTCGGACAACGAGGGCACCATCCATTGCCAGCAATCCCTGTTTAGGCCCAAACCGTGGATCAGCACGACGGTTGGCCCATCGGCCTTACCGTGTATTTCCAAGACCGTGCCGTCAGGCGTTGTTTCTGCCATCTAGGCCTCGTCTTCCAGCGGGCGGAATGCAACAACTTCGACTTCAACGCGGACATCGACCAGCAAATCACTAACGACGGCCGATCTGGTTGGCGGTTCGACCGGGAAATATTCTCCGTATACGGCGTTGAATCCGGGGAAATCAGCCCGCTCCCGCAACCAGACCATCGCCTTTACGACATCGTCCAACTGGCATCCCGCCTCGGCCAATGTGGCCTTGATATCATCCAATACGGCGTGTGTTTGTTCTTCGACTGTTCCTGTTGTAAGGGGGGCGCCGTCATGCATCGGAATTTGACCCGTCAGAAAGACAAAGTCGCCTGCCCTGATTGCGCGCGACAGGGAAAGAACCCTCCCTCCGATCTCTAACGGGCCACCAATGATCTGTTTTTTTCGCTTCATGCTCAAGTCTCCGGTGGAGTTAAGTTAGACACCAAGATGTATCTTCCATTTCGTATTTTTCGACACAACAAGACGAAAATACGCAGGCTTACGTCGTCGATCCGTCAACAATGGAAATCGGATTTGGCTGGAGGCACGAATAGTATGACAAAAATTCGCACCTATAAGATGTTGATTGACGGCGACTGGTGCGATGCATCGGATGGCGGCACATTCGATAGTGTTAATCCGGCGACGAATGAGGTTTGGTGCCGCGTACCAGAGGCCACCGCCGAGGATGTTGATCGCGCGGTCCGGGCCGCCAACCATGCATTTCTGGAAGGTCCGTGGGCCAAGATGTTGCCAACGGAGCGCGGCAAACGTCTGCGTCGATTGGCCGAACTGTTGGCCGACAAGTCCGAAGAACTTGGGCGGGCTGAGTCAATTGATACTGGGAAAATGCTGAAAGAAACCCGTTGGCAGGCTAAATATATCGCCGAGTTCTTTCAGTTTTATGCTGGGTGTGCCGATAAGATCAGCGGTGAAACGCTACCAATCGACAAACCCGACATGTTCGTATTCACAAAGCGGGAACCTTTGGGCGTAGTAGCCGCAATTGTGCCGTGGAATTCGCAGTTATTTCTGGTCGCGGTCAAAATTGGCCCTGCTTTGGCGGCGGGCAATACTGTGGTGTTAAAAACGTCCGAACATGCGTCCGCAGCGATGCTTGAATTTGGTGAATTGATCGAGCAGGCGGGTTTTCCCCCAGGTGTCGTCAACATCATATGTGGCCACGGCGATCCCTGCGGAAAAGTGTTGACCGCGCACCCGTCAGTGGCGCGTATTTCGTTCACCGGCGGCCCCACTGCGGCGCGGCATGTGCTGGAAAATTCAAAACAAAACTTTGCCGAGGTATCGCTGGAACTCGGTGGCAAGTCGCCTTTTATCGTATTTGACGACGCCAATATCGAAAGTGCGGTTAACGCGTCGATCGCCGGAATATTTGGGGCCACCGGGCAAAGCTGTGTTGCTGGATCTAGGTTGTATCTACACGAAGATATTGCCGATAAATTTCTAGCCAAAATGACAGAAATGGCGCGTGACATCCGCATCGGAGATCCACTTGCAGACGAAACGCAGATGGGACCGCTTTGCACGCGCGGTCAGCTGGATCATATCAAGACCGAGATCGCGCATGCACAAGTCGAGGGTGCAACTCTATTGACCGGCGGTAAACAACCCGAAGGGTTAGAAGGGTTGTTCTATGAACCTACAATTATCGATTGTCCGCGACAGGATTTACGCATTGTAGATACCGAGCTTTTCGGCCCGGTCCTGTGCGTCCAACGCTTCAAGACAGAGGACGAAGTGATCGCGCTTGCCAACGACACCGAACATGGTCTGGCCGCTGGGATATTCACGCAAAATAGCGCCAGATCATTGCGCATGGCAAACGCGGTTCGCGCTGGAATTGTCTGGGTCAACACCTACCGCGTCGTGTCGCCGATTGCAGAGTTTGGGGGCATAAAAGGATCTGGATATGGCCGCGAAAGCGGCTTTCAGGCGATGTTTGATTACACGCGTCCTAAGACGATCTGGATGAACATGTCGGACGAACCGATCACCAATCCATTTGTGATGCGCTGAAGGAGATGCGGTCAGTTAACGTAATTCAATTGGTGTCCGAAATTAAAGTGCCCTGCAGGCAGAAACACGCACCCCGATGCACAACAAGCACGTCCCCGTCGATTGAGATCGCATAGAAAGAGAGCCAGTGATGAAATTCCAAATTGCCATCAATCTTGAACGCCTTGACGATCGTCTGGATATGGACGACGTCGCGCGGCACACGCTGGATATGGTCCAGATGGCCGAAGCAGGTGGGTTCGAGATCGTCTGGGCCGCTGAACACCACGCGCTGGAGATGACCATCGCGCCCAATCCTTTTCAGATTTTGACCTGGTGGGCCGGAGAGACAAGCACGATCAGGCTGGGGACCGCAATTGCGACCGCCGCTTATTGGCATCCGATCAAACTTGCGGGAGAGGCTGCGTTTCTTGACCTGATCAGCGGCGGTCGGTTAGAATTCGGGATCGGATCAGGTGCTTATCAACGTGAATTTGATCGCATGCGCCCCGGACTGAAGCAATCGGATGGCTGGCGTTATATGCAGGAAATGCTGCCCGCCGTGTTGAAGCTATGGGAAGGTGATTATGCGCATGACGGAGAGTTTTGGCAATTTCCGACATCAACCTCTGTCCCAAAACCGGTGCAAAGCCCACATCCGCGCGTGTGGGTCGCGGCACGTTCGCCCATTACCTACGACTATGCTGTGGCAAATGATTGCAATATCATGTGTTGGCCATTCACCCGCCCCCATGCCGAAGCCGAATTGTACAAACGTCAACTTGACGAAGCGATTGCAAAACATGGCGGAACTGCAAACCCGATCTTCGCGCTTATGCGCCACACGTCGCTCTATGAAAACACGGCTGGCCGGGACCAGGCTATAGCGGCAGTGACCCGCGCACTTAGCCAATTTGAAAATCTCTATCGAAATCTGGATGACGTCAAGAACGGCTTCCCAAAGGAAATCGCGCTGGAAGATCTAGAGGGTCGCGAACAATACGATCCGGCGATGCTGGAAGAAAACCTGATGTTCGGGTCGCCAGAAACAGTGATCGAAAAAATCAAACAATACGAGGTGCTTGGGGTGGATGAATATATCTACTACGCCAGTATGGGATTAAATCATGACGCACAAAAGAAGTCTCTGAAACTGTTCTGCGACGAAGTCATCCCGGCGTTTAGATAAAGAGGAAATACCAAGTCAAATAGAGTTGAGGTTCGTCGTGAGGGCCATGTTTTAGAGATCACGCTTGATCGTCCCAAGGTGAATGCAATCGATGTACCAACCTCGCATGCTCTGGCTGCTGCCTTCACAGAGTTGCAGGAGGACCGGGAACTGCGGGTTGCAATCCTGACCGGCGCGGGAGACCGAATTTTTCTGCTGGCTGGGATCTGAAGGCGCTAAACGATGGCGAAATGCAGTTGGATAGTTGGTGGGAAACCGATGATTACGGCGACGGTGGTTTTACCGGGTTGACGGAAAACTGGACGCTATCGACATCGCCCCAGCGAATGGCCCCGCCCCAGTGAGGGCAGCCTAGATCAATGCATTGCTTGTCGTGTAGCATGCGCTGTAGCCGGGATGGCTATGAATCTTGATCAGTTCGGGTCGGTGCTGAATTCACATTGGGAAAAGCTGCAATCACCAGACTTACCAAAGATCTTCGCGACAAGATGGTGGGGGCTGCATTGAGATTGCAGGCGATCGCGAATTCGCTGACATGGCAGCGCAACGTGATCACGAGATTGTTTTCGTGATAAAACCGCTACGCGAAGCACGAGGCGACTAGTGCAGTTGCTTTATACTGCGTTTTGTTTGAAGGGACGCTAGAAACTCCGAAAACGTTCCCGGCCAACTTGGCGCGGCCTCATCCTGCGGCCAGGATTCTCGGTATTCGGATGGTCGGCGTCCAAAGAACTTTCCAAATGAATAGGCGAAATGCGAAAGGGTGTTGAACCCGGACGCGGTCGCGATTTCGCGCACGCCGAGGTCCGTTGAAATCAATAAGACGCGCGCATGCTGAAGCCTCAGCATCAACCCGAACTGGACCACAGTGCAGCCAATGTACTTCTTAAACTGTCGCTCCAGCTGGCGTTGTGAGACGGCCAGTTCCTGTGCAATCTCGGGCACGCTCAACGGTTCTTCGATGTTCTTTTCGATCAATGAAATCGCCTGACGAACTATAGGAACCATCGTTTCAGTTCCCTGCCCCATGGTTCGCCGCTGCGGCGTTGCGTCGGTTCTGATCGGGTGGTGCATCATTTGATCTGCAATTTCCCCAGACAATCCAGCGCCGTGAGATGCCTCGATAAGCCAGAGCATTAAATCGACACCTGCCAGTCCTCCGGCGCATGTCATCACCCTGTTTTGAATGGTAAAAAGTTGCTCGGCGACCTCTATGTCGTTAAAACTCTCTTGGAACCCCGACATCCAAGACCAATGCGTGGTCGCAGTCTTTCCATCCAAAAGTCCCGCGCGTGCGACGATGTAGCAACCTAATTCAACTGCACAGACCCGAGCCCCCTGATGATACCTTTTGCGCAACCAGTTCGTGAGTGTTCGGTTAACGTAATGTTCTGTTCCCCAACTGCCGAGAACAAAGATCATGTCGGCGGGGCCAATTGCTTCGATATCGGTCTTGCACGAAAACCGCATACCGTTACTGGCGGGCGCATTTTCATCGTCAAAGGATACCACGTCCCAAGAAAAGACCGGCGCTGGCAAAAGGTAATTTGCGATCCGCATGGTTTCTATCATGGTGATAAGCGTGGTGATGTTGAAGCGCGGAACAACAACAAAAACCGAATGTATGTCGCGCCGGGGCTCGTTTGAATCGGGATCAATTTCAATTTTCACGGATGAATCCTAAACCAAATGGTTGGTGCATATTTTCGCCATCATAACGTTACAACCGTCGAATAAGTGACAAGAAAATTTGCGATGGCAAGCAGCACAATGTCCCAATAAAGGTGGGAATCTTCAATGAACTATGACGTCGTCGTAACTTGCGCGATTACCGATGGCGGCGACGTCCGCTGAAAGAAGAAAGTGTTGCGCCATTTTGTATCGTATCCACTACCTATGTAACAGATATGGTGCGTTGACGTATCCCTTACAAGGATATAAGTAACAAATACGATACTTTTATTGACATAGGTGATACATGCCAGAACAAAATGAATGGGAGATGAAGGTTGCAAACCTTCTAAAAGCCGAACTGAAACGACAGGGTGTTACGTATGCACAATTGGCTGAGTTGATTGACGAAAAAGAGGTCAACATTCGCAATAAGCTATCACGTGGCAAGTTTAGTGCTGCGTTTCTTCTTCGCTCTCTGTCGGCGATTGGGCTGACTGATCTTCGATTAGGCTAGGCTTATCTTGGTCGGTTAGAAGGTCGGCTGGAGGCATTGGGGAAATCCAATTTAGCCAATTTAGGCCTTCAATCCTCAACGCCTCTTTCGGCTGGAAAAACAACGTTACACGATGAAACGTGCAGCCGCGAAACTTGCAGTTTCTAAAGAGGACACCATTGAAAAACTGACGCTCCCCGCTGAGAGCGACCGCGTCCACTAATCCTGGCTGAACATCATCTACCGAATTGTCTAACTCGAAATACATGTTTGCAGGGCCAACAATTTCACAGTCAACGAAAGTCTTACCGATAACTTGGGGTTGTGATGGCAATACAAAATCATGCAAATAGATGCGTTTCCCCTCAAAGACTCTGGCCAACGGATCGACGCCGCCTGTTTCCTGCATGAATTTGGAGTCGTAGCGCGACCTAACGGAGCGCTGTTGACCAGTGCCATAAATGAAAACGGCTATTGCATAGCAAAGAATACCGGCAAAACCAGCCACCACCCATGACAGGGGAGCATACTGACTAAACACGCCAGTAGCCTTTGTGGCCCAAGCGGGTAGTGCAAAGCTGCCCGCTGGCACCAAAAGGCTCCAAATCACTGTTGCCAGCGATAAACGCCACTCGAAGTGCATGAAGAACTGATTTATACGCCTGAACATATAGGAACTTTGCCTGAACGCCTTGCAGTTGTGGAGTCCTAATCATCGCTCACACCTTGGTGCGTTTGATACATAAGGCCGGACATAGCTACCTTTGTATTCGGCAAAGCGAATGTCTGCTTGCAATAGCCACATCGCCAAAGCAAGAATAATCAGCCGTATTGAGCTGACGCTCATTCTCTGTACAGTAGTCTAATGAAATACCGTATTTTTCTGATCTTCTGTTCAGTCGGATTAGTGCCGATAGCGCTAAGCTATGGGGCTAAGCCATCAGCAACTTTGGACGCTTTTTTCGGCATCACCGTTGATACGGTCAACCTTGCGCACATCATGCGGGCGGTAATGGGGCTGTACATCGGCATGGTGGCGCTGTGGCTATGGGGTGCGTTCAGTAAGCCCATGGAAGGTCCAGCTCTAGTCGCCTGTGCGGTGTTCATGATCGGACTTGCAGCTGGGCGAATACTGAGCTTCGTTATCGACGGCCTGCCACACTGGCTGCTTATAGTATATGCGGCCCTTGAGATTGTGCTCGGATTTATTGCGGTCATCCTCTACAAGGAGAAAGTTTCAGACAAGACCCCGCATGTCGAAAGTTAAGAGGGTTCACGAGCTCTCACCAAATACCCAATTTACGTCAATTGCTGCCGTTCATACTTTGTGCAGCATTAGACGCTTGGGCTCACAGCCGCCGTTTGCTGCAGTCAGATCGTGTGTCCGCCATCCGCACAGAGCTGACATTAACAATCGCATATTCGGTCCCAAAAGTTCATTCGAAATTTGGCAATCACGCAACCGGAATATGAACCGTCGACAAAGTCCATCGCAATGTCAACCAAAGCACCTTTAACATCACGGTCACGCCTTTTGGAATGAGCCGAGCACAGCAGGTTGCGTCAGGTCCGATTGGCCCGGCTTGGTCCAGAGGTCAATGCTCGGCCTTCCGCGGGTCGCCTGGCTGATGCCTCCTTGGTCAGTGCGGCCATGCGATAAAATCCGTGAGCCATCTTGGAATAAGGTGTGAGCAGGAAGAAGCTCAGGACGCTGCCCAAATGCAACGGCAACAACCAACCAATTGCCGCGGTGCCGGTGGCGGCGTAGAGCATTAACCCAGTCGCGCTCACAAGAAAGAGCAACAGGACAAATGCCATCTCGCCACCCCACGCCCTCGGTGCACCAAGGTTTCGATCTGCTTTGGTCTTGAGCCACGCTAACCCAGCCGTGCCAATACAGAGCAAAAGACCGCCCGGTACACCCAAAAGCTTGGGCAGGCTGATGAATCCGTACGGCGCTTCCAGCCCGAAGACATAATGCAGAATGGTTCCGCAAGAGGTTGAGGCAAAGCACAGCAGGAACCCGTAGAGAACCGCTTGATGGAAATGTCGCCTTGCTTGGGTGAACCGGTCTTCGTCTTCAAAATTGCAGCCATCGCCGTGCCCACCTTCGAGGTTCTTCATCTGCCCCGCAGATTTGACAGCCTCCCAGACATCGCCAAGACGAAGAGCCCCGCCACCAACGGTGCGCCAATAGTTGCCCAAGGACACAGCGAGTGCCAGCAAAGGAAGCAGAAAGGCCGGGAAGAAGATCGCGACCATCAGACTGTGGGACATATGGGCGTAGAAGCCCTCACCGTTTTCCGGCTTTATGGCCTGCGCCAAGAAAAAAATCAGGGAAAAACCTACGATCAACCCGGCTGCCAACAATACACCACTGCGGTCGAAAAGAGTTGCAAAACCTCTGGGCCATGCATGGTCTTTCCAGCTTTCCTGCCGCACTTCAGCCAGCGCCTTGGGCAAGTTCAGGGCAAACTCATGCGGAGCAGTGTACTGGCATGCATAGTAGCAGCTCCGGCAGTTGTGGCAGAGGTTTGCCAATTGGGTCAGGTCGCCGTTAGAAAAAGCACGTTCGCGATGCAGTGCCGGGAAGACGGAGCAATAGCCTTCGCAATAACGGCAGGCATTGCAGATTTCGGCTTGGCGACGGGCTTCGTTCAGAAAGTCAGTTTGCATGTGCTGCGGCCTCCTTGCCTGCGATCCGCCCAAAGACGGTGCCAATTGTCATGCCAAACCCGGCAAGATATCCCTGCCCAAGGATCGAACCAGCCATGGTTTCACCCGCTGCCCAGAGATTGCTTACAGGGCGATTGCCAATAGAGCACTGGGCGTTTTCGTTCACCTTCAGCCCAAGATAGGTGAATGTAACGCCGGTGCGTAAGCTGTATCCGTAAAACGGCGGTTCTATGATTGGTCGGGCCCAGTTCGTTTTGGGTGGCGTGAGACCGGTGGTTGTGACGCCGTCCAGTTCGGTCGGGTGGAAGTTGGTCGTATCGCCACATGCGGCATTAAAATCGTCGACAGTGGCGCGCAACTTTTCAGCTGGTAGGTCCATTTTTTTGGCCAATTCCTCAAGCGAGGTACCTTCGATTGGCGGAAAAACCGAGGGCATGAACAGCTTCAGCGATTTGGCATCAATGATGACATAGCCCACCTGATCTGGTTGCGCCGCCACCAAGCGGCCCCAGATTGCATAACGTTTGGGCCAAACATCCTCACCTTCGTCATAGAAACGTTCGGCGTCCTTGTTCACGACAATGGAAAATGGCACGCAATCCAGTCGCGTCACGATCCCGCCGTCGAATTTTGGCGCGCGCCCGTCGATAGCGACGGCGTGGCATTGGGTCGGATCGCCTACCTGCTCGACGCCTTGCCGCAGCAGGTCCGCCAAAACCACCCCACGGTTGTAAGGAGTGCCGCGGATCAGGAAGTTCTTCGCAGCTGGTCCCCAGGCGCGGGCCAGCCAGTCGGTATCGGCTTGAAACCCTCCCGATGCAACGACGACGGACTTCGGTGAAACACTCTTAGAGTCCCCTTGGTAAGTGAAATCGATCCGGCCAATCCGGTCACCGTCCAGCTCCAGGTGAGAGACAGCTGCCTCATACAAAACTTCGACTCCAAGCGCCTCTGCGGTGCGGTAAAAGGCGTTCACTAGGCCTTTGCCTCCGCCAAGGAAGAATGCATTGGTACGCGCCAAAGACAGAGTGCCAGACAACGAAGGCTGGAACCGGACGCCATGCTCTTGCATCCACGCCAGACAATCCTCGGAGGTGCGGATCGCCAGCCGGGCAAGGTGTTCATCCGTCTTGCCACCAGTCACTTTCATCAAGTCGGCAAAATATTCCTCTTCGCTGTAGCTTTCGACCAGAGGACCCAGTGGCCCGGAATGCATGCAGCGAAGATTGCGGGTGTGGCGCGAGTTGCCGCCTCGATAGGGTTTCGGCGCTGTTTCAAGAATCTGAACACGCGCACCGGCCTCGGCCGCAGTAATTGCGGCACAGAGCGCAGCATTGCCGCCGCCTATGATCACAATGTCGGGATCAGTCTGCATAGAACCTCCTGAGCTTCAGAACCTCTAGCAAGTGCCGATTGATTTGACTAATGCGGACAATTCATGGATTGATGCGAAATGCGGATCAATTTTGATTTCCTCGACCTTGAAGCCTTCCTCGCGGTCAAGGACACGGGATCCTTTCACCTCGCATCTGAACGGCTCAACCTATCGCAATCCTCAATCACGCGGCGGGTGCAAAAACTGGAAGAG
Organism: Paracoccaceae bacterium; assembly: GCA_039969355.1. Classification (GTDB taxonomy): domain Bacteria; phylum Pseudomonadota; class Alphaproteobacteria; order Rhodobacterales; family Rhodobacteraceae; genus JL08. The sequence goes on from JBDVOA010000016.1 coordinate 27,765, forward strand.
GCGCTCGGCACCCTTCTTTTCGAACGCACCACGCGCGACGTGCGCCCCACGCTGGCCGCCAAGCGGCTGCAGATGCGCGCCGAGTCCATATTGTTGGACGCACGCGAAACCACCCTTGCCATGCGCGACGAAGGTGAAGCTTATGCCTATCAACGCGCACAGACCGTCACGATTGCCACGATCCCGACCGTGATTGGTGGACTTGTTGCCCCTGCAATCCGGGCCTATCGCGCAGCGGGACACAAGGCACGCATTCGTCTGAAGGACCTGGCAGCCAACGAAGTCGCCGAGGCGGTGGCACAAGGCGAGGCAGATTTTGGCATCGGGTCGATCCCCATGCTGGAACCCGTCACCGAGTTTTCACTACTTTTCGATGAACCGATAGTGCTTGCCCTGCCTCCAGGTCACCGGCTTGCCGCGCACAACAGTGTGACATGGCAGAACCTCACGGATGAGGCGTTGATCCTGCCAGCGCGTGGCACAGGAAACCGGTTGCTGATCGACGAAGCTCTGGCCAAAAGCGGAACCCCTGCTCAGTGGACCTACGAGGTTGGCCGTACGACCACAATCATTGACCTTGTATCGCAAGGTATCGGCGTTGCGCCCCTGCCGAAATTGGCACTCACCGGACTATCGGTCAACACTGTACTTTGGCGTCCCTTGACGGATCCCCTAGTTTCGCGCGCGATCGGGGTCCTGTCTTGCCTTGGCCAGACGGACACACCCGCCGCGCGCGCCCTCAAGGCGTCGATTACAGCGTCAATGCTTGATACGTCGCAACGAAACCCAAAGTAAATTCTCTTACTGCTGCTCATAGGGGATTCATTTCACCACGACACAACGTGTCGCATTGCTGCCCGTTAAGCATCTGCGTCGAATGATCAGAAAGACCCGAATTCCGCTCATTTATGCAATGTGCGACGAACGATGGGTGCGAGCCCTGAGCAGACATTCAAAAGTCCTTGATGGCATCTCGCCCGTGTCGGCGAAAATGAATGGCACAGGCTTTCGTCGCCGTATATCAATTGGTTATTTCGGATATTCCACTTGAGGACTAACCAGTTAAAGACGGGGAATTTCAGACGCGAGTGGCTTCTTCAACTACAGCCTTTGCGTCTTGCATCAGCCCCATTTAATCGAGCACCCCATCGACGGCGTCTGTTCTTCGGGCCCACGTCCAGTGCTGGCGACACGCTTCATTGCCTCGACTAATTCGCGTTTTCTCGCGCTAACGTCGCCCCTGCCCGCGTCGTCCAGTCGGCCTCGATACTGAAGTTCTCCATTTTTGTTGAGACCAAAAAAATCGGGCGTGCAAACAGCGCCAAAGGCCTGACCGACACTCTGATCTTCGTCCACAAGATAGGGAAATGACCAGCCATACCTTCCGGCAAACTCTGGCATATGATCTGGCCCATCAATAGGGACACGGCGGTAGTTGTTGGACATAACTGCAAGAACATTGATCCCGGCAGACATCAACTCTTCGGTGTCTTCGTTCAGACGGTCACCGATTGCTTGGACGTACGGGCAGTGATTGCAGATGAAAGCGACCAACAATCCCTTTTCCCCAAGTTGATCGCTCATGGTGAACGAGGTGCCATGAGCATCCTTCAAAGTGAAATCAGGGGCCTTCCAGCCAAAATCGCAGATGGGTGTATCAAGGAGCATTGCGGTTCTCATTTGTGAACGGAAAATCGGATTAATCGAGAGTAGCGTACAGGTCCAAAAGATGCAAAAAAGGTGCGGCACCATATTTACAAAGTTCAATACGATTTGTTTTGGAGCAGCACTCAGGGATGGCGCGGCCGATCGCATAAATGGCCGTATAGTTGGTGTTCATTCTCAAAAACGCCCAATGCAAATATGCGCCCTTCGTCAACGATCCCCTGTGGAAACACACCGCGGCTTGTAAGGTCGGGCAGTTTTTCAACAACGCGTTAGGGTTTCATGTGTTGACGATGTCTGTAGCGCATCGCCGTAAAAAAAAGCGAATAATGAAACCCGGCCCTTAGCGGCCACTCATCGAGTGCAATGATGCTGCGACGCAGTCCGTCAGGCCGGATTGTGTGGATAGCTCCTGCTCCAACTGACTTGGCGATACGCTACACTGCGGTGTTGCCGACTGCTTTTGAGAGGAAATTCCCCATGTAAATTACAACTGTCGGCCTCGAATTGGCCAAGATCCTTTGTCAGTTCCTCGGCGCACGTGAGAACGGCGAAATTACTCTCAATCAAGCTCTACGGCGGGCGCAGTTGCTTGCATTCTTTGAGAGGCTCACGACCTATGCTTGTTAACATGGAGGCCTGCGCGCGGTGCATGGTCCACGCCAAGGCGCTTTACTACGTTGGATGACAAAACATGCGCCAATCTGCTAGTTCAAAACGAGCCCTGAGATCAGACAAGCTGTTTCGGTTTCTCTACGAAGAGTCCGGTTTTCTGAGCTACGGCCAGCTCTAATCGTCGACAAGCTCTGTTACTCAAGAGTTGCACCTGCGGACCCATCTTGACGATTCCGTTGCATCTCAAAACACGTAATTGGCACCCAGCACATCAATGCCAGCTGGCAATACGTCCACCCCCTGAATCCAAACATCTTTATTTTTCAATGAGTTGGTGCGGGTGAAGGGTACAAATAAAGTTCGGCTTAGATACGCATAGGATACGCATAGGCCTTTGCAAACAAGGACCCAGCACCTCAATCTTCTGACCTCGCCTTGGAAAACAAGGCCACTGCACCGATCCCAAAAGTGGGGTTCGTTGTGGGGTTGAGAAGGAGCTGATGATATGAACAAACTTACCGATGCAAAGGTCCGGAATGCAAAACCGGCAACCAAGAAATTCAAACTGACAGACGGCCATGGCCTGACGCTGGTGGTTTTACCGACAGGCACCAAAAGCTGGCAACTTAGGTATCGAATAGACGGTAAGGCCAAAGAAGCCGCACTGGGCACATATCCAGCAACATCGATAGCGGCCGCTCGCAAAAAGGCTAACGCCATGCGCGGTGACTTGGAACAGGGCAAAGACCCAAGCCTAGAGAAGCGTCGCGCAGAGACGCAGGCCAGGCTCGTGTCTGGAGATACATTTCTGGATGTAGGTGAGGCATATATGGCTAAGCGCTGGAAGGACTGGAGCCTTGCCCACGCCGAACGCTTTCGCTTTCGCATGCAATTTGATGTGTTCCCTTTGATTGGCGACCAACCAATCAACCAGATCGAAGCTTTGGACATCGTGACGGTCGCACAAAAAATACTGGCCCGTGCCGATGTCCACAACAGCCGCATCTATAGCGCCAAAAAGGTCATGGGTTTCATCGGTGAAATTCTGGCTTATGGCGTCACGCTAGGCCTTCGCAAAGACCTCATCAATATCGGCGCGCTGGCAAAGGCCTTAGACAAGACCCCTGCCCCGATCCACCGTATCGCCATCACATCAGCTGACGAGTTCTCTCTGTTCGTCCAAGATCTCTATGCGACAGATCTGACTTCGATGGCTATTCCGATCCTGAAGATGGCTTTGCACACAGGCCAGAGGTCCGGTGAAATCCGCAACATGCGTTGGGATAACATCGACTGGGCTGAAAAGATTTGGAACAACCCTGTCACAAAGATAGGGTCGATCTTGTCTGTGCCCCTGACGGAGCCAGTGTTGGACTTATTACACAGCATGCGCGTCATCAACGGCAACCGCGAACACGTTTTCGCTGGTGATCGTGGAGTGCCGATATCTGATGTGTTGCCGATGCAAATCGTGAGGAAGCTTGGTTGGGCTGATCGCCAGACCATGCACGGCCTACGCGCATCGTTCCGCACCATGGTGGTGAGTGTCTTAAAATGCAGCAGGGTTCACGCCGAAGCGCAGTTGAGCCATGCCAGCAAAGAAAAGCATGGGCGCGCGTACGACCGTGCAGTCTATCTGGACGAACGCCGCGAAATGATGGCTAACTGGTCTGGATGGATCGAGGGCCTTCGGGTCGCGGACGGCAAGGTGGTGGCTCTTGGAGGGCGTGAGCGATGACGATGGATGATAGTACACCGCACTCTATGGAATGGCTGAAAGACCGAATGGAGGACACCACCTCACTACCAGAAGAGTTCAGGATGGTTGACGAACTCTGGTCTGTGCTTCAAGTGACAAGTGAATGTGGCATTGTTCTCCCCGAGTTAAAGAAAGCATACTATGCTGAGTGGGCGCGCATCCACAAAATCTTCACAGGCAACCGCTCCATCTTGCCAGAGGAGGTTCTGTTCAGGGCAAAGGTCCTGGCTTCAGTGGCGGCCTTGGTTGGCGATGGCTTGACCAAGGACACCGCTAGAGAGATCGTTGCAACCATTTCTGGCTGCTCTCGCGACGATATTCGCAAGTGGAAATCAAAGTACGATGAACTGCAGGATACTACTTTGTTACAGTATAGGTTCACCGTGCCCTGTATGGTCGGTCATTTTGGAGATGAGATCGCCAAGAAACACAACATTCTGACGGTCGAGAAAACAGTACAAGAGCTTTTCGCCCAGTAAAATAAGCCGTCCCATTAGAACGTTTGATCGGGACGGCCTACCCCTCATACATCTTTTGCCAGAAACCAATCGGAGACTGACAAGAGATGAAATACATCGGAAAACCTATCCCGCATTGCCTTTACTCTGAGGCTTACGTCATCGCCCTAATGGGGCTTGATGAAGAGGAGCACCTTCTTGAGACGTGGCGCAACGGTGACGTCGGCCCAAAATGGGTGAACCTGCCAACAGGCGGCGTTCGTTACTTCGGCCACAGTCTGATCGCGCACACACGCCCCGGCTTTCTCGGCGACGATCCCCGCAAGCTGTTCCCTTTGATGGGCGAGATGGAGGCGCCGGCATGAAAACCAAATCCCCGACAAAGCCTATTCCACCGCATGACTTCCCAATGAAGGGCATGACCAGTCTGCTGGAACTTTCCACACACAGTGGGAGGCGCGGAATGTTCCCCTTGTCTCCCGATAGTTGGGTTCGTGGCGTCGATCGCGGTGACTATCCCGACCCTACCTACATTGGGCGCACACGGTACTGGCATGCGGTACACGTCCGCGCCGTTGTGTCTGGCATCGATTGGCGGTTGGTGAGCTTAGAATTACCGGAGTTGCGACCCGATGAAGTTGCATAGTGAAGCGCTTCGGATCGCGCGCAAAGGAACGCCAATCTTTCCGTGCTCCTCAAAGGACAAAAGACCGCTGGTCAAGGAAGGCTTTAACGCCGCAACAACAGACGAGAAAACGGTCAACCGATGGTGGAGGCAATGGCCGGATGCCCTCATCGGGATGCCCACGGGCGCGAAGACAGGATGCACCGTCGTCGATATCGACATGGGGAAGAGGGGCAGCGATGATCCGGCGCTGCGCGCCGAGGGTGAAGCAGCCTTCCAGTGGTGGCAGGACAACAAGGCCCAGTATGTATCGGCAATGGTCATTGAGACGCGGTCAGGCGGCCTGCACGTTTATTGCAAATACTCAGGCGACCGGAATACCCAAGGCGGCATCCACAAGGGCGTCGACCGAAGAGGTGAAGGCGGGTACGTGATTATTCCGCCCTCGGAGGGATACACGCTGCTCCACCAGACACCAAAGTCGGAATGGCCCGCCGCACCAGCAAACTCTGATGGATCAGGCGAGCTGGAACTGATGCGATATGGCATGGATATGGCAACCATGAACTTGCGCGATGATGCCGCCGAACAAATGGCAGATGTCCTCGAAAACCTCCTGATCAATCCCGACGAATACCACAAGAACATGCAACGCATTGCCTTCATTCTGGCCATGTGGTTCGGCCAGTCGATGCCCAAGATCGACGCCTTCCTGCGCGGGGTTATCGTTGCCGCAGCCCGCACTGGCCAGATCGATATGAACCTGTACCGCAAACACTTGGCACGGGTCAGCCGCATGGCGCACTGGTATGCCACCAAGGCGGAAGCGGAGCGGGCAGAGATCCGCAAAGATGCAGAAGACATGATGGTTCAGGTGGAACGCCAAAACATCAGGCGCGGCCTCCGGATCATCCGGACAGCGACAAAAGAAGAGCTTTCAGACCTTAAGGCCGAGATCGCAAAGCGCGAGGGAGAGCTTAAATGAGCCGCATCCGCCAAATCTCCGACGAAACCCCGCCAACCGATCCAGTCGTCGAAGCACGCAGATACTGCGAGACAACCATCAGCCAGCTCATCAGCGATGGGCGGAACAACTTTGATCTCGCAGAGTTCGAAATCAACCAGATGCTGGCAGAGTTCCCGGCGCGCTTTCCAAGCGTGCCAAAGCCGACAAAGAGTGCCCTCAAAGCAATGTTCACGGAAGAAGTAAACGCGAGCAAACGGCAGTCACAGGTCGCCATACCAATAGCAGAAGACCCCATGAACCGCTACGCCGTCGTCGTGGTCGGAGCCAACACACGCGTCTATGATCGGTTCAGAAAGACCTTCATGAAGGTCGCCGACTTCAAGTCGCTCTTTGAAAACATGCCATCGCCTGTGGAAGACGACGATATGTCATACGGCGATTGGTTCATGCGCAATCCAAACCGCCCGACATATCCGAATGGCATGTTCTTGGAAGTCGATGGACCGCCAGAGCATGAAGGTGCGCTCAACCTCTGGCGAGGTTGGGGACGCAAGCCACAAGAGGGCAGCTGGAAACGCTTCAGAAAACACCTGAAGGAAATCGTCTGCAAGAACGACGCCGTCGCCTTCGACTACCTGCTAAACTGGATGGCCTGGGTCCTGCAAAACCCGAACGAACGAGCGGCAACTGTCGTCGTCTTGCGCGGCGTCCAAGGCGCAGGCAAAGGGATCATCGCAGAAGTCATGATGCACATCTTCAACAAGGCACATACCTTCACCGCCAGCTCGCCGCACCACCTCGTCGGCAATTTTTCAGGATGGATGAGAGACTGCGTCTTCCTCTTCGCAGACGAAGCCTTCTTCGCAGGAGATAAAAAATCACGCGGTCGCCTCAAATCACTCGTCACAGAAAGCATGATCTCGGTCGAAGCTAAGTTCGTTGACGCGGAAATGGTCGAGAACAAAATGTCCATGCTTATGGCGTCAAATGAAGAGTGGGTCGTACCCGTCGAAACAGGCGACAGACGATACTTCGTCATCGATATGGACAACTCAAAGGCACAGGAGGAAAGATACTTCACTCCGCTCTGGAAAGAGCTGACCGAAGATGGCGGTGTCGAGGCATTCTTCTACGATATGCTGCAGCGTGACCTTAGCAATTGGAACCGCCGCAAGGTCCCAATGACCGCCGAAAAACGCAGGCAGGCACTGCTAACCCTTTCACCTGTCGAGAAGTGGTGGCTCCATGTCCTGCAAACAGGCGACATCGCGCGCAGTGCCGAAGGCTTCAGTACTTCCATTATGGTGGAGGAGCGCGGGCAGTCATTCCGATCCGGCGTCAAAAGCTGGCTGGCTGGAGATATGACCATCAGCACCGAAATCCTGACAAAGCACTTCGAAGATTTCACCTTCGGCGCGGGCAAAGATCGCGAGAACAGGAAGACATCGGGCGTGTCCATCGGGCGCTTTCTATCAACAATGGGCGTCGGCCCTTCAACCGTGTCATCGAACGGAGGCTACAGGGTCAGGAATGTCGAACGGCTGGAACATGCCAGAAATCGGTTTGCAGATCGAACTTTTGATTGCCTCTGGGAAACACTGCAAAAGGACATGGAATGAAGGTCATCTGGAAAGCAGAAAGTCAAACTGTCGAACAGTAAGTGTTTCGGTGTTTATTATCATAGACTTACGGTTTTGCACGACAGCTTACAGATCGGTTTTCAACAAATTACATGAAATATGGACATGTCTAGGGGGCATATTCCCTCACAGTAGGGTTATTTTATCTGTAGTGCCTGTAAATTGGTATGTAACCATCTGAAAGGTAACAGGTAATTACCGACAGATTGCCTTTTTCCCATCTGTAAGGACCTGTCGTATCTGTCGTAAGTACCCTTCGCTGAGCCATGCCGAAAGTTGGTGGCAAGGGCCTTAAATCATGACTGATGACAGGCACACCACGATCGATTATAATGGTCAGCATTATTGACGTATTAATGTCGGAATTCACGATCCAATGCCGCATGACGAGAAAAAGTCCAAACGTGGCCCGGACGGCAAGTTTCTCCCCGGGCACAAGCCACCCAGATCACCGGGGCGACCGCCGGGTGCCAATGGTGTTAAGGCACGCGCCGCGCGACTTGCGAACGAGTGCCTTGAGGACATGCTCGGGCGTGCCACGGACATTATTTCCGACGAACTAGATAACGGCAACCCAACCGTGGCGCTGTGGCTGGTTGATCGGGTCAGGCCTCCAAATCGCTCAGATTTCGTTCACCTGTCCGACGACAAAAAGTTAAGCTCAATTGAAGATATCCTTGTTGCTTCGGAGCGGACTGCTTTAACAGCATCAAGGGGTGAGATTAGCCTGCAACAGGCAAGACTTCTTCAGGATATTTTGGGGCGTCACGCGGAGCTAAAGGGATTTGAAGAACTGGCGAAGCTGCGAGCGCAGGTTGAAGGGATGCATCAGTCTTCCAAAACATCCGCCACCGTCGATAAGTCTCTATTACCAAAATGGGGCCGATTGGGCGGGACCGATTAGCGATGGGAAATTCAATGTCCGATTGGTCAGCAGTCAAGGCCACGCTCAAAGCCGCAAATGAAGCTGAAGCCCGGTTGACAGTCGGGATCCGACATTCCGAGAAAATTGGAGCGCTACCCCCAAATCTGATGTCGGCCCAGCGTGACCTGTATGAAGCAAGACGGCTGCTTACATCTGCGATCTCAAGTCTTAATCCCACCAAGTACCGTGGAAAGAAACCAAGCTACAGCCGCGACGCTTTTGAACTCATTCAGACTTTAGGATCGGAGGGGGCAGGAACTACAGCCACAGCTAAGGCTGCAGGTGTCAGTAGACAAACTGTTTTGCGGATCAAGGCCGACCCATCCGCTGCTGAAGCTGCCCTTGCGAGATGGGGGCTGTGAAGGGCCGCGTGTGTTCCGGCTGTAACTCCGTACTCATTTGTGTTGCAGAGATAATGGACACGGGAGATAGCCACCGTACTCTAATGCTCGGCATTCCTCAAAATTCAGATGAGTGGATGTAGGAATAATACGGACCAGCGATGACGAGTGCGATCGCAAATAAGACGACACTAATTGAGCGCATAGGCTTCTCGTCAATGGGGAGTGCGTAGTTCATGAACCGCAATAGCCAATCCATTTTGGACAACATCCGGATGACAGCTGCTCCGAACGCAGCGGCCCACAGCCAGACGCTGGTTAGCAAACCCGTGACAAGTACGCTGATCGGGAGAGCGAACATGTTGAACTTAGCAAAAACCAACAGTTTGAAAGTCAGGTCTGGACTAATATTTCTCAAGAGAAAGGTGGCAATGACAAACAAAAGAGGGCCCAAAAAAAAGGGGAAAACTAAGAACAAGACCTTCCCGAATAAATCAATTAACACAGCCGATTTTAAGGAAACGCAACCGCATTCTATGGAGTGTAGGATCCCTCGAGTAAATAATGCGCAACCAATATCGTAAGTACAGTTAACAAGTAGCGCAGCAACGGCAGCGAAAATAAAACCATAGGCAAAACCGGATGCATCGACGCCAGCTTCTCTAAGGACAATAACAACATCTTGCCCGGTAAGAGCATAAATAACAGAGGTATCGTTCATACTTGAGTAGATTGCTGGAAAAACAATAAGCGAAGTTGCAGCAGAGAGGATCAATGAGACTGCAATAAACCGCTTTGTGGGATGGCTGGGAAACACTAAGTCATGACCGACTGGTTCTTCGAGTTGAACAGGCCCAAACAGTCTGTCCATTATTCTGCCCATTGCCATCACCGGAATTGGCCCAGTATCGGGCGGGCTTAGCCCTCGCATCCAGTCTGATATATCCCTCTTGAATTCGTCAGAAAGGGCGTCATCGCCTTTCCAGAATACACCCAGAATAACCACTACAAAGGCGGGATAGCCTATTATTTCTAGAAATTCCTCACCGAGCAATACAAAGCCTCACCGTAGTTTCCGTGAGGGTACAGGCATTCATGTCTCCCTCAAACAACAAAATGATGTACTACTTGGGAAGGGGAACCGTCACCTCCCAAAAGGCGATCTGGTTTGGGGTGAAGAATTTTGGCGAGTAGAACTCGCCCTTCATTTCGCTAGAAAGCAAAATGTCAGGGAGAACGAATGACCGATCTTGCATATGGACCAAACGGCATTTAATGAAACCACGCTTGATTGCCCTTGCACCTCGCAAGGCCTGCGAAAAATCTACAATAGGTGGCGCAGTTGGTTCGCTTGTCATTTCGAATGCCAACTCAAGCCCAACGGAGAAGAGTTTCGGCTTGGCTGAGCACCGTATTGATGGCCGATGGCGCAAGGTCTGGCGGGTACCCAAACTTTTTGAGGATACGTCGTACAAGTACCCTTAGTTTTGCCCGTGCACTTTCTTTGAGATGCCAGTCGACAGTGACATTTTTTTGGAGCTGCTCGACTAATTCATGTGCGATGACGCGCAATTCATCGTTCCCCATCGCCTCAACTGCGCTGTCGTTCTGAGACAAGGCGTCATAGAAAGCTAGTTCTTCGTTGCTCATGCCAAGTTCTTCGCCCCGCTGAACCGACGCGTTAAGCTCCTTCGCCATGTCGATCAACTCTTGGATCATCTCCAGACTAGTGATGGCATTTGCATGATAGCGGGCAACCGCGGCTTCGAGACGTTCAGAAAAAGCTTTGGCTTCCACGACATTTTGTTTTTGGCGCGAATTGATTTCACCGGCCAGCAATTTGCGTAGTGCTTCCAATGCAAGGTTTTTTTGTTTCATTTCTTGAATTTCAGACAGGAATTCATCTGACAAAACGGAAATTTCAGGGCTTTTCATACCCGCTGCTGCGAGAACATCGATGATGTTTGCATCAGCGATGGCTTCGGACATCAATTGTGCGACGGCAAATTCTTTGTCCCGTGCGCTCATTCCCTTTTTGGGCGCAGTCTTGGTCAGACCTGCTTTCACTGCTTGGAAGAAACCGACTTCTTCCTTCACTTGCTTCGCGTAGTCACTAGCTGACGCGAGAGCGAAGGCTTTTGAAACTTGCGAAACGAGATCTTGGAAGCGGTTCAACTCTTTGCGTTTTTCTTTCGCATTTACGGCTTTGTCCGCACTTTCCTTTTGCTTTCCCAATGCCCATTCCATGGCGTCGGCCAGCGCGCTTAGGCGTTGTTGCGGGTTACCCGTAATGCCGTTGCCGTAGTTGTGTCCGGCAAAAAAATCTCGGCATTGCTCAACATATTCTTGCAAAGCAGCAACAGCTTCTTCTTCGCTTATACCCGTTTGGTCCCGGTCAGTTGCAGTGTAGTTCTGCAACGCCTTTTTGAGGTTTTGACCGATGCCAATGTAATCAACGACTAACCCACCGGGTTTATCTTTGAACACGCGGTTCACTCGTGCAATGGCTTGCATTAGCCCGTGACCACGCATCGGTTTGTCAACATACATTGTGTGCATAGATGGCGCGTCAAACCCGGTCAGCCACATATCTCGCACCAGCACGAGCTTAAGCGGATCTTTGGTATCGCGTGCTCGTTTGGCGAGCAGGTCACGGCGAGTTTTGCTCCCAATATGTTGCTGCCAATCCAAAGGATCAGATGCCGACCCGGTCATTACAATCTTTATCGCACCTTCTGCGTCATCGTCGGAATGCCAATCAGGTCGCAAGTGGATTATTTGGTTGTATAGGTCGACGCATATTTTTCGGCTCATGCAAACGACCATGCCCTTGCCGTCCATCGCTTCAATCCGGTCTTCGAAGTGGGTCACTATGTCTGCAGCAACTTTTTCCAGACGAACAGGTGCGCCGACAAGCCTTTCCACGCTACTCCAATTTGCTTTGGCACGTTCCTGTTCCGAGATGGTTTCGTCGTCAAACAGAGCATCGATAGCTTCGTCGATCTGGGGTAATTTTTCCTGCTCCAACTCAACGCGTGCCAGACGGCTTTCATAGTAAATTGGGACTGTCGCCTTGTCTTCGACGGCACGGCTTATGTCGTAGATATCAACGTACTCGCCAAAAACAGCCGGTGTATTTACGTCAGCGGCTTCGATTGGTGTCCCGGTAAAACCTGCAAAGGAGGCATTCGGAAGAGCTTGGCGTACATAATGAGCATAGCCATATCGGCGTCCTCCGGTATACCGGTTTAACTTCGCATCAAAGCCATACTGACTGCGGTGCGCTTCGTCGGCCAGCACAATGATATTGCGACGTTCCGAAAGCATCGGAAAGTCTTCCTCCCCTGCCTCGGGTGAAAACTTTTGTAGAGTGGAGAACACTACGCCGCCGGACTGCCGGTCAAGTTTAGACCGTAGGTCGCTACGATCCTCGATCTGCTCCGGTGTTTGTCGGATCAGGTCTTTGCACATAGAAAAAGTAGAGAACAACTGATCATCCAGATCGTTTCTATCAGTTAAGACCACAACCGTCGGATTGCCTAAGGTTTCGGACCGGACCAAAAGACCAGCGAAAAACGCCATAAGAAAGCTCTTCCCAGACCCTTGTGTATGCCAAATTACCCCGACCTTGCGATCACCATCCTCGCTGGTGGCATCAATCGCACTGGCAAGTGCTTTGCGTGCTCCATGGAACTGATGATATCCGCCAACGATTTTGAATGGGCCGTCACCTTTGTCGCCAAACACAGTAAAGTCACGGATGATTTGCAAAAGATACTCCGGCTGAAATACCCCTCGTATCAACGTTTCCATTTCCTTGGGGCCTTCAGGTGTAAAATCGTCCTGAGCGCCCGTCACAGTGCGCCATGGCATGAAGCGGTCCTCACCCGCGCTAAGCGACCCAATGCGCGCCTGTAGGCCGTCTGAGGTAACTAGAACCGCATTTGTCCGGAACAGTGTCGGTATCTGCTGCTTGTAAGTTTGCAGCTGGTTATACGCATCGGAAATAGTGGCATTCTCACTCGCCGCGTTTTTAAGTTCGATCACGGCGACCGGAAGACCGTTGATAAAGGCAACGACATCAGGGCGACGATTGTGCCCGCCCTCAACCACGGTGAATTGATTGGTAACCGTCCAGTCGTTGTTATCGGGGTTGGCAAAATCGATTAGCTTTACTTTGTCGCCTCTGATCGAACCGTCCGCGCGACGGTATTCAACATCAACACCGTCGACAAGCAAGCGGTGAGTGCGTCGGTTTTCCTCGATCAGAGATGGTGTTTCCGATACTTGAACCTGCTTGATCGCCGCATTCAGTGCCTCCTGCGGAATGTCGGGGTTCAATCGTATTGTCGCCTCATGGAGAACATCGCGCAACACCACTTCACCATAAGATCCACGCGCTTTTTCCGACCCATCTGGGCCAATCAGAATGGGATCGGCAAACTTCCAGCCCAATTCCTGAAAGAGCGCCAGAGCGGCTTGTTCAACAAGGTCTTCGTTGAAACTCATGCGGCCTCCTTGTACCACACGACACTGACAACAACGCTCTCAAAGCGATCTCGTTGGTGCATCAGGGTTTTTCCTTCGATTTTTCAATGATCTTCTTTTTCAGGTCATCATTGTCAAAAACACATGTGTCTAAGCCTTTCGCACCAGAAAAATCAGCGCCCTCAATGTTAAACGCCTCTCGGAAATCCGCTTGTTCGAAGGTGCAAAACCTGAATGAAGTGTTTGAAAGATCTGCTTCGTCAAAAACACTACGTGCGACCTTGGCGTAGACGGGTCGACCATCCGGTTCTTCGTCCACTTGTTCCTTAAGGCTGTCTGGTGGTGCGCTGCTCCATGTCAACTCAGCCCCATCAAACTTCGCGTCGCTCAGGTTCGCACACCAAAAGTCGCAGTCTTTGTAGGTCGCACTCGATCCAAGCGATAAACTCGTCTGACCTGACCGCAATTGTGCAGTCGTCTCAAACACGACATCGCGTGCATCGAGACGAGAAAAATCTACGTGGTCAAAACTGGATACGGTGAGTTCGTCACTACCCCACAAACCGCCGCTGGAAAGCGTAGACCCGGCGATTGACTTGATACCATAGCCTGTGAAGTTCGCGTTTTTCAGATGCGCTCCAGACAACTCAAAATCTGTCTTGGCCAGTCGGTTTAGCCTGCGCATCGCACCGAGGACACGATGTTTGGCTTCTTCGCTGCCCCACCTTTTCAGATCTTCGATGACTTCCGAATGACGCGCAATGTCGTCTCGCCTCTGTTTGCCGTACTGGATGATCCCAAACCCGACCAGAATAACGAGAACATCAAAGATAAGCCCCCAAAACTCGACTTGCACATCACCAAGTTTGGGCCAACCTTTGAGACCCGCCCAAACAAAGGCCACAAGTAGCAAAAAGACGAATAGGACAATGCTTGCACCTATCAGCGTCTCATCGAACGCTACGCGCCTAGTTCTCTGAAACCATTGCTTTTGCTTCGAGAACTCCTTCAAGGCACGGCCTCCACATCCTTCAGGCGGATTTCGCCGGACATGAGTTTTGGCAGGAGGAGGTCTCGCATCTCGGCTAGGGTTTGGTTTTCTTGTTGATTGGCGTCTGACTTTTCCGCCAGAGTCCCGACAAACTCAGCGTAAGCGTCTACTAAGTCATCGCCACCGAAAGCGAACTCTTGCCGGTATGCATTGTCGCGGTTCAACCCCGGAACAGCCGCGTCAGTATTCATGGTTTCTAGGCCGAGTGTTTCAAGCAACCGGTGACAGTAGACCATCGGATAGTCCGATGTCACATAGAACACTGTGTCGATTGCGTAGAAGTCCTCACGCGTCCAATACAGGCTTCCGACAGTACCCTTCCGTCCAACGATTATCGAAGGGCCTTTGGCTAACGCCGTGTCATGGGTGCCCGAAACGCCACCAGAACCAAAGACGTTGAATGGCCCCGGTCTACGTGCCTTTTTTGTCAGCGCCTTGCCGTAATTCAGAGTAAGCGCTGAGCGTAGATCACGCTTCTTCCACCCCTCAGGCAGGCCATCGTCGCCCAACTTGGCAGGAAATAGAGGGGCTAGTGTCGCGGCTTTTTCGGGGGGGAAGGCGTGGCCCATGATGACGGCGGGGTCGGTTGCGCCTTCCATTTGGCGGCGGGTGGGGCCGAAATCGACGAACCAATCCCGAAATAACGCCCGTGCCATCTCTACCAAAGTCTCATTCATCCGACGGTTCAGCTCGGTTTTGTCGTCGAGTGTCGAAAGCACCTCGACGGCGGCCTGTTGATAAGTTACCGGCGGCAACCTGATTTGATACGCAGCAAGCTTGCGGAAGTAAATTCGCTCTCGTACTGAACCTTCGCCTGCAAGTGAAAGCCAATCATTCCAAGGTTTGGACTTAGTATGATAGTAGCAAAATTTCGGCAACAGCTTCTCTAGATTGCAAGCAAAAACAACATAGTCCGGACTAACCAAGCCCGGGGGTATGTCGTCGAAGCAATACCCAATAGAGCCGATGTTCAACCGCATTGGGTTGTAAGCAAACATGCCATGAACGATATGCTTGTATCTTTGCAGATTTTTCGACTGATACTTGGGTTCAGAAGTCAGTCCGACCTTTCTGTCCACACCATAAACAGGCAGGTCATCGCTTGATGGGCCAGCGCGGTCAGTGACTTCAAAAGCTACATCACCAAAACTCCTTTGACGCGCGTTACTCATCAAAAGTCACCCGCCCAAGCTGCGCAGCGACTTCCGCTTCCTGATCCTTACTATCTCGGAAAATCCGGGAAAGTAGACTGTTCAATGAAGAGAACTTCTCCTCAAAGGGCACCCCGTCATCCTCGGCGTCCGCCGCCCCGACATACCGCCCCGGCGTTAGCACGTAGTCGAACTTGCGGATGGTCTCCAACCCTTCGGATTTACAAAAGCCCGGTTCGTCGGCGTACGTTTCCCAGCTTTTATTCTTTAGCATTTCAGGCTTAGCCCGCCAGCGGCGGTAGGTGCCTGCGATCTTTTCGATCTCATCAGGAGAAAACACGCGCTGCGTTCTATCAACCATATTGCCCATCTTGCGGGCGTCGATGAACAGCACCTCTCCGCGCCTATCGCGCAGCCCGTTGGCACTCTTGTTCCTGCTCAAAATCCACAGGCAGACGGGAATTTGCGTGGAATAGAACATCTGCCCCGGAAGGGCGACCATGCAATCCACGCGGTCTTCCTCGATCAGGCGCTTCCTGATCTCGCCCTCGCCACTGGTTTGCGACGACATGGAGCCATTGGCAAGCACCACGCCCGCATGGCCGCGCGGGGCGAGGTGATGGATGATGTGCTGTATCCACGCGAAGTTGGCATTGCCTTTGGGCGGGACCCCGTATTGCCAACGCAGATCCTCGGCCAGACGGTCCCCACCCCAATCCGAGATGTTGAACGGTGGGTTGGCTAGGATGTAATCGGCCTTGAGGTTCGGATGGCTGTCTTTGTGGAAGCTACCGGCGCTGTC
This sequence comes from Paracoccaceae bacterium, assembly GCA_039969355.1. GTDB lineage: Bacteria > Pseudomonadota > Alphaproteobacteria > Rhodobacterales > Rhodobacteraceae > JL08. Next base: position 44,252 of record JBDVOA010000016.1, read on the forward strand.
CCAGCCGATATCCGCATCAATGCCATGAACGGCAAGGTTCATTTTGGCGAGACGCCATGTGGTGTGGTTTATCTCTTGGCCATAGACCGCGAGGTTCAGCGGGTTGCCGCCATGCTCCTCTATGAACTTTTCGGATTGAATGAACATGCCGCCTGACCCACAGCAGGGGTCATAAACTCGGCCTTCGTAAGGTTCCAACATTTCAACGAGGGTGCGAACAACGGAGCGCGGCGTGAAGAACTCGCCGCCACGTTTGCCTTCCGCGCTGGCAAAGCCTGAGATGAAGTATTCATAGACGCGACCCAAAAGGTCTCGCGCCCGGTCTGCGCTGTCATGCAGTTTGATGTTTGAAAACAGGTCGACCAATTCGCCTAGCATAGTCTTGTCGAGCGTCGGACGAGCGTAGGTTTTGGGAAGCACACCTTTGAGGCTTTCGTTGGTTGGAACCGCCTCAATAGCCTCCATCGCATCATCGATGATTTTACCGATGTTTTCCGAGCGGGCGTTTTGCTGGATGTGCGACCAGCGGGCCGTGGACGGCACCCAGAAGACGTTCTCAGCGAGATATTCCTCAGGGTCCTCTTCGTCCGCGTATTCGTCATCAGAGAAGCGCTCATGGGTCGCTTGAAAGGCTTCTGAGATGTATTTGAGGAAGATCAGGCCAAGAGCTACATGTTTGTATTCGGACGGTTCTAATGAACCGCGCATCTTGTCGGCGGCCTTGAAAAGGTCAGAAGCAAAATCAAGGTCGGATTGCCGGGTATCTGTACTCATTAAATGTCCTTGCCTCTGAAATTATTATTTTCCTCAACCCTAGGTTTGCTAGAAGAGCTTGTCGAGGCGGCTTTCATCGTTTCACATGTACTTACCGCCTACACATTTGACATGGGTACGATGCTCTTTAGTGGTTTTGGAATTTGCGCCATTGGCTTTAGAGACTTGGTCTCTTACTTTAAATCGAAGCCGTTATGCCATGCCAAGTCGGCGTCTGTTCGGTCCAGTCGGCGCGCAAGTTGCAAGGCAGATATTGTCAACTTCCGTTGACCTTGGCAGATAAGCCAATGTCTTTGGCCGAAAATCACAAGCCACATCACTTGAGCACACGAACGTAATGAAGTAATCGAACACTGTGTGAAGAGATCGGCGCAAGCCGACGGCAACCTGCCCCGAGCAAGGTGCTCCCGGACATCCGGCACATGGTCGAACGCGAGTTCGGCAATATCGGGATACTTCCCAATATGAACATAGCTGCTTTGGCAGCCACGCCCGTCTGCCGGGCTTTGCCTGTAAGTCGCGGAGGACCGCCAAGGTATCGACCGCCCGAGAAATGCTTGAGACCGGAGCGAAAGACCAATGGTCTCAGGCTGTCACTGCCTGGCTGACGAGCCGAAAGCACGGCGAAACCAAACGAGCATCCTGAGTGTCGCGAAAATCGTGACCGCCAACCCGACCCCTTTGGGTGGCTGCCGATGGCAACAGCCAACGGGATGCGCATCAACTCGATGAAAAGGAAATGACATGACACCTGCAGATGAACTTATTCAAGCCCGTATCTCCGCGATCCTCCAGATCGCACCTGACTGGGAACCGTCACAGCTAGACGTCGAAAATGCTGGCGCAATCGCCGAGATGATCCTCGACCCTGCAACCGAAACGATCAGCATGCAAGTCACGCATGAAATATTCCGCAGTCTATGCCCTGAGGATCACCCTCAGAACGTGACCTTGATACAGTTGCCAGAGACCGCGCTTTATTTTGAGCGCGTTGCGCTGCGCGCAATGTTGCTACGTGCAAGGCAGCTGATCTCAGAGGACCACCGCTACCAGCAACTTCTGAATGCGCACGCGACTTTCGCGCTTCAGGTGGCAATCACTTTTATGCTCTTCGACGAGGTACTGCCCAGCGGTGCTGACATGATGACTGTGCAAGCAAATACCGCTCGCACTGCGTTAACGCATTCCTACAACGCGGCTGTCGAAAACTACGGACAACAGCATGCTCTGCGCCTGATGGACATGGTCCGCCGCGATGCTTTGAACCTCGCCACAATACCACCTGTCGAAGAGGGCAACGTCCGAACCCTGCACTGAAAGGAAATTCAATGGATACCAAGTTGCTGGATCCGGAGCGGACGGCCGAACTTCGCCTTGCCCGTTCGAAGGACCCAGCTATAAGACCGTTCTTGACGCCCGCAAAGCCTATACCACACACTGATAGGGGGAGTTGGAGGTGACGCCATGGAAAAAACGACAATTTCAGCGGACTTAAGAATAACTGGAAACTTATCTGGCAAAGCAGAGATCGACGTCACTGGAAGCATAGACGGCGATGTTGAAGGAAAATCCATTGATATTTTGACGGGCGGATCTGTATCAGGAGCCGTGAAGGTGTCGACAGCGCATATCCGCGGACGCTTAGCTGGGTCCTTGGAGGCCGAGACCGTAGAATTGCATTCGGGGGCGGATGTAAAAGCCGACATCATCACGAGAGATTTGGAAGTGCAAAATGGGGCAAAAATTGTGGGTAAACTAGATGTTTCCTCTACTGAATGATCGGGCGCCGAGATCTGCTCACAAATCACTCACCGCTTTCAGATTAGCTTACCTATCCGCAGTTGATGCAGTTGAACATCCAATTTATCCGAAGTATCGAATGACCATTAACAGGCATTCTCCCATTTAGAAACTTGAGGGTCCAATAATGCCGCCAATCCATCCTATACTGCCTCTGCTTGGCTGCCTTGCAGCTTTGGGCGGCACAACTGCTTTTGCTGATGCAGATGGTCCTGACTACTACGCCGTAAATGATGTCGCGGTCAGTGATGTCTTGAATATTCGCGCCGCGCCCTCGTCTTCCGGAACGTTGATCGGAACTATACCGTCTGACGGAGATGGCATTGCCAACCTTGGTTGCGTCGGCGGGCTAACCTACGGCGAATGGGAAAATGCTACCGAAGCCGAGCGGGCAGCGGCCACCAAAACGCGTTGGTGCCGCGTTGGCTATGACCGCATTGTTGGGTGGGCCGCCGGTTGGTTTCTGACCGAAGGTGGTGTTGAGGACCAGTTTCGCGCCGGTGGTGCGTTGAGCAATATGGCGGGGTCAGAATGGTTGCTCCGCGATCTTGCAGGGGAAACCCCGAAAGCAGAGGCGTGGATTGCTTTCAGAGCGGACAACATTGTTGGCGGCAATGGCGGTTGCAACAATTTCAGTGGGACGCATACACCAAGCCAAGGTTCCTCACTGTTCACTCCAATGGCAGCAACCAGAAAGATGTGTCTTGAGCCGGAAATGCAAACCGAAACTCGCCTGTTTCAGGTGCTGGACGAGGCCCGAGAAATGGTATCCTATCACCTTATTATGGCGCTCTTCGATGGCAGTGGCGAATTGCTGGCAACGTTCGAGCGCCGCGATCCGGATTGAATTAGTGATCGTACCGTCAGGCACCCCGATCAGGCCACGAGACGCGGGAACCCACCTCATGAGTAGCCCGTTCAGCGCGATCTCGGGTTTTCCGTTGACAAATTGACGGCACCCAGTGGACCTCTCAAGTGGCAAGTTGCACCACTCGCCCGGCCTCGGCTCCTGTCACATGATCAGCCCAAGCCTCCATGACAGGCCTCCTGCGCTCGACCATGTCGGATCGTCCACAACCGCCCCGGTAGTGGGCCTATTTTTCATCAACAAACTTGAGTAGCGGGCTGACCCGTTCTGCCAAGTACCAATTATCCAGCCCGTTGTCGTGCCGGACCTTGATTAGCAGCCCCTTGTCCAATCCGAATAGCTGACCGATGACCTTGCCCGGTGATGGGTCAAGATTGTCGCCTTCGGCAAAGGTTACGACTACACGTGTTTCCGTTTTCATGCAGTGTTCTTAGCAAACTTATTTAAATCCTCACACAGATCATATTCCGGCTACTTTCATCAGGATAACAGTTGTCCCGACATATTTGAGTGCCGTCAAAGACATTTCCAAGCATCTGGGGTTTCCGCCCTCCCAATAGACGACCGAGATGGCACGGACGGCCAACAGGACGGCCAGATCGACCGAGATGATGACGAGACAGGCCTGTCCAATACCCTCGAAGTTGAGAGCCATGAGTTGTTTTGGCACAGACCAAGGCTGGGCATTGAAAAAATCAGATACGCAGACTAAATGTGGGGTTCGTTGTGGGGTTCAGGAAGACCCAGCGGCTCGAAGTCCCTTATTTACAGGCTGATCTTGCATGAAGTTGGTGCGGGTGAAGGGACTCGAACCCCCACGCCTAAGGCGCCAGAACCTAAATCTGGTGCGTCTACCAGTTCCGCCACACCCGCATTGGCGCGGTGCATATCAAAGGTTTCAGGAGGAGGCGAGCGAAAATCGCGCCTGCTTCGAAATGGTTTCGACAATGCGTGGAATTTCCCAGTAAATTCTGCCGTTTTCGAGAATACTGCTGCTCCCAAATGAGGCACCGATTTCGAGAAATCTCGTAAAAACAACTCAAAATCGGCATGAGTCACGCCAATTCTTGACATATTGTACTGACTAAACTGGACCATCTAAGGGTTAGCAGTGAGGGACACTGATGAAACCGGGAATGGCCAGACGCGCCGATGATGCATTAACAACGGAACGAGGGACGCCGAATAGTATTGTCGCGCGCGGCCTCGCCCCGGACGCAATCATCCGCACGACAGACGGTGAGCTCCCGATCCAATATCTTTCTGCGGGTGATCGCGTTATTACCCGCGATACCGGAACTTCAATTGTCAAGTCCATCCGTTCAGCAAAGGTGACCTGTCGCGCCATTGCTCTGGCGGCCGGATCACTCGGACATACCCGCCCAGATCGTGATGTGATCCTGCCCGCAGACCAGCAAATTCTGATCCGCGACTGGCGGGCGCAGGCACTGTTTGGTGGAAAACAGGCAATGGTACCAATCTCGCGGCTGATTGACGGCGAATATGTCAGCGATATGGGCGAGATCGAGATGATACTTTTTCAAATCGAATTTGACGCACCACACGTCATCTATGCAGATGGACTCGAGGTCTATAGCACCCAACCTGAATTTGCAGAAACTCTTTAGTTCGAAGGCTTATTGCAACATCTGGCGGAATACGCCGGGAAGTTGCTCTGGAAGGTCTTCAGAAATCAGACCGGGGCCAAAATGCAGCGCACATTCCACATGCAAATAGGCGGCATCTATCGCTGCTTGCCACGGTTTTTGGCCACGGGCCATTAACCCCGCAACGAAACCAGCCAAAACATCCCCCGATCCCGCCGTCGCAAGCCATGGGGCCGCACGCGCCTGATGCGCAGAATGGATCGTGCAACGACCGTCCGGCGCCGCAATGACAGTGTCCGGCCCCTTGAACAAGACCACGCACCCAGCCCGGCGGGCCGCATCGCGCGTCGCATCAACTTTTGAGTAAGCCGGGCCTTTGCTTGGGTTTTCATTTAAGCGCGTTGCGATGTCGGGAAAAATACGGCCGAATTCGCCAGCGTGTGGGGTGAGCACGCAATGCTTGTGCAAATCTTCAACCAATCCATCCGCTTCATCAAATTGCAGGATCGTCAACGCATCGGCATCCAGGACCGTGGGTCGGTTAGATTTGAGCACCGCACGAACGAGCGCGTGTGCGTGGTCAGTCAGACCCAGTCCCGGTCCGATACATATCGCGTTATACCTTGGGTCTGTGAGGGTCTCGGTCAAGGCGTTTGCATTAGCAATCCGGCGCAGCATGATTGCCGAGATATGACTCGCCACTTCCATTTGAGCAGCGGGCGGAACACCTAGCGTCACCAACCCTGCCCCGATCCGCAGCGCACCCCGCGCAGCCAGTCGGGCGGCGCCGGTTGTTCCGGCACTGCCCGACAAGACAATGGCATGGCCATGCGAAAACTTGTGATTCCCGCTGTTTTTTCTGGCTCTCGACGGATGAACCGCTTGGGCCAGACCAACAATTTTTTTTTCATTGGGTAGCGAACGCAATCCAATATCCTTCACGACGGCCTTTTTAGATCGAACGGCACCCACATCCAGAAAATGCCCGACCTTATAACGATGAAAGGAAACGGTGAGATGTGCTGTCGCCGAAAAGTAGGTGTGAACATCTTCGTTTGGAAAATCACGACCACTATCAGCGCAAATGCCACTTGGAATATCTACCGCGGCAATCGCCGGGTGCCCCAAGGGGTGTCCCGGTTCAATATCATTGCTTTGGACCGTCTCTTCCATGTTCCGAAAAAGCGCGCCTAAATCAGGTAAACCTCTCTTCAATCCGGTACCAAAAAGGGCATCGATTACCAGATCGCACCCCCATCCCGCGGCCAAATTGAAGTCAGCGAAAGGACGAACGCCTGCAATTTCACTCCAGCGCTCATAATTTGCCCGTGCATCAGGTGGCAGTTTTTGAATGTCCCCGTAAAGGAATATCTCCACATCCCAGCCCCAGCCCTTCAACAGGCGGGCGATGACAAATCCATCGCCGCCGTTGTTGCCCGGACCGCAGAACACGATGGCTCTGTGAGACGTCGCGGCAAGATCTGGCCACTCATCAAAAATCGCGTCGATCACTCCCTGCCCGGCGCGTTCCATCAACTCAATTCCCGTGACCTCATTGCTATCAATTGCACTCTGCTCAGCGGCCCTCATTTGCGCAGCGGTGAGTAATTCGGTCATGTGCCGTGCCCCATTGTTTCAGTTTTGCCTAATTATTGTGCAAACCGCACAATTCGTAAGCGTTAGTTATTTTTGAGATCCCCTCAAAGAACCCACGATACCCTAACCGATTGTGGCGCGAAAACAGAAGTGTTCTTAGGCGCATAACGCAATCGCGAGGAGGCCCCCATGAAAAAGATCGAAGCCATCATCAAACCGTTCAAACTCGATGAAGTCAAAGAGGCGCTTCAGGATGTCGGTGTGCAGGGTCTTTCTGTTATTGAGGTCAAGGGTTTTGGTCGACAGAAGGGCCATACCGAACTGTATCGCGGAGCCGAATACGTCGTCGACTTCCTGCCCAAAGTTAAGATCGAAGTTGTGCTGGACGATGATCAAGTCGATGCGGCGATCGAAAGCATTATCTCGGCAGCGAAAACCGACAAGATTGGTGATGGCAAGATTTTTGTCACACCAGTCGAACAAACAATTCGCATCAGAACCGGAGAGTCCGGCTCTGACGCGCTCTAATTCCTGCAAATTCCAAAAAGAGGCTCAGACCAATGAGTAAGAAATCCGTTCTAGAACTGATCAAAGATGAAGACGTCGAATATGTTGATATTCGCTTCACCGACCCGCGCGGTAAATTGCAGCACGTGACGGTAATTGCGGATCTTGTCGATGAGGATTTCCTTGAAGAAGGCTTCATGTTTGACGGCTCGTCAATCGCTGGATGGAAGTCAATCGAAGCATCAGACATGAAACTCATGGTTGATGAGGACAGCGCCTACGTCGATCCGTTCTATGCCGAAAAAACACTCTGTGTGCATTGCTCGGTCGTTGAACCCGATACCGGAGAAGCCTATGCCCGAGATCCACGCGGCACCGCCCAAAAGGCGGAAACCTATCTGAAATCGTCTGGTATCGGCGATGTGGCATACATGGGACCTGAAGCTGAATTTTTTCTGTTCGACGATGTAAGATTTTCCAACTCTATCAATAAGGTATCGTACGAAGTTGATGCCACCGACGGTTCCTGGAACACTGATACCGAGTATGAAATGGGCAACATGGGGCACCGTCCCGGTCTTAAGGGCGGATATTTTCCGGTGAACCCCACAGATGAATCCCACGATCTGCGCTCTGAAATGCTCTCGACAATGAAACGCCTTGGCATGAAGGTCGATAAGCACCACCACGAAGTGGCGTCTTGCCAGCACGAATTGGGCCTGATTTTTGACAGCCTTACCAAGCAGGCCGATGAGTTGCAAAAATACAAATATGTAATACACAACGTAGCGCACGCCTATGGTAAGACTGCTACATTCATGCCCAAGCCAATCTATGGTGACAACGGATCCGGTATGCACGTAAACATGTCGATCTGGAAAGACGGCAAGCCTTTGTTTGCGGGCGACAAATATGCCGACCTAAGCCAGGAAGCACTGTACTACATTGGCGGCATCCTGAAGCATGCGAAATCGCTGAACGCCTTCACCAACCCATCTACCAACAGCTACAAGCGGCTTATCCCGGGTTTTGAGGCGCCGGTGCTGCGTGCCTATTCTGCCCGCAATAGGTCTGGCTGCGTGCGTATTCCATGGACCGAAAGTCCCAAGGCAAAACGCGTGGAGGCTCGGTTCCCCGATCCGGCGGCAAACCCCTACCTGTGCTTCGCTGCACTGCTGATGGCTGGGCTGGACGGGATCAAGAACAAGATCGATCCCAAGGAGGCGATGGATAAGAACCTTTATGATCTTCCAGCCGAAGAGCTTGCCGGCATACCAACGGTTTGCGCTTCTTTGCGAGAAGCCATGGAAGAGTTGCTGGCCGATCACGACTATTTGCTGGCTGGTGATGTGTTCACCAAGGATCAGATCGACGGTTATATTGAGCTGAAGATGGAAGAGATCCAGCAGTACGAACACACGCCGCATCCAGTTGAATTCGGCATGTACTATAGCTGCTGACATTAACCCTTCAGTCACGTGACTTGCGGGTGCCCCTAACTGGGGCGCCCGCTTTTGTTTTGAGGTGGACCTTCCCATCACGGCCTATATCATGCCGCCAACATCAACCCAGTTTTCACAGGAATTCAAACATGCGTATTTTGGCCCCTCTCCTGATCTCGGCCGTCGTCACAGCCATGCCCGCATGGGCACAAACCATTGAACGGATCAAAGAGACGAAGCAGTTGAAAATAGGCTATCGTGTCGACGCACCTCCACTGTCCTATGCGGCGTCTGACGGTCAACCTGCTGGATATTCACCGCTGATTTGCGTCGGACTGGCACAGGTAATTGCGAACAGGTTGGAAATGGCCGACCTTGAAGTGTTGTTTGAGCCGGTAGATACCAAGGACCGCTTTGAGAAGGTTGCGAGCGGCGAAATTGACTTGTTATGCGGCGCGTCCACGATCACCTTGGAGCGCCGCGCGATGGTCGACTTCTCGGTACCTACATTTGTTGACGGAGCAGCGGTTCTGTTGCCCAAAGGAGCGGGAAGCGGTATCGCTGACCTGGCTGGTAAGAAAGTTGGTGTTCGATCGAGCACGACAACGGAACGTGCGCTGGAAACGTCGCTGAAAGCCGCCAATGTGGATGCAAACACGGAACTTTTCTCCGATCATGATGCTGGGATTGACGCCCTAAAGAACGGAGAAATAAGTGCATATTTTGCCGACCAGTCGATACTGATGTACAATTTCTTTTCCCAAAACATGAAAGAGGATTTTCTGTTCCCTGAACAGCTCCTTACGCTGGAAAAGCAAGGGTTGGCTCTGGCCAAGGGTGATAGCGACTTCCGCCTTCTAATCGATGCGGGTCTTGCGGAAATGTTCGCAAAGGGAACAATACAAAAGCACTTCAGCGAGGCGTTTCCAGGCGCAAAGCCCGGTCAGGGCACGCAAGCGATGTATCTGTTGTCCCCAACTCTTCCTTAACCTTGGCGCCACAGAATACGACAGCTGTGGTTTTTTGGATAAAACTTCACTATCCATGCACTGCATGACGTCATGTTGAGGGCAAAATATGAAGATTCACATGATTTGCGCGCTGGGTGTTGCTCTTGCCCAGCCCTCTGACGCCACCGCCGCGCAGTGTGGCAATACATCTGCCGGCTTTGAAACCTGGAAAGTAGCGTTTGCAAAGGAGGCACGAAAGGCGGGCGTGAAAAAGCCGGGCCTGCAGGCGCTCGCCGGGTCGACATACGCAACACGGACGATTTCCGCTGACCGTAATCAAAAGTCGTTCAAGTATTCGTTGGACAAATTCATGCAGGTGCGCGGGGCCAATACAATCGTCGCACAGGGTCGCAAACGCAAGGCCCGCAACCCAGAGTATTACGCAGCGCTTGAACGACAGTATGGTGTTCCAGCCGGTGTTTTGATCGCCATTCACGGTATGGAAACCGCCTTTGGCGGGTTTATGGGCGACAGTGCCGTCGTGTCGGCAATTACCACACTGGCCTATGATTGCAGGCGTTCCGAGTTCTTTGTTCCTCATGCCGTTGGCGCATTGAAGCTGGTGGATCAAGGTGCCATCACACCCGCGACCAAGGGAGCCAAACATGGCGAACTGGGGCATACGCAATTTCTGCCGGGAAATGCGCTAACCTATGGAGTAGACGCCACCGGTGATGGACGGGTGGATTTTTACAATCAGACTGACGCGCTTGCCTCAACTGCCAATTTCCTACGCCAAAAAGGCTGGAAACCTGGCAAGGGTTATCAGGAGGGCCAGCCAAATTTTAAAGTGATCAAGCAGTGGAACGCTGCGACAGTCTATCAACAGGCAATTGCCATCATGGCAGCCCGGATCGATGGCTGACCTGGATGCACAGGCGCAGACCCCTTAGCTTGAACGATGATAAAAAGCGTCCCAAGTCGTTTCTTAATATTATCCAATTGATACCGTGAACGTGTAGAAATTCTGCCTTGATTGCCTTCTAGACTTTGGGATGAAAAGCACCCGAGGAATCGATCATGTCGCCACAATACCCAGATAAACTTCATGTGGCGCTGTTGTTTGGGCCAAACTGCCCCATGCAAACGGTGAAATTGGACGGACCAAAACTGGTCGCCGCGTTCAACACGCGGGGCGCAGGCGTAGCTGGCATTGCGCAAATGGAAGACCTTACGCAAAATAAGCCCAGAAAATTCATCGCGATGGGAAACGACAGATTTCAGGTTACCATCACAGCAAACGCCAACGAATTAGATGCAGGCGTCTATTCTCGTGTTATGCGATCTCCGTTTTACGCAAAAATGCAACCAGGACTGATCGAAGCCGCGAAGGTTCATGAAAACCACATCATGATTGAAGTGAATTCAGGCACATCCGAGCATGGTGACACAGAGAATGATCAGAACGTTTTTGACGTACATTTGCGTCTTACCAAGGAAATTACTGCGCTCGTAAATGAGATGTCGCCAGGCGGCACGATTTATTGGGGACAGTCCGACCAGATATACGCTTCCGCTGCTTTCGCGGCCATTTCCGAACGCGACTTTCCGTTGTCATTGTTTATACACCCTCAATTTCACGCCAGTGGTGCCACCAAGAACGGTCAAGTTTTGGCGGGTGTCAGGGGTCTGGGCAGCCAGCATGTGCTGGGCAAACCAGTCGTTTTTGCAGAGCACACACAACCAATGGTCCAAAGCTATGAACGGTTGTTGGAATTTGTGGACCATTGCCGGTCGGAAGGCGCGGTTTTACAGGATGGCGCACGATTTGGAGGCATGAATTCGACCCCGATCGAGATTCGCCATCACCCGGCCACGACCCAGTTTCCAACGGGTTACATTGAACTGGTCGTTTGCTCACCAGATGATTTGGCTGGCAAGTCTGGTTCGATCAAACAAGATGAAAGCTCTGTGTTGCGTAACGCCTTTTTGGGTCGGACTAACGCACCCGAGAATGGCTCCGGTTCGTCGATGGCTAATGCATTGGCACCCGTTTCTCAGAAGTTAAGATCGTTGTCAGCATTGGTTTCCGGGCCTTTCAATAAGGCCAAGATCAAGAATAACTGATTGATTAATAAGCGGGCTGGATACGCACCGCTGCCTGCGCAGTGACAAAACTGCTCTAGGCGACGCGGTCCCAATATTGCCGCTACCGACAAGTGGTTTGCGTAAAATTGTTCCGGTCAATCGCCGTCGTGACACAATTTTTCCTTTTTTGCCCACTACACTCGCTAAAGGAGAGTCAACATACAAGCGCTACACCATGAACGGCACCAGGAAAATATTTGGCGGACTTGGCTTTGCCTCCGGCTCTACTCTGCGGCTTGAAAGAATCCGGCAGACGGTACAATTCTCTCTTAAGAAACAAGGATGTGTCGCTCAGATTTGTGCTGATCTCACACATCGATCAATCCGATTTTCAGCGGATGAGTGCACCCTTACACTGAAGATTTCTGAGCCGTTGCCGCATCCTGGTGACGTGTCTGAAAGAATGATCGGTCGTACCTATCGCTACCCCGGTTTGACACCCGAGGATATAGCGTTGCGGTTGGAAATCGGCCTTGCAGACTGCTCGGCAAAGGACCCGGAGAGGTTTTTGGCGACGCTGATGATCGACCTCGCTCGCGCGCATGATCCCATTTCTGTGGAGTGGCTGAGTCCGGCGGCGCTCGTTCGAACCGAGGACTTTCTTTATGACTTCAACGTCGGTCAAATTCGGCAGTTTGACGGACCTCAGCGGATCATTCGTCACAAAGGCACACGCCGCCTCGCCAATTTCCGGGCATTAGCGCGGTCCATCCCGCCCAAATCCTCACCCGCACCAACTCAGGATGCTTCGGTCCAAAAAAGCCTGGCCTGGCCAGACGCTCAGGTCGCACTGGCCGAGGCTTACGAACTCCCGAGTGTGGCTGGCGGCACTTTCCGAAGCATTTTTTCCCTGGCACGAATTGCAAACAACACAAGTTCTCGATTGTCAGCCGCGCTGTCCTTGCCGATAATGAGGATAAGGCCCGTCATTGCGCGGTTTCGGCGCCAGCCGTTTCACCAAAACGGAAAAATTTGATGTCTCTGCGTTAGCACTTAGCATTCTGGTGTCTATGCGGTAGGTGATTTAAATCCCAGAAGCTAACTCACAAGCGCATTAACTTGTCTCTAGGCAAGTCCCGGAAAAATGGCGCGGTTGACGGGACTCGAACCCGCGACCCCCGGCGTGACAGGCCGGTACTCTAACCAACTGAGCTACAACCGCGCAATTAACGGGCCGTTTCCGGCTCGTTCGCTCGTCTTATGATGTGCGATATGCCTCGTCAAGCAACCAAACGGGAAAATACGGCGGCGGCGACCATTCTGTCTGAGAGAAGCTTCCTTAGAGGGCCCCCACCCTGTCAGAAAGTCTCACAACAATCCAATGTCTTCTTTTACCCCAGAGTGCCGGATGCTGCAGCGAGCATTAAGGTGGGTTTTCGAGACAGACACATCTTAGGAGTTCGCATCTGAGGTTCAATTCCTTGTTTTCGCCGCTGGAGCGCAATACAGCCCCGCTGGAAAATTTTTTTAGTCAATCTATCAACGCGTCTGCCCGCTGCCTGGCCCGTTTGTGGTGAATTGGAAGCGTTCTTCCATAGAGCTGCCGAGTGCGCTCGACGCTGCCCACCATGTTCGGTTCCTCGACATAAGAAAAAATGGCAACGTAGCGAGGAGTTTGGCCTTCCAGAGGTGCGACGCGATGCAGCGAGTAGCGTCCTTTGAACAGTTGTAAATCGCCGGGTTCAAGCTCCAGCGAATTCACATTCTTAGACGTGCCTTCAAGAACCCGTGAAACCTCTTCAAAGTTCTCGTCCGCGCTGCTGCGTATCATCGGTGCATATTCGAAAGCACCGCCGCGTTCTGCGTTCTGCAGCGCCAGTGTCACAGTAAAATTGTTGGTGTCAAAGTGCCACGGAAAACCATTCCCTTCCACAGCGGCATTCACGATGACATCCGCCAACGGGTCAGCGTAGCGAAAGAACCGCCCTTCCGGCTCATGAAGGCATTCGCGGATGAACATATCGAAACCATCACTATCGAAAATGGTGCGCAACGCTCCGTCTGAACGGAAATTGTCAGCCGGAACGAATGAGTTCGACCTATCAAAAAACCTCCGCCTTGGATCGGACTCCGGCAAGCTGAAGTCCTCCGACGTGAAGTAGGCGTTGGTGCGAGAATAGCTGCGGTGGCCCAGGCCTGCTACGCCTTCGGCTTCAGCTACTGTGGCGGCAATCCCTTCTGGTTTCAGAAAGCCTTTGAGAACTGCACATCCTTGTAATTCCAACCCGCCACGCACCCGATCCAAGATGGCATCACGAAAGGATCCAGGAGTTGAAATTGGGTAACGATCAAAATCGATAAGATCTTTTGCATTAAGTCGCATGGGCTTACCTAGCAATGAGTTGCACCGCCCGAAGTGTGGAACTGCAACTGGCGGCGCTCTATCGGCAACCCGACGATCCGAGGTCGTTTTTTGCACATGACTAGGAAGCGGTCCTGAGCGGAGTGCGCCTACAAAGGCAACAAAGTCCATTCTGCGATTGGTGGCTCCTATCTGGGCGCAGTCTCGTAATCATGCAGGCGTAGAAACCAGCCTTCAAATGCAGCCCTGACATAGTCGTATTGCGCTTGTCCCGAGGTTGAAATGACACTGCCATAGGGGGTCGTCCTAAGAAACCAAAAACCACGCCGACCATTTCACCGTCTTAAATTGATTGCTGGTCCGACCATAAGTTGGATTCCAATTGGAGCAAGCTGAGGTCTGCCCACACGTTTCGGTGCAGGGACTTGCCACGGCAATGTCGGACCGTCTAGCGTTGTTCCAGATCGGGTGATGACAAGGCCATCGAGTATGTTGGATTTGTGAACCGGTCCCTCAGACTATCACATCGCGGGCAATACCGGCTTGGAAAAACAGGGAGAAGCGTTCCATGAAAAAGCTACAGTCGCAGGGCGTGCATCACATCACGATCACCGGGGCAGATCGGCAAACATCAATCGATTTTTGGGAAGGGACATTGGGTATGCCGTTTGTCTTTGACCAACCCAATCTGGACAACCCGGAGGAAGGGCATTTGTATTTTGATCCTGGCGACGGGCGGCTGGTAACCATTTTTACTAATGAAAGCCGAAAACCAGATGGCCGACGTACGCCGATGGAACCGGGTTGTGTACATCATCTCGCGTTTTCAATCAGTCAGGCGACATTCGCTCAAACTGTCAAACGGCTGGATGAACGAGGCATAAAGCATTCTGGTCCCAAGGATCGCGGTTTTATGGATTCGATCTATTTCAAGGATCCGTTGGGTTTGTTGATCGAACTGGCTTGTTACAAGTTCGAGCCACCGCATGGCTGCAGCCATGCTGATGTGATGATCGAGGCTCACAGGATTCGAGTGGCCCGTGCAGATTACAATATTCAGGAAGAGCATCTTGCAGATGCAATCGAGGAACTGGTGCAGCGACGGCAATCCTCTCTTTCACAGGATCGCGGATCGAAGAACCCTTATTGATATCTTCCCGCCTCACTCCGCGACAGGCCGATGTCCCCAATTGGCGCGTAGTTGTACGTCAGCACGCATCGGGCGCGTCTTTTTTTGCCGCTAGCTTTCGGCCCTGTTTGGCTGCGAAACCTTGCGCGCATGTGGGAAATCTCCAGCGGCAATGTAGGCCTCCTCAGCCAGCGTCGAGAAACGCCCCAGCGCACCATTGCGGTGGGGGTGACGACCAAAAGCATCAATAACCTCTGATACTCTGTTGTGCTGGGCTCTTAGTTCATCGCCCATCGATTTCAGCGGGTCGGGCAAGCCTTCGATAATTCTTTCAACCAACGTATCCAGTTGGCGCATCCGCTCAACGTGATCCGGCCCCTCGCAATGAGAAATGGCGATCACAAAGAAGGTCTGCTCCCACGGTTCAAGACCGTCGAAGTGTCCGTTTTCGATGCCTTCAAGTGCCAGCCGTGTTGCTTTGATGTCCTGAGCGAATGCTGCAGGCGTATCTCTCCACAATGATCTTGGAAATTGGTCCAAAGCGATCAAAAGTGCGAGTCTTCCATCTGCCGTGTCCGCCCAGTGATCCAATTGCCCGGCAGAGGCCGCGCGTGTTATCTCTGCAAAGTCAGATATGATCCGTGCGTCCATCCCCCCTTGCATCCGTTCATCCCAGAACGCTGCATGGGTTTCGACGTCATTTTGATGACCATTATCGGGAAACCAAAACCGCAGCACCTCTTCGGCGCTAGACGAGGCGACTTGACCCAAGGGTTTCTCCATAGCGCAGTCCAGATTATATTTAGAATTTGTTGTGGCTGACACTAGGCACTACACAGGCCCGTCGCAAGTGTCAGAGGTTTTTGGCGTCGGCGGCCCATCAATAGAAAACTTAGACGGCCAATCGCGATCGAGGCGCGACCAATCCTACTCAGTCACACACCTGATATTTGCTTAGCTGTTTTAGATTACCGATCAGGCGCGCAGGTGTTGCCGGCGTCGAAAACCGATCAGCACCAAAATGCCACCGCCCAATAAGAATATTGCTGACGGAATTGGAACCGCAGCAAGGCTTAACCCAGAAGTCCCATCAGTCTCTCCGGGTGTGTTTACCGGTGTACTTTCCACAATTGATTTGAGATCCACGCCACCCTCTTCGAACCACTCAGCGATGCGCAGCTTTTTGGGTGTTTCCAATTGTACGAGTTTCTTTAATGGAGCGAATGCAGGCTCAACGTCTACTTCGCGGCGTGCAATCTCTCGCAGCCTTGCACTCCACTCACTCCGTTTCCCATTAAAGAACACTCCACCGTCGCTCTCTCTACCGTCGAAAGGTGATTGGCGTTCGGCAGCTGAATATTCAGATCTTTCAAAGCCTACTGTCGCGGCCAAAGCAGCATTCACGCAAAAAAATGCAATACCAAATGAAAATAATCCGGTTAGAAATTTACGCATAACATACTCCAATATTTGCTCACAAAGAGAACTAGTTACTGAAGCGTTCGTACAATTTTACTAAGTGGACTGCGAAATAATAACGTAAAATCGTCTGCATTTCAACCATGGCCTGCATCAAAAATGGGCTTTTCACTCAAACACCGTGAGACAATCCAGAAGTCGCTAACGTATCATAATTCGGTCTATGTGGCATAACAGTAAAATGAATTGCACTTTTCCGGAGTGCCGAAAGGCTCTCAGGTCAGGTTAAGTTGCCTCTGTCAGGAAGCCAGAACTATGGTTTATCCGGGCGCCGCGCAGAACATCCTGATCACCGCATTTCACAGCAATACGATCCACTTACAAAGCCAATTGTGACTTACAACCGACGCCTGACGCGTCGTGGCACCGTCTCAAGCTTCGGAGGCGCGTTGTCGATGGTATCCTTACGCACCGTTGCTTGCCACTTGCCGCTTAGTCTTTTGACTACTGTAGCCATCATGTGATCTCCATTGGTTGGGAGGCATCTTGGACCTGTCGCGCTTTTGTGCCGCCCCAAGTGCTCGTTTAAGCCACCTTCCGTTCGAATGCGATTGGGCTATTCCAGCCCAATGCTGAGTGGCGGCGACGCGGGTTATAGAAGCCATGGATGTAATCAAACACACAAACGAGCCAGAGCCGCCAATGCTCAAGCCGATCTGGAGTCCAACTTTAGATGACGACGGACATTTTTCTTAATTGAACCACCATCTTGCGGAAAAAAGTTAAACCAATGAAAAATGCAACTACCGAAAAAATTTGGCGACATGAACACTTGACTGCTTGGAGTGCTTCACTTTAGATCGCTAAAACACTCTAGATCACAAAAAGTTGATCGCGTGATCGCCGCTACCTCTGCGCCTCAAATCGTACGTAAGTTTCGGCGTAGAGCGTGTGCATAACTCGGTCTCTAAAGCGCTTGACGACAGTTAAATAGTAAGCAATCGGCTGGGTGTCACGAGGCACTCTTAAGGCACTCAAGGAAGTAAATAGTAAAGATGAATGTTAACGAGCGGATGTTCAGAATATTCAATTCTTCACGTGTGAAGAAACTGCGGCGCCTTTCCGCTTTGACTATCCCTGCAGTTATGATGGGCTCTGCGGCATATGCTCAGGGCGCATGTACCCCTGTTAATATCGGGAACGCGGCGGATTCTTTTGACGTGTTTAATGCGGCGGGTACTACTGCTGGTGTCGATCGAAACGATCTGTCCGTTGGCGATTTCATCGTGTTAAGCAACGCGGTCATTGCGGACTACAATCCGTTAGCGACATTGGATTTCGTATTTGAAGTTATCGAAATTGACATAGATTCAGCTGATACAGGAGGCCTCACACCAGACGGTGTGATCAGAGTATCAAACTCTGGCTCGTTACAGATTTCCGAAACCGGGGCCGACCATGGCCCATATGTTGTTTATCGCATGCATTCGATCAGAGGGGGAACCCTTACGTCGAACATTGCCAGTGGTGTGCCACACATTCTGACTGATGCGATCGTTTCGCTTCAAGATATCGATTCAACTGGTCGTAACAACTCTGATGTCGGCGGTTTCCGGACGACCGGGCCTCAACCAGATACAGTCACCTTAGTTTCAGTTGAAGAACGTGACTTTGTTTTTGGCGGCCCTTCCGGCTTCCGCACGTTTACTGAAGGTGCAGACACCCCACTCACTTCACCGCCATCGTGGAACGATGTCAGTGGGATGGCCAATACGCTTAACCGTGTCGATTTAACCTATTCAACTTTCACGCAAGCTGATTATTTACACGGGTTTACAGGTGTCGCGACCAACAATGGTAACCGTGGGGCTGTAATCGCACTTTGTGGCGAAATT
>JBDVOA010000017.1:0-113192 GCA_039969355.1 Paracoccaceae bacterium
GTTCTGCGCGTTGCTTCGAATTAAACCACATGCTCCACCGCTTGTGCGGGCCCCCGTCAATTCCTTTGAGTTTTAATCTTGCGACCGTACTCCCCAGGCGGAATGCTTAATCCGTTAGGTGTGTCACCGAATAGCATGCTACCCGACGACTGGCATTCATCGTTTACGGTGTGGACTACCAGGGTATCTAATCCTGTTTGCTCCCCACACTTTCGCACCTCAGCGTCAGTATCGAGCCAGTGAGCCGCCTTCGCCACTGGTGTTCCTCCAAATATCTACGAATTTCACCTCTACACTTGGAATTCCACTCACCTCTCTCGAACTCAAGACCAGGAGTTTAAGAGGCAGTTCCGAGGTTGAGCCTCGGGATTTCACCCCTTACTTTCTGATCCGCCTACGTGCGCTTTACGCCCAGTAATTCCGAACAACGCTAGCCCCCTCCGTATTACCGCGGCTGCTGGCACGGAGTTAGCCGGGGCTTCTTTACCAGGTACTGTCATTATCATCCCTGGCGAAAGAGCTTTACGACCCTAAGGCCTTCATCACTCACGCGGCATGGCTAGATCAGGCTTTCGCCCATTGTCTAAGATTCCCCACTGCTGCCTCCCGTAGGAGTCTGGGCCGTGTCTCAGTCCCAGTGTTGCTGATCATCCTCTAAAACCAGCTAAAGATCGTAGACTTGGTAGGCCATTACCCCACCAACTATCTAATCTTACGCGGGCTAATCCATCTCCGATAAATCTTTCCCCCGAAGGGCGTATACGGTATTACTCTCAGTTTCCCGAGGCTATTCCGTAGAGAAGGGTATATTCCCACGCGTTACTAACCCGTCCGCCGCTCCACCCGAAGGTAGCGCTCGACTTGCATGTGTTAGGCCTGCCGCCAGCGTTCGTTCTGAGCCAGGATCAAACTCTCAAGTTGAAAAGCATTTGCATGCTTATCCTTGACGTTCGAACCTCTGCACATCGAATTTGTTGTTCAAACAAATTCAGTCTCTGTTTGTTGTGCTTCAGTTTCCAAAGAAACAAAAGCCGTCCAAACAGTGAAGCTGACACTACATCATCGGACCGAAGCCCTAGTAGCGCGATATGTCGAGGTTGATCCATCGAATGAACCAAACCGCCCACATATCTCTTCAGATACTATCAATTTCAAAAAGCGTAGAGACAAAAATGACTGGATGCGCCCTAACTTATTTGGCGCGCCCCGCCTCGTTTACCTCTGATTTTATTCTTCCACCTCGTTGCCGTCCAGTGTGTCTGGCCCGTCTGGCGCCCCGCCGGTGCATCGCTGCGCCGCCGGTGAAGTGGGTTCTAGGCTTAGTGGCAGAAACCCGCAAGCGCTTTTTTTAAGAAATGTCATCTTTTTTTCGTATTTCGTGTTTTTCTTTTAAAAACAGCACACTACTTTCCATCCATTGCCGATTTCACCGTGTTTTGGCAAGAAAATTAGCCCCGCCAGCCACACTATTCCGACTCACACCCTCTATATGTAGCGTTATCCACAGTTCTACCCCCAAGAATGCGTGATTCACCGACGACTCGCTGAGCCCAAAACCCGACTCAATGCGGAATTTCATCCAAACCACCCATCCATGCTGGGCAATTCCGTGCCATAGGGGCAGTTGGTGTCGGATAGAATTGAGAATATCGACTCAGAGAGTCACATTCTTGCGCCGTCCCGAAAGTCTGAGGGCAAGTAGTCCCAGAACGATAGCTAAATAGACGTAGGGTTCGTACTGAAACCCTTTGACCAGCCAAATGAAATGCACGCACCCAAAGACGGCGACAATATAGACCAAGCGGTGCAGCCCCCTCCATTTTGCCCCAAGTCGGCGCACTGAGGCGTTGTTGGACGTAACCGCCAGCGGAACCATCAGCAAAAATGCGGCCATGCCAATTGTGACATAGGGCCGTTTGACAATATCTGCCCAAATCTGACCAGGGATCTGAACATCAAGAACCAACCACGTCAAAAGATGCAGACTGATGTAATAGAAGGCGAGCAATCCGACGGCGCGACGAAATTTCAGCAGGTTCAAACCCAGATAGCGTCGCAGGGGCGTGATCATCAGGCCAAAGACAAGAAACTTGAGGCCAAGTTCACCGAGTTCGTGCTCAAGCTCCTTGATTGGTTCAACGCCAAGTCCACCGGTCAATCCCAGATAGAGCAGATAAGGCGCTGGCAGCGCGCCTGCGACGTATAATAACCAGGTAGGGACGCGACGGAGCAGAGCGTTGATTCTGTCGATCAACGATCTCAACAGCAACTTTCCCCGTCTTGAATGGGCGGGCATGGAACAGTGCCATAGGAACAGAATACACAGCAATCCCCTGGCTGGGGTTTCAAGACCGTTTGACAACCACTGCATTCATAGAACCATTGGCACGCATCGGTTGGCATCGTTTCGGACTTTGTCAGACCGCAACTCGGGCACGTTATGACAGAAAGCAGCTCAGTCATGAACGAGCGCGACGCATAAGCGCCGCTACGGTGATTGCGACAAAAATGATAAGTACTGGTATTAGCACGACGTCAAGATAGCCAACAAGTCCGCTCAGACCGATGGCCCCGAGCAGAACCACCAGAACCGGCGTGAAACAGCACAATGCCACGACAATCGTTCCGATGATCCCTGTTTTCAACATTTCAAACGGCCTTATCAGTGGTATTTTGCCAGATCCATCCCAGCGTAGAGATCTGCAACCTCTTCTTCATATCCGTTAAACATGAGTGTTGGAATCTTTTTGGCAAACAAACCGCCTCCAATCCGCTGTTCATAAGCCTGCGACCATCGCGGATGATCTACCTCAGGGTTCACATTGCTGTAGAAGCCGTATTCTTTTGCACTGTACTTTCCCCAGGCGGTCGGCGGTTCATCCTCGGTCAACGTGATACGTACAACCGACTTGATTGACTTGTAACCGTATTTCCATGGGACGACGAGCCGAAGAGGCGCGCCGTTCTGACTGGGAATGTCCTTCCCGTAAATCCCGGTTGCCATGATCGTCAGGGGGTGAAGCGCCTCATCCAAACGCAACCCTTCGACGTACGGCCAGTCAATGACGGGCTGTCGCATTCCCGGCATTTCTTCCGGGCGGTTTAAAGTTTGAAAGGCGACATATTTTGCACCAGACTGAACGCCAGCCATGTTCAACAAATCCGCCAGTTCAAATCCGTTCCAGGGCACCACCATCGACCAACGCTCGACACACCGCAAACGGTAAATGCGCTCCTCGATTGTCATGGCTTTCATGATATCTTCGAATTCATAAGCACCGGGTTTATCGACCAACCCGTCAATTTCGACTGTCCACGGACTAGTTGTAAGTAGACCTGCATTCCGAACCGGGTCACCTTTACCGGTCCCAAGTTCGTAGAAATTATTGTACGTGGTGATCTCTTCCCAAGTATTGGGCTCTAACTCGCCTTCCTTGGCGACTGCCGCCCCGCCAAGGCCAATCAAACCCGCGCCCGCCGCAGCGCCCGCGATCAACTGCCGACGGTTCAAAAAGGCCGCTTCCGACGTAACATCGTTGTCGGTTAGGGTGGGCTTCCAGCGGTTCGCCATTTCGTGCTCCTATTTCTCTCTCAGAGCTATCTAAGCCGAGAACGCTGATGAACCAATCAACTTTGGCTCACATCTTGGAGACGGGACTGTAACGTACGAGGCTTCAGGCAACTGAAACGCATCGCATTCCAGACCACCCCGACAGCCATCATCGTCGCCAAACTCACATTTAGTAACATAAACTTTCCTTGCCTCTCAAAAAGGCCGGGGCTTAGTCCGCTCGCGGATTTGATCAAGACCAAATATCTCAGATCAGCGAAAATCCCCGGTGATCCACCGCCGTCTGGGCGCCGTACCTTCATCATACCAAGACGGTATTCGATCAACCTTAGAAGGAATACATCATGCTCCGTAAAACAATTATTGCACTCACTGCCGCTACTTCTCTGTTAACAACAGCGGCGTTCGCCGATGGTCATTCAAAGGACATCGTTGACACAGCTGTTGGTGCCGGGTCCTTCACAACGCTTGTCGCTGCGGTAGAGGCCGCAGGATTAGTTGATACCCTGAAGGGTGACGGCCCGTTTACAGTCTTCGCGCCCACTGACGCGGCTTTTGCGGCGCTCCCAGATGGCACCGTCGAAACTCTTTTGCTGGAAGAGAACAAAGATCAACTGATCGCGATCCTGACCTACCATGTCGTGCCGGGTAAAGTTATGTCCACTGATTTGACGAACGACATGACCGCCACAACTGTTCAGGGCGGCAATCTGACGATTGATTTGGATGATGGTGTATTAGTCAACGACGCCACCGTAACAACAGCCGATGTTGAGGCCACCAACGGCGTAATTCACATCGTCGACACTGTCATTATCCCGGCCAGCTAAGAATGAAGTGAGGGCCCGCAGCGGGATCTGCGGGCCTATCAACCCCACTGCCATTCAGAGACGCAGAATGCTTTTCAGTTCAGCCATGTCGTGAAAGACGTCATTACATATGGGTTTCAGAATGTCCGGCGACGTTTCACCACAATATCCATAACAGCGCATACCTGCGGCCCGCCCGGCGCGGGCGCCTGTGGCGCTGTCTTCGATCACCACACAGTCAGCAGTCGCAAGACCGGCGTGCGCGGCAGCGTTCAGATACACATCCGGCGCGGGTTTTGGCGCTGCGCAGTCATGGCTTGAAAAAATCCGACCCTCAAGCCGAGACAATAAACCCGTTCGACCCAGGGTGATTTCCATTTTTCGCATAGGCCCGTTGGAGCCCACCGCGTACCCAACGCCTGCCGCATCCAGTTGGTCGAGCAATACTTCAACGCCGGGAACGATCTCCACCTGTTCCTGAAGCTCAGCATAGATTTGGGAATAAATCACGTCGAGCCAATGATCCGGCAGATCGGCACCAAGCTCTCGCGCTTTTGACATCACGCCCGCCATCGTACCGCCCACAAACAACCTGCCCATATCACTGATCTGCAGGTCCAGACCGTAGGCAGCAAGAGACCCTCGCAATATCTGATTGGTTATCGGTTCACTATCGACCAACACCCCGTCACAATCAAAAATCACCAACTTGGGCCGTTCCATCGTTCCTATCCCTTGCAACAAAAAAGGGCCGGGTTTTGGACCCGGCCTTTCATTGTCTTTCTGTTCGGCAGCGTCAATGCACAACTGCATCCTCAGGCGGCGTACGGTTAGAACTGGAGAGTCTGTCTCCGATCATCAAACCATCCGGTCCCGCCGTCACGTCAACAGTGCTGCCATCCAAAATGTCACCAGCCAACAACATTTCCGCCAACGGATTTTGCAAGGCGCGCTGGATCACTCGCTTAAGGGGACGAGCGCCGAAAACCGGATCATAACCTTCATCGGCCAGCCATTTATGAGCCAATTGATCCAGATCCAGCGTGATTTTGCGCCCTACTAACCGTTTAGCAAGTTGCGACAACTGAATGGTCACAATCTGATCCATATCTTCGCGGTTCAGGCGATCGAATATGATCGTCTCATCCAGACGGTTCAGGAACTCCGGCCTAAAATGGGCGCGCACAGCATCCATCACATCGCGTTTTGCATCCGACGCATCTGCCCCGTCTGGCAATTGGCTAAGCGATTGGGCCCCGAGGTTCGAGGTCAGGATGATCAGCGTTTGCTTGAAATCGACTGTACGCCCCTGTCCATCGGTCAGCACACCATCGTCCAGCACTTGTAGCAACACGTTGAACACATCCGGATGCGCCTTTTCGACCTCATCAAAAAGGACAACCTGATAGGGACGTCGTCGTACAGCTTCGGTCAGTACACCGCCCTCATCATACCCGACGTATCCAGGAGGGGCGCCGATCAGTCGGGATACGGCGTGCTTCTCCATGAATTCGGACATGTCAATACGCACCATCGCATGTTCATCATCAAACAAAAATTCGGCCACAGCCTTGGTCAATTCGGTCTTACCGACACCGGTTGGTCCCAGAAACAGAAAACTGCCCAAGGGCCGCCCCTCGTCGTTCAGTCCGGCACGCGCTCGACGCACGGCATTAGAGACTGCTTGGACAGCGCTGTTCTGGCCGATCACACGCGAATGCAGTTGCTCTTCCATACGCAACAGTTTCTCGCGGTCGCCTTCCAGCATCTTGGACGTCGGGATGCCAGTCCAGCGCTCGACCACACTGGCAATCTGTTCAGGGCGAACAGCCTCCGCCACCATGGCTTCACCTTCTTTGCCTTCGGCGAGTTCCAGCTTTTTCTCAAGCTCGGGGATCACGCCGTAGGACATTTCCCCAGCCTTGGCGAGATTACCTTCGCGTTTGGCGATTTCCAGCTCTGCGCGTGCACGATCAAGTTGCTCTTTCAGATCGCGTGCACCGGCCAGTTTGTCGCGTTCGGCCTGCCACTGCGCGGTCATTTCGCTGGACCGCTCGTTTAGGTCCGCAAGATCCTTTTCCAACGTTTCAAGACGATCCTTTGATGCAGAGTCATCCTCAAGGCGCAAAGCTTCAGCTTCGATCTGTTTTTGCAAGATCTCGCGATCCAGTGCATCCAGTTCCTCTGGTTTACTGTCAACTTCCATCCGCAGGCGGCTGGCGGCTTCGTCTACCAAATCAATTGCCTTGTCTGGCAAGAAGCGATCCGTGATGTAACGATGGCTCAATGTTGCCGCTGTAACCAGTGCACTATCCGCGATACGTACGCCGTGATGCAGTTCGTACTTTTCTTTTATACCGCGCAGGATACTGACTGTATCTTCAACAGTGGGCTCAGCTATCACCAATGGCTGGAAGCGACGCGCCAGTGCGGCATCTTTTTCCACGTACTTGCGATACTCATCCAGCGTAGTTGCACCAATACAGTGCAACTCACCCCGCGCAAGCGCAGGTTTAATCAAGTTCGCAGCGTCCATCGCACCGTCGCTTTTACCAGCACCAACAAGCGTATGCATTTCGTCGATGAATAGGATGATCTCGCCGGCGGCGTCCGTTACTTCGTTAAGAACCGCTTTCAGTCGTTCTTCAAATTCGCCACGATACTTAGCACCGGCGATCAGCGCTCCCATATCCAGCGCCAACAACTTCTTGTTGCTCAAAGACTCAGGCACATCCCCGTTTATGATCCGTAAGGCCATGCCCTCTGCGATGGCAGTTTTCCCTACTCCGGGTTCCCCAATCAGAACCGGGTTGTTCTTGGTTCGGCGTGAAAGCACCTGCATCGCGCGGCGAATTTCTTCGTCGCGACCGATGATCGGATCAATCTTGCCATTCTCTGCGGCCTCGGTCAGGTCATGCGCGTATTTCTTTAGCGCGTCATAGCCTTCTTCCGCACTGGCCGTATCCGCAGTACGGCCTTTGCGGATATCGTTGATGGCCGCATTCAGAGCTTGCGCCGTGACCGCGCCTGCATCCAATGCATCCTTGGCTTTTGATTTAACCATACAAAGCGCCATAAGGATGCGTTCAACGGGGACAAAACTGTCACCGGCTTTCTTCGCCAGCGTTTCGGCCTCGGCCAAGACCTTCGCCGTCGTCCCATCCATATATATTTGTGCCGCCTCACCCGTCACTTGCGGGATCTTCGTCAGCGCCAATTCCAACGCCTCTGTGACCCGGGTTGGTGCACCACCCGCGCGGGAAATCAGGTTGCTCGCCAGCCCCTGATCATCATCCAGCAAAGCCTTCAGTAAGTGCTCAGTTACCAGTCGTTGGTGGTTTTCGCGTGTGGCAATCGTCTGGGCTGCCTGAACAAAACCCTGCGACCGCTCCGTGAACTTCTTTAAGTCCATGGTCGTCTCCTTTTCTAAGCGCCCGAATGAATAGCGCCTGGCATGCAGCACGCTGGTTGATGGGCCTTGAAAGTTATTTGGGAAACCTGACCACTTACGTCAAGACCGACCACGCAAAGTACTTCGCATTGAACCTACTAAATAAGGTCGCGGTGGTACGCCTTTTCGTGCGCTGCATGTGACATTTAGGCACATCTGCGTGAAGAGTGTTTAATCCCGGATAATCAACCATATCTGCCCCGCAATGAAAGGCGACAAAACTGCCAGAGGACGAGCACATGAAACACCAGAACTTTCCGACACCATCGGCCCGCATATCCGATGTGATTTACAACGCTGCGAACCAGAGCTTTGAGGCGACGGTAACCCTTTTTGAGAGTAGTGTTCCCGTCAAATATGCCTGCCAGATCTCGGCACCGATCACCATGTCTTTTGACGAAGCGAGCCGCCGTCTGATTGCCCAGGCACGCCGACAACAGAAGACCCCATCAGCTCTGCGGGCCCGGATGATGCCTGCTCATTGCAGGGCAGTACCCCGTCGCCCCCGAACATCGCTGAAAATTTGGCAAAGCTGGAGCCATTCGGGGTTTCTGCGCCGTCGAGTGGCCTAACGGGCTTCAACTGATAGACAGAACCGTTCTTAAGGACTAATCAGGCGCAAATCCAAATTGAAGAGGTTTGCCTGATGTCTGACGACCGCTTGATCGTTGCGCTTGATGTTCCTAATGCGGTCGAGGGAGTGGCCCTTGCTGAACGCCTCGGCGACACCGTTTCATTTTACAAAATCGGGCTTGGCATGTTGTGTGGCGGCGGTCTT
Source organism: Paracoccaceae bacterium (assembly GCA_039969355.1). GTDB lineage: Bacteria > Pseudomonadota > Alphaproteobacteria > Rhodobacterales > Rhodobacteraceae > JL08. The sequence goes on from JBDVOA010000017.1 coordinate 8,610, forward strand.
GCGCTGGCGAATGAGCTCAAGCAAGAACACGGCAAGCGCATCTTTCTGGACATGAAGCTGTTTGATATTAGCGCAACTGTCGAAGCAGCGGTGCGAGGTTTGGCACAATTTGATCTCGACTTTCTGACCGTCCACGGTGACCCCCATGTGGTTCGAGCCGCCAAAGAAGGCGCCGGTGACAAGGGTATGAAAATATTGGCAGTGACAATACTTACTTCGCTGGATCGAAAGGACCTGGATGCGGGGATGATGCAACCGGGCGATATCCGCGACCTCGTTGTGAAACGGGCCAGCCGCGCCTTCGAGGCAGGAGCCGATGGCGTCATCGCTTCCCCGCAGGAGGCCGCCTTAATTCGTGCTCTACCAGAAGCTGAAGGTCGCTTGATCGTGACACCGGGCGTCCGGCCCGCTGGCACAGAAATGGGGGATCAAAAGCGCGTGTCTACCCCTGCATCGGCGATCGCGGACGGGGCGGATCACATTGTCGTCGGGCGGCCAGTATGGATGTCGGATGACCCTAAACAGGCCGCCCGCTCAATTGTACAAGAATTGGCTAGCCCTCAGGCAAGAAATCCAAATAGAAGCTAAATCTGCACAAAAAATAGGCGACTTACCCCAATAAAGTGTGCTCATTTAGGTACAGGCCCTTCTTATAGCTTGAAGTCTGGTATTCCAGACTTTGTAAAATCGCGTTTTTAGCCCAAAGTTGACGTTAGGTGATACTCCCCAACGGGCCGGCTCTTCCTGCGGTTCGTTAACTCCCCCCGCAGCACTTCGCGGGGGGCTTTATTTGAGGTATTACCCTTCCCAAAATTGGTCGCTGGCACTGCTTCTAACAACTCAAAATCGGTTGTGGTGCTTGGCCACCCTATGCTGGTATCATTGCCCTATGCTGGACCGTCACATTTAACATCACGCCGCAAATCTCTTATGCCCACTCTTTGTCGAGACTGTCTGAGCCAATTTGATGCGGGTACGCGCTGTCCTAACTGTGCCAGTCCCCGTTTGGTAAGCCACCCAGAACTTTTTAATCTGACAATTGCTCATATGGACTGCGATGCCTTTTACGCCTCGGTCGAAAAGCGGGACGATCCCAGTCTGACCGACAAGCCTGTCATCATTGGCGGTGGTCGTCGGGGTGTGGTTTCGACTGCCTGTTACGTGGCGCGCATTCGCGGTGTCAAATCTGCAATGCCAATGTTTCAGGCCCTCAAACTCTGCCCGGATGCCGTCATTATCAAACCAAGGATGTCGGCCTATGTAGAGGTGTCCAAAGCAATCCGCGCGATGATGGAGGAACTGACACCTGCCATCGAGCCGTTGTCGCTGGACGAAGCATTCATGGATCTCAGCGGCACCCAAAAACTGCATGGTGCACCACCTGCCGTTATGCTGTCGCGTCTTGTAAAACGAATGCGGTTGGAGCTTGGACTTACGGGCTCAATTGGCCTCTCGCACAACAAATTTCTCGCCAAGGTTGCATCCGATCTGGAAAAACCACGCGGTTTTTCCGTGATTGGCCGAGCCGAAACGGACGCCTTCCTGCGCGACAAACCTGTCCGTATGATCTGGGGGGTCGGACAAGCAACACAAGCGTCGCTTGACAAGGCCGGGATTCGCACATTCAACGATCTGCTGCGCTGGGATCGCAAAGACCTTTCCACGCGCTTCGGCAGCATGGGTGAAAGGCTCTGGCATCTGGCGCGCGGTCAAGACCGGCGGCGGGTTTCGTCGCACGAGCCAGTGAAATCAATTTCCAATGAAACGACCTTTTTTGACGACACAAACGACCCCGATATCCTGGATGGGCATTTGTGGCGAATGGCCGAAAAGGTTTCCGACCGGGCGAAGGCACGATCCCTTGCAGGGCGGGTCGTGACGCTGAAACTTAAACGTGCTGATCACTCATTACTATCCCGGCGTGTTGCACTTCGGGATTCAACACAGTTGGCAGATACAGTTTACCGAACCGCGCGTGCGCTGTTCGATCAGGCCGGCGATCAGGGACCCTACCGGCTTTTGGGGTGTGGACTGTCTGACCTCTGCGATGAGGATGACGCCGATCTTTCGGGCGACCTACTTGATCCCGGCGCTGTAAAACGCAGCGAGGCAGAGCGTGCCACGGACGAAATCCGCGCCCGGTATGGAAGCGATGCGATCCTGAAAGGGAGAGCGCTCAGGTGAGCATCCGAGTTTAATAGTTGTTTACTCCGCCGCCAACGGCATCCTCGTCTGTCCGATTTCCGCAATCTCGGCAATCACACCACGCAAGGTCGCGCGAAACGCCTTGAAGTTATTGTTGGGGCGGATCAGTTGTTCATTCATGTAGAGAGCGCGGTCAATTTCGATCTGTACGGCATGCTGGCGGCGCGACGGACGGCCATAGGCCTGCGTGATGTATGCTCCGGCGAAAGGCGCATTTCGGGCCACCACAAAACCGGCAGATACGAATGCGGATTCGATTCTGTCGATCACATCACCGCTCGCGGCAGCGCCAAATCGATCCCCCAGAACGATCTCCGGCCTGCGTGCTCCGGACCGCGCGATGCCATCCATTGCCTCGTGAGGCATAGAATGGCAATCAGCCAGAATGGCCTTGCCATGAAGCGTGTGGGCATGATCCAAAAGTGCCTGCAGCGCTTTGTGGTAGGGATGCCAATAGTCGGAAATCCTCCGCTGAACCTCAATCTGGCTCAATTTCCCACTATAAATCTGTCGGCCGTTCGCAACAACGCGCGGAATGACACCCAACCCGGATGCGATACGCGGGTTGTGGCCCCGTTTTTCGACTCCTTCAACCAATGCTGGATCAAGCTCGTCGGGACTACGATTAAGATCAACGAACGCGCGCGGCGCCCTAGCAATCAGCATCGAAGCACCAAAATCGGGGGCACAATCATACAAACGGTCAACAAATGCGTCTTCAGACGATCGGATTACGTGCTCGTCCAGCAAGGTGCGGCGCAAAAAATTCCAATGATAGTCGCAGCCGCTGTGGGGTGAGGCAAAAACCACACAGGAGGTAGATTGCTCGGGTAGTTTTTGCGTATATGCTTCGTGCGACACTTAACGACCTCTTTAGTCCATACATAGCGTAAAAAATCCGAATACCAAAAGCCCTTGATCCTATTTGCGACTCCTTTTATAGACCGCGCTACCCGGCGCGGATTTCCGCGCCCCATTTTATTGGGGCAAAGGCATGTGTCGGCATTCATGGGCGCTTAGCTCAGCGGTAGAGCACTTCGTTGACATCGAAGGGGTCACAAGTTCGAACCTTGTAGTGCCCACCATGAATTCACTGCTCCGATCGGCACGCAGCTGATTGGGGCCCCGCAACCCCGGCGCTGACCCGCGCCATGAGAACAGGAGACAGGCCATGAAGGTCAAGAACTCACTCCGCTCGCTCAAGAACCGGCACCGTGACTGCCGTGTTGTGCGTCGCAAAGGCCGCGTCTACGTGATCAACAAGACGCAACCTCGGTTCAAGGCCCGTCAGGGATAGCAGAACCGATACTCACCCGAATTTGGGTGGTCGTACTTCAAAAGCCATCCTGATTAGGGTGGCTTTTGTCATTTGAGCAGAAATCGGCGCAGAACAAATATTAACCGACAAAAATCATAAGATTTGGGTTGCTCGTCTGAAGAAATAATATATCTGATCAATTTAGTCAGGTATAATCCTGAAACTTGCGTAACAAAAAAGGCACAGATCAATGACCCACCCTGCTTCATCGCTTCTTGTTCTGGCGTTTGCCGGTTTCGTTGGCGCCCCTGCATTGGCAGAGGGCGAACTGAACCTTTATTCATCGCGCCATTATGACACGGACGAACGGCTTTATTCTGACTTTACGGACGCCACGGGCATCACGATTAACAGAATTGAAGGCAAGGCTGACGAACTACTGGCTCGGATGCAGGCCGAAGGTGCCAACAGCCCTGCCGACGTACTCTTGACGGTGGATACATCGCGCCTGCAACGCGCCAAAGACCAAGGGCTTTTGCAGCCCATCGAAAGTGAAACCCTCGAGGCACGAGTGCCTGGATATTTGCAGGATGTAGACAACCAATGGTTCGGTTTGTCACAACGAGCCCGCATCATTTTTTATGACAAAGATGTGATCGGCATCCCGCCCCGCAACTATGCTGACCTCGCAGATCCTAAATACGCTGGTCAGATCTGCATTCGCTCTTCCAGCAACGCCTACAATCAAACCCTCCTCGCCTCATTGATCACCCACAATGGTGAAGCTGCCGCACGAGATTGGGCAGCAGGCGTAGTCTCGAACATGGCGCGCCCTCCTCAAGGTGGCGATACCGATCAGTTGCGTGGCCTTGTCTCGGGAGAGTGTGCAATCTCAGTTTCCAATACCTACTACTTTGCACGTGCCATTCGCGCAGATGTCAGCGGTGTATCCGACAGCATTGCAAAGATTAGTTGGGTGTTTCCCGATCAAGGCGGAAACGGTGCGCACATGAACTTGTCCGGTGGAGGCGTAGCAGCTCACGCGCCAAACTACGACAATGCCGTCAAATTTTTGGAATACCTCGCCTCTGTTCAGGCTCAACAATATTTCTCGGACGGCAATGACGAATATCCGGCAGTTTCCGGCGTCGCGCTGTCACCATCTGTCGCCCAGTTGGGTTTCTTCAAGCCAGACGACGTGGACCTGTCGTCTGTTGCCAAGAATATTGGGGCGGCACAAAGAATCTTTAATGAGGTCGGTTGGGAATAGACCCCATCATAAATGCACCTGCAGAACAGTAACTTGAACGGCATGTTTCTGCAGGTTCACTCCTTACCACTATGCCAAACTCTGCATTAGAATTATCGGTTAGCCCAATCTGCCCACCTGCCGGCAAATCAGAATGACAGGCAGCAACCCGACCGCAACGATCACCAGAGATGGCACAGCCGCCCCGTTCAGACGTTCGTCCGATGCGAGCCGATAGGCTTGCACGGCCAGTGTGTCATAATTGAATGGCCGCATGATCAGCGTCGCCGGCAGCTCTTTCATCACGTCCACAAAAACAATGAGAAGCGCGGTCAGCAGGCTGGGTGTCAGTATCGGCAGGTGGACCCGGCGCAAAGTGCCAAATGGCGTTTGACCCAATGATCGGGCCGCTGCATCCATATTGGCATGAACTGTACTCTGCCCTCCTTCATATGCGCCCAACGCAGCCGCCAGGAACCGCACCATATAAGCCACAACCAAAAGCCAGATCGATCCCGTTACCAGCAGTCCTGTCGAGATTTCAAACGTCTCGCGCATCCAGGCATCAAGCGCGTTGTCAAAAGCAGCAAACGGCACCAGCAAACCAACGGCAATGACACCACCCGGCACGGCATAGCCCAGTCTCACAACATAGGCAGCCGTCGACGACCCGCGTCCGGGGCGCAATCTTTGAAAAAAGCCGACTGAAATTGCGGCGCACAAAGTCAAGATTGCGGCGATCCCAGCAAGAGCGACAGAGTTTCGAATGAAACCCAGATATCGACTACTTAAAAGATTCTGCTCTGACCCGACTCCCATCTCAAGCAACACGACGACCGGCAACACACAACCAAATACGACCGGAATCACGCACAATGTAAAAGCAAGCACAGCCTGCACGCCATGCAGTTGGGCAGGAGCCATCGCTTGTTGCCGCTTAGCAGCATCATAGTACTTTGCGTTGCCACGCTGGTAGCGCTCTAACATTGCAAGAAACAACGCGAATGACAAAAGGCACAGCGCCAGCTGAGCCGCCGCCGCGCGATCAGCCAAGGCAAACCAGCTTGTGTAAATCCCTGTCGCAAATGTCTGTACGCCGAAATAGGCGACTGTCCCGAAGTCGGCAATTGTCTCCATTACCGCCAACAGTACACCACCGGCAATGGCGGGCCGCGCCATCGGCAGGCTGACCCTCATAAAGGCTTGCCAGGCACTGTTGCCCAACGCCCTTGCCGCCAGAAACGTTGAACCGCTCTGCTGCAAGAATGCGGCGCGGGCCAATAGATAAACGTAAGGGTAAAGCACCAGAACAAGCATCACCGCCGCACCGCCCACGGATCGAATTTCGGGGAACCAATAGTCGCGCGGCCCCCATCCCGTCACGTTACGCAAGGTACTTTGCACAATGCCCGGATGATCCAGAACATGCGTATAGGCATACGCCAACACATAGGCCGGGAACGCAAGCGGCAGCACGAGCGCAATTTCCAAGAACCGCACGCCGGGAAACCGCGTCATTGTCACCAACCAAGCGGCACCCACGCCAATGGCAAAAGTGCCTACGGAAACCAACAATACAAGAACCAGCGTCGTGCCTGCATAGCGCGGCAAAACGGTTTGGATCAGATGGGCGACGGTTTCTGTCCCCCCCGTCAGAGCCGCTACTGCGACCGCCAGCATTGGCAGCACGCACACGATTGCTGCGGCATAGGCGAGGGTACCCAGCCATCGCAAGCTGTCTGCTGATCGGACATGATGCTGCACTTGTGACAATCCACGTCCTCATGGTGACTCAAAGGAGGCACGTCGGCCTATGCCCTTATTTCAACTATTTTCGTAAGATGTTCCAGAGGCCGCGGAAAAACGCTTTATGTTGAACATCAGATGACATTGACCCACGCAGCAAGAACTGACTCAACTGCTCTTTTTTGCGGCGGAACTATATGGCCAATTGCGATCAGTCAGTAAAGTAGCTCGGGAAATGCTCAAATTCTTCAAACTCGATATCCGAAGGGGTCCAGTTGGTGCGTTCTGTATGAAAGACCTTGGCCGCCTTTTGGAACCGGGGCTCAGAGTGAAGTGACCCCGCAGGAACGATGACGAGGTTGCCGCTTAGCGAAGCGTAAGGAAGGCCAGAGCCGCAATTCCCGCAAAATGCCTTTGTGAAGTCGCGGTTTGGGTGACGAAAGAGTTTGACCAAATCCCCGCCCCTCAACCACTTCAAGCTATCAGTTGCAGAGAAAAGATTTGAAGCGTGTGCTGAACCTGAGATGTTTCGGCATTGTTCACAATGGCAAAAGAGCAAGAAAATGAAGTCGTTCTTAACCGAGTACTCGACCTCGCTGCACAGGCAACCACCATTGATAATTTCGCTCATATCATCCCTCAATTTTTTTGTTGAAGGCGACAATAACACAAACTCGCAACATGTCTTCTTCGTCCGCAGAGCCGACATTGGATAAGAAATGGTTAGTGTTTGGGCCAGAAGTGCGAAACGCGACGCTCAATCTGGTGCAGATAATCACCCCCTCGACCCCATCAACTGCGACATTTGACACTTTACGTCGTCTTCTCAGTCGTACGTTCGCTTATCCTCAATCACCAATCCGTCATTAGGCAAGCTACCCGGGGCGACAATTTCGATCTTACCTTTCAGTTTGAGAACATCCGCGACCGATGCGGCATAGACATCCACATCGCCGCTATCGCTCTCAATCTGCACAGTCATCGTGTCGGTTGCCACGTTGCGCGAGACAATGACGCGGGCTTTAATGATGGTGTCGTGACGGGCGACTAGCGCGGCGACCTGCTCGGGGCGAACAAACATTCCCTTGATCTTGGTTGTTTGATCAGCTCGCCCCATCCAACCCTTGATCCGGGTATTCGTACGGCCGCAAATTGAAATGCCGGGCATTATTGCGCTTAGATCGCCAGTTGCAAAGCGGATCAGCGGATAGTCGGGGTTCAACGACGACACAATGACTTCGCCAACTTCACCATCTGCCACTGGCAAACCTGTGCCCGGAGTTACAATTTCGACAATGACGCCCTCGTCTACGATCATTCCCTCCATCGCGGGGCTTTCATAAGCGATATTCCCCAGATCGGCGGTGGCATAGCATTGCAAACAAGCGATCCCACGCTCCTGATATTCTGCGCGCAGTGAGGGAAACAAGGCACCGCCGCTGACTGTGGCCTTGGTGATGCCCAGGGTTACATCCATTTCGTCAGCGCGGTCCAAGATGACTTTAAGGTAGTCAGGCGTACCAGCGTAGGCCGTTACGCCAACATCTCTGGCCGCCGTGACTTGCAGGTCGGTCTGACCAGTGCCAGCAGGCAGCACTGCGGCACCAACTGCTCGAGCACCGGATTCAAAGATCATGCCCGCCGGTGTCAAATGATAGCCAAAGCAGTTCTGAACGATATCTCCGGGTCCGATTCCTGCAGCGTGCAGAAACCGGCCCAAGCGCCACCAATCATCCGACCCTCCGCCCGGTTCATAGATCGGTCCGGGGGACTGAAAGATATGGGTGAAACCTGACGCGGGGCGCGATGTGAATCCACCAAAGGGCGGTGTGTTCGCTTGTGCCTTACCAATTTCGGATTTACGCAATACCGGCAACGTCGCCAGTGCGGCCAGTGTATCGATATTTGCGGCGACAACACCACCCAAAGTGTTGGTGTATCCGGGCAATCCCTGCGCATTGGCGATTTGCTGCGGCAGGGCGATCGCCAAATTCCGCGCTCGCTCATCCTCGGAACGGGTTTCCAGCGCGTCAAAATGGGTCATATGGTCGCCTTTGCATTAGCTAAGCCACCGTTTACGGCGGCGATAGGACCTAACGTCCCGGAAAGACTTGCGCCCTTCGTCTGACACCCCAAGATAAAACTCTTTTACGTCCGGATTCTCACGCAACTCATCCGCTGGCCCATCCATAACAACCCGCCCGCTTTCTAGGATGTACCCGTAATGGGCGAAACGCAGCGCAACATTTGTGTTTTGTTCGGCCAGCAGGAAACTGACCCCTTCATTTTCATTGACCGATTTGACGATCCCAAAAATCTGCTCGACCAGTTGAGGCGCCAGCCCCATGGAGGGTTCATCCAGTAATATGGTTTCCGGCTTTGACATCAACGCCCGACCAATTGCAGTCATTTGTTGTTCACCGCCCGAGGTATAGCCAGCTTGCGATTTTCTGCGCTCTTTCAGTCTGGGAAAATAAGAATAAACAAGTTCCAGATCCGCTTCGATCGCGCCTTTGCCGTCACGCCGGGTGTAGGCCCCCGTCATAAGATTTTCTTCGACAGTCAGGTGCTCGAAACAGTGGCGCCCCTCCATGACCTGAATAACTCCCTTGCGTACAAGATCAGACGGGTCTTTTTTCTGAACATCCTCGCCACGATAAATGATGGAGCCTTTAGTAACCTCACCTCGTTCAGAGTGCAGCAGATTGGAAATCGCCTTGAGCGTGGTCGTCTTGCCTGCACCATTGCCGCCCAGCAAGGCCGTAATCCCGCCCTTGGGAACCGACAGGCTGACGCCCTTCAACACAAGGATCACATGATTGTAGATCACCTCGATGTTGTTGACTTCAAGCAGAGTCTTTGATGCTTCGGCACGGTCCAGCATGTCGCCCTTCTTCATACTCAGTGTTGGTTCGCCGGCGACATCTGGTCGCCGGCGAAGGGTAACAGCTTAGCCACTGCACTCTTCGTTGATCGGCCAAGGCGCATTGTCCGCCGCGTATGCTGCTGCTTTTTCGGCTTCCAGCGCAGAAATTGCTGCCGTGTCCGGTGTCAGATGATCGCTCGCCTGTACGAACGCATTTCCGTCCCACTGCAACATCCACGCACCGGAGTGACCTGTATGATCTGCACAGGATGTTGAGAAAGGCGCGACCATACCAGTCATACCCAACTCAGCCAATCGGGCTTCAGTGATGTCGACGTTTTCCAATCCCCAACGCAGCTGCTCGGCGTTGATCTCAGGCGAGCCGAAATTCGCTTGAGCGGCAGTGATACCCTCTGCCAAGATCATCGAGATCACGAGGCCGCGCTGATAGAACACTTCGTTAAGTTCTTCTTCAGCGGCCAGTGAATTCCCGGCGTCAAACACATGCTTGCGGATATCCGACATGACAGGTGCGTCCGGCTGTGGCATCGAATAGCTGATAGACCGATAGCCTTTGCCAGCGTCCCCAACGGCTTGAAGATCGTCGGAATGTCCGGACCACCAGACACCAACAAACTGATCCATTGGGTATTTGGTTTTAACCGCTTCGTTGATCGCACCAGCGTTCATTGCGCCCCAGCCCCACATGATAACGTAGTCAGGGCGTTCGCGGCGAATTTGCAGCCATTGTGCGGACTGATTTTGCATTTCTTTCAAACCAACCGGAATCGGCAAAAGTTCAAACCCATGCTCGGCAGCTTTGCTTTCCAGATAAGGCAACGGTTCTTTGCCGTAGGGGTGATCCAGATGAAGGAAAGCAATCTTCTTGCCATTCAATCCGGCCTGATCACCACCGCCAAGCTCAGTTAGAATCATCGACGCAGCATCCCAGTAGGATCCGGGCATGTTGTAAGCCCACTGGAAAACCTTGCCATCTGCCATCGGGCTAAAGCCGTAGCCGGGAGCAAGGATTGGGATCTTATCGACGTTTGTCTTAGGCAGAACCTGCAGAGTGATGCCTGTGGACCAAGGCTGCGTCACGATCGCCTTCTCTTTAGTTTTCTCGTAGCATTCCACGCCTTTTTCCGTGGAATAGCCAGTTTCACACTCGTCGAAATCAATCTTGATGCCGCCAATGCCGCCGTCGCGTGCATTTAGCATTTCCATGTAATCTTTCTGACCGTTCATCAGCGGAATGCCTGTCGCTGCAAATGGCCCCGTGCGGTACGATAAGTTCGGTGTGTATAATCCTTCGGCTGCAGCAGCACCCGCAAGCCCAACCGCAAGCGCTGCACCCAGCGCAAGGTTTGTAAAGTTTTTCATCGTTTTCCTCCCATTGATTTTCTTATCGATGACGTTCAGTTTTGGTTAGCTATCCCCTAGTGCGGGAATGGCCAGATGATGAGTTTTTCTCTGATCAGCGCCCAAAGCCGGGCTAGCCCATGGGGTTCAATAATCAGAAAGAAAATGATCAGTGATCCGATGATCATGATGTTGAGGTGTTCAACCATTGATGACTTGATATCGAGGCCTAGCGCCTCGGGCACCGTGTTCAGAACCACTGGCAGGCCTACAATCAGAATGGCGCCCAAATAGTTCCCCATGATGGACCCAAGACCGCCAATGATCGCGATAAAGAGCACCCGGAAGGATAAAGGGATATCAAACAGGTTCGGCTCTGCTGCACCGCGCCACATGAATACAAAAAGCGCGCCAGACACGCCGATGATGTAACTTGATACGGCAAAGGCCGTCAGCTTGGATTTCATCAGGTTGATCCCGATCAGCTCTGCCGCGATATCCATGTCCCGCGTCGCTTTCCATGTCCTGCCCAGATTGCCACGTGTCAGATTGATGCAAAGCATCGTTAGCAAAGTGACGACGCCCAGCACGACGTAATATTGTGTTATGGAAGCCGCTCTCGGACCACCGACCGTTATGCCAAACATGTCCATGTTCGGCACCTGAATCGCTCCGGAAGCGTTGTAGTTGTATAGCCAGCCCCATTTTTCAAACAGCCAGACCAGAAAGAACTGCGCGGCAAGGGTCGCAATCGCGAGATAGAACCCTTTGATGCGCAGGGAGGGGATGCCAAAAATCACGCCAATCCCGGCACTGAAGAACCCCGAAAGCAGAATTGCTACTACCGGGTTCAACTCTGGCATCAGCGTGATCATTTTGTAGCAGGCATAAGCCCCCACTCCCATAAATGCGCCCGTGCCGAGACTAAGCTGGCCTGCATACCCGGTGAGTATGTTCAGGCCCATCGCAGCAAGCGAATAAATCAGGATCGGGATCAGAAGGGTTTGGAATGCGAATTCCGATGCTGTCATCGGCAAGATGACAAAGGCGAACCCAAGGATGATCATCAACAGCACAGCATCCTGACGCACAGGGAATAGCGCCTGATCCGACGTGTAAGATGTTTTGAACTGACCTGCGGTTCTGTAGAGCATCTTCTATCTCATTATTGTTCGCTTAAGGCAGGTATCAACCTGCTGTCGTCTGATCCGGTTGCGCGCACCGCGCTGCGTCAGACCCTCTCGATTATTTTCTCTCCAAACAATCCTTGCGGGCGGAACAGCAGCACAATTAGCGCCAATACAAAGGCAAACCATGTCTCGGTATTGCCCCCCATCAGGGGTTGGCCCCAATAGATTTCGAACAGTTTTTCCAACATACCAATCATCAAACCACCGATGATGGCACCGGTGATACTTTCAAGTCCGCCCAGCATGAGGACTGGCAAGGCCTTATAGGCGATGACCTCCAATGCAAATGAAACCCCCGCGCGCGCGCCCCAGGCGATGCCGGTCACCAATGCGATGATGCCCGCAATGAACCAGACCAAAACCCAGATTGTTTGCAGGGAAATACCCACTGAAAGAGCCGCCTGGTGGTCATCCCCCAACGCCCGGATGGCACGGCCCATACGAGTCTTGTTGAGAAACACCAGCAGTCCGACGACCAGCATTGCCGCGACAGCGACAGCCGTCACATCCTTTTGTTCAAGAATGAGCAAACCTCCGAAGGGTTCGAGCACCCAGCTATCTGTCGGAATACCCAGTTCGGCGGTGATCATGATTTTGTTCTCACCACCAAAGATGATTTCGCCAAACCCGATCAGAAAAAGCGTGATCCCGATTGTGGCCATGAACAGGATGATATCGGGCTGACCAACCAATGGGCGTAGGACAATACGCTCGATTGCAATCGCCAGCACAAACATCACGAACAGCGTTAGCAACACACAAATCCAAGCGGGCACACCCAGTTCATAGAGTCCTACAAGGGTCAGGGCGGCAAACACCACCATGATTCCTTGCGCAAAGTTGAAAATTCGGGACGAGCGGAAGATCAACACAAATCCCAGCGCGATTAGAGCATAAAGAATGCCCGATACCAGCCCCTCCCAAAGCACTTGCATCAGGAAATCCGGTGCCTCGATCATATCGATAAACGGCGCGATAAAGATTTGCTCTAACATCAACGTCCCCTAGTGCTGCACGCCAAGATAGGCATCTATGACGTCCTGATTACTGCGAACTTCGTCTGGCGTGCCGTCACCAATTTTTTTGCCATAGTCCATCACCACAACCCTGTCGCTCAGGTCCATCACCACACCCATGTCATGTTCAATCAACACAATGGTCGTGCCAAATTCGTCGTTCACGTCCAGAATGAAACGGCTCATGTCCTCTTTCTCTTCGACATTCATGCCAGCCATCGGTTCATCCAACAGCAAAATCTGCGGTTCAGCCGCAAGCGCCCGTGCCAGTTCGACTCTCTTCTTCAGGCCATACGGCAGGCGGCCAACTGGTGTTTTTCTGATGGCCTGAATCTCTAAAAAATCAATAACTTCTTCAACTTTTTGACGGTTGAGAATCTCTTCGTCCCGCGCTTTGCCCCACCACATTGCCTGACTGAACATACCCGCATGCATATGGGTCAACCGCCCCGTCATCACATTGTCCAAGACGCTCATGCCTTCAAACAACGCGATGTTCTGAAAGGTGCGCGCAATGCCTTGGCGGGCTACCTCATAGGGCTTCATGGTCGGGCGGCGCTCGCCACGGTACCAGACTTCACCCTCTTGTGGGTGATAAAAGCCAGAAATGACATTCAACATCGAAGACTTGCCAGCACCATTTGGTCCGATAATGGCACGGATTTCGCCTTCATGGACATCAAAGGAAATGTTCTTGATCGCTTCAACGCCACCAAATCGCAATGTGATGTTCTTCATCTCCATCACTGTGCCGCCGATCTGCCGACCATCAGCAGTTGTATAGCCGACGGTATCTTTCACGAGGTCCCGCCTTTCGGCTTTTCGATCAAAATCATTCGGCGGCAACCTTCTGCGTGCCAGCAGGCGCGACTTTTGCGTCTCTAATCTCTAGCGTTGCTGAAATTGAACCCTTTCTGCCATCTTCATAGGTCACTTCGGTCGTCGTACTGATCTTGGGTGATCCGTCATAAAGCGCCTTGATAATGTCGCCATATTTCTGCTCGATGATCCGTCGACGAACTTTTCTGGTCCGCGTCAATTCGCCGTCATCCGCATCAAGCTCTTTGTGCAGGATTACGAACCGGTGGATCTGGCAACCTGACAGCATCGCGTCCTCTGCCAGTGATACGTTCACGTCTTCAACATGATCCTGAACAGTGCCCATAACCTGTGGATGCGCCGTCAGCTCTTGATAGGAAGCGTATGCAATGTTGTTGCGCTCTGCCCAGTTGCCCACAGCGGTCAAATCGATATTGATAAAGGCCGTGCATTCCTCCCGTTCGCTCCCAAAGACAACGGCCTCCAGGATATTGGGAAAGAACTTCAATTTGTTCTCGGCGTATTTTGGCGCAAACAGCGCGCCCGATGCCATCTTGCCTACATCTTTAGCGCGGTCGATGATGCGCAGATGACCGGTGCCTTCTTCGATAAATCCGGCATCCCCGGTAGCAACCCAACCTTCTGCATCCTTGGTATCCGCCGTACTCGCCGCATTCTTGTAATACTCAACAAAAACACCAGGGCTGCGATAAAACACTTCGCCATTGTCTGCGATCCGCAATTCCACGCCCGGGCATGGCACACCCACCGTGTCACTGCGCACTTCGCCATCAGGTTGAGCTGTGATAAACACGGTTGCTTCGGTCTGACCATAAAGCTGCTTTAGATTGATCCCTAATGAACGATAGAAATCAAATATCTCCGGCCCAATTGCTTCGCCCGCAGTATAGCCGACACGAACAGACGAAAAGCCCAGCGCATTTTTAAGCGGACCGTAGACCATGAACTCTCCCAGCGCATATTTCAGACGGTCCACAAGCGCCACGGAATGCCCATCGAGAATAGATGATCCCACTTTGCGCGCATGAGCCATGAAATAATCAAAGATGCGTTTCTTGAACGGGCCAGCATCCTCCATCCGGATCATCACCTGCGTCAGCTGGGTCTCAAATATTCGTGGTGGAGCAAAGTAGTAACTTGGACCGATCTCGCGCAAATCGGTCATCATGGTGTCCGGACTTTCTGGGCAGTTCACACAAAAACCGGTCCAATAGGCCTGACCGATCGAAAAAATGAAATCGCCGACCCACGCCATCGGCAGGTAGGCCAGCACCTCGTCTGTGTCCCTGAGCTGGTCGAAATCCGAACTCGATCGCGCCGTTTCGATGACGTTTCGATTGGATAGCATCACGCCCTTTGGCTTGCCCGTCGTGCCCGACGTATAGAGCATCACGCAGGAGCTATCATAGGCCAGCTTTGTCTCGCGACGCTCCAGATCGGGCAGTAGTTCGTCTTTGGCGGCGCGACCCTGATCCTGCACATGCGCATATTGATGGAGCTTTGAATGATCATATTTTCGCAACCCACGCGGATCGAGGTAGATCATATGCTCAAATTGGTGCAGTTTTTCCTGCACTTCGATCACCTTGTCGACCTGCTCCTGATCCGCAACAATCGCAAATCGCGCTCCGCAGTGATCCAGAACATATGCCATCTCGTCAGCGCCCGCGTCCTGGTATAAAGGCACGGGAATTGCGCCCACAGCTTGAGCGGCGACCATCGACCAGTAAAGGTAGGGACGGTTGCGACCAATTATGGCGATGAAGTCACCCTCATTCACCCCCAAATTGATCAGACCAAGCGACAGCGCTTGAATTTCAGCTTCAGTTTGAGACCATGTCCAGGCTTGCCAGATGCCCAGATCTTTTTCCCGATAGGCCGCAGAGCCGCCAAACTGCGAAGCGTTTCGGTGCAAAAGAGCCGGGATGGAACGCGGTCCATTCCTGTCGTCAGACGACGTTGGCAAATTTTTCTCCTCCTTAGCTCTCGTGCTTTAAATCACAAAAGCCATAGTCGCTCTGCGGCGATTCTAAGTCACACCAACATGCAACTCCCACGCCCGACGTCAACGTTTTCCTAGAGTAACGGCAAACACGCTAGTTCATACCAGCCCGCGCATCCCTGAGACACAGATTGATTCTGTCTTTTTTCCAAGACGCAGACAGCATCAGTAATTGGGTCTCCGGCACTGGACCCCGGGGCTGCGCGCACATAGCTATATTGCCAAAGGAGACCACAATGACAAACCCGTTGCTGCAAGATTGGACCACGCCTTTCGAATTAGCCCCCTTTGACGCCATATCCGATGGCGATTTCGAGCCGGCCTTTGAAAAAGCGCTAACTTCGCACTGCGCTGAGGTGGACACTATCGCAAAGAATTCGGATGCGCCCAGCTTTGCAAACACTATAGAAGCTCTTGAGGCGGCAGGCAGTGATCTTGATAAGGTTCTATCCGTGTTTTTTACGGTTGCTGGCGCTGACAGCAACGCCGCACGAGAGGGCTTACAGCGGGACTTCTCACCAAAGCTCGCCGCACACAGTTCTGAAATATACGGTAACAAGGCTCTGTTTGGTCGCATCGCTACACTTTGGCAGCAGCGCGGCACGCTGAAACTTTCGGACGAACAAGAACGCGTGCTGATGCTGACACATCGCGGGTTTGTTCGGGCAGGTGCCGCACTGTCCGGAGATCAGGACGCGCGTATGAAGGCAATCAAATCGCGATTAGCGGTGTTGGGAACAGCGTTCACGCAAAACCTGCTTGCAGATGAACGCGAATGGTTTTTGGAACTATCCGAAGATGACCTGGAAGGGCTACCTGAGTTTGCAGTAGCGGCCGCAAGAGCGGCCGGCGCTGAAAAGGGGGTGGGCGGCCCGGTCGTCACCCTGTCCCGGTCAATTATCGTGCCGTTTCTACAGTTCTCTCCTCGGCGTGATTTGCGAGAGATCGCCTATCTTGCCTGGACCGCGCGGGGCGCAAACGGCGGCAAGACTGACAATCGGGAGATTGCCGCAGAAACACTCGCCTTGCGGCAAGAGCGGGCACAATTGTTAGGCTACGACTCCTTTTCCGAATACAAGCTGGAAACCGAAATGGCCAAGACGCCGGACGCCGTGCGCGATCTGTTGATGGCGGTGTGGGAGCCGGCAAAAGCGCGGGCACTTTCTGACGCCGAGGTTTTGACGTCCATGATGCAAGAGGATGGCATCAATGGTGCTCTGGAACCTTGGGATTGGCGCTATTATGCGGAAAAGCGGCGTATTTCAGAGCATGACCTGAATGAGGCAGCGCTAAAACCTTACCTGCAACTCGATCGTATGATTGAGGCCTCATTCGCTTGTGCGACCCAACTGTTTGGCCTGTCTTTTGAGCCGCTTTCAGTACCGCTTTACCATCCGGACTGCCGCGCATGGGAAGTAAAGCGTGACGACAAGCATCTCGCCGTCTTCATTGGCGACTACTTTGCGCGCGGATCAAAAAGGTCCGGCGCCTGGTGTTCTGCAATGCGCGGTCAGGCGAAATTTCCAGCAGTTCAGGGACCAGTTGTCATTAACGTCTGCAATTTTGCAAAGGGCGATCCGTCACTACTGTCCTACGATGAGGCCCGCACATTGTTTCACGAATTTGGCCACGCACTGCACCAGATGCTTTCCAATGTGACCTATGAAAGCATTTCCGGCACCTCTGTGGCGCGCGATTTCGTCGAACTTCCCAGCCAGCTTTATGAACATTGGCTCGACGTTCCAGCGGTGCTGTCAGAATTTGCAACTCATGCAGAAACCGGTGAACCAATGCCACAGGAAATGTTGGATGAAGTGCTAAAGGCGGCCAACTTCGACATGGGATTTGCAACGGTGGAATATGTCTCTTCCGCGCTCGTCGATCTGGCATTTCATGAGGGGGAGGCCCCAGCAGACCCAATAGCAAGACAAGCAGAAGTACTGGCCGGGTTGGGGATGCCCCACGCGATTGGGATGCGCCACGCCACGCCCCATTTTGCCCATGTCTTTGCGGGCGATGGGTATTCATCGGGGTACTACAGCTACATGTGGTCCGAAGTAATGGATGCAGATGCATTTGCGGCCTTTGAAGAAGCAGGCGACGCTTTTGATCCGGATCAAGCCGCCGCACTTGAGGAACACATTTTGTCAACTGGCGGCTCAAAAGATGCGGAGGAACTTTATAAAGCATTCAGAGGGCGCCTGCCGGGCGTAGAAGCCTTGCTGAAAGGCAGAGGTCTTGCCGCTTGAATCAGGACTGCAAGTACCATTCCGAAACGGCATAGCGGCTATGCGAAAATGAACCTTGATAGCGATAACAAACCTTCCTATTTCTGCACTGCAGCAAAGATACTGCAATGCAGAAAGATAGAAGGAACACCATCATGGCAATTGCAACAACACATTCAAATGGCCTGCTGGGAACATTTTCGGAATTCAGCTATCAGTGGGTCTTACAAACCCGTTCAAAGCTGACAGCGAAACTGCGCCAGCGCGCGGTTTATCGCACCACATTCGCTGAACTTGATGCGCTTTCTGACCGTGATCTTGACGATCTGGGTATTACTCGTTTTCAGATCCCTTCCGTGGCGCACGATGCAGCATACGGAAACAAGTGAGATGAAACAGCTCAGCACAGCAACCGGTGTACCGGTCACATCGCAGCACTCTCATCCGGCAGAGGGTTTTTTGTCTAAAGCCCGCCGGATATGGTCCGCGACTGCCTCATTTGCGAACGATTTCTTCAAGTCAACGCAGGTCGCACAGATGGCCTCGGTACTCAGCAAGATGACAGATAAGCAACTGGCCCAAATAGGTGTTACCTCACGAAGTGACATCTGGCGGCACGCAGAACGACTGGTTCGGTAAAGTTGAAATCAGCAATTGAAGGTGGGCATTCGCTTCTCCCTGAGAATGCCCTGCCTTCAAATTAACGGTAAATCCTCCCAGATCCCGTTAATAGAAGGGGCCAGCACTATTCCTCCCCCGAGGGTGCTGGCCCCTTTTTCTTTCCAGTACGACAACTCGCGAACTGTTGCAGTTCACTTGCCCACCTCCACTCAGTCAGCGGAGGCTTCAAGCCCCTCGGGCTGACCGACCACCACAAAATGCAGGTTTTCCGGCGATAAAAGTTCGCCCGCAACACGGTTGATGTCCTCCAGGGTCACGGCGTTCACCTTGTCATTCCGGGTCGCAATGTAGTCAATCGGCAGCCCCTGCATCTGCATACCAACCATAATGTTCGCAATGGGGCCGTTGCCATCAAACCGTAACGGATAGGCGCCCGTCAGATAGGTTTTGGCATCCTGCAGCTCTTCTTCAGTGACGCCTTCGCTAGCCATACGTGCCCATTCATCCCGGATAACCTCGATACTTTGAGAAATCCGGTCATTTGCCGACGCAACGGACCCCATGTACGTCGCCGCATAGTCTTTGGGAACGAGATATGAATATACTCCATAAGTGAGTCCGCGCTTCTCCCGGACTTCAGTCATCAGACGGCTTTCAAACGAACCACCACCTAAGATCTGGTTCATAAGATAAGCCGGAAAGAAATCATCATCATCTCGCTTGATACCCTTGTGCCCGAATAGCGCAACCGACTGGGGCGTCTTAAAGTCAACTACGGTGACCCCGCCTTTAATGTCGGCTTCGGTAGGTTTGGGCAGGGTCGCGCCTTTTTCCGGCAGATCACCCAGCAGCGTATCCAGCAATGTACCGAGTTCCTCGGCCGTGATATCACCTACTGCGCCAACAAACAGCCGGTCCCGGGCAAAAATCCCTTTGCGCGCCGCCAATAGATCATCTCGTGTCAGGGCTGCGACACTCTCAAGAGTGCCGCTTAGCGGCGACCCATAGGGGTGAGCACCAAAGGCCATCTTTGCAAATGTTTCTCCGGCAATGTCATTCGGATCTTTGGCGTTGGACTGGATGTTGGCAATGACCTGTGCCCGCACCCGTTCGATAGCGTCCTCGTCAAAACGCGGTTGCTTGATTGTGGATCGCAGCAAAGCCACTGCCTCGTCCCGGTTTTCCGTCAGAAATCGGGAAGAAATCGACAGTGCGTCGTCGCTAAGATCAAATTTGAAGGATGCCGCCAACTCCTCAACTGCGCGCGCGAAACCGCGCGCATCCAGATCAGCCGCTCCCTCTTCCAAAAGGGCGGCCATCAGGTTGGTTGCACCCCGCTTGCCCGGCGCGTCCAGTGACGCTCCACCTGCAAACCTGATCTCAAGTGCTACAAATGGAATCGAGGTCTCTTCAACCAACCAAGCCGTGATACCTGATGGCGATGTGACCTCCTGTATCCGAACCTCTGCCCAGGCCGGTATTACGAGAATAAACGAAAATGCAGCTGCCAGCAGATGTTTCATTGTGAAACCCCCTCTTCTGGCCGCATGAGCCACCCTGTAACAGAAGCGTTGCGATTGAATACCTTCCTTGCTGCAGCCATGATGTCTTCCTCAGTGACGGCCTGCAGTATGTCCGGCCATGCCTGGACATCCGCGATCGTCAATCCTGACGTCAGTGCCCGACCATACCGATTTGCAATGCTCTCAACATTGTCGCGTGCATAGATTTGTGCTGCGCGCAAACGCATTTTGATACGTTCGAGCGATTCCTGATCTACCCCGCTTTCCATGAATTCCTCAATGACAGCGTCCATCGCATCTTCGGCCTCTAGTAGCGAAACACCTTCGCTTGGCACGACCACAAGATTGAATGTGGTGTCATCGAGCGACATGCCGTTATAAAACGCGCTGCTATAGACTGCGATTTGACTTTCAAATTGCAGCTTTTCAGTCAGCACCGACGTTTGTCCACCACCCAGTATTTCGCTGAGCATGACCAGCGCAGCGGCGTCTTCTTGCGCGCCGCTATCGCGTTCGGGTGCCAGATACGAACGGCTGACAAAAGGCTGGGCCACGCGGGCGTCCTGATAGGTCAATCTTCGCTCAGCACGTTGCGGAGGTTCGACGGTACGCAGGCGTTCAGGCAAGGCCGGATTTGCCGGGATCGCACCGTAGTAAGTTTCAGCCATGGCCTTCACATTTTCCGGATCAACATCACCGGAAACGACAAGAACAGCATTATTCGGGGAATAATAAATATCATAGAACGACAATGCATCTTCAAGGTCGAGCGTCTCCATTTCATGCATCCAGCCAATGACAGGCACGCCGTATCGATGATTGAGATACTGTGCCGCATTCTTTTGTTCGCGAAACAGGCCCTGCGGATTGTTCTCAACACGTTGATTGCGTTCTTCGATGATCACTTTGCGTTCAGTTTCGATGTCCTCGGGTGTCAGGCGAATATTGACCATCCGATCCGCCTCCATCTGCATCATAAGCTCGAGTCGGTCGGCTGCGACGCGCTGAAAGTAGCCTGTGTAGTCATAGCTGGTGAACGCATTGTCGCGCCCGCCATTCGCAGCAACTGTCGCGGATAATTCGCCTGCTTCCATATTCTCGGTCGCCTTGAACAAAAGATGTTCCAGAAAATGGGCTACACCAGATGCCCCTTTTGGTTCGTCCGCTGATCCTGCCCGATACCACACCATGTGCTGCACGACCGGAGCGCGGTGATCCTCTATGACGACAACCTGCATACCGTTATCCAACGTGAAATGCGTGACTTCCTCTTTCACTTCCTGTGCCGACGCGGATGCACCAAAAAGGCACAGGGCAGTCAGAAAAAAAACAAAACGTCGCATGACGGCTCCTTTGATATAGTTGCCCGTAACGTACGCCGTACTGCCCCGTCTTCAAGCTAATCTGTCGGTATTGTGAGTTAGAACGTTGCTCAGCCGCCGCTTGGCGGAGAAGAGGGCGTTTTGACGCCAATCTGACGATAGCTATCAGCGACCGCGAATGGGTCGATCGCAAATCGTTTGTAGACCTCGTTGTAGCGATCAACGGGAACGATCCGATATTGTGTGAAACGCGCTTTTTTCCGGCGAAACTCTGCATCTTCCTGAGCCAACGACTGTCGGATATCCCCGGCCACCCCAAATCTGCTGGCATAGGTCACGATAACACCATCGCTTCCGGGGACTGGCCCGTCAGGAGAAGATTGCGTTCGGCCTCCAACGGCAATTGCCGCATCCTCCAACGGATTGGCGTCGACCAGATTGCGACCACCGGGTGTTGGCGGCGGCAATACCTCTATGTCAGGTGGAAGCTGCAAGGGCTTTACCGGTTCAACAAGAAATTCATCAGGGCCCGCAGACCTGCTCTTCAGCGTTCGAAGTCCCGTGTTGGCGCAGGCCCCGAGTGTTAGAGCCAATACCATTCCCAAAACTATGCCGCGCGATAGGCGCATTGCAGCACTCCTGACTGTTTGAAACAGGTCTAGCCTAACATTGCACCAAGGTCACGAGGCCTTTTTGGGGTCTTTCACAAAGATAACCAACCCGATAGCTCCGGCGAAAATAAACACATCTGCCAGGTTGAAGACAAACGGGTTGTCGATTCCACAACACGACATATTCAGAAAATCAAGCACGTAGCCATAGAGCGCCCGGTCGACCACGTTGCCGAGTGCCCCGCCGATAAGAAGACCGGCGCCAACATATCCCCACCGCGTTGTTTGCGCCTTGTTGATCCAGAACAGGACGGCCCCGACGATACACACAGCGAGAATGATCAGGGCCCACCTCGTCAGCTCGGAACTTTGATCGAGCAATCCAAAATTGATCCCACGGTTCTCTCCATACCGGAAATTCAATACCGGTGGCACCACATCAATAGCTAACACACGGCTCAACTCCAGCCCGTGCACGACCCAATATTTGCTGAGCTGATCCACAAGAAAGGCCCAAAAAGCAGACCAGAAAACAATACGCATACCCACTTGCCCAAACCTCTAGTGTCTAAAGTGGCGCATGCCGGTAAAAACCATGGCCAGTCCGGCGGCGTCCGCGGCCGCAATCACATCATCGTCGCGCATCGATCCACCCGGCTGGATGAGCGCTGTAGCCCCCGCTTCCGCAGCGGTGATCAAGCCATCGGCAAAAGGAAAAAACGCATCAGATGCCACAACCGATCCATGTGTCAGCGCTTCCTCGAGGCCGAGCACTTCGGCCATATCCTGTGCCTTTCTCGCCGCAATCCGCGTGCTATCAACGCGACTCATCTGACCGGCACCAACACCAACAGTCGCGCCGTCCTTTACATAAACAATCGCGTTCGACTTCACATGTTTGGCGACACGCCAGGCAAACAGCATGTCTGCCAATTCACGATCTGACGGCGCGCGTTTTGTAACTATTTTCAGATCTTCTGCATCGATATGCCCGTTATCCTTGTCCTGCACCAGTAGCCCGCCTGCGACATGTCGTAGTATTTGGGATGCAGCAGACGGATCAGCCAACCTGCCTGTCGTCAACAACCTAAGGTTTCTCTTTGCGCTAAAGATATCCAAGGCTTCTGCATCTGCGCCCGGCGCAATCACGACTTCCGTAAAAATGCCCGTGATCTCTTTGGCCGTTGCCCCGTCCAATGTTTGGTTTAAGGCGATGATTCCCCCAAACGCACTTGTCCGGTCGCAATCAAACGCCCGGTTGTACGCCTCTGCCAACGTGGCCCCCGTTGCAACCCCGCAAGGATTAGCATGTTTAACAATCACGCATGCTGGGCTGTTTTCCGGTGCAAATTCACTGATAAGTTCAAACGCCGCATCGGTATCGTTAATGTTGTTGTAGGACAGCTCTTTTCCCTGATGTTGGGTCGCTGTTGCTGCGCAAGGTGTATTACTTCCGTCCGTATAAAACGCGGCAGTTTGATGTGGATTTTCGCCGTAGCGCAATGTTTGCGCCAACGTTCCGGCAAAGGCCCGACGTCGCGGCGCGGGGTCATTCAGTGCCGCCGCCATCCAAGTTGATACGGCCGCGTCGTAGGCGGCTGTGCGAGCGTATGCCGTTAAGGCCAGTTTCTGGCGAAACGCATAGGTTGTTGCACCTGCATTGGTCCTCATTTCGGAAAGCAGCGCCTCGTAGTCCTGAACATCAACAACTACATTGACAAATCCGTGGTTCTTCGCGGCAGCCCGGATCATTGCAGGGCCGCCAATATCTATGTTTTCGATACAGGTATCGTAGTCTGCGCCTTTTGTGACGGTTTCTTCAAACGGATACAAATTTACGACAAGAAGATCGATGGCTCCGATCCCATGTTCCTTCATGGCAGCCTGATGATCCGCACTGTCACGCAGCGCCAACAGTCCGCCGTGTACCGCTGGGTGCAAGGTTTTTACCCGCCCGTCCATCATTTCAGGATATCCAGTGACGTCCGCTACATCTGTAACGGTCAATCCGGCGTCACGTAGCGCAGCGGCAGAGCCACCCGTACTGAGTAATTCAACCCCCGCTGCTGTCAATGCAATGCCAAGCTCAGTCAGTCCGGTTTTGTCGGAAACAGAAATAAGGGCGCGTCTAACAGGTTGGAGATCGTTCATCTTGGGTCCTTAAAAGTCAATCGTTTGTGTCAGGTCCATCCTGATTAAGATCGCGCACCGCAATTGCGGTGTCTTGCGCCTTGGACAGGGACCAGCGAATGCCTGTCGCATACTCGATTGCGCGACCAGATAGAACGATCTGTTTGCTTACCCTGGGCTTTAGGCGACCTTTTTCAAGGTAAACACTTGCATCCAAAGATAAATTAAATGTGCCATCATGACGAAATACCCAGATCTCGCCACTCTTCAACGCCATCGATATCGCCGCGCCGCCCAAATCCAGGGCCGCATCAACCTCGGGGTGCAAATGAAATCTGATGTCAAACCCAATTCCCTGAAGTTTCGAGTCCTCAACCTGCTCGTCAAACCGCCTCTTGGCCGCGGGCTCGAAGGCGACAAGCATGTCTTCTCCAACCATACCACGCCCGTCAAACGTCATTTCAAGAACACGCGCATGCGTTAACCCATAACCGTGGACATAACCGTCGTGACCACTTTCAAACCGCACACCATCCGGAGCGCTGGATATTTCAATCGGCACTTTGCGCGGGGCATCTACCAGTGTTTCGCCCTTTGTCCGGCGATCTGACGGTGCCAAGCGTGCGCTGGAACAACCGTCCAGACAAAGGGTTGAGTGAGATGGCGTCGCGCGACCCGCCCGACGCCACTCTGTGCCAAACGACCCTCCGGATCCACAATTTACGATCAGTGGCCGCCGCCCCGACGTGAGTTCAAATGCAAGCGTTGAGGCATGTGCATTCAAAGACGCCCTGCCCGTCGGCGGGCGGCTGGCGTCAACAATCACGCTGGTTCGCCCGGCAGACAACCGGGCAAATCCCATGGACAAACCATCCGGTAGCCGGGTCTTGGTTTGGCTGGCCGCCAATGCATGATCCAGCCACCCCTCCAATCCACGCCCCCCACCGTGAAAGCGGGCTAATCCACCGTCCGAATGACGCAGGGTGCGAAGACTTAGGGCAATCCGCTCAATTGCATCAAGATGAGCGCGCGGCGTTTCCCGACCCGCTTCGTCAAGAGATGCAGCCGCCCATGTCAGCAGCGTGAACACGCCCAGCAGTTCCTCCGGGTTCCGGGTGGGCAGGCCGCCCTGCTTGTCGATCTGAGTCGTGCATTCACGGGCAAGCGCACCAATGGCAGGCTCGGCGAGCGCTTCCATACCTTCAAGCGACATACCCGCATAGATCAAACCGCAAAGCGCTTCGAAACGGGGCAGGCCGGTCGCCGCACTTTGCCAGCGCCTGGAAAGGAACCATGTTTGCTGCGCGAGCGATTGAAAGAACGCGTCGCTGGCCGCAGGCTCGCATCCTCTGAGAAGAAATATTGCGTGGTTAATCCAGCGAATCAACCGTCGCCCGGTCAAATCAGGTGTCCAACCCGGCCCTGAGCCATTACCGTACTGCTCGATCCAGTCCCAGAGCCAGATTTGAGCCCGGGCCCGCGCCGGGCTGTCCCCGACTGCAGCCAGATCGTCCATCCAGCCGAATCCATGCAATTCGGATTCGTAAGCTGGGTCCGGCGCCGGTTTTGTCCAGATGTCCCCTTCCGGAGCTTCGATGAGGTACCCCGCGAAAAGGCAATTCCCGGCAACCAACTGCCTACCACGCGCAAAACTTCCGATTGTCCGCGGCTCAGGTTGCGACACAAAGCCCTTTGCCGCCTTGGTTCGGGCGGCAAGACGCGCATAGATACGGTTCACAAAACGCGCACGACGCACGGGAAAACTATCTGGGTTGGACATCTGCTTGCCTCATACGCTCTACCGGCGTTTCGCGTATGTTAACCAGACAGCGGCATCGTGTCACCGAAGAACGAGAACTAATTTGTGCGAGTTATGGGCGATCATCCGCCGATCTTGCGCAACACGGCAATGTAGAAACCATCCATGCCACCCAATTCCGGCCAATAATCTGGTCGTAGCCTCAGCCCACCTTCAGGTGTAATCCAGTCAGGTGACACCCCAGATACACCCAATGCATCCCGGTCAACCTGCATGTCAGAATGGCGACTAAGAGCTTCTTCAATCTGGACTTCGCCCTCGTCTGGCAGCAGCGAACAAGTGCAAAACACCATCCGTCCGCCAATTCTGAGTAAGGACCACATATGATCGAGCATTTGGGATTGCAGATCGATAAGCTCCCCAAATTCCGATCCGTCCTTGGCAAAAGGCAAATCGGGATGGCGCCGGATTGTACCTGTTGCAGAGCAGGGGGCATCCAGCAGAATAGCATCGTATGCCCCGTGGTGCTGCACGGCGTCGGAAACTTTGACCGTCGCCTTCAATCCGGTGCGTTCTAGGTTTTCATGCAACCGCGCCAGCCGAGAATCCGAATTGTCCACTGCCGTCACCGTTGCACCGCTGGACGCAAGCTGCATCGTTTTTCCGCCCGGTGCCGCACACATATCAAGCACCGCTTCTCCCGGTAGCGGTGCCAAAATGCGCGCGGGTAGTGCCGCAGCGGCATCCTGTATCCACCAGTTTCCCCCCTTATACCCCTCAAGCGCGGTCACCTGCCCTGCCTCATGTAATCGCAGCGTTCCAGACGGCAGGACTGTTGCCCCCAACGACCCGGCCACTCGTCCTGCGTCTTTCATTGGCGTGATATCAAGAGGTGCGCCTTGAAAATGCGCGGCCTCCATACCGCCTACGGCAACACTTCCCCAAGCTTCGACTAATGGGCGGCGCAGCCATTTGGGCAAACGCGGCACACGCAATTTTTCCCAGTTCTGCGGTCCTTCCGCAGCTATCTTGCGCAACACTGCGTTGACGAGGCCTTTGAGTTGACCGTTTCGTTTGTCGGCCCCGATGATCTGCACCATCGCGTTGACGACGCCATGGGCAGCGCCACCCTGGCACAACTCAACTGTTCCGACCCGCAGCGCATTTTGCACAGTCAATGACGGCTTTTTGCGTAGATGTCTTTGAAGCAACCGATCTGCGCGTTCCAGACCGCGGAGAGTATCCAGTGCCAGACGTTGGGCCCGCGCCCGATCTTCTGCAGGCAGACGATCAAGGGCACCTGCCCCAATCAATTCTGACATCAACCGCCCCTCGCCGAGTATTTGATCCAGCAGGTAGATCGCGCTGCGACGTGCGCCCACCCCGACATCACCGGTCGACTTTGAATTTGACATGATCTTGCGCCTTATGAAGAGACTTGCCCACGCGGGACGGACGCATATATCAAGGAGCCGAGAGCAAAGGAACCCCGCGATGTCTGAAAAGCCTGATCATACGCCTACGGACTTGCCGCCCGCCGCCCAGCGCGCGCTGGCGGAGGCAGAGGCGCGACGCGCCGCCGAAATTGCGGTGGTGCTGCCCAGGGAATTGGGCGGGCGAGATGGGCCAGAGCCGGTTCGCTACGGTGACTGGGAAAAGAAGGGGATCGCCGTCGATTTCTGATTGGCTGTAGTCAACGCGCTGCGGGCGGCACGCTGCGCAGCTTATGGCCTAATTCATCAATCTGTTCACGGGTCCATTTCGAATGTTTGCGTACCGAGCCCGCAGGGTGATTTTCCAATCCAAGCTTTAACTGATGCCGATATGCATGTTTTGGGCGGATGGGGCGGGGTGCAAATCCTCCGCCGCAGGTGGGGCATACATTGTGGAGCGCACTTTCCACACAGGCTGCGCAATACGTGCATTCATAACTACAAACGCGGGCATCCTGCGACTCTGGTGGAAGGTCGCAGTCACACAACTCGCAGTTTGGCCGCAGTTCCAGCATGGTTGACTTCCTTTCTTGCGCGTTCCTACAACCCCAAAACGTCAAGCATATCGTACTGTCCGGGCTTTTTGCCCTGCCCCCACAAGGCTGCCTTCAGCGCACCGCGCGCAAAGACAGAGCGATCACTTGCAACGTGCCGCAAGGTTATCCGCTCACCCGCAGCGGCGAACAGTACGTCATGTTCACCAATGATGTCTCCACCGCGAATAGCAGTGAAGCCTATGTCGCCCTTCTTACGTGCACCAGTTATACCATCGCGACCCCGGTCCGATACTTCGGAAAGGGACACGCCCCTACCATCCGCTGCGGCCTGACCAAGCATCAGCGCCGTGCCTGACGGGGCATCGACCTTGTGGCGATGATGCGCTTCAATGATCTCGATGTCATAGTCGTCGTCCAATGCTGCCGCGATTTTCTGTGTCAGTTGGGTCAACAGATTGACTCCGAGACTCATATTTCCCGCGCGCACGATCACAGCATGGCGCGACGCAGGTTCCAATTTGGCGATCTGTTCATAACTCATGCCAGTCGTTCCTATGACATGTACCGCCCGCGCCTGCGCCGCAAGCGCTGCAAACGCGAGCGTTGCTTCTGGCGCCGTAAAGTCGACGACGGCCTGCGCCTTTGCAAACGCCTCAAGCGGATCATCAAGCACCGTCACACCAAGATCAGCACCACCCATTGCCGCACCGACGTCCCGGCCGATCCAATCGTGCCCTTCGCGCTCAACTGCGCCGACTAGCCGCGCCTTATCGCTTGCGTCGATCGTTTCGACCAACATCCTGCCCATGCGACCCGAAGCGCCCGTAACGACAATTCCCGGCAGTTCACTCATGTCAAATTCCTTCCACAGCGTTGCGACGTATTTAGCGAAGCCCGGGGCGCTTGGCAAAGCCCACACAAGCGCTTAGATGAGCAGTATGGCAAAGAACAAGTTTCATGATGGTCCAGGCCCCTCGCAGCGACAATTGCGTGTAGGAGAGCTAATCCGCCGGACTCTGTCCGAAGTGCTGGCGCGTGGCGACATTCACGACCCTGACCTAAATCGCATGTCGATCACAGTCGGCGAGGTACGCACATCCCCTGATCTGCGCATTGCAACGGCCTATGTCCTTCCATTGGGTGGCAAAGGGCAAGATGAGGTTCTCAAATTACTTGGACGCAACAAGGGCGAACTACGCCGGGTCATCTCCAAAAAACTGGCGTTGAAATTTGCGCCAGATTTGCGATTTCAACTGGACCAGACTTTTGACCAGATGGACGATACCCGGCGCATGCTGGAACTGGATGCCGTGCGCCGGGATACGCGGGCGTTGGACGGCGGCGAATGATCCGCGCATTGGTAACCGCCGTTTTGGGGTTTTGTGGCGTCCCCGTTTGGGCAAATTCTTGTGACAATTTTACCTATGATCGCGTTCCTTACACAATTTGTGAAGTAGACCTTGATGAGACCTCACTGCGATTATTCCTGAACAACGAAGCCGGCGCGCCGTTTGGCCATTTCGCTGCCATCAACCGCTCTCTTGAAAAGGACGGTAAGCAGTTGGGGTTCGCCATGAACGCCGGCATGTACCACGATGATCGGGCGCCCGTTGGTCACTATGTCGAAGACGGCACTGAGAAGATGCGGGTCATTACCAGCGACGGGCCTGGGAACTTCGGACTGTTGCCAAATGGTGTTTTTTGCATTCGTGAAGAGCGCGCCGACGTGATCGAGACTTTACGATTTGTCGAAGAGGTACCCGATTGTGTCTTTGCAACCCAATCCGGCCCGATGCTGGTAATCGACGGAGATCTTCACCCCCGGTTTTTGCCTGACAGCACGTCGCGCTACATACGTAACGGTGTGGGCACCAGCACGGATGGAAAGCGGGCAATCTTTGCCATCTCCGGCATTCCGGTAACATTTCATCAGTTCGGGCGGCTCTTTCAGGATGGCATTGGCGTGCCCAACGCCCTATATTTTGACGGAAAAGTCTCTCGTCTTTACGCGCCGGAACTGAATCGCAGCGATGCTGGCTTTCGTCTGGGGCCTATTGTTGGCACCGTCGAACCACTTGCTAATTAATATTATTTAGTGCGGATAAGTTGGCGCAGCGATTGACGGCTGGCAGCAGAGCCGTGTAAGGCCGCGCCTTCTAGATTAAACAAAGGCAAGACATGGGACGCAAACGCAAGGGGCGCGATATTTCGGGGTGGCTGGTGGTCGACAAACCCGCTGGTCTGACCTCTACGGCTGTGGTGAACAAAGTGCGATGGGCCTTTGATGCCAGGAAGGCCGGCCATGCCGGAACCCTGGACCCCGAGGCGACAGGCGTTTTGGCTGTCGCATTAGGTGAAGCAACAAAGACTATCCCCTACATCACTGACGCGCTGAAAGCTTACAGGTTCACTGTCCGGTTGGGCCAATCCACCAATACCGATGATCGCGAAGGCGAAGTAATCGCCCAGAGCGACCTGCGCCCGAATGACGCGACAATCAAAAAGGCTCTGTCTGGTTTCATCGGAGAGATAGAACAGGTGCCGCCCCAATTTTCGGCGGTCAAGATCGACGGGCAGCGCGCATACAAACGCGCACGTGACGGAGAGCAAATGGAGATCGCAGCCCGACCATTGTGGGTCGAGGAATTGCTGCTGAGTGACAGACCCGATGATGATCATGTTGTCATGGAATTGACTTGTGGTAAAGGCGGCTACGTCAGATCCATTGCGCGCGATCTTGGGCACAAATTGGGTTGCTTCGGGCATGTAACAGCCTTGAGGCGCGTCTGGTCAGGCCCGTTTGATGTCGAAGAGGGCATAACGCTTGAGCAATTGGACACGCTGGCCCGCACACCTGAGTTGGACGCGCAGCTTCGCCCCCTGGAAGTAGGTTTGACTGACTTGCCGGAACTTCGGTGCACACCGGAAGGCGCGGCGCGGCTGCGCAATGGTAATCCTGGTATGGTTCTGGCGACAACCGCGGATTACGGCGATGAATGCTGGGCCTCGCTTGAAGGTCAGGCCGTGGCTGTAGGTATTTACAAATCAGGCGAGGTTCACCCCAGCCGGGTTTTTAACCAATAGCGAGGCGGTTGCGTCGCCCTGCAGGCTACGCCAAAACGATGCAATGATAACCCGAACGCACACCAAGGGCGATGCGCCATCAACCGCAGTCTACTCAGATTGTGAATGCTATCGTTACAGCCTGACTCGTGTATGGGACGCGAACGGCAAGCGCGTGATGTTTGTCATGCTGAATCCATCAACGGCGACCGAAGTGCAAAATGATCCGACCGTTGAGCGTTGCGAGCGGCGCGCGCGTACACTGGGATTCGGAGCTTTTCGCGTGACCAACATATTTGCGTGGCGCGACACTGATCCACGCAAGATGCGCGCTGCAATTGATCCGGTCGGACCAGAAAACGACGCTGCCATTTCAGACGGGTGTAATTGGGCGGATCAAGTGGTCGCCGCGTGGGGGACGCACGGCCAACATTTGGATAGAGGTGCGGTAGTAAAGGGTCTTTTATCGGCGATCAGCGGGCCTGTATACAATTTGGGTCTGAGCAAGGCCGGGCACCCAAAGCACCCGCTTTATATCGCGTACTCCCAGCAGCCGCAGCTTTGGGACATTTCCGGCGACTTTTGAGGGTTGAAACCTTGAGTTTTGCATTCGCCGGTTCTTTCCGGGTATTAAGATACCATTAACCACTTGATATTTATAGATTTGACCTGACAAGCGCGAGAATGGCTATCTCTAATCGAATGAGTCTTTGTTGTACGGAGTTGCGCCATGTTGTTGTTGGCAGGCCTTTTGGGACTTGCGGCGGTCGGATCGATCATTGTGTTCATGCTTGTAACTGAAAAATCGGCTGTCTCGGAGTCATCTCCCACGGCGGGTGAGCCGGATCGAGCATTGGATACTGACCAAAAGACCGCCGCCGTTCAACGTGTCGATGATGTAGATATCATTGGAGACATGCCCGATATCACCATGACTGAAGATTCTCATCCCAATGGACAGGGCACAACGGTCATGGATCTCGACACCGATGAGGATAGCCTTGTTCTGGTTTGGGATGACGAAGCGGATCAGCACCCGGAAATTGAGGTTGTTGAGGACGAACAGAACCCCGAGATGGCGCGTGTTTTGCTGAACGGCCGGGTTCTTGCTGACGTAAAGTGGGGCCGTTGCTTCACTGCGTCAGACATTATTCTTGTACCGCAGAGCACGGCCTTGGCAGCCAGCGCGAACCCGACGATTGCCGCTCTCTTAAGCCCCGTGTGAGACAGTGAACTCTCCACCAATGCATCAATGCATGAATCCTGAGGACAAACCCCACTACATAAACTTCTTGGTCTTGCGCGTCAGATATTGCCCACTTGCTGGGGCTTGTGAGTATGGGGTTTATTGTTCTTAAGATGCCGGGCGATCAGTTTCTTTTGCAACCGTCCCGGGGGGATGTAGCACGCGGGCTGAGGCGCATAGTCAAGCTCGGCAATCTGCGGAAAGATCGTCATGATCTCTTCCCGTGCTTTTGAACTGATGGATTTAAGTGCTTCAGGGCCCGTGTACAGGCTTTCAGTCGGCGAACCTTCGGCGAATACGATCTCGTGTTTGTCAAAAAGAAGGTGAAAATATTCCACATCGCGCACGGACTTATCGACAAAAATACCAGGAAGATCGGTAAGTTTTTTTGCAGGCACCAGAACTTCGGTCGTTCCAAACATACGATTGGCGATGACAGACCGGACTAGCATCCGGTGTTGTTGGGACACTATCAGATCGCGTTCTGGCAGCCCCTCGCCAAGGGCGCCTGCGGTAATCTGTACAGGTTGAAGATTTGGGTTTTCCAAAAGCTCCCGCCTCAAAAAACGACGGCTGCCAATCCAACGAATTTTCGGCATGCGACCTTGTATAGTGCGAACTCTATCACCGACCTTCAGTTGTTCTATCCTTTTGGTCCCGCTGGATGTTTCCAGAAGCGTACCGCGATTGAAACACGGAAAACCTGTGCCGCTCTCGAATTGAGTGTAGTTGACAACGATGCCCGAAGGCAGCGTAAATGACCCATTTGATAGGATGTAACTTCCACCCGATATCACAGTCGTCGTACCGCTGGTTGCATCGTTTATTATTGTACCAACCGGGAGGTTTAATGCGTCGGTTCCCGAACCACCCCGAATATCGCCGGATAACGTGGTGCTAACGAAATCCAAAGCATCGTTTCCACCGCCGAGACGCAGATTGCCAATGTCAGAGCCCTCGATACTGACGTTGTCCCCACCTGCACCAGCCTGAACGACTCCGGAAACCGTACTTCCCGTAATGGTGATATCATCGGAACCACCATTGCCGCGCACATCATTGGCAATCGTGCTGTTTGTCACTGTTATCGTATCGTTGCCGCCCCGCGCACGAATGTTGTCAATAGGCGTACCCTGCGGCGTGCCATTCAGCGTACCGTCATCATCGGTGACATCAATGTTGTCAGCGCTATTTGAACCCGTGATATTAGGCACAGCAATTGCCTCGACTACCTGCGACCATTAATGATTCATCAACATATATGAATAACGTCGTTCTGACCACATCGTGAAACTTCAAATTGCTGCAAATGGTGACAGGCCGAAAAATGCTGCCAAGACAATTTAGACGGTTCTTTGCGGTTGAGCGCCTTCTTAGGTAGCTCTGATTGTCAGGCAAAAACCTGCATTTTCGGTTCAACAGCCACTCTGACAAATTCGCCTCGCACATATCAAATTTCTGATACCGCGCCCAATCTAACGTGGGATCTGGTATTCACCGACGGGGGAGTGCCGTCCAAGCCACTTCCTACTAACACTCATTTTTGGATCTGGAGACCCAAGGGCTGATCAACGATTTTGTCGGACGATAACTTCACTCTTGCCCCTTATTGCTTCTGCCCCCAATGTCGTCAGATGATTGCTCAAGCGTTCCTTGCTACTCAGTTTCGACTCGACCTGCAGTAAATGGAGATGCGCGATGATAAGGTCGCGCTGGCGATCATGTTGAGTCTGTTGGCGCTTGTCCTGTTTGATCTGATGGGACTGATTATCAAGCTGATGTCCACCCACTATAGTGCAGCAGAACTCAGCGCCTATCGGAACTTTATTGGCCTGATCCCCAGCTTTATTGCCCTTTGGTCCTCGCGCGCTTGGCACAATAAGGGGCGCGTCATGAAGATAAGGCAATGGAAACTGGCCTGTGCACGCGGCGTCATTACCGCGTTTGCCCAATTCTTTTTCTATTTCTCACTCGGTCGTATGGCCTTTGCCACTGCATCAACCATTACCTATGCAAACGCGTTGTTCATGACCGCGCTAGCAGTGCCGCTGCTGGGTGAACGGGTCGGGCCTGCCCGATGGTTGGCCGTTTCGGTAGGTTTCTTGGGCGTCATGATGATTGTCCGTCCGGGCGGGGATAGTTTCAGCACTGATGCTTTGTTTCCACTGGCCGCAGCCTTTTTATATGCACTATCCGGCGTTCTGGCGCGCAGGATTGATACGGAAGTGCCGAGCGCGTTGATCAACCTGTATTCCAGCACGGCGTCGTTGATCGGCGCCATGATCCTTGCCCTAGCCACTGGTGGATTTTCGGAACTGCACACTGGCACCGATGTTTTTTGGATTTGTGCAATGGGGGTTTTTGGCGGATCAGCGGTACTGCTCCTTGTTATCTCTGTTCGGATGACCGAACAGAGCAATCTGGCGCCATTCAATTACTTCGGCATCCTGATTGCATTCGTATTTGGCTGGTTGTTCTTTGGCGAGGCCCCGGTTGACGATCTGCTTCCCGGCGCATTCCTTATTGCATTTGGCGGCCTGCTCATTGTTTGGCGTGAACGCCGAATTCGTCAGACGAGAACCTCATCAGCTACCTGAGCTCCAACTTTGAATACCCGCTTATAGCGCTCTATTTCATCCGTTGGCCCCATAGCCTTGTTTGGGTTATCCGACAATTTGACAGTCGGTCGCCCATTGGCGCTGACGGCTTTGCAAACAAGAGAGAAAGGTGCAAGGGCATCATTAGGCACAAGCCGACGAAAGTCATTGGTTAGTAATGTGCCCCAGCCAAATGACACCGTGGTTCGGCCATCAAACTGGCTGTGCAACTCCGCAATTTTCTCGACGTCAAGCCCATCAGAGAAAATCACTCGTTTGCTGCGGGGATCCTCCCCACGTTCTTTCCACCATTTAATGGCAATCTCTGCTGCCATTGCTGGATCACCGGAGTCTACCCGGATACCGGTCCAGCCGGCGAGCCAATCAGGGGCGTTTTGAAGGAACCCTTCCGTGCCGTAAGTATCCGGCAGAATGATCCGCAGATTGCCATCATGTTCATCGTGCCAATCCGACAAAACGTCATAGGGGGCCTGCGCCAGTTCTTTATCACTGTCTGCAAGGGCCGAATAGACCATGGGAAGCTCGTGCGCATTAGTACCGATTGCCTCAACTTCGCGGTTTTTGGCGATCAGACAGTTTGAAGTACCGGTAAATTTGGACCCCAGCCCCTCCCGCATCGCTTGAACACACCAGTCCTGCCATAGATAGGAATGCCGCCTCCGCGTGCCAAAATCAGCGATTGAAAGTGTTTCAATCTCACGCAAAGTCTCGATCTTTTCCCAGACGCGAGTCATTGCTCGGGCGTAGAGGACCTGCAATTCGAACCGCCCCATGCCATTCAGCACCGCGCGCCCCCGAAGTTCCATCAGAACAGCAAGAGCCGGTATTTCCCAAAGCATGACCTCTGGCCACGCACCTTCAAAAGCGAGCTCATATTGGTCGCCCTTGCGTTCCAGATGGTATGGCGGCAGCGACAGGTTCTCGAACCAGTCCATAAAATCCGGGGTAAACATCTGGCGCTTGCCGTAAAATGTATTGCCACGCATCCAGGTACTTTCGCCGCGCGAAAGAGACAGCGAGCGAATGTGATCCAGTTGCTCCCTCAATTCTCCTTCATCGATAAGTCTGGCGAGCGGTATATTTGTGGATCGATTGATCAGCGAGAACGTAACCTGAGTGTCCGGATAGTTGCGATAGATCGACTGGCACATCAGGAGTTTGTAGAAATCCGTGTCGATGAGCGATCGGACAATGGGGTCAATTTTCCATTTGTGATTGTGCACGCGAGTGGCAATATCTACCATTTGCAAACCTCTGAGTTGATATCAACCATATCCGACTCCGCCGCTCGGGTTGCGGAGCGTTAAACCAAAGCGACGTCTAAGTAGCAAGGCGACAACGCTTAATGGGTCACACGTGCTTTTCACAGATTGGCCGGAGTTGGTTGCACTACTTGGCACCACGTCGATTCAAACCGACCCACGACAAAAGGCTCAGTGGGAGATCCATCCGTCAAAGTTGCATTACTTTGAGGCTTTTAGAGCTTCGCGCAGGATGTTTTGGTCTCCGATATGATTGGCGAGGACAAGAACGAGGCGTGAGTTAAGAGCTTCGCTTTCTTCATCGGACAGGCCCTCGTGGGTTGCAATCAGATCGGCATAGAAATCGTCTGGTGACAGAAGATTTGGATCCGTAACTAGATGAGACATATATTAGTCCTTTCCGCAGGCCTTCTGGATTGACGATCTCAGCGCCTCTTCGGAGTGGACGCGCCAACGAGCGAACACGTGTTGGTCAGGGCGAATGAGGTATATAGCCTGACTTTCAGAACCAAGATAGCGTTCGGCCAGCGCACCGGAAGGATCATCAGACACACTTACGGACACTCCCCGAACATCGATACCGTCAACATTCGTTATTTTCGGGACCTCGGCGTTAATCGCCAACAAAACAAAGTCGTTCCCTAAGTGATCAAGCAAAAAGCCGTCGCCAACGGGGGCATCCATACACGGAGAACCAATTCCGGAAACCGCAGGACCTCGCGGCAACTTGTCTTCTCCGTTCAGCGGCGATTGCCGGTAGGTACAGGGTACCGACAGCCTGCCCGAATTCACCAGAGGTCGAGCGAATTTGAAGCGTTCAGCTAGTTTAAGTGTCGCATCCCTGAAATTCTTGCTCGCCCGCGACCTGGGTGTGATGAAATCAGTGGATCGTGTCGAATTCAGTATATTCTCATCGGCCCCAAATATGCGCTCATCGTCATAAGTATCGAGAAGATTGTCGTGCGCTTGGCCAGAAATCACGAGGCCCAGTTTCCAGCCCAGGTTGTCAACGTCTTGTAGACCAGAATTTGCTCCGCGCGCACCAAAGGGCGAGACCTGATGAGCGGCGTCGCCAGCGAAGAAAATGCGGCCATGCCTGAATTTGCGCATTCGACGGCACTGAAAAGTGTAGATCGACGACCACACAATTTCATAGTCCACATCATCGCCAAGCATCGCATCCAGTCGCCTGCGGATGTTCGCTTCTTTTATTTCCTCCTCACGGTCGATATCCCAACCGATTTGGAAATCCACCCGCCAAATATCATCAGGCTGCTTGTGCAAAAGTGTCGACGCGCCTGATTTGAAATACGGTTCGAACCAGAACCAGCGTTCTGTCGGGAATTCGCTCGATTTCATCTTGATGTCCGCGATCAAAAAGCTGTCCTGAAACACCCGACCCTCAAATCCCAATCCAAGCATCTCGCGGACCGGAGAACTGGCCCCATCGCAGGCTATCAACCAATCCGCCTCGATGGTATAGAGCCCGTCCGGCGTCGTAACAGTCAGGACGACGTGGTCCTCTTTTTTCTCTAGTGCATCCACACGGTTCTTACCGCGGATCTCGATCGGCGCACCACGTTCTTGCTCCGCGCAAATGCCTTCAAAAATGTATTTCTCGAAATAGGGTTGCGGAAGATTAATGAAGGCCGGATTGCGGTGTCCGGCGTCCGGTAGCAAATTAAATTCGAAAACCTGCCGGTTGTCTTGAAACACTTTCCCGACGTTCCAAACGACACCTTTTTCGACCATTGGAGCTCCGCAACCATAACGGTTTGCTATTTCAAGCGTTCGTTTGGCAAAGCATATCGCCCGGCTGCCCATGCCAACACCTTCGTGATCATCCAGTACCAATGCTGGGATGCCCTGACGACCGAGGTCAAGTGCGGTAGCAAGACCAATCGGGCCGCCGCCGACAATAATCACGGGATGTCTTACGGAGGACGTAGCGTCCTGGTCATTCGACTTCTCGTAGGGGTAAAGCTTGAAGGCGAGAGGGTATCTGTCTTGTAGCATCCGAATACCTATTTTTAAGGAAATGATGGCCAGCCGAGAACTCAGCCTTGTAGTTGTTCCCACATCTCAAGGTCTCGCTTATCCGTCCAAATGCGAGGATGGGCGATGCCGCGTGCCTCATCAAAAGCACGGCTGACATTGAACGGCAGACAATGTTCATAGATGGCATAATCCTTGAACTTTGGGTCACAGGAATCACGGACGGCATCCCAGGCATCCTTGAGCGTACCGCCCTTCATGGCGACCCGTTTGGCTGGCTCAAAGGTAGAGTTGACAAAATCCCGCGTGCTCTGGATCGCTCGTTCCACCGCCTCTTTTCCTATCAATGCACCGCCTCGACCCGGGGCGATTGCATCCACATCATAGGACTTGATGGCGTCAAGCGTGTTGCCCCAATCCTCGAAATGGCCATCGCCACAATAGCAGGCCGAATGATCCTCAACGATGTCACCGGTAAACATGACGTTCTGATCCGGTACGTGGATCACGGCGTCACCTGCGGTATGGGCACGGCCAATCTGCTTGATATCTACGCGGCGGCTTCCCAAATAAACGGTCATGCCGTCGCTGAACGTTGTGGTGGGCCAGGTCAGGCCGGGAATGCTTTCATGTCCTTCAAAGAGGCGCGGAAATCGTTGAAATTCGCTATCCCAGTCTTCCTGACCACGCTCAACAACCATCGAACGCGCTACATCAGACATGATCACTTGTGGCGCTGCAAATGCTGACGCACCCAGCACACGCACTGCATGATAGTGTGTCAAAACCACATGAGTGATTGGCTTGTCGGTGATCCTGCGCACTTTCTCGATCACTTTGTTGGCCAAACGAGGTGTGGCCTGGGCTTCAACAATCATCACACTGTCATCGCCGATGATGACCCCTGAATTTGGATCTCCCTCTGCAGTAAAGGCCCAGAGACCTTCCCCGATTTCGTCAAATGTAATCACTTTCTCTGACATATCGCCTTGTGACGCGAACGCTTTTGACATGGATCGTCTC
This sequence comes from Paracoccaceae bacterium, assembly GCA_039969355.1. Lineage (GTDB taxonomy): Bacteria > Pseudomonadota > Alphaproteobacteria > Rhodobacterales > Rhodobacteraceae > JL08. The sequence continues at coordinate 47,735 of JBDVOA010000017.1, forward strand.
CTTCGCCCTCACGGGCATTGTCGGTTATTTCAATTGCGTGAATCGGGATTTCAGAGGACACGCCAAACCTTTGAATCTGCCTCGGTCTGGAATGCTGAATGCCGTTGGATTGATCAGGCTTAAGTTCATTTAAGGTACATAGCCAAAGACCTTTTTGTCGGATTCTTGCCCTGCGTTAACCAATGTCGCGTTTCTGCCGGCAGCTATTGCCCTGAGCAAGGGGCACCGAAGAGTGTCGGTCTCAATGATCTTGCCAAACCCGGACTTGTACCCTCCGACTCGGGGCGATCTGTTCAACACGATGGTCAATTCATCGTCTGGCGTCATACTTCTCATCAAGGCTTCCTACTACAAGACTTGAAACCGTTGCTTTTGCACTGATTATTCGCTGGACCTTAATCCTGTCAAGAAATTCATTGCAAATGCAACGACATTGAGTCTTAGTTACCCTGGCTAGGAGACTTTCTTATGAGTGGATATGATCTGCCAGATTTCGATTTGGAGAAATATTTGCCATACCGATTTACGGCGCTTGCAGCGCGTCTCAGCGACGAAATGGCCAAGTCCTACAAATACAAATATGGGATATCCATACCTGAATGGCGCGTTTTGGTGAATGTAGGTTATGCTAAAGACCCGTCGATCAGAGACATAGAGCGGCGCGTCAGTTTGGAGAAATCAAAGGTCAGCCGCGCCGCCGCAAAACTAGAGGCGAAAGGCCTGATCACCAAGGACGTCGATCCCAGTGACCGCCGATTGCTCAAACTCAACCTGACGCCAAAAGGGGTGAGCCTTCTTGGGGAATTAGTCCCGATCGCACAGTCTTTCCAAACAGAGTTAGGCGCAACATTGGGTGACAAAGAGAGTATGCTGCAAGTTGCCCTCGACCGATTAACGGACAAGATGAATGATAAAACTTTATGACTATTGGCGGTCCTCTGCGAGCTACCGTGTCAGGATCGCGCTTGGCCTGGCAGGAGAGAGTTGGGAAGCCGCCTCGGTGAACCTGCTGAAATCAGAGCAGACGTCCAAAGAGCATCTGGCAAGGAATCCTCAGGGGCTCGTTCCTGTTCTGGAAATCGATGGGCATACGTTCACCCAATCACTCGCTCAGATTGAATACATCAACGAAACCAGAGATCTCGGGCTTTTGCCATCAAGCCCGGCCGGTCGCGCCGAAGTTAGGGCGCTGTCATATGCCGTGGCAATGGAAATTCATCCGGTTTGCAATCTCCGAGTCGCGAAATGGGCAGTAAAACAGTCAAACGAGCAGATATCGATTGAAGGCTGGATGCAGCACTTTATCACCAGCGGGCTAGAGGCTTACGAACGCATGGTTTCAGGGGGTAGTTATTGCTACGGCGATGGAGTGACCCTCGCCGATATTTGCCTGATGCCGCAGGTTTATAACGCCTTGCGCTGGGGTGTCGACTTAGACACTTTCCCAAAGGTTGTCGGCATTAAAGATAACTTGGAACAAATACCGGCATTCGAAAAGGCCCACCCGGGTCAAGCGTCTACGGCACTTTCATCTTAAGGTTTGTACCGTTTCACCAGTGGCCAAGACTAACCACTTTTGCCTTGGAATCGTTAGATTCCCGGAAAGTGGCGGCTAACCCATACTCAATGCAAAAGACCTCGACCAATCTCACTCGATCCGGCAAGTTTTCGCCTTTGATTAAGAGCAACCACGACACCACCAATTCCTCATGGCCCGACGAGGACACGACGGCAGTTGACAGCTTCGCGGGACGCCGAAGTCGCATTGAGGGCCCGGTCTGGTCCATCATTGTGTAATCACGCGCACTTGTTGCGTGTCGCTACCTGCAGAGTTCAGCGGACAGCCCGCGCTTTACGCCAGCGGTTCCACTGTGCTTGTGATCCATTGAAACAATTGAGATCAACATCATTGCCGATCCCATCAAGCACGCCGGTCGAAGTATACTGCCAGAACCGCCAGGCCCTCGTATTGTAACGCTTCTCAACATGTTTGGCCGTTGAACGCAGCCAAAAGTCGCGCCTTAGCCGGGCAACTTCATTCTGCGCCCAGAAATCTGGTGTGGAATAGATCACGACTTCCGTTTTGTAGTGCCGTTCAATGATTTGGATAAATCTTTTCGCCACTCGGCGCACTTCTGCGGCGGGCGGGCGAAAGGTGCACGTCGGGGAAAACGGGTTCCACTCCAGATCAAGCACAGGCGGCATCCCACCCCGCAGACGCGGAACGTTTTTGATAAACCATCTGGCCTGCGTTTCGGGATCCGTGCAGAAGTAGTAGAAATGATATGCTCCAACAGGCACGCTGGCACGTTTTGCCGCGCGCCAGTTCGACCGAAACTCAGGATCCAAAAGATCACCGCCTTCGGTCGCTTTGAGCCAGGCAAAATCGACCCCTTGCCTGCTGACCTGCCGCCAATTCATCTGGCCTTGGAAACGTGCAGCATCGATACCGTGAACAGGATAGGAAGTAGGTGCGCGTCGACCAAAACTTACCGGATCACGATCATTGAATTTGGAGCGCGCCAAAGCCATTGACGGCGCGGAGAGCAAAGGCAGGCTGGTAAGGCTTATCAGTGTTTTACGGCGCGAAAGAGTCAATGCACTTGCTCCAGTTCTATGAAAACCTAGTTTCGGTCGTTGTTTCACTTTTTAAGTCACGTGGGCCGTATCTAGCACTGTCTCAGTGGGTCAATCAATTAAGTGGTGTTTGGTTTCACTTCCAGATGGCTTGAGATCCAACAAGGTTCCCGTTCACAGACATTGGGCAGGGCAAGGCGCCGACGCTTATATCAACTGACAATTGCTATCTAAGTCGTATTGACTTTCAGGCTCCTCCGGCCAGTTCGTTTGCGATTGAAACTGGTTGCTGGATGGGGCGCAGTCTTGAGGTTGGTATTTGGATCCAGTTCGGTAGCTCGACGCAGAAACATCAAACAACTTGATGATACCGACTAGAAGCCTAAGAGCTTTCGTTTGCGTCTTTGAGAATCCGGGTATGTTTGCGAATTTCAGACGACACTTCCGCAAAAGAGCAAATCCCGCGCGCCTCTAGAATAGACAGCATTCGAATGAACACCTCGGCGGTTGCAACCGCGTCCCCCATTGCAGTGTGACGCATATCAGGTGGGATTATGACGTCGAGCCTTTCACAAAGCGCGTCCAAAGTATGTTCAGCTGAGCCGCCAAAAACCACTGCAGAAAGATGCACTGTATCCAGAACGGCGTGATCAAACAGCAGGCCGATTTCTTTTGACTGCCGATGTAGAAATGCCATGTCAAACGGGGCGTTATGCGCGACGATCACCGCATCGCGGGCAAAACCATGGAACGCGCCGCAAACCTCTGAAAAGTCGGGGGCATTCGCAACCATATCATTGTCAATTCGATGCACTTTTGTTGATGCGATGGGAATCGGAATGCCCGGATTTACCAGAGATTCGAAAACTTCTCCTGCGATGCATTTGCAGTTGACGACACGCACTGCGCCGATTTGAACAACCTCGTCTTTCTCGGGATGCAGCCCCGTGGTTTCGCTATCAAACACAACATAGGTCAGATCACGTAAGGCGGCTGCGTTCAGATCAGAGAGTTCCGTCTTGTCGAACAGATCAAAATCATATGTCAGCGGGCGTTCGGCCTCCGGGTCAAGCGATTCCAGCATGAGCGTGTAACCAGATTTTGCCCCAAATTGGCGAATGTGACCCGAATAGACCGCGCCGGAGCGACCCGACAAAACCACGGGGCATCGAGACGTGCCCTGTTGTTCAATCAAATCCAATGCCTGTTGCACTGATGTCTTGTCAAAATAGTCAAAGACCGAACCGTTCAGCCGCGCCGGGGCTTCAACTTCCATTATCGAAGCCGCCTGGCCATCATATAATACGATCTGATGGCCCGTTGTGGCGACAATGGTTGCCACGGGGATATCGGACAGAATTTGAATAAGTTGCCGTTTTTCTTGCTCGAGCTGTTCGGTATGCTCCGCCAATGACTCTGAGGAGCTCTGCGAAAACGAGCTGAGTTTTTGATTGATCGCGACAGCAGCTGGGGCCAGATCACCCAGATAGCGGGCACTAGATTCGTCAATTTTTGTCTCTACATCAGCATGAGCACGAACACGCAGACTTGCCGCCAGTTTTTCAATTGGCTTGCTTACGTTTTCATCAAACAACAACCAGATGAATACGCTCAGCCCCGAAATGCCAAACCCCGCAACAATTGCGCTGGTTGCGAACGAGGAAACCGCGTTGGGGTCAGCGAGTTGGCGAAACCCGATCAGAAGGGCGCAGAGCGTTACTCCAATACTGCCCATTCCGATAAGGCAGAAAAACAAAAAGACCCTCAGTCGTAAGCTGAGATTCTTCATCTCAGACCTCCTTGCAAGCCACTTTCATGATCGGGTCGCCTGCTGGGACGGCCAGCCAAACGGCGTTTGTCACTTCACCATTCGCGCCAAATTCCGCGCCATCGATTATGTCTGCGCGCCGGCTGCCCGCGCAGTCAAAAAGAACCGGCACTTTGGCCGTCCGCGCCCAGCGACCATAAAACACCAGATCGACGATGCGCTGGTCAGGTTGATCCGGGTGGGTGCGCATTGTCACCTGATCAACAGCGACAAAGCGGCTCACATAGGGTTTGGCGTAGGTCCAGGGTCGATAAAACACTTTTTCTTCAATGGCCTCCGCTACGGCCATACCCTCGGGCATATTGGCCTGCGTGCGCGCGTACCAACCATACTCGCTTGAGATTGTCGCCAACAGCATCGCGCCCCCGGCGGCGACTGGCATCAACCACTTTGGTAAGCGACCTTTCAAGGAGCGATTGACCGCCCAGACCAAAAGCGCAGCGGCTACACCGGCAACCAGCGTGCCGATCAGTTCGAAAAACATGAGCCTCCCCCTCTTTTGTTCGGTTTACTCATCTAACCCAGAATGCCGCGTCCTTGCATCATTGCTGACTGCATTGTCTTGATAACGACAAAAGCGTCGCGCAAATGGCTGCGCTCGAAATCGGATAATGATGCCGGCGGCAAGAAATTGTCGGGTGCCTTACCCCGTTTGATCAGAGTGGCCTGATGCTCAAGACGGCTTTGTGCCACCAGATCATAGGCGTCCAACAGATCTTGGCCACCGCTTTGACTGATGATCTTTGCCGCCAATGCGCCGTTGAGCCGGGCACGCGTGTTGACAACATCAAGCCGGCCTTGCAGTGCATACATCCGCCCCAAATCAACCACCGGCACTACGCCATTCAGCTTGGTGTCGATCGTGTTGCGGTGTTCACCGGATCGGATAGTAGCAAAACCACGCAGCAGGCCAAGCGGTGTTGCGTGCGTCAGGGCATTGGTGGCCATATGTGCCGTAAAAATGGAGTTTTCTGCTGCCGCCCTCAATGTGTCTGATTGCAAACCTTTGAACAGCGAAACATCGCCACCGATAGGGCGCAAATCGAACATGACAGACGCCAGCATCTGCGCCTCTTTGCTGGGCTGCGCAATCCACCCACTGAAGTACTCCCGCCAGACCGAAACTGGTTGCCGCCAGCGCGAGTTGGTCGCCATCATGTCTCCCGGACAATAGACATATCCGCATGCGTTCAGGCCGTCGCTGACGAACTGGGCGAACGGTTTGAAATACGCCAAGGCCTCTTCATCCAGACCATCTTCAAGGATAAGGCAGTTGTCCTGGTCCGACACGCCGGTCTGCTCCTGTCGGCCCTGTGATCCACATGCAAGCCACAAATAGCGGCCTGGAGGCGGGCCAAGCTTTTGTTCGGCCAAGGATAGAAGACGCCGCGTGACCACATCTGCAATGTCAGTGATAAGTCGGGTCACCACGTCATGGCGGTTACCGGATGCAACCAATTGGACGAGCAAATTTGGAATACGCGCTGTAATTTCAGACAGCTCTACGGGATTGGGTGCGTGAGCTGCTTCTTGTACAAATCCGGCACTGCTGGACGCCTGCGCCTTGGTCAGGTCCGTCTGTGTTACAATTCCAACGAGTTTTCCCGACGCGACAATCGGCAGATGCCCGAGTTTGTGCTCCATCATCGTATGCAAAACGTCCGACCCGATGGCAGATGGCGGCAAAACACTAGGTTCAGGCGTCATAATGGCACTCACAGGAGTGTCCGGCGGCAACCCCTCCGCCAGCGCCTTGCCTGATAAATCTCGAACTGTCACAATCCCGGTCAGGGTATCACTATTAGTCACGCAGAGACACGATATATGGTGATCGCGCATCAGTTTTGCAGCATTGAAAACAGAGGTGTCCGCTGTGCATGTGATCGGGTTTGTGACCATCAGTGCTTCAACGCGGACGCTTGTCAGATCAAAGCGCCGAGCAACATCGGTGGTTAAGTCAGGACGGGCACGATCAAAAAAACGGCGATACGGTTCCTGTGATTTTCTCAACTCATGAAACAATTTGGTCGGCACGCAAATGAGTTGAGTATTTTTCTCAGCCTTCGCTGAGGTCGCGGCCTGTCCATCACGCATTAACCCCCGTTCACCAAAGGAGTTGCCGTGTTCCAACAAAGACACCTGATTGTCGTTCCGATCTCTGATGGCCACCTGGCCATCAACAATAATATAAAGACCTTTCAGCGGTATGCCGAACAGATAAATGTCTTCACCCTTGGCAACATTAACCCATTCAATTCGACTCGCGATGTCCTGCAGCACTGATTCTGGCAGGGCGTTGTAGGGATGCAGATGAGAGAGAAATGAAAAGCCGTCGTTGTTCATGGATTTTCCTTGAAATAAAACGTCCTGCCCCCCGGGGGAACCAAGGGGCAGGACGCATGTCCGGGCGCCGACCTTTTGGCCGCCGACCGGGTAGGTTTAGTGATCTACAGCGCCGCCTGCGCCAGCCGGCACTCGCACGCTTTCTACCAGATCCCTGATCTCTTGCGGGGTATCTTCGGTCGACACCGATACAACGTATGCCACTGCAAAGTTGATCATCGCACCCACGGCGCCGATCGCGGTGGATTGGATGCCAAACAGCGATCCATCAACTGTATCGGGGAACGAATTTGTCCCGGCAATAAAGAACCACCCCTTGTGCAGGAAGATATAGACCAGTGTAAAGATCAGACCCGAAAGCATACCCGCTACAGCGCCAACGTTATTCACGCGCTTGGAGAAGATTCCCATCATAAGAGCCGGAAAGATCGATGCCGCAGCCAAGCCAAACGCCAGAGCCACAGTTTGCGCCGCAAAACCCGGAGGGTTTAGACCCAGATAGGTTGCAACCACAATGGCGACTGCCATGGCAACCCGCGCCGACAAAAGCTCGCCCTTTTCACTTATGCTGGGGTTGAATCGCCCCTTAATAAGGTCGTGGGACACCGCAGATGAGATTGCCAGCAACAGACCCGCCGCAGTGGAGAGTGCTGCTGCAAGACCGCCTGCCGCGACCAGACCGATCACCCAACCCGGAAGGTTGGCAATCTCTGGGTTAGCAAGTACCAGAATGTCGCGATTGAATTTGGTCAGTTCGTTGCCTTCCCAGCCATTCTCTGCGGCCTTTGTAGCCATCGCGTCGCTCTTGTCGTTGTAGTACTGGATCTTGCCATCACCATTTTTGTCTTCCCAGTCGAGAAGTCCGGTTTTCTGCCAGGTTTGCATCCAGTTATACTCTGGTGCGGTTTGGATTGCCTCAACCGAGACAGCCTCGCCGCTTGTACCATTTGGCCACATCAGATTAGTGATGTTCAGCCGTGCCATCGCACCAACAGCCGGAGCTGTCAGATAAAGCAGCGCAATGAATACCAACGCCCAACCTGCCGACCAACGCGCGTCAGACACCTTAGGTACGGTGAAAAAGCGCATGATCACGTGAGGCAGACCCGCAGTCCCGATCATCAGAGACAGTGTGAACAAAACCATGTTCAAGTTGTCTTTATGTGCTTCTGTGTAGCTGGCAAAACCAAGATCGGTTACAATCTGGTCAAGCTTTTGTAGCAGATAAACACTGCTTTCGCCGCCGGTTGAAGACGACACTTCACTGAATAGACCAAAGGCCGGGATCGGCGTGCCAGTCAGTTGAAGTGAGATGAACACGGCCGGAATAGTATAAGCCATGATAAGAACAACGTATTGAGCGACTTGCGTATACGTCACACCTTTCATGCCGCCAAAAACCGCATAGGCGAACACCACACATGCACCGATCAACAGACCAGATGTATTGGAAATTTCGAGGAACCGGCCAAAAGCCACGCCCACCCCTGTCATCTGTCCGATCACGTATGTGGTCGAAGCCACAATCAGACAAATCACAGCGACGAGGCGTGCAGTTGGGGAATAAAACCGGTCACCAATAAACTCGGATACCGTGAACTTGCCAAACTTTCGCAAATATGGAGCAAGCAGCAGTGCAAGCAGCACATAACCACCTGTCCACCCCATAAGGAAGGACGAGTTGTCATAGCCAGTAAAGGCAATCAAACCCGCCATCGAGATGAACGAGGCCGCTGACATCCAATCAGCCGCAGTGGCCATGCCGTTGGTAACAGGGTGAACACCCCGACCAGCCGCATAAAATTCCGATGTGGAACCAGCACGGGCCCAGATCGCGATGCCGATGTAGATCGCAAAAGATGCGCCCACAAACAGCAGATTTATTGTGAATTGTTCCATCGATCAGTCCTCCTCTACGCCGTATTCACGATCGAGCTTGTTCATCCGCCAGGCGTAGAAAAAGATCAGCGCGAGAAAGACAAGGATAGAACCCTGTTGGGCAAACCAGAAACCAAGATCAGTTCCGCCGACAGAAATACCAGAGAGCATTGGACGCAGCAGAATGCCAAACCCAAATGAAACCAAGGCCCAGATGACCAGGCTTATTGAGATGACCCGAATGTTGGCCGACCAGTAGCCGCCGCTATCCTCTTTCGCCTTCGAGTTGATTGATTGGTCCGCCATTTGACGCTCCTCCTTTTTGTTAAGTTCACAGCGCAAGTGGCCCCCATGGCCCGGCGCATTGATTTCGTCAGGCCGTAACTTTTGAAACGATGTTTGAAATTTCGACACCAATGGCGTCGATGTCGCCCATCGCATTGACACGCTTAAGTGCGCCTTGCTGTTCGTAGTACTGGATCAATGGTTCCGTTTGCTTGTGATAGGCATCCAGACGCGACATGACCGTTTCAGCATTGTCATCTGCGCGCCGCTGCATTTTCTGGGCGCCGCAGTTGTCGCAAGTTTCCGGAACAGCCGGGGCTTTAAACGTATCGTGATAGCCTTCGCCGCATCCCCCGCAGGTAAACCGCCCTGAGATGCGCACAACCATCTTCACGTCATTGACTTCCAATGCGACTGCCGCATCTATCTTTTGACCCTTGGATTCCAAAATTCCATCCAGTGCCTGTGCCTGCGCCGTCGTGCGAGGAAATCCATCCAGGATCACGCCGCTTGCGCAATCGGCCTCAGCCAACCGGTCGCTGAGAATGGCAAGGACGATTTCATCGCTGACCAGACCACCTGCTTCCATAACAGCCTTGGCTTGTTTTCCGGCATCAGAGCCCGACGCCACAGCGGCGCGTAAAAGATCGCCAGTGGAGAGTTGAACAAGCCCAAACTGTTCCTCCAACATGCGTGCCTGCGTCCCCTTGCCCGCGCCCGGAGGCCCGAGCAGGATCAGTACTGGTGCCACCTCTGGTGTGATCGCTCCATCCATCATGCATCCTTTCGGTTCATGCGGTTTTCGATCAGGTCGTCGACGACTGAAGGGTCTGCCAGCGTCGAAGTGTCGCCAAGGCTGCCAAAGTCATCCTCGGCAATCTTGCGCAGAATACGACGCATGATCTTGCCCGAACGTGTTTTTGGCAGGCCCGGAGCCCATTGGATCAGATCGGGTTTGGCAATCGGGCCAATTTCGGTGCGTACCCAGACCTCAAGCTCTTTGCGCAGTTCAGGTGACGGATCTTGCCCGTTCATCAAGGTTACGTAGGCGTATATGCCCTGCCCTTTGATGTCGTGGGGGTATCCAACCACAGCAGCCTCAGCCACTTTGGCATGGGCCACGAGCGCACTCTCAACTTCAGCCGTACCCATCCGGTGGCCAGAGACATTGATCACATCATCGACGCGGCCCGTGATCCAGTAGTCGCCATCGGCGTCCCGGCGACAACCATCACCGGTAAAGTAGTAACCTTCGTAGTCGCCAAAATAGGTCTTTTCGAACCGATCGTGATCACCCCATACGGTGCGCATCTGACCGGGCCAGCTGCCTTTCAGACACAACACGCCTTCAGCTTCAGTCGTCGTGATTTCCTCGCCACTTTGCGGGTCGAGAACCACAGGATGGATCCCAAAGAACGGCTGTTGCGCCGAGCCGGGTTTCAGCGTCGTCGCACCTGGTAACGGCGTCAGCAAATGTCCACCGGTTTCAGTTTGCCACCACGTGTCCACAATCGGGCAATTGCCCTTGCCGATCACGTTGTAATACCAGTTCCAAGCTTCCGGGTTGATCGGTTCACCGACCGTCCCAAGCACTTTGAGATCAGATAGATCATAGGCTTCGACCGGGTCATTTCCTGCCGCCATCAAAGCGCGGATTGCCGTTGGTGCAGTGTAAAACTGATTAACCTTGTGCTTTTCGCAAACCGCCCAGAAACGTCCAGCATCGGGATAGGTTGGCACACCTTCAAACATGATTGTTGTGGCGCCATTCGCTAGCGGGCCATAGACGATGTAGCTGTGGCCAGTGACCCAACCCACATCCGCGGTACACCAGAAAACGTCTCCTTCGTGATAGTCAAAGACCATCTCGTGGGTCATCGCTGCATAGGCGAGATAGCCACCCGAAGTGTGTACGACGCCTTTTGGCTGACCTGTCGATCCTGAGGTATAAAGAATAAACAGTGGGTCTTCTGCATTCATCTCTGCAGGGGCGCAATAGTCGTCAGCTTCTAGCGCCATTTCGTTGTAATCATAGTCGCGCTCGGTCCAGGTGGTCTGACTGCCCGTGCGTTTGACGACTAGGCATTTAACGCTGTCCTTGCAATGCAGCAACGCTGCATCCGTGTTCGACTTCAGGGCTGTTTTGCGTCCACCGCGCGGGGCTTCATCTGCAGTGATGACGACTTTGGCGTCACATCCATTAACCCGAGCGCCCAATGCATCCGGCGAAAATCCGGCAAATACGATTGAATGGATGGCGCCGATCCGCGCGCAGGCCAACATTGCATAGGCAGCCTCGGGGATCATCGGCAGATAAATAATAACCCGGTCGCCCTTGCGAACACCCAGAGATTCCAGAATATTGGCCATCTTACAGGTGCTGCGATGCAGATCTTTGTAAGTGATATGAAGCGCCTGATCGTTGGGGTCATCAGGCTCCCAAATAATGGCTGTCTGGTCGCCACGGGTTTCCAGATGGCGATCAATGCAATTGGCAGAGACATTCAGAACGCCATCCTCAAACCACTTGATTTTCACACTACCAAGCGTGAAATCAACGTCCTTCACTATGCTATAGGGTTTGATCCAATCTAATCTCTTACCCTGCTCGCCCCAATAGGCATCCGGGTCTGCAATGGAGGCAGCATAAAGCGCACGATATTTCTCCAAGTTGACATGAGAGTTTTGAGAAAAGGCCGGATCTGGCGCGAATGTCGCCGGCAGGGTTTCAGCAACGTCGGATTTGATGTTCATGGCTTTCCTCCTCAAGAATATGTCAAAAGGGGGAGGTAAATACCCAAACTACAACGAAACCAAAATACCCCCTCAGTAAATAACTGAATACATCAGTTGCAGAAAATATGTAATTAACTAATTGTACTTAAAGGATTATTTTGTCAATTTTTTGACGTGATAATCATTATCTTGTCAATTTACCCTGCGTCAATTTGCCAAACACAAACAAAGTCAATGGATTGTCAGTCAACAGATGGGCAAGCCTCAAGCTTTTGTGGCCTAAGGAACTCACTTCCATAATGGCAATTTGCTGGCATGGCCCCCAAAGAGCAGGATCCAAAACTTGAGGAGGCTTTGCCAAGCTGCTGGTTCCCAGCTGAAACGCCACTAATCGCGAACCAGATCATGACATTGCATACCATGGCTTTCGACCCACTCAACGCCCACGGCTCGTATAATTCTGTCGCCTTCATTGGCTTTTGGCGAGACCGCCCAAGATTGCACCGGCCCTGGGGCGCAGTCGGTCGACTGGAAGTCACCCTGCGATCCATGGGTCCCGAGCGGACTCTGTTTCAGAATCGAGACCGAGAAGAAATCATGTAGGAGCGCGGCGTCGGAGTTGACCATGCAACTCTGAGTCGATGAGTGATCAAACATCTGAACAACATCATTGAACAAGACTAAAGGTTCATCAAGAAGCTGACGCAGCTACTGAAATGATTCAAATCCTTCCGCTCGGCTTCCGCAAACCTGGTAAGCGTCGGGATAGCGAACATGATCCGCAAACGGCAATTCGACCCATTTGATCAATCTCCATTCCTACAATGCGCGACACTCGTTGGATAACTATGTCCGGCAATACGAGGCATTCCACCGCGCTACACGGTTTGCGCCGGAACCGCCTGACCATCGAACCATTCCAGTAGGGCTTGACCATTTGGTTGAAGTTCAACCGCGCAATCCCCTGAAAATTCAAGGAAGGCCTTCAAGTTTTGTTGATTGACAGCTGTCAATACCGGCACAGCATTGCAGATGGCGTGTGCTATCAGTTCGCGAAACCCGCGGCCATCGGCCTCATGCTTGCCGAACTTATTGACTATCAGGAGTTCAGTTTCGGGTAAGAGACGTTTCTGAACTTCGCTTACAGCTTGCTCAAGTGCCGCGGGATCCAAGCGACAACCGCGGGCGTTTTTGCCTAACGATTGAGAAATACGGATGGTGGGCCCATCAGGTAGCACAAGCGCGTCCATGTCGCACCCATTGGCGTCTTTGCAGGTTACATTGCTTTGAACAACCCCGACCACGGCGGTTTCAGCCATCTGGTGCAAGGAGGCGAACATGCTGAGTAGACGATCAGTTTCACCGGGATTTTCTGACAAGACATAGCCAAGCGTCATTCTTTGGTCTCCGTTATTGAATCGTAATGGATATTCGCGGCATATTTCAGTTGGCAAGATTCGTTTTGATGTGCCCGTGTGCGATCGTGCAATCCAGATTGCGCAACAGCCCATCTTTCAGGCCATAGATAAGCCCGTGCACTGCGATTTGGTCGTCACGCGCCCAAGCACGTTGCAATATCGGCGTTTCGGCAACACGCATGACACCTTCGATTACGTTCAGTTCTGCCAACCGATCCCGACGGGCCTCGGCATCAGTGACACAGGCAAGGTCTATCGAGTAGTGCCGCGCCAGACGGCGAATGGGTTCAAGCCAGTGATCTGCAAGACCATGCGGCAAATCCTCGGTCGCGGCTTTGACGCCCCCACAGCCATAATGGCCACAAACGATAATCTCGCGGATTTTCAGCGCATCGACAGCGAATTCCAGGGCGGAAAGAAGGTTCATATCCGATGAGTGGACGACATTGGCGACATTGCGATGAACAAAAACCTCACCAGGATCAAGCCCCGCAACGACATTGGCAGGCACACGGCTATCTGAACATCCGATCCAGAAAAATTCGGGTGTCTGACGGGTGGCCAAATGCGCGAAATAACCGGGCTCGTCGGCGTTGCGTTCGGCTGACCACTCGCGGTTGCGTTGCAAAAGATCGTTCAGCATGGCCCTTCGTCCTGTCAGGCAGCGATATCAATGTTGAGGCCGGTGATCTTAGCCTTTTCCAGCAAATCGGCCGTAAAAGATTGTGCCGCGCGCACCCAGTTGGCTTTTTCACAGGCCTCAGCCAGTCGCGGCTTCACGCTATCAAATGGTAGGATTGCGCCCTCGGCCCGCGCATCCAGCCGCAGGATATGAAACCCATAGCGGGTTTCGACCAGTTCGGGATGGATTATGCCCAGACTGGCCGCCCGAAGGGCCGATTCGAATTCGGGAACAGTATCGCGGCTGCTAATCTGGCCAAGCTGACCATTGGAGTCGCGTGAGGCGCAGGCGCTCTCGGCTCGTGCGATCTCAGCAAAACGTTTGGGATTGGCACACAGCATTTGCAGGACGCCTTCGGCATGTTCACGCAGGGATTGCCGGGCTTCATCATCTGGTGCCGCAGCAAACAGGATATGCGCTGGTTGAAACAACGAGGGCGCGCGATGCGCATCAGGGTTTCGATCATAGATCGCCCGCAGGGTGGCTTCGTTCACAGGTTCGGGTGTCACACCCGCGTCGAGCGTTTCACGAATCAGCGCTTCGTCTATGGTTTCCACCTTGCCCGGTGCAACTTCTTGTGGCTGAGCGGTGAAGCCCCGGTTTTCGGCCTCTTCCAGCAATAAGTGTCGGATGGCCAGTGCTCGGGCGGCTTTGCGCCATGCGATGCCCGGCTTGCCTGCAGGCGCGTTGTGGTTTTGAGCCTCGGCGGCGATATCCGCCGAGGTTAGTGTGGTGCCATTCACCACGATGTCAGGGAAAAGTGCTACGCTCATCGGATTACTCCCCCGGTGTCGCATTGCGGTCAGGCAAAGGCTTAGATCTGCGCGAACGCACGACCTGATAACCGGGCCGAGTTAAATAACGCAGGGGCACCGAAAGCATGTGCACCAGCCGTGTGAATGGAAACAGCAGGAAGATTGTGAGGCCCAGAAACAGGTGCAGTTTAAAAATTGCGGCCACGTTTTCGACATAACTGGCGGCATTGGGATCAAAGGTAAAGATACCCAAAGCCCACGACATGAATTTGGTCATCTCGTGTCCATCAAGATGTTGAAGCGATACCAGGATTGTTCCCAACCCCAGAACCAACTGCGCTAGCAACAGCCCCAGAATGCCAATATCTGCAAAACTGGATGTGCGGCGAATGCGGGGATCTGTCCAACGCCGATGAAACAGCATGCCGCCTCCGACGAGTGCCATCACTCCGGCAATGCCGCCCGCGACAACCGCCAGCGTTTGCTTAAAACCGTGGCTGATCCCGAATGCATCAAAAACCTGGATCGGAGTCAAAAGACCAACAAGGTGACCGAAAAAGATGATCAGAATCCCGACGTGAAACAAGACTGAACCAATGACAAGCTGCTTTCGTCTGAGCAGCTGGCTGGAGCTTGATTTCCAGGTAAAAGGATCGGTCTCGTACCGGGCGATCGAGCCAATTATCATCACCGACAAGGCGATATAGGGATAAATACCAAAGAAAAAGTAATGCATCTCGGCCTCCTTTATTATTCTGCCGCGTGGGGCGTGTGCCCCGGAGCAGGGTTACTCGGGGTGTCCATCTTGGACAGCATTTCGCGCACTTGGGGGCAGTCACCGTTTGGATCCGGGCCGAAAGTGACTTCACTTTCCTCCCAGACAGCATCAAGTGCTTCGAGATCCTCTGGGTCGTCGTCCGGCTGTTCAAGCATTTCCGCCAGAGCCGCCTTGTTGGGCTTGGCCTTTGCAATCTGCAAAAGGGCGGTGAAAACAGAGGCGTACCCGCTTTCGCGACGCGTTAACCGCGTGCTAAGTGCTTCCAGAATATGTGCCGCATCGGTTAGCACCTCCTGCATTTCGCCAAAGGGGCGCATGGCGAGGAATTCAAGTAACACCGGCAAGTGATCAGGCAGCTCGGATGTGGCTGGATCAAAGCCCGCCTCGCGGTAGGTTTCAACCAGACTGACCATTGCACCACCCCGATCGCGGCTTTCACCGTGAACATGCTCAAACAGGTTAAGCGACAAGGTGCGCGAGCGGTCAAAGAGTGCCACATAGGTTTCCTGAAGTATGTAGATATCGGACTCTCTCAAAGCTTCCAAAATCGGTCTGAGTGACCGGCGTTGTGCTGTTGTCATCCGTGTGTCCGACAGGATCACCGCCGAGATTTCGGGCATCGCAGCCTGTAACTCGGTCGTGGGGTAACTGAGGATCAGCGACAGGGCTTTGAGCGTTCTGTCAAAGGTATGGGACATTATATCGCCTCCGGCATTTTAAGGGGTCGAGATTTGCCGCCAAAGAGAGAACCTTTTGAGACGCCGGTCGAGCACCCGTTGCTATCGGTGAAGCCACAGCCGCCGCGCAAATCATATGCCTCTTCGACTTGTTCGCGGTGGGTGGTCGGGATCACGAAGCGATCCTCGTAATCCGCCAGCGCCATAATCTTGTACATATCCTCGATCACCCGGCCACTGAGACCGACACGGGCCGCAATGGCCTCGTCAATCACGCCGTCCACAGTTTTTGAGCGCATATAGGCGCGCATCGCCGACATCCGCTCCAGTGCCTGCACAACCGGTTCTTCGTCGCCTGCGGTCAGCATGTTGGCGAGGTATTTTACAGGGATGCGAAGCGAACGCACATCAGGCATTTCTCCATCATGGCCGATCTTGCCCGCTTCGGCAGCATTCTGGATTGGTGAAAGCGGCGGAATGTACCACACCATCGGTAGGGTCCGATACTCAGGGTGCAGCGGGAAGGCCACTTTCCATTCCATCGCCATTTTCCAGATCGGGCTTTCTTGTGCGCCTTTGATCCAGTCCTCGGGCACGCCGCTAGCTCTGGCAGCTTTAATTACTTCCGGATCTTTGGGGTCAAGGAAGACGTCAAGCTGCGCATCGTATAGCTCCTGCTCAGAAGGGGCATTCGCCGCGCTTTCGATCTTGTCAGCATCATAGAGCATCACGCCAAGGTAACGGATGCGCCCGACGCAGGTTTCGGAACACACGGTCGGATTGCCTGATTCAATTCGCGGGTAGCACAGGGTGCATTTTTCGGATTTTCCGCTTTCCCAGTTGTAGTAGATCTTTTTGTAGGGGCAGCCCGAGACACACATCCGCCAGCCGCGACATTTTTCCTGATCGATCAGAACAATACCGTCTTCTTCGCGTTTATAGATCGCACCTGAAGGACACGAGGCGACACATGCGGGATTAAGGCAATGTTCACACAGGCGGGGCAAGTACATCATAAATGTGTTTTCGTACTCGCCGTAAATCTCTTTCTGCACACCGTCGAAATTGTAGTCCTGTGAGCGCTTTGAGAATTCACCGCCGAGGATTTCTTCCCAGTTCGGGCCAGCCTCAATTTTCTGCATCCGCTCGCCACTGATTTTGGATCGTGGACGGGCGGTGGGAAAGGCCTCCATTTCGGGGGCTGATTTCAGGTGATCATAGTCGAAATCGAACGGCTCATAGTAATCGTCGATCTCGGGAAGGTCGGGGTTGGCAAAGATATTCGACAGGATGCGCCATTTGCTACCCTGCTTGGGTTGCAGATTGCCGCGTTTCGTACGTTCCCATCCTCCGTTCCACTTTTTCTGGTTCTCCCAATCCTTGGGGTAGCCAAGTCCGGGTTTGGTTTCGACGTTGTTGAACCATGCGTATTCAACGCCATCGCGACTGGTCCAGACGTTTTTGCATGTGACTGAGCAGGTGTGGCACCCGATGCATTTATCAAGGTTCAGCACCATGCCGATTTGTGCACGTACTCTCATTCTGCGGCCTCCTTTTCGGTCGCTTCGCGGTCGAGCCAGTCGACCTTTTTCATTTTCCTGAGGATCACGAATTCGTCCCGGTTTGAGCCGACGGTGCCGTAATAGTTGAAGCCGTACGATTGCTGGGCATAGCCGCCGATCATATGGGTGGGTTTCAACGTTGCGCGTGTGACCGAGTTGTGAATGCCGCCACGATTGCCGGTTTTCTCCGAGCCAGGCGTATTCACGATTTTCTCCTGCGCGTGGTACATAAAGATCGTGCCCTCGCGCATTCGCTGGCTGACCACGACGCGGGCTGTAAGGGCACCGTTGACATTGTAAGCCTCGACCCAATCGTTATCGACCATGCCGGCCTTTTTGGCGTCCGTCTCAGAGATCCAGACCACCGGCCCACCCCGGTTTAGCGTGAGCATCATAAGATTGTCGGAATAGGTAGAATGGATGCCCCATTTCTGGTGCGGAGTGATAAAGTTTAGGACCAGATGCGGGGTGCCATCGCGGGCGTCGGTATTGACGTCTTTGGTTATGGTTTTGAGATCAACCGGCGGGCGATAGGACATTAATCCCTCACCGAACGCGCGCATCCACAGGTGATCCTGATAAAGTTGCTGGCGTCCCGTGAGGGTGCGCCAAGGTATCAACTCGTGGACATTGGTGTAGCCGGCATTATAGCAAACCTCCTCCGACTCAATCCCCGACCAAGTGGGTGACGAAATGATCTTGCGTGGCTGCGCAGCAATATCATGGAAGCGGATCTTGGTATGGTGCGATCCTTCGGCCAGATGGGCGTGTTCGCGGCCTGTAGCCTTGCTCAGTTGCTCCCATGCTTTGACAGCAACCTCGCCATTGGTTTCGGGGGCGAGCATCAGGATCATCTCGCAGGCATCAATAGCGGTGTCGAGTTTTGGCATGCCTTTTGAGATGCCCTCATCGAGCACCACACCGTTCAGATCGCGCAGGTGTTGCACTTCGACCTCGGTGTTCCAGTTGATGCCTTTTCCGCCATTACCCAACTTGTCCAAAAGCGGGCCGACGGACGTAAACTTTTTGTAAAGGTTGGGATAGTCACGTTCGACAGTAATATAATTGGGTGCGGTTTTACCAGGGACCAGATCGCACTCACCTTTTTTCCAGTCCAGAACCTGATCCTGCGCAATCTCTGCTGGGGTGTCGTGCAAGATCGGCAGGGCAACAACATCGGTTTCAGTACCCAGGATTTCCGGCGCAACCTCGGAAAATTTCTTGGCGATGGCCTTGAAAATATCCCAGTCGGACTTGGACTCATACGCTGGATCAACAGCCGCCTGCAGCGGATGGATGAACGGGTGCATGTCCGAGGTGTTCATATCGTTTTTCTCGTACCAGCTAGCCGTCGGAAGAACGATATCGGAATAAACCGCTGTCGTACTCATGCGGAAGTCGATGGTAACCAGCAGGTCAAGCTTGCCCTGCGGTGCTGCGTCATGCCATTTGGCCTCAACCGGTTTCTGGCCGCCTTCCTCGCCCAGATCGTGACCCAGGACACCGTGGTCAGTGCCAAGAAGGTGTTTGAGGAAATACTCATGCCCCTTGCCGGACGACCCCAACAGATTCGAGCGCCAGACAAACAGGTTGCGCGGCCAGTTTTCTGGCGCGTCCGGATCTTCACAAGACATTTGCAGATCGCCGGATTTCAGATGCTCAGCGATATAGTCCTTGGGATCTTGCCCGGCGGCTTTGGCAGACTTGACCACCTCAAGGGGGTTGGTTTTGAGCTGCGGGGCGCTAGGCAGCCAGCCCATGCGTTCGGCGCGGATGTTAAAGTCGATGATATTGGCGTCCCAATCGCCGTCGGGCGCGGTAGGGGACAGGATTTCATCGGATGTGAGGGTTTCATAGCGCCACTGATCGGTATGAGCGTACCAAGCGCTGGTCGAGTTCATGTGCCGCGGTGGGCGCGACCAGTCAAGACCAAATGCCAAGGGTTGCCAGCCGGTTTGCGGTCGCAGTTTCTCCTGACCTACATAGTGGCTCCAACCGCCACCAGATTGGCCGACACAGCCACACATCACCAACATGTTGATGATACCGCGATAGTTCATGTCCATGTGGTACCAGTGGTTCAGACCGGCCCCGAGGATGACCATGGATTTGCCGTTGGTTTTCTCGGCATTCAGCGCGAATTCACGGGCGACGGTGATAATTTTATCAGCCGAAACACCGGTAATCTTTTCGGCCCATTTTGGTGTACCGGGCACATCGGTTTCATAGTCGGTTGCCACCCAATCACCGCCAAGACCACGGTCGAGGCCATAGTTGGCACAGAAGAGGTCAAACACGGTGGCGACTTTTACGTTGCCCTCTTTAAGCTTGATTTGCCTGACCGGGATATTGCGGGTCAGTACGTCGGGGTGGTCACACTTGACAAAGTTTTCGGTGGCGACACCGCCGAAATAGGGAAAGTCGACCTGCGCGACATTGTCGTGATCTTCTTCCAGGAGAAGCGACATCTTGAGTTCGGTATCGTTGTCTCCGGCGCGTTCTTCGAGATTCCATTCGCCGTCTTCACCCCAGCGATAGCCGACGGAACCGTTGGGCGTGACGTAGTCGCCGGATTTACCATCCAGCGCTACGGTTTTCCATTCGGGGTTGTTGGCTTCGCCCAGCGTATCCTTGAAATCATCGGCACGAAGGAAACGGCCCGGCACCAATTTGCCGTCTTTCTCGTCCAGTTTCACCAGCATGGGGAAGTCGGAATATTTACGGCAGTAATCCTCGAAATATTCGGCCTGGCGATCAAGGTGAAATTCGCGCAGGATTACGTGGCCCATGGCCAGTGACAGCGCGGCATCAGTACCGGCCTGCGGAGCCAACCAGATGTCACCAAACTTGGCGGCTTCTGAGTAGTCGGGGCAGATCACCGCAGATTTGGTTCCGCGGTAACGCGCCTCGGTATAGAAGTGCGCATCCGGTGTGCGTGTTTGAGGAACGTTTGAACCCCACAGCAACAGGAATCCTGCATTGTACCAGTCAGCCGATTCCGGCACGTCGGTTTGTTCACCCCATGTCATCGGTGAGGCCGGGGGGAGGTCGCAGTACCAGTCGTAGAAGGACATGCAAACTCCGCCCAGTAGGCTGAGATAGCGCGACCCTGCGGCATATGAGACCATCGACATTGCTGGGATCGGCGAAAAGCCGAACACCCGGTCCGGGCCGTAAGTTTTGGCCGTGTAGGCGTTTGCAGCTGCGATGATTTCGGTTGCTTCGTCCCATGTGGCACGCACCAGTCCACCCTTGCCGCGTTTGGTTACATATTCGGCACGTAGGATCGGGTCAGCCTGCAGTTTGGCCCATGCCTCGGTCGGGTTCATCGTCGCGCGCATCTTACGCCAGACCTTCATCAGGCGACCGCGGACCAGCGGGTTTTTCACCCGATTGGCCGAATAAAGATACCAACTGTAGCTGGCACCACGGGCACAACCACGAGGTTCGTGATTGGGTAGATCTGCACGGGTACGGGGATAGTCGGTTTGTTGGGTTTCCCAGGTCACGATCCCGGATTTGACGTAGATTTTCCAGCTGCACGATCCGGTACAGTTTACCCCATGTGTCGAGCGGACGATTTTATCGTGCCGCCAGCGGTTGCGATAGGTATCTTCCCAGTCGCGATTTTCTCGGGTGACAAGGCCGTGGCCATTGGCAAACTTTTCCACTTCTTTTGACTGGAAAAAATTCAGACGATCGAGCAGATGGCTCATGGGTTTTCTCCTTGCATTGGATGGTCGCATCCCGGTTGGTGCACCGGGGTGCGGGCAATCATTGGATGATCAGGGGTTTTTCACATACGCGCCTGGGCGCAGGTAAAACCACCAGTTGATCGCGATGCAGACCGCATAAAAGGCCGCAAATCCATAAAGTGCATATTCTGGTGTGGCTGCCTTGATCTGTTCGCCGAACACCTTGGGGATAATAAAAGCACCATAGGCAGCTACCGCAGCTGTCCAGCCCAAAGCTGGGCCGGCTTGTTCCTTGTCAAAAACCACAGCAATGGTCCGGAAGGTTGAGCCGTTGCCAATTCCGGTCGCTGTGAACAGGATCAGAAACAACACCATAAAGGGCAGAAAGTACTGTTCGGGTGTAGCCGAGACGTAAGCCAGCTTGAGGAAGTACGCGACCCCTAGGGCCGAGGCGACCATGACGATGGAAATCCACTGTGTGACGCGGGCACCACCCAGCTTGTCTGCAATCATACCGCCCACGGGGCGAATAAGGGCGCCAATAAAGGGTCCCATCCATGCGTACATCAGGGCAGAAGGGCCATTGGGGTTGGCTAGATTGTGGGTCATGACACCATCAACCTCGACGTGCTGAAACCCAAATACCACTTTGATGGCAAGTGCAAAGGTAGCGGCATATCCGATAAAAGACCCAAAGGTCATGGTATAGATTACAGTCATCGCCCAGGTGTGCTTGTTGCCGAAAATCTTGTATTGTCGTGTCAAGTTCTGGCCGACGGCACCGGGGATCATTTTCAACCCAAGAACGGTCAGCGCGATCACAATCGGCAGCACCACCCATTTGCTGACCATGAAGCCCGAGCCGCCCACTTTGGCGGGAAGCAGCAGCCAGAGGCCGAAAGCTGCTGTCAGGAACCCGATCAACAACATTCCGGTGATGGTGGCAAAGGCACCGACAGGGTTGGGAATGTCGGGGCTGACGTGTTCATCGCGGATGTTATTCATGCCAAACCAGCCAAGAAAGGCCAGCGGCACCAGCAACAAGAGCCAGACAAATCCGGCATTCTGGATATAGGTTTCGGTCCCGGCGGGGATTTTTCCGATCAAGGTGCCCGATGTGTTGACCAGTGTCCGGCTTTCGCCGCCGAAAAGGCCAAAAGTCATGACCAGTGGAATGACGATCTGCATCGTTGTCACTCCAAAGTTACCTAGGCCCGCATTCATCCCAAGCGCGTAGCCTTGTATCTTTTTGGGATAAAAGAAGCTGATATTGGACATTGACGAAGAAAAATTACCGCCACCGATACCGCTGAGGAACGCCAAGACCTGAAACTGCCAGAGCGGCGTATCGGGATTGTTGAGCGCCATACCGGCGCCAACGGCCGGAAGCATCAGAAGCGCTGTTGTGAAAAAGATCGTGTTTCGCCCTCCCGCGATCCGAATGAAGAACGTCGAAGGGATGCGCAACGTTGCCCCGGTCAGACCGGCAATCGCGGCGAGCGTAAAGAGTTCGGATTTCTCAAAGGCAAAGCCCAGATTGATCATCTGAACAGTGATGATGCCCCAGTAAAGCCAGACGGCAAAGCCGCAGAGCAGCGAAGGGATTGAAATCCACAAATTCCGAGTTGCGATGGATTTGCCGCGTGAGGCCCAATATGTCTCGTCCTCTATGTTCCAGTTTCTGATGTCTTGTCCCAAGTCTGGGTCCTCCGATTTGAGGGTTATAGGCGGCGGGCCATTAACAGCCCGCCATGAACTGTGTTGGATGTGTTCAGTGCGGCACATCAGATAGGTGCGTGAACTCGCGTAGTTCGGGATGGCGTTCCCGGTCCATCTTGCGAATGGCCAAATGCATCCAGATGGTGCTGACCGCAACGATCAAGAACATCAGCATGAAGACAGCAGACCAAACGTGAAACGTATCCAGAAGTATCCCGAACGAGATCGGCAGAATGAACCCGCCCAAGCCGCCGATCATGCCAACAAGGCCGCCCACTGCCCCAACGTTGTTGGGGAAATAGACCGGGATGTGTTTGTAAACTGCTGCCTTACCAAGACTCATGACAAAGCCCAGGATGACGGTCAGGAACACGAACATATAAAGCGGGATGCCAAAGCTAAATTCGATCAGCCGTTCCGAGCCGTCCGCATTGGGAATGCCTTTTACGACATAGCTGGTTTCAGGATAACTCATTACAAAGAGGACAATCAGCGAGACGATGAATGTCAGGTACATAACAAACCGGGCGCCCCAGACATCTGACATCCAGCCGCCAAGCGCGCGGAAGACCGATCCTGGCAGTGAATACATGCCCGCGAACACACCCGCAGATGTAAGTGCTACACCGTAGGCGCCGACGTAATAGCGTGGCAAGAACGATGCGAAGGCAACGAAAGCGCCAAAGACAAAGAAGTAATACGTGGCAAAACGCCAGACCTGAATGTCCTTCAGGGGCTCAAGCTGCTTAGCGGCGGATACCGGTTTTGCCCCGGTCTTGCGCTGCTCAGCACGCACCGGGTCTTCTTTTGCAAATATATAGAAAGCGACGGCCATGATCACCAGAACCACGGCATAGACTCGCGCGGTGTCTTCCCAGCCAATGGCAATCACGAGAAACGGAGCAGCAAAGTTTGTTACCGCAGCACCAACGTTACCGGCGCCGAAAATCCCCAGTGCCGTACCCTGACGGTTCGCTTCGAACCAGCGCGAGACATAAGCAATACCGATGATGAATGATCCACCCGCCAGTCCCAAGCCAAGTGCGATCATCAGGAAGACCGCGTAAGTCTGAACCGAAGCCAAAAGCCAGACAGATACTGCCGTGATCAGCATTTGCAGCGGCAGCATGAGGCGACCGCCAAACTGGTCAGTCCAGACTCCCAGAAAAATTCGGCTGAGCGATCCGGTCAGAACTGGTGTCGCTACCAAAAGCCCAAACTGAGTTTCATTCAGACCGAGCTCTTGCTTTATCTTCACCCCAATGATTGAAAAAATTGTCCAAACTGCAAAACATACCGTAAATGCCAGCGTACTGAGCCCCAATGCCCGATACTGATCACCTGGCGTAACGCCATCTAGATTGTGCATGTTGTGTCCTTCGCAGAAATATTTGGCGCGATGCCTTATTG
Organism: Paracoccaceae bacterium; assembly: GCA_039969355.1. GTDB lineage: Bacteria > Pseudomonadota > Alphaproteobacteria > Rhodobacterales > Rhodobacteraceae > JL08. Next base: position 72,078 of record JBDVOA010000017.1, read on the forward strand.
TGATTTCCGCCACTCAGGCACACACGAGCGGTGTCCTCAGTTGACACAGATCAAATTCGTAAATGCTGAGATGCAAAATAAATGTGCGATCCAACTATGTGGGTTAAAGGCGAAGTAAATTACCTGCCCGACAAAAACATTGGTCAAATGTCCAATTGACAATTATCAATTGACTGGATGATGCTCTTACCGAGCAATGCTCTATAGGAGACCGAATGCGACCTGATGATATCCCTGAAATTCGCAAGCTCGACCTGTTTCGCGATATGCTTGAGGACAGTTTTGAGGCGTTGGTCCGAGGCGCTTACGTGCAAAGCTTCCCACCACAGGTGGATTTGATCACCGAAGGCGACAAAGCGGATTTCTTGCATGTCGTCGTGTCCGGTGGTGTTGAGCTAGTCGCAGGCTGGAACGGTCGAGAAACGTCGATGACAACCGTTCGGCCCATTTCAACCTTTATTCTGGCAGCGACAATCAAAGATGCGCCCTACCTGATGTCCGCGCGCACGATTGAAAAATCGCGCATCATAATGCTTCCATCGGCCAATGTCCGGGAAGTGTTCGATAACGACAACAATTTCGCGCGATCCGTCGTGACTGAACTGGCGGGATGCTACCGATCGGTCGTGAAAAATACCAAGAATTTAAAATTACGGACATCGCTTGAGAGGTTGGCAAACTACGTACTGCGTTGCCACGTTCGCGAGAAAGGCGCCTTAGACTTTGAGTTACGGACCGAAAAACGCAGGCTTGCGTCATATCTGGGCATGACACCGGAGAACCTGTCACGTGCGATAAAAGCATTAAGGCCTTACGGGGTCGAGATTAACGCGACGCGAGTACACATAAACAACCTGAGTGAACTGAAGTTGCTGGCCAAGCCAAGCCCGCTTATCGATGAATAAGGTCCCTGAAACGAAGCAAACGTGTTCTGCCTGTGGCTGGCCTTTTTCGCCTGAGATGATGCCCCGCAGATTGGTTCCAGAATCTAGAAATAATTCAAGTTCTTGGGGCGCAGAACAAGGTCCAAGACGGCCGTTTATCAGAATTGCAAAACTGATCCCTCATTGCTAACGGCGCGCGTGCTCTGAAAAGATCTCACCCAAGTTTTCCGCGCGAAACAACCGCCACGTCCTCGCCCTAGCGTCCTATTAAAGCACTAGAAATTGGTTCGAGGCTGTTGTGGTCATCAACGACAACGGAATAGTTCAAAGGCCATCATCAAGAATTCGAAGGCGCCCAAGAATGGACTCTGAACAGAGTCGAAAAGGTGGATCAACGGGGTTAGTCAGAATTGACCGATCCCGCTTTCGTATGCAGCGTGTCGTTCAAATATTTCGCCGCCAAACGGCCAACCGACCACTTAAGCGATAGATTGACAAGCGGAAGTGCGAACTTCGCGTGCTATCTGCCAACAAAACATTGGCCCCCCTATCGCCGTTCCAATCACTCGAGTGGCGCGGCGAAACCGCGCCGCTTTTCCTCAACAAGATCATAAAACGGATTCCAATGCTGCCGGGTCAGAGCAGATATTGGGATAGCCAGCGTATTATTCTCACCGTGAACCGCCAAGCTACCCAGTTGCAAGTTTGGCTCGTCCATTTGCTTAGCCGCTGCCTTTCCCGCACCATAGACAGGATCATCGCGGTCAAACGGCAGGGCAATATGTGCCAGAGAATAGACTTTTGCCGGCCAGGTGAGGCCAAGATCGCGTTTGACTACCTCCGTTTCGCCGGCTGCACGGGTGCGCAACTCGACGGCGGGCGCGCGCGGATTTACGTTTGTGACCATGGACACGGTGAACGCCTTATTTTCACCAGTCAGCAGGTTCCCAAAGTCAAAGGACTTGGCCAGTAGCCCTTCTGTTTCAAACATCCGGTTGACATCGAAAATCACAATCTCATGCCCGCCAGGTTGCAGCTTGTCGAACAGATCGGTCACCAGGGCACGCGCTATGACTGTGGAATCTGCCGCAGACTGAAATGCAAGGATCGGCGGCATCTCCCCGATGCGCCCAGCCGTTTCGAGGTCCACTAACCGACTGCGCACCAGCTGGGTTGCCCGGTAGGCCTGAACACCAGCATTTACTGCGAAGGAGGCGTATTTGTAGGGATCGTATTCTGGCAGGATGCCTGTCCAGGCCAACCTGTCCAGCCCCAAAACTTCTCCGAACCAGGCCTGTACGCTGGCCAAAGGCGCTGCGGGGGAAATGCCAATTTCCGGCGAAAAAAGGATCAACCCAGCCGGAATGGGCAGCGTTTTTTCGGCAATGGCCCCAGCTGTGTAGTGGACGGCCAAGGCCCCGCCGTTTGAATAGCCCACGATAACAATTGGAACGTCTCCTAACTTGCTTTCGAGATGCGCCATGGCCAGTTCCACCGCGGCGGCCATATCTTCGAACGTCGTCCGTCTAAGGCCGGATGGTGCCGTGCCGTGACCGGGGATGCGTAGGCCGAGAACATGCGCGCCACCAGCGTGAAAGTCCTTGGCAATGCGGCGCAAGCTGTAAGGGCTGTCAGACATGCCGTGCAGCAGTAAGACCCCCACTTTCGGTTTGGCGAGCGGAAGCTCAAACGTACGATTCCAGTTAGTCTGCCAACTGGTGGGGTCGACCCGGCTGCCCTTGTGATAGCGATTCAAAGCCGTCTTTGCAGACTTCGGGGTTTTGGCAAGTACTTCTGTCTCGAGTTGCCGGAACAGTCTATCCTCAAGGTTCAGGTACGCTTCAAAGTCACTGATGTCTGAAGAGACGGAGAACTCTTCATCCAAATCGGCATCGTGTTCGTCCAGATAAACGTAATCCGGACCTGCCCGCAGGATGACCTCGGAAGCAAAGTGCTGGTATTGTCTGGCAGCCGTGTGTGGCGGAACCATGGGAATAACATCAAGGTCATTAACGACGCGAGTTGTCCCCTCCAACACGAAATCCTGTGGTAGTTTTGTGGTAATCTTGGGCTGGCCGAAAGTGACAACACGCTCGACTGTTTACCCTTGTTTTTCGAAATATGCGGCCAGTAACGCCGCGACTGCGCCGCCCAGCGAATGGCCAGTTATGCGCAAGGGCCAATCCTTTCGCACGTAGGGGATCACATCGTCATAAATGGCGGCTGCATCTCTCTGGAAACCGTGATGCACAGGAATGCCCAGAATGCTGTCGGGTATAAGGGCTGTTTCGAGGTCCTCCCAGACGTTCGGCTTTGACGCAGTGCCCCGGGCAGATATTGTCTGATTTTGGCTCGACGTGTCTTTTTCAACGAAATACAGGACATCGACAGATTGAATGATCACAACCCGTGTGACTAGCGGATACGCCTTGCGGATAACTGGGATCGAATCATAAGCTGACTTGGAGCGCTTTGCGTAATACTCGAGCTCGGCAAAATCGATCTTATTCGGTGAAACAATGGAAAGGGATTGTTTGAAGCTTTGTGACAGGTTCCCGGCGCAGCCCGACAAAATCAACACAAGAAGGGCCACCATGATGGCACCAATGGATCGGTTGATCCTTTGGGCCGGCCTGTTCAGACAATTCGTACCAAACAAAATCAATATCTTGTTTCCAATAATGCAAATAGCTTTCGGTGTATTCGCCTGCAATGGTCGCGATCTCATGCTCATTTGTACCTAAACGAATAGCGGGAGTATGGTCATTACGCGCCAAAATCATAGGTAGCTTTGTCTTGTGTGGGCGTATTTGGCGGAACCCGGCGGCGGTAATGGACAAATTGACGCCCTTCATCCTTGGCGGAATCTCTTAAGCCACTTCGCGCAAGACGGTTTGGGCCGAAAAACAGATAGGTTGACCCGTCGTCGTTAGTGATCAAGCATTGCGTACGGGACAACCGATCCGACTGCTTGGTTTGCAGGACCAATGATCAAGGCCAGATGCGACGTCGCGCTTGGCGGCCCCGGATGAGCACAGTTTGTCCGAACTGATCCGTTTGGGCACGAAGCACCCGCGTTTCATCAACTTGATCAAAAGCCGTTTTGCCGCGCGCTTGTCTCGCCTGGCCTGAAGGATCTCATCTAGGACAACACCGTATTGTTCGACCGCGCGCCGCAGGCAATCATGGGACCGAGTTTGTCAGTCAAGCGCCGGATGGATGCGTCCGAGACATCAACGCCGATGAAACGCAACAATTCCCAGTCGCAGTCGCCGTGACGCAAGGTTATTTGGGCATAGAGTATGGATATCCCCACTACAATAATTGCCGATGGGCTGTTATTGACTCAATATTAGATACAATAAAAAGCCGATTTATTTAATGCGGCCATATTCATGAATATACGACCACCTGTGCCAATTGCAGGCACGGCATAAGGCCACTGCATTCAATCAGTGTTTCGATCAATTACGCACCCAATTCCCTATTTTGTTTTCCAGCCCCTGGAGATTTCAAATGTCATTATTTCCTGTCTTAGAGAGAACCTCTCGCGTGGCCCTTATTGCTGGAGGATTCTGTACCCTTGCGAATCCAACACGCGCCCATGAAGCATGGCTGCTGACCCCAGCAGAGATTAATGCGCTTGCGGCAGAACCAATCCCATATATCTTTACGAGTTATCTTGTTCTTGGCGCGGCTGCCTTGATTGGCTGTACCGCAACTGCTGCAGGATTATTAGCCGAAGAAAAACTACAATCGTATGAGGCAATAATTGCCCCGAAACTTGAATGTTTGGCTCAAACTATCGGCCCAACTTTCCTGCGGTGGACGCTTAGTTTAATGCTAGTCCTAGCGGGCACCGGTGGTTTGCCGCGACATGGCACCGCGCTTTGGGTTGAACCCACGTTGCTGGTGCCGGATATGCAGTTGTCGCTGGTGCCTGATTGGACGTGGCTTGCCCAAATTCAGATTGCACTGGCCCTGTTTCTCGCCCTCGGATTTTTCACTCGGGTGATTGGATTGGCGGTCATCGTTTTGGTGGCTGTAGGTCTGGGTGTGTTTGATGCCCAGTTCATAGCCTATGCACCGCATTTCGTGGCGCCCGCGCTGATCCTTGTTTTGACGGGCGCGGGGGCATGGTCACTCGATCAATGGTTTGATCCAGATGGGCGGTTGGCACCCCCGGTTGTCACACATCAACCGATATGGCGTAGCGCACAGATTCTGGTTGGAGCCGGGTTTGTTTATTTGGCGGTCGTTTACAAGTTGACCCAACCCACACTCTTGATCGCGATCCTGCAACATGGGAACCTGCCCACGTTTGGGCTGCCCTATCCGGTGATAGCCTTAATCATGACAGGGGTAGAGATCATTTGCGGGGCACTCCTGGTCGTCGGTCGTCTTGTTCGACCCGTTTCAGTGGTTATCATCGGGGCGATCACTTTTCTGGCCGTGACGTTGGGGGAAACACCGCTGTTTCACGCCAATCTATATGGATCAATGCTGATTTTCGCGATGGCTGGGCTGCGCTGGCCAGCCCAGACAACAAGTCCCTCCAATTCGCAGGAGGCCGTCGCATGAAACGCAAGATTCTATCGTTGATCGGTCCCATGGTTTTGATCGCAGGATTGCTGGAGGCACTCGCGGCGGGCGCGGCGTCATTCAATACAGGCAACACAGCCCCACGATCCGTATTCCTGAAATTACCGGCGGACATACCGCAGCCAAGTCTGGCACTGTCCATCCTGCAAGACGCATCAGGTAATTGGGTCCTACATATCGACACAAAGGCATTTCAGTTCACCGACATTTGCATATCTGCGTCTGAAGCGGTCCCCGTCGGCCATGCTCATGTGATCCTGGACGGGGTCAAAATTGGCTCGGCTTTCAGTCCCATTATGCATATCGGTGTGCTACCTCCTGGGCAACATCGCGTCTCGGTTGTGTTACGGGGTCAGGACCACAGAGCGTTGATCGGGCAGAACGGGCTGATCAACGCCGCCTTGGTTGTCTACGTTGTCTAGCCCCATTTCTATGGGCCACTTTTGTGCAAGGTTTCTGGCACGGGTGGGCGCAAGTTTAGGGCCTGAAGTGGTCGGAGCGAATGTATTCCAGCTTGCCGTGTGTGGGCGGCAGCGGGTAGAGCGCATCCAACACATCTGCGTTTTTCAGCTTCGGCTTGACCGTATCGCCCAATGCCTCACGAGTGCGTCCAGCCGTCCTGCACAACGTCAGAGCCAGACGCATGGTTCAGTTCAACCCCCCGCAAAACCCGTAGAATACCTTCATCAGTTTGCTGTTTCCGCGCCACTTGTTCCGCCTCCAAAACCAATCAAACTTTGGCGCCCTCCTTGGGGGGAGGATAATATAGCTAGAGCTCGTCCTACAACGGCGGATTTCCATTTATTCACCGTGTGCCGTTGGCTGAATGCCCTGGGTATGTGCTTCGATGGCTGGCCCAATATCCATCAATACTTGGAGTTAACTGGATCGCATAATTCGGTTCAATCAGTAATGGTCTCCGAGAATTAGGTTATTCTAGGCCAGTTTCGTGTCGGAGCGGAGATAGGGATTGATCAGGCATTAATGACTGCTATAGCGGAGGAATTGCCGCCGTGAGACAAAACTATGCTTCTGCGCGTTTCGTGTTATCGTCTTCATCGTCGGTTCATTTTCTTCAATCTCAGGTAACCAAATGATGCAAATCAACAGGGTGATCGCAGCGACGTTGTTGCTGTTCGTTGCTGTGGTTCAGGCTGGTGCGCAAGTTCCGGAAAACTGCTCGATAGAAGAACGTGCTGATCCCGCGCGGCACGTGTTGCGATGCCAAGGCGGGCTGGTGATCGAGATCGGCGCGTCAACTGGGTTGGGTTACGTCGAACAAACGGACGGTACACTTGCTCGTGTGACAGTCAAACAGGGTGCCGTTATGGTAGACGTGACACCTGGCGGCGCTGCGCCGCAGATCCGAACGCCGCATGCTATTGCCGCCGTACGAGGCACTGTTTACGCCATTGAAGTCGGTGATGCGTCAACTGCAGTCTTTGTGGTTCGGGGCGAGGTAGATGTACGTCATGTTCGCGGGCGCCGCAGTTCGGTTGTTCTGGGCGCAGGACAAGGCGTCGACGCGGTACCTGGCCAACCCCTCGAGGTTAAGGCCTGGAATGAACCGCGGGTTCGCAAACTGTTGGCCCGCTTCGGGCGATGAGACTACGCCCCAGCAAGCGGGTTATGCTTGGCTTGATTGCTGCCGTACTTGCCGCCATCTGGGCATCTATCACCTCTTTTCCGCACCGCGCTGGGTACGCCAGTATCCTCGACCCGCTCGAGACGGTACTGCTTAATGCGCGGCATTCCACTTTCGGTGCAATAGAACCGCCTGATGATATCGTTATAGTCGCAATCGATGATGCAACTTTGCAGGCGGCCAATCCGTTGGGGCAGGGACGCGGGAATCTTGCTAGCATAATTGAGCGCATCGCTACCGCAGGGGCATCGGTGGTTGCGGTTGATATTCTGTTGATCGATCAAGGCAGCCCGCAAGGTGACCGGGCACTTGCCTCGGCACTTGGCAAAGTGCCGTCGGTCATCGCTGTCGCTAGCAGTGCATCCCCCGGAGTGTCATCCCGGGGCTTCCCGGCCACACAAGATGAACTGTGGCCGCAGGCCGGCTTCACTGACAATTCTGAGGTGGGCATTGTTAACATATCCACTGACCATGTGGGCGTTCCCCGACATATTCCGATTGTGTTCACGACATCGAAAGGGCTGCAGCTGTCGTTTGCCGCGCAAACGGCTGTTTTGTTCTCCGGGAAAACCCTGGAACTCTCGGGCGAAACGCTGAAGCTCGGAGAGCGGATTATTCCAATGGATATCGGATTTCAGATGCCACTGCGGCTCGCCGGACCCACCGGAACAGTGACAACAATTTCTGCACTTGATGTTCTGCAGGGGGCCGCATCCAACGACCTGTCTGGAAAGGCGGTGATTGTGGGTGTGACGGCAACAGGACTTGGCGACCGGTTTCCGACGCCCTTTGATCCTGACTTGCCTGGCGTCGAAGTGATGGCGACGGCGATCGCTCAACTGATCGAAGGCGAAGTGTTGCGACGCGATTGCATTATCCGGCGTGTTGACTTCATATCAGTTCTATTGCTCGCCATGGTGTGTTCCGTATTGGTTCTCACGCGTCCTTTATCGATTGGCTTTCCGCTAGCAGTTGGAGCGCTGGCTGGGTGGATGGCCGTCACCTGGCTGGTCTTTCCGTTTGGCATCTGGCTAAGCGCTGCATTGCCGTTGGCCGGTGCTGGCCCGCCTATGGCCCTTGCCGCATTGCTGCGCTATGCACATGAAAGGCGTCGCGCAGCGTCCTCCGCTCAGGCAGTTACGGCGCTGAAAAAATTCCAATCGCCCGTTTTGTCAGAGCGCATTGCTGAAAACCCGGATTTCCTTTTGGAACCTGCAAAAATCGAACTTGTCATTTGCTTTGTCGACTTGTCAGGCTTCACCTTGATCTCACAGGATCTCGGGCCTAATAAATCCGAGGCGTTTCTCAAGCGGTTTCACACTCTGCTGGCCGAAACTGTCCATGAGCGGGATGGCATCATTCTGAATTTCATGGGCGATGGCGCGTTGTTGGTCTACGGGGTTTTCGAAACGTCGCAGCAACCTGCGGACCATGCACTGAAAGCCGCCTTTCGGATCGCAAAGAGCACTCGCCAACTTGGGAGAGACCTCGGTTTTGCGCATCCTCTGGGGTGCCGCATAGGTCTGCACCACGGCGAAGTTGTCCTGTCGCGGATGGGTGGCGATCTCCATCAGCAACTTACGGTGACTGGCGATAGTGTGAATCTCTGCAGTCGTCTTTTGGAGATCACCAAATCTGAGGCAGCGACCATCGCCGCGACTGATGAGTTCATGTCCAACCTCAAGGATTCAGTACCGCGACCGATAGTCCATAGGTCGATCTTCCCGGTTCGAGGTAGGGACGGTCAAGTCAGCCTGAATTTCTGGCGGCTCTGATTGGTAAAGTTGATTTCAACAAACGACTGGATCGTGGCATGCCCCCGCAAACAGCCAGTTAAAAGTTTTGCAAATGGGCTGAGACTGGACGCCACGGTGTCCACTGCCAAATCGATTCCAACAGGTTTTCGTTTATGACGTCGCATAAGCAGGCCGGATGAGGTCAAAACCAACACGCGGATTCTCCAAAAGACTGGAGGAGAGTTGGGTCTCAGGTCAACCCAATCGAGACATTCCAGCTATGCAGCTACCGACTGGATGGGCGGAAACCAGACATTCTCTGCCGTTCTGAAAAATAACTCCTATGCTGGACAAACAGATATTTCTATATCTCGCGGAACTCCATAATTGGAGTCCGCGGGATACCTTGATTTACCCTTCAGGCGTGTACCAAATCGGCGAGGTGTAAACACGATCCTGAAGGAACATTGGCACCTCGTCCGACATTTCGATACCATACCGTGCCGCGTCATGTGCCTGCCAGGTTGGTTTCGGAATTTCGAGCACACGCACGTAGTAGAAGGCCCGCTGTGCCGGATCGAAATCAGGGTCCTCCCAGAAGGCGGTCATGAAGGGTTCGCCAATCGTGTTGGTGTAAGTCGCACTTGCAACGTCGACGGTGTTCCCCACGGGCGTTTCGCACCGGCGTTCAACGATGGCGCGATCATCCGAACAGACAACATCGTAGATGCGCTCTTCGGCCTCACCATCGGCGTTCAGCCAGCCCTTGATGACCTGAATCCGGTCGAGATTGGCATTGTCCGGGTCGCGAAGGGCGCGGACCATGAAGCGGGGTGCCGCCCCCTCGGGCGCGTTTTTCAGATCGCCCCCCATCGGCACGCCGTCCTCATAACCACGATCCGCAAAATCCTGACGCTCCACTTCGTCAGCGGTGAAGTCCCAGCCGCCGAAGACACGCACGGTGATCCGTGACCCGCTTGTGGCATAGACCTCCTTGCGCTTGAACGCTTCCCAAATTGCTTCGCGCGTGTTCTCGCGCGCCCAGACGCCCGCCAGACCTGATGCCAGCGTCTCCCAATTGTAATAGGTAGTGCCGTCTTTCTCGCCTTCCATGAAAACATGCTCCCAGCGATCAGGAGCAGGCTCGCCCGGAGGATTTTTACCGAAATAGTTGTCCTCACGGGTCGTCGCCAAAGACGTATGGGCATCGGTTGAGCCGATCATGCCGAACTTGAACGGGTTCGCGCCGATTGCCGCTTCCTGCTCCAGACCACGCTTGAGAGCTGCGCGCGCATACTGACCGGGCAGCATCTCTTCAGTGATCACGTTGCGGCCGCCGATGTCGCCCTTGTCCCAAGTGCCAAAGTCAGCGAACTCGTCGTTGGGAGAGAGCGCAGGGTGCGCTTCGCTGTCCCCTTTGATCTGCGTCGCTTCGTAAACGGGTTCCCACTTCATCCGGGTCTCAGCATACTCTTTCGACAAAGGCTCTCCCGAGATCGTATCGAGGCCGAACATCAACCCGGTGCCCCAATTGCCGTTGTGGGGAATCGACAACACGCGGCCTCCGGTCTTATCCTCGTAGTTTTGCAGAAATGCCCAAAGGTCTTCGGGATCATTCGAGTCAAACGCACTATAGGGGACCACTTCGCTTGCCCGGTCGGCGCCATCTCGGAACATGACAACGCGGTGCAGATTATTGCCGTTTGGCAGCGCAGACCATTCCCAGCCGATGATCGCACTGAAATTGCCCGGATCGTTGTATTGTTCGGCGACCTCAAGCGTCTTGTCCCATGCGGTGCGTTGCATGGCGGGATTCGCGACAAGGTTCTTGGACGTGCTGACAGACTCAACGCCTTCATAGAACGCCTGCATGCTTTCTTCTTGGGTACCTTGACGCAGCTTGTACCAGCGCGCGGTCACTTCGTCCTCCTGTATCACCGAATCACCATTAGCCATCATGTCCGCCATGCCAAAGTATTCGGCGTGGTCGGCCACTACTATGAAATCGAGTGGACGGATCAGCTTGACGCGTTGCCCGGTGCTTGCGGTGACTTCTTCACCCCGCGCAAAACGATAGGCATCTTCAGGGGGCAGCGAATTTCCGAAAAAACCCGCATCGAAGGAATAGGAACTATGCACATGCGTGTCGCCCCAATATACCGTATCCGGCACGAGCCGATCCACAAAAGGGGAATAGTCGGACTTGTCATAGGCGACATCGCCGGGGTCTAGCGTGCCTGCGTCGGTCGTTGCGCCATTGCTTTGAGCGAGCACGGGCGCTGCCAACGCAATAAAGGCGGTGGTGGCTAATATTGGTTTGAACATTCTCTCTCTCCCACGCGGAAAACCGCTGCAATGATGCCCCGGTCAGGACCAGAGCTTCAATCTCTAATCCTCTGGCGCGAGCCTTCGCACCCCTATCATAGACCTTATCATGGGCCTTTCCGCGCAATAAGCATTGATGTGGCGCAACGACGGAGATCCTTCCATTTGTTAGAATCGCGTGGTCAAGCAATCTTGATGGAGAAGAGGTATGAAGCGCTCTGAAGCTTATCAATCTGCCAAAAAACGCATTGAAGCCAAGATGGGCTTCTACACGCATCTGTCGGTCTATGTGGCCGTCATTCTTTTCCTCGCAGTTATCAATTTTGTGACTTCCGCAGGCACAATCTGGTTCCAATGGCCTATGTCTGGCTTGGGTATTGCTGTGTTCCTCCACTCGGCGTTTGATTTTGTGTTTCCCGGTCGATTCACTGTGACCGAAAAGGCAATCGAGAAAGAAACGGGCATGTCTTGGGCGCGTCATTGACGGCATACGACGTCCCTATCTCGTCGCGAATTGGACGGGTCTTCTCTCATCAAGGAGGTGCACATTATGCCCGAGGCACGAACAGCAGCAATCCCTGTCCAAGAGTCCGAAACCCCGATATCTTCGGTTCAGGCTCTTCAGTGCGGAAGCGTGGAACAGCACAAGGAACACCGCTATGGCAGCAGGTTGCCCCAGCTTTGGTGGGTCTTCTTTGGGCGAAGTTGGGTACCTCTACCTTTGCAGTCTTTCCTGATTGAGCATCGTGACGGGTTGGTTCTATTCGACACCGGCATCGACCCGGCGATCCAGTTCAACAAGAGCTATATCAAACAGGCAATCGGGCGTTTTTTGCTGGCGCGAATCTTTCGGCTGCACCTGACCGAAGCCGACCGTATTGATCATGTATTGGCGCGGAAGGGTGTTGCGGCGGGCGATATTCGCACCGCCGTCTTGTCTCATCTGCATTTCGATCATGTGGGTGGAATCGCGCACATCCCGCAGGCTGATCTAATGGTCAGTGCGCGTGAGTGGGCAATCCTGTCGGAACCGCACCCTGATCAAGAGTGGATCTTGCGTGAACATATCGAGATTCCTGGGGCTAAATGGCGGCAGATCGCGTTCCAACCCACTGATGACCCGCTGTTTGATGGGTTCGATGGCATCCACGATGTGGCTGGTGACGGGTCGATGATCCTATTGCCCACACCCGGGCACACTAAAGGCTCATTGTCCATGCTGATCCGACAAGAAGGTTGGGACCCGATCCTACTGGTCGGTGACCTGACCTATGAGGCTGCATTGCTCGACCAGGACATCGTGCCAGGCACCGGTGACAGGAAAACGCTTTTGGCCTCCTTTGAAAAAGTCCGTCGGTTGAAAAGCCAACTGCCAGAACTTGTGGTTGTCGCCTCGCATGATTTCGGCGCAGAGGCGGCCATTTCAAACGCTATCGCAAGTAATCAATAACTTTTCGGAGATTAAAAAATGGCTGAAACAGGGACAAACCAATGGGACGCCATCGTCATCGGTTCCGGCATGGGTGGCATGACCGCGGCGGCGGCGCTGTCGAAGATGGGCCACAAGGTATTGCTTCTGGAGCAGTACAAGACCTTGGGCGGCTTGACGCACAGTTTCTCTCGCGAGGGTTTTTCCTGGGATGCCGGGATCCACTATCTTGGCTGCCTCGCACCAGACGACCGGGAACGGAACATGATCGATTGGCTTGCGCACACGCCGATGGAATTCGAACCCTTGGGGACGGTGTATGACAATTTGCACCTCGGCGACGCTCAGCCGCTTGCCCTGTCGCGTCCTTTCGAGGCTCAGGAGCGTGATCTAAAAGACCGCTTTCCCGGCGAGGTCGAAGCGATCGAGGCGTGGATTGCAGCGCTTCAGGAAGGCCGTGACGTCATGTACACACTGGCATCTACTCGCGCCATGCCTAAGTTTGTTGGCGACATGATCGACTGGTGGAACTATCGGGCCATCGACAAGTGGTGCAAGCGGACGACAAAGGAGGTCGCCGAAAGCCTCACGCAGAACCCGGATCTGATCGCGGCCTTTACCGCGCAATGGGGGGATTTTGGGGGGCGTCCGCACAAGGCAAGCTTTGCCATGCATGCCCTGATCCTTGGTTGTTATCTGCAAAGCGGTGCGTGGTACCCGGTGGGCGGTGGCAAGGCCTTTGCCGACCACCTGATTCCGACGATTACCGAATACGGTGGTGAGGCCCGCGCGAGCGTCAAAGTTGAAACTCTTCTGGTCGAAGACGACAAGGTCGTGGGCGTGCACACATCCAACGGTGAAGACATTCGGTCTGAGATTGTCATTTCTAATATTGGCGTGCGCGAGACGATCGCGAATTTGCTTCCAGCGGGCTTTGGCCCCGACGGCTGGATCAGCGAAATACAAGCGCTGCCCCCCTCGATTGCCCACTTCAGCCTGTTCCTCGGCTTCGAAGGTGACATTAAGGAGGCCGGCGCCACACGGTCAAACCATTGGCTTTATCCGACCAAGGAAATCGATGCGGTGTGGGCGGATGCACCCGAAGGCGATCCTCCCGGGTTCTTTGTCTCATTTGCCTCGTTGAAAGACCCAAGCCACGATCCGGGCCCCAAACAGAAATATGCAGGCGAAATGGTCTGCTGGACAGAATGGAGCACCGTCGCCCGGTGGGCGGACCTTCCGTCGGGCCAGCGGGGCACCGAGTACATAGCTTTTAAAAAGCAGGTTGAGGACAAGATGTTCGCGCTCTTCAAAGCGAATTTTCCTGAGTTGGCGGCCCTCGTCGTGTTTCGAGAGCTTTCAACACCATTGGCAACTGCATCGATTACCGGTCACCACGAGGGCCGCTTCTACGGGCTGGATGGGACACCTGAGCGGGTCTTGAGCGATGCGCTCATGGCAAAAACCCCGATAGAGGGGTTATATCTTTCCGGGCAAGACGTGGTCAGCCAAGGAATTCAAGGTGCGCTCTGGGGCGGTATCCTGTGCGCCGCGAGCATCGATCCGAGAGTCTTCAAGCAACTGCGCGGTTGAGAACAGTCAAATCCGCCGCATTACATCCATGAAAATCTGCTTCCCTTCCCGGGTGCCATTTTTTGCTGTCGCTAAGTGCCGAAAGCAGCCATTTGAGCAAGTACAGCGAATTGGCGCTTTGTCCGCTTATGAGGCATTCGTCCAAAGTGCAGGGAGCGTCCCTTGCTGATGAAAGCGACCATTCAGATAGAAAGCTTCGAATTTCCAGTTTCGAACGGCTGCTTAACGCAACGAAGCTGTCATCTGAAAAAAACAGTCGGATGACTGCCTTGAGCCCACAGTGGAAGTGCTCCGTCATTTGCCTTCGCATAAGCAGCATCGGATCGATCCAAATCGACGGCTGCGTCGAAGCGAGAAAAACGGACATTGGTCGCGACCGCAGCGAGGTTAGCAAGGCTTATGACCGAGTTGCGGACTCAACGGAAATTGGTCGCACTGATCGCCAGCCCCACCTTTGAGTTCAATATCAAGGGCGGCAGAGAAGCCGATTAGAAGAAAATCGCCAGCCCCGTCATGGATACAATCAGGAAAAGGAATGTCATTACTCCGCCGGAACGAACGAAGTCGATCACCCGGTAACCAGCAGGTCCCATAATAAGCGCGTTCACTTGATGAGTCGGGATGAGAAAAGAATTCGACGTCGAAATTGCCACCGTCAGTGCAAAAACAGCCGGATTTCCTCCTGACGACACAGCAATGGATACTGCCAGCGGTACGAGCAAAACGGTCGCTCCGACGTTCGACATCACGAGAGTAAAACCAGTTGCCAGAATTGCCAGCCCTGCCTGTAGGGACCAGAGAGGCCATCCTTCCAGCAAGCCGAGTACATGCGCAGCAATCCAATCCGCAGTGCCTGTATTTTGAACAGCTTGTCCCAATGGGATGAGTGAAGCTAGGAGAAATACCGTACTCCAACTTATGGCTTCGTAAGCTTCATCAATCGACAACACCCGGCTCAGTATCATTCCAACAGCGCCTATTAGAAGGCACAAAGACAAACGTAAATCCGAGAACAGTATCAGGCTGATCGCCAAAACGAAGAACGCGAGCGCCCAACCGACTTTATGCGGTCTCAACTCTTCCTGCGGAAAATCTGAGGTCACCACGACAAAATCCTTGTCTGATTTCAGTCTCGTCAGCAGATCCCACTGTACATGCACCACGGCGGTGTCGCCCGCCCGCAATGGCACCTGCCCGATATGCGTGGCCAGGTGATCTTCATTTTCCACATGGCTCATCGTTTCTTCTCCGCGGTGGATAGCCAGCAGAGATAGCCCGTGCGTCTGGCGCAGGCGCAAATTGATAGGGGTATGACCGATCACCGAAGAGCCCGGTGGAATGACCACTTCTGCCACTCCCGATTGTGTCGATGCAAAATCGTCTATGAAGACATCCAATTGCGGCAGAATTTCCAGACCATAAGGTTCGGCGAACTCCTCCTGAACCACGCGGCGCAGCCCAAGAACTGCCAACCGAGCAGGAGCTTCAATTGTAGTGTCAGCCATCGGAGCCATAACCTTGTGACCTCTATATGACGTGCCAAGGATATACATGTGGTGGGCTACCATTAGGTCCGCGAGTGTTTGCCCGATAAGGATCGAACCTTCGGGGACTCGAACTTCGAAGATATCAGCTCGAAGCCCATAAGTGTCTTCGACATAAGCCTGCATTGATCGCGCGGAACTCGCGTCCTCGCCTCGCTCGCGCTTTGCGGGCAAAACCCAGCGGCCGAAAAGAACAAAGTACAGCACCCCAGTAAACACCAACATCAAACCTATGGGCGTCACGGAGAATAATCCGAATGTATCCATCTGTTGGTTGGCTGGCAGGGTCTTGTTTGCGGAGACAATCAAGTCATTCAACAGGATCAGTGGCGATGAGCCCACTAGCGTGATAGTACCACCCAGGATTGCACAAAATCCCATCGGCATTAGCAAACGGCTCATTGGTATTTCTGTTCGCGCCGAGATGCGGCTAACAACTGGGAGAAAGAGTGCGGCGGCTCCGACATTCTGCATAAATGAGCTGATTATGCCTACCGTGGTCGAGACGATGGGAATGATCCGGGCTTCCGTCGTTCCTCCGTGTTTGAGGATCGCGGCCGCCACTTTTGACATGAGCCCTGTCTTGTCCAAACCTGCGCCAAGGATCATGACCGCTATAATTGACATCACGGCATTGGACGAAAATCCGGTGAAGAGGTCCGAAATATTAGCAAGATTGCTCAGACCCGGCAGATAACTCAGCGCGCCCAGTAGCGTCATCACCAAGATAGCGGCGAGATCGATCCTAATTATCTCAGTGACGAAGAGCAAAACCGTGAAGGAAAGCAGGCCCAAGACCGCTATCATTTCGTACGTAAGACTGGGTAAATCCATGTCCTCTTCCCTGCACTATTATAGTCAACGATACGCAAACGCGAATGACCAACTACTCACAATGCATAGGGCCAAAATCACACTAACCCGGTTTCAATCGAATACAAAAGCTTAGTGGGAGCGCCGCGGATTTTCGGCTTGATATTCTTACCAAACGCAACAAACGCGCAAAAACTCGATGATACCGAGCGGTTGCCGTTCACCAGCAACATCTCAAAGGACCAGTCGCCAAGCGCTCGGTGCGAGACCTTAAATGCTTGCGTTGTGATGGCTTTGGCGTGGGCCTGCAAGTCAGCCACGACAGGCGGCGCATTCAATTCATACGCCATTTTAATAGTCCTCCGTAAGTTTGCGGTTCTGAACCAAACCTGACCAAAGTTAACTGAGGTGAAAATACGTTATCGCCTGACATGCTAAATAGCGGCACGCACATAGATGCGGGTCATGGTTAGGAATCCTTTCGGGCCATCATGTTCTTTTTTGTGGGCGGTTTATACGCTCGTATGGGTTCGCCAGTACCTCATAGGCAGACTGAGCGCGAGGCTTCACGGGGCTGGGTCCGCGAACGCAATTTGGTTCTTCCATGCAAATAGGCTGGATGAGTTGGAGCGGGAGCTACTGGATGCGCCAGACAGCGCTTGACGTTCAGCTCAGGACATCTTCCACAGCCTTGCGCATGACGGCCGCATCAACATCGACGCCCGACCAGTGCTTGATCGCGATCACGCCCTGGTTCACTAGCATTCCGAGCCCGTCTAAGGACACGCACCCCCGAGCCTCGGCATCCTTGATGAGCGGAGTTCGCGGAGGATTGTGGATGCCGTCTGCGACGACCATGCCGGGCGTGAGGCTCGAGATGTCAAGATCGAGCCGCCCGTCTACATCGGGGTAGAGACCGATTGTCGTCGCATTGATTGTGATGTCGGTGCCCAGAGGAACCTGGAAGGTCTTATCCCAGACATGAAGTTCTGCCGACGTTGGCGTTTTTTCGTTTAGAAGATCGACAAGACCCTGGCCGCGTTCGGCTGTCCGATTCACGACCCTGATGGAACGCACGCCGGCCAGAGCCAATTCGACGCTAACCGCTCTTGCTGCGCCTCCGGCACCGAAGAGCACGACTGTTTTGCTTTTCGGGTCGATGACGGTGCGCATGGCCTGTACGAAGCCCTTGCCGTCGGTGTTTTCGCCGATCAGCTTGTCGCCTCGGCGGACGATGGTGTTCACCGCCTGCATGATTTCCGCCGACTGTCCTAGGCCGTCCAGATGCTCGATGACAGCGACTTTGTGCGGAACCGAACAGTTGAACCCCGCCCAGCCCATGGCTTTGGCGCCCCAGACCGCGTCGCAAAGGTCGCCACGTGAAACTTCACAGTTCAAATAGCGCCAATCCATGTCGTGGTGGCGAAAGGCAGCCTCCATCATTGTCACGGTCGGGTTTTCTGCGGCCGGCATCGCAAAAGAGCCGACGAGTTGACTGAGAAAGTTCTTTGCCATCGTGGATACCTCTGCTGAAAAGAGCCTGTGGAGCGAGTGCGAGATTACGTGCGCAGCCGTTTGGTTTCCAGTGCAACCCCTGGCAACGCGGCTAACCGGTGAAACGCACGTCAGCCGGCAGGCGCGCGCCGATGATACGCCGAGCATTTGCCATGTCGTTGCCCTCGGCACGGGCGCGGGCCTCCTCGGGCGTATGGTCATGATCCAGCCAGCGTTGAACGCATCGCTCGAGCAACACCGATTCGGGCGTATCGCACCAGATCGAGATGTCCCAAAGACCGGCCAAGGAGCGCCACGGCGCCTCGTCGAACAAGAGGTAATTTCCCTCGACGACAGCGAGGTCGCAGTCGGCATCGAGCACAGCGGCTCCGGCCACCGACAAGTCTCGCGCCCGGTCGAAGGTCGGATAAACAATCTCGCCGCCCGCTTTCAACCGCTGCATCAGCACAAGGAAGCCAACGGCATCAAAGGTCTCCGGCGCGCCCTTTCGCTTGAGGAGCCCGCGCCCTTGAAGAACCGAGTTATCCAGATGAAAGCCGTCCATCGGGATCAACTGCGTCTGTCGCCCAGCCTGCCTCAAAGCCTTGGTCAGGTCAGTTGCCAGCGTCGACTTACCGCTGGCCGGTGCACCGGCGATGGCGATCAAGCTTCTGCCAGCGTCCTGCGGCACCGCGAGAACATGCTGCACGAGCGTTTCGATCCCGGTGACTTTGTTGTCCTCTGGTCGGTTTCCAGCTTGCATCGACGATCCCAAGTCCGTGCTCACAGTATCAAGCAGGCTCTTCTGCCGCTTCGGGAAGTTTAGCACCTGTCATGAACGCGACCGCGTCCGCCATCGAATAGTCGCCAGGTTTTATCACGGTGAGCCGCCGACCCAGGCGATGGATGTGAATCCGGTCGCAGACCTCGAACACATGCGGCATGTTATGGCTGATCAGGATGATCGGAATTCCGCGCGAGCGTACGTCTTGGATCAGCTCCAGCACGCGGCGGCCCTCTTTTACGCCAAGCGCCGCAGTGGGCTCGTCGAGGATGATGACTTTCGATCCGAAGGCTGCGGCGCGGGCCACGGCGACTCCCTGGCGTTGGCCACCGGACAATGTTTCGACCGCCTGATTGATGTTCTGGATCGTCATCAGGCCCAGTTCGGTAAGCTTCTCACGGGCGAACTTCTCCATCGTGGGCCGGTCCAGCAAGCGGAACCACTTTCCCATCACCCCGGACCGCCGAATCTCGCGCCCCATGAACATATTGTCGGCAATCGACAGGGCTGGCGACACGGCAAGCGTCTGGTAAACCGTTTCGATCCCTGCGTTTCGGGCATCCACCGGCGAGTGGAAATGCACCTGCCTGCCGTCGAGATAGACCTCGCCCTCGTCCGGCTGGACAGCGCCCGACAGCGACTTGATCATCACCGACTTGCCAGCCCCGTTGTCGCCGATCACGCCCAGGATCTCGCCCGGATAAAGCTCGAAGTCGCAACCGTCGAGCGCGGTCACCCTGCCGAAGCGCTTGACCAGACCGCGTGCCTTGAGAATCGGTTCCATCAAGCTGCCACCTTCCTGATCCATTGGTCGGTCGTCACGGCTGCGATGATCAGCACGCCGATCAACAGGAAGGTCCATTGCGCGTCTGCGCCAGCCATCCTGAGACCCATTTCGAAGACGCCGACAATCAGGGCGCCGAGGAACATGCCGACAATCGAGCCGCGCCCACCGAATAGCGATATGCCCCCGATCACCACCGCGGTGATCGACTGGATGTTGCCCTGCACCCCGGTCGAGGCCCCGGGTGAGATCGCGCCGAAGCGACCGATGGCCACCCAGGCCGCGATGCCGCACAGGATCCCGGCCAGCATGTAGACCTGAATCAGCACGCGCTCCTTGTTGACCCCGGCAAGTTCGGCCGCTTCTGGATCGTCGCCCACTGCATAGACATGCCGCCCCCAAGCCGTGCTGCTAAGGACGTAGGTCATAATCGCAACCAGCACGAGGAAGGCGATGACCCCGTAGGTCACGCGCGCATCGCCGATCTTGAAGATCGTGCCCCAAAAATGCAGGGCCGAGGCTTCGGCGGCGATGTCCTGGCTGCGGATTGTCTCGTTGCGCGAATAGATGAAGTTGGCGGCAAGAATGATCTGCCAGGTGCCGAGCGTCACGATGAACGGCGGCAGCCGCAGGCGGGCCACGAGCCAGCCGTTGCAAAAGCCCATGAACGCGCCGGCGGCGATGCCGATCAGAATAGTAATCTCGGCCGGTATTCCGTAGCGGAATGAAAACTGACCCATGATGACCGTGATGAACACCATCATCGCGCCGACCGACAGGTCGATGCCCGCGGTCAGGATCACGATGGCCTGCGCTGTGCCCAGGATGCCGACGATGCCGACCTGTTGCAGGATCACGCTCAGCGTGTTGACCCGATAGAAATTCGGGTTGATCAGGCCGAACACGATGATCGCAAGGACCATGACGATCAAAGGTACAAAGAAGGGGTATTTGTGCAGGGTATCGTGAATGAAGCGCACGACACCCTTTTCGTGACTGTCGAAATCGGCGACCGCTTCCTGCGACTTGTCCTTGATCGCGTCCTCAAAATTGTCGGTATCGGTTGCCATCGGTCCCCCCTGGCGTATCCGGCGCTTAGTTCGAGAAAGGGGCGGGCGTATTTGCCCGCCCCATTCGTGATATCTTTATGACCGTTCGTCAGTCATCGAACGAATCAACCCCAGCAGAGTTCCAGCCCTTCGGCCACGCTGATCGAGGGCACGCCATCGACCGGCTTGTCCGTGATCAGCGCCACACCGGTATCGAAGAAGTTTTTGCCTTCGGTCGGCTTGGGCTTCTCACCGGTCTCGGCGAAGGTCTTGATCGCCTCGACGCCCAGCTTGGCCATCAAAAGCGGATACTGCTGCGAAGTCGCATCAATGATGCCAGCTTCGACATCCTTGACACCCGGGCAACCGCCATCAACGCCGGTAATGATGACGTCGTCGGCATTCATGCCAACGGCCTTCATGGCTTCCCAGGCGCCCGAGGCGGCGGGTTCGTTGATCGCATAGACCACGTTGATGTCAGGGTTGATCGCAAGGAGGTTTTCCATCCCCTTTCGGCCACCCTCGGGGTTGCCTTCGGTGACCTCGTTGCCCACGATCCGTGGGTCGGTCTCGTCACCCCAGCGATCCGGATCGCCAAGCTCGATGCCAAAGCCTGCCATGAAGCCCTGGTTGCGCAGCACGCCGACGGTTGGCTGAGCCGGGTTGATGTTAAGCCCGGCGATCTTGGCGTCTGCCGCTGCGTCGCCCATCGTGGCAAGTGCCCACGCACCCGCCAGACGACCGGCCTCGAAGTTGTCGGTGGCAAAGGTCATGTCGGCCACGTCGATCGGTGCGAAGGGCGTGTCGAGTGCGATCACCAGAAGGCCTGCTTCCCGCGCGGAGGTGACGGCGGCGACAAGCGAATCCGGGATCGATGGCGTGATCAGGATTCCACCCGCGCCATTGGCAACACAGGTTTCAATGGCCGCGATCTGGCTTTCAAAGTCTGTGTCAAACTTGCCCGAGAAGGTCGACAACTTGACGCCCTGTTCCTCGGCAGCCGCCTGCGCACCTTCCTTCATCTTCACGAAGAAGGGGTTTGTTTCGGTCTTTGTGATCAGGCACGCCTCGATAGCGTGGCTGCCAGCAAAGGCGGAGCTTGCGAGCGCGGTTGTGATTAGGCCGGCTGCGGCACCTGCAATGATTTTTTTCAAGGTTCATCCTCCCATCATTTTTCCCGGCCCATTGGGCCAAATACAACGGATGGCTGGCGCATTCCGGCAGCATTCCGCTTTGAAAGACAATCACGAATCAGATCGTAGCGTCAATACATAAATCAATCTTATTTATGATTGACACATTTGTTTTTTTAACGGCATCTTTCACGGTTGAGAGGATCAGGCATTTGATACAGAAAGAGGGGCATCCCGGATCGAACACGGTTGAAGGTTTGAACCTCTTGGGGTCAAACCAAAGCGTTGTGCGCGATCACAATGAAAGGCTTATCCTCACACTTCTGCGCAGTGCCGGCCCGAAGCCGAAGGCAGAGGTCGCGCGGCTGATCGGGCTTTCTCCCCAGACCGCATCGGTGATCATGCGGAGTTTGGAAGAGCGACAATTGATCGAGCGTTGTGCGCCGGTGCGGGGCAAGGTCGGGCAACCCTCGGTCCCCATGCAGCTCACCAAGGACGGCGCGCTTTTTTTTGGACTGAAGATCGGGCGTAGAAGCTCGGATCTGGTTGTGTGCGATTTCCTCGGTCAAATCATCGCTCAGGAGCGCTCGACCTACAATTACCCGACACCCGATGGCGCCGTCCGGTTCGCCACAAAAGGAGTCGCGCATCTAACGGAACAGCTTCCCGCAAAGCAGCAGCAGCGCATTGCCGGTCTGGGCATCGCGTTTCCATCCTACCTGTGGGAATGGACCGACATTATCGGCGCTCCGTCCGAGAGCATGTCGAATTGGCAAGAGCGCGATATTGGCCAGGAGATCGGCGCGCGCCTTGATGTTCCGGTCTACAGCCAGAACGACGCCTCCTGTGCCTGCCGCGCAGAGTTGGTCTTCGGCGCCCGGGACCGCCCGGCGAGTTTTCTCCACTTTTTTGTTGGCTATTTCATTGGCGGTGGAATTGTTCTGGACAATAGACTGGTTGCTGGCCCGACAGGCAACGCTGGCGCACTGGGGCCAATGCCTATTCCTGTCCAGGGAAACAAGACGCGGCAGCTTGTCGATGTAGCATCGCTCGCGAGCCTCGAGACCATGGTGCAGAAAAGTGGCGGTGATTTCAGCGCGATCTGGGAACGACCGTCGGCTTGGACTTTTGACCGGAAAACCACCAAAAAATGGCTGAAGGAAGCCGCTGCGGGTCTCGCCCACGCAATCGTCTCGGCGTGTTCGGTGTTCGACTTCGAATTGGTCGTGGTCGACGGCTGGCTGCCAGAGGAGGTGCGCCGCGAGCTTGTCGATCTGATCGAACAGAGAGTCGCCACGTTCAACCTGACGGGACTCGTCCGCCCGGTTATTCGTGAAGGTTGCGTCGGACCTGATGCTCGGTCAATCGGCGCAGCGGCACTTCCATTGTCAGCTCGCTTCTTGATCTCTCAGGGAACTCTTCCAACCGGCGGCGAAAACCTTTTGTCGGTTGAGCGGTTCAAGTCGCAGGTTGGTTGAATGTTCCCTTCGTTATACTTTCGGACATTTCGGGCAACCGCGAGATTTCGAAACCTGATAAGCAGCCCCGGAGATTAAAATGCCGCCGACACCTCTTAGACTGGACCAGAAGCTAGACCGCATTCGCGGCGGGAACTACTTTCCGCAGGACTTCATCATCGCGGATGCAAAAGACGGCGATATGGGCGGTGGCGCTGGCGCAATGGGGATCGACCCAGAGACTGGCCTGGCCCACCCAGCCTCGGTGTACCGATCAGCCATGAAAGAGATGGCCGCCTCTGGTTTGGTGGATATCATGCTGATGTCGCTCTCATCGGCAGAGGCGTTGGATGCAGAAGGTGACGTCGCCGCACATGATGTGACACCGGCAGTGCGGCTGAACGAGGGCACCGACATCTGGGGCCATCGTGGCGCAAGTTACCGAAGCCATGCAGCGCGCCCGTTCCGAACCGCGCGGCTTGACCGCGCACGCGCGCTCTGCGACCTGGGCCTCTATGCGGTGACGTTTTACAACGACGTTGACCGCGACGTGGCCGCACTGAATGCCTATGCCGATTTCCGCGATCAGGCCGGCGAGGCCGGAATGCGGCATTTCCTGGAAGTGTTCAATCCGGCGTTTCCCATCGATACCGCAGGCGAAGACATCGGGATATTCATCAACGATGCAATCGTGCGCTGTCTTGCTGGCGTGGCCAGCGCCGACCGGCCGCTATTTCTGAAGATGCAGTACAACGGCGCGCGTGCGATGGCCGAACTTGCGGCGTTCGATCCCGGAAATCTTATCGTCGGCATCCTTGGCGGCAGCGCCGGGACAACACGGGATACATTTGAACTGATCTCTCAGGCCGAGCGGTTTGGCGCCCGCGTCGCGCTGTTCGGGCGCAAGATCTACTTTGCCGAGGATTCGGTGGAAATCGTGCGCTCGATGCGCCGGGTGGTCGAAGGCGCGCTTTCGCCGGTTGAAGCGGTCAAGGCCTATCACGATCACCTTGGCATGACGGGGCTCACGTCAGCCCGGTCGCTTGAGGACGATTTACAGGTGACCGACCCCATTTTGCAGCCGGAAGCGCAATGAGATTGGGGGCGTCAGAACGCCGGGGGATTGTCACCGGCGGGACATGGTGCGCGGATCACAACAAGTTCGTCTCGCACTGGCCCGGCGAAGAGGAAGTGGTGGAAATCCTGAAGAACGAGGTGCGCGGCGGAGGCTCCGCCTGCAATCTCGCGATCGACATGAAACGTCTGGACCCGGATTTTCCCGTCTCGACAATCGGGCTTGTGGGCGATGACGAAGATGGTCGCATCCTGATTGCCGAGGCCGACGCGGCGGGAATTGATCGGTCTCATCTCATCATCGCCGATGAGGGACGCACGGCTAATACCGATGCGTTCACCTCTGCCAAGACGGGTCGCCGCACGCACCTGTACCTGCCGGGGACCGCTGCCGAACTGACGCCGGATCACTTCGATTTTTCTGACGTAGGCGCCCGCATTCTCCATCTCGGCCTGCCGGGCGTTCACCCCAAACTTGATGCTGCGTGGCGCGATGACGCAAACGGTTGGGTGACGATCCTCAAAAAGGCCCGCGCCGAAGGTATCGCGACAAACCTGGAGCTCTGCTCGATCCCCGCCGAGCGCATTGCGACCATCGTTCGCCCCTGCCTTCCGCACCTCGATCTGCTGGTCGTCAATGAATACGAGATCGCCGCAATTGCCGGGCACGAAACAGGCCACGGCTCCAGTGTGGATGCCGATCAGTGCATGAATGCGGCGATAGATGTGATGGACGAGGGATCGATGCAATTGGTCGTCGTCCATTTTCCGATGGGTGCCGTCGCCGTGGATGCAAACGGGACGCAATATTCAAAGCCCTCGGTCAATGTCCCGAAAGACGAGATCAAGGGCACCAACGGCGCCGGCGACGCCTTTGCCGCGGGTCTTGTCTACGGGTTGCACCAGGAATGGGATGCGGCGACGGCCTTGGAACTTGGCCATGCCTCCGCTGCGGCCTCTGTCAGAGGGCTTGGAACCACCGATACCGTAATGGCGTGGAGCCAGTGCCTTGAACTGGCCTCTTCATGGGGCTGGCGCAGCGCGATTTGAACGGCGTCGGATAATGCGCAAATTTGACTACATCATCGTCGGTGCCGGAACATCGGGATGCGTCTTAGCCAATCGACTCAGCGCCAAGGGGGCCTCTGTCTTGTTGATCGAGGCCGGACCGCCGGACCGAGATCCGAACATTCACCGCCCGGCGGGGTTGTTCAAACTGCTTACCGGGCACCTGACGTGGCCCTTGAAAACGGTTCCGCAGGCGCATTTGAATGGGCGTGCCCTGGAGTTCGCCCAGGGCCGTGTGCTGGGCGGAGGTGGCTCGGTCAACGGTCAGGTCTTCACACGTGGCTGCCCCGAGGACTATGACCGCTGGGCGAACGACCTCGGCTGCACAGGCTGGAGTTTCGCGGATGTGCTGCCGTATTTTCGCCGCTCCGAGCAGAACGACACCCTGGCTGGCCCGTTTCACGGCACCGACGGGCCGCAGGGGATCTCGACCATGTCTCCTGACCCGCTGACACGGGTGTTCATTCGTGCCTGCCAGGAAGCCGGGGTTCCCTTCACACCTGATTTCAATGGCCCGAGCCAGACGGGTGCAGGTGCGTTTCAGACGTTCACTTGGGAGGGGCGCCGGTGCTCAACTGCCACTGGATACCTGCGTCCGGCGCTGTCCCGGCAGAACCTTTCGCTTGAGACCGGGCGCAGGGTGCTGCGGGTAATTGTCGAAAAAGCGCGGGCAGTGAGCGTGGATCTTGGCGACCCGGTCGAGACAGTCGAGGCGGCGCGCGAAGTGATCCTGACGGCTGGGGCCATCGGCTCGCCCAGGCTGCTGATGTTGTCCGGGATCGGACCGGCAGACGCCCTATTGCACCACGGAATAGCGCCGGTTACCGATTCGCCGGGCGTGGGCGAGAACCTGCAAGACCACCTCGACATCGACCTGATCCTCGCGGTCGACACGGGGCTTGGCCTGGACAAGTACAAGGCAAAGCACCGCATGCTATGGGCCGGGCTGCAGTACCTGCTTTTTGGAACTGGTCCTGTGACGTCGACAATTGTCGAGGGAGGCGCGTTCTGGACGGTTGATCCGACCTCCCCAACAGCAGACACACAACTCCACTTCGAACCAGCTTCGGGTACCGAGCCGGGCTCGCCCCTGGTCGAAAGCGGTGCCGGCTGCATGATGAATGGCTATTTCGTGCGGCCCGAAAGCCGGGGAACGGTTCGGTTGCCCTCGGCCGATCCCGCTGCCCAGCCGCTGATCGATCCAAACTATCTCGCCGAACCGAAAGACGTTGAAATGACGATCAAGGCGGTGAAACTGATGCGCGAGATCGGGGGCCAACCGGCTTTTGCCAGCGTTGGCGGTTCCGAGCATTTTCCCGGCGTCGATGTGCGAAGCGATGCCGAAATCGCGGACTTCATACGTGCGCACGGTCGAACGGCCTATCACCCCGTTGGCACCTGCCGGATGGGCAGCGATGCCGAGGCGGTGGTTACACCAACACTCAAGGTCCGTGGAATTGACGGGCTGCGCGTCTGCGACTCTTCGGTGATGCCGCGGCTTGTCAGTTCCAACACGAACGCCGCTTCAATCATGATCGGCGAAAAGGCCGCGGATCTGATCCTTGACGATGGCCCCTAGAAACAACGACACCCTTGCTGATCCGCGATATCGACGCGGTCAAGGAGATGGTGGCTACGAAGCATCTTTCCGTCATTGCATCGACCAGCTCAAGGAGGTGTTCGGTTGCGGGGAATCGTGTCATTCTGGCCCCAACGAAAGGTTTGAAAAATGTTGAATGTCGCACTGGTGGGCGCAGGTTCCATCGGTCAAATCCACGCCGGGAACATCTCCCGGAATGATCGATGCCGGTTGGCTGCGATCTGCGATGCGGATATCGACCGGGCAGAAGGCTTGGCGTCGAAACACGGCAGCCGCGCGACGACACTGAACGAATGCCTTGGCCCCGGCATCGATGCCGTCATCATCGCGTCTTCCACGTCGTCTCATGGCGCTGTGGCCGAGACCTGTCTTGCAGAAGGCAAGCCCTTCCTGTGCGAAAAACCATTGGCGGGAGATCTCACCGAAGGTATCCGCCTGGCGACCGAGGCCAAGACATCGGGACTCACCTGCGGCCTTGCCCTCAACAGGCGATTTGCGGCGGAATTCCGGGATCTCCGTGCCGCGATCCGCGGCGATGCGATTGGTTCGGTCGAAACGATCCTGATCATCTCGCGGTCTGCCGCGCCGCCCGATCCGTCTTTCATCCGAACATCGGGCGGATTGTTCGGCGAAAAGGGCAGCCATTTCTTCGACCTGGCCTGCTGGTTGACCGACGACACGCCAGAGGAGCTTTTGGCCTGCGGATCGGTGTTGATCGATCCGGGCTACGCGGCGGTGAACGAAGTTGATACCGCAAAGGTCACTTTGAAAATGTGCTCCGGCGCGCAGGTGATGTGCGATTTCAGTTGGCGTGCGGCTTATGGCCAGGACGAACGCATCGAGGTCCACGGAAGCAAAGGGCTGCTGCAGAACCTGCAGCAGCCAGTGCAACTCTACCGAACTCTCTCAGGCACTGGCCTGCACCATGGCGGGCCAACCCCGGATTGGCGCGACCGGTTTGCAGAGACCTACAAGGCAGAGCTGGATCAGTTCCTGACAGCACTTGAAACCGGCGATCTGGGCGATGTCGCGCAACTGCAGGATGGTTTGCGGGCGCAATGTCTGGCAAACGCCGCCTATCAGTCTGTTCGGGAAAATCGCGTTGTGCTGATTTCCGCAGACGACTGGCACATCTAGAAATCAGTGGTTGAAGACTTGGCGCGAGACATATCCATGACATTCCGAGTTGGACTGATCGGCTGCGGGCGGATCAGCAACATCTACCTCCGGAACTGCGCCCGCTTCGACGGGATCGAAATCGTCGCCTGCGCCAGCCTCGACATCGAGGAAAGCCGCGCAAAGGCTGCGCAATACGGTGTCGCGAAAGCCTGCGTCCCGGAGGACATCTTTGCCGATCCCGAGATTGATGCCGTCCTAAACCTCACGATCCCCGACACGCAATACGACATCAGCCGACAGGCGCTTGAAGCGGGCAAGCATGTCCATTCAGAAAAGCCCTTCGTCACCGATCTTGAGGATGGACGCGCCCTTCTGGCCCTCGGGCGAGAAAGCGGCCTGCTGGTCGGCAATGCGCCCGATACCTTCCTGGGTGGTCGCAGGCAGACGGTGCGCAAACTTCTCGATAGCGGTGTCATCGGTGCGCCGACCGGCGTGTAAACTAAACTTGGCTGGAACTTTTGGCCTTTGAAGTATCGCACCAGTTTCCGCAAAGCGGTCATTGAGTTTGGGAGATGTGACCGTCGGCTGTGCGGACAAAGCCGAAATATGCTCTTTGCTTTTGTATGTCCGCTATGTGCGCGATAGCGAGTGAGAAAATCAAGGCGCGCGAGAGGCGCTCGCATCCGCCTGCGGGTTTCGCCGGGAAATATGCTCAACCGCCGTAAGCGGATGAAAGTTTGTTCCTTAGGTCCGAAATAAATCCGGTCGAAATCGATGCGTCATGGGCGATGGAATGCCAGAGCCCGACTTCATTGACGTAACTGCGCATGGTCTTAAGGCCGTCTTCGAATTGATCCCACGTAAGCCCCATCGCCTCAGGTCGGATGTCGAGGCCAATGCTGGATATTGTGTCCAGCATCTCGTCCGCGCCATCTTCGTGGAGCATCGAGCCGACGATGACGCCGAGTCCGACAGGTTGTCCGTGCAGAAACTTTTTCCCGGTCAGTTTTTCAAGCGTGTAGAACAGGAAATGATCGGTGCCCTCGATGTGGCGCGGGCACCACCCGGCACCGTGGTAGCTCGTCCCCCATTTCAGGCCATCGACAAGCGCCTCGATGCCCCTGTCATTCATGGCTCGGATGTTATCGACGTTCTCGACAATGTTGCGAACCTTCGCGAGGGATTGTCGGGCGAGGTTCTGGTCAAAGCGCCATTTCTCTTCGATCTTACCTTCGCGTTCCGCATACTGCCAGTCGAGGACACCGGTGTGGAAGCAAAGGATATCCCCGATCCCGGACCAGTTCAGTGCAGGTGGGCAAGCCGCCAGCACATCGTAATCAATGTAGATCGCCTGCGGCACGGCCCAGCCGCGATAAACAACCTTGCCATCCACGCGAACACCGGCGCGTTGGCCGTATACGGCATTTACCGAAAGAGCCGTCGGAGCCTGAAAGAACGGGATGTTCAGGCGCCAGGCGAAGTATTTTGCCACATCCAGTGCCTGACCACCGCCAAGGCCAACAATCGCGCGAACTTCACCCAGGTTTGCCGCTTCGCGTTCCAGATCGGCTTGTTCGATGGAACCGCAAAAATAGGGCCGGCAGTCGGCGCCCTCGAAATGATGACCGAAAAGCGGCCAGAGATCCTCCATCGTGACAACAAGGAAGGGCGGGTTGACGAAGTTCTTGAATTCATCTAGCAGGCCCCGCCCAAAGACAGTGGGAAAGCCGTAATCCAATTCCGGGCCGTGTGCGTGATCGTGGGGCATGTGCGAATTCCTTTAGTAAATTGTTGTCAGTATCGAGGTGGAAAGGCGGGGGCACGGCGGACCAGCGTGCCCGGCATCGAATGCAAAAACGCATCCGTCCGCACCGCCGTCATCTTCAGGCCCGTCCAGTCGGGCGCTTGTTGCGTAGAGCGTCGTTCCTTTGAAGGCGAGCGACGTTGGGCGGCTGACCGGCATTCGAATACGCCGATCGACCGTGCCGTTCGGGTGGTATCGTGTAATGCAGCCGCCGTCCCAATGGGCCGACCAGAGTCCGCCTTCGTCGTCGCAGATCATGCCGTCGGGATAGCCGAGAGCCTCGGGGACAACCGCGAAGATATCGCGGTCGCCGATCTTTTGGCGCTTTGCATTCACCTCTGCCATGAAGATCGTGCGCGCCGGCGAATCTGCAAAGTAGATCCTCGCACCTTCCGGGCTGAATGCCGGGCCGTTGAAGACCGTAAATTGCCAGGGCATTTCGACCAGATCGCGCCCCATGCACCACATATGGCCATGTGGTTTTTCTTCGCGACGGTCCCGGCTTCCGAAGACCGTGAATTGGCCGGAGGGATGGACCGCACCATCGTTCAGAACCTCGGTGTTTGAAAAAAATCCTCGGCCCACGGAGGTGCCATCGAGGTAGAATCCGCTATCGCCGCCCGCCAATGTGCGGGCGTCTTCGGTCAAAAACGCGAAAGCCGCTTCCTTCCCAAGGGACAGTTCGACTTCGCGCCCGTTAGAGCCGAGCCGCCAGGCCCGGCTACTAGGAATATCGAGCCACGAAAACGTGTCACTTACGGCATCGTATCGGATGCCTTCGCCGAGAACCGCACGGGTTTTACCTACGCGCCGGAGGCTGCGGGGTAGCTCCATCAGTAAGTCGCGGTCAGGCCGCCGTCGACGCAGATCGTCTGACCGGTGATGTATCGCGCCTGATCGGACATCAGAAAAACGAATGCTCCGGCACAATCTTCGGGCGTTCCGGGGCGGCGAAGCGGGATGCGGCCAGCGTCGACGTAGTGAGACTTGAAATCGTCCAGTTCGTGTTCGTGATCGCCAGTTTCTGTCAGCGCCATGCGTGTGTCGATAAAGCCCGGCGCGACCGCGTTCACGCGCAGACCCATGGTTCCGAAGTCGACGGCCATGGAGCGTGTCAGCATGTGGAGACCGCCTTTCGCGCTGGCATAAGCGGCGGATCGGGAAACCCCGAAGAACGACTGTGTTGAAAGCGTGTTGACGACGGCGGGAGATGTCGATTGCCGCAGTTTCGGCAGGGCGGCACGTGTCACCCGCAATGGGCCGGTTAAGTTGACGTTCAGCACTTCGGCAAATCGTTCATCGGTAACCGCCCCGGCATCGCCGATATCCAGCATGGCCGCGTTGTTTACAAGTCCGTCCAATACCGCCCACCCGGCGATTGCGGCCATGGCCTTATCGACACTTGCGGCATCGCCAACATCGAGCGTGGCGAAACGGAGCTTGTCCGAACTGCCCCCCAGACTTTCCTCGACTTCACGCAAAGCCTGCTCGTCAACATCAGTTGCCAACACCATTGCGCCCGCTTCAAGACACGCATTGACAACGGCGAGACCGATCCCACGGGCGGAACCTGTGACAAGGATGCGGCGACCATCAAGTTGCATGACTGTTCCAATTCGTTGCCGCTGCTTCGCGGGCGCGCTTCACATCGCTCCAGCTTGTCTTGCGTCCGTCGCCATTGTTCCGAAAACTTGCAATCTCCTCGATGATTGCGGTGGCGACTGTTTCTGCCTCCTCATCAGTCAAGTTGCAGGGATCTAGATAGATCTCCTGCGCTTCGATCAGATCGTCACGAACGACAATGCGCGGACAACGCGCGGAAAGGCGTCCCGCCAGTTCCCAGGCATGAAAGCCCGCCGCTTGCGGATCGACCGTGATCCGGGCGCGGGAGATCGGATTGCCGCTCCAGTCTTCGTGGCGAGACAGGGCAAGGCCCTCCACCTTGCCGAGACCCTGCAACCAGATCGCGACACGCCTGTCTTCCGCAGCTTTCGTGGCGGCGTGATCCCGATGTTCCCAAAGTTGGAGTGCGGCCATTGCACCTACGATACTCTCCTTGCCCGCCTTCATTGTGCGACCGATACCCCTGTGTTGAAGGTATGTGATGCCGATCAGATCAGTGGTCCCGGCGACGATGCCACTGGTGAGGCCGGAGAGGAATTTGTGACCGGAATATATCGTGGCACTGGCGCCGAGTACGGTCGGACCTTTTAGGTCGTATTCGGACGCCATGTCGACGATCACCGGTACGTTGTATTCACGGCAAAGGGCGATGAAGACGTCCATGGGCATCTCGTTTTCGCGCACCGTGTGGTGCGATACGACATACATCGCGGCAGCGGCGCCTTCGGCCAAGGCTGATTTCAAATGCCATGTTTCGCAGGCAGCCGCGGTCCCGATCGGCACAACCGTGCCGCCTGCAATCCGCGCCGCCTGTGCGATGGGTGCCCCATAGTTGATCATGTGGCCCATCGGCAGAAGAACACGGCGTTCACCGGTCGTTTCGGGAAGCGCTTCGATCTTCGCCAGATCGGCACCTGTCAGACAGGCGGCGACTGTCTGTGCCATGGCCGCGGCAGAACATGCAGTGATGCAGCCTGCCTCCGCGCCTGTCGCGCGGGCGATCACCGCGCTGGCACGGGACTGCAGCTCGTCTATCCCGACGAACGCACCGAGGATCTCATCCACGCAGGTGCGCACCTCGGCGGGAACCCTCGACGCCCCGATGCTGGTCATGGTGCCGGAGGCATTGATGACGGGCGTCAAGTTCCAGCGGCTGAACGGATCGCAGGTCATGTCATTCGTTCCCCGCTTGACGGGTCGAACGCATGGAGGCTTTCGGGACGAATGGAAACCGATACCGACGCACCCGGTGCAACGGTGTGTCGCATGTCCCCACTTGTGCGGGCCGTCAGCGCCGCGCCGCGCGATGTGCTGATGTGTAGGTGCGCCTCATGGCCGAGATCCTCGATGCGGACGACTTCAGCGTCACCAATGCGCATGGCATCATCGGTCGAGTTGATCAGAAGATGCTCGGGCCGCACACCGAGCGTTCCGGGGCGGCCGCCAGTTGGGTCAATCGTCGGATCCGCATCCGACAAAAGGTCAGCTGCGGCCAGAAGATTCATCCGCGGGCTTCCGATGAACCCTGCAACGAATGTGTTTGCCGGGTGTTCGTAAAGCTCAGTCGGCGCGCCGACCTGCATGATCTGTCCCTTGTCCATCACCGCGATCCGGTCGCCCAACGTCATCGCCTCGACCTGATCGTGCGTGACATACACCGTCGTCGTCGCAAGATTGTTCTGCATTTCCGAAATCTCCCCCCGCATCTGAACCCTGAGCTCAGCGTCGAGGTTCGAGAGCGGTTCGTCAAAGAGAAACGCATCCGGCTTTCGGATCATGGCGCGGCCGAGCGCCACCCTTTGTGCCTGGCCGCCGGACAATTGGCGGGGTTTGCGATCAAGCAAGGTGTCTAGTCCGAGCATGTCGGCTACTCGCTTGACCTCACTTTCGACCATTGCGTTGTCGGTCTTTCGCAATTTCAGGCCGAAGGACAGATTGCCGCGCACCGACATGTTCGGGAACAGCGCGTAGGACTGAAACACCATCGAGATGTTCCGCTCGGCCGGTGAAAGCGCATTTGCGCGCCCCCCGCCGATGAACAGATCGCCGTCTGAGATTTCCTCGAGCCCAGCGATCATACGCAAAGTCGTGGATTTTGCGCATCCCGACGGCCCGACCAATACCATGAATTCGCCCTCGCCGATACGGAGGTTGAGGCCGCGAATTACCTCGACATCTCCATACCGTTTGGCGGCGCCGACGAAGCGAATGTCGCTCATGTTTCGGGCCTCCAATCGCGGGAGATTGAAACGATGGCGTCAATCTCGACGGTTATGTTGCCCGGCAAGGACCCCATTCCGACCGCCGCGCGCGCGTGGCGCCCTTTCGCCCCAAAAACTTCGCAGAAGAGGTCGGAACAACCGTTCAAAACGACGGGGTGATCCCCAAACTCCGGAACCGCATTAACCATGCCGTAGACGCGGCGGATTTGCGCGACATGGTCAAGCGTGCCCAGGATCTCTCGCATCGCCGCAATCAAGACCATGCCGGTCTGTCTGGCGTGAAAGGCGGCTTGCTGGGCCGTCACGTCAAGACCGACCTTTCCGGTGGCAAGGCTGCCATCCTCCATGAGCGGCCCTTGACCGGAAAGATAAAGCGTTGTGCCGTCGATTGAGCCGAGATCGAAATTGCCGAGCGGCGTGGGGACCTTCGGAAGGCTCAGGCCCAAGCGCGAAAGGCGATCTTCGGGCAACTCCGCGTCGCCCATCACTGTCCCACTCGTTATCATTGGGCAAAAGCCTCCTCAATTCGATCCTTGGCCCGTGTCAAAAAATCATCCGTCACGTCAAACTCATGTGCGATGCCGTAGGGAAGCTTCTCTCGGATCACGAAATCCCGGAGGTATTTCATCGCTTCGAAGGCGTCGTCCCAGGTTATGTCCATGGCCTCGGGCCGGATATCGACGCCAAGGGCCACGACCGCTGAAAGCAATTCTTCCGCTCTCTCATCGTGCATCATCGCGCCGAGGATAAGGCCCAGGCATACCGCCTGACCGTGGAGAAATTTCTTCCCGGTTCGGGCCTCGAGCGAATAGAAAATGAAGTGCTCGATCCCTTCGATGTGCCGCGGGTTCCACCCCGCACCCTGATAGGATGCGCCGCCCCATTTCAGCGCGTCGACCATCAGTTCAATGCCGCGGGGATTAAGGGACCTAATCTCGTTCAGCTCGGTAAGCGCCGCCTCGGCTTTTGAAAGCGAGATCTGTGCCAAGCTGTCGTCGTAGGGCCAGCGATCCTCGCATTTGCCTTTTGCCGCGGCAAAACGCCAATCCATCACGCCGGTGAAAAAGCAGAAGACGTCGCCAACACCGCCGATGTTCAGCGCACGCGGTGCCGCTTCGATGATGTCGCGGTCGATGTAAACCGTCTCGGGTACCGCCCAGCCGACGTATTTAATCACGCTGTTTTCCCGGACGCCGGAACGGTGGCCAAATACGGCATCAACCGAAAGCGATGTCGGGAACTGAAACAGCGGCAGGTTTAGGCGCCAGGCGAAATACTTCGCGGCATCAATAGCCTGTCCACCTCCTAGTCCAACAACCGAAGAAAAGTCGGACAACGACGCAAGTTCGGCTTCGAGCGCGCTACGCTCCATGGACTGAACGAAATACGGCTGCACATCCGTCGGCAGATCATCGCGGAAGAGAGGCCACAGGTCTGCCATCGTGACGACCAACACCTTGGGGCGCACGAAGTTCGGCACTTCGGCCAGCAAGTTGCGTCCGAAGACTGTGGCAAACTGTGGAATATCGGTTTCACTGAACGGCATTGCTTATCCTTTGACCGCGCCAAGGGTCAGGCCCTTGACGATGTGTTTCTGAGCGATGACGGCGAACAAGAGCATCGGGACGATGGCGATGATCGAGGCAGCAGTCATCGCGCCCCAGTCAAGTGCGGCGTAACCGCGAAAGCTGGTCACACCGAGTGTCACGGTCTGCGCCTTGGAGAATGTCAGTCCAAGTGCAATGGCGAGTTCGTTCCATATCCAGATCGCGTTAAGAATCGCCGTAGCGACCATGCCGGGAAATGTGCAAGGAATGTAGATCTTGGTGAGAATCTGAAGATTGCTGGCGCCTTCGATCCGGGCAGCTTCGTCAATGGCGGGATTTATCTCGCGAAAAAACGAACTCAAGAGCCAGATCGATAATGGCAAGACATGAACCTGGTACATCAGCGCCAGACCCACATGTGTGTCGTACAGCCCGGTCCACTGATAGAGCGAGAACATTGGAAGTACGAACAGGAACTCGGGTAGCATATAGGCGAGGATCAGCCAAATGCCAACGAGATTGCGGCCGCGCACCTTCATTCGGACGATAGCGTAGGCCGTGGGAATAGCGATGGCCAATGAAAGCGCCACGCCAATGATCGTCACGATCACCGAATTCAAAAACGTGTACTTGAAGGTGTCGTGGGTCCAAAGCTTAAGAAAGTTGGTCGATGTAGGATCGAAGAGCCAAAGCGGCGGGTTGGCCAAACCGTCGCGCTTGGTCTTCAGCGAAGTTGCCAGCACCCAGTATACCGGAAACAGGCTAAATAGCACCATTGTGCCGGTGAAAACGTAGGCCCAGATACGCGACAGGCGGTCGTTTAGCCGTTCGACTCGCGCGCTCATCGGTCAACCTCCCCACGACGCTGCAAGATCTGCAAGGCCAGCGCCACGCCGAGAATCAGGATGGAAAACAGTATCATCGTCGCCATCGCCTTGCCAATCTGCTGATAGCTGTAGGCCGTTCGGTAGACGTATGTCTGAACCACTTCGGTTGCCTGCCCCGGGCCGCCACCCGTTGTGCCGAAGACGATGTCAAACACTTTCAGAGTGTCGATAGCGCGGATGATGATCACGGTGATTAACAATGATTGCAACATTGGGAATTTGATGTGCCAGAAAGTCGTGAATTCGCTTGCGCCTTCCACTCGTGCCGCTTCGACCGGATCGGTCGGCAGGCCGCGTAGTCCAGCAAGCATGATAATGAAAACAAAGGCCGTTTGCCACCAAGCATCCACCGCTACAATCGACGGCATAGCGGAGCCGGCAGCCCCGTAGAACGCAGATGGCCCAAACCCGAAGGCCCCGATAAGGTGATTTACGATGCCAAGAAATGGGTCGAACATGACCTTTGACATGAGCGCCACGACGATGCCTGAAACCATCAATGGCAGCATGATCAATGCTTGGATCAGGTCGGTCCGGATCGCCAGTTTGTCGACCTGCACCGCAAGGTAGAAGCCAAGCGCAATTTCAATTGCTGTCGCAGATGTGGCGAAGACAACGGTGTTTCGCATCACCGTCCAAAATTCGGCATCACGCAAAAGCTCTGCGTAATTCGTTGCACCCACAAAATCGAATTGATTTCCCCAGTTCCAGTTGGTCAGAGAAACCACAAGACCGAAACCGACCGGATAGAGAGAAGTCAGCCCCAGCACGAGAATGCAGGGCAGGATAAACCAGAAGGCCGAAGCGTTGCCGAGAGATTTGAGCGCAGTAATCATGTCGTCTTCCGGTCAAGGGAGTCGTTCAGTCAGCCATAGATAGTCGGAAATAGCCCCGGACGGCAAAGGCGCCGCCCGGAGCAAAGGAGACTTAGTTTGCGGCCATCTTCTGGAAGTCGGTTTGCGCGGCCGCGGCCGCTTCTGCCGGGGCTGTGCCGCCATAGACGGCCTGGATCACATCAACGATCCGGAGAGCAAACTCGCTCCAACCGGCGCGCTGAACAACAGATGTCTGCGAATTCGGCATCGCTGCGGCAACCGCATCCACATAGGCTTGCGGGAAGCTGGCTGCATAATCGGCGTCTTCCCAGGTCGACAAACGTGGTGCACCACCGTGCAGTTTTCCGATAGCGGTCGCATTGGCGTCGTTCGACATGTACTGAACGAACAGCCAACCGGCCTCGGCGTTGGTGGCATTTTGCGGAATGCCGAAACCCCACTGCCAATGCGCAGTGTATGGCGCACCTTCGTCGTTATCGACGGGGATCACTGAATACCCAATCTTTCCGGCAATCGGACTTTCATCGACATTCTCGAAGCCCGGTGCGAAGAGGCTGGCGTCGATGAAGAACGCCGCACCACCGGCCATGAAGAACTGAGAAGCATCTGACCAATCCATTGCTTGGATGTTGATCGGGCCAGTTTTCATCAGTTCTGCATAGTTCGTCAGAGCACGTACGATGTCGGGATCATCCATTTTCGGGTTGGACCAGTCGTCCGAGAACCAAACGTTGTAAGGGGCCGAGCGATCGGCAGCGCCGACCGAGTTGTTGACGAAACCGGTGATCGTGTCGATCAAGGTGTCCGAGCGAATACCCCTCAGGACAGCGCCGGATACCTCGCCATCGCTTTCCGCTTTTACTTCCTGTGCAGCCGCGATCAGCTCTTCCATGGTCGTCGGCATCTTGCCGTCGAGGTACTGGTTCACGTGATCCATGTTCGCAAACAATATGTAGGTCTCGAATGATGCCGGAATGCCGTGATATTCCCACGCACCATTCACATTATACTTCGTCGAGTCGAGGAAGCCGGCCGGAATGTCATCAATGTTATAGTCGGGCGCCGTGAGATCAGGGTTGTCGATAAACCCTTGAAGCGAATGAACCAGCCCATTGGCGTGCTGGGTGTAGGCAGTCGAATCCATCGGTAGGAAATAGACATCCATCTGCGAATTCCCGCCGGAACCGCGAAGCGCAACCTCCATCCGGTCGAAATACAGATCCTCCGCCATGGTCTGAAGACTGACGTTGATGCCAGTGTCGCTTTCGAACTGGTCCAACACGGCGCGTACACCGTCGGTGACCGGATGCTCCGGCATCATCACTGTGATAGACTGTCCCGAATGCTGATCCCATGAAAATTCGGCAAACGCAGCGGTGGCGGAGATACCGATTGTCATGGATGTGGTGGCGGCCAGCAGGCCTGCGCGGTAGAGGGCTTCTCGCCGCTGAATTTTCATAATGTCCTCCTGTTGAATTTCAGCCCAAGTTTGGAGCATTGGTTGACCGAATCCCGGTTTTTTTAGAAACGGTTGACCAATTAAGCGAATTGCCCGACCATTTGTCAACATCAAAGTTAAAAGCGTCAAACTATCTCGGCTCACTATTGGCAAAGGTACAAAAATCTGCAATTGGTGGACCAATTGACCAAACTAGGGACCACGATGCCAAATGGTATTATTGATCGCGTCTATTATGATATCCGGGATATGCTCCGCTCGGGGGATATCGTGCCTGGGCAACGGATTCCGAATGAGCGACGGCTTGCCGAGCTGAACGGCGCATCAAGAACGCAGGTACGCGACGCCCTGTTCATGCTGCAGCGGGAAGGCCTGGTCGAACGCAAGATCGGAAGCGGGACTTACCTATCTGAACGTGCACCGCAGATCATCGAGCTGGCTGACGCCTCGGTCGAAATGTCTCTGGAGCGCAGCCACGATTTTCACGAGACGCTGGAGGCCCGACTTCTGATCGAGCCATCTGTTGCCTCACGCGCGGCGGAAGCGCCGACGGAGCAGTTTATTGCAGACTTGGACGCTGCGCTCGAGCGGATTCTCGTGGCGCCGGCTTGGCTGCGCTTCAAAGAGGAAATCTACGGTTTTGCGCGCCTTTACTACGTTGAGGCCGGTAATGAATTTCTGTGCTGGACCTTTGACCAGATTGTCTCGGCACGACGCGCAAACAAATTCGATGGCGGGACCGAGCAGGCGCCTGTCGCGAATTTGGTTCGAAAACACTTCCACGATCGGCTATCTAAGATCGCCGATGCGATCAGATCGGAGGATCCCGATCAGGCACGGATCGAAGTTGAGAGCTTTCTCGTCGGGATGGCGGCAAGCTCGGCACTTTAGATATTGAGTCCGGGCTTTCCGGTCGGGAAGTCTTTGTGGGGCGTCTGCACTTCGTGAGACTGGTTGTGTCATCAGCCCATCTATTTGGCGTCGGGTGCTTTCAGGCTTAGACTCATCCATGATTCATACCGACGTTGATGTAGTAATGCGTCGGTCCCCAATGACCGAAGCGAAGAAACCGGCAGCCGTTCGAACATATCGCAGCATCCGACACTTTGGGCTCGATGCGGTCGTTCGCTGCGATGCCTTTTTAGGGCTGCTATGCGGACGAATCTGTGGATGGTCGAATGTCCCGGCTATTCTGACATTGCCGTCAAACCTTTACCTTAAGAATTTGCAAACTGATGCTTCTCTTACTACGCTAAGCTATGAAGAAATTACTTGAAACGACGACGCTCGGAGCCTTTCCTAAGCCCAAATATGTGCCTGTTCGAGACTGGTTTGATATGGCCCGTGAAACAGGGGG
Organism: Paracoccaceae bacterium; assembly: GCA_039969355.1. GTDB lineage: Bacteria > Pseudomonadota > Alphaproteobacteria > Rhodobacterales > Rhodobacteraceae > JL08. Next base: position 111,946 of record JBDVOA010000017.1, read on the forward strand.
AATGAACACAGCGCGCACAACTCTGGAATACACGCGAGACGTTGCGAAAAACCAGAAATCTCATGAAGATCTGTTTGTTCAGGCAGCTAAAGAGGTTATCGATATTCAGCTTCGAGCAGGGATATCTATTCCGACGGATGGCGAAGTGCGTCGCGAGAATTACATCCACTATCATTGCCGCCACTTGGGTGGTTTCGATTTCGATAAGCTGGAACATAGGGTCTTGCGCGACGGCGCATACGAAACAGACTTACCTGCCATTCGAGGTCAAATCGCTCACATGGGTAAAGACTATGCAGCGCACGATTATTTGGCCAGTCAGAGCGTCAGCGCAAGACCCGTCAAATTCACAATGCCTGGACCTTTGACAATTATGGATACAACGGCAGATTGCTTTTATGATGACCGACCAAAACTGAATGCCGCCTTGGCGGAAACGGTCAACAAGGAAATCCTGTCTCTTGTGGAGGCCGGTTGCCAATACATTCAAGTTGATGAACCGCTGTTTGCCCGTAACGTCAGCGATGCGTTAGATTTTGGCATGGAGGGGCTGGAGCGATGCTTTCATGGTGTGCCAAAGTCAGTCACTCGAATTGTGCATATGTGTTGCGGTTATCCAGACCACCTAGACGATGATGACTACAAAAAGGCTGACCCTTTAAGTTATCATCAGCTGAGCAATGCGGTTGATGAAGCCGACTTTGACCAAGTTTCCATTGAAGATAAGCATTGTTGCAACAATCTTGCTCTGCTGGAAAAATTCCAATTCAAAACAATAATTTTTGGGTCAATAGCGATTGCATCTAGCCGCGTAGAAAGCGTTGAAGAGGTTGTGGAGCGTTTGCGTTCAGCCCTAACTCATATCGACCGAGACCGTTTTGTTGTTGCACCAGACTGCGGTCTTGGATTGTTATCTGCGAAATTAGCTGAAGAAAAGCTACGGGTCATGTGCAACGCAGCCAAATTTGTTTAACTGGGCATTGTTGCACAAATCGGTTTTAATTCGTGGTTCCTCTTTGGCCGAACGACCAGTAGTCGAACTGAGTGCCAAGGCCTGCTGTGCGGGACTTTGCGGCCCTTCGTATCGAATAGCTGAACTTCCGCTTACGGCCCATTGCGGTCATCCGACAGCTGATGGCGATGCTGCAGTCGCAGCCCGCATTGCTGATGGGGTGGATGGCTCCTGCATCAACCGGCGTCGCAATGCGCCATAATGCAGGTGTCGATATCTGCTTATGAGAGGAGCC
>JBDVOA010000018.1:0-273095 GCA_039969355.1 Paracoccaceae bacterium
TTTGACCCCGAAAAACCGACGGTGACATCCGGCATTCGCCTCGGCAGCCCTGCGGGCACCACGCGTGGCTTTGGCGAGGTGGAATTCCGTCAGATCGCGGACTGGATCATCGAAGTCGTCGACGGGCTGGCGGCCAATGGCACAGACGGAAACGGCGCTGTCGAGGCAAAAGTCAAAGCCGAAGTCGCAAAACTATGCGCCAAATTCCCTATGTATCCCAACCTGTGACGCAAACAAATAAGGCCCCGGGATTGGGTCCGGAGCCTTTTCGGCATGGTAGTGCTGCCTGTTAGATATCAAGAGTGTTACTGCGTTCCCATTCGCTGAAATGAGTGCAGTATTCGTTCCATTCAATGTGTTTCATTTTCAGATAGGCCGCTGAGAATTCGGATCCCATGGCCTTCTTGAGTTCGCTGTCCTTGTCAAAAGCGCGCAAGGCATCCAACATATTGAGGGGAAGCTTGGGCGCACCTTTGACTTTATGACCGTCGGCATACATGTCGATGTCCCAGCGCTTACCGGGCTCTGCTTTGGACCTCACGCCGCTTAGGCCGGCAGCAATGATGATGGCCTGCAGCAAATATGGGTTTGTCGCACCATCGGGCAGGCGTAACTCAAATCGGCCGGGACCGGGAACGCGAACCATGTGAGTACGATTATTGCCCGTCCATGTGACAGTATTTGGTGCCCAGGTTGCACCAGATACGGTGCGCGGCGCGTTGATGCGTTTGTAGCTGTTGACGGTTGGGTTGGTAATGGCAGCCAGCGCGCTGGCATGTTTCATGATGCCACCAAGAAAATGTTTGCCGTTTTCGGACAGCCCCAATTCTCCTGTCGGCGTATCATCGGTTGCGCCAGCAAACACATTATTCTTGGCTTTTTTGCCCGGCGCGTCCCAGACCGAAATATGGGCATGACAACCATTGCCCGTCAGCCCTTCAATCGGCTTGGGCATGAATGTCGCTCTATAGCCATGCTTTTCGGCAACTGATTTGGTCATGAATTTGAAGAACGAATGTTTGTCCGCTGTGACTAATGCATCGTCGAAGTCCCAGTTCATTTCAAACTGGCCATTGGCGTCTTCATGATCATTCTGGTAGGGGTTCCAACCCAACTCGAGCATGTAGTCGCAAATTTCTTTGACAACATCGTAGCGCCGCATCACTGCCTGCTGATCGTAACAGGGCTTGGCCGCTGTATCATACGGGTCAGATAATTCGCGCCCATCAGGAGTCAAAAGGAAGAATTCGGCCTCAATGCCGGTTTTGACGTGCATTCCCTCCTCGGCAGCCTCAGCGATGAGACGGCGCAGAACATTGCGTGGCGCTTGGGCGACGTCTTTGCCATCCATGACGCAGTCTGCAGCGACCCAAGCGACTTCGCGGTTCCACGGCAGTTGGATGACTGAAGACGGATCAGGTATCGCAAGCATGTCGGGGTGCGCCGGTGTCAGGTCCAGATACGTGGCAAAACCTGCAAACCCGGCGCCATCCTCTTGCATATCAGCGATTGCCTGAGCTGGTACCAGCTTTGCCCGCTGGCCCCCAAAAAGATCCGTAAAGGAGATCATGAAGTACTTGATGTCGTTTTTCTTGGCGAAGGCAGCCAGATCCTTGGTCATGTCCGTCTTTCCTCTTCCCTGTTGTTTTCTCTCATTCTTTTATTCTACCCTTGCCATGTTACCCAGCACCGGTGTTAGCTCAAAGTCCTGGTTTACCCGGATACCAGGCCGTCCCGGCAAGCGGCACTTGTGCCATTGCGGCGGCCTCCATCGTAAGGGCGACCAGATCTTCTGGCTCAAGATTATGCATATGATTCTTGCCACAGGCGCGCGCGATCGTCTGCGCTTCCAAAGTCATAACCTTCAGGTAATTTCTGAGGCGACGGCCCCCTTCGATGGGATCGAAACGTGCCATCAGATCTGGATCCTGGGTGGTAATCCCTGCGGGATCAAGGCCTTCGTGCCAGTCGTCATAGGCGCCGGCAGTGGTCCCCAGTTTGTTGTATTCGCTTTCCCATTTCGGATCATTGTCGCCAAGCGCGATGAGAGCGGCTGTGCCAATCGCCACTGCATCCGCACCAAGTGCCAGTGCCTTTGCTACATCTGCACCGGAACGAATGCCGCCGGAAATGACGAGTTGAACTTCCCGATGCATTCCCAAGTCCTGAAGCGCCTGTACTGCTGGACGGATGCACGCCAATGTTGGTTGGCCCACGTGTTCAATGAAAACATCCTGAGTTGCTGCCGTACCGCCCTGCATGCCATCCAGAACAACCACATCTGCCCCTGCCTTTACTGCAAGTGTCGTGTCGAAGTAGGGACGTGCACCTGCGATCTTGACGTAAATCGGCACCTGCCATCCGGTGATTTCACGCAGTTCAAGAATTTTGATTTCCAGATCGTCAGGCCCCGTCCAATCGGGATGACGACAGGCAGATCGTTGGTCAATACCTTTGGGCAGATTGCGCATCTCGGCTACCCGGTCACTTATTTTTTGACCCAAAAGCATACCGCCACCACCGGGTTTTGCACCCTGACCAACAACGATCTCTATTGCATCTGCCTTGCGCAAGTCATCAGGGTTCATGCCGTAACGCGAAGGCAGGTACTGATAAACCAGCTTTGATGAATGCCCGCGTTCTTCAGGGGTCATACCACCGTCGCCCGTTGTCGTAGAGGTACCGGCCGCATTTGCACCGCGCCCAAGCGCCTCTTTCGCAGGTCCGGATAGTGCCCCAAAGCTCATCCCGGCAATAGTAATAGGAATGTCCAATTCTATGGGCTTCTTTGCAAACCGAGTGCCAAGAACCACTTTGGTTTCGCATTTTTCTCGGTATCCTTCGAGAGGGTAGCGAGAGATCGATGCACCCAAGAAGAGCAAATCGTCAAAATGCGGAACCTTGCGTTTTGCGCCACCACCACGAATGTCGTAAATACCTGTCGCGGCAGCACGGCGGATATCGCTGTTTACATCTTGTGAAAACGTGGCGGATTGGCGTGGTGTCGTGTGGGGAATGCCTTTGTGCGTCTCATCGTTCATGGGCTTGTCCTTAGTAAGCTGACGCATTGTCGACGTCGAAATTATACAAATTCCGTGCGGAACCATAACGCGTGAATTCTTCGGGCTGTGCGTCTGCGCCCGAACGCTCCAGGAGGCCTTTCAGAATTTCGATATGTTCAGGGCGCATCTCTTTTTTCTCGCAATCTGCACCGAGGCTTTTGACGGAACCGCGCACAAAAAGATGCGCCTCATAACAGCTGTCGCCCAATGCGTCGCCGGCGTCCCCCAACACCACGAGGTTGCCTGATTGCGCCATAAAGGCGGACATGTGGCCAATGTTTCCGTGCACCACAATGTCGATGCCCTTCATTGAAATGCCGCAGCGCGAAGAGGCGTTGCCTTTGATCACCAGCAACCCTCCATGACCGGTGGCGCCAGCATATTGGCTTGCATCCCCATCGACCACTATCGTTCCGGACATCATGTTTTCGCCAACACCCGGGCCTGCCGACCCATCCACGTTGATCGTGGCCTGTTGGTTCATGCCCCCGCAATAGTAGCCAGTTGAACCTTTGACGGTAACTTCGATGGGGGCGTCCAAACCCACAGCAATTGCGTGGCTGCCTTTGGCGTTCACAATCTCCCACGCCGTCTGATTGGTATCGGCGCTCTGTTTGTGCAGGGTTTCGTTCAGCGCGCGAAGCCCGTTTGCCTCAAGATCAAAAGTCTGCATTTCAGTGGCTCCAGAAGTAGACAGTGGCAGGTTCAGGCTCCCAGACGCGGGCGTCTTCGATGCCTGGCAGATTGACCAGGGCCCGGTACTCGCTGCCAAAAGCAACGTATTGATCTGTTTCAGCCATCACTGCCGGTTTGCAGGCGATTGGGTCACGGACGACACCAAAACCGTCCTTCGTGCCTACAACAAACGTAAAAAAGCCGTCGAGATCATCAAGCGAGCTTTCCAGCGCTTCACCCAACGTGCTTCCGGTTTGCATCTTCCAGCTAATGTATGCTGCTCCGACCTCGGTATCGTTTTCGGTCTCAATGTTCATACCTTCCCGGCGTAGTTTGCGGCGAAGGCTGTTGTGATTGGATAGCGATCCGTTGTGGACAAGACACTGATCTGATCCGGTAGAGAAAGGGTGGGCCCCCATGGTCGTCACAGCGGATTCAGTTGCCATGCGGGTATGACCAATGCCATGCGTGCCACTCATCTTTTCGATACCAAAGCGGTTTGCAACGTCTTTGGGCAAGCCGACCTCTTTATAGATTTCGATGGCATCGCCAGCACTCATGATGCGGACGCTCGGGCGCAGGTCGCGAAGGGCTTCGCGCACTGCCGCCAGATTTTCTACCGGTAGTTCCAGAACCGCATGCGTATCCATGCGCCGAACCTTTACTGTAACGCCTGTCGCGTCGTTCAAGTCTGTATCAAGCGAGGCAAAATCGGTTTCAGAATCTGCGGACTGAATGGTCAACTTTGCAGAATCCTCGGAGTTTTCTCCATAGATCGCGATACCCGCACTATCGGGTCCGCGATCAGTCATCGTGATTAACATATCCGTCAGCATGTCACCCAGGTCCGACTCGAGTGACTTGTCTTTTAGAAAAAGTCCAACAATCCCGCACATTGCTTAGATCCTTAATTATGTGTTGAGTCGGATGGTAGCAGGTATCAATTTATGCATCAACTGTGATGAAAAAAATATTCCCAACAGTAATTCAAAGGGCGACGATCACGTCGCCGCCCCCAAAACGTTGCAGAAGGTCAGTAACGTTCCATAGCTTCGGCAATCTTTTCCTTGTCACCGATTGTCTTAGCTTTCTCCAAATGCGCGCTTTCGCGGACATATTGAATGCGGTGCCATCCTAGCCAGAATATCACTCCGACTACTACCATCGCGACTTCCCATCCTTGAAACGGGTAGACGGGTCCGACTTCGGCCAGATCTACGGCCCAGCTATCATATCCAATTGTAGACATTGTATTGGCTCCTTATTTCTCTGCCAGAGCGGCTTTGTCCGCCGCGATGATGTCAGCTTTTGCGTCCTCATAGGCATGATGCTCGGCATAGTCCAAGCCTTGCAATTCAACCTCTTCAGGAATGCGCAATGCGCCTGCCATTGATTGCAGTTTCGCAAGGCCCCAGCCCGGCAACCAGCCTAACAAACCAAACATGATCATAGCACCAATCGCCTGCCCAATCGGGTTAACTGTTGCGTAACCTTCATAAGGTGAAGACGGTGCACCCCACAGAATGAAGCCCGCAAGAACCAGACCAACAACACCGGCGTACCCGTGCACAGCGACGGCTCCAACTGCATCATCTAGCTTGAATTTGCGCTCAACCCAGTAGTGTAGGTTGTACACAATGACGACACCAATAGCCCCGACCAGCATCGCTTGGATCGGGTGATACAGATCGTTACCGGCAGAGGCTGTGATAATCCCGGCCAGACCGCCAGAGAATGTCCAAAATGCGTCGCCTTTGGACACCACATAGGCTGCCATCAACCCGCCCGAAAGTGACATCAGGAAGTTAAACGTAATCGCCGAAAGTGATGTGGGTGCTAGATAGATGTTTGTCGCCGTCCACGTTGTACCAACAATTTGACCATCGATAACTTCGGGTGAAATGATAGGCACGTTACAGGCCGCGTAAAAACCCCAGAAACCTGTGTAGATCAAGAAGATCCCGATTGTCAGCATCCATGGGTTATGAGGCGGAATATCTCGCGGCGTTCCATCCGCAGCGAACTTACCAATTCTCGGACCCAGAACCATAATCACACCCAGCGCATAGCCACCGGCAATCGCGTGGATCACGCCTGAGGCATAGGCGTCGTGATATCCCAGAACTTTGACCATCCAGCCATCCCAGTGCCAGCCCCATGCCGCGTCAATAATCCACCAGACAGACCCTATCATCACCGCATGCAACCAGAGTGCGCTAGAGCGAATTCGCTCGATGACGGAACCTGAAACGATAGAAGCCGCAGTCCAGGAAAACAGCAGGAAGGCCGCCCAGAATACACCCGTGATTCGGTCCTCAAGGTTGGTACCCATGTTTACAGACCATGGAGTGTAAGCTGCGCCGGCTTCGAAATCGATCCCACCCATTCCCGGGAATGCACTTGGGAATGCCCAATAAATCCACCAGCCAAAGAAGAAGAACGTAACAGTCACCAAGGGGATGATCATTATGTTTTTCATAAGCGTGTGCATGTGGTTGCGTCGACGGCTGGCGCCGACTTCGTACATGCAGAACCCTACGTGAATAAGAAACATGAAGACGATTGTTACCCAGTAATAGAACTCGGTGAATATCGTCGTAAGTGCATTAAGATTGCCGTCCAATGGTCCCTCTCCCTTGTTGTCAGTGCTGGCAAAAGTTGCCTTTTAGTAAACTTTTTTTCACTCAGTATTGCTTTTTTTGACGGCGCGATGTCAACTGTTCATCGTGTTGCCACGAAAATTGGGGGGCATCGGCACGCAAAATTCTATGCTGCTGATCGCGATCCGCCGGTCATTATGGTGACGGAGTTTCGGGTTCGGCTGTCAAGCTGGACAGGCAAAGGAATTGAAAAAGGAAGTGGCTGCCAAAGAGCTGCGCCATTCAAACGGGAGAACTATTATGACAGCATCTTGGAGATTTTCGGCGCTTGCAGATCGGCATCGCGCAATGGGATCCGATCTTGAGGATTGGGGTGGAATGGGTACGGCCTGGAGCTACGACAAAGACCAGGAAGCCGAATATGTGGCGATTCGTACCAATGCTGGTTTCATGGATGTCTCGGGCTTGCACAAGGTACACATGGTCGGACCACATGCGGGTCATGTCATCGACAGGGCCACAACAAGGAACGTCGAAAAGATTAAACCCGGTCGGTCGTCGTATGCGACTATGCTGAACGACGAAGGCAAGTTCATCGACGATTGTGTGATTTATCGCATGGGGCCGAATTCTTGGATGGTGGTGCATGGCACGGGTGCTGGTCACGAACAACTGACGATGGCGGCGATGGGCCGCGACGTCGATATTCGGTTTGATGACAACCTACATGACATTTCGTTGCAGGGTCCAAAATCGGTCGACTTTCTGGAAGAACAGGGCGTCCCGGGTATCCGTGATCAACTCTATTTCAGCCATCAACACACGATGCTGTTTGACAAACCGGTAACGATCTCGCGCACTGGTTATACCGGTGAACGCGGTTACGAGATCTTCTGCCGGGGGCAGGACGCGCCAGATATATGGGATGCTCTGGTAGAAAAAGGCGCGCCCAAGGGGATCATTCCCACGCGCTTTACGACGCTCGATCTTTTGCGGGCTGAAAGCTATCTCTTGTTCTTTCCCTACGACAACTCCGAAATGTACCCATTCGAAAACGAGAAGGCCGGTGACACCCTGTGGGAACTCGGTCTCGACTTCACAGTTTCACCAGGAAAAGTCGGTTTCCGTGGCGCAGAGGAACACTATCGGCTTAAGGGGCGGGAGCGTTTCAAGATTTACGGCGTTAAGCTGGAAGGCACAGAACCAGCCGATGAAGGTGCACCGCTAATGAAGGATGGCAAGCAGGTCGGTGTGGTCACGATCGGAATGTATTCACCACTGAACAAATGGAACGTTGGTATCGCGCGTATGCCAGTTGATTGTGCGGTGGACGGTACCCAGATGACGGTCAAAAACGAAAGTGGCGAGATCAAGTGTATTGCGCATTCGCTGCCGTTTTATGATCCTGAAAAGAAACGTCGTACCGCCAAAGGGTGATATCTGCGTGGACGTGGCCAGCAAATCGCCACGCCCTTGGTCCAACACAAGACAAAAGGGGTCTGACGATCATGAGTTCGTTCGATTTTCCTGAATCCATCAAAAGCAGGCCACGATATGGAACGCTTGAACCACGTGCTGGTAAGTTCCACCTGATAATTGCAGACGCCGAGGGCGCCGAAGCGATCTTGGGTTTAGCTCGCAGCGATCCTTCGCTAATGGCTAAGGCACATATAATCTATTTCCCGCTAGATACCGGTGACACGTTTACAGGCCAGCTTGAGGCGCTAACGCCAAAGCAGCTTTATGTCGGACCAAGCTATTCGGCAGCCATCCCGCGCCTGCGCCGGACTTTGCAGGATGCGCATATGGGGCTTCAAGTCTATTTGACGGGAACCGAAGGTTTGATGGGGCAGGCAATGCTGGAAGTAACAGATGCGGGCATACCCCACACTGCAATCCAGACCGAACATCGCGGATCAGTCGCCCGTCGTATGCAATGCGTCCATTGCAAGGGAGTCACGGAGGATGTCATCACCGATCCGTTTGAATGCAGCCACTGTGGTTTGAATTTGTTTGTAAGAGATCACTATTCGCGCAGATTGGCGGCGTTTCAGGGAGTATGCGTTGATGCCGAAGATCCCAGCAATGTGCCAGAGAAGGTGGAGCTTTACTCATGAGTGCGGGAACCAACAAAATTGCGGTTACGGTTAGTGACGTTGTCCCGGTCAACGAAATTGTGAAGCGTTTTCGTTTTGTGCGTAGCGACGGTGGGTCGCTGCCCACGTTTTCTGGCGGTGCCCATACTGTTGTCGAGATGCAGGACGGTGAAATCACCCGGCTAAACCCATATTCCCTGATGTCAGACCCAATGGATCAGTCGGCGTATACGATATCCGTACGCCGGGACGATGAAGGCCGTGGTGGGTCGCTTTTTATGCACCAGAAGGTGAAGCCCGGCGATGAAATGGTGGTTAGCTACCCGGTCAACCTGTTCGCGCTTGATTTACGGGCCAGGAAAAACTTGATGATTGCTGGCGGTATCGGCATCACGCCATTTTTGGCACAAATCAAACAACTCTCGGCAATGAATGGTCGTTTCGAGTTGCATTATGCCTGTCGCAGTTCTGCATTGGCATCATATGCAGACGAACTGACGCGAGACCATCCGCAAAATGTCCAGATCTACTTTGATGACGCGAAGCAGGTCATTGACTTGGAAAACCTTCTGGATGGCCAGCCGCTTGGCACACATATTTATGTGTGCGGGCCAAAAGGAATGATCGATTGGGTGCGCGGCAAAGCGGCTGATCTTGGTTGGCCGCGCGAAGCTATTCATTACGAAGAGTTCCTTGCACCGCAATCAGGCAAACCGTTTGAGGTCAAACTGTCAGTGTCCAACAAGATCATCAAAGTCGGAGAGCATCAAAGCCTGTTGGAGGCCATCGAAGCCGCAGGCGTGGATGCGCCCTATCTTTGCCGGGGCGGCGCCTGCGGACAATGCGAGACTTCCGTCATTGGATATGATGGCAAATTTCTACATCGCGATCATTGGTTGGACGATGAAGAAAAGGCCAGCGGAGAAAAAATAATGCCCTGTGTCAGCCGGTTCGAGGGCAAGACCCTCGTGCTTGACCGCTAAGGAGACAGTTCAATGACGATCCAGTTCAACGACGAAACTTTTCGAGATGACTACACCTTCAAAAATTCGCAATGGGCAATAGATCGGTTTCCTTTCCCATTTCATGAAGACAGCTACATGTACTCGGTCAACATGGAGCAGCATCAGGGCGGCCCTGCCGGTAGCGTCTATGAAAAACGCTTCGATGTGGACGAGCATTATGTCGCTGAAATGAAAGACCGCGCCATGGTACTGGCCGAAGATCCGTTGCGCTGTCAGTCGCTTGACCACATGACACTTGCGGGATGGGATCTGCTGGAACTGATCATGGTCAGCAAATCCGAGGACTATCCCGACCTATTTGAACTGCATCGAGACGGGAACAATTGGCATTGGATCAACCGTCCGATGGGAATTGAACAGAAGTTCAGCTTCATGGATGAAACGACATTGCCGTATGGGCCAATGGAATACATCACCCGTCAGACCCAGGGGGATTTTGCCGTGCTTGATCAGCGCGATGACAATCTTTGGATGGATGCCGGGATGGTGACGACGCAGGCTGACTGGTCGCTTGATTTTGACATTGGAATGAATTTTTTTGAATGGCACGCACCCGTTCCCAAGGCGCATGAGATGGGAATATTTGTGCGTGCGCTGAAGTTTCTTTTGAACATCCAGCAAGGTGCTCCTGCGCGTCGATTGAACTGGACAATGACCGTCAATCCGCTGTTGGATACCAGCCCGGAAAACTACCACAAGTGGGGTGTGCAGAAGACCACGCTTACTTCCGATAATGTAGGGGAAAAGCAATTTCTGAGAGTCGAGTTACAAACCTTCTTTCGGTTGCCCCGGTCCAACGCGCTGGTTTTCCCAATCCGTTGTTATCTGATTGCACTAGAGGATGTTGTCAGCGTGCCAAAATGGGGCAGGCGGTTACATCGCGTGCTTCGTGATGTTCCGGTTGAGCTGGCCACCTACAAGGGATTTATCGACAATCGCCCAATGATCGTCGACTACCTATCCGAATATGACGATGGGTTGCCAACGTCGGATGGCATTTGGCCGGATAAGGACACCGAACCGCCATTTCAGGCCTGAGACGATGTCATGCCGGTCGGCCTAGCCTGCTTGCGGGTACGAAATAATCGACAGGTAGCGAGCCGGCAACTTGACAAGCGTTTCTGGCCCGTGTGGTGCATCAGCATCAAAAAACAGAGTATCACCCGCCTTCAACGGATAAACTGCGTTGTCGTGGCGATAGCCAATTTCGCCTTCCAGCATATAGATCGTTTCAATGCCATCGTGTTGAAAAGTAGGGAAAATATCCGATTCCTCGGTAAGTGTAATCAGATAGGGTTCTACGATCACGCCGCTGGCGTTTGATCCGATATGGCCAAGAAGATTATACTGATGCCCGGCCCGTGTACCCTTGCGGTCGATCTCAACTCCTTCGCCAGCTTTGGTCAGTATCGCCTCGCGATTTTCTTCAAACCCGCGAAAAAAAGATGTCAGTGGGACGCTCAGTGCATTTGACAGGGTTTTCAGCGTGGTGAGCGAAGGTGAGGTGTTTCCATTCTCAATCTTGGAGAGCATCCCAATCGAAAGCCCGGTGGCGTCGGCAAGTTCGTTGACCGTCATGTTCTGCTGTTTTCGGAACGTTCGAACTTCTTTACCGATGGCGACTTCAAGAATTTTTTCGCGCTCATTGACTACGCGGTGGGGGTCCTGAGCCAGGACATCACCGGAAACCACCTTTTTTGAATTGTCGATTTTCATTGTCTTGCCCGATCAAAGTTCTGATAAAACTGTTCTTCTTGCTGTTACGAGGTGTTTCATGCAGGTAATTAAACATGAATGTAGATAAAAGAACAACGCGATTGGGATTCCTGATTTTTCCGGGATTTCCCATGGCTTGTCTGACCTCTGCCATTGAACCGCTGCGCGCGGCCAATGAAATTTCAGATACAAGAGCCTTTTCGTGGGAACTGATTTCTGAAACGGGAGAGCGGGTACGTTCAAGTGCCGAAGTCGGGTTTGATGCCGATCTCGCTTTGAATGACGCCGAAGATTTTGATTACATCTTTGTCCTAAGCGGACCGCGCACTGTTTTTGGCAATCACAAAGCATCCAACGGTCACTTACGCCGTCTGTCGCGGCATGGCGTAAATTTGGGCGGGATCAGCGGCGGCGTGTTTCCTCTTGCGCGTGCAGGCCTTTTATCGGGCCACGCTTGCAGTGTGCACTGGTGTTATGAAGCCGCTTTTTCCAGCGAGTTCCCGGATCATAAGATGACAAACGATGTCATCACGATCGATCGCAAAAGATACACTGTTTCTGGCGCAGCTGCGGCATTTGATCTGATGCTGCACCTGATCGATGTGAAGCTCGGCTATGCTACGAGCACAGAAGTTGCGTGCTGGTTTCAGCATCCGCTTGTTCGAGGGCAGGGGGTTCGGCAGAAGATCCCCACCTATCGCAGCCAAAGCACGTCGGATATGCTACCGCGCATTGTATCTGAAGCCTTAGAGGTATTTGGCAGACATATTTCTGAACCTTTACCGGTGCAGGAAGTTGCGCGGATGATCGGCGTCTCGCCGCGCCATTTGGAACGCAAATTCAAGGGCGCGACCGGTCAAAGCCCGTCTCATTACTATCGCTCTTTGCGAATGCATGCCGCGCGTCAACTGGTGCTTTATTCAAAAGATACGTTGACCCAGATTTCCCATGCCGTCGGATATGCGACTGCTACGCCGATGGTACGACATTATCGCGCGGCGTTTGGTGTCAGCCCGGATGCCGATCGTCGCAAGATCAATGTGTTTCGCGTTGAGAACAATCGCGCGTTGCCGTCGACCTAGGTTAAAGCGCGCTTTTGGCAGCAGTCGTTAGCGCATGATGAATGGAGCCCGCCGATGATCTCGGACCGATGACGCTGAAATGATCGTTCTTTGCACGGCAAATCACAAAACAACCCAGATGCTCAAGCCGTGTTCGTGTCACTGCTCCAGTCTGCATGGCACGGGTATTTGCATTACACAGTCGCTCCAGCACGTCGTGGCAGCCCGTTCCAGTTAGGTCAAAGCGGGCCCATCCATCGTTCTGCTCGGTCACAGAGGCTTTGTCGCCAAGTGCTGATTTGATTTGCTCTGCCAGATCCTCGTGGCTGGCATGCGGTGCTTCGATCATCCACTGATCCGGACCTGTCCAAAAAGCAGTATAGGTACCATTGTTTGCCAAGCTGGATACGCCAGGTAAGGCAAAACCCAAAAGCTTCTTGGCTGAAGTCGCCATTGTTTTCTCTTTGCCGCGCCGCGCCGCGACAGAGGCAAGCGCCCAGCCCGGACATTCTGAAATGACAACCGAGCCAAAATTACCAGTGCGTGGTCTCGGCCCGCCCAGCGGGGATGTCGCAACAAGATCATGCACGAAGCCGTTCTCCTTCTGGGTCAACAAAATGCGCGGAAACTACTTCGATCTCGACTTCTGTGCCCGTCAGCGGACTAACCAACCGCATGCATTCTCCCATGCGGTTCGCACCGTCCTTCAGGAACCCGATTCCGATTGAGCTGTTCAGGATCGGAGAATGGGCAGCCGAAGTCACGTAACCTTGATCATGCGCGGCGTCGACCGGCCCGTCGCGGGCCATCAAATGACCCCCAGCCGTCACTTTGTCATTGTTGTTGGTTGGCTTGAACCCAACCAGTGCCAAAGCGTCAGGCAGGTTGAGGCCTTCGCGCTCGGACAGGGACGAACCAATTGAGTCTTTCTTTTTCGAAACCATTCGGCCCATTCCAAGATTGAGCGCTGTTGTGGTCCCATTCAGTTCGTTGCCCGCCGCGTGGCCTTTTTCGATCCGCATGACACCCAACGCTTCGGTTCCATAAGCGACCGCGTCGAATTCGCGGCCCGCCTCCATGATGCGTCGGATCAGGGCGTCGCCATACCGGGTTGGAACGGCGATCTCGAATGCCAATTCGCCTGAGAATGAAATGCGGAACAACCGTGCCCGGAGGCCGCCACAAACGGTGATCTTGCGGCAGGCCATGAACTCAAATCCTTCGTTTGAGATGTCAAACTCTGGGTCCACAATCTTTTGCAGTAACTTGCGACTGTTTGGCCCGGCAACGGCATACTGAGCCCAGCTTTCGGTGGTCGAGATCAACTGCACGTCCAGATCTGGCCACAGACACTGGTGGACAAATTCCATGTGCCGGTAGACAGCTACTGCGTTTGCTGTGGTTGTGGTCATCACGAATTGGTCCTCAGCCAGCCGGGCCGTGGTGCCGTCATCCATTGCAATACCGTCTTCACGCAACATGAGGCCGTAGCGGGTCTTGCCGACCGGTAATTTTGCAAAGGCGTTCGCGTAAACTCTGTTAAGGAAAGTCGCGGCATCTGTTCCTTGAACATCGATTTTGCCCAAGGTCGTTACATCGCAAACCCCGACAGACCCACGCACGGCGCGCACCTCGCGGTCGACGCTTTCGCGCCAGTGGGTTTCGCCGGGTTTCGGAAACCACTGCGCCCTGAGCCAATTGCCCGTTTCGACAAAGCTTGCTCCCTGTTCGGTTGCCCACTTGTGACTTGGAGTTTCGCGTACAGGATGAAACTCTTTGCCGCGCGCGCGGCCGGCAAGAACGCCCATCGCCACAGGTGAATAGGGCGGGCGATAAATCGTCGTCCCGACTTCCGGTATTGTTTTGCCAGCGAGTTCGGCCATGATTGCAAGGCCGCCCATGTTTGAGGTCTTGCCTTGATCTGTTGCCATGCCAAGCGTCGTATAGCGTTTGAGATGCTCTACAGATTTGAAATTTTCCTGATGAGCGAGCTTCACGTCTTTGACCGTGACATCATTCTGCTGATCTAGCCATGCGCGGCCTTTGCCGTGTTTCACAAACCAGAACGGCGCAAGATTGACGCCCTCGTCCTCGGCGTTGGGCAGACGGATCGCGCGTGCGGTCATACCCAGATCACGCAATGCAGCCGCTGCTTGGGTACTGCCAGCCTTAAGCGCGGCCGCAGTGGAGAATTCGCCATTGGCGGCTCCTGCGACGCTCAGTCCAACTGGCAGGTCGCCACCCGGAACAAAGGCGGCAAGTCGTTCGTTCCAAACCGGGCGGCCACGTTGATGACAGGTCATGTGAACGTTCGGATTCCATCCGCCGGAAACACCCAAGGCGCCGCATTCGATGAAACGTTTTGAACCATCCGCCAGTCTTATATTGACAAACTTCAATCCCAGTCGGCCTGACGTGTCTATCACTTGCGCCCCGGCCAGCAATTCGCAATCCGCAAGACGCGGCGCATCGGCACGGGTGTCAATGACAGCCGCGACGTTTACTCCCTTGGCGATAAGATCAATCGCCGTACGATGCCCGTCGTCATTGTTAGTGAACACAGAAACCTGTTGCGCCGGTGTCGCAGCCCATCGGTTGGCATAAGCCCGCATGGCACCAGCGAGCATGATGCCGGGGCGATCGTTGTTTTCAAAGGCAATGGGCCGCTCAATCGCGCCAGCACAAAGCAGGGTCTTTTTGCCATAGATGCGCCACAGGATTTGCCGAACTTTTCCCGACGCCGGGGTGGCGACATGATCTGACACCCGCTCGATCGCGCCGCAGATGCCGTGGTCGAAAGCTCCGATGATAGTCGTACGGGACATGCAGCGAACGTTTTCCAACGCCTGCAATTCCGTGACCGTAGTCGCTGCCCAGTCCGCTCCAGATTGATCGCCGATTGCGAAAGTTTCGGCATTCAACCGACCGCCAAAAGCAAAATCTTCGTCGGCAATAATGACCTGCGCACCGGCACGTCCGGCTGTCAGTGCGGCGGCGAGCCCAGCAGGCCCCCCCCCAACGATCAGAACGTCACAATGCAGGAATCCCTTGTCATATTCATCCGGGTCGTCTTGCAGGGACAAAGAACCAAGCCCTGCAGCCTTGCGAATTATCGGTTCGTAGATTTTTTCCCAAAAGGCAGCGGGCCACATGAACGTCTTGTAGTAAAAGCCAGCGGTCAAAAAATTCGAAAACCGGTCATTGATCGCCATTGCATCGAATTTCAACGAGGGCCAGCGGTTCTGGCTTTTTGCTTCCAGCCCGTCGAACAGTTCGACGGTAGTTGCTCGCGTATTCGGCTCTTGCCGATTGCCACTGCGCAACTCCACCAGAGCGTTTGGCTCTTCGCTACCCGACGCCAGAACACCTCGTGGCCGGTGATATTTGAATGAGCGTCCCATCAGACGGACATCGTTGGCAAGCAATGCCGAGGCCAGCGTGTCACCTGCGTGTCCCTGGTATCGCTTGCCATCGAAACTGAAATTCAGTGTGGTGCCTCGGTTGACCTGACCGCCGTCCAGTCGATTTATCTGAGTCATTTGCTGCGCCCCTTGGCACGAGCGACATCCCGAGCCATTTCCACTGACGTGATTTCGTGGGTTGTTGTATCGCGCGTCACCACAAGCCATGAACGATCGCCAATTTCGTGGAACCAAAGCTCTCGGTGGCTACCAGCCGGATTATCGCGCAGATACAAGTAGTCGTGAAACTGGTCCTGCGCGTCTTCCGCCTCCCAATCTGGTCGTTCGATAAGCGACGCATCGCCAAGATAGGTAAACTCTTGCGCATCCCGGGGGCCCAGCAGCGGGTGATTGATGATCATGATCCGATCCTTCTCAATGCAGATTGGGCTGTGCGCCCATGCCTTTTTCGTCAATCATGTAACCTCGACGAAACCGGTCAAACCGATAGGCGCTTGCTGTCTTGTGAGGTTCATCCGTTGCAAGCAGATGCGCAAAGCAAAGGCCGGACGCCGGTGTCGCCTTGAACCCGCCGTAGCACCACCCTCCGTTGAAATAGAGCCCGTCAATGTGCGTCCGGTCAATGATGGGTGAACCATCCATGCTCATGTCCATAATGCCGCCCCACATCCGCAGCAGGCGCGCGCGCCCCAATGCCGGGATTAGGGCCATCCCGCTTTCGCAGACATCTTCTACCGTTGGCAGATTTCCGCGCTGGGCGTAAGAGTTATACCCGTCGATATCGCCGCCAAAAACCAGACCACCTTTGTCCGATTGGCTGCAGTAAAAATGCCCGGCACCAAAGGTGATGACGCCCGGTAAAACGGGCTTCAATCCTTCCGAAACAAAGGCCTGAAGGACGTGGCTTTCGATGGGAAGACGCATGTTGGCCTTGGCCATCAGGCGCCCCGAAGACCCTGCGACGGCACAGCCTACTTTGCCCGCGCCGATGAATCCAAGCGAGGTTTCAACACCTTTGCAAACGCCGTCTTCGATCCGGAAACCAGTGACTTCGCAATTCTGGATGATGTCGACGCCCCGGCTATCTGCGGCGCGTGCATATCCCCACGCCACCGCATCATGACGCACGGTCCCGCCTCGATGCTGCGCAAGTCCACCCTTGATCGGGAAACGCGCGTTGTTGAAATTGAGGAAGGGGTAGCGCTCACGGATCTGTTCGACACTCAAAAGCTCTGCATCGGCTCCGTTCAAAAGCATGGCATTTCCGCGCCGCACAAAGGCATCACGTTGGGGGTCGCTGTGGATCAGATTCAAGATTCCGCGCTGGCTGACCATGGCGTTATAGTTGAGTTCCTGCTCAAGTCCTTCCCAAAGCTTTAGCGAAAGTTCATAAAACGGTTCGTTTCCATCAAGCAGGTAATTTGATCGGATAATCGTCGTGTTGCGTCCGACATTGCCACCGCCAATCCAGCCCTTCTCAAGAACGGCGATGTTTTTGCAGCCATAGTGCTTTGCCAGATAGAATGCTGCCGCCAATCCATGGCCGCCGCCGCCGATAATGACGATATCGTACTGCTTCTTCGGCTCTGGATCACGCCATGCTGGCGTCCAACCTTTGTGGCCTGTCAAAGCTTCCTTGATGACGCGAAGGCCCGAATATCGCATAATTGACCCCTTCAATTCACGACAACGGTAGCCCCGATCTGCCTACAATTAAAAGCCTCAGATCGGACGTTGAACTCACCATTCCCGACATTGCGATGTGCAAATGGCCAAAGATCTGTGCAACTAACTGATTTCGCAAGCGTAGATTGTCGTTAGATCATCGCAATTGCAGGATGTCCGGAACGCAGATTTTTCGCCGTTTCGGCATAGTTGACGCACCATCTGATCGGCGCATTCGACGGGGCCCATCCTTGACCTTGATTTTGGGTTTCGCAAGCGGCCCTTTAGCCGTAAACGGCCAGGGGCTGCGAGACAGTGGCTTTCCGATCCGGCGAGGTTGACCTGAAATGTCTAGTGTCTTGTGCTTCAAATCTACATCACCTGAGACGACGATTTGCACCTGATCCGTTTCTACTACGGTGTTTTTGCTATCAATTCGCCCGTTGGAAATCGCAAGGGGCGCTCTGACGCAAATAACTGGCGCCACGTGTCCATGATCTTTTGAGAATAGCCATGGGAGGACGCCTAGCCCGGCGATATCAAGCAGCTGACTGTCGATACTACCATTCCTCATTGATATTGTTGCGTCGCCGGACATGGTCGCGAGAAAGTCGCGCCCTGAAGTGCGGTGCCCTGAAATATCAAAGTTAGCACCAAGGTTGCCACGCGCGCCTTTCTTGAAGCGCAACTCGTGCAGGATCTCTTCAAGACCCCATCCACCAGTTGATCCGGAGAACCGAACATTATTCGGATCTTTTTCGAGATCCATCGAGGCGGTAACGTCGAAATGGATCGTGTCATATTCGAATTCTGCCGGGCCAAGTTGCATTTTCTTGTCCTTCATTTCGAGTTTGGTTTTCAGGCTGGTTGACCCTTTGACGCCTTTGATTTCTTTCAGATTTATGTCGATGTCCAAGTCAGCATCAGATAACAATATCGACTGCCCCATAGGCCGCAGTGTCACATTGCGAATGGGGCCGTCGTTCTGGGTGCCGTCCGTTTCACCTTCATCGTCAGATGCGTCTTTTTGAGCGCCCTTGTCACTGTCGGTCTGTTTTTTAGTATCGCTCAATTTGTCCAATTCGGTCACAGCCGAAATAATCTTGCGCAAGGTTTCGATCTGAATGAGATTGCTTTCGATGTTACCTTTCATTGAAGGGCGCACCGTTCCAAAATCGAGTTCGCTGTTGATGGCAAGTTGCGACTCATCCACCGAAACGGTGGCCGATGATTTCCATTCTGTGCCCTCGCTGCTGAGTTCGGCGCTCAGTTTTACCGGACCGGTTTTAACAGGACGAAGATTTAGCGCCGTCAAGATAGCTTCCCCCGATGAAATATCAGCGGAAATATCCAGCGCGACGTCGCTGAGATTAAGTGCGTTTCCGACAGAGCCACCAACATCAAGGTGCCACAGATCTGTGTCCTGCGATGTCGCCTTTAGGTCGGACAGCGCAAGTCCCTCTGCAGAACCGACAAGCCTGAAACCACCTTCCACCAACCCCAATACGTCGGACGTCTGGAAAAGTTCTGGTGCCAGCAAACCAGCCGTTGGAAAGGAGAGTTTCGTTTCAAAACTTACTTCCTCGAGTTGCAACGCATTCTTAATCTGACCGGTTACGTCCAGAAACGGCGCACCTTGCGGACCAATCAGCAATCGCACCCCGCCGAGCCACAACTTGCCGTCAGAAGTGCGCAAAATCCGGGAAACCGAGATGGGCGGCGGACCTTCTCCGCGGGTATCCAGCACAAATCCGTTTGTAGAGATCACCATATGGCGCTGTGGCACACCTCCCGGTTGGGCTGCCAGACTCATTTCGACGCGGGTCAACTTCAGGTCTCTGCGTGAACGAGTTGGTGGAGGCATGTTTTGTTCGGTATAGAGATCAATTGTCGTGTCCACGCTGACGTCACTTGGATCGCCCAAAACGCCAAGATTCCCGGTCAATGCGAGACTCTGTCCTGTTCCAAGCGCCACGTTTATTTTCAGATCGTTGAGTTGTCGCGTATCATCATCGATTTTGAGCACCGCACTTATACTGCCTGTTCCGGATAACACACGGTTCAGTTTGAGCACGTCAAGCAACTGCCCCAATTCCGCGATATCAGCGGTCAATGCGATTGATTGTCCAACAGGGTCGCTGCCAGTTTCGGCAATTTGCTGAAAGCTTAGCTTCATGTCGTCAAAGGTGGCGGTTGCATTGAATGGCTGTTCGGCTGGAAAACTGCCAGTCAGAACCACATTTTCGCCGTTGAGCGTCCCTTGACCCTCTAGCGACATCGGGGTGGTGTCGTTGGCCTGTTCCAACGTCAATGACGCGAAGGAAAGATCCATATCCAGACCGTTGCGCGCATCCTGATAGATCAAACGGGACTCTGAAAATTGCAATGTATGCCGGGACAAGAACGTGATTGGGGATCGCGACTTGGCCCGCTTGCGCTTGGCCTTGCCTGACTTGGCCCAAGAGGTCACGCCATCCTGATCGACGCTGAAGTTAATTTCTGCTCCTCGCGCTGTCAGGTTTTTCGGATCAGGCGCGCCGCGCCACAAGGTCACCAAAGCAACATCAAAGGCCAGATCAGCGATCTTTGCCAGCGTCACGTTCGGCATGGAAGTACTTGGCAATACCAGCCCGTCAGTGGTGACGTGTAAGACCGGACCAAGTTCAACACTTACGCCGCCGTCTATTCGTACGGTATGCCCGATTTTCGTTGACAGATACTGTGCTGTCAATTTGCCGCGTAGCCCGGCTAGCATCTCGGAAGACAGAATGAGCCATGACGTGAAAAATATCAGCGCGACGAGGCAAACGAATCCAATGGCCAGTCGTTTTACCCAACGCATCATCTGCCTCCCTAGGCATACCCTATTGCCGAATAATCATACCCGGCACTGTGCTTCGTTTCCATCACCTTATGTCATAGCTTGACCGTGGAAGTGCCCAAAGACAACATGGGTCTTACAGCTATGCTGCCGGATATGTTGATTAAATCACGCATCTAGAGATGCGCGGCGAGATCGCCAAAAAAGGGAAATAGGTGGAACATCTTTTTCTGAACGTCTTCAAAGTCGTGTTGCCAGTTTTGATATGTGCCGGTGTTGGGTATTGGCTGGCTCTTATCAAGGCACCGTTCGACAATAAGGTTGTAGGTGGGATCGTTTCTCGTGTCGGGTATCCGACTCTGATTATCTCTCATCTCACTACCACTAAAATTGATGTATCTGTATTCCTTAACATGATGGCCGCCAGCGCGTTGGCAATCGCCAGTTTTGGCGTATTTGGCTTTGTTGCCCTTACTGCGATGCGGATGCCGATACGCGCGTTCCTGACGCCGTTGATGCATGGCAATGTCGGCAACATCGGTTTGCCAATTACTTTGCTAGCATTTGGAAATGCCGGAATGGCGTATACGATGGGATTTGTTGTCGTCGTTCTAGTGAGCATATTTACCGTAGGGATTTGGATACCCGCACGAGAGTTTTCGCTCAAGAAACTCATCACATCCCCATTCATCTATGCAGTGATCATTGCGCTGATCCTTATCGCAACCGGGTTGAAACTACCGACCCCGATTGCACAATCCTTCGATATACTTGGAGGTCTTTCGATACCTCTGATGCTCCTGACGCTGGGTCACACCCTCGCCACGCTTAAGGTAGGAACACTTTGGCGCGCGGGAGCTCTGACAGTTCTACATTTGGTACTGGCGATGATCATAGGTGGAGTCATGGTCTGGCTTTTTGGATTCACTGGCGTCGAGCGCGGCACGTTTATCCTGTGCTGCCTGATGCCATCTTCCGTCGCGACCTATCTGTTCATTGACCAGCATGTGCCAGAGCATGCCCCGGATGTGGCTGGCTATATCCTGATCTCGACCCTGGCGACTGTCATTGTGCTGCCAGTTGCCTTAACCTATTGGATCTGAAAGTTGGCAGTAAAGGGTGAACAGATCACCGCAATTGGTCGATATCAGGGAGGCAGGCCTTACGCCGATCCGGTAGTTTTTTTGCACCGTCGGCGCGTTTCTGAAATCGCCCACCGACGAGCAGTTTGATTTTGGGTTTTGTTAAGGTTCCAGTAACATCAAAGGGCCACGCACTACGCGACAGGGCTTTGTTCAGTTTTCGCGCCTCTGCGTGAACAGATATCGAGTTTTTCTTCCAATCCAGCGAGCCTCGGGCCACGAGTTGCACTTTGGTGGTCTCGGCAGCGAAAGAGTCAAACGTCACATCCCCCGCATCGATTTTTAGTGGCGCGGACAGGCACGTAATCTTGCTGTACCCCTTGCGAAGCTCTTCTGAAAATAACCATGGGAAAACACCCAAGCCAGCCAATTCAATCAGGCTGGTTGCAATGCCGCCATTTGACATCAAAATCGTCGCGGAACCTTGCATGGAGTTCACGAATGCATTGATTGAGCGGCGTTGTCCTGTGAAAGTAAATTTGCCATGCAACTGTCCCTCGGCTGCATAGTGAAGTCCAATGGTCTTAAGGACATCATTCAGGTTCCAACCCCGTCCCCGACCGTTCACAGAAAGCAGTTTTGGGGATTTAATCATATCCATTTCTGCAGAACCGGCGAAGTGAGCACCGTCATAGGCGACTTCAACGGGCCCGAGTTTGGCAAGGCCGTTTGTCGCCGTTAGCTGACTGGACAAGCTGGTAACGGCCTTCGTGCCGACTATTTTTTTGATGTCGATTGCGATCTCAACATCCTGCTCCAATAGAAAGTCCTCTAACTCAAGAAACTGTGTGACATTCGCTTTGGGTTTGGATGTGTTCGCCTTGTCAGATCGTTTTTTCTGCCCAATTTTGGCGAGCTGAGATCCCACAGCTATGGCATATTCGACGTCCTTGATTGCGACACTCTCGCTCGCGATCTTACCGGTGGTCTTTGCCCTCTCGCCGGCGATTGTTGTGTCAAGTTTTGTATCGATCTGCGACTGTCGGGCAGTTACTCCCAATGTGCTGGTGAAGTTTTCCGTTTTGCCCCGCGACGACATCCTGATCTTAAGCGGACCGGTTCCGACCTTTTTAAGGTTTAGTGCTTCCAGAAACCTCGCGCTCTTAACAACATTCAGACTGAGATCGAAGTCGAGGTGCTCAAATTCGGTGACGTTCCCTAGTTTGGCCTGTGTTGTCATCTCCCAAATATCGGTGTCGACCGAATGCGCGTCGAGGTAATTCAAATTCAAGAAACCCTCTAAATCGTTAATGGCGAACTTGCCATCGATTCCGCCGAGCGTTTCAATGCCTTTTCCACCCAATCCTTTGAGAGCCGCCGAGGCAGGCACCGAAAAGGTGCCGTCAAAATCGATGTCTTTCAATCGCAACAAATCCTTGATGTTGCCCTCAGCGGTTATGAAAGGCGCGTCCTGAGGGCCGGCCTGTAGCGATATATTCTCAAACATCAGATTGCCCTCGTCACCTCGAAAGACCTTGCCGATATTGACGGGGCCAAGTCGGCTGAAGTTTTCGTCAAACGCGTTCGTAGTCAGGATCAAATCCTGAAACTCAAGTGCACCTTCAGTACTGACGAGTTGAGTTGATAAGTCCGCAAGCCTCAAGTCCTTCAGATCATTTGTCGGCGACGGAGGCTTTCCTTCCGGATAGAGCCGTCCAATAAAATCCAAGTCTATGCCGGTTGCAGTCAGCAGGTTATCGATTTTGCCGTTTGCCGTTATTTTCGAACCAGACGAAAGATCAATATCGGTTTTGATATTCGTAGCTTTCAACTGTCCTTTTTGGTGGTGCAGGTCAGCGGCGAGCTCTGCCTGTCCCTCAAAATCACGATCCAATCGCAACACTTCAAGAAAGTCGCCAATTTCCCCGGTATTCAGAGACAGCTTGCCGGTGAATCCCCCACCCTGTTGCTCATCAATGGGCATTCCGTCGAAATCGAGTTTTACGTCGCCAAATGTTGTTGCAGTTGTGAAGGCCTCGCCTTTTGGATAATTTCCCTTGATTGTGAAATCCTGTCCGTTCACGGACCCCTTGCTGGTGGCAGTGATACCACCAGCGTCGCCAATCTGTTCAAGTCTTGCGTCGTTCAAATCAAAGTCAAACTTAAACCCGGTCACACGATTATCGACGATCCATCTGACAGATGTGAAAGACGCGGTCTTGTCGCTAAGGAATTCGAGAATGCCATCCCTATCCGTCGCCTGTAGTTCAGCGTCTTCTTTTGAACGCCCAAATGACGGTAATTCAAGTTCTTGCCCGTTTTCGGTTGCCCAGCTTTGCGTTCCATCCTCTTGCGTGCTCATTCTGACGTTCAAGCCGTCGACGACCAGATTATCTATATCAACCTTGCCTTTCATCAAGGCCAGCAGATTCAAATCCAGCTCAAATACATTCAATTCTGCCAGTATTAGCTCTGGGATCGTCTCGCTTGGTATCTGCACGGTGCCGGCGTGGATGTGGCTGGTCGCGCCCAAGGTGATGCGGACATCTTCCTTAATATATAGAGGCTGGCCGATCTGCTCAGAAAGCAGATCTTCCAGAAACGGACGCCGCAGATCGGAAAATAAAGGCATCGCTAGGATAGCCCAGCCCCCTGCCAGGCACAGCACGCCCAACAACAGCAATAGTTTTACTATTCTAAAGACTGACGTCACTTTGCCACCCTCACCGAACCGGTATCACTGACCTGCCTTACCACCTGTTTGAGATTTAGCAGTGAGTTTTTGAATGAGCGGGGAACCCCAAGTCAATGCCAGAACGATAAGGCCCAGTGCCGCTGCAATCGCGGAAATATAAAACGGAAGGCGGATTGAAAAGCTCATCAAACCGCCACCTGCCAGCGACATGATGCCGCCCGCAAGGCAGAAAATTGCAGTTGTAACGCCCATAATCCAGCCCTGATCAGCTTCCCCGACGCTGCCGGAAAACAATCCAAGAAGCGTTGGGTAAGATACCCCGAAGATAAAATAGAACAGAAAAATCGGAATGAAAGTCAGGATCGCAACGGGACTCAAGGCAAAAGCAATTGAACAAACCACCATAGTTATCAGGCTCGCGACCACCACCATTCGTTTGCCAAAACGTTCCTGGGCGGGATTCACAAGGAATGTGCTGCTTGTCGCCAGCGCGATCCCGATGACCAGCATGACGACGCTGCCGCCGATCACGCCATAGCCGAACGCGCTGGTCAGGTAATTATCAACAAAGATGTAGAATGTGACGTTTGCAATCATGAAAAGGCTGTAGACGGGCAGCAATAGCAGCGCGACCGGAAACTCTTTGACCCGCCAAAGGCTTTCAAAGATTTCGGCAGGACGAAAAACATATGGCACCCGTTCCGTTCTGATGTCCTTGAAACAGAACAAGACCAAAGCCATTGCAATCAGCACCAAAACAAGCGCGGCGTAAAACGGTAGAGTGAAACTGGCCCAACTTCCGATAATATCCGGGGCCGCCAATACCCCACCAATGATCGGCCCGCCGACCAGCCCAAAGCTGACCCCGGTAACAATGTAACCCATATTGCGGTCTCTGTCGGCGTCGTCGGTACTGCCGTCAATCATTGCGGCTTGAGCGATTGGTTGATTTCCTGCCGTAAATCCGGTGATCGCGCGGCCGAGAACCAATAGCCAAATGCTGTTGAGCATGACGGATGCTATAGTGATGGCATAACCGGCTAGTGCTCCTGCAAGACAGATGAGCAGAGCGTTCTTGCGGCCAATCGAATCCGAGAGCTTTGACACATAGACAACACCAAAGAACCACGAAAGAAAGAATATCCCGACAACCAAACCAAAATTGAAATGGCGCATGCCCGAACTTGTTGACTCTGGCAGGAACCCTGAGGTGGGACTCATGATAAGCGAATTGATGATCGGAAACACCAGCCCTTGACCAATCAAGTCCACGAAAACAACGAACATCAAGGTAATCCTGACCAGCGCTGTCATCACGAAACTCCTTTTGGCGGACATTCCAGGTGCGGAATTCCATTGGCGCGATGTTGCAGGTTCAATTCACACCAATCAAGAGTCTTGTAGGAGTGAGCCAAATCGGTTCTGTCCGGGCTTTTCTCGGCTGGGGGTGGTGATATAACCGTTGCATGCGTGGTATCGGAACATCTAACTTAGCAATCAAAGCCCGCTGTCCGGGCATTTCACTTGGGGAGAAGGCAAATTGAATTGCAACCGTGCGATACTTCTATCGATGTCTCTTATGTTCGCGCCGAGCATTGGCTCAGCCTTTGAAGCGGCCAACAAAACCCAGATTGTGGAAGGGCAGGCGGGGGCGTTCGAAGTCTTAGCAAAAGATACAAACTCAAGTGCGGCGTCGATTTGGTGCGGCGCGGGCGACTATGTGAAATCCGAACTCGATGAACCAGATGATACGCCGATTATTTTAATACGCCCGCTAGGCGATTCACCTACGCATGCGGGAAAACTCAGTGCTGATTTTACAATAGAGCCGACCGACGACCAATTAGCGACGTCGACCAATATCTCGGTTGCAAAGGATGATGTTGTAGGCGCCACAATGACCGCCTTCGCTGCCAAGGATCAGTGTTCGGCACCTTGATCCGCTGGGAACTGAGCGGGTTCGCGCACTGCGCTCAATCGGACTGAGAGGTAAATTCGTCAGGACACCGTTCTGCCGAAGTACGGCGACATGCGACTAGCAGCGCTGCCACAATTGCACCTGCCAGAAATCCTCCGAGGTGGGTTTCCCAGGCAAGTTGCCCTTCAGCCGCCCAATACATGATCACGTTGAGACCAACTAGGAACAGGACCGGCCACGTGATGGCATAGACAAAAGTTTTCATGGTGCGATTGATGCGCAGCACTCCCCACACGTCCCAGGTAACCCACGATCCAGCGAGACCAAAGAGTGCACCGGACGCACCGACCATCGGTTGCACCACGGGTCCTAGAATTGCATAACCGGCAGCCCCGCCGAAGATTGATGTTCCATAAATCAGCAACATATGCCTTTGGCTGATCCGTCGCGCAATCTCGCGCCCCATAGTGTAAAGTGTTATCATGTTAACCACGAGGTGACCGGCACCTGCATGAAGGAAAGCATAGGTGACAAACATAGTGTAGGGTTGGGCCGCGTAGTTAGGCTGCCATCCGCGCAGTAATCCTGACCAAAAAGCGCCATTCTGATAGGTCAGCGGACGCCAGCGCGCGGAGCCCCACAGACCCCAGTCCGCGCCTTGAAGTGCCAATTCTGGTACGCAGCAAAGCACAATCAATACGATCGTTCCCCAAGGCCGTTGTTGGTTTGATAATTTGGGGGACATTTTTTTGGGTAACTATTTAACGGGTTTTAACAAATCAGCGAAGCCAGTCGAAATTGCGATTTAGACTGAGGAACAATGAAGTTGAATCTTCGGAATCGATGAATTGCTCATTGCGAATACGGTACGATATCCCCGTATCCAGATTCCAGTCTTTGGTCAAAGTATGGCGATAGGTCGCGTTCACTTCACTTCGTGTTGTATCGCTGGTGGTGTTGTCGAAATCAGACTCCCCATAACGGACATTCAGCAATACACTCGATACCGTAGTGAAGTCATGTTGGTATCCAAGTGAGACAGTTGTTGCGAGCCGTTCTTCATCGCGGTTGTTGGTTGTGATATCGCGATTGATGTTGGCAAACACTCTACCTGTCGGGAGAACGCGCTGCCAGTTTAAGCCGCCTATGACATTAGCACCAAATCCTTCGCCGTCAGTCACGCCCAAGCTGTAGGATATTGTGTCAACCGGCAAAGTTAGACTCCGACCGTACACCAAAGTTGCACGACGCCCATCGCGACTGTTGGTGATGTCCAGCAAAACATCCGCTGTTCCATTCGCCATCTGGCGGGTCATTCCAATACTGGCGATTGGGTTGCTCTGACTGGTCGTGATACCAAAATCTTCTGTTTCCACATCAGAAATACCATAGGACGCCGTAACGTCCGTCGTCTGAGACACGGAACGCACGCCCCGTAAACTGATCGAATTGGTGACGCTGTCTAGGTTCCCTGGGCCATCGTCAATAAATCGCCGATAATCGTAATCGATAAATAGGTCAGTGATCTGGTTGGGGCGAAAAACTGCAGATGCCCCAAGCCCAAAGTCTTCGAAATCTGACGAAGTTGAGTTCTGATAAGACGTCGCAATATAATCGGCATCAAAAATAATACCAAATGGATCGTTAATTCCGGTCTGAAATGACGTGTTGAAGCCGTAAACCTGCCTAGTGCCGGAGGTGCCGAAATTTCCAAAATCGGGAGGCAGAACAAGGCGGCCGTTTTGGTCTGTGTAGCTGGAAAGTGATCTGTTAAAGGCTACATCTGTCTCTTGAAAATCGACACCAAAAGAGAACAGGGCATTCCCACCAATGCGCGAATAGTCTATCCCGACGAAGGGATTTACAAAGTCGGTCGGGACATTGGTAGGTACATTGCCAACTCGAAACGCGCCGCCGAAAACGAAATCCAACTGGTCGGTTGACGTTATTCTGGACAAGTCAAATGACATCCTTGTTTCGGAAAAGGCGGAACTTCCGTCTGATGGTGTGCTGAGCGCCAGATTATCACCAGCCACGAATCTTTGATCAACCCCAAGCGTCATGCTTAAGCTGCCATTATTCAGGGCCGATGCTGGATTCTGGGCGGTTGCCGGCGCAAGAGTATTCTGGCTAAAACCTGAAGTATTTTGGCTTAAACCGCCCGGATTTTGGCTTAATCCACCAGCAATCCGACTTGAACTACGCGTATTTTGGCTTAGACCGGTAGTATTTTGGCTTAAACCGCCAGTACTCTGGCTTAAGCTGGGCGTGTTCTGGCCTAGACCGCCAGCATTCTGCGCTATAGCTGGCAAAAGCATAACGGCCAGCCCGCAAAAGGCCGTAGTCCCAAGAAGTAGCTTTTTGTTCACGACTGCGCCCCGTGATTGGTTTATTATTCAAACAGCCTTCGTTGCGGCACGATGATAACGTCACCCTCTTTCAAGGTTGCAGTGCCGACGCTGGTTTTGCCCTCAAGTATATCTTTGAAGTTCAGGTTGTAGACGGTTTCTTGTCCGGATCTTTCGGTGCGTCGCACCTGAACACGTTTGATTGCAGCAAACTTCGTGAGTCCGCCAATTTCCGCTAAGAATTGCCAGATAGAAATACCTTGATCAACGGCATACTTTCCAGGAGTGTTCACCTCGCCCAGAACGTAGACGTCGATTGTTGGGCCGGTGGAGGTCGTAGGCGCCGCCAGAGATAAGCTGGCGATCGATACTGAAACTGTTGGCTGGTTAGCAAAATTTGGCGCCAAACGTCGAGCAACTTCTGCCTGCACTTGATTAACGCTGCGCCCGCCAGCTTGGATAGTTCCCGCCAATGGCAGCGTGAATCTTCCGTCCGGAGCGACCAGAACGCTTCGGTTGAGACTGGGATCTTCAATAACATCGATGCCGAGCGTGTCCCCCGGTTGGATCTGATAGCTACTTTGGGCTTGCGCCATGCCTGCACATATCGGCAGCATTAGCAGCGCGGCGACGAGTGTGAAGATCTGTTTCATTGCCATTCTTCCTCTTTCACTGACCCTTTAGGACCAACTTTATTGTGTAAAGCACAGAGTATGAAGGAAAAACCATGCCCTCGGCCAAGATCATTCTGAAAAGAGTTGTTGCCGTGCCGATGATGCAACAGCATGTTTCGGCATTCATTTTCGAAAATAATACCGAATTATGGCGAATTTACACCTGTTTCCCGTATTCAGCGGACTTGTTGCCACGGTTTGAGAGACTCTCGATTTTATGTACCAAGCTTAGAGTCATTTGAGTGCGCTTAGTTAGCGCAACGATGTGAATCGGCGATGACTGAGTGCCATTGCCGTTCATACCTCATGATCCTGCCATCAATTAGTAGCCGTACTGATTTCCGTCGCCTTCATGGCTTCCCAGATAACGACATTTGTTGAGTATAACGCCTAGTACATTAGTTCGCGCAGCCAGTTCCTGCTCGCATTTGTCAATTTCATCAATCGTCGTTTTTTCAGCTTCACCGATCAGCAATGCGCAATCCACCTGATCCATAAACCCCATCGCGTCATCGCTAGCGAAAACGGGTGGAAGGTCAAATATCATGATGTCGGGTTGATAATTTGCGTCTATATTATCAATAACTTGAGCGGCCGCAGCGCCTTGTAATAGTTCTGCCGGATTGCGCGCTGTTGTCTGGTTCAGAGCGAAGGCCAAATTCTGGCCGTAGCGCACCATGTGATCTTCGACCGGAGACCTGCCACTCAACGCATCTGAGAATTGCTGTGTTCCCTTTACCCCCAAAACACCAGCCATAGACGGTCGACGCATGTCCATTTCTATGAGCATGGTCCGGTGGTCCTGTTGGCGGGCCAGGCTGAAGGCCAGATTGACGCAAGTCATCGTTTTGCCCGCTCCGGCATTTGGTGACGTAATTGCAACGCGCCGCCACTTGTTGGCCCGCATTTCGTGCAGCAATCGCGTCCGTAAAACGTCAAATGGTAGCGCCTCGCGGCCGCTCTGATAAGCAACAATACGTTTTTGTTCTAAAAATTTCTGTTTCGGATCAAACCTTGTCAGAGCTGACCAGCCATCGGCGTCGTCGTGACGAGGCACTTCTTTCGGCAATGGCAGGGCGTCTTTCGCCTTTTTCGTAGGCAGAACCGCAGCCGTCCCTCCTTGTTGGAGAGTGCGGGCTTTGCGGGCCTTGTCTATTGCAGTCTGAATACGTTCCATTTCGTGTTTTCCTGCCAGCAGCCTAGCGAAATAGGCTTAGAATTTCAGAGAGCCCGAGTTTATTGAGAATGCGCTCAATCAACAAATCCATTGGAAGATAGTAAATATGTAAGATGTACAGAGCCAACGGAATACCGACAGTGACTAGCAGCAAGACGCTGCCGATCTTGAGACGGCGAAAACCAAGTTGCCTTTTGGTTTGGATTAGAGGGATTGTGGCAAATGGCTTGATCCCTAAGCGGCTACTGATTTCTGAAGGACGTCGGATAGCATTATTCAACATTTCTAGCAAAGCAATGAACCCGACGCCAAGTGCGATACCTAGTCCAATAGATGTTGCCGCGATTTTCTTGCGGTTCGGACTACTTGGTTCATTGGGGGGCACGGCCTGCTCGACGACTACAATCCTTTCTCCACGAGATTGAGATTCGACACGGTCACCTGTGCGCGCAGCAGCTAGTTGAGCTGCTGCGGCATTATAGAGTACCTGAATGTTGTCAAAATCTCGCTGCAACGAACTGAGCGTTATCGCGTTGGTCGGGGTTGCCTCTATAGATGCGGCTAAGACTTCGATCTCAGCTGCGGCGGCTGACTTTTGCAGCTCAAGAACTTCAATTTGGCCGTCCAGATCGGACAATTGAAGATCGAGCAGAGACAAATCTCCATCACCTGAATCCGTTGAATCTATATCCACGCCAATGGTTTTTTGCGCTGCAGCTACTTGAGCCTTCAAATTCACGACTGTCGGGTTTTGCTCCGAATAGATCACCAATGCTGACGCTAGCTGGGCCTCTAGATTACGTAGGTTTTGTTCCTCGGGACTAAGGGTTTGACCTGCGAGACTGACATTCCCGGTCCTTTCAAACAGGGCTATCATGCGTTCGCGACGGTCCCGTAAACCCGCCAGATTTCTTTCAATTCCGAGCAGCTGTTCCTGCAATGTCGATTGCCGTGCCCTTCGAAAAGTCAGGCTTTCAGGCAACGCGTCTTTGTTATCGAGCTTGAATTGAAGGATTTTTGCGCCTTGCTGGGCCAACTCGTCATCCAGCCGCGTCACTTCTTGTCGCGAAAAATCAAGCGTTTCGGCTGTCGCGGACGTACGCAAGGCGATGTTTTGCTGCAGAAATTGCGTGACAACTTCGTTTGTAACTGCTGCAGACATCGTCGCAGTTGGCGCACTAAAGGAAATCTCAACGAAGGATGCCCCTGTGTTCCCGCGCCCTGTCGCAGGGAGCCAAAACGACATGCGTTTATTCATATCGGTCACGATTTCGTCCGGGGTCATACCCAATTTGGTCGTATGGACATCGAAGCGCCGGGAGAGGTCTAGTAGATTGTTGCGGGTCAGGATATTCTGGCGAATGACGTCAAGTAATTCATTTACGTTTGCCTGAACGGTCGATGCCGTGATCTGCGGGACCTCGACCAGCAAACGCGCATACGCCGTATAGACCGGCGGAAGCGTAAATGCCAATGTTACACCCGCCCCTGCCACGGCTATAGAAATCAGCAGGAAATAGTGAACCCTCCGCCAAAACAGCGAAAAATAGAACTTGAGGTCATCGGTCATTCGTCTGCTTCATTCCCTGGACTGAATTCGCCCGCGCCGAAAAAGGCACCGTCGTCCAGTACCTGCTGGATTGTCGTGCGTGTTACGGTTTTCTGATTTTTGGTAAAAGCATAGACCATCGACAAATCACATAGTTGGTTGACCAATCTGGGTATTCCACCTGTAGCATCGTAAACCAGATCGCTGGCTGTTTCGCTGAATAAATTGCGCTCGGCACCCGACATCCTAAGCCTGTGCCCGATATAGGCGCTGACAGTCCGAGCGTCCATAGCCTCCAGATGAAAGCTGGCGGCGACTCTTTGCGCGAACTGGCGCAGGTCCTGGCGGCGCACAGTAGCGCGAAGTTCAGGTTGCCCGACCAGCACCAATTGCAAAAGTACGTCGCTGTTTGCATTGATATTGGTGAACATGCGTAGTTCTTCAAGTGTTTCACGGCTGAGGTTCTGCGCCTCATCAAAAATCAGAATGACACGATTGCCTTGAGCGTACTCTGAAATAAGGTATTTTTGAAATGTATCAAAAAGCGATACATAGCTGGCTCCGTCGGGCGCAGGTTGGTCAAGAGACATCAGCACCCATTGCAGCAATTCACCGCGCGAACCATGCGCGTTAGAGATGAGGCCGATTTTTACATTTTCGCCCATGTTTTTGAGTAAATGCTGTAACAATGTTGTTTTGCCTGCACCAACTTCGCCTGTGATCAATGTAATTGGCGCGTTCGTCAGGATGCCATACTCCAACATTGTGTAGGCACGCCGGTGTGAAGACGACCAATAAATGCAATTTGGATCAGGAACCAACGAGAAGGGACGCTGTTGGAGACCGAAATGGTCGGAGTAAATATCTAACGTACTGTCCATGGCGCGGGTGTACCCCGAATTGTTTGCAGGTTCTATCGGATTTGGCGCGTTATTACGATTGGATTCGTGCAGTCTTGTCTCATTCTGGACGGTCCTGATCTCCAGATGTGCTGTCGACTTGGCAATGGCCTGCGCTGAATTGAGCCGGCGGGAGCGTACAGATTGAAAAACGGCTGCGGCGATTTCAAGGTCAGCATCCTCGATTGGGGGCCTTGATTTTGTCTGCTGACCGCGAAAACGCCTCAGCAATGTCATGTGCCGTTTTGGCGTCACTGCGTCACGCGATGTTGTCAGGCGTTCCTGAGCGTCCAGTTCGAGCGGAATAAAACGGGGTCTCCGCTGTTCTGAACGTTTTGCAATAGTGCTGTCATTTTTCACGGTCTGTCCCCTTCTCAAGCTTCTATCAAACTGGTCGATAATCGCTGCTTAGGGGCAGTTTCCCGCCAGCTGAGCACTAACGTCGCGTTGTTGGTGTTCTTTTCATACGACAAGATAACAGCCCCGTATTGAAGCCATGGCAGCCTACCAGTAGGGCTATTAATCCGTTGTGAATCCGGCATAAGCATGATCGAATTATGGCAAAATTTACTTATATTCGAATACTCGTACCGACTACGATTCGTTCGATCATGAAAATGTTTGGAAGGGCAATGCGGTCACTCCAGCTATTTGTTCCATAACGCAAACAAAGCTGTGCCGAAGTGCACAACTGGTGATCAAAGTCGCCCGAAAAGCCTGCGACTCTTCAAGTTTTTGGACGAAAGGTGCGTTTCCGCTGGATTCGATTGTCATCAAGTGATAGTAAAATTGTCACGATAAGGTCGTTTTTTACGTGTTTAGTTGGAGAACGATCAGCTGACGAGTAAGCCGAGCAGGCCAACTTAGAAGACTCAGTGACATGAGCGGAGTTGGGTCGAATTGGTAGGTTTTGGTACTGGGTGAATTTATGACGATTCAAGATAAGAATTTTAAACCAAATGCGACATTTGTCGCCGGCGTGCCCACCACCTTAGATTTCGACACTAGCGTCGATCAACGGCAGGGCTTGTACGGTCGGTACTTTAAGAGAGTACTGGACTTTGCCATCGTTCTTCTTGCGGCACCTCTGATTGTTCCTATCATCACCATTCTGGCGGCGCTTGTTGCCCGTGACGGTCATTTTCCTCTATATCGGCAAGATCGGGTTGGCAAAGATGGGCGGATCTTTTCGATCTGGAAGTTGCGGACGATGGTACCAAACGCAGACGCTCATCTGGCTCAGTACCTTAGTAAGAACCAGTCGGCACGCCAGGAGTGGGACAAAACCCAGAAGTTGAAAGTCGATCCACGGACAACGAGATTTGGACAGGCGCTGCGTCGAACATCCATGGATGAGCTTCCGCAGCTTTGGAATGTGTTTGTCGGCGATATGAGCCTGGTTGGGCCTCGCCCGATGATGACTGAACAGCAATGCCTGTACTCTGGAAAAGCCTACTACTCACTTCGCCCAG
This sequence comes from Paracoccaceae bacterium, assembly GCA_039969355.1. Taxonomy (GTDB): domain Bacteria; phylum Pseudomonadota; class Alphaproteobacteria; order Rhodobacterales; family Rhodobacteraceae; genus JL08. The sequence continues at coordinate 33,958 of JBDVOA010000018.1, forward strand.
GAATCACGGGTTTTTGGCAGATATCCGAGCGCAACGGCAGCAGCTTCGCGGCGCGGGCAAGTTTTGATACCCGGTACTTCAATGAGATAAAGCTGTCGACGGATATCAAAGTTTTGTCTAAGACACTTGGGGTCGTTTTGCGCGGAACCGGCTACTAAAGATTATAGAATTTTTCTGGAAAGTTAGACTACCTAGGGGCTGCGGAAGTACGTAGCCCTTTTGGCTGCCTACTGGATGTACTATGTAACGCTCACCCAAAGTGCATGCCGCGCGTTAGAAGTACTTTTCAAAACCGAAGCTAAAACTGGAATACACTCTCATGTCGCTACGTTTTCCCGGATTGATTTCAATTCTGCTGTCCGTAACTCTAATTCTTACGGCCTGTGAAAGCTCTGAAGAACGCGCGCAGAAGCACTATGAAAGCGGATTGGCACTGCTTAAAGAGGGCGATGTCGTGCGCGCGATGGTCGAGTTTAGGAATGTCCTTCAGTTAAATCCCACTCACAAGGATGCCCGGCTAACAATTGCGCGTACACAATTGGAGAACGGCGATCGACAGTCGGCATTTGGCAGCTATGCCGTGCTGGTTGAGAATTACCCAGAAAATGTTGAAGGTCATGTCGAACTTTCCGAGATTGCCTTTCTCGAGCGAGACCTTGAAACAGCCAGTCGCCATGGCCTCACGGCGAAAGAACTAGAAGCAGATAACCAGCGAGCGACTATTGTTGTCGGTGCAATTGACTACATCAACGCGCGAAAGAGCGGCGACGAAGCCAAGGCAGCGGAAATTGCTGCCGTTGTGTCAGAATACCTGGCAATGAGTCCCTCAAACCAGATCGCGCGACAGGTTGTCATTGAACAATTGATTTCAGTTGGCGATTTTGACAAGGCCATGCCAGCCATTGATAAAGGGCTGGAGTTTGAACCCGACGATTTTCAATTGTTGATGGCCAAAATGAGGTTGCAGGTTCAGGAAAATAATCTGGCTGGTGTGGAAGAGACATTAATACGACTAGTTGCGGAGTTTCCCGAGAACGAGGAACTGCAACGCATGTTGTTCGCTTTTTATCTGGAAAATGACAATCTGGATGGCGCCGAGGAATACCTGCGCGAACTGGCAGATGCGCCAGACGCTGAAGCGGGGGCTAAAATGGTCATCGTGCAATTCCTGTCCCAATACCGCGGTATTGAAGCCGCACGCGCTGAGTTGAACCGACTGATCGGCACAGGCGAGGATAATTTTGCATTCCGTGTGATGCTGGCGTCGATGGACTATGAGGAAGGCAAGAAGGATCAGGCACTCGCGGAAATAGAAGCATTGCTGGTGGACGCCGAACCTAACGAAGAGACTCGTAACACCAAAGTATTATTGGCCCGGATGCTGATCGATACGGGCAACCCAGTCGGTGCGCGCGCGAGGGTAGAAGAGGTTCTGAGTGTTGATGCAGGCCACGCAGAGGCGCTCAAGCTGCAGGCCGTCTGGCTGACGGAAGAGGATAAGCCGGGTGAGGCCATTGTTGCGCTTCGAACAGCCTTGGCGAGCGCGCCGCAAGATGCCGAAATCATGACGCTCATGGGGCTGGCGCATGAGCGCGCGGGCGCGCGAGAATTGGCGGGAGAACGTTATGCTGTCGCTGTTGACGTTTCGGGTTCGGCCATACCGGAATCGTTGCGATACGCCGCATTTCTGGCTGTAGATGAACGGTTCGACGCAGCAATTGCGGTCTTGCAGAAGGCATTGGAACGTGCGCCACAGAGCATTGACCTCCAGAGCAACCTTGCGTTCATGTACATCCGCGAACGGGATTGGAACCGCGCCACGCGGATTGTCTGGTCGCTAAGGGCGATGGAAACAGATGCTGCGACTGCCGCTGCAAATCGCATTGAAACCGAGGTATTGTCTCGTCAAGAGCGCACTGAAGACACGATTGCATTCCTTGAAGGTCTGATTGAGGACGGGGACAATGACGCTGCAACTCTGATGGCGCTACTTCAAAATCAAGTGCGGGACGGACGTCTGGATGCTGCGACAGAGTTGATGGATGAGCGATTGGCGGATGATCCGGAAAACCCTGAACTGCGGTTCCTGCGTGCCGGGCTTTACACGCTATCGGACGAAGCAGACAAAGCTGAAGCGGAATATCGTCAGTTGCTTGAGGAGTTCCCTGGCAATGATCGTATTCTCAGCACGTTGTACTCTCGTTTGATTGCCAATGGGCGAGACGATGACGCAAATGCCCTGGTTGAAGAAACACTGGCGCAGAACCCGGATGCGCGCGCTGCCTTGCTGATCAAGGCTTCTCGTCTTGAGGGTGACAAGGATTTCGAAGGCGCTATCGAAATATACGAGCGACTCTACGCCACAGACAGTAGCAATCTGGTCCTTGCCAATAACCTAGCCAGTCTAATCACGACGCATCGAAATGATGAGGAGGGGCTTGACCGGGCCTTTGCGATCGCAAGCCGGTTGCGTGGCACGGATGTTCCACCGTTTCAGGACACTTATGGTTGGATCGAATACCGCCGCGGCAATTATGAAGAGGCGTTAGCATATCTGGAACCGGCTGCCGAGGGCCTGTCAGAAGACCCGTTTGTGCAATACCATCTGGCGATGACCTATATCGCACTTGAACGTGTCGAAGACGCACGAGCCGCCTTGAACCGAATGATGGATCTCGAAAGCGATTCTGACTTGCCCCAGTTCGTGAGTGCTCGTGAAGAACTGGCCAAACTGCCTCCGGCTCAGTAGGCCGCAGCTACTTTAAATCTGATCTGAGGAATCGATCAATTCGCAGCTTGGCCGGCGATGGAGAGAAAAATCGCGTCAAGCTCGCGAGCGGCGGCGGCCAGATCCGAGGCAGACTCGGCGAAATATGGTGAGAAGACCATTGTGGGGGTCTTATAAGACAGTGTTGCCGTTTCATCCTGATTTTCTGTGACATACATGCGCACCGGCGCTTCTATCATTGCTGCCGCGTTCAGGTTGATGATACGCACCGCGTAAATGTTATTGAAAACACCGATGACCCGGTTGCCGGGTATGACAATGCCGCGTTTCTTTGCGGCTCCGGTAGGACCAGCCTGCGTGACCACTCCCATTTTGTTCGCTTTCACGGCTGCGACCACGTCTTTGATCAATGCCGCATAAGATTTACCGGTTGGCATGACCACCCAGCCGTCACGCGGTGATACAGACTGGGCGAAGGCTGAACTCGTCCAAACCGCAAAGATAAGTGCAATTACTATGTGCATCTCAAACCTCCCTTTTGGTATTGAACTGATAGCATGATGTCCGTTGGGACAACGGTCACAAGATCGGTATCAAGGCTTTTGAAGTGCCCGAAGGATCGGCGATCCGGGCATCCGCAGATAGGCCACGAGCGAGCTACCCGCAAAGGCGAAGAGCGCCCATACCCAGGCGTGTAGGCTGCCCGACGCGACACCGCCAAGGTAGGCTCCAATATTGCAGCCGCCGGACAGTCGGGCGCCAAATCCCATCAAAAGCCCGCCGCAGATGGCTGTCAGAACCTCTGTGCGGGTAAGCCGCCACACGGGGGCGTATTTGTGGGCCAAGCCTGCGGCCATCAACGCGCCAAGCATGATGCCAAAATTCATGATCGACGTGGTCGATTGAAACACACTGCGTTCGATCTGGCGTTCTGAAACTCTCCAGTACGGAACCTGATCGATCGGATATCCTAACCCGTAAAAAATCTTGGCCCCCCATATGCTGAATGCCTGAGTTATACCCCATGGCCGGTTAAGCACGTAAACTGTAGCAATCCCGACCACAGCCAAGGCAATGGCACCCAGCCACGGCGACCATGGGCCAGTCATCAGCGGTCCCGTTTGGCGGCCTTTTTCCAATTCACCATGTGCTTTGCGTTCCACGATTATTGAGCCTATCCAGATCAGCGCCAACAGCAGGATGGTGATCAGAACCGCAGGAATGGGACCAAGGTCGGTAGTCATGCTAAAGCGCCCCAGACTGGGAAGATCGCGCCACCAACTGGCGTGGGCGATGCCGAACATTGACCCGATGACAAAAAAGATCAGTGTGATCACCATACGCGTGCTACCGCCGCCGACGGTAAAAAGCGTGCCCGATCCACACCCGCCACCCAACTGCATGCCAACTCCAAACAAGAACGACCCAAACACCAACGCCACACCGATCGGCTGGACGAAACCACCGGCATCACCCCAGCCGATCATCGGAATGGTGCAAAGTGCCGTCAGACCCAACAAGAGTACCTGTGCCCGTAAACCGACACCGCGCCGCTCTGTGACGATGCGGCGCCAGGCAGCCGTAAAGCCAAAAGACGCATGATATAGGGCAATGCCGGCAAAGACGCCGATACCCACGGCGACTACATTTCGCAGGCCGCCGAATTGGGCCGTCTGGTAGGAGACAAACAGAACACCCAGAACGGCAAACACAATCGGAATTTTTTGAGAGTTCTGCACTATTCAGTTCCTTTGGGCGACATCTTGGCGCGGGGTCGCTATTGGCAATCAAACAACTCGTCCTGATCATTGGTCTGGTTCAATAGCATACGGTGCTTCTGCAATCGGCCAAGAACCCTCACAGAAAGTTGCGCTAATCGCGAACAACTTTGATCTGGGGTAATTTCGGAGAACGGGGCAAAAAGGTTTCGCGGTCTCTGGCAGTCAATCTATTGCGCGAATTGCAGCGTGACATGGGGCTGTCGATGATCTTCATTGCCCACGACCTTAGCATGATAAAGTATATTTCTGATCTTACCATGGAGATGTACTTGGGGCGGCATATGGAGCAGGCCGCGGCCATTGAATTGGTACGCATGCCGCGCCAACCTTATCCTCAAGCGTTGATCGCGTCGGTACTAATTCCTGATCCCAAACTCGAAAAAGCACGCCATCGCCCTGTTCTGCAAGGAGAGCTTCCACCCCCGCTGGCACCGCCGACAGGCTGCGTCTATCGCACGCGTTGCCCAAAAGGCACAGACTGTTTGTATGCAAGGAAGACCGATACTTTCAGGAAGAGTTGATCACCAGGCCGCTTGCCACTTTCAGGGCCATCGCAGCCACCAATAACTCTAGATATGGGCGTCACTTCGGTCAAGATCACAGCTCGAACCCAGCTTATCCGAATGCGGCGGCTTGTTCATTTGAAAATGCTTCGTCGCGCGCCAAATGGGTAACCAATGCGCCTTCTGATAGTGGGCCATACAAGGCAAAACCCTGCAACAGATCTACATCGGCGTTGATAACTGTCGTCAATTCGATGTCGGATTCAATACCTTCTGCGACAACAACGAAATCATTGGCCGCTGCAAGTTCCCTGATTGCCTTCATGATGATGCGGCTGCTTTCGCGGGTATTGCAATCTCTAACCAGAGATTTATCGATTTTGACCACATCAGATGGAAAATGATCCAGATAGCTTAGCGATGAATAGCCCGCGCCAAAATCGTCGATGGCAACGGTGACGTCGGCTGCACGCAGCGCATTGATATTGGAAAGAACCACACTGTTGTTTTCCAGAAGTTCTGTTTCGGTCAGTTCAAGCCACAAGCGCCGGCCCGGGAAATTCAGCTCAGTCAGCGTATCGAGAATTTGCTCAGCGAAGTTTTGACGCTGAAGATCACCGGCAACGACATTCACCGATACGAATGTGTGGTCGGGCCAGGATTGCGCAGCTTCGCAGGCATTGCGCAAAACAAAATCCAGCAACCCACTTCCGTTTCCCCGCTTGGCAGCAAGTTGCACTACCTTTTCCGGATCGACCAATCCCAATTCTGGATGGAACCATCGCAGCAATGCTTCGGCACCAGCTATTTTCATTGTTACACTGTGTACAATCGGCTGGAACTCCAGATGGAAGTCACCACGACGTACTGCGTCCGCAAGATCCCTCGAGAGAACCCGATCCTGACCAATTTTATGCCCGTTTGCAGAGTCATAGATTGTTAGCTGTCGCTTTCCCAAGGATTTTGCATGGTAGAGTGCTCGATCTGCCTCAAGTTCCAGTTGTTTCAAAGTCGCCTTTTTGCCCAGATGAATGCTAACACCGACCGAACAACTGAGGGAGGCTTCGTTGCCTTCAGTTCGGAAAGTGCGATTGAGAGCCGAAAGGGTATTTTGGGAAATTAGTTCGGCGTCCTGGAAGCACTTGCATTTGACCAGTGCCAGAAACTCATCACCGCCTTTGCGTGCGATGAGACTATCGTCGGGCAGCAGGTCGCGAAGTCGCTGCGCGATCGTGGTAAGAAGGCAATCCCCTGTCGCGTGCCCCAACGTGTCGTTCACAGTCTTGAGGTTGTCAGCATCGATGAACAAAAACGCTGCTACCATTGATTCTCCAAACCAATCGTCGCTTAACAACTTGGCGGTGGCGCGTTTGGTGAATTCTGCATAGTTCAATAGATCGGTCATCGCATCGCGGGTTGCCAAACGGTAGATGTTTTCTTGCGCGCGCGTTTCGGCCGTTACGTTTTTGAGATATCCAATATACCCGTCAAATGGCCCGCCGTCTGATTTCGCTCTTTGCCCCACAAGTTTGAGAATCGCATTCTGGTCGACCACAATCATGAGTTCGAAGTGATCTGGTCGGCCATTCGCAGGACCCAAAAGAAGGGGCAGAACATCTGCAGTTTGAGTGTCGTAGGGCTGGGCGGCGCAAGACAAGAGAAGATCGGTCAAAGTGTTAGGCATGTCGGTATTAGGTTCCAAGCCCAACATCTTGGTCAATGAGTCAAGACTGGTTTTCAATTGAAAATCATCGTTGCTTCTCCAGAAGCACTGATCAACCGAGCCCTGATAGCTTTCAAGCAGCAGGTTGATTGAATCGCGGTGCCGCTCTGCTTCAAGTATACGAAGCAAATCCGACAGAAACAGGCCAGCGTGACGTTTGACCGACGACAGAGCTACGCCAGTGAACCCAATGATCACCAAAATGAAAGGCAGCGTTTGCTCGGTGGTCTCTAACGCGATGTGCGGCAGGGCCGCTGTCGACAAAATCCCAGTATATATGAGCGAGGCAAGCGGAACCGGGTAAAGTGCCAGAGCACCGCCCGCGATCATACCCGCAGTCACCGCGCTAATGAACACTATTTCAAGTGGCGTACCACCATGCATCAAGTATAGGATAGGGTAAGTCCAAATCACGGCCAGCATGAGAGACGAAATCAAAATTTTGCCCGGCGCACGCCTACTGGATTTTCGGCGTGGTGCGCTGCTCAAGAACCGATGTGCGCTGAGCAGGCCATACCCCGCAAACACCACTACAAGAGCGAACCAGATCCACGTTGAAAGTGTCAGTGAGCCCTGTCGCCATCCCAGCAACACAAGTGCGGCTGCGTTGCAAATGTTTGCGATCATCATGGCTCGTGACAGCGACATGACTGCGCCCATCTGTGCCCGGCGAATGATGCTTAGTTCCTCGGCCTGGACAGACGATGAAGGTGACGCAATCTCGGCATAACCAAGGAGCCGCATGGTTAGGCGATCCGACAGCCGCCCAAGGCTCTGAACAAGTGTCATTGCACACCTCCTGTTTCGAGAGGAAGAAAGTTAGCTTTCATTCATAGAGGTTAACGAAGCGTTAAGACTACACGTGCTAGCGGGCGTAGTGGCGCAACAATTGCCGCCCAGCGATTGCTTCTGGATCGAAGTTGTTCCGGATCTTACTGCCGTTCGTCGAATAGAATTTAAGAACTGGGCGTCAATCGTATTCGTGTTTAGCAGTCACTCCCAGCGCTATTCAAACGTATAAGCAAACCCCTCGTCTGACCCAGTCACTGTAACTTTAGTCAGCGATTCTCCGTCCATGGTTCTGTTCAGAACTTGACGGCTCAACTCGGGCAATAGAGTATTTGTCAGAATGGCATCAACCATGCGACCGCCGGATTCTATTTCGGTGCAGCGTGCCTTGATCAGGTCCATCGTACCTTCGCCGATCACCAGAGCCGCGTCGTGTCCTTCCTCCAGGCGATTTGCAATGCCGCGGAGCTTGTGGCCAGCGATTGCTTCTATCATGACTCCAGACAGCGGGTAGTAGGGGATAGTGACAACGCGGCCCAGTAACGCTGCAGGAAAAACCTGCAGCAAAGGTGACCTTAGCGATCCGGTTAGTTCTTCAAGGTCCGCAGATACCGCGCCATTGTCGGTGATGGCCATGATCTCATCTGACCCCACGTTCGACGTCAGCAGGATCAGAGTATTTTTGAAATCAATGCGACGTCCTTCGCTGTCGTCCATCATGCCCTTGTCAAAGACCTGAAAAAAGATTTCGTGCACATCGGGGTGGGCTTTTTCAACCTCGTCCAGCAAGACAACTGAATAGGGTCTTCTCCGCACCGCCTCGGTTAGAATGCCACCCTTGCCGTACCCGACATATCCCGGAGGTGCGCCTTTCAATGTGGATACTGTGTGAGCCTCCTGAAATTCACTCATATTGATGGAAATCAGGTTTTGTTCGCCCCCATAGAGGGTCTCAGTCAAGGCAAGCGCGGTTTCGGTTTTTCCAACGCCTGAGGGTCCACATAACATGAACACTCCGATTGGTTTTTCCGGTGCGCCGAGGCCTGCATAAGAAGTCTGAATACGATTGGCGATCATTCTCATGGCATGATCTTGTCCGACGACTCGTTCCGACAGGATACTGGCAAGATGTAATGCTCGCTCTGTCTGGCTGGCCAGCATGCGGCCCGTCGGAATGCCGGTCCAGTCCTGTACGACGCTTGCGACCGCATTGCGGTCAACGGAAGGCAGGATCAGAGGTGCTTCGCCTTGGGCCTCGGCCAGGGTCTCCATTCTATCGCGCAGTGAAACAAGGGTTTCCTCTCGCTCTTCGGGGGACAGATCAGCAATATCGCTCTCGTCCTCGGGGTCTTGCCCGTCAAGGCTTGCGCCTGTGTCATCAATTGGTGTTCCGGCAACGCGAAGAACCGCGCGCAGGTCGAGGATTTCTTCGACCAGGGTTTTTTCCGCTTCCCATTTGGCTTCAGCCTCAACTAACTCAGCTTCTGCCAGAGTCACGGCATCCAGAATAACTTCCATTCGCTCCGAGGTATCGATCCCGATTGCGTCCTCACGCTCCGCGATACGTTGTTCAATTTCAAGCGAGGCGAGCCTTCGCTGAATATCTTCGACTGCCGCAGGCGTTGCATGCTGGGAAACGGCCACTCGGGCGCAGGCCGTGTCCAAAAGGCTAATCGCCTTGTCCGGTAGCTGTCTTGAGGGAATGTACCGGTGTGACAACTGCACAGATGCTTCTATGGCTTCGTCGAGAATTTCGACCTTGTGGTGCTTTTCAAGCACGCCAGCCATGCCACGGCACATGCGGATCGCAGCTTCTTCGCTGGGCTCTTCGATTTTCACTACCTGAAAGCGCCGGGTCAGGGCGGGGTCTTTTTCAATGTGTTCCTTATACTCGGACCAAGTGGTCGCCGCGACGGTGCGCAGTTCTCCGCGCGCCAGCGCTGGTTTCAGTAGGTTGGCAGCATCGCCTGTCCCTGCAGCCCCGCCAGCCCCGATCAAAGTGTGAGCTTCGTCAATAAACAGGATAATAGGCACATCTGACGACTGCACTTCATCAATCACGGTTTTCAGGCGCTTTTCGAATTCGCCTTTTACGGATGCTCCGGCTTGCATCAGCCCGACATCCAGCATGTGCAGTTCAACTGACCGTAGCTGTGGTGGGACGTCGCCCCGCGCAAGGCGCTGGGCAAACCCTTCAACGACAGCGGTTTTCCCTACGCCGGCTTCGCCGGTCAATATGGGATTGTTCTGTCGACGTCGCATGAGGATATCAACGATCTGTCGAATTTCCATGTCGCGCCCAACGATGGGGTCGATCAGGCCTGCCTTTGCCCGCTCCGTCAGATTGGTGGCATATTGGTCCAGCGCCGACTGGCCACCGGGTTTCTGCTTGGGAGTGTCACGTTGCGAGGCCGCTGCGCCACCTTCAACTGAATCGGTTAGCAACTCATCCAGCTGTGTCGACATTTGTGCCGGATCGATCTTGTCAAATTCCAGACTGACCTTGAACAAAAGCCCTTCCAACACCGGGACTTGCAGCGCGCCAAGTAATATGTAGGCGGACCTCACCGTACTATCGTCATAGTCCAATGATCCCATGCTCCAAGCGTCCTGAATTGCATGGAATATGTGGTCAGAGAATTCTTCGACGGAACTAGCGCCATGAGGCAGAGCATCGATGGCTTTAAGGACGTCCGCTTCCAATTTCTCAAAATCTACATCTGCTGATTGCAACAGGATGGTGAAGTCTGACCGTTCGGAGTGGATCAGTTCAGATACAAAATGGACCAGTTCAACATAAGGATTTCCACGCGCCTTGGCCCCTTGCGCAGCTTGAGAAAACGCTTTGAGGCAAAGCGGGTTGAGCTTGCTCACAAGTTCTTTGCGCTTGATTGATTCCTGTGAACCACGTTGGGACATAATATCAGTTCCCCTATCTGAAGTGCCGCCAAAATAAGGCGTCTGAAAATTAATGTGGTGAACTTACTCGGGGTAAGTTTATGCTGAATTCCTGTAGACTGCTATATTTTTACCCCCGCGTCCATGATTTCGACCGGAGTTCCAAGGATGATTGACCCACTCCCCTCCGACATATTCTGTGCGGATGAGGTTCTGAACAACACCTACAAGATCGAAGGTGTTCTTGGCCGTGGCGGCACAGGCGAAGTCTATCTTGCCCGCAATCAAGTGACTGGACGTGTTGTTGCGATCAAGGCGCTGAATGCTCAGTTTTCCGGCAATTCCGACTACGTCGAGTTGATGAAACGCGAAGAAGAGATGCGCAGCATAATACATGATGCGGTTGTGCGCTACACGGAATGCTCGCGCACAGACAACGGACACGTCGTGCTGGTAATGGACTTCGTCAACGGAGAGTCACTGAATGATGTGATGCAGCATCGGAGGCTTGACCCAAAAGAGCTGCTGATTATTGCGCATCGGGTCGCCGAAGGGTTGGTTGTCACTCATGCAGGCGGGATCGTGCATCGTGACCTGTCGCCAGACAATATCATACTTCGTGACGGCAACCCAGAGGCCGCGACCATAATTGACTTTGGCATTGCCAAGGACACCGCATCTGGCGCGCGCACAATCGTCGGAAACCAATTTGCGGGAAAATATGAATACGCCTCGCCCGAACAATTAGATGGCCAAGCTGAACCGAGGTCGGATTTCTATTCTCTTGGGGCAGCGCTGCTCGCAGCATACCTGGGCGATATACCGTTCCCGGGCGCGACACCTGGCGAAATTGTGCGCCGCAAGCAATCACCGTTAGATACGTCGTCGGTGCCCGATCCACTCAAATCGCTGATCGACTGGCTATCGGCCCCAGATCCAAATGATCGCCCGGCTACTGCAACTGACATTGTCGACAGGATTGACGAGACACTTAGGCCCGATCGGAGTTCCAATCGGAGCACACCTGCAAAGGCAAGTTCCAAGAAAAGCAGGCGCGGTTGGTGGCTTGTCCTACCACTTGCGCTTGGTGTCGCAGGAGGGTTGGCATATCTTGTCGGGATATTAGATCCACTATTGCCTCAGCCGCTTCCTGTGGTGTCGCCTTACACGCTATCGGCGGGCCAGACTGAGGATGGGGTGTTCAGCGTGGAGGGGTATGCGCCAACTAAGGATGCCGCGCTAAAATTGGCTGGGGCATTGTCAGCCGTCGTGGGCGCAGAAGTCTTGCCAGATTCACTGACCTTGGCTGATGGATTTCCGAGCGATGATTGGGTGGATGACGTCGCAATGCTGACGTCCTTCACATCCGGATTAGCTTCCTGGACCTTGTCGGTTCAGGACACAAATGCAAACCTAGTCGGGCTTGCCGCCGATATTACTTCGCGCGACCGTATTGTTCGGTCTGTTTCAGATTGGTCCAGTGCAAGTGGCTTTGGCGTTAGCACAGATATCCTTGCGGGCCCCAAGGACCTTTCTGTTCAATCCGTGCAATCCATGCTCGATAGCCTTGCAACGTGCGGCCCGTTGTATCAGCGTGCGGCGGCGGATTCATCTTATCCGCTACCCTCCATTATTGATATTGCGGGCGATTTCGCCTCCGGTGCAGACGCCGCCACAATCAAGGATGCTATTAGGTCGGTGATTGGCGATCGCGAAGTGAAGATTGAAGCAAATGTATTGAACTCACAGCTCTGCGCAATCCTGTCCGTTCTGCCCGATGCGCCTGCAAATGCAATTTCGATCTGGCTTGGAGATGGTGAAACTGGACAGGCAAATTTGACGGGTGCATATCATGTAGGTGAGAATCCCATAGCGGAGATTCACGCCCCTGCAAACATGATCGGCGGGTCCTTGTGGGTGATGGTGATAGATTCGGCCGGACTGGTGTTCCATGTGTTGCCACATATCAATCGTCCAACCGGCAGGCTGGATGATCTCGGAGTCGAAGAGGGCGGATTTCGCCGGATCCCGGTTCTTTACTCGATCAAAGACTTCCAGGAAGACAATACGCGCATCGCATTCCGAATATCAGAGGAAGATTTTGGCAAAAGCCAGATTATCGCCATTCTGTCGAGAACGCCACTGTTTGACACGCGCCGACCCAGGGACGAAAGTGTGGAATCATTGGCTAAAGCCCTATCCGAACGTCTGACAGGGCGCGAAGACGACATTATCGGTGTTGCAACGCGCGTTATTGATGCCCGCCCATGAACGTTGATCCTGCTTATGCATTCAAAGTTGCCAGAATCGCGGAACTCTGTAACATTAGGTTTTTTAGGCAGTTATTTTGAACGACGAAATTACATTTGTATAGCTGGAGGGTTTAGATGGAATTGAGTACGTTCCTTGCCCCGGTGGCAGACAAAGCACCCTCGGGGGTGGAACTTCGGAATGATGCGCGATTTCACGCGATAGAGCGGCTGTTAGAGCCCGCTGAAAAAGCGAATCGCGAGAATGAAGATGGTACCGGAAGTCAGGGTGTATCGCCCGTAGACTGGGGTGCATTGATGGAAGACGCGGTTGAACTTGCTAGCGATGGGCATGATCTGCGTCTATTGGTCATAGTGGCGCGCGCGCAAGCCAACAGCAACAGTTTTGGTGGTTTAGCTGGTGGACTGATGTTGCTGGTTGATGCTCTAGATCAGTATTGGGACAGCCTGCATCCGCAATTGCGCAGTTCTGACGACCCAAAAATGGCTTCGATTCGGCGGACCAACGCGTTAAAGCAGCTTGAGAACGATGAATCGGGTTTGTTGGGGGACTTGAAGCTCAATACCGTCTTTTCTCGGCGGGGCATTGGGCATATCTCCGGCGATGATCTTGCTACTGCACATCTTTCAGCCTTTGAAATGCAAAGTCGCGCGCCTTCTGGCCTAAGTCGGTCGGAAATGGATGAGCGGACAACCCAACACGAACAATTGGTAAATAAGGTAAATGGCGCAAGCCGTGCGCTTGTCGCCGAAGAAGGTGAGACAGCGGAAAAACTGGTGGAAGGGTTAAGAGCCTCCAGTGCTGCGCTGGCAGCGCTTGAGGCCAAGATGGCCGAGAAGATGGGGCTGTCAAATGGACAGGCTGTTACGTTCCCGGAACTCAGCGAATTTCTGACCCACATGTTAGCAACACTGGAGGGCGCTATGGCCCACTCCGATAGCGACGACGAGACTGATACGGCAGCGCCGGTGATGGACGCCGCGCCTGAACAATCGCGCGCACCCTCTGCCGTGACAAATGGTGGTACTGCCGGTCCGATCGCGTCGCGTAACGATGTCATCAAGCATCTCGATCTGATCATCGAATTTTATGAACGCACAGAGCCCTCGAGTCCAATCCCGCATCTGGCAAAGAGGATGCGGCGCATGGTCCCGATGGATTTTATGCAACTGATGGAAGAAATCGCCCCCAGCGGGATGAAAGAGTTCAGGAACGCCACCGGTGTTAACGACACCAAAGCAAAGTAATTTAGCAAAGAGAGGTTATTTCATTGACTGGAAGTAAGCAAAAAGTCATCGAACGCAACCGGGCGCCACGTGTCCAGATTGCATATGACGTTGAACATTATGGCAGCCCCACTACCATAGAACTGCCGTTTGTCATGGGTGTTATGGCCGATCTTGCCGGTGCATCCGAAACTAAAGAAGCCCAGAAAAGCGTTAATGACCGTGCGTTCGTTGAAACAGATGCTGGTCGATTTCCAAAGTTCATGGAGGCATTGTCGCCGCGGGTGAAAGCCCGTGTGCCCAACAAGTTGCCTGGCAAGGAGGGCGAAGAGGCAGACGAAGAGATGTTTGTCGATTTGTCTTTCAAAAACATGGGTGATTTTACGCCTGATAAGGTGGCCGAGCAGGTTCCCGCACTTGCGGAATTGCTAAAGATGCGTCGCCAGCTAGAAGAATTGCTTGGCTACATGGATGGCAAGGTGGACGCGGAAAAGCGTATTGCGCAGCTTTTGGCAAATGAGCCGTTGCTGGCAGAGGCCGCTGAGGCGGCAATGCAGAACTCCAAAGAAGAGGAGGCATAAAGATGGCTGACGCAAAACAAGAAGGTGGAGCAGATGCCGCAGAGGCGCAGGAAATTGATCTGGGAGAATTCACAGGTCTTTTGGAAAAGGATTTCCGAGTCAAGGAAAGCGAAGGCGACAAGCTACAGTCTCTGGTACAAAACCTTGCCCTTGCGGCAACTGAACGGTCCGGAACGGCGACGATATCCGGAAATGCGGTCAAATCGATCAAGTCACTTATTGCGGGCATCGACAGCCTGCTGACGGATCAGATGAACGAGATCATGCATTGTGATGAGTTGCGCGAAATCGAAGGCACCTGGCGGGGTCTGCACTATCTGGTGAACAACACCGAAACCGACCAAAAGCTGAAGATCCGTGTGATCAATATGAAGAAAGACGAGTTGGCGGATCATCTGGAAGATTTCGAAGGCCAGATGTGGGATCAGGCGTCGATGTTCAAAAAGGTCTATTCGGACGAATACTCGATGTTTGGTGGTGAACCTTTCGGCGCGATCGTCGGGGCTTACGAGTTTTCCCAACACCCAAAAGACGTAGGACTATTGCGTAATCTGTCTGGCATCTGTGCGTCTGCGCATTCGCCTTTCATTGCAGCTGCTGCGCCGCAACTTTTCCGCATGGACAGCTGGCAGGAACTGCCCAATCCACAAGATCTGGAACAGATCGTGTCTTCTCCTGATTATGCAAGCTGGCAAAGCCTGCGCGAAAGCGAAGACAGCCGTTACATCGGCTTGACCATGCCAAGAGTTCTGGCGCGGCTGCCATATGGCGCGGAAACAGTGCCAGTAAAAGGTTTTGACTTCGAAGAGGATATTCAGGGCGATCATGAGCGTTATGTTTGGATGAACGCAGCCTTTGCGATGGGTGTGAACATCAATCGCAGTCACAAACTCTATGGCTGGGGTACGCAAATTCGCGGTGTGGAGTCCGGTGGCACGGTGACGAACCTTCCGGTGCACACATTTCCGACGGACGACGGATCTGTTGCGATGAAGTGTCCGACAGAAATTGCTATCGATGACCGACGCGAGGCGGAACTTGCCAAGCTGGGCATGATGCCAATCCTGCACCGTAAGAATACTGATGTAGCTGCCTTTATCGGGGCGCATTCGCTGCAGGACGACGAAGCCCGCGCCGGGAGGCTGGTTGATCCGGACGCTCAGGCCAATGAGCGGCTATCCGCGAATCTGCCGTATCTCTTCCCTGTCAGCCGATTTGCGCACTACCTCAAAGCCATTGCGCGAGACAAGGTTGGCACTTTCAAGGAACGCTCGGACATGCAGGTTTGGTTAAGCGAATGGATAAACCGCTACGTTCTGGCCAATACAGCGATGGCCGATGACAAAGCTAAGGCAAAACGCCCTTTGGCGGCTGCAGAAGTGGAAGTCGATAGCGTCGAAGGGCGGCCGGGTTATTACAATGCCCGCTTCTTTTTGCGACCGCACTACCAGTTGGAAGGGATCAACGCGAGCTTGAGGCTCGTCTCGGAATTGCCCTCCGTCAAGTCGTCTTAGATCAGTAATTTTGACTGCAACAATATTTGAAAGGAATAAGAAATGGGCATTCAAGGAGCTCTGAAGATAGATGATATCCCGGGCGAATCCAAACGCGCCGAACATGAAGACGAGATCGATTTCTATGGGCTGCATTGGGAGATAAAGCAACAAAGCTCGTCAGCAGCTGGTAGCGGTCGCTCGCGTGGTCGCGCAGACGTAAGCGGTGTGACAGTTTGGAAAGCCATGGACGCGGCGTCGCCGTATCTGGCGCTTGCTGCAATGCAAGGTAAGTCAATTCCCGAAGCCATTGCCTATGTACGCAAAGATTCCGGTGACGCCCATCTTGATTACCTGAAAATCACGATGACCAACTGCATGATTTCATTTGTAGAAATGCTGAACCATGACGACTCTACCGACGACGTGAACGATCAGATCATCCATGAAAAGGTCACGATTACCTGCGAAAAAATCAACATGATCTACACCGTTCAGGCGGATGACCACTCTGCCGGTGATGAGCACGAAATCGAGTATGATATCGTCGCGGGCGTATAGCATCCGTGGCCGAAGTGGCGCAAGCCAAGGCACGCAGCGAGGCGGTCCAACCTTCATTGTGGGATCGCCTTGTTGATGATTTGCCAGGGTTAATCGCTGAAACATCAAGCTTGCACGATGAATTGTCCGAAGAACTGGGCGCAGAAGAGCTTGATGCACTTGAGGAAGGCGGCCTCAGGGCAATCGAAAAGCGTGTGGACCTTAGTGTCGAAACCCGGCGTAAGTTGCATTTTCTTGTTGCTAAAAATCAGGACCGACAGCGGATTGAAGAGCGTGGCATCGTCGTGACGGCAGACGTTTTGCGAGAGGCCGTCCGCCGCGATATTGAGGCATTGTTCAACATTGAACGTCTCGAAGCGCAATATATGTTGACCGACCGGGAGCGTGCATCCATCGAATCTCCTTCGGAAATGTTGGCCGATTTCCCGGAAGTTCGGCAAAGCGTCGTAAATTTTGGTGTTCCGTCTTTCTCGGGGCGCTCCAGTTCGGATTTTGACAAGGACACTTTAGCGCGCGATCTGAAAGAGGTGCTTGCGGTATTTGAACCTCGTCTAAAGCGTGACAGCATCAAGGTTGGTATTCATATCGGTGAAAAAACCGGACTTCGGATCGAGATCAACGGTATTCTTATGCTCGCGCCCGTTCAGGAAAGGCTGCGCCTTTCAACTTCAATTGATCTGGACAACGGTCGCGCCATCACAACGGTTGAGGACGCGTGATGGACAGTAATTTTCTTGGATATTATGAAGATGAATTGCGCCACATCCGGGGTCTTGCAACCGAGTTTGCAGCACTGCACCCGACAGTGGCGCGCAACCTGTCCCTTGATTCTACTCCTTGTCCTGATCCCTACGTTGAACGTCTTCTCGAGGGCGTTGCATTCCTAGCCGCGCGCACCCGGCTAAAGGTTGATGCTGAATCCAGTCGCAATGTGCGCAACTTACTGGATGCGCTATATCCAGATCTGGCGGGGCCGGCACCTGCGGTTTCGATGGTTCAGTTGAATCCAGGTGCCCAAGTGGAAAACATGCAAACGGGCCACGTGGTGAAACGTGGTACCCGTTTGGTGGCAGGTTTACGAGAAGGATTGAATACACGCGCGACTTACACGACTGCCCAGGACGTGTCGCTTTGGCCGGTCGCGTTCTCTTCTGCGGCATATTTGCAAGATCGCGGCGCGCTAAGGGCTGCGGGATTAAGCAACTCGCAGGCTGCCGGAGCCGAAGCCGGGTTGCGTTTGACGCTTAAGCGAACCGGAGCCGGGCCGCTGGCAGATCTGACGTTAAATACATTGGATATCTATCTGGGCGGGCAAGCATCTGGTGGCTTATTGTTTGACGCTATTTTTGGTCACGCAATCAAGATCTTGGTGCGCTCGAAGCTCAAAAAGGACAGTCCATACCTTCAAGTTGACCTGCCGCAAATGATAGGTATTGCAGATTCCGAGGCAATGCTGCCGCGTGTACGGGCGTCATTTGAAGGTTATCGCCTGATGCGTGAGTATTTTCTTATGCCTGATCGGTTCTATTATGCGCGCCTTTCCGGGCTTCAGCGGGCGATCGCCACTGCAAAAGGCAGCGACGTCGAAATCATGATCGTCCTGGAAAAAACATACCCCGAAATGGCTGGCATCAAGCAGTCAGATTTTCAGTTGTTCACCACACCATTGGTCAACCTGTTCGAAAAAGAATGCAACATTGTGGAGCTGAACCGCCGCACATCAGCTCATGTTGTTCATGCGGACAGAACCCGTCCACGAGATTTCGAGATATACCGTCTGCTCAAGGTGGAAGATGCTGAACAAAAGGGTCCGGATGCGTGGATTGCGCCACTCTTTTCGGTTGAACAAGATCGCACTTCCGGCCCGGTTTATACAACCGAGCGTCGACCACGCAGGCCGGGTGACGACGAGATACGGCGCGGACAAACCCGTACCAGCTACACGGGGGACGATTTTTTTGTTTCGGTCGGCAATGTTTCACACGCCGCAAATGAGACGAAAATTCGTCGCCTTGATATTCGGGCAATCTGTACCAACCGCGACCTACCAATCCTGGACGATAACCCTGTCCTGACTCTGGAGACAGGTGACCCGGTTGGCAAGGTGAAGTTGCTGCATCCTTTCCGCAGACCGCGCCAGTCGCTGTCCTCTTCTTTACCGACAGGAGCAGGGGGTGGTGGCGGCCAGATTGATGATCTAACCTGGCGCTGGGTTGGGCAACTAAGCCTCAACCATCTGTCGCTTGCCGATGGGACTGATGGCGCAGAGCCTCTAAGGGCCATGCTTGACCTTTACGCTGATCGAGGTGATCCGGCCATTGCGCGGCATGTCAAATCAGTGACTCGTATACGTTCTCAGCCAGTGATCGAACGACTCGAAATTGCCGGGCCCATCTGCTTTGGTCACGGCACCAAGATCACGCTTGATATTGATGAAACCGTCCTTTCAGGCAGCAGCACTTTATTGTTGTCGGCGCTTCTCTCCCGGCTTTTCGCACGCCACGCCGGAATCAATTCCTTTGTACGTACAGCAACTCACACAACCCAGAATCAGGAAGACATCGCATGGCCAAAAGCGTCCGGCACCCGCGCCCTGATTTGAAAAGAGCAGTGGTGAGCCCCAAACAAATCGGATTTTTTGAGCTGCTGAGTCAGCTTGAAACTGAAACGAAACGGTTCGGGCGTTCCGGCGGACCGGAAAACGAACCCGCGCGCCTTGGTCAGAGTGCCCGTCAGGCCTTTGCCACTAGCGATATCGCCGGATATGCCGCTGCCGATGGCGATTATCCACAACGTGTCGAGGTCAATGCCATCGGATTGCTGGGACCAGAAGGTCCAATGCCATTGCACATTACCCGGTGGGTGATGGCGCGACTATCAAACCGCTGGTTTGCCGGGGATTCAGATGGAGCAGCATCGGACACTGCGTTTCTGGAGTTCTGCAATCTGGTCCAGCATCGCATGATTGCTCTTTATTGGCGGGCATGGGCAGATTCGCGTCCTGAAGTTCAAATTCCGCACGACGCAGGTGGGCGTATCAGCGCATTGTTGAAAACGCTTGCCGGAATAGGGCTGGAGGGCGACCGCCCTGCCGGTTCGATACGCGCGGGGCAGAAAATCAAGCATGGCACTGGACTTGCGCATGAGGTGCAGTCGCCGGACCGACTGACGCTCTATCTGTCAGACGTTCTTCAGATCGAAGTATCGCTGACCGAATATGTCGGCGTCTGGACGGATATTCCGGAGCACCTGCAATCCCGACTCGGCAATAAATACGCCCAGCTTGGTCATCATGCCGTTATAGGAGGCCGGACCTTTGAGCGTGCATATCGCATTGAATTGCGGGCTGGTCCCATGAGCTTTGCCAAATTCACGTCGTTTCTGAAAGATGACGCGTTGCTGGCCGATTTACGTCATGCAATCACATTTGCGATCGGTGAAGGGCAGGAGGTTGATCTAAGATTGGTTCTGGTCCGTTCAGAGGTGCCGCAAGCCCGGCTTGGCCACTGTCAGCTAGGGCGGACCATATGGCTTAATCATGATCCAAACAAAGATGCTGATGACATGTGCCTTAAACAGATCGTTGGCAAGGCCTCTAATTTAGTTACTGATATCCAGTTTGGGGTCGCCTCATGAGTGTTCGACTGGT
Organism: Paracoccaceae bacterium; assembly: GCA_039969355.1. GTDB lineage: Bacteria > Pseudomonadota > Alphaproteobacteria > Rhodobacterales > Rhodobacteraceae > JL08. The sequence goes on from JBDVOA010000018.1 coordinate 54,161, forward strand.
CATAGAGCACGCGCCTCATAGTCAAAGACAAATGGAATGCACTTTTGAGGGCGGGGAGTTGACGATTGGGCGCAGTAACGATTCTGACTGGCAGATCGATGATCCGGACCAGTTTGTGTCGCGTAAACATTGTGTGATTTCAGAAAACGACGGAACTTACAAAGTCACGGATGCCAGTAGGGGAGGCGTCTTCATTGACGGTGCGAACGAGCCTCTGGGGGCGGGTAACTCGGTTTCGCTTGAACATGGTATGCGCATGCGCATTGGAGATATTGTCCTACGCGCGGAAATGCAGCAAGCCGAGCCTATAGCTCCACAGGAAGATGCCGCGACTTTTGACTTTGCCTTTCAGGCCGGTAGTCAACAGCAGGTGAAACCGGAAGAACGGCCCGATACATTGCCTGACCCGTTTGGCCTCGCACCTTCTAAACTTGCTGAAAAACCTCCCTCATCCGAGCCAAAGATCTCTCGACCGCTTGATCAGACTGATCCGTTTGCACTGGATCTGAAACGCTCGGACAAATCGCCCGACTCCGCGCCGCCAAGTGATTTCGGTGGTGGTTTCTTTGATCGTCCGGAACCCAAGCCAGACCCGGATACAGAGCCAGAGAGCACTGCACCTCAGCAAGAAAAGGCGGCGCCGAATCCAGCCGTAACTGCGCCTGCCGTTTCTCAGCCCGATGATGTCGCCGCTGCAACACAGGCAACACAAAGCCAACTGCGAGATGCTTTCCTGCGTGGTGCTGGTCTTGATCCCGACCAACTGCGGACCCAGAACCCACTTGGCGAGATGGAAGAACTAGGTAAGCGGTTCAACGCCCTTGTAGAAGGTATGATGCATCTCTTGCGCTCGCGCGCGCAAGAAAAGCAGAACATACGAGTGGCCCAAACTATCATCGGAAATGCTGACGTGAACCCGTTGAAATTTATGGCGACAACGCAAGATGCCGTCGCGGCCCTCGTACAGGATCGAGGCAAGGGATATCTTGCGCCGGATGAGGCGATTGACAGCGCTTTTCGTGATATGATGGATCATCAGGTAAGGACATGGACCGCACTACAGTCGGCGTTGCGGCGCATGATCGATAATTTTGATCCAGATGTGATCGCCGAAGAAATGGAAACAACCGGCCTTCTGGAGGCTTTGCTTGCGGGCGGTCGCAGCGCCAAACTCTGGCAACTTTACGAGGAAAGATACCGCGAGATTTCAAAAGCTGCAGAAGAACGGTTTCTTGGCGAGGTTGGGGCGGAATTCAGAGACGCATACGAAGGTAAGAGAAAGGGAGACATATCATGAATGCAATACGACGGAACTTCTTGGTGGGCGTCGGAGCGACCCTGGTTTTGACGGCATGCGGTCCTGGCGGTCCCGGTTCGATCACAATCAATGCGCAAGGCAGCGCAGGTATGAACCCCGGACCCGACGGAACAGACAGGCCGCTGACACTGACAATTGTTCAGATGAAAGGCCCGGGTGCGTTCGACGCGGCGGATTACTACGCGTTACAAGATCCGGCCAATGCACTTGGAGGGGACTTGTTGAAGACTGATCAGTTGGTCGTTGAGCCTGGCAAGGCGACATCAAAGGCCATCGCACTGGAAGTGGGTGCAACGGTAGTAGGTGTAATTGCGGGGTACCGGTCTCCGGCGGGCAAGGCCTTCCGCGCAAAGACGGCGGCCAAAAACAACGCCAAACTCAATGTGTCGGTCGGTTCCGGTGGCATTCAACTGGCACCTGCATGAAGAAAGAGACTTGATGAGCGACAGGAACAAAGTTGTTTGGTCCGAAGGGCTGTTTCTGAGGACCCAGCATCTCCAGCAGCAGGACCGCTATACCGAGTCGCTTGTGCGCGGCAGTATGCAGGTGTCTTCACTGCAAAATTTTGGATTTCGCACGCTGTTGCTCGACGCAGAAGCGCTTGAAGCCGGAAGTGTGGGGATAAAGATGGCTACGGGAGTTTTCCCCGATGGCACGCCATTCTCGATTCCTGAAACGACACTGGCCCCGGACCCAATCCAGATCACTGCGGACACCGCCAGCGGCCTTGTCCTGCTTGCAGTGCCAGCAGAAAAAGCCGGGGCGGCAACTATAGATCCAGCTCACGCAGACCCCAGTGGTGCGCGCTACCGTGGCACAATTGTTCCGGTGCGAGACACCGTAAAGGGTGGCGCCGATCCCGAGGATCTGGAAGTTGCCGTGCTGGCCCCTCGGCTGTTGCAGCCCGGTGAAGCGAGCGATGGCTACATCACTCTTCCCATCATCTGTATTGACGGTCTGTCAGCAGAAAGTGCAGTGATCTCGGTGGACGGATATCTTCCACCTGCACTGGTCATGTCGGCGGTGCCCTGGTACGCGCAGTTCGCGCAAGAAGTCGCAACCGGACTGGGACGTGTAGCGGATGCACATGGTGGAATGGTGTTGGGTGGCACAGGTGCTTCCGTTGAAAACCTTCTCATACTTGAACTGGCCAATTCAGCAGGACCTCGCATTTCTCACATGTTGGCCCAGAACCTGTTTCATCCAGCCGAATTCTATTTAGAGCTGGCGGGGCTTGCCGGTCGCATGGCTACCTTTGGGTCGTCCTCGCGACGGCTGAGCGACCTTCCGGTTTATGATCACACTAATCCGCAGCCCGCGTATGCGGCTCTTGCTGATACATTGCGCTCGCTAATACTCTCCCTGCGGCACGTACAGCCCAAGTCCCGGACACTTGCGGTCGCCCGTCACTCTGAAAACGTGTGGACCGTCCGGATTGATAATCCGGAAATTATCAAGACCAGCAGGATTGTTCTGCGCATTGGGGGCGAGATGTCCGAAGAGATGCTACGCAAACTCTTTGTTCATCAGGCGACAGTTGGTTCTGCCGATGAATTTGAGGCGTTATGGAAATCCAAATTGCCCGGCATCCCGCTAAAGCCTTTACATTCACAGCCGCGCGAAATTCCCTACGACGGTGATCGACTGTGCCTTGAACTGGACCGCAGTTCAGAGCATTGGGCCACTTTGGCCGAAGCGCCCGGTTTTGTGTTGGGAGTTGCCGGAAAACTCGAGCGCGAGCCACAGATCGACTGCTATGCCGTGGACCGATAAGACATGACAAAGGACGATCCATTTGGTCTGGAAAACGACGCCGGACGCACGCGCATTCGGCCCGCTGCCAGTCAGCGACCCGCCGCCGCGCCCGCTGGCAAATCGTCGTACGGACGTGCAGCCGAAGTCGCGCCGGATCAAGCGGCGCGCGTTCGGCAATCGCGCGCGAACGATAACCCACTGATTGCAGCCTTCGCAGCCTTGATGGGGCTGGCACCGGAGTTGGAAAGCGCCGTGGCACCTGAAAACCCAGAGGTTCTGCGCGCCCGGCTGCTTGATAACCTGACCTATGCGCGAGACAACACCGTGGCGGGAGGGGTTGCACTGGCGCGGGCCGATCAGGCCGCGTGGTTCGTCGGGGCCGTTCTTGACGATATTGCGCTTAACACCCCATGGGGTGGTTCAAGCGCCTGGCCAGGGCAGCCGCTGGTCGCATCGCTTTACGGAGATGTGGATGCGGGCGAGCAGTTTTTTGACCGCACAGAGACCCTGATGCGATACCCCGAACGCGACCCGGAAATGCTAGAACTGGCTTTCATGTGCCTGTCTTTGGGATTCCGGGGAAAGCACCGGGTGTCGGGTGCCGCCGGTGATGGTGCCCTTGCCCAGCTGCGGTCGCAATTAGCCCGCCTGTTGCGTCAACCGGATGATGATGATGCGGCCTTGGCGCCGCATTGGCAGGGTGTTGTAGCAGCAGACGAACCTGCGCGTTTTGCGTTACCACTCTGGTCGATCCTGTTGGTTGCGGTTGCTCTAATCACAGCGGTCTATATCGGCCTTAGTAGCCGCCTTTCTACCGAGGGTCAGCATCTTAGCGCGCTTGCAAATTTGCTGCCCCCACCAGAACGGGCAGACATTTTTCGCCCCGTCAGGGAGTCCGGACCGGTTCCCGTTCTGGAAATTGAACGGCCCGTTTTTGAGCTGCTGCCACTGGTCGCAGCAGCAGCGCCGGCCGATACCGCCAACGCTCTGACCGGGCGCGAGGACGTGTCACTTGCTATCGTTGTTGTGCAATCAACCGAACCCGAGGTGTTCAGATCTGCCAAAGCCGCTCTGAATGATATCTATTTGCCGCTGATTGAGTCGATTGCAGCCGTCATTCTCGAAAATCAGGAGGCCGTCGGGGGCGTCACAATTGTCGGGCACACTGACAGCATTCCAGTTCAACGTTCAAACCCGTTTGCATCCAACCAGCGCCTGTCCGAAGCTCGCGCAAAGACAATTGCCGATCTGCTTATCAGCGCTGGTGTAGCTGCCGGGATCATCAAATCCGAGGGCCGGGCAGAAGCCGAGCCAATTGCTGACAACGCAACCCGCGAAGGACGCGCACGCAACCGGCGGGTCGAAATCATCATCGAAAAGAGGATCTGAAGGATGAAGATTCTCAAAGCCATCTTGGGTTTTCTTTTCTCTCGGTTCTTGTGGACTTTGATCGGTCTCATGCTTTTGTGTGCGTTGATCTGGTGGTTCGGACCCCTGATTAGTGTTGGTGATGCGGTGCCTCTTGGCAGTGAGCTTACACGTATGATCGTGATCGGGCTGATTATCATCTTCTGGCTTTTCTGGATGCTGCTGGGGCAATTGCGTGCGGCCCGTGCTAACCGCATGTTTGTTGCGGACCTCGCGACGCCTGCTGTCGAAGAACCGCTTGCCCCGGGTGAAGAAAACATTGCAGAGGTGAACGAAAAATTTCAGGCCATACTGACGCAGTTGAAACACTCAAAACTTGGCAGCCGTAAGTTTCTGCGCGACATGCCGTGGTATATGTTTATCGGGCCACCGGGAACAGGAAAAACCACAGCGCTGCGTCAATCCGGCTTGCATTTTCCGATCGATCTTTCTGATGACCTCAAGGGCGTTGGCGGAACCCGAAATTGCGACTGGTTTTTCACCGAAGAGGCTGTGCTGATCGATACAGCCGGGCGGTACGTCGAACAACAAAGCGACCCGGACGTAGACGCCGCCGAATGGCAGGGGTTTCTCGCAATGCTGCGCAAGCATCGCGGTCCCAGGGCGTTGAACGGTGTTATTGTCACACTTTCGGTTCAGGAACTGCTCTCTGGCGATGCAGAGCTTCGGGTTCATGGTCGGGAGATCAGGAAACGACTTTCAGAATTGCGTGAGAAGCTGGGCATTCAGTTGCCCATCTATCTTATGATCACCAAGGCGGATTTGTTGCCCGGTTTTGAATCCTTTTTTGGCAACCTTTCAACTCGTGAGCGGGAGCAGGTCTGGGGTGCGACTCTGGGCACAGAAATGCGCATTGACGGTGTAACAGTTGAGCGTGAGATGAAAGTTCTGCTGGGCGCGCTCGAAACCCGGCTGTCGGGGCGCATGGGCGATGATCTGTCGCTGTCTGAACGCGGGCAGGTGTTTCGGTTCCCGGCCCAGCTTGATCAGCTGACGCAGCCAATGAAGCTGTTAATTGATACAGTATTTGGCGAGAGTCGATACGAAGAAAGCCCATGGATGCGCGGGTTCTATTTTTCTTCCGCCACGCAAGAGGGATCACCTGTCGATCAAATGGTCAGCGGGCTTGCTGAGACTTTTGGTCTGTCCAAGCCTACTGCCACCCAACGCCAGCATGGCGAAAAACGTTCGTTCTTTTTGCGCAATATGCTTGGTGACCTCGTATTTAATGAAGCCGGCCTGGGCACTTTTGACCCTAGGGCCGAAGAACGACGCACTTGGATCTGGCGAGGTACGCTCGCAGGTGCATCGCTGGTCGCTGTTGTGGCGTCTCTTTTGTTCCTTTTTTCATATCTCCGCAGCAGCGGGGCGCTGGAGGATCAGGAGCGCCAGCTTGCGACACTATCGTCGCGTTTGGCCAACGTAGCCGCACGACAAGCCCCAACTGAACCGCTTGATCTCAATCTGGCTTTGGAAGCAGTGACCGAAGTCGTCGCCGTTGAGTCGATTGTACCAACTAGCCTTTTGACCGTGGTTGGACCGACAGCCAATGACGAAATCGGACAGGCGCAGAGCATTGCTTATGATCGCGTGCTGCGCAATATTCTTGAGCCACGCATGACCGCCCTGCTTGAGGCAACTATGTGGCGCCAGATCAGGGACCCCGAGAACCTTTTGGGTGCACTCAAGGTCTATCAGATGATGACGGGGCTTGCCCCGTACGACACCGAATTTGCGACCACATGGTGGCAAACTGAATTGCCGTCGTTTGCCCCGATTGATCCCTTTCCAACCGAGGCATCGATCGACTACCAGATTGCCGCACTGGATCGCGCGGCGACCGATGAAAACCGGATCGCTCCGGATCAAGCGCTGGTTGTCGCTGCGCTGGAGAGCATTTGCACGATACCGCTTGCGGTGCGTGCCTATAACAGCCTCAGGACCGAACCAGATGTCGCAGCTCTACCAGATTGGATTCCGGCAGAATTTGCAGGCCCCAACGGAGCTCGCGTCTTCACCCGATTATCAGAAAAAACCCTACGTGTCGGATTGCCCGGAGCTTATACTTACGACGGATTTCATAAATCCGTTCTGCCCCTCATTCCCGAGGTTGCCGCACAGGCGGCGCTTGATCGCATCGTGTTTGCCGGTGGGTGTAGCGAAAGCTCGGATGTGTCGTCGGGGACGTTAGAAGCCGACATCACCAAGCTTTACTACGAAGATTACATTGCTCAATGGGATAGCCTTTTGCGCGACATCCGCCTTGCGCCGATCGTTGATTTGAATACCGCACGCAATAATCTGAAGGATCTGTCTTCTGCGGACAGTGCGCTGAACAGGCTTCTGACAGCGGTCATAGCGGAAACCCATCTAAATAGAAGCGATGAAGCCGAAGGAGGCGGTGCAGCTAAGAGTGGTTTGTTGAAACAGGCGCAAAAAAGACTCAAAAAGCTGAACAAACTTGCTAAAGCCGCCAAGAAAGTAGCCCCAACGGGTGGAAAACCACAGAAACTTCCGGGCACCGTCGTTGCGGATCATTTCGCCCCTCTGCGAGGATTGATACAGGAAGTCGACGGCCAGCCACCCCTGTTCACTGATACCGTTGCCGCCCTGACAGCTCTTTCAAATGAACTGCAGACGGTCTCTGCCAGCCCGGATCCGGAAGCCGCCCTTTTGGCGCGCGGTGGACTGCCGCAACTGACTGGAGCAGTCGCCAACGAGGCCACAATACTGCCCGATCCGATCAACGCGTGGATAGGTGGCATCGCCGGGGACACCATTGCAGTCACGCGCGAAGCAGTGATTGCCCAACTAAATGCCCGATGGCGCGCCGATGTTTTACCGTTCTGTTCATCAGCTACGTCGGGGCGGTATCCGTTTGACCAAACCAGTCGCATTGACGTCAATATCTCGGATTTTGCCCGGCTCTTTGGTCCGGGTGGCTTGATTGACGGTTTCACACAGGAAAATTTGCTTCCCTATATCGACACGACAACCAAACCATGGTCGTGGCGCGCTGATTTTGGTCTGGACGGCAAAACGCTGCAACCGTTTGAAAATGCACGTGCCATTCGAAATGGCCTGTTTGCCGGCGGTGCCGGGCCGATCATGGCATTTACACTTGAACCCAAGGATCTTAGCGCCAACGCGTCGCGCACAACTTTGAATGTCGATGGGCAATCGCTGGTATACTTCAATTCGGCAACCCGGCCCACGGCGATGACGTGGCCGGGTTCGGACGGAACCAACATGATAACGCTGTCGTTCTCGCCGGTAGATGGATCGGCTGAAGCGATTACATCCGAAACCGGTGCATGGGCCATTCTCCGTTTGTTCAGAAAAGGCCAGCTCCGAAAAACAAACCTACCAGAGTTGTTCAAACTCAGATTGGGAGCCAGTGGGTTCTCTGCAGATTTTGAGCTCAGGGCGAATAGTGTTGAGAATCCCTTTGACCTTGGGATGTTCGGATCATTTTCATGTCCAAAGGGGTTCTGAAAATCCATAAGACAGGGTTGTTCGGAAAGCTTCCCCAGACCGGCGACTTTGTGTCCCGAGGCCTGCCAGCCGGGTTGCGTCCGGTGCTAGATCGCTGGCTGACAGCTAAATTTATGCGTCTTGATTTCTGCAATTGGCCGACCAATGGCTACCGCGGTGCATTTGCCTGGAACGATGTAGTCGTCTGCGCGCTTGTCATGGCAAGTCAGGATAAGCTGGGTCGCGAATTTCCCTTGTCGGTTTGTTTCGTGGCACAGCTGCGCGATCTGTCTATTTCAGGAATAGACCAATGGTGTGATGCTGCTCTACCGTTTGTTCGCGAGGCGCAGGGCGGACACATGGCAGCTGATAAATTATTGGACCATGTGCGTCAGATACCGTTCCAAAAAGACACTGGCGTTCTTCCCGAATTACCAACTCTATGGCCAGGCGCAGATCGCACTCCGGTCAATTCTGGTTGATCTTGCTGCCCTTCATGGTGATATCACCGCTCGCAGTGATATTAATCTTCCCGCTACCCTTCAGGCTGATGTCTTTACCGTCAAGTACAATGGTTCCATCCTTCTTCATTGAGAGCATGGCCGACCCACATTTAAGTGTAATCTCATCGGCAACATCAATTGCCAGCTTTTTGCCGACCGATACGGCCATGTCTTCACCCACTGACAGAGCATTTGCTTTTGCGACGCTTGTGGCACACGCGCCGCCAATAGACACGCTGTTGTCCCCGCCAACTTGCGCCGTCTGATTTGAACCCACCTGAAACGACTGATTGGCACCTACATTGACCGAGTGATCCGTGCCTATGGTCCAACTGTCGCTGGTCCCGACGCTGTGGCTTTGCGAAATACCGACCGATACATCGCGTGTGGCGCCCACGGATTGGGTTTGCGCCGCACCGACAGTGCGCGCCTCTGCAGCGCCAACTGAGTCCACACGCGCTGCGCCAACGCTGATGGTTTGCACAACGCCGACCGTCTGAGTGTGATTGGTGCCAATACTCTCTGTGGAGTTTGAGCCGATTGAAATGGCCTCGTCGACGCCAACCGTAAGGCTTCGATTTGTGCCGACTGTTTCGGTATCATTATTCCCAATGGCGACAGAACGGTCGACGCCAACGGATGTTTCCTTGTTATTGCCAACATCCTCGAACCGGTCCACACCGATCGACTGAGTTGAAATATTATCCACGCGTTCGGACATGTCATGTTGGATCAACCGGCTTTCGTCATTCTTTACCAGTTCGGTGTGATCTTTCTCGGCCTGGAAATACACTTCTTCACTGCCAGCCTTGTCCTCAAACCGCAGTTCGTTGAATCCCCCGCCGCCTGGGGATGAATTCGATTTCCAACCAGATTGCGTGGCATTGTCGGGCAGACCATAAGGTGGCATCTGTGACGCATTATAGACCCGACCGGTAATCAGGGGTTGATCTGGGTCGCCCTCGAGAAAGTCGACAATGACCTCCTGACCGATCCGAGGAATTTGAATGAATCCCCAACCGGCACCGGCCCAAACCGAACTGACACGCACAAAACAAGATGAATTTTCATCGTCTGCCCCCAAGCGATCCCAGTGAAATTGGACCTTCACGCGGGCGTATTCGTCAGTGAAAATTTCCTCACCACCGGGCCCTACAATCGTGGCAGTCTGGGGTCCGCGCATTATGGGTTTTTGGGTGCGCCGCTCTGGTCGAAACGGGATCGAACTGGGGGCAAGTTGTAGTGTAATTTCGAATCCTTCCCCCTTTCTTTCGGTGCCTGTGGAATACTGATCGTCCCACATTGCGTAATCCACGCGTAGAATTGCAAATTCGTCATTCTCGGCCTTGCGGGGGTAATCGACCAGACTAAAAGTCACTCCGGACCACACTCCATTGACTGTTCCTTCAGCAAATACTCTTTGCGCAGGGGATTGGAGTTCTTCGATCCGTATCGCCGACAAGATGTCCCCGCGATCGAGTTTCGTGTGATTTCCCGGATAATGATAAGCCTCTCCATCATCCAGTTCATGGCCCAAAAGGTTCTCTGACTTGGACATCAGATCAGCGGCAGGTTTGGTGAAATCATAGTCTGTGTGGCATGCGGCACCGGATTGAACCGTTGCCTTACGCCTCCAATGTGTGATGTAGTCCCCCTCCTGAAATGTCACCAATTTGTCAGGTTGAAATTTGATTTCGTCCAGGTTTGGGTTGGGTTCAAGTTTTGAGACAGTGTCCGTCAATACAAGTGTATGCTCCCCATCTGCGTAGTCAAAAAAGTAGAATATTCCCTCGTGCTCCATCAGGCGTTGGACAAAATGCAGGTCGCTTTCGCCGTATTGAACGCAATATTCCCGTGGATCGTAGGTTTCCTGCAAACGCTTTTCGAACTTGGCGGCAGGGTAGGTACCAAATATCTCTTCAATGATCTCGATAACGCTCAAGTTCTGAAAAATCCGGTTGTCGGAGGTTTTGCAAAGAAACCACAGCCACGGTCGCAAATTTGCCGTGTAGTGGGCAAACCCGTCCGTAATGTCTTCCAGTGAAAACTCCGCAACCAACCCGTGGATGAAGCGTTCTCTTTCGTCCTTGCCAATACGCACGGTAATTGGTTGCCCCAGCAGATCTTCGGCCTTGATATCCATATCCTCGCTGAGCATGGACAGATCGAAGGAAAAACACCGGCTGATTTCATCAAACCCTGTCATTTGCGCAAACATTAGATCTTCGTCGGCCAGTAGAGTTTTGACGGAAATTTGCCGGTCTTCGAACATAAATACGGCCTCTCGAAATTGGGTGGGCAGCGGGTCTCTTTGAAATGTCAAACTTAGTATAACGCAAAATTCTATGGACGTCTCGGAGTCTGGGTGACACCTTTTTAGACATAGCAACGACACGCAATTGGAATGACTGAGTAGGATCGATCGCGCTGAAGTCCGGCGGCGCCCGTGTCTGCTGGTTTTGCGGAGGTGCAAAAGCATGGGAAACGTCCTTTAGTACTGCTATCATAGCAAAGCTGAATAGTTAAATTGCACCTGACGGGTAGGGAACTGCGAAGCGGAAAACAAATATGGGCCCACCGGAAAATGCATAAAAAAGTGTCTTGGTGCGACGATGTGAAGATTGTTGCCAAAGCGGACAAAGTTGCGGCCGAACTTTCAAATTCTGTAAAGTGCGATGGCGTTTTCATAAGTTTGGCAAACCGTAACCGGTTGTTTTCATTTGGAATGGCTAGCGCAGAAGGTCCGAATGACAACATGCGCTCGCATGAGTACGCTGATTCCATATGTGGTGTAACGATTGACAAGAATACCCAGTTGGTACTAAGCGACGCGCGAAAGACTGAAGAGTTTTCGACAATTCCCTACGTGTCAGAGGGTCATATCGTCGGTTATTTGGGTCAGCCGATCAGAGATGCAGAAGCTCGGGCGATAGGGGCAATCTGCGCCATTTCCTCGGAGCCTCGTGTTTGGTCGGAATCTGACAAACGCAACTTGCAAATGTCATGCGTCGAGACAGAGTATTTACTCGCGACCGAGCTTTTGCAGCGCGAAATGGTCTACCTGTCTCAGGCATTGGGTGAATATGACAGCATTTTGATGTCATTGGCCAACAATATTGACCTGATGACATCCGTGCATAGTGAGAACGGAGAGTTGCTGTTTGCCACCAAAACTCTTTTGGATGAATTAGACGTTTCCAGTCTGGAGGACGGGTTCCGTCGTTATCAGAAATATCTAGAGATCATGAAAAAAGCGGAGGGAGGCAAGATGCTGCACTTGAACGATAATGATCCCTCAGGTTCTGGGCTGCTGGTTCGCGGAAAGTTTGATAAAAACCTCTGTTGGCGCGCCAATATTCAGAAAACACCAGGCTCGGTGTCCTTCGCATCCTGGAGTGTTGTGCAAAGTGGGCACGTTTCGACCCACTGAAAAAATCATGCGTCTGAGGTTCACAGGATTAAAGTGACTGAATTTCAAATATTGCTGCGATAAATATTCTTCAATTCGGACTTACAGGACTGGGGGACAAGTAAGGCCATTCAATAGCTTTCGGCCAGAAACTGGGTTTGCCTCTTGATCGAAGCTAATTTCGACAAACAGTCGACCTTGGGGAGCGCGCATGTCGATCAGAAATCTTTTTCCATCGTCTCGACTGCGCAGTCGCATGCCATCCAGCAGCCGAAACATGCCCCATGGCCCGACCTCTTTCAATCGCGCGTCCGCGCTGTTGTCCTTAAACCTCAATTCTATTCCCTCTCCCGGATGTGGACCGGGCCAGTCTAGCCTTTCCGGGATGCCGCTTGCGCGAACTGGTGCGCCTTCTCCACCAATAGTCATGAAAGCCTGACCTCGCTCCGCCAGTGCGGCCAGTTTCATAGGTCTGCCAAGGTGCTGCGCGGTATCAAAAAAGGCGTTCGAAATTGCACGGGTTTTTTGAAAGAATACAGCGCTTTCGGGGGCCAGCCCGGTTAGCCTCGCCTCTGGTCTCCAACGCCAGGGAGTTGCTTCAACGTCAAGATACCTTTGCGCTTCGTTGCGCAGAAAAATGTCAATTGTACCGCCGGGTGCCAGCAATTCTGTAAGTTCAGTGATATTTGCATCCGCGCCTTCGCTAAAGGGATAGCGACCGTTCATGACAACCCGGCACAATGGAAAGACGTTGACTTGCCAGCGGCGGGTGAGTGGATTGGTCAGCACACTGGAATGTGCAATTGCGGTTTGCGCCAGAACGTCTTCTACGATCTGAACTACAACATTCGGCGCTTGCTGCAGGGCTGACACCGATCGCGCGCGTTCGCGCAAAGTCATCAATCTTTCGACCCCGCGTTCTTCGTCAACCTCCATTGAACCAAGGGCAACGTTCAAACCCGCAAAAAGTGCGGAGATATCGGCCATTTTGCCGCGTTCGACATATTGGATTGTGGGCCCAAATTCAGTGACGACCTTTAACTGATTTTCGTGACGGCGGGTTCTGTCTGTCCCACCGGACTGGGCCCAGACCTCTCGCAGCAAATCTGTCAACGGCGAGTTTTCTAGCGCCAACCTACCAGAAATCAATATTGAACTTTCGGCATCTTCGAACGGGCGGACCCGAAGATCAGCGAGCCAAGTTTTCCAGAATGCTACGGTCTCTTGCTGCAATCGATCCATCACAAGATCCGGGGTATCGTTTTGAGAGTCCAGCGATTGCCCAAACAAAACAGAGGCGATATCTCTGCTGCGCTGAACAGCCAAACCAACGCCAAATTTCTCGGCATAATTCCAACCTGCGGCCGTGAAGATACCCGGTATCGGCTTATTTAGTGCCGCACCTGATCTCCGTACCACCACATCCGACAAACCAGGCACAGCATAATCCGCTACCCAGCCAAGCAGATTGTTGGCGCCGTCCGATCTGAGCAATTCAAGCCAGGCGCGCGCAGGTTCGTTAACTTCAGAAGCAAAGGTACGCGCCTGATCAAGAATCTCGGGGTCGGGACCTGGGAGGTGACTGTCTGTGTCCAGTTGCATGCCAATAATGTGGGGGGCAAGATCAGCGATCCGCAGTTCCGTTGGCTGCTCCTGTACCCAGCCCGCGACATAGACGTCCGACCACTCTGCCCGTCCGTCGAGAATAGCCCAGGTTCTAAGCGTGTCATAAAGTTTCAGGCTATCACCTTCAGTTGCCAGAACTTCAGCAAGGGCGGTCGCCACGGCAGGTGGAATCAGGTCTGTTACCAATTTGTCGTAGCGGGCGCGTACTTGCGCCTCCTTACCCAGAACTGGCAGGCTGGCATATCGACCAAGAGGTGCGCGGGCGGCCGCGTTCAAGGCTCTTTGCATGGCGCCGTGAACTTGGTCCAGCCCCACCGACAAAGCCGACCCATCGGAGACCTCGTCCAGCCCGACCGATGCGACTTCTTGCTGAAACGCGGCAAATAATTTGGACTGGTAACGATATTCCAGAACTGCTGCATATCCGATGATTGCGGTAAGAAACCCAAGCACCGAAAGTGTTGCAAATTTTGCCCAGGATGACCGAGTCCTTTGTCGCCCCGCCCTTCGTATTGTCTGCGCCCGCCCGATAACCGTTTCAAGAAATTCGGCTAACGGTAGGAATTCACTACCTTGATCTTGCGCGGTTTGTACAAAGCCATTGATTACACCCCACGACATGTCGCGCCCGTCAAACAGCGCCCGATGGGAGGTCGCGGACCAGGATCCCACATCCACACCCGGTACTTGTCGAACTGCGTCATCGATCAAAACCGCTAAGGCATACCTCGCTGGAGGTACCGTTGACGACAGTGCGCCATTCTTCAGCATCTTGCTTTCAAAGCGAGATAACAATGCGGCAGCTTCACCGAGCAGCTGCTTTTGGCTCGAAATGTTGTTATTCCTGATTTCATTTACAAAATCGAAAACCGGAGCAGCGGCAGTCGTGAAACCAGTCGCATTTGGTTCTGATGTGCCCAATATCTTCAACAGTTATAACTGCCCTTCGGCAGCCCATCTGCGAAGTGTTTCTTCGCCGACCTCAAAATGCATGGAGTCTTCGCGGTTATAGGTCGCTCCCCAGAACCAGCCTTCCTCGTTAAAGAGTTCGGCCAGAATCAACAATCCAAATTGAGTGCCGCCGTCGCCAAAACCGTCAAGTTTACCCTCAAGTTTCACATCGATCGCCGTCCCCCAACTGTGATTGGACACCGAACTCCTTGAGCCGCGGATGAGTCGCGCGCAAATCGCCCCGGCAGTTCCGACAGCGGCGTAGATATCAGGATCAGAGTCCTGCAAACGAGCCATTATCCGTTCCAGCGATTCCAGGGCTGGTTTGATCATCGTCACGCGAATTGGCCCGACTTGTCTGGTTTCCATCAGGGCCTTGAGTTTAGCGTTGGTGACAGGCTGGCAGTTTGTTCCGTAGCTTGCTCGAGGGTGACCGAGAACGTCCAGCATTGTGCGGTTGCGCGGTTGGGTGATCCCAGTGTTGAAACGCGTTTTCGCCAATTGCATTTCTTCGGTTAACTCTTCGGTATCGGTATGTTCTCCGATCTGTTCTTCGTTTGTCCAGTTGTTGGATGGAATAGGGGCAGATCCCGCGTCTGATTGGGCTGCCAAAACGGCCATATCGTCCTTCAGGCGGGAAATGTCTGTGCGAAGTTGCCTGATTTCACTATCAAGGCGACCCTGCTCGACTTGACTTGTCTGGAGCTGCTCTTCGACGCGCCCAACCCTCAGTTCTGTTCCGACGTCCGCCGTTTGAAGAAGGACACCCACGATAGCAAACACGATCGCCGCAACAACAAGGCCGATTGCGATAATGATTGGAGCGATCAGGTTGCTTTGTTGCATTATCAACTCTCGGCAAAAAACACAGAGATCGCACTGACATTGTCCGGCGCGCCGTTTTCCAACGCTTTGCCGATCAGAGCCCGGCAAGAATCAGCAGGCGTCTGGCCGCCGCCCATAAGATCACAGATCTCCTGATCTGCAACGCATGCAGTTAATCCGTCGCTGCACAAAAGAATGCGATCTCCCGGCGTCAGTAGGACAGTCGTAAGCTCAGGTTCGAGTTCGTCAGTTCCGCCAACAGCGCGGGTGACAACGTGCGCTTCCGGATGAGGTGCCGACCCGTTTCCGTCCAGAACGCCGGAATCGATGAGGCCTTGAACGACAGTGTGGTCTCGCGTCAGCAGCCGCAATCGACCGTCTCGCAACAGATAGGCGCGGCTGTCTCCGGCCCAGATAATGTGGGCGGTTGCACGCTCAATAACCATGACAACAACGGTCGCCCCCATGATCCCCGCGCCAATCTCTGCTGCGCGCGCAACGATGGCGGCATTTGCGCGCGAAAGTTGAGCAACGACGGCCTCGGCAGGTGCGCTTTCGAGCACCAAATCGGCAAGGAATTCAGTCACCAAGTCGGATGCCACGTCTCCGTTGCCATAGCCGCCCATGCCGTCAGCGACTGCCCACAGTACTCCTTCGGGGTCGATCAGGATTGCATCTTCATTGCGCTCGCGCACCAATCCACGATGGCTAAGTCCACTGCCACGTGGCGTCGGCATGCCAGCAGCGGTTAGCGGAACCCGTGTAATTGGGTTTTGCATCAGCCGCTCGCCTCGACAGCGATGGGACTCAGCCCCAGAGTGTGTTCAAAATCCACGCTGATCCTCGCAAATCAACAAAATTGAATATTCTGTAAGAATACAGTAAAATGGCACTCGTTTTAATTCATTTCTTTTAGGATAAGACAGATGCGTTTTATAGCTGTTATCGCGACCTTGATGGTCGTTGCACCCTATGGCACCGCCGCCATGGCTCAGGATTATACGGATCAGGAGCTGTTGGAGTTGTTCCAAAATCAACGCGATGCATTCAATGCGGCTAAGAGGAGCGCTACGGGCGCAACTCGGGGCCTCAAACTGGTGACGGTTGATGATGTAGATGCGCCAACGACCGCTGAAAACTCAACGGTAACGGTCCAGTCTGAAGTCACAACGCTAAGCGCGCCAACCGCACCCTCTGAGGCACCGGCGCTTAAGCCACTCACGACGAATGCGGAATTGGACCCTAACACGCCACTGGCGCCGCAAAAGGTGGTTTTCGGAGAACTTAATGCAGCGCTGCAGGTTAATGTGCGCATAGAATTTGCGTTTGATTCCGCGGCCTTGTCTGACGATCAGTTGCCAGCGCTGACCCAGCTTTGCACCGTAATGAAAGCCAGTGACATCAACTTGTTCCGCATCGTCGGCCACACGGATGCATCCGGATCCGACAGCTACAATGAAAAGCTGTCGCTTCTCCGTGCCGAAGAAGTTCAACGCCACATGGCAACCAATTGCGGGATCGATGCTTCCCGTCTTGAGGCCATCGGCCTAGGCGAACGTTTCCTTTATGATCCGGCCAACCCTGGAGCAGATGGTAATCGCCGGGTGGAGTTTCAGGCTCTCAGCTAAACTACTCAGGTAATGCTACAACGTTTCTGTTGTTGACTGACCACAATCTCACTTCTGCCGGATGCAGCGTAAGATATGTCGTCCGACATATATGTGTGTGGTGCGGTTAACAGCCCTAATTAATTGACGTTGAAAAAGAGGCAAACTGAAGTATTGAGCCTTCTAATTTCTCCAATTTTTCGGCAATCTGATCAGGCAGCCTAAATATCTATGGCGTCGACAACCGAACAGTAAGGAATATTGCCATGGCAAAACCGGGGATCGCGTTCACTTTTACGCTGGGAATATTCCTGTCTATGGCGATGTTTTTGCCGGCGGTTGCGCAGGAGGTAGAAGGCGATCTTTCACCTGTTCAAAACGCTATTGAAGCGGCACAAAACCGAGAACTGAGCGTTACGGACCTCGCTTCTTTGATGGTGCCATTGACCTCGGATGAACTCTCTGAGGTGGCAAACGTTTGGCAGGGGTACATACACGCTGCCTTAGAAGAAAGTGCACATCTGAATGTGGCGCTAAACAATGCAGCCAAGAGCGATGCAAAACCCCTGCGGGAAAGATTGTCGGCGCTTACTGCTGCTAATAGTGAATTGCAGAATTTGTACGATTTGGTGTTAGTCAACTGGGAACGCAAGGGCGCGAACCCAGACGCCTTGAAAAAGCATCGTGACTATGTATTGGCCGTTCAGGCTGCGAAGGTGCAGACAGCAGACCCACTGACCTTATTGCGCGCAGTAGGAAAATGGTTGGTTTCATCCGATGGCGGGCTGGGTGTTGTGCTGAAATTGGGCGGGTTGCTCGTCGCGATCTGGGTGATGTTTTTCGTTTCACGCATAGTTCGAAAGTTCGCTCACCGAGGCCTCGAACGCATTCCTAATTTGTCGCGTCTCTTGAAGACATTCGTTCTAGGGGCGGTTTACTGGCTGACATTTGCGCTGGGTGTAATGGTTGTGCTGGCATTGATCGGCGTAAACATAACACCATTGTTTGCGGTCCTTGGTGGCGCATCGTTTATTTTGGGTTTTGCATTACAGGAAACATTGGGAAATTTGGCGAGCGGATTGATGATCATGGTGCTCAAACCATTTGATACCGGGGATTACATTCAGGTCGCGGGAACCTCAGGCGTTGTCGATGATATGTCAGTGGTTTCGACTACAATACGCACATTCGACAATCAGGTTATTACCGTTCCGAACAGCAAGATCTGGGGGGACGTCATCACCAACGTTAGTGCGTCAGCAACGCGGCGGGTCGATCTGGTGTTCGGGATTGGGTATGATGACGATGCTGCTCAAGCCATTGAAGTACTCTCAGAAATTGTCAAGTCGGATGGCCTCTGCCTGAATGACCCGGCCGCTGAGATATTTGTCGGTGAACTTGGAGATAGCTCAGTGAACATATTCTGTCGTCCTTGGGTTAAGTCAGACGACTATTGGACGGTCTATTGGGGATTGACGGGGAAGGCCAAGAAACAGTTTGACGCTGAGGGCATTTCGATTCCGTTTCCCCAAAGGGACGTCCACATATATCAAAGTGGCGCAGAAAAGCCTTGAAATGCCAGTCTTCTGCTGGCTGCGTAGAATTGAGCCCGCTAATCCGTGTCCCAGTGGTGGGCGCACTGGAGCGATACAGACATAAAAATAGCTGGGAATTTCAGGCTCTATGATCGTCTTCAAAGCATTGTGCTCTTGATTGGGGGCAATACGCCTTTCACCTGAGCGACCTGTCGTTGCTCGACAATTGACGATTTAAACTAAAAAGCTCAAATGTCAAAAAACACCGTTTCACCGTCACCCTGTAAGCGAATGTCAAAACGATAGATGATCTTTCCATTGGATTGCGTTCGCTTAGCGATCAGCGTTTGGCGTCGGTTTTTCCATTCAACGAGGTTAAGGATCGGATCAATGTCGTTAGCGCTTTCTTCGTCACTGAAATAAAGACGCGTATTCAATCCGACATTGATGCCTCGTGCGACGATCCAAAGGTTGATATGGGGCGCCATAAGCGTGCCGGAGCTCCCGGCAACAGGTCCGGGCTTAACGGTATCGAAACTCCACTGGCCGGTTTCAAAATCAGTGGCTGCACGTCCCCAACCCCGAAAGCCCTCTTCGGTCTCACCGGGGTGTTCGGAATGGGCATAGATGCCCTCAGCATTGGCCTGCCATGCCTCAAGAAGCGCATCTTTGACCGGGCTGCCCGTGCCATCAAGAACCAGGCCTTCGATCCTGATAGGTTCGCCCTTGGCATTTGGGCCCGCTATGTCCCTTCCAAGTTCCCGTTCAAAAATATCGAATCCTGCGGCCGTCGGTGTTAGGCCGATATGAACATAAGGTCCCGCCGTTTGAGATGCGGTTTCTCTCAGGTAGTTTAGCTCTTGTGGCACGATCAGTTTCCTTCCAGACGGTTCTCGAACAAGGTCGAGCGCCGCCCGCGTAACACGATGTCAAACTTGTAGGCGATAGTATCAAGCGGGATCGAAGCGTTCATATCCAAACGCGCGATCAGTTGCTCAATGGCCTCCGGATCAGGAACGCCGTTGACGATTGGGCAAGAGGCGATCAACGGGTCACCTTCAAAATAAAGTTGCGTAATCAGGCGCTGTGCGAATGCAGTGCCAAAAATCGAAAGGTGAATGTGCGCGGGCCGCCAGTTATTCACCCAATTGCGCCAGGGGTAGGCACCGGGCTTTACGGTTCGAAAAGAATAGTGCCCGTTATCATCTGTCAATGTTCGGCCGCAGCCGCTAAAATTTGGATCGATAGATGCCAGGTAACTATCGTTTTTGTGCCGATAGCGTCCGCCAGCATTGGCCTGCCAGATTTCGACCAACGTGTTTGGGACCGGGCGGCTGTCTTCATCCAGCACGCGGCCTTGCACGATAATCCGTTCGCCAATAGGGCTTTCGCCGGGCCTCGCGTAATTGTTGATGAGGTCATTGTCACACGGATCAAGATCCTGATGTCCAAAAACTGGGCCGGTGATTTCGCTGGCAGAGTTTTGCAAAGAGATCAGCGCAAATTGTGGAGATCGTGAGACTGACGTCTTGTAGTTCGGCGTCAGGGCAGGGGGATGGCGCTCGCGGTTTCGTTGATAGAAATCGGCGGGTCTTAGCATATCAATGCCCTCTTGGACGGCTCGCCGCATGAAATGTGCAGCGCCTGATCATTCAGTTTCCATTTCTGCGTAGGTTCGTTTGGCAACCTTGAGGGCGTGATTGGCGCGCGGTACGCCGGCATAAATGGCCACGTGCTGGAAGACCTCCAACACATCCTGTTTGCTAGTGCCGGTATTGGCTGTTGCCCGTATGTGTAGCGCAAGCTCATCCGAATTTCCCAGCGCGGCGAGCAGAGCCACCGTCAACATTGATCGTTCTCGCGGGCTGATACCATCATTTGCCCAGACGGTTCCCCAAACTGCTTCGGTGATAAGGGATTGAAAGGGCTCATCAAAAGGTGTTTTGGATGCTTCAGCGCGATCGACGTGGGCATTCCCAAGGACCGCACGGCGGGTCTGCATCCCCTGTTCAATTCGATCCGTCAATGCTGCGTCCCCCACGTCGCGTCCCCTAAAGTCTCTCGTAGTGTAGCTTTGCCGCGCCGCATACTGCAATCTGCATTAGTATGGCAGTCCGACGTAATTCTGGGCTAATACAGCCTGCGCACTTGCATTTTCGCGAAGGAAGTCAAATTCTGCCCGCTGCATTCTCAGATCGAACGCAGTCTGATCGGGAAACCGATGCAGAAGGTTTGTCATCCACCAACTGAAACGTTCTGCCTTCCATATCCGTACAAGTGCTTTTTCTGAGTAGCGTTCAAGGCCTTCGGATTTCCCGAACTGATAATAGTCGAGCAGACCGTGAAATAGGTAGTGAATGTCGCTAGCGGCTGTGTTCAGACCCTTGGCTCCTGTGGGAGGCACGATGTGGGCCGCATCACCGCAAAGGAACAAGCGTCCCCATCGCAACGGCTCCGTCACAAAGGATCGCACGGGAGCTATTGATTTTTCGATCGACGGGCCGGTCACCAGATTGGCCGCGTGTTCCGACGGAATTCGACGTTTCAGCTCTTTCCAAAACGCCTCATCGGTCCAGTCGTCCGGGCTGTCTGACAGCGAGCACTGGATGTAGTAGCGGCTTAAATTCGAATTGCGCATGGAACAAAGTGCAAATCCTCTGTCGGAGTTGGCATAGATCAGCTCGTTATGCACGGGCGGAGTATCCGACAGTATGCCAAGCCAACCGAATGGGAATATTTTTTCGTATTCCCGCCGCACGTTCAGCGGGATTGTCTGGCGGCTGACACCGTGGAATCCATCGCAACCCGCCACATAGTCACAGGCGATTCGTTGGAGTTCGCCATCTACTTCGTAAGTCACAAACGGGGCGTCGCTGTCAGCATCATGGATCACAACATGTTCGACGTTGAACTCGGTCTTTGCACCCGTTATCTCGCGCGCGTCATAAAGGTCTCGGGTGAGTTCGGTCTGACCGTAGACAACCACGTTTGAGCCTGTGTGTTTCTGGAAACTGATGTTGAATTGTTCCTCTCCGTATGAAAAGACCGCGCCGTTGTGGATCAAACTTTCGGCTTCCATCCGATTGGACACACCAGCCTCACGCATCAGGCCTGCAAAACCCACCTCAAGTATTCCCGCTCGGATGCGCCCCAGAACATAATCTCGGGTCTTACGCTCCAATACGACGGTTTCGATACCCTTTTTATGCAG
Source organism: Paracoccaceae bacterium (assembly GCA_039969355.1). Taxonomy (GTDB): domain Bacteria; phylum Pseudomonadota; class Alphaproteobacteria; order Rhodobacterales; family Rhodobacteraceae; genus JL08. The sequence continues at coordinate 75,803 of JBDVOA010000018.1, forward strand.
CAATTGACCAAGCAATAGCCCGGACGGCCCACCGCCAATGATGACCACCTGTATCTTCAATCGACTCTCCTCTCATGTACAGAATGGCTGATGGTAAACCGGTTGTAAAACCGGGGCCTAAATGGTTTGGCAACGAAATATGACGAGCGCGGCACTTCTGACAGCAAGGTGTTTGTGCGATTGAATTGTTGTCGGTATCATGAACGACAACCGACATCGGCCCTTCAATGGCACTGACACAAGCGTCAGTCATTGGACAAATAATGATGAATCCTCAACTGGAGACTGAATCGATGAAAGTGGCGCAAGACAATACGCACCAAACGGTGATTACGACATATGAGGTTAACCCAGGAACATTTCTCGACCTGTTAGAGGAGTTGGAAACTGCATTTGAGACGTTTCTTCGAAAACAGGATGGGTTTATTGCCGGTGCAATCCATACCAATGACGCGCAAACGAGGATCGCCAACTACACCCAATGGAAGACCCGAGAACACTTTCAGGCGGCACTTAGGTCCGATGAGATGCGAGCGTACGGGCGAAAGTTCAGTGCGTTAAGTAAAACCTTCGCGCCAGTCTTGTATGATGTAGCTTTGACGGTTTCGGGAGGTGACAGCGCGTAGCCGTGCGCTGCCCGTTTAGCGTTGTTATTTGGCGCTATCCAATAATCTCATTCAGGATCGCTGACGGGCGCATGACCGCTTCGGTTTTTTTATGATCCGAATGGTAATAACCCCCGATGTCGACCGCATTTCCTTGCGCAGATTCAAGGTCAGATGTGATACTGGATTCTTTCTGCGACAGTGCAGCCGCGATTGGGGTGAAATGCGCTGCGAGGTCAGTGTCTGCCGATTGTTCAGCCAAGGCCTGTGCCCAATAAAGTGCAAAGTAGAAGTGACTGTCGCGATTGTCCGGCTGACCGGTCTTACGTCCAGGGGATTTGTTGTTATCAAGTATGCCCTGCGTAGCAACCTCCACAGCTTCACCCAGCAGTCTCGCCTTTTGATTGCCCTTTACGGCAGCCAGGAATTTCAGGCTTTCACCCAGAGCGCAAAACTCTCCCAGCGAATCCCAACGAAGATGGTTCTCTTCGATCAATTGCTGCACGTGTTTTGGGGCCGAACCGCCTGCACCCGTCTCAAAAAGACCACCGCCCTGCATGAGTTTTACAATCGATAGCATCTTCGCCGAAGTGCCGAGCTCCAGTATCGGAAACAAGTCGGTTAAGTAATCCCGCAGGACGTTGCCCGTAACTGCGATGGAGGTCTGGCCCTGGCGAATGGTTTCGAAAGTTGCGCGAGTTGCTTCGCGCGGCGCCATGATGCTGAAATTTTCGGCGGCACCTGCTGCAGCCAAAAGCGGTTTGACATAGTTAATAAGCTCAATGTCGTGCGCTCGGGTATCGTCCAGCCAGAAGATCGCCTGACAGCTTTCGGCCTTTTGGCGGTCAATTGCCAGTTGCACCCAATCCTCGATTGGCGCCTTGCGCGTTGAGGCCGAGCGCCAGATATCGCCCTTGGAAACCTCGTGCTCATGAAGAACATCGCCACTGGCCAAAACCATGCGCACCGTGCCGTCATTGGGGATTTCAAAAGTAGTTGGATGAGAGCCGTATTCTTCTGCCTTTTGAGCCATCAAGCCAATGTTTTGAACGGTGCCTGCTGTAGTAGGATCAAGTGCACCAGTTTCTTTGAAGTATTTTATGGTCTCGTCATAAACCGCAGCGTATGAGCTGTCGGGTATCACGCAATTTGCGTCTGCTTCTTCGCCGTCGGGTCCCCATCCTTTGCCACCTGCACGGATGAGAGCGGGTATCGATGCATCAATGATGACATCTGAAGGCACATGAAGGTTCGAAATACCCTTGTCGGAATTCACCATGTAAAGAGGCGGGCGCTCGGCCAGGACGGTATCGATCATGGCCCTGACGTTTTCATTTGCAGCCACACGGTCCAACAAATCACCCAATCCGGAGTTGGGATTGACACCTGCTGCTGCGAGTTCGTCGCCATATTTTTCGAAAACCGGTTTCAGGAATGCCTTGACGGCATGGCCAAAGATAATGGGGTCAGAGACTTTCATCATTGTGGCTTTTAAATGCAACGAAAAGAGAACGCCGCTCTCCCTTGTCGCCGCAATCTGTTCCGTCAGGAACGCACTGAGTGCTTTGGCTGACAGGAAAGTCGCATCAACAACCGCGCCCGCTGGAAATTCAATACCCTTTTTCAGAACGGTAACAGTTCCGTCATTGCCAACCAGTTCAATCTTGACAGCGCCGGCCTGCGCTTCAGTCAGCGTTGTCGATTTTTCATTTGAGCGGAAATCGTCGCCCGTCATCGACGATACACTGGTTTTGCTGTCTGCGCTCCACACTCCCATCGAATGGGGATTTGACATCGCGTACTTCTTGACCGCGCTCGCCGCGCGCCGGTCTGAATTTCCTTCGCGCAGGACAGGGTTCACGGCCGAACCCTTGATTGCGTCATAGCGCGTTCGGATCGACTTTTCCGTGTCACTGGATGGTGCTTCGGGGTAGTCCGGCAGGTCATAGCCTTGCGACTGCAGTTCCTTTACGGCCGCCACAAGCTGCGGGACGGAGGCCGAAATGTTTGGCAATTTGATCACGTTTGCTTCTTTGGTTTTTACCAAGTCACCCAATGCCGCAAGGTCGTCGGATTGACGTTGCGCTTCTGTCAAATTCTCCGGAAAGGCGGCGATAATGCGCCCTGCAAGCGAAATGTCCCGGGTTCCGATGGAAACCCCCGCGGCAGATGCAAAAGCGCGGATGATTGGCAAAAAAGAAGCTGAGGCGAGTTCCGGTGCTTCGTCAACTTTCGTGTAGATGATGTCGGGAGTGTTCTGATCAACCATGAGTTTCGTGCCTTCCTTTAGTTTGCCTAGGCAATACCCAAGGGACCGGCGAAGGTCCACAGATCGTGCGCATAGTTTTGGGTTACATATTGCCGCATTGCAGCGGAATTTCAGAAGGTCGCTGGCTGGGACTTACAACTTTTTGGCGATTTTTTCCGCGTTTATCTTGGCAAATGCGAGTTTCGAGGCGGCATTTTGGTAAGGCCGGCAGAAAAGGAAATACTCTGAATTTGCGTTCACTTCAAAAGGACCAACAAGGGAAAATGCTCTTAACGAGCCAAACATTTATCAAGTTTGCTCATGTCGGTCTTGCCAATTTGCGCCAAAGTGAGGCTAGTCTCTTGCGAAATCAGGTCCTGAAAATTAGCAAGACCCTGTTCTCCTCCTGCTGCTATGGAAAATTGTAAACCGCGCCCGAAGAATACAAAGCTAGCTCCCATAGCGTAAGCCTTAATTACATCTTCACCAGAGCGAAGCCCGGAATCGTAATAAAGAGGGTATTCAGGGCCTACGGACTTGCGGATCGCCTGCAGGGCGAGAATGGGCGGCGGCGCGCTGTCTAATTGCCGCCCACCGTGAGTTGAGACCTGAATGGCGTCAACTCCGGCATTTTTGAGCAACAGCGCGTCTTCAACCGACGTTACACCCTTGACGACCAGATTGCCGGACCACGCATCGCGTAGCTGATCAAGGAAGCTAAAATCAACCGCAGCGCGGCTTTCCGTGCGATCAAATTCAAAACCGGGTTCACTAAAGTTGGCCATGTCAGGCCGCCCGGAGGCGAGGGTTGACAGGGACCATCGGGGGTGCAGCACAAAGTCCAGAAACTGGCGTGGACCAATCTTGAACGGCATCGTGAAGCCGCGCCGCAATTCTCGCGGCCTGCGACCAACCTCAGGAACATCCAATGTAACAATCAGTGTGCGGTAACCGGCCATTTTCGCACGTTCTACCAACCGTTTGGTGCCAGAGCCGTCGCCGCTGAAATACAATTGGAACCAGGCATGACCCTCGGCAGCTTCGATCATTGTTTCGAGAGAGGTTGAAGCGACTGTCGAAACACCAACGGGAACTTTGTTCCTGCCAGCCATGCGCGCCAGCATAAGGTCCGCACCAGGTGCCGAAAGGTTGCACATCCCCATCGGGCTGATTCCAAAAGGGAGTTTGCCATCGTGATCAAACACGTTCACGCCGACAGTTCGGGTTTTGACATTGACCAGAATACGCGGTTGCAAACGAATGTCTCGTATCGCGGCGAGATTTAGTGCTTCGCCATGCCCGCTGCCCGCCGCCCCGTCGATATAGTCAAATACCATCCACGGCAGACGCTTGCGTGCGGCTTCGCGAAAATCGGCATAGGACTGAGGCGGCGGGGCAGCGAACATTTTCCCGACTGTCAGCTTTGGACTGCAGTCATGAACCTGTCACGGATCACAACCGGGTCTTTTGTGATTACCGGCAATTTGATGTTGCCGCTGTCGCATTTTACAACCAGCACCGTCATTTTGTTCGATGCAATCGCCGCTTCAAGCGCTGGGCCAGCGTCTTTGTCCTGCACTTCAACAACATTTTCGCAGCCACAGGCCGAGGCAACGGCGGCAAGCGACGTTTTCTGGCCTGCATAGGTTGGCTGATCCCCGGTGGAGCCATAGCTGCCATTGTCGATGATCAGCAGAATGAAGTTGTCAGCGACATTGTTCGCAATTGTTGGTAGGGTTCCGAAATTGGTCAGGACCGATCCGTCCCCGTCAATCGAGATCACCTTCTTGTCTTGCGCCAAAGCAACTCCGAGACCAATTGACGACGACAGACCCATGGTACCCAACATATAAAAATTTGTCGGCTGATCGTCGATCATGTGCAGTTCCTGACTGGGCAGGCCAATATTGCAGATGACAAGGTGATCCCGCAGGATCGGTGCGATTTCACGCAGAATTTCAGACCGGATCATTCGCCGTATCCTCCCCAGAAAGATGCGTCCGTGAGGATCGCTACGGGTTTGTTGCACATAAAGGTGTATTTCAGAATTGCGTCCAACTCGTCCGCATCCGATTCCTTGTGGAAGTGGTAAGTTGGGATGTGGAGTTGGTTGAGCAGCGCTTTGGTATGCACAGCCATTTCAACCTGGCAGGACACCGGTTCACGCAGTTCCCCACGATAGGAAATCAACATCGGCAAGGGCATCCGGTAGAATTGTGTCAGTGTGACCAGCGTGTTGATGGTGACACCAATAGCCGTGTTTTGCATGATGATTGCAGGTCGCTTGCCGCCCATATAGGCCCCGGCACACAGCCCCATGCCTTCGTCTTCCTTGTTGGCGGGGATGTGGTAAATCTCGTCACGCGCCTCGACTTCGTCGATGACACCGGCCAGCTGCTTGCATGGCACCGTCGTAATGAACGACACATCGTTGGCGACAAAGTCGTCCACGATTTTCTTGCTGATTGACACTTGGTCTACTCCTGATTTTTCAAAAATATTCTATTGAGTTTGCGTCGAGGTTTTTAACGCAGAACGTGTACGGAACAGGGGGCATGACGCACGATGAGTGCAGATGTTGACCCCAGAAAGTAGTCTTGTAGTCCCGGCTTGTGCGAGCCGACGATGATGCAGTCAGCACCAACTTTTTTGGCATGGTCGGTGATGGCACGGCCCGGGTGTCCCTTTAGCAGAACAGGCTCGACTCCTTCGGCATCCACTACACGCTCTGCCAAGCGATCCTTGGCTGATTGCAACGCCTGCGCAACGGCCTCTTCGGTCACAAAAGTGGCGGCCGAGCCATGCAATGGTTCGTAAACGTGGACCGCGACAATTTCGCCGCCTTCACTAAGTAAGCCGCGGGCCGCGGCAAGGGCGTTCTGGCTGATACCATGATCAAGGGCCAGCGAGATGATGATCTTGTTGTACATGTCCAGACCTTTCGGGATGCGATACGATCAGAGGACCGCATGAGTTCTGTTAGTTATGGCAGAGGTGCATGAGCCGGCACCAGAATGGTTTTGGGCGCGCCAACCGCACCAGCCCGAATATTACGAAAAGCCTGCGCGCCCTCAGACAGCGGCTTCATATCAATCCAGTCAAGCGGTCCCATTGATCCGTCAAAAATTGCCTGCGCAGTTTGTCTGAAATCATCGGCGGTATAAGTGTAGGTGCCGATAAAAGTGATTTCCTGAAGGGTCATCCGGCGCACATCTAATCCGCCGGTGTCTTCGCCAAGCCCAATATGCACGATGACACCACCGGGATGCGCATGTGCAGATGCGGTTTTGCGTGTAGCTGAGAAACCAACGCCGTCGATAACCAAGTCAAACATCGTGTCTGAGCCGAGTGCATTGGGGGCGACGGCGTTTTGGCCGCATATATCGCGTAAGAAGGCGCGCCTTTCATCATTTGGTTCGACCATAGTTATGCCGCGAACACCTTGGGCAGTCAGGCTAAGAGCAGACCCCAAACCGATCGCCCCGCCGCCGATAACCAGTGCCGTCAAGTCCTCCGGTGCCCTGCCTGCGGCGGCGATGCCAAGCCGCACGCCATGCCACCCACAAGCCAGAGGCTCAGCAAGGGCCGCATGTGCCATCGGCGTGGCATCTGGCACGGTGATCAGGTTGCCACGCGGCATGGTGACAAAATCTGCAAAAGCGCCTTCGCGCGGCGGCATAGAAATGATTTGCCGATTGGCGCAAAGATTATTGCGGCCATCGTCGCAATTGCGGCAGTTTCCGCAGGCTACCAATGGATTTATTGTGACGCGTCGCCCGGCGTCCGACCCGCCTACCACAACTCCCGCGGCTTCGTGTCCAAGGATCAGCGGAGCAGGTCTTCGGGCATCATGGCCACGATACGCATGCATGTCTGATCCACATATGCCTGATGCCATGATTTGGATCAGTTCCTCGCCTTCCCCGGCAACCGGCTGTGGAGCATCGCCGTATTCCAGCGATTCGACGGCGGTATAGATCAAGGCTTTCATTTGGCGGTATAGCCTCCGTCAACGAACAACACCTGACCCGTCACATAATTGGACGCAGGCGAGCAGAAAAACAAAAGAGGTCCATCAAGATCGTCAGGTTCGCCGTTGCGACCGATACACGTCTGGTCAGCGTTGTGCCGGGCCAGCTCAGGATCATTGAATACCGGCCCAGTAAGTTCGGTTCGCACAAACCCTGGTGCCAAAGCATTTGCCATGACACCCTCGCCAGACCACGCTTGGGCCATTGCGCGGGTCAGTTGTTCGACGCCGCCCTTTGAAGCACCATAACTGATACCGTTAGCAAAGGCGCGACGCGACTGGAGCGACGCAAAGTTGATAATCCTGCCCCAGCCTTTCAACTTCATCGCGGGAACTAGCGCTTGTGCCAGAAAGAAAGGCGCTGAAAGGTTCAGGTTTATAGTTTGATCCCAGCCTTCGGCAGTGACTTCGTCCGCATGCTGACGGGTATTGATCCCAGCAGCGTTTATCAGGATGTCAGGTGTGCCAAACGGCACTGTGACATCCGTCGCGACCTCGCCCAGTTGTGATCGATCAGAGAGATCAGCAACAACGGCAGCCGTTTCTCCATCGGCTTCGTTCTGCCACTGATCCAATACTTCGCGGCGCCGCGCCACACCAACAACCTGCGCACCCGATGACGCCAAAAGGTTTGCCGCAGCTCGCCCAAGCCCGCTGCTGGCGCCGGTGACACACACCACCTTGCCTTTGACATCAAACAGCCCCTTCATTACGGCTACTCCATCGCCGTCAGATCAAAGGTTTCGTCGGGAAAATATTTGTGCAATCGCGCGTCAGCCGAGCGAGCATGACCTTCCATACCTTCCAATCGGGAAATCCGCGCGGTGGCTTCGGCGACAGGTTTGGACCCTTCCCGCGTTGACTGCTGCCAAGTGACGATCTTCATGTATTTGTGGACCGAAAGGCCGCCAGTATACTTGGCAGACTGCGAGGTGGGCAAAACGTGATTTGTGCCCGACGCTTTGTCGCCAAAGGCCACAGTGGTTTCTTCGCCCAGAAAGAGCGACCCATAACACTGAAGACGATTGCGCCACCAGCCCAGATCTTGCGCCTGAACCGTAAGGTGCTCGGGAGCATAGTCATCAGATGTTGCAGCCATCTCTTCGCGATCCGCACACACGATGACTTCGGCATAATCGCGCCAGGCAGCCTCGGCGTTCTGACGATTTAAGTCCGGTAAATCGGCGATCAGTCCGGGCACGAGCTCCATAACTTTTTCAGCAATTTCCCGCGAGTCCGTCACCAGCCAGACAGGAGAGTTGTACCCGTGTTCGGCCTGCCCAACCAAATCAGTTGCAACGATGAACGGATCAGATGACGTGTCGGCGAGTATGAGACTGTCGGTTGGCCCGGCAATCATATCAATCCCGACACGTCCAAACAGGATGCGCTTGGCCTCTGCCACGAACTGGTTGCCGGGGCCTACAAGTATGTCAGCCTTGGGAAGTCCAAACAGCCCGAATGTCATTGCCGCGACACCTTGGACTCCACCCATCGACAGGATCTTGTCGGCACCGCACAAGTGGGCCGCATAAATGATAGCCGGCGCAATTCCTTCGCCAGCACGCGGTGGCGAACAGGCTACAATGTGGTGGCAGCCTGCGACTTTGGCGGTGGTCACCGTCATTATGGCGCTGGCGATGTGGCTGTAGCGGCCACCCGGAACGTAGCAACCGGCAGCCTGGCATGGGATAATCTTCTGGCCTGCTTTCATCCCCGGCACGATTTCAATCTCTACATCCTGCATCGTTTGCTTCTGCATTTCTGCAAAACGGCGCACATTGTCATGTGCGAATGCGATGTCGTCCTTCAATTTTTGCGGAACAAGAGCCGACGCAGCGGCAATGTCTTGTGCGCTGAGCAACACGGGGCCATCATACTTGTCAAACTTGGCTGCATACTTCAACGCCTCTGCATCGCGACCGGTCTCGATATCGTCCAGGATGCTCCTGACGATCTCGTGCACATCAGATGCATCGGACTTTGCCGTCAGGGTTGCTTTCTTAAGGTAGTCTCTTGGCATTATTATTTCCTATCTGAGATTGTCAGGCAGCATTGTCAGCGAGATTGCCGGCACGTAGGCAATCAATAGCGTAACAATGAGCATGCATAGTACATAGGGTCCGACCCGGGAAGCGATTCTGAGCACAGATTCTCCGGTTATGCCAGACACAACGAACAGGTTTAGACCTAATGGCGGTGTAATAAACCCGACGCCGAGAGCCGTGATCATCATGATGCAGAATTGAATCTCGTGCATCCCGATTGAGTCGGCCAATGGCTTGAGGATCGGTGCGAGGATAACGATGTTGGGTGTCGTCTCCATGACACAACCTGCAGCAATCAAAATGCCAATCATCAGCAGCGTCAAAACCATCGGATCTTCGGTCAGCGCTGAAACAGAGGCGACGAAGCCCTGCGGCACGCCCATGATTGCCAATGCTTGTGCGAGTGGCAGCGAAAAGGCGATGATCGGCAGAATAACACCGTTCACCTTTGCCGAGCTGATCAACATGGCCGGGAAATCCGAAAATTTCAGCGTCCTGAGGATGAAGCCCAAGATAATAGTCACGATGACTGCCGTAGCGCCTGCCTCGGTTGGTGTCAGGCGTCCGGAGAAAATGCCGTAAAAGATGATCCCCGGTACCAGAAATGCATACCACCCGCTGGAGATGTTTTTCCAAAGATTGCTCGCCCATTCACCCAATGTCATCGGTTCACCGCCCTCGTAGGAGTATATGCGGTTCATCACCAGATTGGTCACAAGGATTGACACCAGAATTGCGATGCCGGGGATCAGGGCGGCAATGAACAAGGTCGAGGCGGATATGCCCAGAACAAGGCCGATAATGATATAAGCAATCGACGGTGGAATCAGAACACCGGTACATGCACCCGCGGCAACCAACGCGCAAGCATAGGGGCGCGGGTAACCGGATTCGACAAGCCGATCGATCGTCATCCGGCCAACAGCCGCAGCACCCGCCGCGTCCGAGCCGGAAATCGCAGAGAACATGCCGCAAACAAGGACGGTTGCGGAACCGAATCCGCCTTTCGTCCAGCATGTCAGCGCCTCAGCCACGTTTAGGAACTTGCGGCTCAAGCCGGTGCGCACCAGTACATCGCCAGTCAAGATGAATAGCGGAACGGCGGTAAGAGCGAAGGCGTCGATACCATCAAAAAGCGATTCACCCACAAGTGACAAAGGCAAAGAGCCGGAAAGCAGCAGCATGGCAATCGCCGCAGCGCCGATAGATGCCCAGACCGGGATGGCTAAAGCACAAAAAATAACGAAGATGATGACTGGCAGGTAGAAGTCCCAGCCGAGCACCACAGTTTGGTCTTGCAGAGCATTAAACAGCATGGTGGACCTCAATCAAACAGTTTGTCACCTTCGTAAACAGGCGTGCCCGAACGAAAGTCATTGATGTCGCGAAGTAGCGACTGGATCAGGCGAAACACCATCAGCGAAAAGCCAATAGGAACCGCTGCGAGGAACCACACCATCGATATCCGAAGGCCGTGGCTGACAGAGCCGAATTTCCATGAGACCATGACCGTCTCGAACGACCAGAAGAGCGCTATGAGAGCGACGGCCAACATCACCAGATCACCCAGGATGTAGAGCAGTGTCTTAACTTGAGTGGGGACATAGTGCATGATAACGTCAATGCGGATATGGGCGCGCTCGCGTACGGCCGATGCAGCGCCGATCCAGGCAAGATAGATGAACGCATAGCGCACAACCTCTTCTCCCCAGATTGAGGAATACGAAAAGACCTCGCGGCGGATTACCTCAATGGCCATTGTGGCCACCAGCAGAACGTAGAAAAACAAAAGCGCCCAGCGTTCGGCGTTTTTGTTTAGTGCTGACAGTATCCCCTGCATCGGGACCTCGCTTTCATAGCATTTCCGGCCACCGGCGACGTGCGCGGTGAGGAAGAAATTTATTGAAAAGAAGATAGGGCGCCGTCAAACCAGATCGGTTTGACGGCCGTCGTTTACTTAGGCGTCGTGGACGTAGAATTGACCGCGCGTGCTGGCAGCTTCGTTCAATTTGTCAAACTGTCCCATTGAACCGGCCAGTTCGACCTTGAAACTATCCCAGTCCGCATTCTGATGGCCCCCGGCTGCTTGCCATTCGGCAAGCTGATCATCTGAGAGCGAATGGAACTCAACTCCAGATTTGCGCAATTCATACATCGCGTAGTTGCGCGCCGAAGGAACCTTGGCGAGGTTTTGTTGTGCAGTGATGGCGGAACCGATTTCAACGCCTTCCTGAACATCAGCGGGCAGACTGTTAAACCATTCCAGATTACACGAGAAGACCTGACTATCAGGCACGGCCTGCGTAAATGTGACATGGCTGAGAATGTCCTTGAAGCCAAACACATGCAGCGCCCCAACGGATGGATCAAGCGCATCAGCGACGCCTTGCTTGATAGCAGAAGGTGTTTCGCCCCATGCAACAGGTGTTGGGTTGGCACCAACCATTCGGTAATATTGCTGCAGCATTTTAGACCCCGGAACCCGGAATTTTACGCCAGCCAGATCACCGGGAGTAAGCACCGCTCCGGCGCCGCCTTTGCGCACAGCGACAACACGGGGATCAATGACAACATAGAATAGCGTTTTGAAGCCTTTGGCTTCTACTTTAGGGTGGACGTCATCTTTCCAGGCATCAGAATGAACCAGATTGATAAAACGCTGATTGGCGCCGCAGAAATAAGGCATGTTGATTAGATCGACGGTCGGAGCAAACGGGGCAAAATTTGACAGCGAATGTTGTGCCGCCTGAATTGTGCCGCCTTGCACTTTCTGAACAAGCGCGCCTCCTGCACCAAGCTGACCACCTGGGGCGAGCTTTACATACACTTTGCCGTTGGTTGCGTTCTGAATGTTCTCTTTCAAATCCAGTTGCATGATCGGATAGCTGCGCGACGCGCCCAAAACGTATGCGGTTGCAATCGTCATGACGTGTTCTGCAGAGGATTGGCGATCTTTTTCTTCTTTTGCGGTTTGCGCGACTGCTTCTGTTGACCACAGCGTTCCTGCAGCCCCGGCAACCATCGCCGCCGTAAAGGCACCGCTGCCGGTTAGTTTCAGAAAGTTCCGGCGCGCGGCCGATTGCAGTTCTTTTTTCATTCTTGCTTCCTCCCAGAAGTCACTTTTTCACTAGTCGTTTTTTTCTTGGCAGCTGCTTCGCGCTTTAGAATAGCGGCGACAAAGAACAGAACCGAAGTCGTAAGTATTAGCATTTCCGACACCTCGCTGAGATGTAGCCCTCCTCCTGAGGAACCAAGAAATACATTCAAGAAGAACCCAGCGAACAAAATTGCTGCTATCCCCATATACATGTGATGCTCCTGCCCCAAACAGCCATGGTAAGGCCGTATGGGCTTTGTAAGCGCTTGCAGGAAAAAATGCAAGCGCTTACATCTTGTAAGCGTTCGGCGCGCTCTGGTTAAGTTCAGCAAACTGGGATTGCCGCCGTGTTGGAGCCACTCGCGGAGGTCATTCAGTAAAGTCAATCACGTCGTTAGTGGATCGCATGAGTGCCTTATGCGAGTGCAATTAAGGTTATGGGCGTTTGACAAGTCTCCGAGCGACGTTTGAGAAAGAGCGCCTTTGTAGATCATCGGTTAAATTGAGTAAGACAAACGAAGTGGACGCGCTAGCCGTTAATCTAAAACAGAGAACCATTGCCTTGGCACCGGGTAAATCATAGTAATACGGATCCCGCGAACCTTACTGAGAATTGCGATGGCAGAATTGTCAAAGTGAGGTGCCAGATCGATCTTATGCTAGTTGTAAAATGGTCCCGGATAAAACGGACAAAACGTCTTGGCATGACCTACGCTCAACATCGCACCAACTTTGTAAATCGTTACAGAATACGATTGGGTCGGGTCAGTTTCCAATCGGCTGGGATCGATCGTGAATACAACACCTTTGAATCTGGACTGCGTAACACCAGGTCCTGCCGCTGATAGCACGACCAAATCCGTCTTATTGTATCTGCCTAGCCGTTTTCCGCTGTAATCCGCCGCGGCGCACCAAGTTGCGCGCGGACTGGCGCCTGGTTTCAATACTACTTCAAACTCAGTTTCAGTAATTGGATTGACATAAAGCCAGTTGATCGCACGGAATGTATCAGCACTTGCTGAAAGCGTTCCTATCACCAACGCCACCAACGCAATGAGTCCCGTATTCAAGTCAGGTATTCCTTGTTCCGAACGCGACGTGAGCGCGAAATCAATTGCCTCGGCCTGTCGCTGTATCGCCTGGTTTTTTGAGCGATCTGGCTTTCATTACCACACATGGCAATACTTCGCATTTCTGGCAGCGTACCGGGTATTGGGCTCAATGCGAAGCATGTCAATCCGTGGCTTACTAGGGCCCCCTTGGAAAATTGACTACCTAGCTTCGCTGTAGGTGGTTTAGAGCTTTTGTCTGTCATTCCCGAGCCGAACAAAAACTTATGATATTCAAGCGACTTAAGCGCCCTCAAAGTAACTGTTTCCTGTGGACAATACCGATATAGCAATTTCAGCCCCTTTGTTCTTGAGGTGCTTAATGGCCGATCCTCGACAACTTGCCTGATGAAAGTTATTGACTGACGATATTAACGGGAGCGAACTAAGTCAAATGTGCCCGCTTGGCAGATCTCGTTCGTTAAGGCTGGCCGGTACAATCGTCATCGCCACCCTTGCACAAGTGGAACGAATCAAATTCTTTAGCCAGACTCGGCTCAACTATCTTTCTCATCTTTTACATAAATGTGGTCGCGACGAGTCGAATTTCAGATGCATTGGCTGATGATTGGCATTGCGCCAGAAGACAGTCTGTCTCTTACATCAACAAATCATACTCTGCAAAGCTGGATCCCAGCTGGATCATCAGTTCGCTCTGAGCTTCCCCGTCAATAAGAGCCCATATGATCTGACCCGTTGGCTGGTAAACAACAAAGGCCTCTTTGACTCCGATTTGTCCAGCGCTGGTTGTTTCCGCAAAGTTGACATGAAAGTCGTCGAAATTAGCACTATTGTCTGCGAACAACAAAACATCACCATCAGCGGCAGTAAAATCTTGTATCCAATCCGTTCCATGGCCATGCACACCCAAATGATAGAACTTATCAGCTCCCTGTCCGCCATTGATGCGGTCGTGGCCATAGCCTCCATTGATAAAGTCATTGCCATCGTTGCCAAAAATCAGGTCACTCAAGGCTCCGCCTGCAATCACGTCATCCCCATGCTGCCCGACTAACTTATCGGCGCCAAAGCCACCCAAGAGCATGTCGCCGCCTTCTCCCCCATATATTTCGTCGTTGCCGTATCCACCTTCGACGTGATCATTTCCCTTCCCTGCAAAAATAACGTCTCGAAGATCGTTTGGACTGACGCCGCCAATGATTGTGTCGTCAGCGTCAGAGCCGACAATGCGGTCCGCTTCATCCCCCGCCTGTATTGCTCCTCCATCGGTATTACTGGTGTTTCCAGCATAATTGATGTCGACGCGTGCAACTTCATATGGCTTAAGATCAAGAGTGAGTACGCCGCTTTCTGAAAGAATGTCTTCAGAACCCAACTGACGAATGACCGGTCTTGTATCATGTTCGTGATAGTATTCAGAATTGATGCGACCAAAGCCGCTGAGAACATGGCTTCCGTCAGAAGTCGACATATCTACGCCGACGACAGTTACAGCAAGTGTCGAACCAACTGGCAAAACATCAGACAAGTCTAGTTTGAGTCGATCATCGTATTCCTCGCGCAGCGAAATGAATAGATGGCGCGCCGCCCCATTCTCGTAGGCGGAGACCTCAAAACTTTGGCCGAACAGGTTGTCATTCAGCAAGGTGGAGCCAGGAAGAACCTCGGCCATCAGGTCAAATACTGCTCCCTGTACGGTCACCCCGTTATCAAAGAGGTTTGTTGATGTGTTATGTTGTAGTGACCAAATCTGCGCTGAATCCACTCCTGCTCTTATCATGTTCTCTAGCATCTGAACCGTTGTAGATCCCGCGCTCATTCCAAGCTGATTCACATTTGACCTAGAAACATTCCATTCGGTTATATGTATTTCCAAATCGCCAAACCCCTGGGCGTTCTCCCAATATTGAAAGTTTTTGGTAATCCAGGCTGACGAATGACCGGTATTTGTGAATTTGGCGTCGGTTAGATGAGGTTCCTTGTAGTAGAAATGCTTTACGACGCCATCGATTGCTTGTCTGGCGTTTGTGTCAAGCGGGGCTATTACGAGTCTGTTTGAAGTTTCAATTTTTTCTCCCCATGTCCACGAACCGGATCCGTCCGTTGGAGTTTCGAGATAGCCACCGCTCGCGAATTCTGGTGCCCAGGGTTGCCCCATTTGAACCAAAAGCTTTGGCCTGACAAAGTCTGCCGTCACATCGTTCAGCGCGACCAATTCATCAAAAAGTGTGTCGAGTCGATTTGCGAGTTCATTGGCCACGATCCCATATTCCAGCGAGGTCATAGCACCGGACCCCCAATATTCATTACCAAACTCAAGTGCAACGATGTTGGTTTTTACGAGATCCGTGTCACTCGCTGAAAAAAGCTTTCGAACGAAATCGACTGTAGCGTCAATTTGACCTGCATCCAGACTTCTTGGCGCAGTGCTGGCTGGGTTCACATCCCCCAGCAATAGATTCTTGGTCGGCAAGACAAAGGTTGTCGTGAGATTGTTAGCCTCAATGAATGCAAGATAATCGGACGTGGGTGTGAGACGATCGCCGGATGCATCTGATATCGTGGCGTCCCAGTTGGTCACATCAAATTCGGTCTCTATTATTGCGCCGCCAGGAAACCGGAGGGCACCAATGCTCAACTCATTCAGAGTATTGTCAAAAGTACCGTCGTTGACGTCATCGATATGTGTCAGATAATTCGCACCTACGTGACTGGCAGAAACCTGCAGGCCGCTGCTACCTAGTATGTTAAGCTTCGCTTCCATTTTGTCACTCCCCAGCAACTAATCACTCACCACCCGTTAACCCTGCATCTCAGGTGTTAGCGATTCCTAAATGCCGTATTTTCATATGCTTAATAATTTAGTTAATTCTACGGAAACCGGCATTGGGGGTGCAAGAGAGGCAAATTCGCCTTGGAATTGCCGT
Source organism: Paracoccaceae bacterium (assembly GCA_039969355.1). Taxonomy (GTDB): domain Bacteria; phylum Pseudomonadota; class Alphaproteobacteria; order Rhodobacterales; family Rhodobacteraceae; genus JL08. The sequence continues at coordinate 91,828 of JBDVOA010000018.1, forward strand.
GTTTCAAAAACACTGGTCTGAGCCGCGTTTTGGGCGGGGGTCCGCAAAAAGTGCATTACTGGTAGCAGTCCGCTGTTGACGTATGGCGCAATTATCCGCAACGCCAACGACGTATTAAGGTCTGGAAATAAATCGATGGTTCCGGATATCGGCAGTTGAATCTCTAAAGAAATGGTACTGACTATTGCAGGAAAAAGGGTCGTGATTTCTTGTTTTGGGAAAAGAAGTGCCCGGCAAGATTTGCGGCCACATTGTGGCGGGTCTAACTGGCACCAAACGCGATCTTATCAATCCTGCAAAATAGCCATACTAGCGTTGTCCCAGGCAAGCCAGACCGGATCCGCGCCAAGAGACATCCCCGAATCGGCGTCAACAAAGGCCCTGACGATAGCATCGCGGGCTTCCTCAACCGTCAATTCCACCATTACGCGGCTGCCAAGAAACGTTTTACCTACTACTTTTCCCAGTACTTTATTTGGAAGGTTCGGGCGCTCAGCGTGAAAGCCTACCTTTTCCAATCGTACAGAGGCAGTGATCGCCTCGCCTACCTGTGGCAGTGCGCCAGGCGCATGTCCGGTCAACGTTTGTCCATACCAATCCATAACCACTTTTTCACCATCCTGTCCGCGCAACTTGCCAGACAACAGGTTGGTCTCGCCTATGAATTCGGCGACAAATCGCGTTGCTGGATGAAAATACAGATCTTCCGGGGTGCCATCCTGTTCAACTCGGCCATTATTCATAACCACGATGCGGTCAGACATCGTCAACGCTTCTTCCTGATCGTGGGTCACAAAGAAAAAGGTTTTGTTGGTGCGGCGTTGAATTGACTTAAGTTCCTGCTGTACCTGTCCGCGCAACTTGGCATCCAGTGCACCCAGTGGTTCGTCCAGCAGCAAAAGCGCCGGGTCAGGGGCAAGTGCCCGGGCCAATGCTACCCTTTGGCGCTGACCGCCAGACAATTGGCCCGGATAACGGTCGCCATAAGCGTCCAGTTCCAGAAATGCCATGATCTCATCCTGTCTCTGTCTCGACTGAGACTTAGACATGCCCATCAACTCAAGCCCGAAGGATATATTTTGCAGTACAGTCATATGAGGAAACAACGCGTAATCTTGGAACACCATGTTTACATGCCGCTTTTCAGGGGGCTGCGATGTTACATCCTCTCCGTCGAGAATGACGCGGCCAGAGGTCGGGTGTTCGAACCCGCCAAGAATGCGCAGCGTGGTAGACTTGCCGCAGCCGGACGGACCAAGAAAAGTTACAAACTCGCCCTGTGCTATATCCAGGGTCAGGTCATCAAGCGCGATCGTCTCACCAAAGTGCTTGGAGACGCCTTCGATGCGAACAAGAGGAGGGGAGACAGTCATGGTTGGGAGTCCTTGTTCATGCGGCGAGTGAAACGCTCAGCCCAGATGCCGATCGCAGCCGTCAGAATCAAGGCGACTGTCGCAATGGCGTTTATTTCGGGCGACATGCCTGATCTGAGTTTGGCAAAGATCAGAACGGGTAGGGTCGGTTCGTAGCCACCCAGGAAAAAGGAGCGTACGAAATCATCAAAACTGAGCAGAAGACAGAAGATGCTTGCCCCCAGAATAGCCGGTATCAGATAGGGCATCGTGATCCGCAAAAATGCGATAATCGGATCGGCGCCTAGGTCGCGTGCGGCTTCGATCTGACTTTTGGGTAGGGTCGAAAGACGGGCCATTACCACCAGTGCCACAAACGGTACGTTATGCACTGCATGAGCCCAGATGATGGCGCCCATTCCGGGTTCGATCCCCAGCCATCGGGCATAAACGCGAAAGGCAATGGCCGAAATAATGCCCGGCACAAGGGCAGGCAACACCGCCAGCGCAAACATTGCCGTCCGTCCTAGAAATTTGCGCCCCTCTAAAAGGACAGCAATCCAGGTGCCAACCGCCACCGAAATCAGTGTCGATAATATTGCAATAGTTACGGAATAACCCAACGTTGACAACACTTCGGTGTCAGCAAAAATGCCGACGTACCAGTCCAGCGTCCAGGACCGGATGGGAAAGCCAATAAATTTACTGTCCTTGAAGCCCATCAAGATCATCAAAAGCAGTGGTACAAAAACATAGAGTACAAATGCCCAGTAGATACAGGACAAAAGTATGCGGTTGCCTCGGTTCATTTAGTGTCCCCTTTGCGCAGAGCCGACATCAGCTTTTGGAACGCGCCGGTTAAGAGGATGGCAGCAACAAACATGATTGTGGCAAAGGCTGCGCCCGTGGGCCATTCGTCGCCCGCCACGTGAAAGAACCCAGCAATGGTTTCCGCGAAAACTGTTGTGGACGGCCCTCCTAACAATACCGGAGTTGCGTAAAACCCGGTGGAGATCAGGAATACCAGCGTACATCCCGACGAAACCCCCTCTAGGGTCAGGGGCAAAGTAACACGGCGAAATCTGGTCCACGCCCCCGCACCGAGATCGGCAGCGGCTTCGTTATAGCTTTTGGGAAGTTTCTCAAGTGCAGAATAAAGCGGTAACAACATATAAAGCGCCGTCAGGTAAACGATGCCAACCCCCATCGAAAAGCTGGTGTACATGAACGGTATGGGTCGATCGATCAGCCCCAGCCATTTCAGCGCCATGTTCACGGCACCTGTATTTCCCAAGAGAATCATTATCGCATAGGTGCGGACAATCTCGCCCACCCAGAAAGGGATTAGAAGCAAGAGCAACATCAGCATTTGATTTTTGCGGCTGACATGGCGGGCTAGGAAATAAGCTACCGGATATGTCAGCATCAACGTGCAAAAAGTGAAAATGCCTGCAAAGGTAAGCGTTCGAAAAAACGGTTGCCAGAAAATGCGATCTCCAAAAAAGCGCCCGTAATTATCCAGCGTGAAGTGTTGCTCGACGCCCGGCGCGACAGGGTAGGCGTCGGTCAGGCTGACACGTAACATCTGCAACATTGGGCCCAAGTGCTGGGTCAGGACCCAAAGCAATGGAAATACAGCCAGAATCAAGAATTGGCGACGTGGCGATGCAGTCGCCAAAGCGACCAACGTGCGATAAGGTGGCCATCCAGCCAGACGTCCCCAAAAAGTGCGGTCGGTCGGATCTGGACGAGCAGCGTCACTATTCGCGCCCCGAGCAGCGTTTCCATTCATGTGGGTTTCCTTTGCAGGGAAAAATCACCCAGCCCGCGATGTTGAACGGGCTGGGTTAAGATCGCTGGCTCTTTAGGCGTGAATTAAGCTGCCTTGATGGCTTCGACTGCTGGATCAACAAGGCCGTACTTCAATTCGTTCGCCTCTGCGCGGAAGAACTGCAGATTTGCCAGTTGTTCTTCCGGGAAAGAAGTTGACGCTTTTTCGAGATCTGTCAGATGATTTGACGCATCCTTGTAGGTGGAGATGAAGCCAGATGCTTTAGTCATCGAGGCACCGATTTCGGAAGACGCCAGAATAGCATCTAGGAACGTATAGGCGTTGTCCGCGTTTGGCGCGTTATTGGCGATGTTGTAGGTATAGACAAAGCCGTACGAGCCCTCTTTCGGGATCGACATCGCCAATGGGAAGCCATCATTTATCAGCGCCGCTGCCGGACCGTTCCAGCTATGGCCCAACGCGATATCCTGATTGACGAACATCTGCTGCACTTCGGCGCCACTATCATAGTATTTTCGCACCAAAGGTTTTTTATCGATCAGGAATTGCTTGGCCTCTTCGACGATCGCGGCCGCCTTGTCGGGATCATCCAGATACTCGACCATGTTTCCGTCATAACCAAGCTTGAGCATGACGATCGACATCATATCCTGGATAATGTAGGCGGTTTGTCCTTTGTATTTTTCCGAGAACAGCACGTCCCAGCTTTGGGCCTCTTCGGCGCTGACAAGGTCGGTGTTGTAGGACAACACTTCCATACCTGACAGAATCGGAGCGCCCCACTTATTGCCGTTGATTGTCGACCAATCACTTTCTGAGAAAGTCGGATTGATATTGCCCCAGTTGCTCAGGCGCCCTGTATCGAGCGGTGCCAGCAGATCATTGTCGATGAATTGCAAAAAGCGATGGCCCGCCACGGTCATTATGTCGACCGTTGGATTGGGCGCTTCGGCAGCGAGCAGGTTGAACTGCTTGCCCTGGTCGTCGACGAGACGGACATTCACCTTGATTCCGGTCTCGGCTTCAAATTGTTCTTTGAACGCTTTTGGAACAAAATCATTGTAGGTCCAAATGTTAACCTCGCCACCCGCTGCGGTGGCACGGCGCAAATAAACGGGGCTGGCCAATGCGGCACCAGTCATTGCGGCGGTGCCCAGGAAGCGGCGGCGATTGAAATTGAGTTTTGTCATATTGCGAGTCTCCTTGTCAGTTCAGGTCAATTCCGTATCTTTATCGGTTCGGGACACCTTCTTGGGTGTCGTCTGCAACAGCCCGGTACGGGAGGCCTGTTGCAAGTCGTAAAGGCTGAACCGGTCAAGGTTCAGCGCGTTTAAGAGAGCATTCTCTTTTGTAAAATCCGACCCATACATCGCCGAGAAAACTTCAATGCCTGCCTCGTGCAATATGGCAGGATGGCCCACCAACCGACCTAGAACAGCGGTCAATTGCAACCCGTAAGGGACGTCTTCGGTGACATAGCGGCTGTCTGCCGTGGCGGGGCCCGTACCACCATTGCCCTGATCATGCATCTGCTGGTTCATCTCGGAAATCGACGCTATGGGGACATGAAAGCTTTGGTGGAAATGCTCAAATATTGTTTTGACGTTCAGGTTCAGCACCTTTGCGATTGCGAGCCGTTCAAGATCAAGCTTCTCGAGCAAGCGCCCCACTTTGGGCGTCACGTTCTGCCCCTGACTCCAGGTTTCACCACGTTCCATACGAGTCATATTGCCAAGAGCGATTCCCATGTGGTTCTGCGGATTGAGATTGGACAGCGAGATGGCCAACAGTCCCTCGCGCGGTTGGAACCGATCCCCGAACAGGCGCTGACAAAGGGTCAATGCGCGATCAGAATCGGCATCAGGCACAGTGCAAAGATCGATCCGGTTGCGCACGGTATTGACGTTTACCACGATGCTTTCAGCCTGCCGCCGGCCCGTAACAACAGTTGTACCCCAAGCTGTAATCGGAGCGTTTATTGCGCGCGCCGACAACGCTTGGGCTAGATAAACCGCCCCCAGCGATGCATGCGACGAGATAATAATGTTCTGCCCGTCGCGGATATGAGGTGCAAGCGTATCCATCACGGCCTTGTGGCCGTAAGCGGGAAGAGCAATGATCAATATGTCGTTGCTCTCGACCAATTGTTGCGCTGAAATAGCAATACCTGGCGTAAACTCGACCTCGATCGCGCCAAGGGCTCGCAATGGCGCGGCATTCAACGCTTTGGTGCCCTCCCCTGAGGGAGACCAGAGCATTGGTAAATGACCTTGCTTGTGCAAAAGTGCAGCTGTGCCAAAGGCCACAGACCCAGCACCAGCAATGCCTATGCGAGCTGGTTCATTCATGTTTTTCCCCGTTGCGCACCGGATCACCCAGAACATGCATTAGACGATTGGCCCATCCAAACAACGCCGCCGACAGGATCAGATCAAGAATTTCCTCATTCGACAATCCGGCCTTTCGCAGCGCCGCCATTTCCTGGGCACCCGCCGCATGAGGAGCTTCAGCCGATTTGCGTGCAAAGTCAAAGATTGCACGATCCCTTGAGCCCAATTCGGCTTTCTCACCATTTGCAAAAAGTTCGTCGGAAACTGTTGTGTCGTTCTTGAGCTTAGCGTGGCGGTCCGCATGTACGGCGGCGCAATAAACACATCGATTGACGATCGAGGCACCGAGAGCCCCCAATTCACGTTCTGCACGCGACATTCCGCCGGGGTCATACATTATTGCGTTAAACAAAGGCGAGCGGACTGAGAGACTTTCGACGTCGTGGGCCAGCGTGAGTACATAGTCAGACACTTTGGTATTGGATGGCGTAACCTGAAGCGCATCTAGCTGCTCTTGCGAGGCGTTGGCCAAATCGACCGGGGTTAAGCGTGGCTGCCAATGTGGCACTTTGCGCGTGAACTTATGCAGGACCTGATTCATGTAGTGGTTTCTTGCATTAGTCTCAGCCCAGCGATAACCCGAGCCTGGTAGGCAAGAAACGCCACGAGTTCACAAAGGCGGACAATATCCGCATCCGAAATACCTTCATTCTGAAGCGCCGCGACATCCTCAGCGACGACGTCGCGGGTATGGTTCGCATTCTTGTCGACGAACTTAATGATGACCTCAAGCCACGGTGTCGCACCGGTTTCGTCAGGATCAGTCAAAGCTGCGTAATCTCCAGCGTCTTCCAGATAATGCGCAGCCAGCGTATCGTCTCCGGCGAGGTGTGCCACGCGAGCTGCCAGCGCAGCACGAAGACCTTGTCCAAACGCACCAGGATTTCGTGGCCTTAATACTGCGTCTTCGGCCGTCTGCGTCATGTCAAAGATAATGCCACGGGCTATGACGGTCTTGGCCAATTCACTGTCTCGAGTCACCTCGGCTTTAGTGAGAACAGTGGATTCAAATATGTTCATGCCACCTGACCTTCCCGATTCTTAACCTTTTCTTCCAGCTCTGTTGGTTCCCATTCATCGCCGATAAGTTCTGGTGCGTCATAGTCCTGCATCCCTTGCCAATGGGCTTCGATGTCCTCGGCATAAAGCGTCGCAGCCAGTGCGCGCGCCAGCCACGCAGCACCATCACTGATGCCGGGGATGTCTCCGCTGACCTTTCCCAGGCTTGCCGATGCACCATAATTGAAACAATAAACATTGCTGAGCCAGGGAGCTCTACCCGGTTGTTTCTCGCGAAAGCTGAAATCGGAATTCAGGTAGGGGAAACGTCCCAGATCACCGGACTCCTCTCCCCTTGGGGGGGTGTAAACATCTTGCCAGAGTAGGATTTCTCCTGCCGTCTGTCCGAATTCTTTTCGTGCAAGCGGATCAATCGTAAACCCCGTGCCAAGAATTACAAAATCCGCCTCATAAGAAGTGTCATCGGAGAAATGAACAACTGCGGCATCGCCGTGCTGGTCAATGCGGGTCGTCGCCTTGCCGAAATGGAAATAGGCGTTGGAATGGCGACTGACACGCCGAGTAGAGCCATGCGGCGGCGGTGTCTGGGTCGCAAAGCTATATTGCATAAAGCGCCAGCGCCATTCATCAGGCAGTTCGGCAAAACCGGCTGTAAATCCAAAGCTGCCAATGCCCATCATTTTGTTGATCGTTGGCATCTCTTTGCGCCGGATCAAGTGGCGGACTTCCATTGCGCCATGCTCCAACGCTTCTGCGGAATTATCCACGGCCGAGGCCCCAACGCCGATAACCGCAACGCGTTTGTCTTTCAGAGCGGCAAAATCGATTTCATCAGCGCTGTGTGCCCAAAGATGTTGGGGCAAGTCTTTGACAAAGTCGGGTATGGCTGGTCCTCCGGTACCATCGCGCCCGGTGGCAAAGACAAGCTTGCGGGCCAGAATTGATCCGGTTTCTGCTCCTGAGATCGCTAGTCGAAGCAGGTTTCCTTCGGGTTCGACGTGATCGACGGAAACGCCATTCTCCACGGGGATACTAAGGACTTGTCTATACCATTTCAGGTAGTCCATCCACATGGGGCGCGGAATCTTGTCCAGTTCGTTCCAGGCCCCGGCACCGAATTGCGCGCGATACCAAGCCTGAAACGTGAGCGATCCGTGGCCAAAGGCCGGTCCCGTCAAGGTTTTGGGCGATCGCAGCGTTTCCATGCGTGCGTACGTGAGCCATGGTCCTTCGCAGCCCTTAGCCGCGCGATCTAATACGCGGATGTTTTGGACACCACCAGTGGTCAATGCGAGCCAGGCGACCATGCCACACATGCCCCCGCCAATTATAACGACGTCTGTCACGTTTTCCTGCTTTGGCGACCACTCTTTGCCGGGATAACACAAAAACTCCAGATCTTCCCTTAGTCTTGCCTCGAGCACGGCTAAGCCTTGTGCGTCAATGGGGATAGAATCTTTCGTCTGCATGCGGGTCATCCTAACAGATATGAGTTTCGGTTCAGCCTCAAATTATCCTTTGCGTCCAGGTTGGATGTAGTTCATCAATGCGAAATTCGTGGACATGCTTATGCTGTGCGCCTGTGGCCGGGACTTGTTTCAAATGCGGATGGTCACTGGGCATTTCAGGATGGCAGTGCGATCGTTCTATCGGATCATCAGAGGGCCAGACCCGCATCGCGGCACTTGCGACCGCTGCGCAACCTCCCGACAATAGCAGCAAGGACATCTCAAGCGAGACAAATGTAGCCAGCCACCCTGCTAACGGGTAGGCGATCAACCAACCAGCGTGGCTCAACGAAAACTGTGCTGCAAATACTGCGGCCCGGTTGCCTCTGCCAGTGGATCGGGTGATCACGAGACCGCCGGGCGTCAGTACCAGCGATGACGCGGCGCCAAAAGCCATCCAGACGGAAACTAACGCCGCGACAGGCGGAGGAGGCAGAAGCGCGAAGATCGCGCCGATTGCGGCAAATCCAAACGCGCCAGCCAGCATAACGCGTCGTTCATCCAACTTCGTCAGCAATCCGGGCACGGTGACGGCGCCTGCAATTGCGCCGATGCCATAACAGGTCATGAGCATTGGGAAGAACCCTTCGGCATCTCCCAGTCTCAGCCCGGCATAAATAACTGAGTTGACTATTACCCATGCCATTGCCAGGGACAACGCCAGATTCAATAAGAACAATCCGCGCAGCCTTGGTGTTTGCCAATAAATCCATAGACCGCGCTTGGCCCGTTTGAGAAAGGGGCCCTTGTTGTTAACTTCAGCACTTACGGGAAACTGAGCAAATACTAACGCAAGAACTGACCCCAAGAAAGCCAGCGCAGCTGCAATAAAAAGGACTTCGCCGGTTACCAAACTCAGGACTGCAGCTGCAATCGCCGGGCTGAGAACAGCCTCAAGCGTGTAGGCGATGCGTGACCAGGCCAATGCTTTGGAATAAGTTTCCTCTTTTGGAAGAATGTCAGGGATCACGGACTGAAACAGCGGCGTGAACCCAGCGGCCAGAACGAAAAAAACAAAAGCCAATGTGCAAATTTGCCAGGTTTCGGTGGCAAAAACCATGGGTAACAACAAAATCATTCGCCCAAAGTCCAGCGAAATCATCGCGTGTTTTCGTGATTTGCCTGCAAGCAAGGTCTCAGCTAGAGGCGCGAGAAACACATAAGCCATCATTTTGAGCGCCAATATTAGTCCCAATACCTGACCGCCTGTCGTTGCTCCGCCAATTCTGTAAGCGGCCAGAGACAATGCAACTGTCAACAGTCCCACACCTAAAAGAGAACATATCTGCGCGGCAAAGAGTCGGCGAAACGAACGGTTGGCAAGTGGGCTGGTCAAAACGAACGATACTCTTCTTCGGCAGGCATTGTATTAAGCCCCGCAGATTCGCTGAGCGGTTTACAATAATTCCGTCAAGCTTCGGCCTCAGGGCCTTTCTTATCAAGTCCCAAATATAGATATCCGGAAAATAGACTATCGCCCATAAGTTATTGACCTAAGACTGCATATTAGACGAAGCCGATCCTGCCGCCGACCAGAATTGTTCACGTGTCCACGGAACTGGCGGTCAAAACGGCTTTGCGATTCTCAGCGAAAGTAATCCAAGAGAGCGCTCAAACAACTCTGGGTTTTCTTCTGCGCGAGCGGCGAGCTGCGCACCTTCTAGCAATGGCAGCGTTGCCGCAGCCTCCATGGAGGGCGTGCTAATGCCTTTTATTGATCCATCCGTTTGCCCTGTTTTGAATACTCTTTCCAACCAGCCGATCATCATCGCGCGAAATCGGCTGATTTGCTCAATAACTTCTGGTGGCAGGCTTTCACGACTGGTCGAGAATGACACGCAGAGACAAAGACTTTTGCCACCCGACAGTGCGGCGCGGTATTGATCGATCAATCTGGTAAGTTTTTTAGCCGCCGTTGCTTCTGTTGCGTCGATATTACTGCAAACAGATTCGATGTTGGAATAGTAACGTTTCATCAATGCGACCGACAGCGCCGCTTTTGACGGAAAATGATGGTGGATGCTTGCCTTGCGGATGCCAACTTCTTTGGCAAGATCGGCATAACTGAAACCGTCAAAACCGCGCGCGCGCGCCGCGCGTTCAGCAGATTCAAGTAGCGAGTTTTTTGTATCTGTCGCCATCGTCCACTCCTAATTCATCTATCGAGCGTATCGCGTATTCGGCGGCTTCCAAAGCTCCTTCAACGTAGCCACCAAATTCGGCTGCAACTTCGGTACCGCCAAAGAGTAACCTACCGTCCCAGAGATTGATTAGAGAGCGCGGCATCCCGTACGTTGGATGGGCATACTGGGGCGAGCTGTCGGCCGTAGTGGAGGTGTTGGAGTTATGGGCCCAGTCCTCGATATAAAGTCGTTCCGGTTCATTTGCGTCACCTCCAAACAACCGCGCGAGTTGTGCCAAGATTTGGCGGCGCAAGGCTTGTTCGTCTTTGCGTGCTTCGGCGGGTACGCCAATGAATCCGAACAACGCATACGGCCCGTTCTCAACAGGTGAGGCATCATGGATTTCGACCAAGGGTCCGATCCTGCTCATTGCGTTACCTGACAGCCCGCCACCCCGCCAAAAAGGTTTATCATAAACTGCAACTGCTTTGGCTTGACCCGCCATCCAGGTAGCCACGCTTTGCATTTTCTGGAATGCCCGCTCAGGCAATGCTGGGAAATACTCGATATTGGCTGCTATACGTGGCGGCAAAGCTAGTACAGCATGATTGGCTGAAAATGCGTCACCGTTGCTGAATGTTGCGGTGATGCCAGTCTCTGATTTTTTTAGCGCCGTGACTCTTGCATTTAGGCGTTTGCGGTTTGTTGGCAGTCGCTCTGACAACAAAGAGGTCAACACTTCAAACCCGCCATGAAGTCGCCAAGATCCTTCCATCGAGGCAAAGCCAACGCCTCGTTGTACGCGTCCCATTTCATCTTCAAAGATGGATTGGCCGTCGGTGTACTGATCAAAACTCTTTATTTCCAACTGTTCAATCAAGGTACTGATGCGCGGTTGTCCTGGCCAGATCCACGTCGGTCCCAGGTCAAAATACCCTGCCCCAAAATATCGGGTCTTGATGCGGCCACCAAAGCGTCCTTGCGCCTCCACCAGCATATAGTCGCGACCTTGGGTCTGAAGCTCGTCAGCAAGGGCGAGGCCAGATAGTCCGCCTCCGATGATCAGTGTACTCATAGTTAATGACTCGCTGAGGAGGGGCGTCGCTTGCGAATACATGTGGAGGCGGAGCTGGATGGATTTTGCATTAGATGGCTGGCGGTGCAGCGAAGGGCAGATGACCAGTTTTGACCCAGATCTTAGCGCCTGACTCTCCTGCGAAAGCTTTGAGTGGTTGCCCCTCAGGCAGACGCAACCAAGCGCCTTTCCCAAGAATTTCACCGCTCTCAATCAAAGATCCTGAGATCACGAGGGCCTCAATTCCGCCAGTGTCCGTTATGCTAAACCTCGCGCCCGCGTCGATGTGGCTGTAGGTCACCCTTTCCCGGTCATCGTGATGCAACTCCGCTGTGGCAACGCCGTTGTCTGGGTCAGGCAGTTCACTCGCCATATCCTTGCGAAATTGGTTGCGATCATCCATGTCGAATTGCCAGAGCTTAACAAAGATGGTGCAACCCGGTTCGGACCCGGGCGTGTGTGCCGTTGTCGGGGGATTGCGGACATAGGTGCCCTCTGGGTAGTCTCCATGCTCGTCTTGAAAGATGCCGTCGAGCACAATGAATTCTTCTCCACCCGTGTGGGTGTGCGCCGAGAACTTACTGTCAGAAGCATAGCGTACGATCGTTGTCGCGCGGGCCACTTCGCCGCCGATGCGGTCGAGCATTCGACGGTCCACACCAGGCATGGGTGATGCAATCCAGTCAAGCTGATCAGAGTGGACGACCGCACGTTGTGAGAAGTCCGCATTCAGTTCCATGCTATGTCCTTTCCATCGAATGAGAGCTATTTGGGTCAGATTTTCAATCTACCTACCATTAGGTAGAGGAATTCTCAAGATCGAAACTTCAGTCTTATCGGGAATAGTTGTCCCGCGTTGGCAGATGATCATGCCGATGCATGGCGACGTACGCGGAATCCGACGCGTGGTTTGTCGCGTTTGGATCGAACTTTTTTTGCACCTTTGCTTCGTCGAAACAAGCGCAAGCACTACCCTATGGTCCTTCGTGGATTTCGATCATCGGCCTGTCACGTTCCGCGCGGCTTGGCCCGGACGGTCGGAGCTGCCACCGTCGGATCTTCTGGCCAGGGATGTCGCGGATAACGGCCGCGCATGTCTTTGCGCACATCTGCATATGAGTTGGCCCAGAACCCTGGCAAGTCTGTTGTCACCTGTACTGGTCGTTGGGCAGGAGAAAGTAGGGTGACCCTAAGCGGTATGCCGACAATGTGGGGATGCTGTGTCACCCCAAACATCTCTTGCAATCGCACCGATATCGCAGGGTGTTCCAGTCCGTAATCAATTGGGACTCTTCGCCCCAACGGCGTGACAAACTGCGAAGGAGCGACATCGTCCAGCCGCTGCATTTGGTCCCAGCTTAGTGCTGCACGAAGCGGAGGCAAAAGGTCAAACTTCTTCCAGTCTTCGGCGCTGCAGACGCTGCCGAGGTGGGGGAGGAGCCACGTCTCCATTGAGGTCACCAACCCTTCGGGCGACATATCGGGCAGGGTGGCATCCCTAACACGCGCCAGCATGACCCGCCCAACCAGTCGCGCCGCAGTCCCGTTCAGAACAATGCCCAGATCGCGCACCCCCTGAAGCATTGCGGTCGCGATTTCCTCAGCCGGTGCGTCTTTCCAGATACGATCCTGAAGAACAAGCGAACCTAGCTGTTCTTGTTGACGTGTTAACACGCGGCGGTGACGTTTTGACCATGCGCAGACATTCTGCCAGTTGATCTGATCTGCGAATACGTCGCGAAGTTCAGATTCTGAAATCGAAACAGCCCGGCGAATACGTGCTTCGCGCGGGTTTCCGTCCAGATCAGTTGCAACAACCAAGCGGTTGCCTGCCATAGGGTCTCCGTCGGGCATCACAGCCCCTTTTCCGCCAGACAAAATAAATCGCGGCGCGTCTCCTTTACGACGCAACCCAATCCGATCAGGATAAGCAAGAGCAGCCATCTCAGCGGTACTGAGTTGCGCTACATTCGATGCCAATCTGGACAAGCGCCGCGCTTCTTGCTTGATCCGTTCAAGCGTCCCGCGTTTGATCTCATAGCTGCGTGATTGCGCAAAACGTCGCGGATCCTGTAGCGCCTCGAGCCGTAACGAAAGATCCACCGGAGCGCCGACTAACGGGTCGCGTTCTGAGATAGTTGCGGCTAGACGGGCCGCTTCACGACCTGCCATCAGCAACATATGGGCCAATCGGGGATGCAGAGGCAGGCGCGCCATGGCTCGGCCATGGCCAGTGATCCTATGCTTGCCATCCAGCGCATTCAGCATCTGCAGCAACCGCTGTGCCTCCGCGTACGCTCCGGCATTGGGCGGCGTCAGCAGCGGGATATCATCGGGTCCTACACCCCAATTCGCCAGTTCCAGCGCCAGCCCCGCAAGATCGGCCATGTCCATCTCGGCCGGGGCTAACGGCGGCATGCCACCCTCTTCACTTTTGGCCCAGAGGCGGTAGCAGACCCCATCCGCGATGCGCCCGGCGCGACCCTTGCGTTGTGTCGTTTCAGCCCGGCTGGCACGTTCCGTTACCAACCGTGACATGCCGCTGCCCGAGTCAAATCGAGCACGACGGGATTGACCTCCATCGACAACCACTCGAATGCCTTCGATGGTGAGCGACGTTTCCGCAATTGAAGTCGCAAGCACCACCTTGCGTTCATTCTTTGCGGGCGCGATGGCCGCGCGCTGGGCATTAAAGTCCATCGCGCCAAACAGGGGGCGAATGGCGCAATCCGAAGGTAGGCGCCCGTTCAGGCCTGCCGCGACCCGCCGAATTTCCCCTTCACCAGGCAGAAATACCAATACTCCGCCTGAGGATTCGCTGACGGCCTGTTCAACAAGATCGCACATTGCGGCCCCAAATCGTGCGTGATTGGCCAACGGCCGCTCCAGCCAGCGGGTTTCAACGCGGTATGCGCGTCCTTCAGATGTGATCACTGGTGCTTTCATCAGGGCTGCGACAGGATCGGCATCCAGCGTGGCTGACATCACCACCAACGCCAAGTCGTCGCGCAAAGCACCTGCAACATCTAAGCACAATGCCAAACCCAGATCAGAATTCAGGGATCGCTCGTGAAATTCGTCAAAGATCACAGCGCCCACACCGGGCAAGTCTGGTTGCGATTGGATCATCCGAGTCAGAATGCCCTCGGTGACGACCTCGATTCTCGTCGCGTCAGACGTTTTCGTATCGCCACGCACGCGGTAGCCGACTGTGTGCCCGACGGGCTCTTCCAAGGTTTGTGCCATCCGTTCCGCTGCTGCGCGCGCTGCAAGGCGGCGTGGTTCAAGCATGACGATCCGTCCCGCACAAAGATTGGCGCTTAGCATAGCCAGCGGCACGCGCGTGGTTTTTCCGGCGCCCGGAGGGGCCTGCAAGACCGCGCGGCCTTTGGAGCGTAAGGCGGCGACTAGTTCAGGTAAAACTGCATCTATAGGCAGGGTGTCTTTCATTCACTCCTTATCGGTCAGTTCGAACCGCGCGCCAAGCACATCTGTGTCTGGACATCATAAGCGCACTGCCAGACAAATAGTCTGACTAATTGGCGAGGCGAGCATGAATATCCAAGAGCTGGCAGATGAAATAATTGCGGGAAAGCGTCGCGCTCTGGCGCGAGGTATCACGTTGGTGGAGAGCGGGCGCACCGATCATCGTGAACAGGCGATTGAGTTGCTGGACCGGCTTAATAACACCGGGCGGCAGGCCATGCGGATTGGGCTTTCTGGTACTCCTGGCGTCGGAAAGTCGACATTCATAGAAGCATTTGGAATGATGCGGACAAAGCAGGGCCTTCGCGTTGCAGTTCTGGCGGTTGACCCGAGTTCAACCAGATCGGGTGGATCGATTTTGGGCGACAAGACTCGAATGGACCTGCTGAGTCGTGATCCGAATGCGTTTATTCGACCTTCGCCCAGTCAAACCCACCTCGGCGGCGTTGCGCGCCGCACCCGCGAAGCGGTGCAATTGTGCGAAGCAGCGGGCTTTGATGTGGTGCTGATCGAAACCGTCGGAGTCGGACAGTCCGAGACGGTTGTGGCGGAAATGTCGGACCTCTTTATCCTTTTACTTGCCCCTGCGGGCGGCGATGAGTTGCAAGGGGTCAAACGTGGCATCATGGAGATGGCCGATCTCATTCTGATCAACAAGGCGGACGGAGATCTGAAACCGGCAGCGACGCGTACTTGCGCCGATTATGCAGGCGCCTTGCGATTGTTGCGCAAGCGGGCGCAAGACCCCGAAGGTTTTCCCAAGACTATGATGGTATCGGCGCTGGATAATAGCGGCCTTGATCAGTCATGGGTCGAGATGCAGAAACTAACAGCCTGGCGCAAGGGAAATGGCCACTGGCAGGGGCGACGTGCGGATCAGGCGCGGTATTGGTTTGAACAAGAAGTACGTCAATCCCTGCTGTCCGTGCTTGAAAAGAATCCGGCAAAAGCTGAACTTCACCAATTGGCAGATGCGGTTGCCAAAAACGAAATGCCATCCGCAGTCGCCGCCAAGGCACTTATCGATTTTCTCAAGATCAGTTGATTGAAATCACGCCTTGAAGCATGAAATCCTCGGCACAGAATGTGAAACGACTTAATTTCGCGCTGCAGTGCGAAATCAAGTGGTATGAGAAGGGCCTACTGGCTTGACCCCCGCACTGATTCCCACTAAAGCCAGCGAACCAATTTCATGGGCGCGGCTGTTGCGGTGCCCGTTCTCGCTCAGGGGTTTGCCCTGCGCGATGAGAGTAAAAGGATGAACCCATGTCGCGCCGTTGCGAATTGACCGGAAAAGGCCCGATGTCTGGCAACAATGTCAGCCACGCCAAAAACAGAACCCGTCGCCGGTATCTGCCAAATCTGAACGATGTGACGCTGCAATCAGAGACCCTGAACCGCGGTATCAAAATGAAGATTTCCGCAGCTGCGTTGCGCTCGGTTGATCACCGTGGTGGTCTTGACGCGTTTCTTGCCAAGGCCAAGGACGAAGAACTGTCGGCTTCGGTGCTGAAAGTCAAAAAAGAGATCAAGAAGGCCCAAGCAACCGCTTGATCCCGATTTTGTGACGATGTTTGACAGCTCCGCCATATTGGCGGGGCTGTTTGCATTTGCAGGGCGCGTTTGGCGCGCCTATAGGTGTCTTGGCATGGTACATCTGCGATCCCACTTAGCGTTCTTTTTGGTTGTTGTGATGGTTTTGACCGCACACTCCATGGCAGTTGCGCGCGGCTCGGCCATGAGCATGGGGCAAATCGTTCTCTGTACCGGGACGGGGCCGGTTCTGGTCAACGTGGACGAAGACGGTCAACCTGTCAGCCCGCCCCATATCTGCCCGGAATGCGCGTTGACAGAGTTCTCGGTCGTGGAGGAGCCCGGATATTCAATCGACCGACCACTCGAGACGAGCAAAGTTCAATGGAACGTGCTTGCGATCATATCAGCCAACGCGCAAAGGCGCTCGACCTCTGCCCGCGATCCGCCGTTGGTTTAAGCAGCAATACCACCGACATTCCAATTTTGACCAACGACACAGAAGGAGAGACGCATTGTCTTTCAAATCCACATGCATTGCGGCCCTTGCCGCGACTACAATTGCATTTCCGGTTTTTGCCGGGGACACCACTACCATCTTGATTGACGACCCTTACGCGCGTGTCTCGACAGCGAGCGCAAAATCAGGTGCTGCGTTCATGATGATCATGAACCACTCGGATACTGACGACCGGCTGATCGCCGTAAGCACTGATGTTGCGGAGCGCGCCGAATTGCATACCCACAAAGAAGATGCCGACGGTGTCATGCAGATGCTTCATGTTGAGGAAGGTTTTTCAGTATCGGCAGGGGGGATGCACCCTTTGAGGCGGGGCGGCGATCATGTCATGCTGATGGGGTTAAAGCAGTCTCTGTCTCACGGTGACATGGTTTCTGTCACGCTGACATTTGAGAAAGCAGGGGATGTAACTGTTGACATCCCCGTGGATCTTGAGCGTAAGCCGAACCATAGCTCCATGGACCACTCAGGTCATAAGTCTGGCGGCTAACTGTCTAACATCTCGTCGACCCAGACAGGATCAGTCTGGGTCGCAGAACCAAACGGCCTTCGTCAAAAATTGGCTGTTCGATTAGTGGTAGCCAAGTTGAGGTCAATCAAGCAGGTGCATTGCCATTGCGCCGAATTAAGAAACGTTCCCATCCCGTTTCCTGCTGAAAATGATACACTCGCTAAAACTACGATCTTGCTCCGCTCCTGCTCCACGCCCGACCGCTTTCATACATGCTTAGTTTCCGAAGGCGGATAACGGGCAGGCTTTTTTTTTGTGATGGTCCGAATGGTTTTCGGATTTTGAAATCGGCCCGAACGAATTCGAAGTGGCGCAAGCTGTCGCTACTATCGCAGTTTATGCTCCAATGATACGAAGTTCATCGGTCAACCAAGGCAACTCGTCACAGGCCGGGTTTATCATTTGATCCTGCGCCAGATCGCGGACTGTCTGGGCAATATCGCGCGGCACGGTATCGGCCCAGTCCGCACTGGCAAAAAGCGATATGGTGCGCGAGAAAGCTTTGAACGGTAGCCGGTGAACCGACAATTTGTTGTGAATGCGTCGGGCGCGCATATAACCCAGTGGTGTTGTAATTGCCCACCCCGCGCCGCGGCCCACCAACGACATCAAAGAGGGATGACTCCCAATCTCAAACCGTTCTTGAAATTGAAGGTCCAGTCGGGTCAGATGCGCTTCGATCTGCCGGCCAATCAATTGTTCGCGGTCATACCGCAACAAGGGCAAATGTTTTAAGGGCTGCATGACATCAGCCCCTTCTGGTACGACACCGGCAGGCGCGACAAGAACAAATGGGTCACGTATCAAAGGGTATTCGGTTACACCATCAATTACTTCACCCATACTCGCCAGAATGGCGACGTGCAGTCGCCGATCTTTCATAGCGGAGCTTATTTCGTGGCTTGGTGCCGTGATCAGCTTAAACCGGCATTTGGTCAAGCTGTCGGCCAGAATACCGACTAACCGCGGTGTCAGATCATTGTCAAAATCGTCAATGATGCCCATGTTGAGCGTGCTGAGATGGGTGAGATCCATCACCGCCAATTCGCTTTGTGCCAGTCGCAATTCGCGCAGCGCTGTCCGTGCCCGCACCAGGAAACTTCGGCCAGCTGGGGACAACACCATCGGACGCTTGCCGTGATCGACCAGTTCGGTGCCCAGTGCCGTTTCCAGGTTGCGAAGCTGTTGGCTGACAGCAGGCTGGCTTAGCCCGGTGGTGTGCGCCGCATTTGCGACCGATCCACTTTCTGCCAGTGCATCGAACACTTCAAGTCCACGCAGCGTAACGCCTTTCATCGACATTGGTTCACCATTGTTAGTTTCGTATTTTGTGAAACTAAGTGACGTTCGGGTCAACCCTGCCCGCAACACAGATCAAACTCGACAGAGTGCCTGCGCCATTTCGCTGTAACTGCGATATTTCTTCCAGAAAATCTCATCGCTGGCTCGGTCAGACTGGCGAATGGACTGAGCGCGGTGAGGATCTGAATAAAAACTGGTTGCCAGTGCCTGATCAGATGACGACAGCGTTCTGTCTGCCGCCGCCTGAATACATCCGCAAAGTGCGCGGCTGCGGTCCTTGCGGTTTGACGTCAGACAGGCCCGGCTGATCGGGCCGCTGGCGGTACGTGTGACCAAAGGCTGACCGCTGGTTGCAGTGACACGATCACTGGAGCCGCCCGAACAACCAGCCAATTGTGAAGCCAAAGTCAGGATCGTCAGAATTTTTTTCATGGCTGCCTCGATCTACCACTTAGTGTGTATGAGATTTCCCTCATGCCTCAAATGTGTCGGTTTCCAATCCGGTCAAGTTATGCCTCAGCAATTGGATATGATCAAACGGGTAACGGAATAAATCTGCTGCCCTCAGCACCTCAATGGTTGAGTTGTCGCAGGACGTCAACTTCCTCCAGAACTTGCCCCATGATTACCAGAATCATATCTACATCATCTTCGTCGATGGTCAGGGGAGGTCGGATTTTGAGTATGTTCTCCTTGGGCCCTTCACGGCCCATAAGTATGCGATAATCGCGCATGCGGTTGATGATGTAGTTCGCCACCAAAGTCGCTTCGGATCGAGAGGTGCGATCATCAACAAGATCAAGACCAATGAACAACCCGTATCCCCTAACGTCGCCAATGACGTCGTGCCTTTGTTGTAAATTCCTCAGCCCGTTGATCAACTGGGCTCCGCGACGCCGGGCGTTTTCCATTAACGCTTCGTCGTCAACGATATCCAACACTTCCTTCCCGATGCGACAGGAAAGATTAGAACCGCCAAAGGTCGAAAAGTACTCCGGTCCTTGCGCGAAAGAGTCCGCGATCTCGCGGGTCGTTACGACAACCCCCAAAGGGTGCCCGTTGCCAATGGGCTTGCCCAATACCACGATGTCCGGCACGACGCCTTGTTGTTCAAACCCAAAATAACAATCGCCTAATCGGCCGAGGCCGGTTTGCACTTCGTCGGCGATGCATACGCCACCAGCGGCCCGGATGCGCTCATAAACCGCAGACAGATATCCCTTTGGCGGGATGATTTGTCCACCTACGCTGGGGAAGGTCTCGGCGATGAAGCCGGCAAGCTTGCCGCGTCGGACCCGAACAGAGGTCAGCGCGCCCTCAGTCAGAGCGGCAAATTTCACTGCCCGGTCGGGGTCATCGCGACGGAAACTTCCGCGATAGTCATCAGCCACTTCGATCAGGTGAACCCAGTCTGGTTGGCCGACACCACCGTTTGCATTGAACTTGTAGGCCGAGATATCGATCGCCCCTGTGGTATTGCCATGATAGCCGTGTTCGGGCGTGATCATGTCCTTGCCGCCTGTGTGGGCGCGTGCCAGCCTTAGGGCAAGTTCGTTAGCTTCCGTTCCGGAATTGACAAAAAAGCAAATATCCAGAGAATCGGGCATCTTTGACAGGATTTTAGTAGCAAACGCAGTTTGCGCGGGGTGCAGATACCGGGTGTTTGAATTCATGCGGCGAAGCTGATCAGACGCCACAGACTGTATTCGCGGATGCGCATGACCCACATGCGGGACGTTATTGTAGGCATCAAGATAGGGGCGGCCCCATTCGTCAAACAGGTGATGCCGCCAGCCTCGCAATAACATGATCGGGTCATCATAGCTGAGTTTCAAATTGTCAGAGAAATGGGCCTTGCGATCTGCAAGAACGTCCTTCTTGGCAACAGATTGAAACAAGGTTTTGTCGTCGGCAACGTTAATCAGCGCCGCCGGATTAGGACAAATTTCTCGCCAAAGAAATAGGTCATCCGGGTCGGCGACACCGGGCCAGTCTTCGCCCATACCATCAATGGTAAGGGCGAGTTGAAAATGTACGTGAGGCGACCAACCACCGGATTGTGACACATCGCCCAATCGCGCGAATGTATCGCCTTTGGCGATGAATTGCCCAACCGACAATGTTTCGCAAACTTCGGCATTGAGATGTCCGTAGAGAGTATAAAAGACGTCACGCCCGGGTGTTTCGTGGCGAAGAATAACCAATCCGCCATAGTCGAGATGGTCACCGCGACTATCGACCGCGTGCACAGTGCCCTCCAGGGGTGCTTGCAAGGATGTGCCATGAGGGGCAAACGCATCAACCGCCAGATGAACGGTGCGCCGGTTTGAAGCTTTCCAAGGTCCTTTGCGAAACGCAGTAGCAGTATAAATCAGCCGGGGTTCACCATAATAGCCAAGCCAGATCCGGCCCTGTTCGTCAAACTCCCGGCCGATGATCGATGCCTCTGACAGTGGCAGGTCAAATGGATTCTGCGGCCACGTCGACGATTCAACCGATAGTGATCCCAGTGGCGCATGAGATAAGTCTTGGCCCATCAAGGGGGCAAATGAGCCGCGTTGCTCGTCAAGCCATGCCATAATGCGCGGCGCTGCGTCTGTTATGGGAAGACCACAGGCGGTCCGAAGTCGCGCATTGATCAGCCCGGCGTTGACCAAATTTCCTTCAAGGAATGTCCAGGCGGGTTTTTGCGAGATCAAAATGTAGGGATCGTTTGGGTCTTTGGCGGCCATGATGGTCGAATTGACAACGCTTACAGCCAAGCGCGCGCGCAGCAAAGGCCAGATTAGATCGATTTCCGAGGCCGTCAGTGGATTGAATTCGTGATATCCAGAGACCAACGCAACCAATGCCTTCTCTGGGTCCGGATTATTCAGCGCGATATAGGCGGCTGCAATTGCAAGGTCACATACGCGCGGCCCGTCGCAGATATCGCCCAGATCGATCAGCCCTGTTACTTTGGGCGCATTGCTGAGCGATCCTGAGACGATGATATTGTAGTCGTTTACGTCGTTGTGGATCGCGGTTCTGGGCAAGGTATCGAGGGTGGGTTTGACTTCGCCAAAATCGCTTAGAATTTCCCGGATAATAGCGCGTCGCACGGGATCGGTAATCACATCCAGATGGTTGGCGATCCATTCGGCTTTGGTGAGGTCCCACTTAAATTCGCGATGCAGTTGCGGATGAGTGAAATCTACCAGCGCCTTGTCCATAGAGCCGAGCTGCGCGCCGACATCCCGTATCAGATCTCCGCTATGCGGTTTAAAGCGGGCATAGGTTATGCCTTCCACCTTTTCCAACAACCAAGCCACGCGAGGGGTTCCTGCCTCGTCAGGCGTAAAGACAAACGGTTTCCCGGCAATCGTATTGACGACCGCAGGGACTGGGACATCAGGGGCATTGGCCCGAATGTGCCCGAAGGCTTTGCATTGCAGATCGACGAAAGCTTCGTCGCAACCGGCTCTCATCACTTTCAAAACATAAGAATTGGCTCCGGATGCTAAAAAGTTCAGATCATATTCACCGTCCAAAGCGCTGAGCTTGGCTGACACACCCCACAGCTTTTCCAATATGTTCTGCCAATGTGCAGTCATGATGTGCCTTTCGAAAGCGTGTTGTAGCGGTGTAATCAACGTAGTAAGCGGTTGCCGCCTAGCGCCGAAATTCGAACAACGCTAAGGCATGTATTTTGAAATAGAAATACCCCGTTTGGATACATGATCGTCAGAAATGTGGCGTCCCAATAGCCAATATATCGGTGCAGAAGGAACGGGCCGAGCAACCATGAAGATAGGAAGAATGACCCGCGTCCGCGCTTCGTGATCTTCGGTGGGGTTTGGTTCCTGTAGGGTGAGAAAAGTGATGTCTACTGCCGTTCCATAAGGAAGGTTGATGAGTGGGATGAATTCGGTCATGTCCTTTTAACAACTGAATTTTCATCCTGTATGCAGGGGGCGCCATATGCGGTTTCCAATAGACAGTGTCAGGCAACGTTTTCCTGCCCTTGCCCTTGAGGACGGCGGTCGGGCGCGCATCTATGCCGACAACCCGGCGGGCACACAGGTGCCTCTTTCCGTTGCGACGGCGGTTTCCAACTACATGCTCACGTCCACGGCGAACGCTGGCGGCCATTTCAAAACAAGTGTTGAAACCGACCAAATCTCCTTAAGAGCGCACGAAGATGCGGCCCTGTTTCTGGGAGCGGCTTCCGCAAAGGAGGTCGTTATCGGCCAAAGCATGACCGCGTTGACATTTCACATGTCGCGCAGCATTTGCCGCGAGTTCGAGCCGGGCGATGAGATCATCATTACTCGGATGGAGCACGAGGGGAATGTCGGGCCGTGGACCACCATCGCCGAGGATAAAGGGTTGGTCGTTCGCTGGGTCGACTTTAATCGAGAGACTTGGCAGGTCGAACCAGAGGATCTGGAAGCGGTCATAACGAATCGAACCCGTTTGGTAGCGTTGAACTATGCGAGCAATTTGACCGGGTCGATCAACGATGTTGCAGCGATTTCGCGCATCGCGAAAGACGCTGGCGCGCTCGTTTATGTTGATGCGGTGCAACTGGCGCCCCACCATCTGTTAGATGTGCAAAAACTGGGCTGTGATTTTCTGGCCTGCTCTTCGTACAAATTCTTCGGCCCCCATCTGGGTTTGTTGTGGGGCCGCCAAGACCTTCTCAGTACGCTTTTCCCGTACAAAGGACGATGCGTCTCGGACGATCCGCCTGACAGGTTTGAGCTTGGCACACCGCAGTTTGAACTGCTGGCCGGGTTATCTGCAACAGTAAGTTACTTCGAGAATTTGGGCCGACTGGTATCATCGTCAGCGGACCGACGCGCCGCGATTGCGGCGGCTTACCAATTGTCGCGCGATTACGAAGAGCCAATAACCAATACATTGATTGGCGGCCTTGCCGAGATACCTGGCGTGACGATCTATGGGATCACCAATCCAAATCGCGTAAAGGAACGGGTCCCGACAGTTTCTATACGACACAACACAATGTCTCCATCAGATCTCGCCGCGGCCCTTGCAAAGCGTGGCATATACGTTTGGCACGGCCATAACTATGCATATGAACCGGCCCGCGCACTTGGCCTGCCGTTGAATGAAGGTGTGGTGCGCATTGGACTCGCGCATTACAACACAGCTTTGGAGGTCGAATTGATCATCGGCGAAATTCAAGAAGCCGTCACAAAGGCTAACTGAGATCAAAAAGAGAGTTCGCTGTGTTGTCGCAGTTCAATTGAGGACCACAAAATGAAGATCAAACCGTTCGGTGTTGAAATATGGATGAATGAATTCGAAGACCACTGCGAATTCAATCTGGGTGAAACCTGCGTTGCCTCTTTGACCATAGAGCAATTGCTCCAGATGTCAGGTAAGAACGACAGCGTGTTGTCCGACCTATTGCCTATGAAAATGACCTACGGTGCGATACAGGGCTCTGACCGTTTGCGGGATAACATTTGTACGTTGTACGAACGCCAGAAGCGAGAGAATGTTATCGTGACACACGGAGCCATTGGTGCAAACGCGTTGGTGCACCAGACGTTGGTAGAACCGGGCGATCACGTGATTTCTGTTCGTCCGACCTATCAGCAGCATTATTCGATTCCCGAAAGCTATGGCGCCGATGTGGACATATTGCACCTGCGACTGGAAAATGGATTTTTGCCCGATCTGGAAGAGTTCGCGGCCCTGATCCGGCCAGATACAAAACTGGTTGCAATCAACAATCCCAACAATCCGACTGGCGCTTTGATGGATGCGGACTACTTGGAGGACTTCATCGCCATCGCCCGGTCAAGAGATGCCTTTATTTTGTGCGACGAAGTCTATCGCGGTACGGCACAGGAAGGCGACGGGTTCTCACCCGCAATTGCGGATCTCTATGAAAAAGGCATCAGCGTTGCAGGTATGTCCAAGGCGTTTTCATTGGCCGGCTTGCGAATGGGTTGGATAGTCGGGCCGCCTGAAGTCGTAGAGGCGGTGTCGATCCATCGCGACTACAATACAATCAGTGTTGGTGTTCTGGACGACTATTTCGCTACGATGGCTTTGGATTCAAAGGAAAAGATTCTGGAGCGTAGCCGTCGCATAACACGGCAAAATCTGCAAACACTCGACGCTTGGGTGACAGCGGAACCGTCTATTTCTTATGTCAAACCAAAGGCCGGTACGACCGCGTTGTTGAAGTACGATTTTGACATGCCATCGCGAGATTTTTGTGTGCAGTTGCTTGATAGTACCGGGGTAATGCTGACCCCTGGATCCGTCATGCATATGGAAGGCTGGTTGCGCATTGGCTACGCGAACAGTCCGGAGGTGTTAAATGTGGGACTGGATAGGACGAGCGAGTTCATTGCGAGCTTGCCTCGATAGAAGGCCAGTTGTTTGGTGCCCGTGCATGGGAAAAACACATCACGTGACAGCGATCTATGAAAGGTACACTGCATGAACTCTGAATTATCAGATACAGCAAGGAATGCGGCGGAGGCCCGAACCCGAATAACAGACTACATTTACCAAACGCCTTTACTGCCGTCGCGCGCGTTAGGCGATGAATACGGATGCGATTTGCGCTTTAAGGCCGAGAATTTCCAGTTAACCGGATCTTTCAAGATGCGGGGTGCGGCCAGCAAGATGACTTCGCTAAGAGGCAATGGCGGTCTGATCACGGCATCATCGGGAAATCACGGCATAGCCTGTTCACGTGCGGCATCCATTGCTGGCAAAAAGCTGACTGTCGTTTTGCCTGAAACTGTAGCCAACGCAAAGTTGGAGAAGATAAAATCGTTTGGTGTCGAAGTTGTGTTGCACGGTAGCGAATCTGGTTTGGCTGAGGTTCATGCGCAATCGCTCGCCAAGACTCGCGGACTGACCTATGTATCACCCTATAATGATCCGGTGGTCGTGGCAGGGCAGGGGACGATCGGCTTGGAATTGCTAGAGCAGGCCGAAAACTTAGATAACATCTTTGTCGCAATGGGCGGCGGCGGTCTGATCGGCGGGATCGGATCCGTCTTGAAGAACACAAATCCCGAGACCCGCGTCATAGGTGTTTCTGCTAAAAACTCTGCAGCGCTCGCCGCGTCTATGTTGGCGGGTGAGATCGTCGACACGGAACATTATGACACGTTGGCGGACGGCGTCGCGGGCGGCGTCGACAAAGGCAGTGTGACCCTTCCGCTGGCGATGCAGGTGATTGATGAAGTGCTGATCTGCGACGAGGCCGAGATTGCATCAGCCCTAAAGCGCATGGCGCTTGATGAAAACCAGATTGTCGAAGGTGCTGCAGCGCTTGCACTGGCAGGTTTTATTCAGATTGCAGACCGGCTTCGTTCACAGACTAGCGTCGTACTGATTTGTGGAGCGAACTTTGATCAGGACAGAGTTTTGTCGATTATCAACGGTTGAATTACAAAAAAAAAGGCCGCGCCAGTCGCGGCCTTTTCGAGATTAGCTTCGGATTGATTGATACGGTGTTAGTTCACAGAGGCCATGAAAGCATCAACTTCTTCCAGCGTGATGTAACTTGCTTCTTGGGTGCCTGCTTCGCTGAAGGTCCAAGTGACTGCGGGTGCCGAAACATCTCCATTTGCGTCGAAACGCACGTTACCGGTGGCGCCCTGATACATCACTGAACCGCCCCCCGACAGAACTTCGGTAGCTTTGGTGAACCCGGCGGCGTCACCAGATACCGGTGTCCCGTCAGGATCTGTCACATTGGCAACCTGTGCGGCGATTTCACTGCCTGTGGCGTCCTTTCCCGCCGCCTGCATTGCCATCAGTGCAATCATTGTCGCATCAAAGCTGTTGGATAGGCCTGGCCCATTGGGTTCGGCATCAAATTTCGCCTTGTAAAGATCAACAAACGCGCTGGCAGACTCCGTGCGCGGTGACGCCGTGTCGGTGCCGATTGTGTTCCCCAGATACTGAAGGCCAACGTTATCCCTAAACTCATCTGATTTTAGCGAGTTAGCAAGGATCATATTCTGCGTCCCACCCAAAGAAATCCATTCGCGCACCGCAGCTGATCCTTCGGTCGGATAAAGTGCCAGATAGACGGCTTCGGGTGCGCCTTGCAATGCTTGCGTGACCTCCGCGCGGTAGGAGGGTTGCGCATCATTCACGGCAACGGAACCTGTGACTGTGATGCCGAGCGATTCAAGATCAGCCGCGATCAGTTTGCTGATGTCCTGACCCCAATCGTCGTTCTTATAAAGGATAGCCACTGATTTGTAGCCTTGGTCCCGTGCGACCATCGCCCCAACCGCCGCCTGCACACCGCTGGTGGCAAATGTACGGTAGAATAAGCCGTTGGTTTTGTCGTCCTTCGCGAGTGCTGTGAAGGCCGTAGACGATGAACAGCAAGACATCATCATGACGTCCGAAGGCACTGCAACAGATGTCAGAATCGGCATCGAAACACCGCTGGATACGGCGCCAAGCAGCAGCTTCACACCATCCAGATCGACCAGCGCTTTTGCCGCATCAACCCCGACTTTAGGATCGACCTGCGTGTCGCGCAGAACCAAATCGATATTGCATCCCGAAACGCCCCCGGCCTCATTCACCAGATCGACAGCATATTGGGCGACTTCAGCGATGGGGCGGCCCCAATCTACGGATGTTGGCAGCACAGCGCCGACTTTCGTGGAACAATCCTGCGCTGCGGCGCTTGTTGCGAGCCCTGCCAATAAGAGCGTTATTCCTGTGGCAAGCGAACCCAGTTTAACTCTGTGAGTGAATTTCATTGTAATCTCCCTAGTTGGTTTCATTTTTTACCTGAGTTTGACATAACCAGTTTTTCCGGAAACAAGCCTTGGGGTTTCCAAAGCAGCATACCGACGATGACAAGTCCGATCATAATGTACTGGAGGGTACCGCCATAAATCTGGATTTCAACCGGAGCAAAACGTGACAAGCTCCAACCGCTCGTGGTCCACGCACCCCAGATAAGGAATGTACCAATGATGGCACCCCGGTTGTTCCCAGCCCCACCAACGATCAGCATCGCCCAAATCTGGAATGTCAGCGTCGGCAGAACATCCTGAGGACTGACAAATGCGTAAAACGTTGCATAAAGCCCGCCTGACACGCCAACAATGAAGGAACCTGTTACAAAGGCAATCAAACGGATCCTGTCCGGATTTTTCCCCAATGATCGCGCGGCGACTTCGTCTTCGCGAATGGCGCGCAAAAGTCGACCAAAAGGCGATTGGACCACTCGTTCAAGAAAGAAGTAGGTACAGATCAGAATGACAGCGATGCAGGTCAGGAACGCCAAATTGTAAGTGAAGCCGTTGCTCACCCAATTTTCCAACGGTCGTTCAAAACCGCGCAAGCCTTTTGCGCCGCCCGAAAACCCTTCTGCGTTGCGCATAATGTTTTCAAAGGTTACGGCGACACCAAATGTCGCGATGGCAAGGTAGTCGTGACGCAGATGCAGGGTGAGTTTGCCGACGAACCATGCCAGCAAGGCCGCCGCACACGCGCCTCCCAGCAAGGCCAGCGGATAGAATAATTCGAAACCGCCGATGTGATCAGGTTGTGGCGTGCCCCCAAGCAGCAAAGTCCCATAAGCCCCGGCTCCGAAAAAGGCGACAACGCCTCCGTTAAACAGACCTGTGTTTCCCCATTGAAGATTCAGACCCAACACAGCGATGGCCAAAATCGAAGCAATCGAGACGAAGAACACCAGATAAGAAAGGATGCCGATCATGTTTGGGTCTCGCCAAAAAGTCCGTTAGGCCGCACGAGCAACAAAACCAGTATGATCACAAACGGCATCGCCGGGCTGTACCCTGATGGGAGTACAAGCAAAGCCATGTTGGTCGCGATCCCAACGACAAATCCGCCCAGAACTGCGCCATAGACGCTGCCTATGCCGCCAACAATTGTAGCTGCGAAAATCGGCAGAACGAGATCTCGCCCGATCACTGGGCTGACGTGATTGGTCAGGCCATAGAAGACGCCTGCCGCAGCCGCAAGAACACCCCCGATCACCCAGATTAGGGCGATCATGTGGGACAGACGGATGCCTGAAACCTCGGCGAGCGACGCATTTTCGGCGACCGCTCTTAAGGCGTAGCCAAGCGTCGTGCGCGACAGAAAATAGTGCATCACAAGCATGATGATCACCGCGGCAATCAGCACAAAGACTTGGTCTGGCTTTACCAAAACCAACGGATCATGGCTGAGCACAACGGCAAAGACAATGTCTTTGCTGTAAAGCTGTGACTTCAGGCCAAAGATCAAGCCCAACAGGTTTCGAATGATCAGCGCCACCCCGAATGAGGCAAAAACCATCGACAACTCATCCCCTTTTTCTCGGATGCGTTTGAATACAAATTTGTCGATAATCAGCGCGGATAGACCTGTGAGGCTCATAGCGCACACCATCGCCAGTGCCAGTGCCCATGTCATGCTAAGAGGTGATATTGCGGCTGCCAGGGATGGTAAAATTCCCGAAAAAAGTGCGTCACAGACCAGCGCGCTGTAAGCGCCGATCGACAGCAATTCCGCGTGAGAAAAATTGGCAAACCGCAGCGTATGCATCACCATCGTCAACCCGATCGCACCCAGGGAAAGGATTGCGCCCACCAGAATGCCATCGGTGAGGCTCTGGATCATGCCGCCCCCATGCGTCTGCCACCAAGATAAATCTCGCCAACAATCGGGTCTGACAGCAATTCAGCAGCATCGCCGTCCAGTTGGTTGCGCCCCTCTGCAAGAATGTAGCAATGATCTGCCAATCGCATGGCTTGTTTGATGTTCTGCTCCACCAACAGGATCGTCACGCCCTGTTTGGTTAGGTCCTGAGCCATTTGTAGCACTTCCTGTGCTGCCTTGGGCGACAACCCGGCTGAGGGTTCATCCATGAGAATAACTAAAGGGTCTACCGCCAAGGCCATCGTCACGGCTAAAATCTGGCGCTGGCCGCCAGACAGCGTGCCAGCTTTGTCGTTTTGCTTTTTGGCCAGGATCGGCACGCGTTCGAACATTGCGGCGACCCGGGCAGGGGTGGCTGAGCCCGCGTTGCGCAACACTAGTTCAAGATTCTGGCGGATGGTAAGCGTGCGGAAGATGTTGTCGGTCTGCGGTACATAGGCAATGCCGTACTGCGCCATCTGATCAGGACGTATTCCCGTAATATCACGCCCGTCCAACATAACGCTGCCGTCAGAAATTGGAACGATACCGGCAATTGCCTTGATCAATGTCGACTTGCCCGCTCCATTCGGGCCGATGATCAAGGTAAGCGACGCCTTTTCGACCGTGACAGATACATCAAAAAGAATTGGAAGGTCTTTGACATATCCAGCGATGATCTTCTTCGCGCACAATGCAATCTCAGCCATCCACCTGCGCCCCCAGGTAGGCGTCCAGCAAAGCAGGACTGTCTTGTGCCTCTTGCGCTGTGCCATGAAACACAACCTGACCTTCGGCCAGTGCAATCACCGGATCGCAATGGCGCATCACAAAATCCATGTCATGTTCGATGATCACAAATGTCTTGCCCCGTCGATTTAGGTCTTTGATCCGTTCAATCAGCACCTGAGTAAGCGAAGGATTCACGCCAGCAGCCGGTTCATCAAGCAGGATGACATCGGGATCTCCCATCAAAATACGGGCAAGTTCCAGCAGTTTCATTTGCCCGCCCGATATATTGCCAGCGGCCTGATCCGCGACGCTGGCGAGCGTCACAAAATCCAGAACTTCCATCGCCCGGTCGCGCAGTTCGGATTCTTGTTTACGCATACGCGTCGGAAACAGGAACGGCGCAAGAAGGGCTTCACCCAATTGCGACTTGGGCGCGAGCATTACATTTTCGAGTACGCTCATGCGCTTGAAAGGGCGCGGTATCTGAAAGGTATGGGCAAGCCCTTGTTCGTAGAGCGCATCCGGACCCAGACCGGTTACGTTCTTTCCGCGAAAAGAAATCTGACCCTGAGTAAGTGGAGTCGTTCCTGTCAAGACATCAAAAAATGTTGATTTTCCAGCGCCGTTAGGCCCAATCAGGCCGGTGATTGACCCGGGAAGGATATCGAGCGAAACGTGATCGATCGCTCGAAAACTGCCGAATTCCTTGGTTACCTCACGAGCTGTCAGAATCGGTTCCACGCTTCGCGGACGTGCAATCTCAGCCATCGGTCTCCGGCCCCCCAAGGATTTGGTCGTTGGGCTTGGCGTTCAGGTTATATTTCATTATGCGCCCGTGTCGGCTGGTGCGGTCACGTTCCAACCCATAGACCGCTCCATTTGGGCCGTTAGACTGTTGGATCACGGCGTCAAGGCATTGACGATCCTGATCGTCGAGGTGCAAATCAAATACTTCAAGCGTTTTGGGCAAAACTCTGGCGTATCGTGCACCGACGATGGCAGCGGCGACCTGCGGCTGATCCAGCACATGGCGTGTGGCGACCGAGCTTAGCGATACACCATGACGATCTCCGACGGCCTTAAGGGCTCTCAGCAATTCCTGAAATCTTTCCCAAGGCCCGAACTCATCGATGATCAGGCGGTATTTTACGAGCGAACGGTTGTCGAACGCAAATCCCGGGTCGGGTTTTCCCAGCCAGGTCTCGGTCAAAAAACCACCGGCTAAGGTTCCATAACAAAGGAATTGCACGTTGTTGGCCGTCGCCCAATCTGCCAACCCGTTGGCGGGTCGATGATCTAAAACCGAATACTGGACCTGTGCTGAAACGATATCAAATCCAGCGTCCACAAAGGGAGCTATGTCGTCTGCGTCCCAGTTATTCACGCCGAGGTTGCGGATTTTCCCTTTCAGCTGAAGTTGCTTTAAGACACCCAGAGAGTCGATGGCATTGCCCAACGACATATCCCACCAGTAGAACTGAACCAGATCCAGCCGATCGACTTTTAGTCGCCTCAGCGAACGGTCAATGATCGACTCAACCTGTTTGGGGCGTAATTCCGAAAGGCTGGCAAGGTCTGGTACAAGTTTGGTGTGCACGCAAATCCTGTCGGCTGCGGCAGGACCACGTTTGTCGCGCACATTGCCGATAAAATCACCGATCATTTCTTCGACGCCCTTGTAGATATCGGCGCAATCGAACGTGGTAATTCCAGCATCCAGAAAAGCTTCCATATCGGCAACGGCGATGTTGCGATCAATTGATCCGTGATCCCCGGCCAATTGCCAGCCACCTTTGATGACGCGCGAAATCTCGTGGCCGCTTCGCAGCGTTGTTGTTTCTGGCAAGGTCATGTTTCGACGTCGTTTTTCTGCCAATAGGGGGTCGTGCGCGCCTCCGGAAGTCCGGAGGTTTCAGCATGTGAAAACCAGCGCTTTCCGAGGCGCTCTATCCGAAATCTTGCGCCGCAGTGGGGATCAGGGCACGCGACCTCGGCATCGGTTGACATCCAGTCATTTGAATCCGTTGCGCGCTGCTTTGCTGGCAGTAGTGGCAAGATCGCCGCCAGCGCAAATTGCGATACCTTCTGTCCTGAACTGAATACCAGGTTTTCCCCTTCAACCAGAAAGCTTTCGCCTTCTACATGACGGCAAACCGGTGTGCGGTCGCCAAGAACGGTCTTTACCCGAAGGTCATAGAGCCAGAATTTTCCGGCTTCTGGATTGCTCATTCCCGATGGCTCCGCAATGGATTTGTAGCAAAGATATTTGTGATATTTGATCGTATGTATGTTATCTTTCGGTTGTCAATAAGATTGGCCAAGGTAGACTTGGCGTTAGTCAAAACCGGCGCATCGATAATCATGGGGGCGACATTGTGGCTGACTTTGGAATTGCAAAGATTGATCAGTCAAAGCTGCGTGAGGAAGTATATAAGGCGCTGCATGACGCCTTCACACGCGGAGAATTCGGCCCGGGAGCGGTTCTGAATCTGCGTGCGCTCGCAGATCAACTGGGCACATCCATGACGCCGGTTAGAGAGGCCGTGCGTCGTCTGGTTGCCGAAGGCGCATTGGTGGATACGCCAAGCCGTACGTTGGAAGTGCCGCAGTTTGACATCGATCGAATGCTCGATTTGAAACGTGCGCGGTTGGCACTGGAAACGATGGTGTTGGATATTGCGATCGACGAGATGGACGATGCGGCGATTAGTCTGCTTGATGATGTATTGAATGCTGCGCCCGGTGCGGTCGTCGACGGGCCGGATCTGCGCAAGAACTACGATTTCCACTTTCTGCTTTATCATAAGAGCGGATCGCAGGTGATGTTGCCACTCATTCGATCTCTTTGGCTGCAGTATGGCGCTTATCTAAACCTCATTATTCGCCAGAAGGGAGCCAGTGAGGTAGATGAACACGAGCATCACCTCCAAATCATCGATGCATTGCGCGAAAGAGACCGAACGGCAGCCAGGGCAGCTTTGACGGCTGACATTGAACGCAGCTTTCATTTAATATCGGTCGAACCCAATGCCGCGTCGGGGGGTGCACTTTGAGTGGGCACAATCCGGAAGAACTCGCACTTGGAAAAACCCTGAAAATAGGCCGGGTTCTCACCGGATTATGGCAGGTTGCCGACATCGAAAAAGATGGTGCTGTCATTGATCCTGAACGTGGGGCCGATCACCTTGAGGCTTATGTGAAAGAAGGGTTTTCAACTTTTGACATGGCCGACCACTATGGTAGCGCCGAAATTATCGCGGGTCATCTTTTGAAACGATACCCTGATGACGATAAACGACCTGTCATTTGCACCAAATGGTGCCCAGAGCCCGGGCCGATGTCGGCAAAAGTCGTGCGGGCCGGCGTTCAAAAACGACTTGACCGTCTCGGCGTAAAACAAATCGACTTGTTGCAATTTCATTGGTGGATGTACGAACATCTCGGGTGGCTTGATGCCTTGCATGAGCTGAAGAACCTGCGCGGTGAGGGCCTCATCCGGGAAATCGGCGTCACTAACTTTGATGCGGCACACCTGCGTGTCGCCCTTTCGGACGGAATACCTGTTGTTTCAAATCAGGTCTCCTTTTCTTTGCTGGATCGTCGTGCATCCGGGGCGCTGGGCAAGCTTTGTCGTGAAAGCAACGTCAGGTTGCTTGCTTA
Source organism: Paracoccaceae bacterium (assembly GCA_039969355.1). Taxonomy (GTDB): domain Bacteria; phylum Pseudomonadota; class Alphaproteobacteria; order Rhodobacterales; family Rhodobacteraceae; genus JL08. Next base: position 125,494 of record JBDVOA010000018.1, read on the forward strand.
TGGAACTTTGTGTGGCGGCTTCCTGTCGGACCGCTGGCTGGGGCAACCCGAACCGGTCGGTATTTCTGACTGGAGCAAGATGAAATACAAACGCTTCATCGACGCGGCAGGAGGGTGGTCCAAATATCAGGCCACACTTGCCGCTGCAGCTGAAATTGCCGCGCAACATGGTGTTTCAATATCGAATGTCGCGACGCGCTGGGTGTTGGATCAACCTCATGTCGCGGGTGTGATTGTGGGCGCGCGGATTGGCGAAAGCGAACATTGGGCCGACAATTCCCGGCTGTCCGGGTTTTCGCTGAGCTCTGACGATCATGCTCACTTAGAGGCCTCCTTTTCCGCACCTCTTCCGGGTGACTGTGGTGACGAGTATCGCAAACCACCGTTCCTTACGGCCTCGGGTGATCTTAGCCATCACTTAAACACTTCAAAAAACCCGTTTGAAGCAAGTGTGGTCGAAGGGAGGCCACAATGGCGGCAGGTTCTGACTGGCAGCAAATGGGAAGAAATCGCCGGGTATTGCCGCGCCCAGCGGGTCGGTGACCGCATCTTCGTCTCGGGGACAACAGCGACCGCCGGAAGTGACCGAGCCGTTGCACCGCAAGATGCAGGTGCGCAAACCACGTTTATTCTAGATAAGATCGCCGCGAGTCTCCGTGCCCTGGATGCCTGCTTGGATGATGTGGTCCGCACACGGGTTTACTTGACCGACGCAGATGACGTTGTGGCGGTGTCCGAGGCGCACGGCAGGGTATTTGCAGACATCAAACCCGCTAATACGCTTATCGTTGTTGCTCAACTTATTGGCGATTACCGCGTCGAGATTGAGGCAGAGGCGTTGATCCCTGAGCCTTACTCCAATTGACGCCAGGTCGCCATGCCATGCGGCGTCATTTCAAACCCGATGTCCCGTCGTACTTCTTATCTAGATCAGCCCAGCAATCGATATAGTCATCCTGGAGCGGTGCCTCGTTCGCCGCAAATGAAGTAAGATGCTGGGGGAACCGGGTCTCGATCATGAACGACATGGTGTTGTCCAGTTTTTCGGCGTTAAGTTCGGCATTCGAGGCGTTTTCAAAGGCATTCCGGTCCGGCCCGTGAGGCAGCATCATATTGTGCAGCGAGAGCCCGCCGGGAACAAAGCCTTCGGGTTTCGCGTCATATTGCCCATAAATATTCCCCATCAATTCCGACATAACGTTTTTGTGGTACCACGGTGGACGGAAGGTGTTTTCTGCGACCATCCAGCGTTCTCGGAACAGAACAAAATCGATGTTTGCTGTCCCCTCAACGCCGCTAGGTGCGGTAAGCACGGTAAATATCGATGGGTCAGGGTGGTCGAATAAAATCGCCCCGACTGGGCAGTAGGTACGCAGATCATACTTGACCGGTGCGTAGTTGCCGTGCCACGCGACAACATCCAACGGACTGTGACCGATGCGAGTTTCGTGGAATTGACCGCACCACTTGACGGTTACCGTACTGGGCACTTCGCGATCTTCAAATGCGGCAACAGGCGTTTTGAAGTCGCGACGGTTTGCCATGCAATTGGCACCGATAGGTCCGCGGCCAGGAAGCGCAAATTTCTGGCCATAGTTTTCACACACAAACCCACGCGCAGGACCGCTCAGCACCTCGACACGATAGACAAGGCCACGCGGCAGGATCGCAAATTCCTTCGGCCCAAGATCAATCGCCCCAAGTTCAGTGCAGAAGCGCAATTTGCCTTCCTGTGGAATGATCAATAGCTCGCTGTCTGCAGAATAAAAATATGCATCCCGCATGGACTCGGTCACCAAATAAACATGGTTCGCCATGCCGACCTGGGTATTTACGTCGCCTGCCGTGGTCATAGTGCGCATGCCGGTGATCCAAGTCAGCGGCTGGTCAGAATACGGCATGGGATTCCAGCGGTACTGACCGAGGCTGATGACGTCCGGGTCCACATGAGGTGCTGTTTTCCAATGGGGCACGACAATTTTGACAAACCGGTGCGTGTGCTTGACCGAGGGACGAATGCGATAGCACCAAGTCCGTTCGTTCTGGTGGCTGGGCGCAGTAAATGCAGTGCCAGAAAGTTGCTCGCCGTAAAGGCCATAGTTGCATTTCTGCGGGCTGTTCATGCCTTGAGGTAAGGCACCGGGAAGTGCCTCGGTTTCAAAGTCGTTTCCAAATCCCGGCATATAACCAGTCTGCGTTCCGGATGGTGTTTCTGCCATCTTCAATTCCTTCGGTGCAATCGCCCTGTCCATGGTAATTCCTTGCGTTCTCATTTGCCGTTGAGATAATAGTTGAAAATGTAACTAACAAGGTCGAGATTTGATCATGCAAGACAAAGGTGACTTTGACCTAAAGGACTTTCTGCCCTACTTGCTGAACCTCGCCGCCGAAGAAGCAAGTGATGGTTTCCAGACTCTTTATAAAGATCGTTACGGAATGTTGCGTACTGAGTGGCGTGTGTTGTTTCACCTCGGACGATATGGGGACATGACCGCCAAGGAGATTTGCGATCGCGCGCGAATGCATAAAACCAAGATCAGTCGCGCCGTAACGAAACTTGAACAAAGACGATTTGTAAGTCGAAAAGAAGTCGAAGCCGACAGGCGCCACGCCATGCTGAGCGTGACTGAACAAGGACGCGCTGCCTACGCCGATCTCTGTGAATTCGCACGTCATTATGACGGCCAACTGGTCAAAGAATTTACCGCGAAGGAAGAGGCGATACTACGCAGATGTCTTTCCCGTCTGGCAGTTATCAAGGGCTAAGGTTGTTCCGAATGCTACCAATAAGGCGGGAGTGATCCCCGCCTTACCTAGTCTAGTTCAACTGACGTCCTTGTAGCTAACACCTTTTACATCATATCCCGGCTCCACAGTGCCGCGCCTTACCAGCAATCGGTTAAGCGCGTTTACATACGCCTTGGCGCTTGCCACAACCGTATCGGTATCAGCAGATTGCCCAGTCGCGGTTTTTCCGTCTTCCTCCATGCGGACTGAAACCGTCGCCTGTGCATCAGTTCCTTCGGTGACGGCGTGCACCTGATAAAGTTGCAGGCGAGCGTTGTGATCAAACAGCTTTTTGACGGCATTAAAAGTAGCATCCACAGGGCCATCGCCCGAGGCTTCGACGGATCGGCTCTCTCCGTCAATTTCCATCGTCAGATCAGCTTTCTGTGGCCCCTCGGTGCCGCAAACAACCCTCAAGGACTTTATCTTAAGCCGATCATTTTCAGCATCTCCACCTACTCGCATGAGCGCGATCAAATCATCCTCGTAAATTTCCTTTTTGCGATCAGCCAGTTCTTTGAAACGGACAAAAACGTCCTTGAGTTGGTTGTCCCCCAACTCAAATCCCAGATCTTCCAGTTTTGACCGCAAAGCCGCGCGGCCCGAGTGCTTGCCCATGACAATGTTGGTTTCAGTAAGACCGATGTCTTCGGGGCGCATGATCTCGAAGGTTTCCGCGTTTTTAAGCATGCCGTCCTGATGGATTCCGCTTTCATGTGCGAAGGCATTCTTACCAACGATTGCCTTGTTGAACTGCACTGCAAATCCGCTGACGGTCGCAACGCGACGACTGATGTTCATCAGTTTAGTCGCATCAATGTCGGTTTGATAGGGCATGATATCATTGCGCACCTTGAGTGCCATGACAACCTCTTCCAGCGCGGTGTTTCCTGCGCGTTCACCCAAGCCGTTGATGGTACATTCAACCTGACGCGCGCCACCTTCGACTGCGGCGAGCGAGTTTGCCGTCGCCATGCCGAGATCATTATGGCAATGAGTGGCAAAGATGACCTCATCTGCACCAGGTACCCGGTTGATCAGCATGCGAATAAGGTCGGCGGACTCGTTGGGCGCAGTGTAGCCGACCGTGTCCGGGATGTTGATGGTCGTGGCGCCTGCCTTGATCGCGATTTCCACGGTACGGCAAAGATAATCCTCTTCCGTTCGGGTAGCATCCATCGGCGACCATTGCACATTGTCACACAGATTGCGGGCATGGGTGACTGTTTCGTGAATGCGATCGGCCATCTCGTCCATGGTCAGATTGGGAATTGCCCGATGCAGCGGTGAAGTGCCGATAAAAGTGTGAATGCGCGGTGCGTTGGCGTGTTTCACAGCATCCCAGCAGCGATCAATGTCGCCAAAGTTCGCTCGGGCGAGTCCGCAGATCACGCTTTTTTGGGCATTTTTTGCGATTTCTGAAACGGCATTGAAATCTCCCTCTGAAGCGATGGGAAATCCGGCTTCGATGATGTCGACACCCATTTCATCCAGCAGCCCCGCGATCTCTAACTTTTCCGCATGGGTCATCGTCGCGCCGGGACTTTGTTCGCCGTCGCGCAAAGTAGTGTCAAAGATCAAGACATGGTCTTGTTTGCTTTTGTTAGTCATTTTGAGTTCTCTTTTTTCTGATCTTACATCCGTGGCGCGCTGCGTCCTCCTCTGAGCGGGCGCGCCGGATGGCACGCTCAGAGGCGGATTAGGATCAGTAGGGCAGCCGGACGGGCAGCGCTGGCGAGCTCTGCAAAGGTCTGGTTATGCCGTGTCGTTGTCATGCGGGCTTTTATAACGGCGAATGCACAAAAGGGAAGAGGTCATTTGGCGGGTCCCTGATCGCGTAGCCGATCAAAACGGGTGGTAAACCGACGCAATGACCAAGGAATATTGACTGTCAGGCTTTATGGAAATTCCTAATTAAATTCGCTCTCAACACTCGACGTAAACAACTTAAAAGCGACTGAAGGCCCTAAATTATTGCCGGGAAACTGCGCGGGACTTTGCAGAAAATTTACAAGAAAATTTGAAAAACACGCAAAACAACGCCAGGTAAATCCAATTTTTTTGAGGGATTCCTATGGTGCGTCGCCCAATTATTCGCGGCTCGGCCAGGGGGGCGGGTGCTACCCAGAACCAGCATTTCCACTGATACGGGTTTAGTTTCTGGCACAGCAGTCCTAGGTATTGGAGGGGTCCTGACGCCCCGACCAATAGATGTCGTTGGCAATCTTTTTGAACCTGGACGAAGGGGCGATGCAGTGGTCCGCCCCCATGATTTGCTGGCGCTGCGGATTGGACTGCGCTACTTGAGGGTGAGAGCCGGAACGCCGCCGGTGCTGCAGAAATCGAGAATTGGGGCTTCTTATCTCGTACTGCATTACCCACCGCAGGCCATCGCGGCACAGCCACCGCGCAGGGTCGACACCTGCGCCGGTGGCTCGGTGACCCTAAGCGCATCGCTAGCGCGCAATCTTGCGGCTGTGGGTTCGGTAGCTACTCTCGCGGACCCGCCATTCTGGACCCTAACTGCAACGCTCAGCGATACGGGGCGTTGCCCCAGCCGCCTTATGCTGCGCGAATTTGAGCGTTGTTACCCGGATCACACGGTCGGCTAACGCGGCGGGGTTACAGTCGGCCAGTAGCGAAACGTAGAAGAAAGACTGGTTTACGCGGCAGTATTTGATTTGTCGTGACAGCGGCTGAAATCGTCATCGGACAGCATCAAGAACAGCCCTCTCCAAGGTGCAATCTCGTGCCACGCCCTGACCGCAAGGTATCGGAGTCAGGTCGCGGGAAAGGCAAATGCGCGCTTCTTCGATAAATCCTTCTTTGCATGTGATTGTGATCATACTGGGCTCAAGGGCGGGGTTGTCCTTCAGAAACGCGTCTTCCACGACTTTTGCGGGTAATTTAACGGCTTTGTCCAGATGACGAAAGACCAGGGGACGGACAATTGTTCCATATGCTTCGCGTGATAGATTAAAGTAATCTGCCGCTGACAGCCCGCTACACACGCCATGTTTACGCCATTGATGCCAAGCCAAACCGCTGCTTCCCATAATGTCCACCATTGCATTTGTCATGGACCGCGACGGCGAAGGTTCAGACGTGCGGCAGTATTCCGGATATCCCCGATGGTACTGCGGCCAAAGGCCATGCAATATCCATCCATAGTCATGTTGCGTATCGCATTGTTCAGAGTTGCGCGCATCACCGACACGGGCACACCAGTTCGGCGACCAGCTGAGCGCGAGCACGTAATAGTCGAAGTCCCCTGACTTGTCTCCGCCTCCCCAGACAGTCGAAGCTGACACGATCCAGATAAGTAGCCAACGCATTCTGCTCTTCCCTTATCATTCGCGCCCGACTATATAGCCCTCAAGTTCCCCGACAATGGTAGCCCGTCCTGACACTCAGGACCGCCTTTCAAGGCATCGGGGAAGATATGCGCAAGGAGACGGGACATGGCAAAACCAATTATGGCCAAAGCGACCGCCGTTTGGCTGGTCGACAATACAACACTTAGCTTCAAGCAGATTGCAGATTTTGTAGAAATGCACGAGTTGGAAGTGCAGGGCATCGCTGATGGAGACGTTGCTGCCGGTGTCAAAGGCTTCGATCCGATTACCAACAATCAGTTGACCCAGGAACAAATCACCAAGGCAGAGGCTGACCCAACGCACAAGCTGCAGCTAAAATTCAATGCGGCCGCCGTCGGTGAAGAAAAGCGCCGCGGGCCACGTTATACGCCGCTGTCCAAACGCCAGGACCGACCTGCGTCCATCCTGTGGTTGGTCAAATTCCATCCGGAATTGACGGACGCGCAGGTGTCAAAACTGGTCGGGACAACAAAACCAACCATTCAGGCGATCCGTGAGCGGACGCATTGGAATATTTCGAATATTCAGCCGATTGATCCTGTCGCACTTGGACTATGTAAACAGTCCGAACTGGATGCCGCAGTACAGAAGGCAGCTGCCAAGAAGGCGGCGAGCGGCGAAGTGATGAGCGATGACGAACGCCGCAAACTGGTCAGCACGGAGCAATCGCTTGGGGGTGAGCCGGAACCGAAAATACCAACGGCCATCGAAGGGCTTGAAACATTCTCTTTGAGCGATTCCGACGATGATGAGGAAGAAGAAGAGTTGCTGGTTGATGCCGACAGTCTTTTCAATCTGCCTGACGCCGGACCTGCAGATGAGAACAAAACGTAAGCAGTATCAATCGAATTGATCACCCGAGAACAAAGACGGATACCCGGCAACTAAACGTGTCGGGTATTATTGTCAGAGCTGTTTTCGGGCTTTCAGGGCAGCAGATATTGTTCCGTCGTCCAAATAATCAAGCTCTCCGCCAATTGGCACACCTTGTGCCAATGACGTCAGCGCGACGGACCCGCCAAGCTGGTCTGCGATGTAGTGCGCAGTGGTTTGTCCGTCTACCGTCGCGTTCAGGGCCAGGATCACCTCAGAAATATTTTCGGTTGGAATACGGTCGATCAGGCGTGGTATGCGTAATGTGTCTGGCCCGATTGCATCCAATGCTGACAAGGTGCCACCCAGCACGTGGTACCGTCCTTTGAATACACCTGAGCGTTCCATCGCCCAGAGATCGGCGACGTCCTCGACGACACATAGTTCGCCGTTCCCGCGTTTTTCGGATGAACAGATATCGCAAACATCTTCCGTTCCGACATTGCCGCAATTGAGGCACTCGCGGGCGGTGGCGGCCACAACCTGCATTATGTCGGCCAAGGGTGTTAGCAAAAGCGCGCGTTTACGGATCAGATGGAGCACTGCCCGTCTGGCCGACCGGGGGCCAAGACCCGGCAACTTTGCCATCATCTCAATAAGTGCATCAATGTCTTTTGTACTGTTCAACTTGGTGGACCTTGAAAGGACACGGGGCGCCGCAGGATGCCAGCAATTTCGATCGCCAACGTCCTCGGAACTTGATACCCGCGCATTTAGAACGGCAGTTTCATGTCCTTTGGCAGACCCATGCCTTCGGTGATTTTCCCCATCTCTTCCTGTGCCTTGTCAGAGGCTTTGCTTTGTGCGTCTTTTATCGCGGCGAGGATCAAATCTTCGACAACTTCCTTATCGTCGCCGTTGAAAATCGACGGATCGATATCAAGCGTTTTCAATTCACCCTTGGCCGAGCACGTTGCCTTGACCAGTCCCGCGCCGGATTCACCCGTGACCATTATGCTGTGCATGTCTTCCTGCATCTGGGCCATTTTGCCCTGCATTTCCTGCGCGGCCTTCATCATCTTGGCCATGTCACCCATGCCGCCTAGTCCTTTAAGCATTCCGCCATCTCCTGTTTGCTTGTTGTTAGGGCCAGAGATACGCGCGGGCGTTAGGCGTCACAAGGGGGTGGCCGGATTTTGCGCCAATTGCCAGCCACGCAGTAAGATGAGTCAGATTTATTCTTACCCGTCTTCGAACGGATCCCATTCATCCTCAACCTCGGGTAAAGACTCAACCTCAGCTTCAGCCGCAATTTGATCCGGGGTCCGAATGCCGGTGATTTTTGCGTTTGGAAACTGAGCCAAAACCGCCTGTACCAGCGGATGCGCTTCGGCCTCTGCATGAAGTGCTAATTCGGCAGCGTCGCGTATCTGGGCAATTGTTTCGGCTCCGCCTTCGTTAACGACGGATACAGCCCATCTGTTGCCGGTCCAAAGCTGTAAACGAGCGCCCAATTTTTGCGCCAGATCTCGGGGTGCTTTGTCGGTCGGAACAAATTCGATACGACCGGGCTGATAACTGGCTAACTGTACGCCGGTTTCGACGTCGATCAACAGCTTGGCGTCCCGGTTTTTGCGGATCAGTTCAACGACATGATCAAAGCTTGGATAGCGGGCCAGTGCCAAATCGACTTGCGGTGCCAAAGCCGTGACCGCCCTGCCGTCGCCAAGAGGACTTCGAGGGGAGGTGATCGCATCCGTTCCGGCAGCACTCGTCGGGCCTTGACCAGGCTGGCCACCGCGTGGCGGGCTTGGAGGCACCGGGGTGTCCTGCAATTTGCGCACCAAATCTTCAGGCGTGGGCAAATCAGCAACATGGGTCAACCGGATGATCGCCATTTCTGCCGCCATCATTGCGTTTGGCGCAGCGGCCACTTCGTCCAATGATTTCAGCAACATCTGCCACATTCTAGTCATGACCCTCATCGGCAGGTCTTTGGCCATTTGCACGCCGCGCACCCGCTCGTCAGGGTTGATCGTTGGATCGTCTGCCGCGTCTGGAGTAATTTTAACAACCGAAATCCAATGGGTGATTTCGGCCAAATCTCTGAGCACGGCCATCGGATCAGCGCCGTCAGCATACTGCCCGCCAAGCTCGGTCAGCGCGCCGGCTGCGTCGCCGCGCATGATCATGTCGTAAAGATCCAGCACGCGACCACGATCTGCAAGGCCCAGCATGGCGCGCACCTGATCTGCAGTTGTCTCACCCGCACCATGGGAGATCGCCTGGTCAAGCAAAGACGTCGCATCGCGGGCTGAACCTTCGGCGGCGCGTGTGATCAGTGCAAGCGCATCATCGGAAATCTCGGCCTCTTCTGCGTCTGCGATTTTACGCATCAGGGAAATCATGTCTTCCGGCTCAATGCGGCGCAGGTCAAAGCGTTGGCAGCGCGAAAGGACAGTGACTGGAACTTTTCGGATTTCTGTTGTGGCAAAGATGAATTTAACGTGAGCAGGGGGTTCTTCCAGCGTCTTCAAAAGCGCGTTGAACGCCGAGGTGGACAGCATATGCACTTCGTCGATGACGTATATCTTGTATCGCGCCGAGGCCGCTCGGTAATGCACAGAATCGATGATTTCCCGGATATCCCCGACGCCGGTCCGGCTTGCGGCATCCATTTCCATCACGTCGACATGGCGGCCTTCCATGATGGCCACGCAGTTTTCGCATTCCCCACAAGGCTCCGTTGTCGGTCCCCCGGTTCCGTCCCGTCCGATGCAGTTAATGCCTTTGGCGATGATACGTGCTGTTGTGGTTTTGCCGGTGCCGCGAATGCCGGTCATGATAAAGGCTTGCGCGATCCGGTCCGCCTCAAACGCATTCTTCAGCGTGCGCACCATTGCATTCTGTCCGACCAGATCGACAAATGTCTCGGGGCGGTATTTACGTGCAAGTACGCGGTAAGCTTGGGGGGTGTCTTCGCTCATCAGTCCATCTGCCGGATTCGGGATCAGTGCCAGAGGGTAGAGTGAGGCGCGCCCGGCGTCCACAGGCTTCGCGTGAGAATGGGGTAGTCGTTTTCCCCTTCGCGCTGGCACTGTGTCGTTCTAAGCTGAGGCCAGATATGGGCACGGGGAGAAAAAATGCGTTTACGAGGTGTAAAATCCAGTCGAAACGTTGACGATCGACGCCGGTCCCGCGCTGGCAAAGCTGGCGGGATAGGGGGCGTGGGGCTTTTGCTGGTTCTGGCAATCGGCTATTTTGCGGGCATTGATGTTTCTCCGTTGCTGAACCAGACTGCAACGCCAGCCCAGTCTCAGGCAACTACAGTGGAGCAAGATCAGGCAGCAGAATTTACAACCCGCGTCCTGACCACGACAGAGCAGGTCTGGGGTCAGATCTTTGCGCAACAACTCAACCGCACTTATCAACCGCCTGTGCTGGTGCTGTATTCGGGCGTGACTCAAAGCCCTTGTGGCGGCGCGTCGGGGGCCACCGGACCGTTTTATTGCCCCGCTGATCAGAAGGCTTATCTGGACACAGATTTTTTTGTGACTCTGTCGCGCCAAATGGGTGCCGGTGGCGATTTTGCTGCCGCATATGTCATCGCGCATGAGGTTGCGCACCATGTGCAAAACCTACTGGGCATCTTGGGACCGGTCAATCAGCGGCGGCGGCAGGTTTCCCAGACGGAGGCAAACGGGTTGACCGTTCGTTTGGAACTACAAGCAGATTGCCTGTCTGGGGTCTGGGCAAGGTCGGTTCAGGGGTTGCTCGAAAGAGGAGACCTAGAGGAGGCGTTAAACGCAGCGCGACGAATTGGAGATGATCATTTGCAAAGACAGGCGGGACGAGTGCCGCAACCACACACATTTACGCATGGCACTTCAGAACAACGTTCCCGTTGGTTCGCGCGCGGCTATGACAGTGGCAATATAACGAACTGCGACAGTTTCGGCGCCCGCAGCTTGTAGCCCGAACAGTCTTATTCTGACAGAGGTGATTTCTGCTCAGCTACAACCATTACATTGTGTGGTGGGTGAGAGGCTGACTACGACCCAAGCGGGGCTCGTTGTGGCTGCTTCCTTCCGGATCTGACCAGGTTGGCGAGGTGCCTGCCCGCGCCAACCTCTCAGCATTGGATATAGGCATGGTTGAACGGATTCGCAAGCAATGCAGTCTGTCGGTTTTTGGGATTTGATGCAGTGGCATTGCACGACATCGGGCGACGTGCCATTGCGTTCATGATTAATGAACCAGACAGGGCATGGAATGAAACACGCGGAAACAGTGACCTTTGGTGGATCCGGGCTTGATCGGGCGGCTGAATTGCGTGGGGATACGGCGGCGGTTGAGGCCATAGAAAGCCACCCTGAAACGCGTGCGGTGCTGTACTGGCGCGGAAAACCGCTGATATCGGGCAGCGATCGGGACGCACTCGCAAGGTTACCATTGAATCACCCCGTTTTGGCCGATGCATCACCAGAACGGTTATTACTGGGACGCGAGGACGGTAAGGCGATATTCGCCATTGATCTTGCAGAGTGGAATCCGGATGATATTGACGAGGCGAAACTGGGTGCTTTTTTTGACCCGAGTGAGCAAAATCACCCTGCATTGCCATCCGACCACAGTTTTTCGGAATTGCGCGGTGTTATGACTCATCTGAGTGACCGCGATGCGGAACTGGCTGCAACCGGCAAGGCAATCCTGGCATGGCATGCCAGCCATGGCTACTGCGCGCGATGTGGAGCCAGGACCGACATGGCGCAAGCGGGGTGGCAACGAGACTGCCCGGATTGTGACGGGTCTCACTTTCCACGCACTGATCCTGTTGTGATTATGCTGATCACTCGCGGTAACTCGGTTTTGATGGGGCGTTCGCCGGGGTGGCCCGATGGAATGTATTCATTGCTGGCCGGATTTGTTGAACCCGGCGAGACGCTGGAGGCGGCTGTCCGACGGGAAGTCATGGAAGAAGCGGGGATAAAGGTTGGGCCAGTGTCCTATCTTGCAAGTCAGCCATGGCCATTTCCGGCCTCTCTTATGATTGGCTGCACCGGGATTGCTGAGAGCGATGAGATTACGATCGATCCCGCCGAAATCGAGGAGGCGATGTGGGTCAGTCGCGAAGAGATGATGGAGGCTTTCTCTGGTGATCATCATAAATTGAAACCAGCCCGAAACGGATCGATTGCCCATTTTGTGCTGCGAAACTGGCTTGCGGATTCGCTGGATTGACGCAATGGTCAGTCCATTCTTGCATAAGATACAAAAAATCCCAAAGCGCGCAGGTAGGCGTAAACCATGAAATTTTCGGCACGCGAGGACATCAATGCACCTATTGAGCAGGTGTTCGAAATGCTGACGGATTTCCGCGCCTATGAACGCAGCGCTCGGCAACGAGGTGCGGAGGTTCAGCGCATTGATCAGCTTATTGAGCCAGATATCGGAATGATGTGGAAAGCCACATTTGTGATGCGAGGCAAACCTCGAAAGCTGGACATTACTTTGACCGAATATGACCGGCCCAACGCTATGGTTTTTTCAACAGTTTCCAAAGGGCTGACAGGCCAGTTGTCAATGGAATTGATGGCAATGTCGCGGGCCAGGACTCGGGTATCGGTTGCGCTTGACCTAAAACCACAAAACCTGTCGGCTCGGCTTATGATTCAATCCCTTCGACTGGCTAAATCTAAACTGAACAAAAGATTCAAGCAACGAGTCGCTGAACTGAGTAAAGATGCCGAAAAACGGCTTGGTTCGATGGTTTAATGCACGCACAGGTGGACTCCCGCTAAGACCTCCCCGGGTCGGCCGGATAAACCCCCAAAATTTCCAGAAAGTCGGTGAAATAAGCAAGTTCCTCTAGAGCCAGCTGGACAGGCTTGTCGTCCGGGTGCCCTTCAATGTCAGCATAAAACCGAGTGGCAGTGAAGGATCCACCGACCATGTAACTTTCCAGCTTGGTCATGTTCAGCCCATTTGTGGCGAACCCACCCATCGCTTTATACAGTGCTGCGGGAATATTGCGGACTTGAAACACGAAACTAGTGATCATGCCGTGATCGCCGCGACGTGTTGTGTTCGCATCGCGCGACATGATCAGAAACCGCGTTGTGTTGTTGCCCTGATCCTCAATATGACGCGCCACTGTGTCCAACCCGTAAATCTCTCCGGCAAGTTCTGACGCAAGGGCCGCGACTTGGGGGTCGCTTTTCTGCGCGACAGATTTGGCAGACCCGGCAGTGTCGGCTCCGGTTATCCGGCGAATGCCATGCTGTTCCAGAAAATTCTTACACTGCCCAAGTAGTACCGTGTGGCTCATGGCGGACTGCACGTCCGACAAGGGAGTTCCTGCGACCGCAAGCAGATTGATGTGAACCCGCACGAATGCTTCTTCGACAATATGCAGTCCGGAATCGGGTAGCAAAGAATGAATGTCCGCGACTCGGCCATAGGTCGAGTTTTCAACCGGCAGCATCGCCAGATCAGCGGCCCCGGTGCTGACAGCGGATATCGCATCCTCAAAGGTGCGGCAGGGCAAAGCCTCCATATCAGGACGGGCTTTGCGGCAGGCCTCGTGAGAATAGGCACCAAGCTCTCCCTGAAAAGCGATTTTTTGGGTCATGTGCCGCTGATCCTTTTATAATAATAACCTAATGGTCATTTGGTCGCGCTAACTATACCTTGCCACAGAGAAGGGGAAGCAATAGATACGCGCTAAGCGCTAGTTATGGAATACAGATCTATGTTTGACACGATGACAGTCACCAAAGTCTCAGCCGGCCTGTGTGGGGCGCTGCTGGTCTTTCTTTTGGGTAAAACTACAGCAGACGCACTTTATACGTCGCACGGTCACGGTGAGCAATCTTATGTGATCGATACCGGGGCGGATGATTCCGGCGCATCAGAGGAAGCCGGACCAAGCTTGGAAGAAATGCTGGCATCTGCCGATGTTGAAAAAGGCGCGAAAGTTTTCAAGAAATGTAGCGCGTGCCACAAGCTGGAAGACGGGGCTAACAGCACAGGCCCATATCTCTATGGCGTTGTTGGCCGGGACAAAGGCTCTGCGTCGGGCTTTAGCGGCTATTCTTCGACCTTGGCGAGCATGGAAGGCGATTGGTCGCCCGAAAATCTCGATGGTTTCCTGACGAAGCCAAAGGATTACGCACCGGGCACTACAATGGCGTTTGCAGGGCTCAAGAAACCGCAAGATCGCGCCAACCTGATCGCCTATCTGGACAGTCTCGACAATTGAACGTCGGCCTATTCGAACTGAAAGACCGCATTCGTCCGTCGAACGCGGTCTTTTTTGTGGGTGACGATCATCAGAGTTCAAAACCGCGTTTCTCGGCTAATTCGGGCCTTGAAACTTGGCGTTCCAGCCCCTTAGCTTATGTCCAGCAGAACCTAGAACAACCCAGCGATGATGATCAAAAGGACAAAGAATGCGCCAAATGACCCGATCCTGCACCCCGTCCGCTACTACAGGCGTCGTCCAAAACCGCGGATTGGCCGTTCTGGCAGTTGGAATTACCCTGATCGGGATGCTGATCGCTGCGCCTGTTAAGGCGCAGGATGACGAAATGATCGTCAGCCATGGTTATTCCTATTTTGGTGACCTTCAATACTCGGCCGATTACACACATTTCGATTATGTGAACCCGGACGCGCCCAAAGGGGGAGAAATTTCACTGGCTGTTGGTGGCACGTTTGATTCCATGAACCCCTATACCCGCAAGGGTCGCGCAGGGGCCCTGTCGACTGTGATGTACGAAAGCTTGCTGGGTCAGGTTCTTGCCGGTGCTGGGTCTTTGCCTGCGGATGCGCCGAACGATTTGTACGGGCTATTGGCTGAAAGCCTTGAATACCCTGCAACCAAGGATTGGGTGATTTTCCATATGCGCCCCGAAGCGCGGTTTTCCGATGGCACGCCGGTGACTGCGCATGATGTTTTTTTCAGTCACAATCTTTTGCTTGATGAGGGTCTGAAATCTTATGGCGATGCCGTGCGCGCCCGCATTCCCAAGGCCGAGGTTATCGACGACCATACGATCAAGTTTTACTTTACCGAAGGTATTTCGCGCCGCAGCTTGATTGACCAGGTCGGAACTGTGCCAGTCTGGTCGCAAAAATGGTACGAGGAAACCGGCGCAAAACTGGACGAGAGCCGATTGGAAATTTCCCCCGGTTCAGGCCCCTATATGATTGATAGCGTCGATGTAAATCGGCGTGTCAGCTACAAGCGCAACCCGGACTATTGGGGTTGGGACTTGCCGATCAACAAAGGGCGGCACAATTTTGACCACATCCGTATCGAATATTTTGCCGATCAAACCGCAGCGTTCGAGGCGTTCAAGGCCGGAGAAGTGACGGTCAGAACGGAAGCCGACCCAAAGAAATGGGCCTCGCAGTACAATTTTCCGGCGGTCCAAAAGGGCGAAGTGATTATCGAACAAATCCCCAACGGTCAGCCCCCGTCAGTCACTGGAATTGTCTTTAATCTTGGTCGCGAGCCTCTCAAAGACATTCGGGTTCGTAAGGCCATCGCGCTGGGATTCAACTTTGAATGGACCAACAAGTCGCTGCTCTATGATCTGTTCGCGCAACAGCAATCGTTTTCAGATGGTAGTCCGTTGATGTCAACTGGGTTGCCTGAAGGCGATGAACTGGCGTTTTTGCAATCGCTTGGAGATGTTGTTCCGGCTGAACTTTTGACAACTGAACCAGTCATACCGCACACATCTGACGAAGACCGGCTAACGAGCCGACGCAATATCCGCAAAGCGATGAAATTGCTGGACGAGGCGGGTTGGGAAGTCGGAGATGACGGTGTGCGGCGCTCGGCTGATGGTACGGTGCTCAAGATTGATTTCCTGCGCAATTCCAGCGGCTCTGCAACGGACAAGGCCGTAGCCGAGAATTTTGTCGCCAATCTGAATACCATGGGGATAAAGGCGATCGTCGAGGCGGTAGACCCCTCACAGTACACAATTCGCGAACGGGACCGCGACTACGACTTGGTTTTTGATGGATACCCGGCACTGCAGGGAACTGGTACTGGCCTCGCGCAGCGCCTGGGGTCCGAAACAGCTGCGTTCAGTCTTTTCAATCCGGCTGGTTTGGCCAGCCCAATGGTTGACGCTATAATCGAGGCTTCGCTTCACAGCGAAAGCCAGGAAGAAGAAGACATGATGATCCGCGCCCTTGATCGTGCGCTTCGATACGAGTTCTTTGTCATCCCGGATGGCTTTAAACCCGATTATTGGGTGGCGTATTTTGATCAATATGGTCACCCTGAAGTCATCCCACCCTATGCGCTGGGCACATTGGATTTCTGGTGGTTTGAGGCAGACAAAGCGGCCGCGCTCAAAGCCGCTGGCGTGTTGAGGTAACAATACCTAATGGGCGCCTACATTCTTCGACGGCTTCTGTTGGTCATACCAACCTTGCTTGGCATCATGGTTATTAACTTTGCGCTCGTGCAGTTTGTGCCCGGCGGACCGGTCGAACAGGCGATTGCGCGATTCCAAGGCGAAGGCGATGTGTTTGGCGGCTTTGCCGGCGGTACCGGGGACACTACACTGACCGAAGGCACAGGATCCGAAGAATACATCGGCGCGCGGGGGCTGCCGCCAGAATTTATCGCCGAGTTAGAAAAAGAGTTTGGGTTTGACAAACCGCCGCTTGAACGGTTTCTCAACATGCTTTGGAACTACATGCACTTTGACTTCGGTGAGAGTTACTTTCGCTCCATCAGTGTCATTGATCTGATCATCGAAAAGCTTCCTGTGTCGATTACGTTGGGATTGTGGTCCACGCTCATTGCCTATGCAGTCTCAATCCCGCTGGGCATCCGCAAGGCTGTGAACGATGGCAGCCGTTTTGACACCTGGACCAGCGGAATGATCATCGCAGCCTACGCAATACCCGGCTTTTTGTTCGCTATTTTGCTGCTCGTGCTGTTCGCCGGAGGATCTTACTGGCAGATTTTCCCGTTGCGAGGGTTGACCAGCGATAATTGGGACCAGCTTTCGGTGTTGGGTAAGATCGGGGACTATTTCTGGCACATTACATTGCCCGTGCTTGCCGGCACAATCGGTGCTTTTGCCACGTTGACGCTGCTTACCAAAAACAGCTTTTTGGACGAGATCAAAAAGCTTTATGTTATGACGGCGCGCGCCAAGGGTCTTTCCGAGCGGCAGGTTCTGTACGGACACGTTTTCCGCAATGCCATGTTGATCGTGATTGCCGGGTTTCCGGCGGTGTTCATTAGCGTTTTCTTTGGCGGGTCGCTGATCATCGAAACCATCTTTTCACTGGACGGGTTAGGACGCCTTGGTTTTGAGGCGGCTGTGGCGCGAGATTACCCAATTGTGTTTGGTACTCTTTTCATATTCGGCCTGATGGGTCTGATTGTCGGTATCCTGTCTGACTTGATGTACGTGCTAGTCGACCCAAGGATTGATTTCGAAAGGAGGCAGGGCTGATATGGCATTGTCCCCTCTGAACCAACGCCGTGTGCGCAATTTCAAACGAAATCGCCGTGCTTATTGGTCGTTGATCATTTTCTCGATCCTTTTCGGTATTTCGCTGTTTGCCGAATTTATCGCCAACGACAAGCCAATCCTCGTACAATACCGTGGCGAGTACTTCACGCCTATTTTCAAGTTTTATCCTGAAACCGATTTCGGCGGCGATTTCAAAACCGAGGCCATTTACCGCGACCCCGAAGTGAAATGTCTTATCGCGACGGGTGGACTCGAGGGTTGCTTCGATGATCCCGAGGCGCTGATCGAAGAAGCGAAAAACGGTAAGGTGGACGGCCAGCCGATTGAGAAGGGATGGGCGATCTGGCCACCTATTCCATATTCCTACAGAACCGCCGTCGATCGGCCCGGGGCCGCGCCGCTGCCGCCAAATTCGCAGAACTGGCTGGGCACTGATGATGCAAAACATGACGTGCTGGCGCGTGTGATTCATGGTTTCCGTTTGTCTATTCTATTTACTCTGTTTGTGACGGGTGCGGCGTCGCTGATCGGTGTCGCGGCTGGCGCTGTTCAGGGGTACTTTGGTGGCTGGCTTGATCTTGTATTCCAGCGGTTTATCGAGATCTGGTCGGCCATTCCGTTTCTCTATGTGATCATCATCATGTTTGCGATACTGGGGCGAAGTTTTTGGTTGCTTGTCTTCCTTTTGGTGATCTTTAGCTGGACCAGCCTTGTGGGGGTAGTGCGCGCTGAATTCCTGCGCGCGCGGAATCTGGAATATGTACGTGCCGCCAAGGCGCTGGGGGTCGGTAATATCACCATAATGTTCCGCCACATGCTGCCCAACGCCATGGTTGCTACGCTGACCATGCTTCCTTTTATCGTGACGGGCACCATCGGCACGCTCGCCAGCCTTGACTATTTGGGTTTTGGGCTACCTTCTTCGCTACCGTCCCTGGGAGAACTAACGTTGCAAGCCAAGCAAAACCTGCAAGCTCCCTGGCTTGCCTTTACTGCATTCTTTGTCTTTGCCGCCATGCTGTCGCTTCTCGTCTTTATATTCGAAGGTATTCGCGATGCCTTTGATCCGCGGAAGACCTTTTCATGACAACTCTTCTGGACGTGCAAAACCTGCGGGTTTCGTTTCGACAAGATGGGGTTTCGACTTTTGCAGTCAATGGAGTCAGCTTCACGCTCGACAAAGGGGAGACTGTCGCTCTGGTCGGGGAGAGTGGGTCAGGTAAGTCAGTCACTGCCCTCAGTACTGTTTCGCTGCTGGGTGATGGCGCCAGTGTTGAAGGGTCGGTCACCTACGAAGGCCAGCAGATGATCGGTGCCGACGATGCGCTTCTTCGCAAGGTGCGCGGTAACGACATCAGCTTTATCTTTCAAGAACCGATGACGTCGTTGAACCCGTTGCATACGCTGGAACGACAGCTGACTGAAAGTATCACGCTACACCAGGGCCTGGTGGGGCAGGCAGCGCAGGACCGTATTATCGAACTGTTGAACAAGGTCGGCATCCGCGACCCAGAAAGCCGTTTGGGGGCGTATCCCCATCAGTTGAGCGGTGGCCAGCGTCAGCGTGTGATGATTGCAATGGCACTGGCAAACAAACCGGATGTGCTGATCGCCGACGAACCAACGACCGCGCTTGACGTGACAATTCAAGCGCAAATCTTGGAATTGCTCAGAGAGCTGAAAGACAGCGAGGGCATGGGGCTGTTGTTTATCACACACGACTTGGGCATCGTTCAGCGTATCGCAGACCGCGTTTGTGTGATGAAGGAGGGTGAAATTGTCGAAGCTGGTCCGACAAACCGGATTTTTGCTGACCCTCAGCATCCCTATACCAAGAAGCTACTAGGTGCTCATGCCGTCGGGAAGCCCAAGCCTGTGCCTGAAAAAGCTGTCGAAATCGCGCGCACAAAAAACCTGAAGATATGGTTTCCAATCCAGAAGGGGCTGCTGAAACGCACTGTTGGCCACGTCAAAGCGGTCAATGATGTCTCAATTTCCGTGCGGGCCGGTGAGACGCTTGGGATCGTCGGGGAAAGCGGCTCTGGCAAGACAACATTGGCCCTTGCAATAATGCGCCTCATCGCCTCTGAAGGTGGGATCACTTTCATGGATCAAGACGTGCGTCGCTGGTCAAACCGCCAACTTCGCAGACTTCGCAAAGATATGCAGATCGTGTTTCAGGACCCATTTGGATCGCTTTCGCCGCGCATGACCTGCGCCCAGATCATATCCGAAGGCCTTGGTATTCACAATGTCGATCCAGAGCGCGCGCCGCGTGACCTTGTTAGCGAAGTCATGACCGAAGTAGGTCTTGACCCGGTGGTTATGGATCGCTATCCGCACGAGTTTTCAGGCGGACAGCGTCAGCGAATCGCGATTGCCCGCGCCATGGTCCTTCGCCCGAAACTGTTGGTTCTGGACGAACCAACATCGGCGCTCGACATGACTGTACAAGTGCAGATTGTGAATTTGTTGCGTGATTTGCAAACCAAATACGGTCTGGCCTATTTGTTCATTTCACATGACCTCAATGTAGTGCGGGCAATGTCGCACAAGGTGCTGGTAATGAAGAACGGAGACGTGGTGGAGTTTGGGAACGCGGGTGACCTGTTTGAACACCCACAAACCGAGTATACTAAGACGCTATTGAGTGCAGTCGGGTGAACTTTGATAGCCATGAACGGGTCAGGCTCGGGCATTCTGGTCCAGAAAACCTGCGTCAAAAAGACCCCGCGTGGCCAAATTCGATTTCGCTGGTATTCTATAGGACATAAGAGTGTCTATCTCTGACTTATCTTGATTGGAAGAAATGTGTGCGATAGGGAACATGGCTGAATATTTGCAAACGCAACTAAAGAAATCGCCGCTGCGTTGCGGGGATTGTCCAATTCGACGCAGAGCTATCTGTGCCCGCTGCGACAACGACGAATTGGCGCAGTTGGAAAAGATCAAATTTTATCGCTCTTTTGAAGCTGGTCAGCCCGTTATCTGGTCGGGTGATCGAATGGATTTTGTTGCATCTGTTGTATCCGGAGTGGCGGCATTAACACAAACTATGGAAGATGGTCGCACCCAGATGGTCGGACTGTTATTGCCGTCTGATTTTGTCGGGCGCCCGGGACGCGATGGGGCCGCCTATGACGTAACAGCCAAGACCGATCTGATGATGTGTTGCTTTCGCAAAAGACCATTTGAGCAAATGATGAACGAAACGCCGCATATCGCCCATCGTCTGCTCGAAATGACGCTGGATGAGCTGGACGCTGCGCGCGAATGGATGCTTGTTCTGGGACGCAAGACGGCGCGCGAGAAAATTGCATCCTTGTTGGGCATCATTGCCCGACGCAATGTCACGGTTGATTCAGGTAGTCCGACCGATCCGGTGGCATTTGATTTGCCACTGACTCGCGAGGCGATGGCGGACTACTTGGGTCTGACATTGGAAACCGTCAGTCGGCAGATGTCCGCGCTAAAAAAAGACGGCCTGATTCGTCTCGAAGGCAAACGTCGTGTCGTGATTGCAAATCTGGAACAGCTTTCAGAGGAAGCCGGCGACCAGGAACGCGGACGTCATTGAGCTAATATCTACGCCCATATTGCGGTGGATAGGCGGGTTTTCGCACTAAAGGGCGAAATGTCGCCCAATTTTACATGCCAAGGTTGTATAGTGCGCGTCTATTAGTAGTTTCTTAATTCATCCAGCCACTAACTAACCCAATCGGCATTCGGAGGAACACATGGCGGTCGTATCGACTGTGGTACTTAGTGCGATTTGCACGATTGTAGCATTGCTAAGCATGTTTGTGTTTGGCGTGTCGGTCTGGACCATCCTTCTGATATACGGTGGCTTTTGCGCAGCAATTGCGTTGGTCGGAGCGGCAGTATTTATCGGAATGCAAAAATCAGGTCGTGCTATCCATCACGCGGGTGGCAATTTTTCTGACGACCACCTGGGCAATTTTGACGGTCAACTTGCAGTCAATGAGCCATAAAAACAGGCACGTTTGTCTGTTCCAGCATATTTCTGGTCGCACCCCCTAAGATGGCTTCGCGTAATCGCGAATGACCGTACGCCCCCATTACAAGTAAATCCGCATCGATATCAGAGACATGCCGAGCTAGGATGTCGGAGACGCGCGGCATTGTCTTGCTGAGCACATCGATCTCACATGACACGCCATGACGGGACAACATCCGCGATAGCGTGCCTCCGGGATCAGATCGGTTTTGGCCGTGCGACGGCGGGTCGATGACAGCGATATGTACAATGTCGGCCTCAACGAGAAAAGGAGTGGCTGCCCGAATCGCGGTCAGCGCCTCGTTGCTTTGGTTCCAGCCTACAACGATGCGCCTTGGCTTAGTCAGCGGCTCAATATCTGGTGGAGTTACAAGAACTGGCACTCGACCTTCAAACAGAGCAGCCTCGACGACAGCTTCGACTTCCGGTCCTTGATCGGCGCCATAGGGTTGGGCCAGAATAACAAGATCGGCAAATCTGGCTGGCGCCGCGACATGGCGTCCCAGGTCAGCGAGGGCAGCCACCGCCGTGTCACAGGCCCAGAGAACGTTCGAGCACTTCATCCGGGTGGTGGCAAATGTATCAATATCTTTTACCTCGGCTTGCGCTCGGTTTATCGTCTCTTGCAAGATCATCGCGTTTGCGCCAGCGTAGTAATAGCCGATCTGGCTGCGATCTAATCCCAGCGACAATACATCGACGTGGGCATCCAGCTTCGCTGCCAGTGCGATCGACTGTTCGAGTGGTGCAGGGGCGAGTTGAGTGTCCGTCAAAACCGTTAACAGCGATTTGTAGGCCATGAGTCTTTCCTGTCGAGAGTTGTTCTGGCCTGCATCTTTCGATTCGCACAGGCACCCTGCTCTTATGCTGGCCAAAGAGTTCATGCTGTCGCGTTGACACAGATCAAAGTGTCGGCCAATTGTAAGTACGATACAGGCGAAAGTCACAATACACCCCTTGCGAATTCAGATTCGGGAGGGGCACGGCGAAGGGACGCATAATGTCAAACTACTTGAAGCTGATCGTATTTGGTCTGGTCACGCTTATTGCAATGATAGCAAGCAACTACGCGCGGGATATTGCCTATCAGGTGCATGCTGTTCTGATCATGTTAGTGGCTGGCGGTCTGTTTTTGTACACGCTGCGCCATACAGATGAAGTCAGCGCAACGCCAACCGATCTGTCACATGAGTACTTGGACGGAGTTGTGCGTGTCGGGGTCATTGCGACAGCCTTTTGGGGTATTGCCGGTTTCTTGGTTGGCGTTATCATAGCATTTCAGTTGGCGTTTCCGGCACTGAATCTCGATGCGTTACAAGGGTACGGTAACTTTGGACGCCTGCGTCCTCTGCACACTTCGGCTGTGATTTTTGCCTTCGGTGGCAACGCGCTGATTGCGACATCCTTTTTTGTGGTGCAACGCACCTGCGCCGCCCGACTTTGGGGCGGCAACCTCGCGTGGTTTGTGTTCTGGGGCTATCAGTTGTTCATCGTTCTGGCGGCAACCGGATATGTGCTGGGCGGAACACAATCTAAGGAATATGCGGAGCCTGAATGGTATGTCGATTTGTGGCTAACAATTGTTTGGCTTGCCTATCTGGCGATTTTCCTCGGAACGCTGATCAAGCGGAAAGAACCCCACATCTATGTTGCAAACTGGTTTTACCTGTCTTTCATCGTCACTGTGGCGATGCTGCATGTGGTCAACAACCTTTCCATTCCTGTCTCGATCTGGGGGTCTAAGTCAGTCCAGGTCTTTTCGGGTGTTCAGGATGCGATGGTGCAGTGGTGGTATGGCCACAACGCGGTCGGCTTTTTTCTGACAGCCGGATTTCTTGGCATGATGTATTACTTTGTGCCCAAGCAAGCAGAGCGCCCGGTTTACAGTTACAAGCTGTCGATCATCCACTTCTGGTCGCTCATCTTCCTGTATATCTGGGCGGGCCCGCACCATTTGCACTATACCGCGTTGCCTGACTGGGCATCAACGCTTGGCATGGTCTTTTCGATTGTGCTGTGGATGCCTAGCTGGGGTGGCATGATTAATGGCCTCATGACCCTGTCAGGGGCCTGGGACAAGCTGCGCACCGATCCTGTGATCCGCATGATGGTGATTTCAATTGGCTTCTATGGCATGTCCACTTTCGAGGGGCCGATGATGTCTATCCGCGCCGTAAACTCGCTTTCGCATTACACCGACTGGACGATTGGGCACGTGCACTCCGGGGCATTGGGCTGGAACGGTATGATCACTTTTGGCGCGCTCTACTATCTGGTGCCGGTGCTTTGGAAGCGCGAGCGCCTTTACAGTCTGACTTTGGTTAGTTGGCATTTCTGGCTCGCGACCATTGGCATTGTTTTGTATGCCGCCTCGATGTGGGTGACGGGCATTATGGAAGGTCTGATGTGGCGCGAAGTCGATGCCAATGGGTTCCTCGTGAATTCGTTTGCCGACACCGTGGCTGCGAAGTTCCCCATGAACGTTGTGCGTGGCCTCGGTGGATTGATGTTCCTCACTGGTGCCCTCATCATGTGCTATAATCTCTGGATGACTGTAAGACGGGCACCGGCCAAAGAGGCCAGCCTATCCACAGCCGTTCCGGCCGAATAAGGGGGCCAGAGCAAATGGCAATTCTGGAAAAACACAAACGCATCGAAACCAATGCAACATTGTTGCTGGTCTTCAGTTTTCTGGTCGTGACAATCGGGGGCATCGTGCAAATTGCGCCGCTTTTCTGGCTGGAGAATACAATTGAAAAAGTTGATGGGATGCGGCCGTATTCTCCACTGGAGCTGGTTGGGCGTGACATATATGTGCGCGAAGGGTGCTATGTCTGTCACAGCCAGATGATCCGACCCATGCGGGATGAAGTTGAACGATATGGGCACTATTCGCTTGCTGCAGAGTCGATGTATGATCATCCCTTCCAGTGGGGTTCAAAACGAACCGGGCCAGATTTAGCGCGGGTCGGAGCAAGATATTCTGACGACTGGCATGTCGACCATTTGCGCGATCCGCAGTCTGTTGTCCCGGAATCTATAATGCCAAAGTACGGCTTTCTGGAGCGCAAAAAGATCGAGTCTGATCATGTTGCCGAACTGATGGAAACCCACGTAATGGTCGGTGTTCCTTACACGCAAGAGATGATCGAAAACGCTTCCCAGGATTTCTATGCGCAAGCTGATCCCGACAGCGACTATGATGACATGCTGGAACGTTATCCTGGTGCGCAGGTTCGCAACTTTGATGGTGCGTCGGGGGTGTCAGAGGCGGATGCGCTGATCGCCTACCTGCAAATGTTGGGTACGCTAGTCGACTTTTCGACATTCACGCCTGACCCCAATCGCTAAGGTTAGTAAAATGGAAACCTACTCTCTTTTGCGAGAATTTGCTGACAGCTGGATGTTACTGCTTTTGTTTGGCGTGTTTGTGTTTGTTCTGATTTGGGTGTTTCGCCCCGGCAGCAGCGCCACACACCGTGACACGGCCAACATTCCGTTTCGTCATGAAGACCAACCCGCCACATCCAAAGAAGAGGAGGCGAGGCCATGAGCAAACCGTCAGAAAAGCTTGAGGGTGACCCCAACACGACGGGCCACACATGGGACGGGATCGAAGAGTTCGACAACCCGATGCCGCGTTGGTGGCTGTGGACGCTTTATGCCTGCATCGTCTGGGCCATTGGCTATACAATTGCTTACCCAGCATGGCCACTCATCAATCATGCGACTGCAGGCATTCTGGGGTATTCAACCCGCGCTGAGGTGGCAAAAGACATGGCGGCCTTCCGTGAGGCAAATGCGCCTCTGAATGCAGAACTCGACGCCATGCCATTGGAGGAGATTTCCAGCAATCCGGAGCTTGAACAATATGCGATCAATGCCGGAAGCGCTGTGTTCCGGACTTGGTGCGCGCAATGCCATGGTTCAGGTGCTGCAGGGGTTCAGGCGTCTGGCTACCCCAATCTGCTGGATGATGCTTGGCTTTGGGGTGGAGATATCGAGGCGATTACGACGACCATCCGCCACGGAATCCGGGTCGAGGATGATCCCGATGCTCGCTGGTCCGAGATGCCTGCCTTTGGAGAGGTCCTTGAACCCGAGGAAATCGAACAGGTCGTGAATTTTGTGACAACTCTCTCCGGAGGAGAAGCGCAAGACGGTACGCTCGTAGAGGCGGGTTCACTGCTCTTCGCAGACAATTGCGCATCGTGCCATGGTGAAGCTGGTATGGGCGATCGTGAACAAGGTGCTCCCAACCTGACCGATGCGATCTGGCTGTATGGTGGCGATCATGATCGGCTTTTGGAAACGGTTACGTACTCTCGGTTTGGGGTTATGCCATCTTGGTCCGCCCGCCTGACCGAAGCGCAGATTCGTGCGGTAGCGATTTATGTGCACACCCGCGGTGGGGGGGAATAAAGTTACCCTCGTACGACAAGCCCCCTGAGGTGTCAGAAACATCTCAAGGGGCTTGCGGCCTTAGTGTTCCGGGTTTTGATTGGTCCTATCGGTTTAACGTCCCATGAGACCAACGGTCATTGCCACCAATGCAACAACATGAATTAGCATGATTGCGCGGTCTTTCCATAGGAAGCCGACGGCGAACCATCCGACTAATCCCATTAGGAAGAAGTAGATGTTCAGTGGCGTCCAGCCAAACGCCGTGGCTGAGTATCCCAATATCTGCACCAATGAAGCAGTCCATTTCAGGACTGAAATGGACTGTTCACGATCAAGGCCGCGACGGCCATATGACCCAACAAATGCCATCACAGCTTACCAAGATCGAGATCTTTGGGCGCTGACAACCACCAATGCCCTTTTGGCAACCAGCGTTTTTTGGGTTTGATTTCGGGCTTCGTTATACCGCGCGCTTTCACAGTATTGGCGCGACTGGCAGTCATGAAACTATGAGCATATATATTCAACATTTGATCGCTCCCTTTGAATGATCACCTAACTGCAATAATACTTGATCATTTAGTTGGGAAATGCGACTCTCAAAGAATTCAAATATGTAAGGTGAAATTACATATGAATTGGTTCGATATGCCAGCACTATCAAGTTTGCGCGCCTTCGCTGCGTTTGCTGAGACAGGTAGTGTGACGTCTGCCGGCGATGCCTTGAACGTCAGCCATGCCGCGATCAGTCAACAAATGCGCAACTTGGAAGCCCAACTAAATGCGAAATTGCTTGACCGGAGCGGGCGCGCGCTGGTGTTGACCTCACAGGGTCAACAATTGGCTGACGCGCTGGCGCTGGGTTTTGGCGCAATCGAGGGCGCTGTGCGCGATATTACCAATGCGGATGCGGATCGCCCGGTTCACATTTCTTGCACGCCATCGCTGGCGTCAGCATGGCTGATGCCACGGTTGGCAGATTTCCGCGTCGCGCATCCTGAAGTTGATCTCATGATCAACCCGACACCGGATGTCGTTGCGCTTGAGCCCGGCGGCATTGATGTTGCCTTGCGATATGGGGAGGGCAACTGGCCTGGTTTAGACACAGAACCCTTGCTGGCGTCATCAATTGTTATCGTTGCATCCCCGACTCTGATCAGCGATCGGACAATAAACCAACCATCAGATCTCACGGCCTTTCCCTGGCTCGATGAAGTGGGGGCATCGGAAAGCACGAAATGGCTAGAATCCTATGGGGTTGAACCAAAGATGGTTAAAGGTCGCATTCAGGTGCCGGGCAATTTGATGCTGGATGGTGCGCGTGACGGACAGGGTGTGATCATAACGGTGCAGCATTTTGTACAAAGTGACATTGACGCAGGTCGCCTGCGCGTTCTGTTTAGAGCGCGCGCGGGGGTGAAGTATTACATCTTGACCCGCTCCGGCGTACTACGTGCGCCAGTCAAAACCTTTGTGGCCTGGCTCAGGCGGCAAAAGGAAGCCGATCTTTGATCGCACTGGCTAATGCTGTAATGAGGAACAGAGTGTGGACGTTTTGACCCATGTCAAAGTTGTGGGCAATCTGCCATGTGAGAAGCGTCGGAACCCTGCAGATTTAGACGGATATCGCCCGTGAGCATTTCAGAAAAAACCCCAAGCTTATACGCGCCCCGAGAGCCGGTTTTCCCGAAGCGCGTGGCCGGGAAATTCCGAAATCTGAAGTGGATTATTCTCGCTGTAACGCTGGGCATTTATTACGTTACCCCTTGGATAAGATGGGATCGTGGCGCAAGCCTGCCGGATCAGGCTGTCTTACTGGACATGGCAAATCGACGTTTCTATTTCTTCTGGATCGAAATTTGGCCGCACGAGTTTTACTTTGTTGCTGGCTTGCTGATTATGGCCGGGCTCGGCTTGTTCCTGTTCACCTCTGCGCTTGGCCGCGTTTGGTGTGGGTATGCGTGCCCTCAGACCGTCTGGACAGATTTGTTTATTCTTGTCGAACGCTGGGTCGAAGGTGATCGGAATGCGCGTTTGCGGTTGCATCGACAAAAGAAATTGGACTTCCGGAAATTCAGACTGAACATGACCAAATGGGTCATCTGGCTGCTGATCGCCATGGCGACGGGGGGTGCCTGGGTTTTCTATTTTGCGGATGCGCCAACCCTGTTAGTTGATCTGTTCACGCTGAACGCGCACCCTGTTGCCTACCTTACCATTCTCTTTCTTACTGCAACGACCTTTTTCTTTGGCGGCTTTGCGCGTGAGCAAATCTGTATCTATGCGTGCCCGTGGCCCCGTATTCAGTCCGCTATGATGGACGAAGACACGTTGGTCGTGGGGTACCGCGAATGGCGCGGCGAGCCTCGCAAACATTCGGATGCCGTCAAAGCTGGAGAAGCACAAGGCGACTGCATTGATTGTATGGCCTGCGTCAATGTCTGCCCGGTCGGAATCGATATCCGTGATGGTCAGCAACTGGCCTGTATCACTTGCGCGCTATGTATCGATGCCTGCGATGACATAATGACAAAGGTAGGGAAGCCGCGTGGGCTGATCGATTATATGGCGTTGAGTGATGAGCCCGCAGAACGCGCAGGCAATCCTCCAAAAAACATCTGGAAACACATTTTGCGACCTCGCACTATCATGTACACGTCCCTTTGGTCGATTGTAGGCTTGGCGCTGGTGTTTGCGCTATTCATCCGTCAGGATATCGAGATGACAGTTGCACCAGTGCGCAATCCTACATTTATCACGCTTTCTGATGGCACGATCCGCAACACCTACGATGTGCGGATACTCAACAAGAACGGAGAGCCCAGCCAATACAATATTTTTATAAAAGGTGACCCTGCGTTGCAAATTCAGTTGGAAGGGATGCCAGAAAGTACGTTAGAGGTAGCTGCCGACACCCAAAAGCTCCAACGGGTCTATGTCAACGCACCGGCAGGTTCTGCACCCTCCGCTCTTGACCGGACCGAGTTCCGCTTTTGGGTAGAAGATCTTGGCAATGGCGACCGGGCTTATACGGATTCGGTCTTTAACGGGCAAACCAATTAACCATGACAGAAGTGCGCAAATTCACAGGTCGGCACATGGCCATAGTCATGGTCAGTTCTTTTGGCGTGATAATCGCAGTCAATTTGGCGTTGGCATATAGCGCCGTTAAAACCTTTCCGGGTTTGGAGGCCAAAAACTCATATGTTGCCAGTCAGAACTTTGATGTTCGGCGTGATGCCCAGACGGCACTAGGGTGGGACGTTCGCGCAAACGCAAAGGGAGGATTGGTCATCCTCTCGATCACCGACGAAGCGGGGCTTCCCGTCAGGGTACAGACGCTGGAGGCCGTGCTGGGGCGGGCTACTCACGTGAAAGACGACACTTCGCCCGAATTCAGGTTCGACGGCAGTGCCTATGTTGCACCGGTTGAACTTGGTGCGGGCAACTGGAACATTCGGATGAAAGCCATGGCGCAGGACGGAACAGAGTTCACTCAACGCGTCGTGCTTCACGTAACGCGCTGATGACATGAACGTTGTGACGCACAGTTCTGCCGTGGCTTGCCCGGGATGCGTAACCAGTCCGGCGCCGGTGTCAGATAAGATTCCAAAAGACGCACGGATCGTCCTGTCGTTGCCTGCAATTCACTGTCAGGGTTGCATTTCCAAGGCAGAAAGCGGGCTGCATGAGGTGCCTGGTGTAAACAGCGCTCGCGTCAACCTGAGCCTCAAACGCGTTGTTGTCGACGCGTCCGATGAGATTACTGCGCCGGCACTGGTTGAGGTGTTGGGTGGCATCGGAATTGAGGCGCATGAACTGGATACAAGCGCACTGAAAGCGACGCAGTCGGACAACGCGGGCCGCGATTTGTTGATGCGGTTGGCTGTAGCTGGATTCGCTTCGATGAATGTCATGCTGCTGTCAGTTGCCGTATGGTCTGGGGCAGAGGGTTCCACCCGCGATCTTTTCCATTGGATATCCGCGGCAATCGCGATACCCGCTGTCGCATTTGCGGCCCATCCTTTTTTCCACAATGCCTGGTCCGCACTGTCGGTAGGCAGGCTCAACATGGATGTTCCCATCAGTTTGGCGATCTTGCTGGCACTGGCGACATCGCTTTGGGAGACGTCGCTTTCTGGGCATCACGCCTATTTTGATGCTGCGCTGATGCTGACGTTTTTTCTGCTCGGAGGACGGTACCTCGATCACCGTACACGTGCGGTGGCGCGATCCGCCGCGGAAGAACTAAGTGCACTCGAAGTGCCGCGCGCTTGGCGACTTGACGACGGCACACCGCAAGAAGTTCCGGTTTCGGCGCTCGGCGTCGGTGATTTATTCCTTGTACGCCCCGGAGGCCGCATGCCGGTGGACGGTGAGGTATTAGAGGGCCAGTCAGAATTGGACCGTTCTCTGCTCACAGGAGAGACGTTACCCGTTTTTGCGGGCAAGGGGCAGCGTGTAAGCGCCGGCGAAGTCAATCTGACCGGACCGCTTACCATCCGTGCAACCGCTGTAGGGTCGGATACCTCGTTGCACCGGATGGCTGATTTGGTCTCCATCGCAGAAAGCGGTCGCTCGCGTTACACGTCGCTCGCTGATAAAGCGGCGAAACTTTACGCACCGGGCGTCCATATTCTGGCGGCTCTATCGTTTCTGGGGTGGCTCATCTGGTCGGGTGACATCCGAATTTCGGTAAACGTAGCGGCAGCGGTCTTGATCATCACCTGTCCCTGCGCGCTTGGCCTCGCGGTCCCGGCCGTGACAACCGCGGCTTCAGGGCGAATGTTTCGCATGGGTTTGCTGATCAAAGATGCAACAGCACTCGAACGTCTGTCGCAGGTCGATACGGTGGTCTTCGACAAGACCGGTACGTTGACTTCTGGAAAACCGTCGCTCAGCAATATCGATGAGCACAATGATCAGGACCTAAGCGTTGCGCTGGCGCTCG
Source organism: Paracoccaceae bacterium (assembly GCA_039969355.1). Taxonomy (GTDB): domain Bacteria; phylum Pseudomonadota; class Alphaproteobacteria; order Rhodobacterales; family Rhodobacteraceae; genus JL08. Next base: position 156,358 of record JBDVOA010000018.1, read on the forward strand.
CCGAGGCCTCATCTCATCCAATGTCCAGCGCTTTGGTAACTGCGGTTCGTGCCGAGAGCATCGTTCCGGCGGATCTGACAAACATCACTGAAATTCCAGGGTTTGGTGTCGAGGCGCTTTGGAACGGAAAAGAGGTGCGCCTTGGGCGCGCGTCATGGACTGGCGCGGCCAGCTCATGCGAAACTGCTACTTTCTTGCGTATTTCCGACGAACCAGCAGTCGCCTTCACATTTATTGACACATTACGGTCGGGGGCTCTTGAGACCGTGCGAGGACTTCGCCAATCAGGTAAGTCGGTCTGGTTGATTTCGGGCGACACTGCAGGAGCAGTTCAGGATTTAGCAAATCTATTGTGCATCAAAGACTGGATTGCCGAAGCACTGCCGGATGAAAAAGCGGCCCGGGTATCGGCGTTGATGGACGCCGGGGAAAAGGTGTTGATGGTTGGCGATGGCTTGAATGATACCGTTGCCTTGGCTGCCGCGCATGTCTCAATCTCACCCGCTTCGGCGTTGGATGCCGCGCGGGTTGCGTCGGATATAGTATTGATTGGTTCTGATTTGTCGCCCATCCCGGGGGCGTTGGAAATGGCCGGGCGCGCCACGTCTCGCATCCGCGAAAACTTTCGAATTGCGACGCTTTACAACCTGATTGCGGTTCCGATTGCCGTTTTTGGTTTGGCGACACCATTGGTTGCTGCGTTGGCGATGTCGGCTTCGTCCATTACTGTATCACTCAATGCCCTGCGATTGAGGTAAGCTGATATGGATGTTCTGAGTTTCCTGATCCCGATTTCCCTCACGCTGGGCGTGATTGGCTTGGTCGCTTTTGTCTATACGATCAAGTCCAACCAATATGACGACCCAGACGGCGACAGCCGCCGTATTCTGAGCGATGAATGGGATGATCACCCCAAGTAAACACAAAAGGCTTTGGACGGGCGCGCCTGAATCAACTCAGGACGGGCCAATCATAAAGCATGTCACATTGCGTGCCTGCAATCGGCGGCAGGCCAAATCGGCGCTTTCCCTTGTTAGACCAAGGAAGTTTGCGTCAAACCCTGTGGGGCGCTTGGCGACCTTACGAAGCGAACCGTCCAGCGTAGACATCTCGGCCAATGCCGTTTTCAGCAACACACGTTCGGCCTGATAGCGGCTGGCATATCGCCCGACGTTAACCCCCCAATGACGCCCCCCTGACGTCGAAACGCGGGTGACAACCTCAGGTCCAGAGGGCTGCTTGGGCACACTTGCAAGAACCAGATCGTCTGGTCGTACGGCTGGGCGGGAAGATGAGGCATTGTTCGCGGCGGTACCGGACTGGGACTTGGCGGCATTTTTTGCTTCAGTTGGTGTCTCAAGGTGAGCGAGGGCAAGAGCCTCACCAATCTTAGTGCGCAACGCGTTATCGGTTTTTGCTTTTGCCACGACGACAGTTGATGCTTCCGGTTGTGCACCGGGCCGAGCCATTGGTCTGGGACTCTTGCGCACAGCCGTTACCAGTCGGATGGTTTTGCCAAATGAGCTTGGGGTGCTTGTTTCCGCGGCATAATTAGGTGCGGCTGGTTTTTTGATCTTGGCGCGCGATGGTGCCCGGCGAAATCCCATATCCAGTAGTTCAGCCACTCTGGCGTTGCGGGATGCACTGGATTGCCCGCCAAACACTGTGGCGATAATACGTTCGTTTCCTCGTTCAGCCGATGCGACCAGATTGAAGCCAGCCGCGCGAGTGTACCCGGTTTTGATGCCGTCTGCCCCCTTATAGGCCGCCAAAAGCCGCCTATTGGTATTGGCAACCTCGCGTACGCCCGCGTTTGTCGTGCGGCGCGAGAAAAGGTTGTAGTATTCCGGATAGTCAAAAAACAAGTGTCGTCCCAACAGCGTCATATCGCGTGCGGTAGACATATGTCCTTTTTCGGTCAGACCATGCGCGTTTTTGAAAGTGGTCCGCGTCATTCCGAGGGCGCGGGCGGTGCGGGTCATTCGGCGGGCAAATTTCGCCTCGGAACCCGAGATTGCCTCGCCAATAGCCGTTGCCGCATCATTCGCGGATTTCACCGAAGCAGCACGTATCAGATAACGAAATGAGATTTTTTGCCCGGATTTAAGCCCCAGTTTTGATGGCGGCTCAGATGCGGCATGCGGGGAAATGCGTACCTTCGTGTCCAGTGAAATCTCACCGTTCTTGATGGCCTCAAACGCAATATAAAGTGTCATCATCTTGGTGAGCGAGGCCGGATGCAGGCGGGTGTCTGCATTACGGGAATGCAGCACCTCGCCGGTGCGAGCGTCTATCACCATCGCGGCATAAGGGGCCGCTGCCACACTAAGCGGCACAATAACAAACATCCACAATGCTGCGAAAACGAATAGCCCTAGCCGGGCCGGCTGGATACGCCGTACCTTCACGATAAAACTGCCTTCTTCTGCCTCACGCCGCCGGTTATCCGGTCTAGCTTTATTATAGTGCAGAGACGCTAGCATAATGTTACCAGCAAATAAACCCTGTGATTCAAGGGAATTAGCCGACCCAGTTAAAGCGGGAAATCCACATATAGGTGATGTCGCGGCGGTTGCCGCTAAACCTCGGTTTACACCAGAAATTTGGCACTTGGCGCACGAGGGTACAGACTGTGTCTTTGCCGCATCAGGCGTTCAAAAGCGCGTTTCAATTGTACTTGCTGGACAACCCGTCGCGAGCCGGGTTTCAGTGCTTCTTACTTCTCAAACTCTGTCAGACCCATTTGGCCATCGGTGGCAGACTCATCAACACTGCCTCGGCATCGTGCCCCGTTTCCAAGCCAAATTTTGTGCCCCGGTCATAGACAAGATTGTATTCAGCATAGAGACCGCGATGTATAAGCTGCGCCTCTTTGTCGCCTTCGCTCCAATCTTGCATGCGGCGTTTCTCTATCAAGGGGGTAAACGACGGAAGAAAGGCCCGTCCGATGTCCTTGGTAAGGGCAAAGTCATTAATCCAATCGCCCGTGCAGTGATCATCCATGAAAATGCCACCCACACCTCGGGCGCGGTTCCGGTGGGGAATAAAAAAATATTCGTCGGCCCAGTCTTTCAAGCGCGGATAGATGGCTGCTCCATGTGGGTCGAGGTGGGATTTCTGTGTTGCGTGGAAATGGGTGGTGTCGTTGGCATATTCGATGCAAGGATTCAAATCTGAACCACCGCCGAACCACCACGCATGCGGGGTCCAGAACATGCGCGTATTCATGTGCACTGCCGGACAATGAGGGTTTTGCATATGGGCCACTAGTGAAATGCCGGATGCCCAAAACCGCGGATCTTCGGCCATACCTTCGATCCCTTTGCGCGCTGCCATCGCCGACTGCGCGCGAGCCCCCAGCGTTCCATAGACTGTCGAGATATTCACGCCGACTTTCTCAAAAACCCGACCACCCCGCATGACGCTCATCAATCCGCCACCCGCGTCTGATCCATCGTCAGATGCCCGTTTGGTTGCGCGAACGTCAAACTTTCCGGGGGTCTTACCTGACAAAGGGCCTTCGGAGTGCGAGATTTCGAGCCCTTCAAACGCAGTTACGATCCGGTCTCGTAGTGTCTTGAACCATACTGAAGCCTGCGATTTTTCGGCGTCTAACATTTTGGCCATCTGGATACCTGCATGTGATCAACTAAGGGATTAGGCACGGCCGCGCCTTCTAGGGTTATTGGACCTGATTTCAGTGCGCCGGGGCCGAAACCGAATCAAGCAGACTGCGTCCGCCATCCACGGTGACGATTTCCCCGGTCATGAAAGCTGAGGCCTCGGATGCCAAAAATTGCGCGACATCAACCAACGCACCGGGAGCCGCAATGCGCTGCAGTGGAGTGTGGTTTTCGATGTCAGTGCGTAGGTCCGAGTTGTCTTTCAGCGTCCTCTGCAACGATGCACTCATCACTGACCCAAATGCAATTGCATTAACTCTGATCTGATGGTGAGCCAGCGCAACACTCAGACTGCGAGTCATTTGATCAAGCGCGGCAGTTGAAACAGAATAGGCCAACATTTCCGGATTTGTCCGCCGCGCCGCGATTGAAGACAAATTGATGATTGAACCAGCCGACCCGCTAGTGTCATCTGCGGACTGTTTAATCATTTTCTTGGCAACAGCTTGCGACAAGCGCAGCGAAATCATCAGGTTCTGCGCCATCAAAGTCTCGACAGAGGTATCGTCAGGGTCAAGAGCATCGGTAGTCATCACCTGTCGCGATCCGTTGACCAGAATGTCAATTTCATCGAACGCGTCGATAGTGGCCGACAGAAGGTTCGTGATGGTGAGCTTTTCCCTCAAGTCACCCGCGAAATAGCGAATATTCCCGTCCTCAGCTTGCGCGCCTAGTTCTTCGGAAAGTTTTCTTTCGTCCATGTCGGCAAACATGACGTTTGCGCCCATATCGGCAAAATGCCGTCCGATGGCAAGCCCAATACCGTTTGCCGCACCGGTTACGATTGCCGTTTTACCAGCGATGGAAAAGGACATAGGCTAGTCTCCTATCTGGGGTGAAACTGTATCTGTTATAAGCGTCGCGGGCGAGTGGGTCGCGCGCCACGCAGAATTTTGAAGCGATTGTCACCAGCGACCTCCTGAACTTCGCCAAACATTTCGGCCAGCGTCGCCTCATATGCAAGATGCCGGTTTGCAACCATCCAAAGCTGACCTGATGGCGCGAGCAGTCGCGCCGCGGCAACAACAAAGGCGCGGCCCAATGCGGGATTAGCACGGCGTTCGATATGAAATGGCGGATTCATGACAATCGCGTCGAATCTATCCGGTGATTGCCATGTCGTGGCGTCCTCCCAGTGGAAATGCGCGCGCGCGTCGGCAATGTTGGCACGAGCGCAGCTCAATGCCGTGTTGTCAGCTTCAACCAGTTGTATCTGCCTGACATTTTCGCGTTCCAGCACCCTTGCAGAGAGATATCCCCATCCTGCGCCGAGGTCCGCAACGCATTTACCAAGCTTTTCAGGCAGATGATCCGCGAGCATTTTTGAGGCGGGATCAATACCGTCAGCCGAAAAGACACCAGGAACAGTTGAAAAAATGTCATCAACCTGACTGGTTTCGACAGCCCAATCCGACCAGTCGGAGGAGTCTGCCGCGAGCCAACACATCTTACCATGTGCCTTGGACAGGGACCCTATCAATGGTGCACGTTTTTTGACTTCGCGCATTAGGCTGTCAATCCCGTCGGTTTTCTGGCCGTCAATCATTAGAAATCCATCCGTCAGAGTCGCAGCTGCGGCGATCAAGCCACGAGCCTGTGCCTTGGATCGGGGCAGGTATATGAGCGAAGCGGCGAATCGGCCAGTGGCAGCATCTGTATCTGTTACACAGTGATAGCCTAGGGCGGACAAGGCATCATGATCAGGCCGCAAGGGCTGGATTAAAACAGCTCGTTCAGTCGGCAGATTGGTTAGATCGGCATCGCCGCGCGGATGAAATACAGCGATTGTGCCACTTTCGGGCAGCGCCAGTCCGCCCCCGTTCAGAGCAAGAGTCAAGCGGGGTGACATGTCGGGATTATTCTTCTTTTTCCATCGTGCACTGCAATGGGTGCTGGTGACGGCGCGCAAAATCCATTACCTGTGTGACCTTTGTTTCAGCGATTTCGTGGCTGAAAACGCCAACAACGGCCAAGCCTTTTTTGTGCACTGTCAACATGATTTCAAACGCTTGCGCGTGATTGAGCCCAAAGAACCGTTCAAGGACATGAACAACAAATTCCATCGGCGTGTAATCGTCGTTCAGCAACATCACCTTATAGAGCGGCGGGCGCTTGGTCTTGGGGCGTGTCTCAAGGATGACAAAGGAGTCTCTGTCGGCGTCATCTGGCGTATCTGACATAATAAAGTGCGGCAGCATCAGGCGTCACTCGATTCCTTGGCGTGAATGATGGACTATATAGCGAGTCTTGCGATTTAGAAAAGAGGCAGCCGCATATATGAGCGTTGAATCAAACAAAGTCTGCGAACTGACAACTATCGGTTTTGATGCCGACGATACGCTTTGGCACAACGAGCGCTTCTTCAAATTGACGCAGGAGAGATTCGCCGAATTGCTAACTGATCATGCCGATCCTGATCATTTGGCAGAGCGGTTGTTGGCGGCAGAAAAGCGCAATCTGGGTCACTATGGTTTTGGCGTTAAGGGCTTTGTCCTGTCTATGATCGAGACTGCTATTGAAGTGACTGAAGAGCGCGTGCCAGCGTCCGTAATAGCAGAGTTGATGGACGCCGGCCGTGAAATGCTGCGTTATCCCATCGAATTGCTGCCCTATGCGCGCGAAGCGGTCGAGATGGCGGCAGAGACCCACCGCGTGATCTTGATCACAAAAGGCGATCTGATCGATCAGGAACGAAAGCTGGCGCAATCCGGACTTGGGGATTCTTTTGCTGCCGTCGAAATAGTGTCGGCTAAAACGCCAGATGTGTACCGCGGCATTTTTGCGCGGCATGGCGACGGCGCAGAGCGGGCAATGATGATTGGAAATTCAATGCGTTCAGATGTCTTGCCAGTGATTGAAACCGGAGGTTGGGGCGTGTTTGTCCCTCATGGCCTGCAATGGGAAGTGGAAAAAGCAGATCCGCCTGAAGGATCAGCGCGTTTTCTGACGCTGGACGATCTGGGCGGTTTATCTGAATTGATCGCAGATATTAGCTGAATGGAAACCACTTGGGTATTAACACGAATGTTGGTGATCCTTCGTTATCGATGCCAATCAAAGAAATCGGGACCTGCCTTTTCCAGCATCCTTTTTGCCATAGCGGTGCCAAGGGCTGCACCATCCTCAAAGGGCGCGCTGGCCTGATCGCTGATGCTCTCTGAACCATCCGGGCGCAACACTTCACCATGTAGCTCCAACGTGTTGCCGTTCAATTTGGCTAACCCTGCAATCGGCGTTTCACAGGATCCGTCCAGTCCGGCAAGAAAGGCGCGTTCGACTGCTAGTTGATGGCCTGTCGGCTTGTCGTGAATCGCCTCCAGCAATAGCGCGGTCCTGCTGTCATCCGCGCGTCGTTCGATACCGATGGCGCCCTGCGCGACCGCAGGCAACATGACGTCTGGCGAGATGGGAGTCGCTGGAACATCAGTCATGCCTAGGCGATTTAGGCCAGCCATGGCCAAAAAGGTGCATTCGGCCACCTTATCATGCAATTTCGTCAATCTGGTCTGCACGTTGCCGCGAAATTCGACGACATGCAGATCTGGGCGGGCATGCAAGAGTTGTGCCTTTCGCCGAAGGCTTGACGTTCCCACTACGGCACCTGTCGCTAATTCAGCCAATGCTGACGTAGTTGGAGACACAAATGCATCTCGCGGGTCTTCCCGCGGCAAATAGGTGTCGAGCAATAGGCCTTCTGGCTGCAACACCGGCATGTCTTTCATCGAGTGTACCGCGATGTCGATCTTGCCAGTCAACAAGTCTTCTTCAATTTCGCGCGTAAACAAACCCTTTCCACCGATTTCCTTCAGGGGGCGGTCCTGAACGACATCCCCGGTAACTTTGATCACAGTGATTGCAAAGGCTTCTCTTGGCAGATCGAACGCCGTCATGAGACGGTCGCGTGTTTCATAGGCTTGCGCCAATGCCAGCGGTGATCCACGGGTGCCAATGCCGAGTGGAGAGTCGGGGGAAGGTAGAACCGGTTTCATGGACCCTCTTTAGGCGGCCCCCGTTGCCCTGACAACCGGGGCATATTGACATTCCGACCTGCGGAGGGGACGACCGGCTTTACGCAACATCATCAGGGGACCGATATGGCCAAGCAAAAGACGATTCTGCGCGCACTGGCAGGTGAAACGCTGGGCCCACCGCCGATTTGGATGATGCGACAAGCTGGGCGTTACCTGCCAGAATATCGTGCCACCCGCGCCAAAGCTGGGGATTTTCTGTCACTTTGCTACAATCCTGAATTGGCGACCGAAGTTACTTTGCAGCCTATTCGACGGTATGGTTTTGATGCGGCGATCCTCTTTGCCGATATATTGTTGGTTCCGCAGGCGTTAGGTGCTGATCTATGGTTTGTTACGGGCGAAGGTCCGCGTCTTTCAACGATCACCTCGCAGGCCGATTTTGACAAACTCAGGCCAGCGACGGACATTCATGACGTGCTGAGCCCGATTTATGAAACTGTCAGAAATGTTGCCGGTGCGCTCCCGTCAGAAACTGCCCTGATAGGTTTTGCTGGGGCCCCGTGGACCGTCGCCACTTATATGATCGCCGGTCGCGGAACGCCGGATCAGGGACCTGCTCATGCCCTGCGGATTGAGAATACGCCCCTTTTCGAAGCTCTGCTAAACCGCATTACGCAGGCAACGATTCTCTATCTTTCGGCGCAAATAGAGGCGGGTGCCGAAATCGTTAAAATATTCGACAGTTGGGCAGGATCGCTGAAGGGCGATGCGTTTGAGAAATACGCATTGCTGCCTGCAAAGGAAATTACGGTGGCTCTCAAAGCCCAATACCCACACATTCCGATCATCGGATTTCCGCGCGAAGCAAGCGAGAAATACATTGGATTCGCTAAAGCCACGGGGATCGATTGTGTAGCGTTGGACAACTCGGTCAGTCCCGATTGGGCTGCAAAAAAAGTACAGATTGACGGATGCGTACAGGGAAATCTTGCATCACATCATATGGTTACTGGCGGACAGCCCCTTGTTGACGAGACACGCGAAATTGTCAAAGCCTTCTCAAACGGCCCGCACATATTCAATCTGGGACATGGTATTACGCCGGATGCTGATCCCGACAACGTACAACTGATGATTGACACCGTACGCGATGTGTAAGGCTATGTTGAGAATGTGTATGGTGGCGTGAGGTGGACTTGAACCACCGACCCCAGCATTATGAGTGCTGTGCTCTAACCGGCTGAGCTACCACGCCATACTACAGGCGCTGCGATACGAAACCGCGCACCCGGTGTCAAACAGAAAACGGTGATTTCGGATAGCGGTTGGCGCCATTCGGTTGCCTAATTTCAGACTACAACGGTGGCCTTGCGCAAAACACGTCTGTCGGGCCGCTCACTAACGCGTTTAGCAGTTGTTCTGTGAAATCCCAGACTTCAGGCGGATGAACAAGGTGATGGGTCAGCAATCCCAGCGGTTCGGCATTGTCTGTTTTGGCACTGCGCCGATCCTGCAGAAGGCGGACGATGCCAGATATCAGCTCGTATGGTTCTACGATTCCCCGCGTGCCGTGCCAGTCGATCGGGTCGATATGGGTGTTGATTTGTGTAAGACCTGAAACTGGCTCTGCGATGGATCGGGGCGTAAACGTGGACAGCGTTTCATATCCTGCATTGACTAGAGCCTCAAAAATCCCGGAGTCAATCCGGTTCCAAGGCGGCACAAACATTGGAACTAAATGGTCGCCAAACAATTCGCGCAGTTTAGTCAAGCCAGCAATGGCGTCCTTGGCGGCGTCGGTGCGCGCAATGCCGAATTCGGTCTTCTTGGTTCCCGCAGGCGCGTGGTTCTGGTGGGCCCAGCCATGCACGACGGGAACGACCTCTGGCGCGTTTTCCAGCCGGGTAGCAAGATGATGGTCTGCAAACTTTGGGATAACGGCCAAATGTACCGGGACGCCGGACCGCCGCGCTATTGCGCTGAGTCGGTCCAGTTCGGGCGTTGGTTGAATGGCGTCATCGTCTCGCCACCAGATTGGTAGGCGCATGTCTGCCGCCCGCCAAGCCGCGAATTCGGTGTGCAAAGCAGACAAGTCAAATGTCATTTTCGGTTCACAAGCAAATCTTCAGCAATACTAACGGAGACCTTGGCACCATCAAAACATAGCCCAGCCCCAGGATCGCGTCGTTTTACCCGTGCGGTGGCAAGGGTGTCCAGCAATGCCTCTGGCGTCAGCGCGTCGGTCTTGATCACCGCAATGCCGTCCAGCCGCGTCAAACTATTTGCCCGCAAGGTCTGCTCAACCTCGCCCCCATCGTCAAATGGAACAAGTACAGCCGGAACACCAGACTGCAACAGATCCAGCGCCGTATTGTAGCCGCACATGCTGACTGAGCCCGCAGCGTGATACAACATTTGGCGAAAGTCCGGGCGTGCGGGCTCGACTATGGTGGCGCTGCCCACAGCCTCTGCCCGAAGCCGCGCAATACGCGTTGCAGAGTCGCTCCCACCAACAAGCAAACGCCAAGTCGAGCTGGGTGACAGGTGCGCGGCCTTGACGGCGATTTCAAACAGGGCGTCGCCGACGGACCCCCCGCCCGCGCTGACGATGATTTCTCCGTCTCCGGCTTTCTCGGGATGAAGCCCTGCCGGAGGGGGGGCTACGTAGCCCGTGTAGTGGAGCTTGCGACGCAAAGCTTCCGAGACGGGCCAACTTTGGTCAAGTGGGGTACTTTTCGCATCTGAATGGACGAGGACGCCATCGTAGTATTGGGCAATAATTTGATCCGCGGACTTTGCTCGCTCAGCCTTGGATGGAGGGGCGAGGATATCGCGGATGGAAGACAGAACAAGAGGTTTATGTGCCAAGGATTCTGACGATTCCAGCAAGGCCAGAAATTCTGATCGCAAAACGCGTCGTCCGAAAGGAAAGAGTTCGGTGATCAGCACGTCTGGCTGAGCCTTGAGTAACGCATCATGTTGATCGGTTTGGCGACGCCTGAGATAATTGTCATCTACAGATACGCCTTCGGCTGTCAGCAAATGAGTGAAATTCACGCCGTCAGAGCGCAGAGGAGGTAACTGAACAAATCTGACATCGCCGCGATCGAATTGATCCACAGGCGTCCCACCAGAAATGACAGTGACGCGATGACCCTGCTGAGCAAAGGCCCGGGCAAGCGTAAGTGCGCGACTGAGATGGCCGGCACCCAGCAGATGAGTGACTGCGATAACCACGTTCATGATCCACGCACCTCCAGGCGGACAACTTCCGGGCCATTGAGTTTCAGGCCGGGCTCAAGGTCAATAACGAAAAGTCTGTTGCGCTTGATTTGAAAAGGGGGCGGCCCGTCAAAATTCCAACCCGTCGCTTTTGCCGATATTATGCGCATAACGCCGATATGGCAGACCGCGACAGAATCGCGCGTCAGATTGGCGAGCCAAGGTGCGATTCGATCCCACACGTCTTGCGGGCTTTCGCCGCCCGGTGCGCGGTAATTCCATCCCCATTCTTCAATATCGCGAAAACCGCTGTTCGGGTCGGCGCGCAGATCGACTCCATGTTGGCCTTCCCATGCGCCCCAGTCCATTTCTGTCAGGGCCGGGCTAGTGCGCGGTGTCTTGTCGGCGACCAGCATTGCAGTATCAACCGCCCGAACCAATGGGCTGGACCAGAGTTCGGCATGTTTCCAGGGCAATGGCAGGCAAAGATCAGCAAGTGTCGTTCGGGCATCGGCATCCAGCGCAATATCGCTGCGTCCTTGAATGCGGCCCTCGCGGTTCCACTTGGTGTGACCATGTCTAAGCAAGGCCAGCCGAGTCATTGCGCGGCTCCGATCAGTGGCTGAATTTGCGTCATCAGTGTGTGCGCGGCGGCAGGAATAAGATGGTTCATGCGGACAGCGTCGCGTCCAATCTGGCCAAGACGTTGTCGTTGATTGGGGTTTTGCAGTAATCTGTCAATACTATTCGTCAGCGCAATTGGATCGCTGGGATCGGTCATAATACCACCATGAACTACATCCCGCACGCCGGGCCGGTCTTGCGCGATGATCGGCAATCCAGCGGCCTGCGCCTCAAGATACACCATTCCGAACGCTTCATTCACGCCGGGCCAGAAAAACAGATCGGCGGATTCGTAAGCTTTTGACATGGCGGTGGGTTCCAATTCGCCACTAAAAGTAACGCGGTCAGCGATAGGGGCAAACAGAGTCTCGACTGCAGGGCGTGCCAGACCATCCCCGGCAATTTCAAGCTGCCAGTCTGCGGCGCTGAGCTGCGAAAGCGTTTGCGCGGCAATTTGATACGAGGCGAGTTTGTCGCCGGGACGCATCATACCAGCGCATAGGATTTTTGAGCGCTTGATTTTTCGCTCTGGCACCGGATCAAGGTGGGAACGTGCCAGAAAGGGGAGTAGATGCACTATCTTCTGCGCGCCAGATCTACGTTCCTCGAGCGTTTCGCGGTCGTGAACAGTGAGGTGAAAAATAACATCTGCATGGTCGCTTGCAGCCTCTGCAGCTTGGGCAAAAGAGCGCCAAGGCCCCTGCAGGCGCTTGCGCGCGCGCGTAGATTCTATCTGGATATAGGGAATGCCAAGCATTGCGCTCACTGTCGGGCCGATCAGATCGGGGGCTTTATAGTAATTGTGATAAGTCACCCAAGCCTGCCACTTTTTAGGGGTCCCATGATCAAGCAGGTGCTTTACTTCGAGGTCTGCTTCGGCTTGTAGGTCGATCTGCCGGTTGGGATCGCCGATGCTGTCGAGGCTGCGCAATTCTGATGCCAGATCAACCGAGCAACCGACGCTAAGAAGCGCCGATTGTAGGGCGCGGGCCATTGTGCGATCTCCGGATGGCACAGCGTGGTTCGGGGACTTCAAGGGTGCATAAAAAGCCAGATGCGCCATCGTGCCAGCTAGACTCCCAATGCCGTAAGGCGTCGCGACAACTGCGCAATGCCAGGGTCCATGTCGAATTCATCAACCAAACGCGTGTAGGCGGCATCCGCCATGTCTGCGGCCATTTGCGGGCTCTGGACAAGCGTCATAATCGCATCTGAAATGTCGGCAGGGGCGTCACTTGTCAAAATGCCATGTACCCCGGTTTCGATGAATTCCGGGATGGCGGCAACCGCGGTCGAGATAATGGGCAGGGTCTGGGACGCTGCCTCCATCAATACATTGGGCAAACCGTCGCGATCACCGTCAGCCGCAATGCGGCTTGGTAGGACAAAAAAGTCGGATCGGCGCATTTCATCGATCACCTGAGGTTGGTCACATGCACCGCGCCATTCAATTCGACTGGCGATGCCAGCTGCCGCTGCTCGGTTTGCCATTTCTTCTTTGAGCACACCGCCGCCGATGTGAATCCAGCGCCAGTCCAAGTCACTTGGCAGCAATGCCAGCGCATCAATGAGCCGGTCAAAACCTTTCTTTTCGACCAACCGGCCGACCGAAAGCAACCTGACCTGATCTTCGGGATGACGAACACCGCGCTGTGGCGGTTCAGGAAATCGAGCAAGATCAAGCCCGTGATAGACCAGATCAATGCGTTCTGGGTTATCCGTCAGACTGCGCAGAAATTCTGCCCCGTAGGCGGTACACGTCGCCCCGAATGCTGCCCCATACTGTGTTGGGTCAAGCTTCTCACTTAACTCCCACTGTTGCGACGTCCAGATGTCCTTGGCATGTGCAGAAAACGCCCAGGGCAACCCTCGCAGGATCGCGCAATACCGTGCTACGGATGAAGGAGTGTGGAGAAAGTGCGCGTATAGCGCTGTGTTTTGATCAGGCAATTCGGTCGCCATTACGCATGCCTGACCAAAGCGTCGTACTCGGTTGCGCGTTTTATCGCGCGCGACATCTGCTTTCCAAACAGCCCATGCGGCGCGAAATCCTGTCAACTTTCGAGAGGCGAGCATCGCACGCGCGACTCGCATGGGCTCTTGATGCAGATACTCAGGCAAGTAAAACACCCGGGCCTCAATCCGATCGTGGAGCGGGTGTCGCTTGATATCAGTAGGATGACGAAGCGACCAGATATCAAAACGGTGTCCGGCGGCTTCGAGTGCGGCAAGCTCCTGAGCAATGAAAGTTTCGGACAGACGCGGCCATCCCTTTACAACAATTGCAAGTTTTGGTGGCGATGCCGTCATTCAGACCCGCGCGTCGGAACCGTCGCCATCAATGCTTGCGAACGTTCAATCACTTTTTCCAATCCATCCAGAAGTCCGGCAGAAATGGATTGTGATGGCAGGTTTTGAGAGGGCAATGCGCGAATGGCGCTGATCATTGCTGCCGGCGTCAGTTCGCCGCAATCTTCGTCTAGCATCTGGACCAAGCCAAGCGCTTTGCCCCGTTTGGCGCGGATGTGCTGTTCGCGACGCGGTACCGTGCGTGGTACGATGACCGCCCGCTGATCAAACGACAACACCTCGCAAAACGTGTTGTAGCCCCCCATACAGACAACACCTTTCGCGCCAGCAAACAATGTTTCAATCTCGGCCTCAAATCCGACAGCGCGAACCCGCCCGTCGAGACCATGTACGCGACGTTCAAAATTCTCCCGAGTGTCACCCGACAGGAACGGACCATACACCAGAACCGCCATGGGGGACAATTCCGGATCCTGCTCATAAGCGGACAGTACAAGGTTCACCATGGCCTCTCCATCGCCGCCACCACCGGGGGTGATGAGTATATAAGGCTCGTCCAGGGACGACGGGTCTACGTGGCCTTCGCGGCGCAGGTAGCCAGTATAATGCATCCGGTCGCGAACCCTGTCGCTTAGGGCCAGTCCGCTGGTGGGATCATAAAAGGACTCCATGCCGTATACCCAGATCTCGTCATAATACCTCTCGGTAGCATCGATGCCATTTTTTCGATCCCATTCGGGAGCCAGCACCTCCGGGCTGTCGAGAACATCGCGCAATCCCAGCACAATCTTGGTTCGCTTACTGACCTCGAGCATATTCAATGTCGTCAACAGTTCGCCCCGAAATCCTGTTGGTTCCTTGTCGACAATCAACAAATCTGGATCGTATTGCTCTACAGCTGATTTGATAAGACCAGCACGAATGGCGGTGGTTTCATCAATCCCCATGCCCAATGCCTGAGAGATATAAGACCCATCCGCCATTTTTGTGACGCCAGGCAGCCGCATATGGTCGACGCGCTCGGGAAATGTGAAACGACCTGCAATCGGCGAACCCGTTAGAATAATGGCCGTGGTATTGGTATCCGCGGCAGTTATCGCGCTTGCCAAAGCTCGCGAACGGCGCAAATGACCCAAACCAAACGTATCGTGACTATACAACACAACACGCCTAGATTTTTGCAGATAATCTCGCGGTCGTGCGGAACGGTAATTTGCCAAATCCATAAGTTCTCGATCTGCTTCAAAGTCCAAGTCTAAACCGCAGCTACCAAATACATCTATGGTGTCAAAGACAAGTGCATCGGATTTACCACAGACCTAGGGTTTTTCCGCACCAAATTCGAGAGGTTTGCGGCGTGATGTCGCAATTATTCGTTCCTTTCTTCTGAGATGTCTCGAATTCTTTGGTCGCAGACTTGTAGGGTGCGCAGAGATGGCGTCTTAGCCATTGGCCAAACGAAGACAAAGTTGTTCACGTGCGTTTTTGTATGATCTGTCATCGGCGCAGGATTGCCTTCGGTTTGGATGCATTGCACCCCGTCATTTGTTCGCTTAGCGTTGTGGCGACAAACTGGGAATGACTCTATTATGCCTTTGATATTACTTCGATATGTCGTGGTGTTTGTTCTGGCTGTGATGTTTGCCAGCCCAAGTTTCTCACAAACGGGCTTGCTGGGCGCGCTCGGTAGCTCAGAGGAAGAGACGACAGAAAACGTTGAAGGGGCCGGGTTTGCCGAGACGCTGCAACAGGCGGTCGACAGCGGCGTAAGCGTCGTTGTGGTGGACTCGAATGGCGATCTTTTGGCGCAATCAGACGAGATTGACGAAGGTACAGGTACAGGCATTGTCGAAGATGACAGCGCATTGCTGATGAAGATTCAGGCGGAGGGTGACGCTTTTCGCGCCATCTTGCTGCATAAGCTGGAAGCTCTTCCAAATGCGTTTAGAGAAGTGGCGTATATCCTAAGATCAAGCAGCCCGGACGGCAGGATCATGTCCTTTGTAGAGGCATTATTTTATAGTTTGGCACTTTTTGCGCTGGGCATGTTGGTCGAAGCTGAAGTGTTTGGAAAGCGGTTCGCAAAGCGATTTGTTGTATCACGAATACTGGAAAACCCGATAGGATATTCAGAGAAGCTACCCTTTCTGATGTTTCGCTTTTTTATGGGAGTCCTTGGCGCACTGGTTTCAATGGCGGTCGCCTACGTAACGGGTTCAATCATTTTTGGCCCATTGGACGACACCGCGATGCAGTTCACGATTGCCGTAATATACTCGGCGTATTTCGGATCGCGCCTTGTTTCGGGGCTGTGGCGGATGGTTTTGTCACCATACCTAAGCCAGTATCGTATCCCCACGTTCTCAGACACTGATGCCAAGAAATTGCACAATTGGCTGTGGATATTGGCTGTAGTGGACATCTGGTCGTTGAGTTTCACAATTTGGATTTTTGAACTCGGACTGAACTATGATGTTTACGCGGCGATGTCATCGCTGCTTTCCCTTATCATTGTTGTTCTGAATGTTCTGCTGGTGCTGACAAACCGAAAAGCCATCACCAACGCGATCATGAATGGAAAAACCTCCGGAGAAGTTACTGCTGCAAGCCGGTTTTTCTGCAAGATCTGGGCGCCTGTCGCAATTGCCTATTTCACGCTTGCATGGTTCGAACTGACCTATGAACTTGTTCTGCAACTTCCATCTTCCGTTCCTTTGATCGCCGGAGCTTACGCTATCCTGATGTCGATCATCGTCGTTTTTGGCGTCATCAACTTTGCGATCGAACGGTTTTTTCAGCGCGCTCGTGCGCTACAAGAAAGTGGTGACAAGTCGCTACTGACGGGCGATGAAGCGCTAGTAGCAAAGGACGGCGTGGCAGATGAAACTGCAAATGCCCCCAAGTCGCGTGACATTAACAGTTTTGAGGGTCTTGCACGGCGGGTATCGGGAATTCTGGCACTGGTTGCTGGGGCTTGGGCATTCATTTCTATCTGGGATTTCGAAAGTTCCATGATGGAAGAATCACGGTTAGACACGCTGACGGATATCATAGTCGTCATTTTCATCGGTTATATTGTTTACAATCTCTTTCGGATCTGGATTGACAGCAAGATTGAAGAAGAAGTGGGTGATGAGCCCGAGGGCGAGTTGGGGGATGAAGGGAGCATATCTAGCGCCAGCCGTCTCGCGACCCTTTTGCCGCTGTTTCGCAATGGCATTCTGGCCATTGTCGCAATTTCGGTTGTTTTGATCATTTTGCTTGAACTGGGAGTAAACGTAAGCCCTCTGTTTGCCGGTGCTGGCGTCGTAGGGCTCGCGATCGGATTCGGTTCTCAAGCCCTTGTTCGGGATGTATTCTCAGGTGCGTTTTTTCTGTTTGATGATGCCTTTCGAAAGGGTGAGTACATTGACATTGGCGACGTCAAAGGGACCGTTGAAAAGATTTCAATCCGCTCGTTTCAATTGCGACATCACAAGGGTCCGTTGCATACGATACCGTTTGGAGAAATTCGGTTTCTGACGAATTTTTCCCGGGATTGGGTCATCATGAAACTGCCATTGCGCGTGACCTATGACACCGACGTTGAAAAAGTGCGCAAGCTGATCAAGAAATTAGGAATCCAGTTGCTGGATGACCCGGTGATAGGCAAAGATTTTATTCAACCGCTGAAATCACAAGGCATTATAGAGATGCAAGACAGTGCCATGATCATTCGGGTCAAATTTATGACGACACCGAATGAGCAATGGGTCATTCGCAAACGGGTATTCGAGGAGATCCGAGCCTTGTTTGAACGTGAGGGTATCCGGTTTGCGCATCGCGAAGTGACAGTTCGCTTGGCGGATGGCAAGGTCGAAGACCTGACGCCAGACCAAAAGGAGGCCGTTACGGCCGCTGCTCAGTCTGCAATTGACGATGGGCTGGCGCCAGAGTCAGGTAGTAGCGGGGACGATCGCTGACGTTCCCTAGGGTCGTGGCATCCCGGACTCCTTCTAGACGCGCGTGACGGCAACGCCGCTCGCCGACATATCACCCTTGGCGCGATCAAAACGCAGGTAGGCAATGCCAAACCCGCCAGATTGGGTTAACAGCGTCCCCACTGGTTTTCCGTTCGCCACTATTTCGGAACCAACGGGCGCATGGCCGGATACTGCAACCCGTGACAGTCCTTTGCGGAGTTCAGTTTTGTGTCTCATCCGCGCAGTGACTTCCTGCCCGACATAACAGCCTTTGCGGAAATCAACGCCGTTCACGGTATCAAAACCGGCTTCGAGAATGAAGGTATCGGGCGTGAGCTCAACCCCGGTTTCGGGAATGCAGTGAGCGACACGAATAGCGTCCCAGTCTGTGCCATCGTCGCTCTCAGGTGCGCTTGAATACATCCTCCAGCCAAGATCAGGGTGACGTGGATCAGTGTAAGCGACCTTTGGAGCTGGGCCGGTCCCGCGTTGCAAATTGAGGTCACTTTGTCCGATTGTGACATCCGCTCTCAGCCGGTACATATTCAGCCGTTTTTCAAGCATCTCGCCCAGGGATGCGCAGACATCAATCAGGACCGCATCGCCTTGGCGCAAAACAAAGAAGTCAGCAATGTACTTGCCTTGTGGTGTCAGGATAGCGGTATAGACCAATCCGCTAGCTAGCCCTGCCATGTCGTTTGTCGTAAGCCCTTGTAAAAAGGGTTCTGTGTCGGCCCCATGAAGGACCAGAACGCGGCGAGAGGTCATTCGTTGCTTTCCTTTAACAGCTCAGAGAACATATAGGGTGCGGACCGGACAAGGACAAAGGACCAATTTGATGCGTGCACCGATTTCGGTGATCATTCCTACGCTCGACGCAGCGGATGACTTGCCGGGCTGTTGGGCCAGCCTGATGGAAGGGGTGCAGGCAGGGCTGATCCGGGAAGTTATCGTATCTGACGGCGGATCGCAGGATGAAACGTGCGATTTGGCGCGCGATGTCGGGGCTCAATTGGTTGAAGGCGCACCATCGCGCGGTGCCCAGTTGCAACGAGGTTGTCGATTGGCCAAAGGGGACTGGCTGTTGATCCTGCATGCGGATACTGAGTTGGAAACGGGCTGGACCGGAACGGTACGTTCCCACCTGACGCAAGAGTCAGGGGCATATTTCAAGCTAAGATTTCGGGCGCGTGGCGCAATGCCAAAGATGGTCGCAGGATGGGCGAATCTGCGTTCCCGGGTATTTGGCTTGCCGTACGGCGATCAGGGGATGCTGCTTACCCGCACTCTTTATGACGCGGTCGGCGGCTATCAGGATCAACCGCTAATGGAAGATGTAGCGCTCGCAAGATCATTGCGCGGCAGGTTAATATGCCTGCCAATCGGCGCTCGGACCAGTGCAAGAAGATATCAACAACAGGGATGGCTGCGTCGGGGTAGCCGAAATCTGTTGACTTTGGCCAGGTATTTTGGCGGCACCGATCCGACAGAACTGGCCGAAAAATACCTGCGCTAGGGAAACGGAATGCGTTGGCAATTGGATCGTTGACGCCAAAATTCGAGAGTTTACTGTACCGGAAACGCATTAGGATTCACCCCATATGCCGACGTCATTGAACTTATCGCAAGGGCGCGAGTATCTCGCAATTCCCGGACCCTCAGTTATCCCGGACGCTGTGTTGCAAGCAATGCATCGGCCCTCGCCAAATATTTATGAGGGCGAACTGATTGATTTGACGGCCTCGCTTATTCCTGACTTGAAAGCGATTGCGCGGACACGTCAGTCAGTGGCGATTTACATCGGAAACGGGCATGCTGCATGGGAGGCAGCATTGGCCAACACGATTGCCCCCGGCGACAAGGTGCTGGTGCCTGCATCTGGTTGGTTTGCTCACAGCTGGGCCAGCATGGCGCATGGGCTTGGGGCAAGCTGCGAGATTCTGGATTTTGGCAAGCGTCAGCCGTTTGACACTGCGCGAATTGCCGAGGCGTTGGCGGCGGACACACAACACGAAATCAAAGCGGTGCTTGCCGTGCACGTCGATACATCCAGCTCTGTAAGATGTGATATTGCGGCTATTAGAACTGTCCTTGACGAATTGGAGCATCCCGCATTGCTGATGGCCGATTGCATTGCATCGTTGGCCTGTGAAGTAGTTGAGATGGACGCGTGGGGTGTCGATGTGATGGTGAGTGCCTGCCAAAAAGGGCTAATGACGCCAGCAGGGGTAGGGCTGGTATTTTTTAACGACCGGGCGGCTCAGGTGCGCGCAAGAATGCCGCGTGTAAGCAATTATTGGGATTGGGTGCCGCGAGGTGCCCCGGATATTTTATCAGATTATTTTGCGGGTACAGCGCCGACGCATCACTTGTATGGCCTGCGCGCTGCTCTGGATATGATCCATGCAGAGGGTATTGAGAACGTGTGGGGGCGCCACAGAGTGCTGGCAAATGCCATCTGGGCCGCCTGCGAGGCCTGGGAACAGGCTGGGTGGCTCGAGATGAATGTGGCTGATGCCAGCCACAGGAGTCACGCGGTGACTGCATTACGCATCGGTACGCCGCACGGGTCGGCTCTTCGTTCTTGGACTGAGACTAATCTGGGCCTTACTTTGGGTATTGGACTGGGGATGGCACCCGTCGGTGATCCTGCCCGAGATGGATTTTTTAGATTGGGTCACATGGGCCATGTAAACGGGCACATGATCATGGGGCTGCTTGGTGGCCTTCAGGCTGGATTGATTGCCCTCGACATCCCGCACGGCAAAGGCGCGCTAGAGGCCGCCACGGCTGTGATTGCAGCACAGTAACGCACAAAAATTATCCTGGCCTGCCAAAACAAGGTCCGGCCGCGTTTTGAGGTGGTTCAGGTTAGCTGCCAACATCAACACAATTTCAGCACCCAAAAACGATCAAGCTGTATGGAATATCCACAGCAGAACCTCTGCTCACATCGATTATGCGATATTCTTGTAGTTTATGCGCTCTGATCAGAGAGCTACGTGAAAGTCCCCTATGTTGATCAAGCCCCATTACAATTCGATCTGGGATTACGGGATCAAAACGGTTGACGCCTAGTTATTTCGCGCGAAGTCGAGCGCCTTGGGAAGGGCCGCTTCGACTAGATCAAGATCGGACGATGTTCCGCAACTGATCCGGATGCAACGGTTCTGTGGGGTCGCAAACGGCATTCTAACAAATATATCCCGCGCAATGAGCCCATCGAGAACCGAGCGAGCGAAGTTGACGTTCTGGCCGCAATCGATTGTCACGAAGTTTGTCGCTGAAGGTAGTGTTTTCAAGCCGTTATTGGCGGCAATCTGCACGATCCGTGTGCGCGCGGTTGCAATCTCGGATTGCACGTGGGTCAACCATTTCTGATCGTTCAGTGCGGCCAGTGCACCCGCTTGCGCAGCCCTGTTCATGCCGAAATGGTTTCGAATCTTGTCAAACGACTTAATCAATTCCGCAGCACCGATCGCGTACCCCACTCGTGCACCCGCCATGCCGTAACCTTTGGAGAAGGTGCGCATCCGGATCAATCGGGGGTCCTCGGAATCAACGACTGCGGCTGTTCCAGGTGGTGCGCATTCAACATAGGCTTCGTCCAGGACTAGCAGACAGCCGGAAGGTAACCGATCCAGTGCCGAAACGATATCCGATCCAGTATGAAAAGTTCCCATGGGATTGTCAGGATTGGCAAGGTAAACCAGTTTCGCATCCACCTCATCCGCGCGGGCAAACAGGGCATGTACGTCCTCTTGGTCGTCTCTGTATGGGACTTTGTGCAGAGCACCGCCAAATCCCGCGACGTGATAGTTGAAGGTCGGATAGGCCCCCTCGGACGTTACCACCGCGTCACCCGGTTCGATGACTAGACGCGCCAGATACCCCAGAAGGCCGTCGATACCTTCTCCTACAACAATGTTGCGCATATCTGTGCGATGAAACTCTGCGAGAGCCTGTCGCAAATCATAGCTTTCCGGGTCACCGTACATCCAGATGTCCTGCGCGGCGTCCTGCATCGCCTTGACTGCGAGGGGTGACGGACCAAAAACGCATTCGTTCGCGCCCAGGCGGGCAGCGAAAGGCGCATTTTTTTTTCGCTCTTGCGTTTCCGGGCCAACAAAGGGAACCGATGCAGGCAAGGATTGTGCAAGTTTTGTATAGCGGGGATGGGTCATATCCACAGATAATCGCAGCGGGTGCGCTTACACAAGTCCAGCTTGTCAATTCGGAATGCGGCGATCAGGGTGGCCGCTATTGCATTTAAGGGATTCCAAATGCGCGCGACGCTGATATTGATGTTGATCGGACTGGCCTATCTGTGTTTTTGGCCGATACCGGTCTCTCCAGTTGCCTATGTGCCGGAGGATGACGTGGGGCTGTCGGGCAAATTTGCGCCCAACGATGTTTTGGATGCTGCCGAAATGGTAACCCTGCCTGACAGTCGCGTTGGGCCAGAGGACCTTGCGGTGCTGGCAGACGGGATATTCTACACTGCGGACAAAGTCGGGGCTTTGTACCAGTATGATGGCGACGTCGTTCATCCTATTGCAGAACTGGGCGGGCGGCCTCTAGGGCTCGATGTCGGGCCGGATGGCGCGCTTTACATTGCCGACAGTTTTCGGGGTGTCCTGCGATGGACCAAGGGCGGTGCCGAAGAACTCGTGACAGAGGTTGATGGTGCGCCGCTGATCTATGCCAATCAGCTCGATGTCGGGCTTGATGGAACGATTTACTTTTCAAATTCGTCGGATCGGTTTGACCCCGAAATGATGGGAGGGACCAAGCCCACGTCCGTCATGGCAATCTGGGAACAAACACCAGACGGCTATGTAGCGCGGCGCGATCCCGATGGAACGGTCATGAAAATCGCCGAAGGGTTTGTCTATGCTAATGGCGTGGCCCTGTCCCCGGATGAGGATTTTCTGCTGATCGCCGAAACAGGTCGGGCGCGCGTGCACAAGTTATGGCTAATTGGAGAAAAGGCCGGGACGCACGAGGTTTTGATGGATAACCTGCCGGGGTATCCCGACAACATTGAACCCATGGGCGACGGCACCTATTGGGTGGCATTTGCCAGCCCGCGTGTGCCTGCAGAGGCGCTGATGCCCTACCCATTTTTGCGCAAAGTGATCTGGCGTTTGGGGCCGTGGGTACGTCCTGCGCCTATTGAGCATGGCATAATGGTGCATTTTGATGGGGATGGCGAGGTGTTGCGTGTCCTTCAAAACCCAAGCGGGTCATTAGGGATAACGACCGGTGGGCGCGTAGTGGGCGATACGCTTTATATCATGACGCTGGAAAGCCGTGGTTTTGGGAAACTCAAATTCGCCGAGTAAGGGCGCACGCCCCCGCTCGGCAGCAGTTCTTAACCAAGCTCTTCCAGTCGCGCCATGGCGTCTTTCAGGGTTGCTTCTTCCTCTTCGCGGGCTGCTAGATTGCTGCGTGTTTCGGCAACCACTTCTTCGGGAGCGGACGCTGCGAATTTGGGATTATTGAGGCGACCGCGTAATCCGCCAAGTTCCTTGTTCAGCTTGTCCAACGTCTTTTGCAGGCGCGCTTTTTCTTCTTTGATATCAATGATATCGGCAAGGGGCAGGCCAAAGCTGCCGCCTTCTACCGGGATGGTGACGCAGCCTTTGGGGAAGTCCCCTACTTCGGTCAGGCTGTCGACCCGAGCCAGACGCATGATCAAAGGCTCATTGCGCGCCCACGCGGCGCGGCCAGTTTCATCCAGCGCGCTCATCAGCATTGGGACTTTCAGCCCGGCAGGGACATGCATTTGTTGGCGGGCGGACCGGATGGATTCGATCAGTCCGATTACCCAGTTCATCTCGTGATCCGCTTTTGCATCGACCAGATCGGCCGCCGTATAGGTCGGCCAGTCGGCGTGGATCAGCATTCTGGGGCGGTCTGCAGAGGTGCCCCAGAGTTCCTCTGTGATGAACGGCATGATCGGGTGCAGCAAGATCAGGCATTGGTCCAGCACCCATTTCAGGGTGTCCTGTGTTTCCGCCTTTGCGGCGGCGTTCTCGCCCTGAAGAATGGGTTTGGAAAATTCGACGTACCAGTCGCAGACCTTGCCCCAGACAAAGGTGTAAAGTGCACTTGCGGCATCGTTGAAACGGTAGGAGGAGAGGGCGGCATCAACCTCTTCCCGGACTTTGCCGGTTTCGCCGATGATCCATTTGTTCAGTGTTTTATCCGGATCGGGCAGGGCGTTTTCAGAGGTGAACTGAACCTCGTAGTGCTGCGCAAAGCTGAATGCGTTCCAAAGCTTGGTGCCGAAATTGCGATACCCCGCGATGCGTTGGGTGTCGAGTTTCAGCGCGCCGCCGAGCGAGGCCATGATCGCATTGGTGAACCGCAACGCGTCTGCGCCATATTCATCAATCAGGTCGAGCGGGTCGACGACGTTGCCGGTCGATTTGCTCATCTTCTTGCCTTTGGCGTCGCGCACGAGGCCATGCAGGTAGATGGTAGAGAACGGAATCTGATCGACGACAGATAGTTGCATCATCATCATTCGCGCAACCCAGAAGAACAGGATATCGGTGCCGGTGATCAGATCGCTGGTGGGGAAGTATTTTTTCAGTTCCTCAGTGTCTTCGGGCCAGCCAAGAGTGCCGATGGGCCAGAGGCCGGAGGAGAACCATGTGTCGAGGACGTCTGGGTCGCGGGAAAGATCAATCGATCGCTTTCCGCTTTTTCCTGGATCGTCTGCCAGTTTGGCAGCATGCCCTTCCCTGAACATCCGTCCTCTGTAATCATCGAAGGAGATTTCATAACCATGACCGTAATATTGTGAAGCCTTTTTTTGGACGGCTTCTTCGTTTGGTCCACAGAACTCCTTTAGCGGTTGTATTTGGGGTGGCTTGGACATGCCCAGTTTTTTTGCCGCGGCGGTGACAGTACGGAATTCTGTATGATCCAACCCTGCCTTTTTCTTTCGAAAATTAAATTCGTTGAACCAATCGATTACTTCTTTTCTTGTGCCATACCAAACCGGAATCTGATGCCCCCACCAGAGTTGGCGTGAGATGCACCAAGGTTCAATATTTTCAAGCCAGTGGAAATAGACCTTCTCTTCCCGGTTGGGCAGGATTTTCACGTCGCCATTTCGCACAGCGTCGAGCGCCGGGCCGACGATCTGGTCGGTGTCCACAAACCACTGATCCGTCAGCATTGGCTCGATCACAACTTTGGAGCGGTCGCCGAACGGCTGCATGACAGGTTTGTTTTCGACCAGCGGTTCGGATGTCACAACCCCTTCGCCACTTTCGACATTTGTCTTGGTGACGTCTTGCATCACGGCGAGACCTTCGGCGGTGATGTCGGCCACGACGCGTTTGCGCGCCTCGAACCGGTCCAGCCCGCGATACTCTTCGGGCACTAGGTTCATCGCGGCGATCATCGCTTCATCAAAGTCCTGTTCGCCATTGGCGATGGCCTGCGCCACGGCAGCCTCTTCAACGTAGGGCTTTCCGTCGCTGCGCATATTAGCGCGCGTATCCATCAGGTTGTACATCGGGATGTTGCCGCGTTTGGCCACCTGATAATCGTTGAAATCATGCGCGCCGGTGATTTTCACCGCGCCTGAACCAAAATCCTTGTCGGGGTAGTCGTCGGTAATAATCGGGATCAGACGGCGTTGCGCCTTGGGACCAACCGGAATCTCGCAAAGTTTGCCAACGATGGGCGCATAACGCTCATCCGACGGGTGCACTGCAACAGCGCCGTCGCCCAGCATGGTTTCGGGACGGGTCGTGGCGATCGAGATGTAATCGCGGGTCTCGCGCAGGGTAACGTTTCCGTCCTCGTCTTTCTCGATGTATTCGTAAGTCGCGCCACCCGCGAGCGGGTATTTGAAATGCCACATGTGGCCCGAGACTTCGATATTTTCGACCTCAAGATCAGAAATCGCGGTTTCAAAATGCGGGTCCCAATTGACTAACCGTTTGCCGCGATAGATCAGTCCTTTGTTGTACATATCGACAAAGACTTTGATCACCGCATCCGGGAAATTCCCGGACATTGTAAACGCTTCGCGATCCCAATCGCAGGATGCGCCAAGCCGTTTGAGCTGGTTGATGATCGTGCCGCCGGACTCATTTTTCCATTCCCAGACTTTTTCGAGGAACGCATCACGCCCCATTTCGGCGCGGCTGGGTTGCTGGGTTTCAGCGAGTTTTCGTTCCACAACCATCTGCGTTGCAATACCCGCGTGGTCAGTACCGGGTTGCCAAAGGGTGTCAAAGCCGCGCATCCGATGCCAGCGGATCAGGATGTCCTGCAAGGTATTGTTGAACGCATGACCCATGTGCAGCGACCCGGTCACGTTGGGCGGAGGGATCATGATGCAATAGCTGGATGCGCCCGGCTTGGCATTGGCCCCGGCTTTGAAGCAGCCTGCGGCCTCCCAAGCCTTGTAAAGACGATCTTCGGCTTCAGCTGCGTTGAAGGTTTTTTCCATGGCCATGTCATCGCGCCCCTTGTTACGTGCAAGTTCCTCTAGCGAAGGATACAGGCAAGGGAAAGGTGGGGCTGCGATATAGGATGGTTGAATCGCGAATTGAGGTGTTCAGCGATGCAAATGGGCGACCTACACACAGAGCGGTCAGGCACGCTGGAGCGAAACAGAGGGCACAGTAAGCGGTTCGCGTGCGCCAATACGAACGACATTCGGATCGTAGGGCACGCGCGCAAATACCTCGCGTACCATGGGGGCGAAGAACTCGAGGGGCCGGTTTTTATAGTCAGGATCAAAGCTGGACTGATCCCATTGCTCGCAAAACGTTGCGCAGTCGTCGAAATACGGGTGGTCCAGATATGCGTCGCGTTTGTGTGGGTTGGCTCCGACGTGGTGTCCATAATAGATCATTTGGAAGTCACCGTGTTTTTTGACCACCCACGCACATTGCTCACGCACAAAGGGGCGTATAATCGCCGCTGCATATTCGTCGTGATTGTAAGGTGCATAGATGTCGCCGATGTCGTGCAGAAGGGCAGAAACGATCCAGTCGATATCAGCGCCGTCATTCCAGGCGCGGGTCGCCGATTGCAAGGAATGGCCGAGCCGGGTGACTTTGTAGCCAGACAATCCTTTGTCGAGTTCAACCATGGCCTGAAGCAGACGATCCGCGGTACCCTTGGTGTATTCAACCTCGTGATCGGTCAGAAAGTCGTAGTCTTCTTTGTCGCCGTCCTTCATTTGAGTGAATTTAACCCGAGCAATCATCCGTAGATCCCCTTGTTCCCTTCAGCACCGGACATCAATATTTTACTCTGCGCTGCGCGTATTTCATCGTAAAGCGCAAGGCTGGCCGGCGTAAAGGGTTCCTTTGGTGCGGCGAAGTGGATGAAATTCCCCGACCGATCTGCGCCGCGCGCTTGCATGGCGTAATTCTTGGCAACAGCGTGATCGCCGACATCCGGTCTACAATAACGGATAACAGCAGCGATGCGGCGGTCATTGGTTGTGTTCGGCCCGGACCCGTGAATCGTCAACCCATGGTGCAGAGAGATTTGCCCAGGTTGGATTTCGATTGGAACCTTATCTTGTTCTTCCACATCGACGCTGATTTCCTGACCACGGCTAAGCAGATTGTTTTTGTCAAATGTATCGTCATGGGGCAAAATCGGGTTCTTGTGACTGCCGCGTACAAAATCCATGCCGCCAGAAGCTCGCGTTGCCGGGGAAAGTGACAGCCACGCGGTCACCATGCCATCGATCGCCCCAAATCCCCAATATGTCAGGTCCTGATGCATGCCGACGATTTGTGTTGTTTTCGGCTCTTTGATGAAAAACTCGACGCCGTAGATCAGAATGTCAGGACCGAGAATACCTTCGACGACGTCAAGAATACGGGGGTCCGTGCCGATCTTGTGCGCGAAGGGGAGAACACAGTGTGAATTGACCCTTTTGTAGATGTTGAGGGGCTTGGGTAGGCCGTTGTTCAGCCAATCCGCTTCGATCGTTTCCAACTCTGCGCGCAAATCGATCGCGTCTTCTTTAGGCATCACCTGGATGGGGAACAGGTAACCATCGTGCCAGTAGTCTTCGACGTGCCTGGTGGAAAGGCGGCCTTGGTTCAGGGACAATGGGGTGGGCATGGTTCTCTCCGCTCAGTCGATTAAATGAGCCTAGAACAGGCAGACAGCAAACGCAGCACGGATTGTGTTGGCGCTTAGGCCAAGTATCGCTTAGCCTGGGGTAATGACATCTCGCCTTCCCTCCTTGAATTGGCTCCGAGTATTTGAGGCTGCGGCCCGCTGCGAGAGTTTCGCCCGCGCCGCAGTGCAATTGAATCTGTCGGCTGCGGCTATCAGCCAGCAGGTCAAGGCGCTCGAAGGGCATTTGGGGACTCCTCTGTTTACCCGACATGCTCATGCCGTGAAACTGACGGAAGCAGGACGGGCTTATCTGCCGTCTGTCCAGCAATCCCTGTTGACGCTGGAAAATGCGACTGAGGGTCTTTTTGGCCCCAGTCGCTCGCACCAGCTTTTCGTGCAATCTGTCCTGCTGTTTGCCCATGGGGTTCTGGCCCCCGCGCTGCCAGACTTTAAAATTGATTATCCCGACATCAACCTGACATTGAGTACGGGAAATTCAGTGTTGGATTATTCACGCGGCTTCAACGATTTGCAGATCGTTTTCGGCAATCCCCAAAGCTTTGGAGCATCAAGTGATCGGGTGATGGGTGAAGAGCTGTACCCTGTTGCGCTGCCAGAGATCGCCAAACAGATACGAAATCCCCAGGATTTGGTGTTGTTTGATCTGATTGAGGTTGCGACACATAGAGCGGGATGGCCGTTCGTTTTTGACGCGTTGCGCATTTCGACCGGACGCGCTCGGTTCATGTTTTCAGACAACACAATCATGGCAACCGCGTTGGCAGCCCAGGGATTGGGAATTGCGCTTGCGCGTGCACCGGCAAGCGATATTTCGGTTCGGGCTGCCGGATTGGTAGATTGTTTGCCGGGGCTTCGCGTTTCGGGAAGTGAGGCTTATCATCTGGTTTACCCTGATCTCACGTCACTGCGAAAACCGGCAAGGCAGTTCAGGGAATGGTTGCTGCAGCGTGCGGCGAATGAGTCACGGTAGAAATCGCAAGGTGCGAATTCTCGGGAATATTTCCAGTTCCTTGATGTGAGCCTTAGGTGACATGGCGTGCGCGGGCACCGCGTTCGATCGCAGCAGCATGCAGGCGGTCTATATCCAGTTCGTAGCGGATTTCCTCCAAAAGGCGCAGTTCAGTTGCGTGCAAAGCGCCATCTGCTGCTGCGACGTCGCAAGCGAGTGCATAGGCCGTTTCGAACAATCGTTCGGGCAAGCTCTCTCTGATCAAGCCGAACAGAGCGTCTAGGCCGTCCTCCTGGCTGAAAAGGTCAAATACGGTTTGCGAGATGAGTTTGAGCCGATCGGTATCATACCCTGCGAATACCGGGAGCATGTTCACTGCGGACTGTATTTTGACCAATTCTGCTGTGCGAATGTTCTCGTCTGATGCGGAGATCGCAACCATAAGTGCAACGAGGCTGTCTTGGGCGGTCATCGGGTGGAGCGTTTCGTTGGGCACTTGGGCCATCCTTTGGCGAGAGGTCTGTTGCAGCGCAGAATATTGACGCGCACCCGGATGGGCAATAGGTAGCGGCAGAGCTTTGCACATTGGGTGCTGAGCTCCGTTACCGGAGAAAATTATGTCTGAAACGCGTCAAGCGGCACTGCAATCCAAGGCGTGGCCCTTTGAAGAGGCGCGACGATTGGCCAAACGCTATGCCAAAACGCCCCCCGCAAAGGGCTATGTGTTGTTTGAGACCGGGTACGGACCATCCGGGCTGCCGCATATCGGGACATTTGGCGAAGTTTTACGCACGACGATGGTGCGTCGCGCGTTTGAGGAAATCAGCGATATTCCCACAAAGCTTATTTGTTTTTCGGATGATCTGGATGGGATGCGAAAAATACCCGGCAACGTCCCGCAGCAGGAAATGCTGGCCGAACACATGCATAGGCCACTGACTTCTGTACCGGATCCTTTCGGAACGCATGAGAGCTTTGGGCATCACAACAACGCCATGCTGCGGAGGTTCCTGGACACTTTCGGGTTTGATTACGAGTTTTATTCTGCTCGCGAGTTTTATCATTCCGGTCAGTTTGATGACGTCCTGCGGCGCGCCGTCGAGCGGTACGAAGATGTCATGAAAGTTATGTTGAAATCTCTGCGTGAAGAGCGTCAGCAGACCTATTCGATTTTCTTGCCCATTCACCCGGAAACCGGGCGCGTGCTCTATGTCCCTATGAAGAGTGTCAATAAGGCGGATCACTCGGTGACATTTGATGATGACGAGGGTCGTGAGTGGACGCTACCGGTTACGGGCGGCAATGTGAAACTTCAATGGAAGCCCGATTTCGGAGCACGCTGGGCGGCGCTCGGTGTCGATTTCGAAATGTACGGCAAGGAACACGCGACCAACACGGCGATCTATGACCGGATCTGCGAAATACTGGGCGGCAAAAAACCTGAACATTTCAGCTATGAGCTGTTTTTGGACGAGAATGGTCAGAAAATTTCCAAGTCATCAGGCAACGGAATATCGATCGATCAATGGTTGAGCTATGCCAGCACCGAGAGCCTCTCGTATTTCATGTATCAAAAGCCCAAAACGGCAAAACGGATGCACTTTGATGTGATTCCGAAGGCCATGGATGAATACCATCAGCAATTGCGTGCCTATCCGATGCAAGACCTGAAGGCACAGCTGAATAACCCCGTTTGGCACATTCACGGCGGAGATGTGCCCGAATCGAATATGGTAGTGCCATTTTCGATGTTGCTGAACCTTGCGGCGGTGGCGAACGCCGACAATAAGGATCAGTTGTGGGGGTTCATTCAGCGTTATGCACCCGAGTCTGCACCCGATACACATAGTGATCTGGACGCGGCCGCCGGGTACGCCGTGCGATATTACAATGATTTTGTAAAGCCGGCCAAAGTTTATCGTGCACCCAGCGATCTTGAGCGTGTGGCACTTGAGGATCTGCGCGATCAATTGAAGTCATGGGAGGGCGGCGCGGACGCTGAGGCACTACAAACCCTTGTGTTTGCCTGCGGACGCGAGCGCTTTGATCCCCTGCGGGGCTGGTTTACCGCCCTTTACGAGGTGCTGTTAGGCGCAAGCCAAGGCCCGCGTTTTGGCGGCTTTATTGCCTTATACGGCGTGGATGAGACAGTCGCCCTGATTGATGCCGCATTGGCTGGCGATTTGACCTGAGAAGAATCCGATCTATCCTTTGTTTTGAAAGATGGAGGGTTGTGATGCGTCGATTTGCTTTGGCCATTGGATTTATGATGGCAATGTTGGGGACGGCATTCGCTCAGAGTGCGGACATAGAGGCAACTATCAACAACCAGATCGAGGCCTTCAAATCCGATGACTTCGCGGAGGCCTTCTCTTTTGCCAGCCCCAACATTCAGTCACTGTTTCAAACACCCGAGAACTTTGGGCGCATGGTAATTCAAGGGTATCCGATGGTCTGGCGTCCTGCGGAGGTGAGATATCTTGAATTGCGCGAAGTCGCCGGAAGTCTTTTGCAGCAAGTAATGGTTACCGATGCTGCGGGCGATGTGCACATCCTCGAGTATCAGATGCTGGAATTCGGGGCCGGCTGGAAGATAAACGGTGTCCAGATCGTGAAAGCGCCCGACGTTTCAGCCTGACAGGCTTCAAGGGCCAAAGACCGGCCCGATGAGTGAACTTTGCTCAATGTAATTCGCTTAACTGCGGTAAGAAGGCTTGGCAGTCGAAACTGCGAGAGTACGGCCCGTTCTCAGAAGTCGCGCCAAAAGCCAACTTTCAGTCCATAGGTTTTAGTGCGGCTGTGTCGCGCTTCAACACCCAACAGCATGTAACTCTTGGGTTTGAGTTCCCAGACGATGGATGGAATGACATCGACATTGTAGATGTCTTTTGACCGGTAGGAAGATTGAATCTGAAGCATTGTCTTTACCCGGGGCGAGACCGAAATACCAAATGTGGCGTCTAGTTTGGTCAACCGGCCACCGCTGGGGTCCTCAAACTCTACTGATCCGTCAACTGCGATCCAGCCGTTGCCGAGGCCGGTTTCAATTCCTTTGCCCATTGAGAGTCCCAGCTTTAGCACTCCTTCCCATTCCAGCAGACGGTATCGAGTACCGATGCCAAGTTCGTAGGCAAATCGCATTGAGCGGTCTGCACGCCCGATCGGGCGGCGCAGAAACAGAATTGCGTGTCCTTCCTGTAACATATCAAGACCGTCCCAGACGGTTGCATAGTTCAGGTCAGCCCCAAGCGTTGTTTGACCTGTCACGCCATATTCAACATAAAACGAGTTGTCTGAATTCAGAAACGACAAATCTTTTGGTACCCGGTTTGTCGAACTGAAGGCCGTGAAACCAGTGTCATCCTCGCGCAACCACGCTCCCCCAGATGCCGGAGAGCAGAGGCCGGGTACAAACAGCAGAAAAACGATAAGAGCGCGGATCATCCGGACCTCCGCGCTCACATTGGTTAAGTATGGTTAATGAGTGGTTGATAGACCAGCGTCAAAGTGACCTAGGTCAAGGTAGAGCTTGTCAGAACGTGCCAGATTTACCAATATAATTTAGGAGGGATGTCTCATGTATAAGAATATTCTCGTGCCAATTGCTTTTGACCATGAACACGATCGGTCTGAATCACTTGAACTGGCGAAGAAACTGGCAGCGCCAGACGCCAAGATCACTCTGCTTCACGTCGTCGAAGTGATACCGGCCTATGCGGTGTCCTATCTGTCAGAAGATTTCCTGAAATCGACGAGGGTGGCACTGGTGGAGGAGATGAACAAGTTGGCTACGAAACTGCCAGGTTCGGTGGGGAAAGTAGTTGATGGTCATTCGGGCCGCACAATTCTGGATTATGCCGAGGCTGATGAAACTGATCTCATAATTATCGCGTCACATCGCCCAGAGATGTCGGATTACTTTCTGGGTAGTACAGCCGCGCGGGTAGTTCGACATGCGACTTGTGCTGTGCACGTATTGCGATAAGAGGCATGTCAATATCGCCCCGTCAAAAACGGGGCGATGTCGATCGGCGCCGTCGAAGTAAACGGCTTTGAAATCTGAGGATAGGTCTTTTGATTGGGTAAGTTCAATTTGCTACGCAAATCTGACCATCAGGACCATCGACAACAATGCACAACCAATACCCAAAGCCTCGCGCAGGCCGATGGGTTCATCGAAATAGAATGCACCGACAAAGCAGAGCGCGATCAGTGAGAACATCGAAAAGGCTACGCCAGCCTGAGCCAGAGTCGCGTGGCGCATCGCAAAATACCACAACAGCGCGGAGACGCCGTATAGCAAGCTTCCCGCTATCACGAAACGTGATGTCAACGGCAGTTTTCCGTCTGCAGCGACCTTGATGAAATAGTCGCCGACAATGACAACCATGGCTGTGAATAATGCAAAACCGTATCCTTGGAGAATACCAAGCATGACCAAACTCCTTACAAAAACATTCCGGCCTTAAAATACTCGCGGCCGATGCGATATAATCCTCGTCTTGGGTGCGTCTGTCAAATTCGCAACATAACCCCTATCATTCAGCAAGGAATACTGAATAATTTCAATATGTTAAACTCAAAACAAGACTAGAGACTGCATTCTTCAGTTGCGAGGCAACGTGCTTCGCTCGACGAACAAATAGAGCCAATGCTGGGCCAATTACACCCGTTGTGCTATGCCTGAACTGTCGATGACGGTTGAAGTCGGCGATTAAATTAAGATTGATTAAGGAATTTCTATGTTTGCACGTGTCGTTGAATACAAGATGAAGGCTGGGTCCAAAGAGGCTGCTACAAAACTGATGCATTCGCTGAAAGATGAAATTTTGGGGCTGCCGGGAGTACAAAATTTTATCAATGTCATGAATGATGACGGAAGCGGATATGTGATTTCGGTTGTCGAAAGTCAGGCGACATCCGATGCCAACGCTCCAAAAGTGGCCGAGCTTTGGGATGCATTTTCTGAATATCTGGAAAGCGCGCCAAAACCGGCTGGCTTTGACGTAATTGCCAACTGGAGCAACTGATTTTCTAACGCATTGGCGATACGCCCGCACACAAGATCCGGAGACCTGGCTCAGGACAAATGCTCTGTGCTTTCGAAGTCGACGTGGATGTGATTACCGTCCGGGTCAAACAGATTGACTTGAACTAAAGGCACGCCCGGAACCGGATCGATGCTATGTTTGATACTATGATCGTCGAGTTTTTGTAGAAAGGCAGGCATGTCGACGGCGCGAAAGGCGAAATGTTCCAAGGTAATTTCGCCACCCGCCTTCAGCGTGTCCGTCCAGTCCACCAGATGCACAACCGCACGGTCCCCAATATACATCCATGCACCGGGAAAGGGGAATTCGGGCCTCTTACCCCGGTGCAATCCAAGGATATCCCGATACCAATCGATCATATTTTTTAGATTGGTCGTGCGGATGTTGACGTGATCAAAAGCTGTAATGGACATGGAGTTAGTATAGACCGGTCACAGGCAGTGTCACGCGGCAATTGCCCAGATTCATCAGACCGTCCCGCCCTCTACGCACGCGCGGAATGCGGTGACCGGACCAGCGGCGTCGTCTAGCGGAATGATCAAGGATTGACCGGCGGTTTTGGCAGTCGCCGTGGTATTATGTTCGAGTCCGGCCAGCACGTTGCTAAATCCGCGGTCGGAGACAGTAAGAGTAGTATCTGCATCGCTGAGACTGTGTCGGTTGGTTGAAATGGTAAGCGGGCGGGGGCCATCGAACTGAATGGAAAATGTTGGGCCGGGCAACCACGGGGTGCTTTGTCGGTTCAGTGTGATCGCATAGATAGGGACGCGCGGGTCATATGTGATGCTTACTTCTGCCTCAGGAATAATTTGGCTGAGTGTGCAGATTGGCGCGGCGGTGAATTCCCACGCATACGCGGGCGAAGTGAAGAAGATCACGGCAGAGATCAGGAAGCGCATGGCGGTAGTTTAGAGGTGTTGAGGTTGGGGTAAAGGGATGATGCAGCAATGCCGCGTGCCTCAAGTGAGATGTATGATCAATCGCCTTCTTCTGCGAAGCAAGATGTGCACGATTGCACGCAGAAGATTCTTGTCGCAGTGCCCCGATTTTCTGAGGTTAGATTGAACTTGATGTCTGGGAGAGTGAACGCCAGTATAAAGTTGTATTGGCCAAATTAACCCGATCTATTGTGTAATCTCCGAGACGCTCGCCCTGAGTGGAATACCCAAAACTTATATGGATGCTCTGAAAAAATGACATTTGACAAGACATGGAGCAATTTCATTTCCCTGTTGTATTCGGAACTTTCGTTGGAAAGTGAGTTTTTTTCAAACGCACCTCTTTTAGCGCACTATACTTCACTGGCAAATTTGGAGAAAATCTTGTCACAAGATGAGGTTTGGCTTTCAAATCCACTATTTATGAACGATCTGGAAGAGGTCCGGTTTGGCGTCAACAATGGCGTGGATTTGGTACATCGCAATCAAGATTTGCGGGCATCTTTAGGTGCAGACACTCGAAGAGCGGCATTCTATGACGCTGTCAACCGAGCCTATGACGAGTATGCGACGGAGCACGTGCTCGACCTCTACATAATGTGTTTCTCTGCACACAAGCACGGTGACACTGATGGTCGATTGTCAATGTGGCGCGGCTACGGTGCTAATGGAAACGGCGCAGCTCTGGTTCTTGATGTTTCGACTATGCGGGTGATCGATGAATCTCCTTTGGTATTTTCCCAAGTTCATTATGCGTCACCCGAAGCTAGAAGGGCCAGTATTGAAGCAAAAATATCCGAAGTTGCTACGTTCATGTTGCAGAATGACATGCCTGATGAATTCGTAAGTAGATGCGCCCACGTACTTTTCCAAAGGATTTGCCTGTTCGCAATTTTTTCCAAGCATCATGGATTTCTAGAGGAGGAAGAATGGCGACTAGTGTATCTAAAAGATCGCGATAAGGAGCGCAAGATCGAACCATATTTAAGCTATTTCAATGGACCCAACGGCATTGAGCCAAAGCTCAAATTGAAGGCCAAACCGATTGAGGGCGTCATTGGAGCAGATTTTTTGTTTAGCGACATCATTCATTCCTTGATTATCGGACCGTCGGCTTCGTCGCCATTAACAAAAATGACCGTTGAGCGAATGCTAAGAACAATGGGCAAGGAAAGGTTGATAAAAAAATTGAATATGTCTTCAATACCATTCCGTTCAGACTAAGTTAGCGCCGCCCCCGCCGCTTCACACCACCCCGCATGCCGCCGCGCCCCATTTTACTGCGCCCCTGGTTTTTTACGGCGGCTTCTCCAGCCGCCTCGATCGCTGATTGTCGAGCAAGCGGATCATCGGCGATAGCGAGATCAACGGCTTCTAGCCGTTTCACTTCGTCGCGTAGGCGGGCGGCTTCTTCGAATTCCAGATTCTCTGCAGCTTTGCGCATGTCGGTGCGCAGCCCATCGAGAACCGCCTGCAGGTTGCCACCCACAAGAGGATTTTCGATCTTGGCCGTGACGCGGTTCATGTCGACGTCGCCTTTGTAGAGGCCCTTCATCACGTCCTCGACGTTTTTTTTGATCGTTGTAGGCGTGATCCCGTGTTCTTCGTTATAGGCGACCTGCTTGGCGCGTCTTCGGTCGGTTTCGGCCAGTGCGCGTTCCATCGATCCGGTGATGCGATCCGCGTACATGATTACACGGCCCTCGGCATTGCGCGCGGCGCGGCCCACGGTCTGGATCAGTGAAGTTTCTGAGCGCAAGAAACCTTCTTTATCCGCGTCCAGAATGGCGACCAAGCCACATTCGGGAATATCCAGCCCTTCGCGCAACAGGTTAATGCCAACCAGCACGTCAAACGTCCCAAGGCGCAGGTCACGCAGGATTTCGATGCGCTCTATGGTGTCGATGTCGCTGTGCATATAGCGCACACGGATGCCCTGTTCATGCATGTATTCGGTCAGGTCCTCGGCCATGCGTTTGGTCAGCGTGGTAACCAGAGTGCGAAAGCCATCCGCAGCGACCTTGCGCACTTCGTCGAGCAGATCATCGACCTGCATCTCGACGGGTCGGATTTCAATCTGCGGGTCAACCAGACCGGTGGGGCGAATTACCTGTTCAGTAAAAACGCCGCCTGTCTGTTCAATCTCCCACTTGGCCGGGGTGGCGGAAACAAAGACTGATTGCGGGCGCATTGCATCCCATTCCTCGAACTTGAGAGGGCGGTTGTCCATGCAGGATGGTAGGCGAAACCCGTGTTCAGCCAACGTGAATTTACGGCGGTAATCGCCTTTGTACATGCCGCCAATCTGCGGCACAGAAACGTGGGATTCATCTGCAAA
Source organism: Paracoccaceae bacterium (assembly GCA_039969355.1). Classification (GTDB taxonomy): domain Bacteria; phylum Pseudomonadota; class Alphaproteobacteria; order Rhodobacterales; family Rhodobacteraceae; genus JL08. The sequence goes on from JBDVOA010000018.1 coordinate 193,546, forward strand.
AACAATGGCATTGTCGGGAATGAATTCGAACAGGGTAGGGGGCGGTTCTCCCGGCGCGCGGCCTGTCAGATAGCGAGAGTAGTTTTCGATCCCATTGCAGACGCCTGTTGCTTCAAGCATCTCAAGATCGAAATTGGTGCGCTGTTCTAACCGCTGCGCCTCAAGAAGTTTTCCGTCATTCACCAACTGGTCAAGGCGAAGTTTCAACTCTTCTTTGATGTTGATGATCGCTTGCTTCATCGTCGGTTTGGGCGTGACGTAATGCGAATTGGCATAAACACGGATGCGCTCAAACGTGTCGGTTTTTTCCCCGGTGAGCGGGTCAAATTCCGTAATACTCTCCAGTTCTTCGCCAAAGAACGACAATTTCCAGGCGCGATCTTCAAGGTGGGCTGGAAAGATCTCAAGGCTGTCGCCGCGCACCCGGAAAGAGCCGCGCTGGAATGCCTGATCGTTGCGTTTGTATTGTTGGGCAACCAAATCGGCCATGACCTGGCGCTGGTTGTATTCAGACCCGACCTTCAAATCTTGCGTCATCGCGCCGTAGGTCTCGACTGATCCGATGCCGTAAATGCACGACACCGAGGCGACAATTATTACATCGTCACGCTCCAAAAGCGCTCGAGTGGCAGAATGGCGCATCCGGTCGATCTGTTCGTTGATCTGACTTTCTTTCTCGATATAGGTATCGGACCGCGCGACATAGGCCTCCGGTTGATAGTAGTCATAGAAGCTTACAAAATACTCGACCGCGTTGTCCGGAAAGAAGCTTTTGAATTCGCCATATAGCTGCGCGGCGAGCGTCTTGTTTGGGGCCAGAATAATAGCAGGGCGCTGCGTATCTTCGATCACCTTGGCCATGGTGAATGTCTTGCCAGTGCCCGTGGCCCCAAGCAGGACCTGATCGCGCTCGCCGCTTAGGACACCATCGGTTAGTTCCCGGATCGCTGTTGGCTGGTCCCCAGCCGCCGAAAACTCAGTCTGCATGCGCAACGGGATGCCGCCTTCCAGCTTCATCCTCGCGCGGACATCATCGGCAGGGGCGTGCATCATGGGCTGGTTTTGATCAGGCTGCACGTTGGGCATGGTAAGCTCCCTTTCGGAATTCTTACAATTGGGTCGTTTTGGATGTGATACAAGCCCATATTGGGGGTGACTAATGACAACTATTGTCAGTAGGTGAGGTAAAATGCCGTTCGGAAGCTTTGTTGTTTATAATTTGCGCATTTCGGTGGCCAGCCAGTCAAATACCAATCGTATGCGTCGGCTTGTGTTTAGCTCCCGATGGGCGACCAACCAGATATCGTATTCAAAAGCAGGCAGCCAAGGGGCTGCGCGCTCAACCTGTGGTTCAGCGTCGCCCACCTCAGACATCATGACACCGATACCTGCCCCTTGTTTGACCAGTTCCCACTGAATCAGATGGGTGCCAGAACGCACTTGAAAATTGCTTGATGTCAAGTTGAGGCCAAGATCATTCAGCCCGTCAAGAAAAGGACCGTTGTCGTCGAAGCCCACAAACTCCGCCTCTGTCAAGTCGGCAGAACAACGCGGTTGCCCAATTCGGTCGAGGTAGCTTTGGGCGGCAAACAGTTCAGCTTTGCCGCTTTTCAATTTTCGCGCAACTAAATCCGGGTCGGTTGGGCGCATACTTCGGACCGCAATGTCAGCCTCGCGGCGGCGCAAATCGCTGAGACTGTTCGTTGCGACAACCTCAATCGTGATGCCGGGGTGGGTTTGCCGCAATCTTGTAACGATGCCGGGAAGAACAAACGCGGACGTCACTTCGCTCGCTGAGATTGAAACTGTTCCGATGACTGACTGCGATTGCCCTGATGCGGTCAGTGAAATCCGTGTGGCGGCTTCACCCATTGCCCGTACGTGATCCATCAGTTCTAGCCCGCTTTGAGTCAGCGTCAATCCGCGGCCTGCGCGTTGAAAAAGGACCACTCCAAGATCGTCTTCCAGCGCACTGACCTGCCGCCCCAGTGTCGGCTGTGCCATGCCGAGAGCCCTGGCCGCCGCGGAGAACGAGCCCTCTTCGGCAGTCACTAGAAATGCTCTGGCCTTGTTCCAGTCGAATTTGACAGACTTCCAATCCATGCATAAATGCATACCTGGTAGGCAGAATTAGTCAATTCCTATGTTCTTTTATCAGAAGTATAGAAACTAAAACCATTCAACGAACGGAGTCAAAAATGACGGCATTTACCAATGAGATTACGTCAGTAAGGCCAGAGGCCAGGTTCTGGGATCGGATCGCAAATTCATATGCAAAGAAACCAATTTCGGACGAGGCATCCTACCAGCGAAAACTGGATGTAACACAGCGCTACCTTGATGCTGATATGAACGTTCTGGAATTTGGGTGCGGGACTGGATCAACCGCACTTTGCCATGCGCCGCAGGTCAAACACATTCGGAGCATTGATATCTCACCAAAAATGATCGAGATCGCACAAGAAAAAGCGAAGTCCCGGCAGGTGCAGAACGTTAGTTTTGAGGTCGGGACACTGGACGATGTGGATGTGCCAACTGAAAGCTTTGACGCTGTCCTTGGCATGAGCATTCTGCATTTATTGCAGGATCGCGATGGCGCGATGCTAAAAGTTCATCACCTTCTCAAGCCGGGTGGCGTATTTATATCAAGTACGGCATGTTTGGGCGACAACATGAAGTACTTCGCGCCCATCGCATATCTTGGGCGGCTTCTCCGGCTGTTGCCACTTGTCAGGGTATTTACGTCGTCCGACCTTAAAGCAAGTCTGACCTCTGCCGGTTTCAATGTTGAATACGAATGGTGTCCCGGAAAAAACAAGGGTGTGTTTATTGTGGCGAGAAAGCCGGGTTGAGAAAGCTGGTCTGGTAAAACGGTTCTTGCCGACACAGGCAAAATTGCTCATACGTAGATCAAGCAAGACGGAGCCAGACCATGCGCGCACGCATCTATCAACCCGCCAGAACTGCGATGTCCTCGGGCACGGCAAAAACCAAGAACTGGGTGCTGGAGTTCGCTCCAGCTTCTGCGCGTGAAGTTGATCCGCTAATGGGGTGGACGTCCTCTAGCGATACGCAAAGTCAGGTTCATCTGCAATTTCCAACAAAAGAGGCTGCACTTGAATACGCGGCCGAGCGCGACATCGACGCCCAGGTGCTTGAAACCAAAAAGCGCAAAGCGAACATTCGTCCCGGTGGTTACGGTGACAATTTCGCAACCGGACGCAGAGGGTCGTGGACTCACTAACCTTAGCTGATTACAGCCACCGGCAACCATCGTCGTGGAGGCGGCTGATTGCAAATGCATAAACAGATGGCTTGTGAATGGATTTCTACTTAAGCGATTGTAAGTCAACAATATTATTTGTCGCTGTGGCGATCCCTGCAGGATTCGAACCTGCGACATTCTGCTTAGAAGGCAGACGCTCTATCCAGCTGAGCTAAGGGACCGCGTGAGGTCGAGATAACGCTCATCGAATTTCAATGCAAAGGCTTTGTTTTACGCAACTTGTCAACAAGGGTCTTGTGTGATCGTCCGCATTGGCTTGGTATCGTTTGTGCTGCCAACTAATAGGCCGCTTCTACCGCTGGTCTGTCGCGCTTCGCAAGAATGCGATCAGATCATTCCGATCGGAATCTCCTGTAATGCGCTGCATGGGCATTTTTGACCCAGGGATAAAGTGGTCCGGGCCAAGATCGAAGAGCTGATTGATGGTTTCCTCTGACCAGACAATATCCGAGCTCCGCAACGTATCCGAATAGGGATAGTCCGCGATGCTGCCTGCCGATCGCCCAAACAAGCGATGCAATGAGGGACCGGCGCGGCGTTCGCCGTCGGGGACCAGCGTATGGCATATCGAGCATTTGCGCTGGAATTGCCTTTCGCCGTTTGACATCTTTTCTGGCGCTTTTAGAAAACTTCGGTTTGTTTCGTTCATTTGTGAAGCCCCGCGCAGGGCATTCACGGGCCAGCTATACATGGCATTATCCAGCCCGCCTGCGTGAATGTTCTGACCATCCGGTGAAAATGCGAGCGCCCATATGGGGCCAGACAGCGCCGCCTTGAAATCATCCACGATTTTCCAGCGATCTGTATCGATCATCATGATGTACCCCTGCGCGTCTCCAACCGCGATGCGCGCTGATCGGGCATGATAGTCCATCGCAAGAATCGGGCGTCGATCCAGCGTGAAATCGCCCAACTCCGCAGCCTGAGGAAGTGCGACAACGCGTGTTCCGCCATCAACCGCTCCGTAAGCGATCCAGGACTCATCATTCGCGAGCACAATTGAATTTACACCAAAACCGTGTTCGACCAGCCGCTGCAGAGGGGTGCCCGTAGCCACATCCCAAATCCGGATCGTGCCATCAGCCGACGCGCTATAAAGCCGCGCGCCGTCGGGCGAGAATACCACGTCATTTACGATGTTGGAGTGCCCCGAAATTTCGACGGGTGGTTTGTCAGTGCTCAAAGTCCAAATGCGGGCCGTTCCATCCCAACTCGCCGAGGCGATGCGGTTTTTGTCAGAGGAAACCGCCAGTCTGATGACTTTGCCAGCATGGCGTCCAAGTTCGTGCACTTTGTCGGCAGTACTGTTCCACAACCGCACTGAGAAATCATCGCCAGCGGAAACCACGTCTCCATTCCCAAGATAGGCCACAGCGTTGACAGCAGCTGAATGGTCTTCCAGCCAAGCAGGTTGCCCATCGCGCCAGAATCCAACAGAGTTATCAAAACTTGCGGTCAGGATGGCGCCGTCTTCGCCGACTGCGATACCTTTGATCGGTCCGCCGTGCCCTTTGAGAGTAAAGAAATCCTGGGCGGTGGTGATGTTCGGTATCGTCACAGTCAACAGGACGAGGCCCGTTCGGCAAAATCCTGTCAGCCGCTGCCTCAGTTTAACTAGCCGCACTGCCGTTTGGTCCTCTTTCGTTTCTTGGCCGACTGCGTCATAGAGTAGGTCCCCGATAGGGACTGGCGCAAGACCTAGGTTGGATCCACGATTCCCATGGCAATCATGCGCAAGGCTGTCATTGACGGTATAAAGAAGTAATCGCCCCCGCGACATTCGACAAAGCTCTTCAGTTTGCTCATGACATAGGGCGGCTTTCCCGATTTGGGGTCGGACGGTATCGTGTGTCGTTTGTGGTGGTCGTGATTGCCCAGCATCGGGCACGTGTTGTTGCCCTGATGAAAATCCAGCCCGTATTGTATCCATTGTTGTTGCACGAATTCAAATTGGCGAAACAGGTTTGCCCCTATCAACATCATCGCAACGCCCTGTTCGGTCTCGTCAGAATTGCCCTTTGGGTCCGAGGCTCCATAAGGCAGTCCGCGCCTCAAAATACGACGGCGTTTGTTGAGCGCATGCGTCGCTTTCGTGTTTTCGAAGGGATTGCCAGTTTTCGGGTCAGTGCCCGTCTGATTGAACGGGTCGAGATAGTCGCGCGTGTTCATTCGTCTGATGTGCGCGCCGCCGGGGCATTTCAGCCCCTGCATATCATCGGCATATCGAAAATCGGAGGCTTCCGGGGAGCCGAGGTAAACCCGCAGATTTCTTAGCGCCGTTTTCGGATCAGGATCATCAAACCCGCGATCTTTGCGGAATTCTTGCCATTTCGGGTAAGTCGGAACTCTTGCGAGCGGTACCCCGTCTGACCAGCGACCGCACATCTTGGCACGCAAGGTCTCCTTTGCTTCCTCTGCAGAGACGTCCATCATTTTGGCATAGGAATTCGTTTCTTGCATCAGAACATCATCAAATGTGCCAACATTTTCGTGCAGCTTGCGATAAGCCATATACGTGCCATTTTGCGTGAACTCATAAGGCATCGCTGTTGGCGGCAGTTCCTGACTTTCATCGGGATGGCCTAGGATAAATTCGCCGGTAGCGATCGGTTCCCAGGAGTCGCCGACGCGCTTGCCCCTGCCGATCACTGCTGTTTTCATGTCATCCGGGCGATACTGCCCTTCAAACACAGGGTCGCTAATGCCGTCAGCAAACCCAAAGTGTTCCTTGGGTGTTGGCAATTTTTCTTTGCCATGCGTGTCAAAAACCGCGGAAGCGGACTGAAAATCCTGATCCCCCTTTTTGCCGATGCCAGACAATATGGTGACGCCACCGTTGGACTGATCACAAAGATCGCGCAGCCATTGTGTACGTGTCTCCAATGCTTCAACGGGTTCGCCAGTTGTGCCGTGTCGCTTAAGCTGAGCATTCAGCGAAATCCACATATGAACGTTAACTGGACCCGACGCATCCGTAGCCCTGTTTTTGCGCCATATCGGATCCCAATGGGCGTTCCAGTTGTCATCGCTCGTCGTAACTTTGGTCGTATCACGATCTCCCAGAACAAACGCTCGCTCTTTCATTCCAACGATAAAAACGTCTGACATGCCCTGAAGTGTGCGTGGAGGAATTTCCAATACGCGCAGACCGTGAAAGCTGAAACCGATATTTACCGTGCACTCAGGTTTTTCAGCCGATTCCGGCCAGCGCGCCGCTGTGGTTACCTGATGCCGCACTGCATCGACAAACTTTCGACCTTCGGCAGGATCGGAGATATTCAGGAAAAAGTAACGGGCAAAAGGGAACGAAAAGCGACCATAAGCGCGGACGATATTGCCCTGTATATCATTCAAATTTAGCGAATTCGTCATATCAGAAATCCAATTTTCTAAGACTTGGAAGCTGGCACAGCAGAAGAAATCAAACCGGGCCCCTGCGTCGGCCCCTCTCGGTCCTTTGGCTTGTGCTCGCTAAGAAATTTTCCGAACGCTGCGTGAAGGTCTTTAGCGGAGCTACCCTGATGGTCCACTACAAAATCACTGAATTTTTGCTGCATGTATAGCGCTTTGAGCACCGACGGGAGATCGTCGTATTCACCCGGCCCGAGCGGCTTCTCCCCGTTTTTCAGCGTATACTGCACCGCCCAGACTGCAACCAGCCCCGAGAGGATCACGCCGCAGACGAAGGTCCAGAACGTGCTCCAACCCAGCCCTGGTAGATCCAGTACGCCAAATATCCGTAGCAAGAGCGCGATGATTGCAATGGCTGCCGGTATGGCGACAGCGATAAGCAACCGATTTAACGGCAGAACGTTAAACTTAGGCAGGGACAAATAGTAGTCGTGAAACGGCATTGTCGTCTTGACGTGGCATTTTTCCAGATAGGTCGCAAAGTCATCTGCTGTTTCGACGCCATCAAAGCCAACGCAATTAACATATACCTCCCGAAGCTCGTCCTCCATCGTATTCCAAAGCTCACGCGCATAAGCCATGCGCACGTTTTTCTGCTCGGCTTCATCAAGATCAATCGGAAGCGGCGCGCCATCTTCTGCTATGGCGTCGATATCAGCGCAAAAGACAACATAAGATGTGTTGAGACGATCAACGGGTTGCGGGTCGGTTGGATCTTGCTTTGAAACAATTGCCGCCAGCGCGTTCTGGCCAATCCGGCCGTTGTAAACCACATCGTTCAGAACAAACATCCGCGCCAAATGGTTGCGTTTGTTGCGGGCGAAAGGGCTATTATTTCCGGTTGCTTGTGTGGCAGGAGACTGCATGGCCGTTGGCATTTTCGCTAGGGCAATACGCACGTTCTGCGTAAATGACGTATGTTCCAACCGACCTTTGCCAGAATCCCGGATTGGCGCAAGTGTGGTTAGGAATATATGACCGGAGTCTAGATCAGGCATCTGGGACCCTCTTAATTAAGTTGTCGGAAACACGTCAGGAGCGGTCTCTCTCACGTATCGCTCGCGATTGAGGTCGGCACGTTCCGTGTTAAGGCTTGCCACAGGGCCAAATCCAGCATCGCCTAGCCCAATCTGAATTTCTGCCAAAGTTGCGTGGTAGGTCGCTTGAAACTCTTCTGGCGGCAGCGAGACATGAGCGTCTTCAAGACGCAGCAACGCGTCGTACACTTTGACGCTGGTTTTGATATCACGCTGCGCTGCGCCCGGGGTCGCGTTGTAATAATAGTCGGTGTTGATCTGGTTGTGCGTTATGTAGTTTTTGAAAGGGCTGACCGGGATCGACAAGGGATATTTTGTCGCCGAAAACCAGAATAGATTGAGGCCGTTAGGAATACCATCCGAGAACGCATCAATGTATTGGTCCCAAGTGCCATTGAAGTTGGAGCAGAATAGCATGTAGTCATTCTTGACGGTCTGTTTGCCTTGCCCCAAATCAGGCCAATCACCCGGCTTGATAATCACCCACCGTGCAAAATGGATGAGCGACAAACCCAGCAATCCCATCAATCGATCCGGCCGTCCGCGCGCCGCCATGAAGAGTAACCGGTTGATCCAAGTGATTTTGGGATTGCTTGGCGTGACGACGTTCATCGCATAAGCCTTGCCCGCAATATTCGACATGCAACACTCCAATTCTGGTTTAAAAAACTGATCAAATAATCGCCGACGCTAACATATTTTTTGTGCTGTGGGAACAAAAGTACCACGACGCGACCTTTACGTTCCCGGACAGACCGAAACGACCGGCGATCTTTTGTGCTGCCGCTGATTCATACCGAAAGAGCGCTAAAATGCCTCAAGAGCGTGCAGGGGTAGCCGAGGCTCTGCCGCTTGGCTAAGCTGTAGTCACGGTTGGCACTCGCAATTCCGGCGGTTTGACCGACACGAGAATGGCGATATTTTATTGTGTAAGAGCACTATTTCGAACAATCAGATAGGTAAGAAAAATGTTGAGATTTGATTATCGCGCGTGGTTGGAAAGCTGGCTGCAACCCGCCAATCGCAAGGTTGAGGCACCTGAGGAGGAGCCGCCACAAACAGCCAGTGACACGCCCTCACGCGGTGATTCGACAGCGCCGGATCTGAGCTATCTGAAATTGAACTTTGCGGAAGCATTGGACTCTTTCTATGCAACGATCGCCCGGGTCATGGCGGACAACCCCGTGGATATCGTGCGTCTGGGGCAGCTTTCTGTCAAGGCAAAGTCAGACGATCTGTCACCAACCGAAATCGCTGAACTGCAATCGCTTAAGGGTGATGCAACCCGACAGGGTCGTGCCGTCGCGGGCGTCTATGGGTTCTTCCTGAAATTCAAACCCTATCCCATGCTGGCGGAAATCCGGCATAAGGAAAAGCTTTTCCAGCCGCCGTTTGGGCCGGTCGTTGTCGTCGACGGAGATAGCGTGCGCGAGGTCCTTTCCCGGCACGACGCGTTTACGGTGGATCCCTACGGCCGCGAGATGATCAAATCGATGACGCCCGAGGAAAACGGAGGTTTTGATAGCTTCATTCTTAGCACAGACGATGCCGATAAGTTTGTCGAGGACAAGCGGTTGTTGACTACAGTTGTAAACAAAAAAGATCCCGACAAGATCCGCGATCTGGTCCACGGTGACTGCATGAAACGCGTCAAAAAGGCGCTCAAAGTGACATGCGATAGTTGTCGTGGGCAAATTGACGTTGTCGCCTCTATCGCCAGATATGTGCCAGTAACGGTTTCGCACCACTATTTTGGAATTCCCATCGCGATTGAAAAAGGGCAATTCGAGCTTAGCGACAGGATGTTGAAGTACTACGGTGACAAGGTCGCGGGACCAGATGGTAGTATACCCTTGCCAACTGAATATCAGCGCCCCGATGGCAGCATCGCGACATTGCCGGATTCCGCTTTGGGCAAAGGCGACGGTGTGATCCCGGACGAGGCACAACTCTATCACTGGATCAAGGCTTCGTTCCAGAATTTCTTCAATAATGTGCAAAAGGATGTCGAGGTTCAGGCCCACGGGGTACGCGCCTATCGCGAGTTGCTTGTCTGTCTATTGCGCGAATTGGATATCCAGCGCGCTGCCTTGAAGGCGGGTGAAACTGTTCCTGATACGATGCTGACCCGGCTGCTGAAGCTGCAACTGGGTGTCGCTGATCCTTCGATTTCTCTAGAGCCCAAGGTTGAACCGGCCCGGCTGAGCGATCTCAGGATCGTTGAGAATATCATGGGCACGGTGGTTGGTGCGGTCGCCGGGCAAGAGGAGGCGACATGCCGGATGATCGATTCAATTATCCGATTGAAAGAAGGAGAATATACAAAGGCCGGTGCTGACACTTTGGGCGGTGATGAGCGCGCGGGCAGCTTTGAAGAGGCGAGGCAACTTGCGCTCGACGTTCTTGACGGGCGCGATGTATCAAAGAACCGCCAGAAGTTGCATCAATATGCGCTGGAGGCACTAAGACTTCAGCCACAGGCGGAAATTCTACTACGTGAATGCAAGGAAGACGGCGCAACAATTTCGGGTAGTCGCCCCATTCGCACGGATACGTTGATTTTTGTCGCGCATGGTTCAGCGATGCAGCACATTGATAACGCGGATGCATTTGTTACTGGACGAGACGATAAACACTATCTGCAACATGGCTATGGCCGGCACAAATGTCTGGGCCAATATGTCTCGCCGGTAATTCTGGTGGAATCGTTGATTGCAGTACTTGCGCTGGAAAATCTGCGCCGACCCGATCCACGGCAAGGCGAAAGCGCGTTTCCGCTAGAGCGCCGTTTTGGCCGGTTGCAACTGGACGATAACAACCTTTACGCTAAAACATTCACGCTGGAGTTTGATTGCGGCGGTTCGACCGAAAAGCATTTCGGATAGAAAGCGGATTGCTCGCAAGGACGCCAACAGGCGCGAAATACTGGCAAAACAGAGTAACTTCTGATAGTATTCGAATATTATTTTAGTCATTTCTAAGAAACGAGGGGTCACCAAGTTGGACCAGATCAAAAACTATATTGTCGCGGGTGCTGTCACGATTTTGCTAGGTTTAGCGGCGCCCGCAGATGCCCGTTATTCTGCCGTTGTTCATCAGGCACAATCCCAGTTGGCGGAGCAGGGGTATGACCCCGGTGTGCTGGATGGCTTCATGGGGCGGAATACCAGTAAGGCGATCCTGTCCTATCAAGCCGGCAACGGACTAACGGAAACGGGCGAACTGGACAACGCGACGCTGGACAGCCTTTCGATTGGAGTGGCCGTTGGCCCCTCAGTTGTTGTAGAAAATTGGCGCAGCGTACCGACGCAGGCCGAGATTGATCAGTTGATGGCAACCATCAATTCGCCCACAAATGCCTATTCAGATTACAGGCCTAAAGCGCCTGCCGCCAGTCTTGATCTGCCCGGGTTGGCAATTCTGGATGCGATGAACATCAGCGCCGATACCTACGGCGGTCGTGCACCCGGCAACCCGAATTTTACCCAGCAGGGATTGAAGGCGTTGGCCGGTTGCCTGAAGACCACGCATTATCCGGACCACTGGTCCGATATCACGGTCCATTACTACTGTCAGATGTCGCTGCCCCGACGCTGCTTCACAAATGCGTTGGCCGGTAAATCTACGGGTGGGCGCAAGCTTGCGCGGCCACGTGCCTATGCAGGTTGTGTTAACGGTCAATTGGCAGACGCAGGTGATTTTCAATTCGTACCGACGACACAGCCATTGATTTTCCAATACGTAATGTTCGCGCAGACCCATGCATTCGACCATCAGCAGGAACAGGCGATCATCAATACCTTTTACGGCATTGATGATCCAACCGATCGGAATGAGTGTAAGAGAAAACGCCCGCGCCGGACAGAAGATCCCAGTGATGGCACGCATTGTCTGGTCGACAAAGAGATGAACAGAAAGCTGTTTGGACGCTCTCGGTAACCTTTCTGACAGCAGCACTCTTTCGGGTGCATTTCATTTTTTTGAGCCCTCCCTGATTTTGAATTGATTTGCGAATAGAAATGGACAGTAATGTCCAGTAGTAAGTTTGGGCGATCAAACTTGGCGCTATTGGAGGTCCGGAAATGAAGTCGCATTATCGTGTTGTTGTGATTGGCGGGGGCGTAGTTGGCGCTTCGGTTCTTTATCATCTCGCAAAACTCGGGTGGAGTGATGTCTGTTTGATCGAGCGTTCGGTCCTGACGGCGGGGTCGAGTTGGCACGCAGCGGGCGGCATTCATGCGCTGAACGCGGATCCGAATATTGCGCAGCTTCAGGCCTACACTATCGACCTGCTCAGCGAGATCGAGAAAGAGAGCGGCCAGAACATCGGCCTGCATATGACCGGCGGGTTGACCATGGCAGGTACCCCTGATCGATGGGAATGGTTGCAATCTGCGTATCGAACTTTTCAGTCGATCGGGATCGATGACTGCCGACTGGTTACGCCCGAGGAAGCGCAGGAATTGAACCCGATCATGTCAACGGATGGATTGCTCGGTGGCATGTGGGCAGATCGCGAAGGATATATCGACACGACGGGCACAGTGCACGCCTATGCCGGTGCTGCCAAAAAGCGAGGCGCAACGATAGTTGAGCATAACAGAGTTCTGGCACTGAATCAGACGCTGGAAGGCTGGGACGTTGTCACCGAAAAAGGCACTGTTAGTTGCGAGCATGTTGTCAATGCCGGTGGCCTGTGGGCCAAGCAATTGGGCCGCATGGCGGGCGTCGAATTGCCGGTCTCTCCGTTGCAGCACCACTATTTGATCTCAGACTCAATTCCTCAGCTTGAAGAAGTCGACTTTGAAGTACCCATGACTGTCGATCTGGAAGGTTTCACCTATCTGCGTCAGGACCAAAAGGGCGTGTTGTTGGGCATCTATGAGATTGATCACAAACACTGGGCTATGGACGGCGCGCCCTGGGAATACGGGATGGAGCTTTTTAACGAAGATGTGGACCGGATCGAAAACGAACTCACTCTAGGGTTTGAACGTTACCCTTGCCTGCAGGAGGTGGGCGTCAAAACATGGGTAAACGGGGCATTCACGTTTTCGCCTGACGGTAATCCGCTGGTTGGCCCGGTACCAGGCAAACGCGGATACTGGAGCGCCTGCGCAGTCATGGCGGGGTTTCTCCAAGGAGGAGGCGTTGGTAAATCGCTGGCAGAATGGATGATTCACGGCCATCCTGAGGCGGATGTTTATGGCATGGATGTTGCGCGATACGGGACCTACGCGGAAAATAAACAATACATCAAGGAAACCACAGGGCAGTTTTATTCGCGTCGCTTCGTCATGACCTACCCGAACGAGCAGCTACCTGCCGGTCGCCCGCTCAAGACGTCACCGGCATATTCGGACATGACCGCCGCAGGATGCAAATGGGGTGCTAGCTTTGACCTTGAGGTGCCGCTTTATTTTGCGCCGCCGGGTTTTGAAGAAACGCCGTCGCTCAGACGGTCGAACGCTTTTGAGATCGTTGCCGACGAATGCAAGATGGTACGCAATGGTGTGGGCCTGTTGGACATCAGCGGCTTTTCCCGGTTTGAAGTATCAGGTCCGAACGCCCGTGAATGGTTGGACCACATCATGGCATCGCGATTGCCGAGCCCCGGTCGTGCCCGACTGGCGCCTATGCTGGGTGAAGACGGGCGATTAAAGGGTGACCTGACGGTCTTTAACTGGGGCGACGGCACATGGTGGATCATGGGCAGTTATTACCTGCGCACCTGGCACATGCGGTGGTTCAATGATCACATGGTCGACGGCGTCGGAGTTCGAGACCTAGGTGAAGAGATGGTGGGTTTTTCCCTCTCCGGTCCTAAATCGCGCGATGTCATTAAAATGCTGTCGGAGGCACCAGTCGCCGACTTGCCATTCATGGGATGCGGAGATTTCGACATCGGCATGATCCGCGCCAAAGTGGGTCGTTTGTCTGTTGCAGGTGAACTCGGGTATGAAATCCATTGCCGCATGGGGGATCACATCACCCTGCGCCAGACATTGCTTGATGCTGGTGCCGGCGACGGCATCCGAGAATATGGTTTTAATGCCATGCTGTCGCTCAGGCTGGAAAAAAGCTTTGGAATCTGGTCCGCTGAATTCACTCAGGGGTACACACCCGGTATGACAGGAATGGATCGCTGGATTGACTGGGACAAAGGTTTTGTTGGTAAGGAGGCAGCGATCGCGGAGCGCGACGGAAACGGTCCGGAACAGGTTCAGGTCACGCTGGAAATTGACGCTATCGACTCGGATCCAAGCGGGTACGAGCCGATCTGGTCGGATGGCAAGCAGGTCGGGTTTGTGACCTCTGGCGGCTATGGGCATACAGTGAAGGAATCACTTGCGATGGCCCTGGTCGATCAGGGTCAGGCGGCGCCCGGGACCGAGCTTAGCGTGCATGTTGTCGGTGTCGAAAGACCAGCACGTGTCATAGCCGCCTCGCCCTATGATGCGGCAGGCAAGGCTATGCGTGGGTAGGAACGTGTCTAGGAAGAAACCCGACCAGCCAGCAGTCCTGCATCGGGATGATCCTGAAAAGGAGCCTCTTGTCGGCAACGTCAAGGTGACTCGGCGGGATTGGTTGAATGCAGCGATGGACGTGCTGATCAACGATGGCGTCGATCAGGTGAAAGTGCTGGTACTTGCCACGCGGCTGGGTGTGTCGCGGTCAAGCTTTTACTGGTACTTCAAAAGCCGTCAGGACCTGTTAAATGCGTTATTGCAAGAATGGCAGAACACAAATACCGCCGTACTGGTCGCCAAGGCGAATGCGCCCGCTGAAACAATAACCGGCGCGCTTTGCAATGTTTTTCACTGCGTGGTTGATCCGAGCCTGTTCAATACGTCGCTTGATTTTGCCATACGAGCGTGGGCACGGGGGTCCCCGACGGTGCGGCGAGTTCAGGACCAATCCGACGCCGTCAGATTAACAGCGCTGGCCGACATGTATCGCCGCTTTGGCTATGAAGACCTTGAGGCTGTTACGCGTGCTCGTATCCTGTATTTCATGCAGATGGGTTATAATGATGCCGATCTGAATGAGCCAATGGATGAACGGATTAAGCACGTGCCGATGTATTTGCTGGGGTTTACTGGCAAAGAGGCGCGGCCCGAGGAAATCGGGGCATTCCGAGATTATGTTGATCACGTGACAAAGACGCAGGCGAAGTGATCAGAACTACAGAATTTCTGGTTTTAGCTTGGCTATGTGCCGCCTATGTCCAAGGATTTAGAAAGTCGGAGGCGTACTTGCGCTGATGATCTTGCAGATGTCTTTGCCAATATTGCGAAAACGGTGTGGTAGGCGACTGTCGAACAGATAGCCCTCACCAACGCTTAAAACCTTCACTTGATCGTCAACCGTGATTTCGATTTGACCTTCGGTCACGATTCCGGCCTCCTCACCAGCGTGGCTCAGCAGCTCTGGTCCTGTGTCTGCGTTCGGCGGATAGGTTTCATCAAGAAGCTGCAGCGTATGGTTCATTGCATTGCCCAGTTGTCGTAATGACACGGCAGACGCTCCGGATTGCGGGGCAATCTCCGTGAATTCGCTGGGGGTAAAAAAATATTTGGACTCGCCGGGTTCTTCGATGGTCGCAAAAAACTCGGTAATGCTAATCGGTATTGCATCCAGCAGGCTTTTGAGAGACGCGACAGACGGGCTTGTTTTGTTTTGTTCGATCAGAGAGATCGTGCCATTTGTGAGGCCGGCCCGGGTTGCCAGTTCGCGCTGCGACAAACCGTGTGCCTTTCGGATCGATTGCAATTTTTCGCCGATGTTCATTTTCACGTCCTTTTGGGCCGATCGGTTTATTATGGCGCAAGATCAAAGTAGTGCAGGTGGGGAGACCTCTTAACCTGCCAGGGCGATTATTCAACCATTGTCTATCGTCAAAGATCGGTGCGTGAATCACGTTGACAGATAAATTAAACTCACTATGAGAATTTTAAACACTCTCCTAAATGACTGTCTTCTGGTCAACTTGAAAAGGAACTTGTCGATATGGCGACCACTGTAAAAAAACAAACCCGCAAAACAGCGACCAAGCGCAAGGCCAAGATTGCGGTTGTGCCGGATGTTGCGGCAGAAGCGAATAGCAACGCGGAACTGCTGAAGCGCCGAGAAGCGGCTGTTGCTCGGGGCGTAGCTTCGGCCGCGCCGGTTTTTGCCAGTCATGCAGAGAACGCTGAACTTTGGGATGTCGAAGGTAACCGCTATGTTGATTTTGCGGGGGGCATCGCGGTGCTGAATACCGGTCATCGTCACCCCAAGGTGATCGCGGCCGCAAAAGAACAAGAAGACCACTACACCCATACTAGCTTTCAGGTCGTTCCTTATGAGCCGTATGTCGCGCTTGCCGAGAAACTGAATGCTCTTGCACCCGGCGATCACGAAAAAAAATCATTGCTGGTGACTACTGGCGCCGAAGCCGTAGAAAATGCGGTGAAAATTGCCCGCGCCGCAACCGGTCGTCCGGGGGTAATTGCGTTTACGGGCAGCTATCACGGACGCACGCTGCTCACGCTGGGAATGACCGGCAAGATATCGCCTTACAAAAAGGACGTGGGTCCGTTTCCATCAGACGTTTTTCGCGCGCCATTCCCAAGTGTACGGGACGGGATCACCGTTCAGGATGCGCTGATCGGTCTTGAAAACCTGTTTCTGACGGATGCGCAACCCGACCGTGTCGCTGCGATCATTATTGAGCCTGTCTTGGGCGAGGGGGGCTACATACCAGTGCCCTTTGAAATGATGCGCGCCTTGCGTGACATTTGTGATAAACACGGCATTCTGCTTATCTCCGACGAAATTCAAGCCGGATTTGGCCGGACAGGGACGTGGTTTGCGATAGAACATTCTGGCGTCGTGCCGGATTTGATCACCGTTGCAAAATCCATGGCTGGCGGATATCCGATCGCAGGTGTGATCGGTCGCGCTGAGGTGATGGATGCATTGGCACCTGGTGGATTGGGTGGCACATATGGCGGCAATCCGGTTGCCTGTGCCGCGGCCCTGGCTGCAATTGATGCAATTGAACAAGAGGGTCTGCTGGCCCGTTCGGCTACTTTGGGCGCGCAGTTCCGCGAAAAGTTCTCTGAAATTGGTGCACGCGTTGCGCCTTACCGGATGTGGGATATCCGTGGCCTAGGCGCAATGTTGGCGGTTGAATTTGTCACCGATTTCGAAACTGCTCAGCCTGATGCTGATCTGACCAAATCCGTGGTTGCGCATGCACTCAAACGTGGGTTGATCCTGCTTGCTTGTGGGATGCACGGCAACGCGCTGCGTATCATGGTACCCTTGACGGCATCTGATGCGATCATTGAAGAAGGTCTTGCGATTTTTGAGGCCGCGTTGGCTGACGCGATCGCAAAGTAAATCAACTAATTCACGTACTTAAAAAGAAAGGCGGGCCAAAATGTGTCCGCCTTTTTGCAGCTTAAGTGGTGGGCGTGAATTGATCCGAACGAGCTCGCGCCCATCTGGCACGATAGTTGTCGTGATCGGCCCCCTCCTTTTTCAGCAGGAATCCCTCGGGTAGATAGGGGTATGCTTCCTGGCCGGTGACCATCTGGGAGTCCCCGTTTCTGATCATGAGATGATGCGGTAGGAATTCTCCTGGATGTGACAAGCCCGCAGCGCCAGTCATCTCGCCGAGCGCGGACATGGTGTTCTTATGAAATCGCGCAACCCTTTGTGCTTTGCCCGCCGGGTCAAGTGCGCGCTGGCGCAAAGGGTCCTGCGTTGCAACACCGACCGGGCAACGATTGGTGTGGCAGGCCTGCGCCTGAATGCAACCGATTGCAAACATGTACCCGCGGGCCGAGTTGCACCAATCTGCCCCAATCGCAAGGGCGCGTGCTATGTCGAATGCAGATACAATCTTGCCTGCAGCCCCAACCTTGATCTGATCTCGCAGGCCTGCGCCGCGCAGCGTGTTGTGCACAAAGGTCAACCCTTCGACCATGGGCATTCCGACATGATTTGCGAACTCGACCGGTGCAGCGCCGGTGCCCCCTTCAGCACCGTCAACCACGATGAAATCGGGGGCGATACGGGTTTCAAGCATCGCTTTTACCATACACATGAATTCGCGACGATGCCCGATACAAAGCTTAAGGCCCACCGGTTTCCCCAGCGACTTTTCCCGAAGCAATGCTAGAAACTGCATCATCTCGACAGGCGTGGAAAAAGCGGAATGCGACGCTGGAGAAACACAATCCTGACCCATCGGAATGCCGCGGGCTTCGGCAATTTCGGCGCTGATTTTTGCGGCCGGTAGCATGCCGCCATGGCCGGGCTTCGCCCCCTGGCTCAGCTTCAGTTCAATCATCTTTATCTGAGGGTTGGCAGCCTGTTCCTCAAATTTCAGTGTGTTGAACTCGCCGTCTTCATTTCGGCAGCCAAAGTAACCGGACCCGATCTCATAGATAAGATCGCCCCCCCCTTCCCGATGGTACTTGCTGATACCGCCTTCGCCGGTGTCATGTGCAAATCCGCCCTGCCGGGCCCCCGAATTGAGCGCTAAAATGGCGTTTGCGGACAGTGCTCCATAGCTCATGGCTGAAATATTGTAGAGAGATGCGTCGTAAGGCTGGGTGCATTCCGGCCCCCCAATACGAACTCGGAAGTCGGTTTCCGTCAGATGTTTGGGGCTGGCTGAATGTGTGACCCAGGAATATCCGGCATCATAGACCCGCATGCGCGTTCCGAAGGGGCGCTTGTCCTCAACGCCTTTTGAGCGCTGGTAAACAAGTGAGCGGTCATCGCGACTAAAGGGCTCCTCGTCCTGATCGCTTTCAATCAGATACTGGCGAATTTCGGGACGGATCCCCTCAAACAGAAACCGCATATGTCCCAGCACCGGGTAATTTCGCAAGATCGAATGATCCCGCTGTCTTATATCATGCACGCCAAGCGCAGTGAGTGCGGCGAAGAAGACAAGTGGAATAAGCATCCAGGTCGTCCAAATTAGACCGATCAGGGAAAGGAAGCTAAGCAACCCAACAATTGCGAAAGGCAAAAAACGAGCGTTTTGAGTTGTTGATGACATGGCAGGTTCCTTTTGTTCCACGATGGGGACACCTGAAATAATAAGCAATCTCCGGCGGAGAGGTCTACAGTTCTGGGCACTCTTAGGCACTAAGCTGGGTGGCGTTAGAATCACGCTGTTTTCTTCTAAGTTTCAGCTAAGGGGATGGATTAGAGTAAACATGGCACGCTGAGGCCATCATGCTAATTAATGAAATAGGCAATATTACTGACGTGCCGTGAATTATGTTGCAGAAGCCGCACGAGTCTTGCAGTCTTGCAGAACGAACCAAGTGTCGATGACATCGGTAAAGGCGTGTCGCCACTTAGCTTTTGTAAAAGCGGAGTGAGAGTCGATCCAGTTTTTCAACCAATTCATCACGCGGGGCTGCAAAAAACAGATCCTTCCTTAAGGAGGGCAATCAAAGTTAATTAAATAGGGAGAAAACCATGAAACCAATTAAATACCTTGCTTTCGCAGCCGCCATGTTGGCGGGGTCTGCGGTTTATGCGCAAGAGAAATTCATCACCATCGGCACCGGTGGCCAGACAGGCGTTTATTTCGTCGTTGGCCAGTCGATCTGCAAGTTGGTCAACCGCGGTGTGGCCGATCATGGATTGAAGTGTACGGCACCTTCAACCGGCGGTTCCATTGCAAACATCAATGCGATCAAGGCCGGGGACATGGACATGGGCGTCGCCCAGTCCGACTGGCAGTATCACGCTTACAACGGCTCTTCAAAATTTGAGGGTGACAAGTTTGACGGCGAGCGCGCGGTTTTCTCAGTTCATGGTGAACCCTTCACCGTCATCGCGCGCGCCGACGCCGGAATCAATTCGTTTGCCGATCTCAAAGGCAAGCGCGTCAACATCGGCAACCCCGGATCTGGGCAGCGAGCGACAATGGAAGTCGTAATGAATGCACTGGGCTGGACGCTTGATGATTTTGCACTGGCCTCTGAGTTGAAACCTGCAGAGCAGGCCGCCGCACTTGGCGACAATAAAGTAGACGCGATCATCTACACAGTGGGCCATCCAAATGGTTCGATCCAGGAAGCTGTTTCGACGGTTGATGCTGTTCTGGTCCCTGTTACCGGACCGGAGATCGACCAGTTGATCGCAGATAACCCGTTCTATGCTGCCGCCACAGTTCCCGGTGGGATGTATGAGGGATCGCCGGATGACACATCCACATTTGGCGTCAAAGCCACTTTTGTGACTTCGGAAGCTGTAGATGACGAGGTTGTTTACGAGGTGGTTAAAGCGGTTTTTGACAACTTTGATCGCTTCAAACGCCTGCACCCGGCTTTTGAGAATCTTAAACAAGAGGAAATGATCAAAGACGGCCTGTCTGCTCCTCTGCATCCCGGTGCTGCCAAGTACTACTCTGAAAAGGGCTTGATGTAGACCATTTTCCGCATGCAAGTCACCCGTGCGCCATAGACCTTCTGGCGCACGGCTCGACACTAAACGAACTAATAGACGCCTGAAAACAGGCCGCAGGGGGACTGACATGTCGGACGATCCTAACCAACAGCAAGCTGCTGCAGTCGAGAATGAGGCTGCTGGACGCGGTGGGCTATCTCAGGCGGAACTGGATGAACTTGTAGCTTCTTCTGACACGGGCGGTCGTGGGACCGCCGGGCCTGTTGGCCTGTTCATAACCTGTGTTGCGCTAGCCTGGTCGTTGTTTCAACTTTGGATCGCATCGCCCATTCCCTTTATAGTCGGTTGGGGAGTGTTCAATGACACCGAGGCCCGCTCAATCCATCTGGCCTTTGCTATCTTTCTGGCATTTGCGGCTTTTCCCGCCGCCCGCACCAAGTTCCAGATTGGGTTGGGGGTTGTTGTCCCCGTGGCCCTTGCATTTCTATTTATGGTCGCGGCCAAAGACGGGGTCGCAACATGGTATATACCAATCATAGCCCTTGCAGTCGTCTTTGCTGTGATTCTCGGGTCTCCCAAAGATCGCGTGCCAATCTGGGAATGGGCCATGGCAATCATTGGCGCAATGGCAGCTCTCTATCTTTTCGTGTTTTATCGCGACATTTCAGGCCGGGTTGGTGCACCAATTGAGCAAGACTTTGTCGTCGCTGTAATTGGCTTGATGTTACTGCTCGAGGCGACGCGGCGAGCGCTTGGACCAGCCTTGATGATCGTTGCAAGCGTCTTCCTGATGTATACGGTTTTGGGCCCCTACATGCCCTCGATCATAGCACACAAAGGCAACAGCCTGTCAGAAATTGTGAACCACCAGTGGATTACCACCGAAGGTGTATTTGGCATCGCGCTTGGCGTTTCCACGTCATTTGTTTTTCTGTTTGTGTTGTTCGGGTCGTTGCTGGACCGAGCAGGTGCGGGCAACTATTTCATTCAGGTTGCGTTCAGCCTGATGGGTCATATGAAAGGCGGGCCAGCCAAGGCTGCTGTCGTCTCATCGGCCATGACCGGGCTCATTTCCGGCTCGTCTATCGCCAACGTGGTCACAACTGGCACGTTCACTATTCCGCTGATGAAAAAGGTCGGCTTTAATTCTGAAAAGGCCGGCGCTGTGGAGGTGGCGAGTTCAGTCAACGGGCAGATCATGCCCCCTGTTATGGGGGCCGCGGCCTTTCTGATGGTCGAATATGTCGGAATACCCTATTTTGATGTCGTGACGCACGCATTCCTTCCAGCGGTGATATCCTATATCGCGCTGGTCTACATCGTGCATCTGGAAGCGTTGAAGGCCGGACTAAAGGGTCTGCCGCGCGCCTATACGCCCAAACCCATCGTGCAACGGCTGATCGGCATTGCTTTCACTGTTGCCGCCATCTGCGCGCTGTCGTTCATCGTTTACTATGGCATGGGTTGGATCCGCCCAGCATTCCCCGACACCGCAGGCTACATCATATTTGCCTTCCTGACCCTCATCTACATGAGTCTGCTCTATATCGCGTCAAAGGAGGAGCCCCTAGAGCTTGATGACCCGAATGCGCCCGTTACAGCGCTACCGCTGCCGGGGCCGACAATACGGTCGGGTCTGCATTTCGTTCTGCCTGTTGTGGTGCTGGTCTGGGCGTTAATGGTGGATCGTCTGTCACCGGGTCTTTCCGCATTCTGGGCGACGGCCTACATGGTGTTTATCCTGCTGACACAACGTCCGCTGACAGCACTGATGCGCAAAGACCATGACATCGCCGCTGCAGTAGCAAATGGTGTTAAAGATCTGATAAGCGGCCTCGAAACCGGTGCACGTAATATGATCGGTATTGGCATCGCGACTGCAACCGCTGGTATCATCGTTGGCGCCGTCAGCCAGACCGGTGTCGGTTCGGCACTTGCCGATGTGGTCGAAGTACTTTCAGGGGGTAATATCCTTGCCATACTGTTCCTGACAGCAATCCTGTCGCTGATCCTTGGTATGGGCCTGCCAACAACGGCAAATTATATCGTGGTTTCGGCTTTGCTTGCCCCGGTTATTGTTACCTTGGGGCAGCAAAACGGGCTGATCGTGCCGCTTATCGCGGTGCATCTGTTTGTGTTCTACTTCGGGATCATGGCGGACGTGACGCCTCCTGTCGGGCTTGCAAGCTTTGCAGCCGCGGCCGTGTCCGGAGGTGATCCGATCAAAACCGGTGTAGTGGCGTTCTTCTATAGCTTGCGAACAGCTGCACTGCCCTTCTTGTTTATCTTCAACACTGAACTGTTGCTGATCGGCGTAACTTGGGCACAGGGCATCTTCGTCTTCATTGTCGCGACAATAGCGATGCTCTTGTTCGCTGCCGCGACGCAGGGGTGGTTCCTTGCGCGAAATCGCTTTTACGAAACAATCGCGCTTTTGCTGATCGCGTTCACTTTGTTCCGCCCAGGATTCTGGATGGACATGGTCTCTCCGCCCTATAGTGAAGAAAATCCTACTGAGATTGCAGCGGCAGCGATGGGCACAGATGTCGGCGAAGAGTTGCGAATACGTGTTGCCGGTCTGAATGATCTGGGGGATCCCATCGAATTTGTGGCGATCTTGCCGATACTGGACGGCGCAACCGGTGAAGAACGTCTGGAGAATGCCGGTTTGTTGTTCCGTAATGAAGGCGACAAGTTGTTTATCGACGACGTGACGTTTGGCAGTGCGGCAGAGACCGCAGGACTAGATTGGGATCAGGAGGTGCTGCGTGTGCTGAAACCAGTTTCGCAACCAACCAAGTATCTGATGTTTATTCCAGCACTGATCTTGCTGGGACTGATCGTCCTGATGCAACGCGGCCGCGCCCCGCGTGAAACCGCAGCGGCCTGAGGAGGGTTGATATGTTCAAATCCGTATTGCTAACCATCGACTTGAACCGTGAAGCGTCCTGGAAGAAAGCCCTGCCTCAGGCGCTCGAACTTGTGAATGCGTCAAAAGGCATGCTGCACATCATGTCTGTCGTTCCGGATTTGGGAACGCCGCTTGTAGAAGGGTTTTTCCCGGCGGATTTTGAAGAGAAAGCTGTCGCAGCCGCAAGTGCGGCGCTGGATGGCATTGTTAAGGAAAACGTTCCGACAACGATCAAGGTCAAACAGCATCTCGCTTTTGGTGCGATCCACACAAAACTGCTTGAGGCGATCGAAGAGACGAACTGCGATCTTGTCATAATGGCCTCACACAGACCGGACCGGGTGCGTGAATTCCTGGTTGGTTCCAACGCTGATAGAGTTGTGCGAAGATCACCTGTTTCCGTTCTGGTGGTAAGGGCGTAAGACGTGCAAAAAGTGAAGCCAGTTTCAGGTATGTTGCCTGAGTCGCTTCGCGCGCACGGAGACTTATGAGTATGACCCCATTCGCAATTGCCGGCGTTCAGATGTACGTGAACGCACTTCAGCCCAACGTTGACGGCATGATCCACCGTCTTGATGTGCTGATGGCCCGCTTTCCCTGGACCCAGATGGTGCTGTTTAGCGAACTGGCGCCTTTTGGGCCACTGGATCGGTTTGCGCAGCCGCCTCAAAATGAAACGCTGGATCGGTTTTGTGAAGCAGCACAGCGTCACAAGGTCTGGCTTATCCCCGGTTCGATGTTCTTGCGCGCGGCGGACGGGCAGGTTTTCAATACATCGGTCGTGATCAATCCCGAGGGCGAAATTGTCCGGCGCTACGCCAAGATGTTCCCATTTCGGCCGTACGAGGCCGGCATCGCTGCAGGCACTGATTTCTGCGTCTTTGATGTGCCGGACGTGGGCCGGTTCGGATTGTCAATCTGCTATGATATCTGGTTTCCGGAAACTACCCGCCAACTCACCAGCATGGGGGCCGAAGTGCTGCTGCACCCCGTCTTAACCGGTACAACCGACCGGGACGCGGAACTGGCCATTGCGCGCGCCACCGCAGCGCAGTTTCAATGTTATGTATTTGACGTGAACGGCCTTGGTGCTGGTGGTGTCGGAAAATCATGTGTCGTCGATCCGTCCTCAACGGTCCTGCATCAGTCCGCAGGACAAGAAGACATGTTCCCAATTGAGGTCGACCTCAGCATGGTACGCCGACAGCGGGAAACCGGTATGAAGGGCCTTGGACAAGTGCTCAAAAGCTTCCGCGACCGCTCAAACGATTTTTCGGTGTACGATCGCTCCAGCGGCACCGATGCGTTCCTGCACACACTTGGCCCACTTGAAACACCGCAGCAAGGTTCGCGGGCAGGGCTGCATGTCGATGTTCCGGATGCTAATATCGAATCCAGCGCGCCCGGCGCTAAGAGAATCCATGATATCGGGGTGACACCGATGATTGGGAAGACTTCCAGCGGTTGAGTCACCGTACGATATCCGCCAATTCCAGCGCGATCATCTGTCGGTCATTGAGCCCCCTAACGGAGAACGACCGATGCAATCTGTGAATGACTATTATTCTGCCATCCAGTTGCGGTCTGACCGCTGGAGCGCTTTGCGTGAAGCATCAGCGGCGCTCGACCGTGACCCTGCCGGGAAAAGGTCAGAAAAACTGAAGGGCCGCATCGAGGAATTGTTCGACTCGCTCGCTTTGATTGAACCCTATTGGGCCTTTCCGGGGATGGCGGTGTTTGATCACATGCGCCGGCAATTTGATCACAACAACTACGAAGATCTTTCTTTCGCCATCAATCGCGTGACCCGTGCCTTGACAACCGGGGCCTATCGACGTCGTCACATTCCGCTTGAGCGCGACTCGATTGACAATGAGGAACAGGACGACGAGGCGATGCTGTCGCCCGAGGCGCGCGCGATGAGCAAGCCCTACTTCGAGGTGCTGATTGTCGATCAGGTAAACGAACAACAGGAGCGGTGGCTCAAAAGCAACGTCACGCGGATGCGTCGCACAGAAGATCCGTTCGTCTATGAGGCCGTCGTTGTGCCATCGCTTGAAGATGCATTGATTGCGGTGCTGTTCAATCACAACATTCAGGCGATCGTGGTGCGGCCGGGGTTGGTTCTGAAATCCAAACTTGATCAGCCGATGCTGATGCGGTTCCTGGATCGGGCGGGGGGACAGGAGCAGATTGAGGCGATGCTTGCAGAGGATTACGGCCCCGAGCTTTGCCGACTGATCGCACGGGTTCGTCCAGAACTGGATGCCTATTTGGTGACCGAGCGGTCAGTAGAAGACATAGCGGGTCTAGATCTGGGAATATGTCGCCGGGTTTTTTACAATCAGGAAGACTTCATGGAGTTGCACCTGAATATCCTGCGTGGAATTCAATCGCGTAACAATACGCCATTCTTTACGGCGCTAGTTGAGTATTCAAAGCAGCCGACGGGTGTCTTTCACGCAATGCCGATCAGTCGCGGCAAGTCCATCACTCGCTCGCACTGGATTCAGGACATGGGAGCGTTCTATGGGCCCAACATCTTTCTTGCCGAAACATCCGCAACCTCAGGGGGATTGGACAGCCTCTTGGAGCCGCACGGGCCTATCAAGGAAGCTCAGGAACTCGCGAGTCGGGCCTTTGGGTCCAAGCAAACATTTTTTGCAACTAATGGAACATCGACCTGTAACAAGATTGTCGTGCAAGCGCTGGTGCGTCCGGGCGATATCGTGTTGGTTGATCGGGACTGCCACAAGTCTCACCATTACGGAATGGTTCTCGCTGGTGCACAGGTCTGTTATCTGGACAGCTATCCACTCAATGAGTTTTCGATGTACGGCGCGGTTCCGCTACGCGACATAAAAGAGCAGTTGCTGTCGCTCAAAGCTGCCGGAAAGCTAGGCCGGGTGCGCATGCTTTTGCTGACGAACTGTACGTTTGATGGTGTAGTCTACAATGTGGAACGGGTGATGCAGGAATGTCTGGCGATTAAGCCTGACCTTATTTTCCTGTGGGATGAAGCATGGTTTGCTTTTGCGCGGTTCAACCCCACCTATCGCCAACGCACTGCCATGAACGCTGCAAATGTCCTGCGTGCCAGGCTGAAAAGCGAAGACCACGTGGCGGCGTACGAAAAACAGCAGAAAGCGTTGAAAGACGCGGACGATGACACCCTGCTCAACACCCGATTGATCCCTTCACCCAATGCACGCGTTCGGGTTTATGGCACGCAGTCAACGCACAAAACACTCACGTCATTGCGGCAGGGATCCATGATTCACGTCAACGATCAGGATTTCAAAGGTGAAGTCGAACAAAGTTTTCACGAAGCCTATATGACCCACACGTCCACCTCGCCCAATTATCAGATCATTGCATCGCTTGATGTCGGGCGTCGGCAAGTTGAATTGGAAGGGTTTGAGTTCGTGCAGCGTCAGGTCGAAGCTGCCATGTCGATGCGCCGCGCAGTAACCAGCCATCCGTTGCTCAGGAAGTATTTCAAAGTACTGACCGCTGGCGACATGATCCCGGAAACCCACCGGGAAAGTGGGGTCACGAGTTATTTTGACATTGAGCAGGGTTGGACTGACATGTGGGATTGTTGGGAGCAGGACGAGTTCGTGTTGGATGCGAGTCGCGTTACGTTGGCTGTTGGTGGAACCGGTTGGGACGGTGACACGTTCAAGACCGATATCCTGATGGACAAATATGGTATTCAGATTAACAAGACTTCCCGCAATACGGTTCTGTTTATGACAAATATCGGGACCACGCGATCCTCCGTCGCCTATCTGATCGAAGTGCTTGTTGAAATTGCCAAGGGACTGGATGATCTCTTGGATGATGCGAGCCGTATGGAGCGACTGTCCTTTGATAAACGTGTCAAAAACCTAATGGAAGAACTGCCGCCTTTGCCGGATTTCAGTCGCTTTCATGATTCATTCCGGGCCGACAGTGATACGCCCGAAGGTGACATCCGTTCGGCATATTACCTCAGTTATGACGACAATAATTGCGACTATCTGGAGTTAGACGGATCGCTGAAGGACGCAATGGACAGCGGCCAAGAGGTTGTTTCAGCGAGCTTCATAATTCCATATCCGCCGGGTTTTCCCATTCTGGTGCCGGGGCAGGTCGTCAGTCAGGAAATTTTGGCCTTTATGCGCGCGCTTGATGTGAATGAAATTCATGGCTACCGCGCGGATCTTGGGCTGCGGGTCTTTACTCAGGATGCTTTAAAGAGCGGAACAAACAAAAAACTTTCCACTGCAGCCGAATAGAAAAGGAAGAAAACAATGCCAGCAACCGTGCTCAAGAATATTTCAGAAATTCGTCGTTTTTTTCACCGGAACGAAGACCCTATCTATTTTATTTCAGCGACGAATTTTAACCTTCTTGGCTTGGATGAGTGGGTCCGGAACTTCAAGTATATCTGTTATATCGACTGCTATGGTGGCAAGCATCCAAACGTGTTTTGCCCCTCCGAACAACCCCATGCTGAATTTCAATCCATCGAGGACATCAACAACTATTTGCTGCAGCACAAAGAGGTTATTGATTTCATCAAACGGCGCGGTGGCAAACCCAAATTTGTGTTTCTGATGTTTGACGAAGAGACTGAGCGCTTGTCCAAGGAACTGGGCGCGACGGTCTGGTTTCCCAAGGCCAAGTTGCGCACATCAATGGACAACAAGATTGAAACCGTGCGCATCGGCAACAAAGCGGGTGTTCCGTCGGTCCCCAATGTTCTGGCCAAAGTGGAAAGCTATGCAGATCTGAAAAAGACTTGCGACAAGGCTGGCATCGGCCATGATCTGGTGCTGCAATCCGCCTTTGGTGACAGCGGCCACACTACGTTCTTCATCAAATCCGAGGCCGATTTCCTGCGTCATGAGCACGAGATTATTGGCGAGGGCGAAATCAAGATCATGAAGCGGATTGATTGCCGGGGTTCTGCGATCGAGGCGTGCGCCACCAAGGAAGGCACAATCGTCGGCCCGCTGATGACAGAATTGGTCGGCTTCAAGGAATTGACCCCCTACCGGGGCGGCTGGTGCGGCAACGAAATCTTGTCTACGGCCTTCCCGCCAAAAGTGCGGCAGAAAGCGCGCGAACTTACGTTTAAGTTTGGCGAGCAGCTGCGCAAAGAAGGGTATCGGGGTTACTTCGAGCTCGATTTTCTGATTGACAAGAAGACCGGCGATCTTTGGCTGGGTGAATTGAACCCACGGATCACCGGCGCCTCGTCTATGACTAATCACGCGGCCTTTGCCCATGCTGATGCGCCGTTGTTCCTGTTTCACCTGCTCGAATTTTCCAAGAAGAAGTTTGATCTCGATACGACCGAGTTGAACAATCGCTGGGCCAACCCTGATATGATCGACAGCTGGTCCCAGATGGTGATCAAACACACCGAAGACAGCGTAGATATCTGCAGTCAGGCGCCCGAAACCGGCATTTACAAGATGCTGGAAGATGGTCGCGTCGTGTTTGACCGCTTTGACTATCACCGCCGCGCAGTTGAATCCGAAAACGAGGCATTTTTCTTGAGCATTCTGCGCCCGGGCGAATACCGGTATGAAGGCGCCGACATCGGTATTCTGGTGACGCGGGGGCGCTCCATGACCAAGAATTTCCGTTTGAACGAACGTGCCAAGAAATGGATACACGGTATAAAACAAACCGTCGAAGGGACGCCGCTGCCTGTTGCAGAAGCAGGTCCCGCGCTGGCTGATCCGGCATTCAAGATATTGTAAAGGACTGCCCGTTCCATGATGTGGCGCGCCCTCTCAGAACACGAACCCGGCTCCAAATGGGCCGGGCTTTTCGATGAGTATTGGCCAGACTACAAACGTTGGTGGCTCAAGCAGGGTGAGTCTCTGCGCCCAACCTATTTGGAAAGTCGGCGCGCTTTGGAACGGCACATGCCCGAAGTTGTACCGCTTTGGGAGCAACTTTGCGAACTGGCTGGTGGCGGTGATCATGCGGCACGGTTTCTCAGCTTTTACCGCCCACCCCCGTATCTGGCAGGCTGTTCGCAGGCGATTTGGCCGGGCAAGGAGCCGGTGCTGGTGCGCAATTACGACTACAATCCCAGTGCCTTTGACAGCCTGATCCTAAACACTGGCTGGATGGGCCGTCAGGTCATGGGCACAAGTGATGGTTTGTGGGGGCTGGTTGACGGCATGAATGATGCCGGTCTGGTGTTGTCCCTTACGTTTGGAGGGCGGCGTGTTGTCGGAGATGGCTTTGGGGTACCTCTGATCCTGCGCTATGTGCTTCAAACCTGTGAAACTGTGGAGGAGGCAGGCGTGGCTCTGTCGCGAATTCCTACTCATATGAGCTATAACGTGACGGTACTTGACC
Source organism: Paracoccaceae bacterium (assembly GCA_039969355.1). Taxonomy (GTDB): domain Bacteria; phylum Pseudomonadota; class Alphaproteobacteria; order Rhodobacterales; family Rhodobacteraceae; genus JL08. The sequence goes on from JBDVOA010000018.1 coordinate 222,983, forward strand.
GCAAACGCAATTACCTGACAGCAATGCTTGCCCCGGATCGCCCGGCCGTCATAACTCACGCCGCAGTTGCCACCAATCATCAGGAATCTGTAGAGTGGGTCAGCCATGCACGGTTCACCGCAACTGTAGAGCGTGAACGCTATTTGTTGCAGCGCTTGACCCTTCACCGCGACCCTCAGGAAAAATTCATAGAGGCCTTCCTAAGGCCGCCACTTTATTCGACCGCTTTCTCTGCAGGTTTTGGCACTCTTTATACCGCTGTTTACCGGCCCCGAAAGAAAGAGATGGAAGTCCGGTGGCCCGGCACTGTCTGGTCGCTGTCCATGCGCGACTTCGCGGAAGGCGGGCGCCGGGTCCAGATCCCTGGAGCTGCTTAAAACGCTTTTCGCGGAGCGGTTATCGCCCCAACGTAGGCACCTGCTAATTAGTGAGCGAACAAGCGCCCAAAGCCGAGTTTGTAGTCAGCTGAAACGCATGGGGTCGTATGCGCTGAGATCTATATTGGGATGCGTGCCATCGATTAGATCCGCCACGATCCGCCCGGTCTTAGGGCCTGCAGTCAGGCCAATATGCTGATGCCCAAAACCGGTGAAAATTCCAGTTGAGCGCAATTCACCGATCAGAGGCAGACTGTCTGTCGTGGACGGGCGGAACCCCATCCATTCTTCGGTGTCAGAGTAAGTTAGGTTTGGAAAGGCCTGCGCGGCTTTCTTGCGCAAAAGCTTGATCGGAGCACGTGATGGCCCTGCATCAATCCCACCAAGTTCTACAGTACCAGCGCAGCGCAAGCTGTTCCCCATGGGAGTCACTCCAAACTTGCCGGATGCCATCATCATCGGGTTGCGCGGTTGTTGCGATGGATTTTTGAATAAGACGTGATAGCCGCGCTCTGTTTCCAGTGGCACATTCAATGCAAGTTTTTGCATCAGAGGCTTGGACCAGATGCCAGATGTAATGACAGCTTTAGAGCATACAAATCGCCCCTTTGTGGTGTCAACGGCCTGAATTTCGTCACCAGCAAGGTCAAAATCCGTCACTTCAGCTCGAACAAACTGACCGCCCATATTCTGGAAGAACTGTGCCAATTCTGAAACGTAATGGCCTGGGTTCAGGATATGCCCGTGTCCTTTCAGGACAGCCATAAGATTGATGGACGGACCAAGAATGGGTTCTTCTTCCTGAACTGCGCGCCCCTCGATCAATTCCGGCACCAGCCCGCACTCTCGTCGCAACGCCCATCCATATGCATCTTTCTCGAATGCTTTACGATCTTCGTAGACAAAGCTAAAGTTGCTTTCCTTCAAGCGGTTTTCGACATCCGTACCCTGCACCAGCGATTTGTGTTGCTGCATTGAATCGCCAACGATAGGTACCAAAGCCTCGGCAATCCGGCGCGCGTCCGCGTCATTTGCGTGCCTCATGAACTGAAATAGCCAGGGCGCTATTTTGGGGAGGTAAGACCAGCGCATAAACAAAGGCGAATTGGGGTCAAACAGATACTTCGGCGCAGTTTTTAGCAATCCGGGCGTTGTCACCGGAACGACAGCCCATTGCGCGAGTAGGCCAGCATTGCCATAAGACGCGGCCATTCCGGGTTCATCCTTGTCGATCAAAACCACGTCGTGATGGGCGCGGCGCAGCCAGATGGCTGTCGACACGCCCACGATTCCAGCGCCGACAACAACAATTTTCAAGGCTTTTGCCATTCTGAATCTGCGCCTTTGCTGCCGCCGCTTGGTGCCCGTGACAGGTAATGCCACACGTCCCGACTAGCATTTTTTGCTAGGAGTGAAAGAGAAATGTGGGTGACGTCACTAGGACGGGGCCCTAAACAAGCGCGCCAAAATCTTGCGCACACTAATTGAAGAAAGAAACTGGCATCAGTTAAAAGCCCGACGCGGTGACAGAAACCGCCGTGTAACCTGTCAATTTTGCATTTGCGGAAAATGGAGGACAAGCGTGATCATTGAGCGACTGACTGTAATCGCGTTGACCCAGTGGCCAATTCGGCACTAGCCTGTTCAGAGAACGGCGTGGGAATGCGGCAATGGCTTTGGAGACTTATTTCATCTATTTGGCCGCCGTAGCCGTGTTTTTCGCGACGCCTCCTGACACCAGTCAACTTCTCATCATATCAAATAGCGTTCGGCATGGCATACGCCAAAGCGCATTTACCATCGCCGGTGATCTGGCCGCGAATTGCCTGCAGATGACTGGTGCGGCATTTGGGCTTGCAGCGATCATTGCAACGTCTGCAAGCGCTTTTATTTGGATAAAGTGGCTTGGCGTTACGTATCTGATCTGGATTGGCATCCAGCTTATTCGTTCAAAGGATCACGCCGCTGATGTGAACGCAAATGAGTCTGGTCAGTCCTTTCGGTTGTTCCGGCAAGGTTTTGTGACTTCCATGGCCAACCCATTTGCGGTTGTTTTTTTCGGAGCGCTTTTCCCCCAATTTATTGACCCGACACTCCCGGTTCTCCCGCAGCTGCTCATACTAGGTGTAACCTATCTGCTGGTTGACGGCACAATTCTACTGCTTTGGGGATGGATGGGCATTCGTGCCGCTACTGCACTGAAAAAGTACTCTTTCGGTTTGGTTAACAAGGTCTGCGGTAGTCTGATGATTGCTGCAGCAGCTCTGTTGGCGAGCAAGGATTTCCAACCCCAAAAATGAACTTTCCCCGCTAACATTCGCTATTTGTATGTTCTAGGTTTGCCCTGCCGACGACTCGCAGGTCACAAACTGCCCTCGTTGCAAGGACAAGTTGCTATCCGGGCAATCGCAATTTCTGAACAATTTCTCCTGGCGGAGCGGGTGCCCCTTGCACGCGCGGCAGGAAGCGCACAATCTGAACTTGCGAATGATAGGAGAGGATTTCAAATGCGTGTCAGCCGAAGATGGGTTGCTGCCGCCGGGGCGATGGCTGTGTTGGTCGGTTGTTCCACGGGTGGTAGTACAAGACCAGTCAGTAGTACCCGGTCCGACCCGGGCCTGCGTCCTCAGCCAAATCCGAGCTATGACAGCTGGGTCGCTTCTTTTCAAAACCGGGCGCGTCAACAAGGTGTGTCACAAGCGACGCTGAACGCGGCCTTCAGGGATACCGGGTATTTGCCGGGCGTTGTTTCAAGAGACCGCAAACAGACCGAATTCTCGCGAACGCTTGAGGACTATCTCGCTATTGTCGCCTCTTCCGAAAAGGTCAATTCCGGGCGATCGAATTTCCGACAGCGCGCGGCCTTGTTGTCCCAGATCGAAGATAGTTACGGAGTTCCCGCCCGAGTGACCACTGCGATTTGGGGAATGGAAAGCAACTACGGCGCTCGTCGGGGCGATATTCCGGTGATCTCTGCCACCTCTACGTTGGCTTATGACGGCAGGCGGGGTGTTTTTTTTGAAAAGCAACTCCTGGCAGCGCTGCGCATCGTGCAGAACGGTGATGTCGCGCCGTCCGGAATGGTTGGAAGCTGGGCTGGTGCCATGGGCCACACGCAGTTCATTCCTACGACCTACGCCGCTTATGCTGTTGATTTCAGGGGCGATGGACGCCGCGACATCTGGTCTGACGATCCAACAGATGGGTTGGCGTCGGCGGCTGCATATCTTTCTGCATCGGGATGGCGACGCGGGCAGCCCTGGGGGCAGGAAGTGTTATTGCCAGCCGGATTCAATACATCAAGCGCGGGGCGCGGTAAGCGGCGTTCGGTCGCGGAGTTGTCTGCCCTTGGTGTGAGATCTGTCTCAGGCGGCGGATTGCCGGATCACGGTGCTGCCGCGCTTTTGGTGCCTTCTGGTCCATCAGGTCCCGCTTTCATTGCTTTCCGCAATTTCGATGTGATCCTGCGCTACAATAATTCCGTGAATTACGGTATCGGCGTTGGGTATCTGTCTGATCGGATTGCCGGAGGCAGCGCTTTGGCTGGTAATTTTCCGCCAGATCGTTTTGGCCTCTCGATCGATGATCGCCGAAGACTGCAGGAGCGGCTGACAGCCAAAGGCTTTGACACAGGCGGGACCGATGGGGTCATCGGGCCCAAGACTGAAAATGCTATTCGCGCCTATCAGACCAGCGTCGGGCTACCTGCGACAGGGGATCCAACGCGCACGCTGTTGGAAAGGCTTGAGTAGGGTAGAATGCTTGGGTCAGTTAAGGGGCAACTAATGCTGAAGGGACACAATCGAAGTTCTGGGGCTATGGGATGGTGATCTGGTAATCTTAGGGTAGGACATGACGGTCAAACGCATCGTAATGGATATTGCGGCGGAGTCTGTTGAAGAGGTTCGCAGGTTTTATGCGGACGTTTTTGAACTGAAAACCGTCATGGATCACGGATGGATTGCGACTTTGTCGTCAGGCGAGACGGCCCCGGTTCAAGTCAGTATTGCAACAGAAGGCGGCTCGGGCACACCTGTACCTGATGCATCGATCGAGGTGGATAACATCGATGTCGTCTATACCCGCGCAAAAAGTCTTGGTTACAGAATTGAATATGACCTTACGGAAGAACCCTGGGGCGTCAGACGATTTTACCTGCTTGATCCAACGGGAAAACTGCTAAACGTGCTTTCGCATCAAAGCTGACAACGCTGACATTGCAGATTTAGACCAAGGACGTAAAAAAATTGCCCCGGACAGTTGCCGGGGCTTTCCAGAAGTTATCTTGCTGGCTTACTCGGCTGGCATGATCGACGTTTCCGGATCGATCGTTGTCGCCACGCCGGCAGCTTCGCGACGACCATTGTACCCATTCGCCGACATTCCAGCCAGCTCAATTATACGGTCCTCTATGCTGAGCATATGTCGCTTTATTGCGGCCATGGGCACATGCTGTTTGAGACGCCCGCGAACGCAAAGATGGCCGAACTAAATCTGGCGGATCACAAATACGCGGGCTACGCATTCAACTCGCCTAATCTCAAGGCGAGCCAGCTTCTTGGCATCTCACGAACAGCCCGCGTGGAAGAGGAGGAGGCGCTGGTCCTGTTGATCCAATCCGGTCGTTATATAGGATTTCTGGCTGACCACGTGGCCGAGTTCTTTTTGAAAGAAGGTACTGTGCGCAAGGTTGCGCCAGCAGAAACCAGCTACTCAAGCACTTTCGCCAGCATAACGCGCAAGAAACCAGTGCCCGACCGCAAAACTCTGGAATTCGTTTCATGCCTGAAAACATATCATGAACGGAATTCTATCGCGTAGGGAGCGTTTCGAGCCGGCGCCTATTATATGCGGCGATATTGCCCTGCGCCCAAAGTGTTTTCCCGGCGCAAGGCGTCGTCATTATTGCTGTTATACCATCGCAAAAATGCGGGCGGGTCCGCCTGTGCCGCCTTTGTGCTTAGGCGCACCGATAACCAGTGTCGCGCCGGATGCCGGAACCTTGTCCAGATTGGCCAGGTTTTCGATTCCAAAGCGCCCAGTCGGCAGCCATGCATAGTGCGTCGCAAAATTGGTCGAGATTCCATGATCAATTGACAGCGTATCTGAGGCAATTGACATCGCGCCGGTTTCTTCCATCAACATGGCGGCAGCGTCGACATGGAATCCCGGGTAGTGCTGCGCTGTTCCATCGAAGTTGCGGTAACCATCGGTGTCCGATTTAGAGGCCCAACCTGAATGCATCGCGACGCATGCATGCGCCGGAATATCGCCATGAGATGCCATCCAAGCCTTGATGTCTTCGGGCGTGACCAACGTGTCAGCATCTTCGGCCGCACGGGCAGCGATATCGATGACACACAGCGGTGCAATCAGATTTTCGACAGCAATTTCATCAACCGAGGCACCATCTGCCGAGAAGTGCAACGGCGCATCAATGTGAGTCCCTGTATGTTCGTTCACAGTGTTTTTGAACAGATTGAAGCCGTGTTCTCCAAAGTTGAATACTTGCTCCATGGAGAATCCAGGCGTCCCGAAATAAGTCGGGAAGTCTGGTGAGAGCGTGTGCGTCAGATCCTCAACTGCACTATGACCGGCCGCCATCGCCGCTGGCGCAGATGCCATAGTGCCCACGGTTGCCGCAGCGCTAGCCATTGCCGCCCCTCTAAAGAAATTGCGTCGCGATAACATTTTGTCTTTAACAGTATTCATAACGCAAATATCACACATATTTCTCTCCTTGTTGGTGGTCGGTCTATTTAGCGCCTTTGGTTGAGCACTGTAGTCGTCGCTTTCTACTTGGGCAGAATTCGCGGCTTCCAATTAAGCGGCAATCAAAGACTGTGCCTTGCAGGTTGCGCGATCGGCATTTCCTTTGTCCCCCAAACCTTTGAACGCGCGTGCGACGGCGCGCCAGTTCTGTGCCGACGTGGGTTTCACACCGGTCCGTTCGTTGGCTAGCGCAAGCGCCAGATCAAACTGTCTTGCCCGCAGCGCAGCCTCTAGCAATGTCCACCCGATGATGTCGCGCTGGGCAAAACTACCGCCCAGGCGGTGGGTCATATAACGTACAGGCAGCAAGCGTTCGACACAGGTGGCATAGCTTTCCCGTTTGAAATCCTGCATGGCAAGGCAGAAAGGCAGACCGATCTCGCGGCTCATCGCGACATTGGCGTCCGAAGCGTTTTCAAGATAGCGTTCATTGGCGCTGAGCAACGCGTTTTGCGCATCTATCCTGCCGTCAGATACAAAGGTCATCATCGCATGTACATCGTTGAAGGCATAAAGGGTGTCTTGTGCGGCTGGTTCCCATTTGTCCGCAAGATGCGCCCAACGGTCGCCGGATTCCTGACCGGCAAGGTTCATACGCCAAAGGAGGGCGGCGGCATCAAGCTCTTCATATCTGTTCCCGTCTTTGCGGCGGGAATCCAGATGATTGTCAAAAATGTCGTAAACTTGATCATATTGTTCCAGATCAAGATGATAGAGCGAGGTGTGCCACCAAAGATGATTTGCAAAGTTCGATGTTGACCAACTCTTGGCACGTTCCTGCATGAAGCGGATGCCACCAGTCTGACGCCCCCGCATTTCCATGACATGACTTACCGTATGAACGGCATATGGGTTGTCCGGGCGTATCGCCAGTGCCTGCCGCGCAAGTTCCTCTGCGCGAGAAAAGTCGCGGTTTTCTTCCAGTCCGAAAGAATAAAAACCAAGCACAAATTCATAACCCGGAATGCTTTCATCCCACAGATTAAACACCCGCGCGACCACGTCCCGCTGACCCGGAACGTCGCCAAGAAGAACCATCGTGTAATGGATCAGCTCAAGCGCCAGCAGATCCATTGGGTATTGCGTCAGGACCGCCTCCCACTTCTGAACAGCGCCAAAGAAATCGCCATTCACCCAAGCCTGCACAGCGGCAAAATGGCCTTGTTCGCGGTCATTTGCCCTGTCTATCTTACGTTCGGCCTGCGCTAGCGCATCCACCATCAGCGGATAGATACGTGTTTCCATGGATTGCGTAAGCCAGCCTGCCTTGAACAGCCAACCCATCGTGAAATCTGGGTGCTCATCCAACACGCCTTCGATCAGAGCAATGGCGTCACCCCGAAACGAAAGAGACATAATCACTGCGCGTTCAAGCCCGTCAACTGCATCCCGGTCTGGATATGAAACTGGAACACCCCGGATATCTTTGAGCGCTGCCGGTGGTGAGACGGTATTAGATACGGCCATCATAGGCATTCCTTCCGATAAATGCAGAAATCAGCGTGAATGTGTCCTGATCGAATGCTGTGGTTATTGCGGCGTTCAAACCTTCGCGATCCCGACAGGACACGCCGAAACCGCCCATTGCCTCGGCCACGCGCGGGAAATCCGTACCTGCAAATTCAACGCCCAGATTACCCATTTGGCTATTGCGCTGTTTGAGTTCGATCAGGCCAAGTTGTTCGTCGATGAAAACGACAATCGGGATGCCGAGTTTGAGATCGCGCGCTGTCGCCAGCTCACCGAGGAACATCTCGACACCCGCGTCGCCGACAAAGGCGATGACCGGGCGACTGGGCTCTGCCAGTTTGCGACCGATGGCCAGTGGAACCGCACATCCCATCGTGCAAAGGGCAGAGGATTGCAACAATCCGCCCGCGTGATCAGAAGTCCAGACATGGCTCAGAACGATCCGGTGCGCACCACTGTCTACTGTGGCTACCGTTCTGGCAGGCGAAGCTTTACGTGCTTCATCTATGATCGCCGCCGGACCCCAGTCTTCGTCCAATCGGTAGGCGTTGTTGAGCTTTGATCTGGCGACCTCAATTTCACCATTCGGCCAGTGATCCGGCGTTTCAGATGGCTCGCCCAAAGCGGCGAGAGTTGCAGAAATAGAACCAATGAAGTTCAGGGCAGACTGATGCATATAGTGGGTATTGCCCTCTGACGAGATGTCGATCACGTGCTGATCGGGCGTTACCATATCACGCCATCCGGTGCGCATCTCAATCGGGTCATACCCGGCTAGTATTATGCAGTCAGAATCCGCCAGGAGTGGCAACAATACCTTGTCAGATATCGGCGACAATCCGGCGCCACCAAGTGCAAGAGCATGATTTTCAGGCAATATGCCTTTGGCTTTGTAAGTTGTAATCAGCGGGATGTTGTGCGTCGTACAGAATGCCGCCACATCGTCGCTTGATCTTTGACTGATGACATCGACACCCGCCAGAACAATCGGTTGTTTGGCTCGTGTCAACCAGCCTTTTGCCGTTGCCAGTTCAGCCCCCACCGGGGCCATTAATCCTTCGGGACGATGGCGCGGTTTGATCCAAGCGTCTGACACTTCGCGCTGCACATCTATGGGCACATCCAACACAACAGGTCCGGGGCGGCCGGATGTCGCAATCTTGAATGCCTTGTCGATGATTATGCCGGCTGTGCCTGCTCCAACTCGAAAGCTTGCCTTGGTGATGGGCGCAAGGAACTCAACGTGATCAAAAACCTGGTGCGTATAGGTTTGCGCGTCGACGGCTGGCACGCACCCGGTCAAGACGATCATCGGCACACGATCCTGCCAAGCATTGGCGATAGCATTGGCGGCGTTGGCAATGCCGGGTCCAATTGTTGCAAACAAAACGCCCGGGGCACCATTGGTGTGATAGGTCCCCTCGGCCATGAAACCGCCGGAGTTTTCGTGTTTCACCAGTGTGATGCCAAGCCCGGCGCGATCCAGCGCATCCATGAGGGCCAGAACCTCTCCTCCAGGAATGCCAAACGCATGTCGGCAACCGGCATCATACAAACGCTCTGCGATGACTTCCGAGGCGCTTTGTACCCTAATTTTTAAGTCTTTCACTTGGGAGTTTTTGCCTTTGCCAATCGGGTGTAACCATCGCGGGATTGCGGGGTTTTCATATCTAGTAGCCTGCCAGCTACCAGATTGCGCAGCATTTGTGCGGTTCCTCCGCCAATTGTGAACATCCGTGCGTCCCGAACCATCCGTTCAAGCGGTAAATTGCGCGAATATCCGCGCGCGCCATGCAACTGCAACGCATCATTGGTCACTTTTATCGCCATTTCAGACGCAAAAATCTTGGCCTGCGCAGCCAACATGGGATCAGGAAAGCCGGACGGCAGTAGATCAGCGCTGGCCGCCGCACGCCATATCATGAGGCGGGCCGCGTCAATCTGCATCGCCATGTCGGCCAACATCCATTGCACCCCCTGAAACTCGGCAATTGGGCGGCCAAATTGCTCGCGAGATTTTACAAAGTCGCGTGCCGCCTCAAAAGCTCCGCGCGCCAGCCCAAGCGCCACCGTCGCGGCTCCTACCCGTTGTGCATTATAGGCGTCCATCAGCCCGGCAAACCCGCGTTCGATGCCTTGCGGTGGCGTAATCAAGCGATCCTGTGGCAGGCGAAGATTGCGCAGATGCACTTGGGTTTCGGGGATGCCACGTAGCCCCATTGCAGGTTCACGATCGCCGATCATCAGACCGTCTTCGCCCAGATATGCCATGAAACCGCCAATGCCCTTGAACGCGCCATTTTCGATGACCCTCGCAAATATGAGATGAAGTTTGGAAATTCCGCCGCCTGTGATCCAGTGTTTGGTTCCGTTGAGCACCCACGTCTCTCCTTCCCTCACGGCCGTCGTCGTCATATCGCTGGCGGCACTGCCTGCGTTTGGCTCTGAAATGCAGATTGCCGGTTTGTCGCCTGACAACACGTGTCTGGCTGCGATCTTCTTCTGGACAGCTGAGCCATACGCGGTAATAGCGCCAAGTGCGCCCATGTTCCCCTCAACAATGATGCGGCCCGAAACACCGCAGCACTTCGCAAATTCTTCGATCACCAAGACCGCGTCGCAATAGGATGCGCCGCGTCCGCCCAGCGGTTCCGGCAGGCACATTCCCATGAACCCGGCGTCGGCCATCGCTTTGACGACGGATACGGGGTATTGCTCGCTGCGATCCGTCTCGGCAGCGAGGGGGAGGGCGATATCGTGGGCCAATTGCCCTGCGCGGGCCTGTAGGTCGATCTGACGTGCGTTAAGCCCAAATGTTGGGCCGGAATGAGAGGGTGTGTCCAGCATCATAAGATTTCCGCAATTTTGAGTCGCCAGCAGATTACTTTAGTTATGATAATTTATGTAATGAGTTTATTTTTACCTTTAGGTTAAAAAAAATCACGCTAATGCGGCGACTGCAGCACACCTAGAAAGGCCGTTATCAACGCATCGGGCTGAACTCCGGAAGGCACCAGCGCACCAACTTCCCGCGCGTAGGGGGGATCACCAAAGGGAACCGTCTTAAGGCCTTTCCATTCAGCGCGGGCCCCTTTGCATTCCGGTACAATGGACACGCCCAATCCCTCGCGCACCATGGAGGCAATTGCATCCAAAGAGTCGATTTCCATGGTGGCATTCACTTTGATATTGCGGGCCTTCAGCTGTTTTTCAATGCCAGACCCGGCCCAGGTTTTGCGGTTAAACCAGATGAAAGGCATCCCGCTCAAAAGAGCGACATCTTCGGTTTCTTTGCTATCCGCAGGTGCAATGACAACAAACGGTTCGCTGGCGATCAGATGCCAGTCCAACCCATGGATCGGCTGATCCGGTTTGGTGCAGACCACGACATCCAACTGCCCTTTTTGCAAGTGCGATGTCAATTTCGCAGAACTGCCGCTACGCACTTCAATTCTGAGATCAGGATGCTGAACGCGAAGGTCCGAAAGAGCCGCAGGCAGAAAACTGGCCAACACTGTGGGCACCGCCCCAACAATCAATCGGCCCCGTATAATATCGCCCTTTGCCACTCCAGGAGCGGCGTCAAACATCGCTACGGTTTTTCGGGCGTGTTCGGCTAAGACGCGCCCCTGAACCGTGACGACAGGCGGACGTTGACTGCGATCAAACAGGGGGACCCCAAGTTCCTCTTCCATGCCTTTGATCTGCAGGCTGATGGCTGAGTGCGACAATCCGACCTGATCTCCGGCCGCCGCAAAAGAGCCCGTTTCTAAAACAGCGACGAGAGTGCGCATTTGACGGATATTCATCAGTTATGAAACTCGTTGGCTCTGTTCACCGCCGACAATATGACATCATCACGAAGAAGTCAGCGGCCGTTAGCGCAATGCGCAACCGACGCCGGAACAGGTCCGTGGCGGATATGCGCCAGCAATTCAACGCAAGAAGCTCATTTGGTGAAGCAGGTCCCAGTTGGCGGGCGCTATTGTAACGATGTGTAACGATGAAAAATTCGACTTAAATAACTTACGCGAGTTTGCTAAAAAGCGGTGGTGATAAGACCGATTCACCGTTCGGGTGGTCTGCGTCCTTATCCATGGACAAGTTCAGTCAACAAATTCGTTATCGGAGAAAAAAATGGACGGGAATGATATCGCAGGCGCAGGCAAATGCCCGGTAATGAACACAACTTTCGGGGCGCGGTCGAACCGCGACTGGTGGCCCAACCAGTTGAACCTCAAAATGCTGCACCAGAACACCGCTGCGAGCGACCCCATGGGCCCATCGTTTGATTACGCCAAAGAGTTCGAAAAGCTTGATCTGCCTTCTGTCAAGGATGATATTTTTGCTCTGATGACCGACTCGCAAGATTGGTGGCCGGCAGATTATGGCCACTATGGCCCGTTCTTTATAAGGATGGCCTGGCACAGTGCCGGCACCTACCGCACCGCTGACGGTCGCGGCGGCGCGTCGTCAGGATCACAGCGCTTTGCACCGCTTAACAGCTGGCCGGACAACGTAAACCTCGACAAGGCGCGCCGATTGCTGTGGCCGGTCAAACAAAAATACGGCAACAAGATTTCCTGGGCCGACTTGATGATTCTGGCCGGGAACTGCGCGCTGGAGTCAATGGGATTCAAGACCTTTGGATTTGCCGGTGGCCGTGAAGACATCTGGGAACCTGAAGAAGACATCTATTGGGGTGGCGAAGACGTCTGGCTGGATGACAAGCGTTATTCTGGTGAACGCGATCTCGAGAACCCGCTCGCTGCTGTTCAGATGGGCCTGATTTACGTCAACCCCGAAGGGCCAAACGGAGAACCAAGTGCGGTTGCTTCGGGCCGAGATATTCGAGAAACATTCGCCCGGATGGCGATGAATGACGAAGAGACAGTCGCGCTAATCGCGGGCGGGCACACGTTTGGGAAAACCCATGGGGCTGGTGACGCCTCGCAAGTAGGTGCTGAACCAGAAGGTGCAAGCATCCAAGAACAGGGTTTCGGTTGGTCTAACAGCTTTCGCAGTGGCAAAGGTGTGGATACGATTTCCAGTGGATTGGAAGGGGCATGGACGCCCACGCCAATCACTTGGGACAACACGTTTTTTGACACGTTGTTTGGGTACGATTGGGATCTTGTCAAAAGCCCCGCAGGTGCCTGGCAGTGGGTTCCAACAGACACAGCCGCTGCGGATGCGGTCCCTGATGCGCACGACCCATCTAAGCGGCATGCACCTATCATGCTGACGTCAGACCTCGCGCTGCGCATGGACCCGATTTACGGTCCGATCTCAAAGCGGTTCCACGAGAACCCGGATCAGTTCGCCGACGCCTTTGCGCGTGCTTGGTTCAAACTGACTCACCGCGACATGGGTCCCCTTTCGCGCTATCTCGGGGCTGAGGTCCCAGAGGAAGAACTGCTTTGGCAGGACGTTATCCCTGCGGGTCCGCCTGATGTGATTGATGCGCAGGACATTGAGTCTCTCAAGGCGAATATTCTCGATTCCGGGCACTCTGTCTCTGAACTGGTTTCGACTGCGTGGGCGTCTGCCTCCACGTTCCGCGGATCAGACAAACGGGGCGGCGCGAACGGTGCACGCATTCGCCTTGAACCGCAGAAGAACTGGGACGTGAACCAGCCTTCCCAACTCGCAGGCGTGCTCAAGTCTCTCGAAGAGATACAGGGCAATTTCAACAACGAACAAACCGGCCCCAAAGCGGTGTCACTGGCCGACCTGATTGTCCTTGGCGGCTGCGCTGCAGTTGAGAAAGGCGCGAAGAACGCCGGGCATGATGTTACTGTGCCGTTTGAACCGGGGCGTACAGATGCCACACAAGAACAAACTGACGTAGAATCCTTTGGCATGCTGGAGCCAATGGCTGACGGGTTCCGCAATTACCTTAAAGGCGACTACACGGTTTCCGCAGAAGAGTTGCTTGTGGATCGCGCACAACTTATGACACTAACGGCACCCGAGATGACGGTACTAGTTGGCGGCATGCGCGCGCTGAACGCCAATGTTGGACAATCTCAACACGGTGTTTTCACCCAACGATCAGAGGCCCTGACCACTGATTTCTTCGTAAACTTGCTCGACATGGGAACCGAATGGAAACCGGTTGAAGGTTCTGAAAGCACGTTCGAAGGGTGCGACCGTCAGAGTGGCGAGGTCAAGTGGACGGGCACTCGTGTCGATCTTGTCTTTGGCTCGAACTCTCAGCTTCGCGCATTGGCCGAAGTCTATGCCTGTGACGATGCACAAGAGGCGTTTGTGGCCGATTTTGTTGCCGCGTGGAACAAAGTGATGCAGGCTGATCGCTTCGATCTTGCTTGATATTGTCGCTGCGGCGCCAAGAGAACTGGAACAGCAACACATGAACCTTATTGGCAGTTCTGGTTGATTGCTGTTTCAGTTCATGTCGCGTTTGAGCTGCGCGGTGAGCGTCTGATTGCGGTATTGGCGATGAATGATCGCCATTCTAAGCGAACTATGACAAATCGATGATTTGACTGGATCGACATATTTGCCAATTTATAGCGAAGATACTGCTTACTCTGTTGGTCGCCACCTTCACTTACGACTCGACTAGCGCCGTTGACGAGTTCACTTTAAGCGGAGAAATTGGTCTTCGTTTCCTGATGGCGTAGGCAAGGTCACCTTATGGGCATCAATCATGATTGCAATGAATGACAATGGTTTCGGCGATAAATACCATCCGTTGAAAGCTGTCTATCACCATTGTTTCCGCGCAGAATAAACTGAGACTTAGCCATGAAACCGAGCACCCCACCAATCGCAATCACAATGGGTGATCCGTCCGGAATTGGGCCGGAAATAATTATTAAAGCCCTCACCCAAACCGGCGGGTCAGATCGAAGCGTTGTCTTTGGCTGTCCAAGGGTAATGGCCCGGGCCGCGAAAATGGTGGGCGCGGAAGTAAGCATTTGTGGCCTGAATAGCGTTCATGATGCCCGCTATGCAACAGACACAATTCAAGTGCTGCGTACAACGCAGTTTGAGGCACTGCCCCCGATTGGAGAGGTGAATGGCACGAGTGGTCGGGCTGCCTTCGATGCGATCAAGACAAGTATCGACTGCGCTCTGTCTGGGGAGGTTACCGGCATTGTCACGGCTCCAATCCATAAAGAAGCCTTGTCGGTCGCCGGGATTAACTACCCCGGTCATACCGAGATGCTGGCCGATTTCGGTGGGTCGGACAAGTTCGCCATGCTTTTGGGAAATGATGACATACGCACGGTTCTGGTTACGATCCACTGTTCGCTGAGTGACGCAATCAAAAGCGCAGATTTTGATGCACAGATGAACGCCATTCGGTTGGCACATGAAGGCGCAATCGCGCTTGGCTATGACTATCCGCGAATTGCTGTGGCGGGTCTTAACCCACATGCAGGTGAGGGCGGGCTGTTTGGTCGCGAAGAGATTGAGATCATCTCGCCCGCAATCAAGGCGGCACAGGCCGAAAACATCAACGTCTCCGGACCGTGGCCCGGAGACACTGTGTTCATGCAGGCCCGACAAGGACAGTTCGATATTGTTGTCGCTCAATATCACGATCAGGGCCTTATTCCTGTTAAATACATGGGCCTGGAAAAAGGTGTAAACATTACGTTGGGATTGCCGTTTGTACGCACGAGCCCCGATCATGGCACCGCCTTCGATATCGCCGGGACAGGAAGGGCAGACTCCTCCAGCCTGATTACTGCAATGAACTACGCTGACCGTCTGGTGGCTGCCAAACATGAGGGACATGACTGATGGGACTACGTTTCATTTTCATGCTGACGCGCAATGACAAAACCGTTGACGATGCAGAGCAACATCTGGTGCAGGCTCTTGCCGCGGGTGTCCATCATATCGGTTTCAAGGATGTTGGTTTGCCGTTTGAGCGGCTCAAGAACCTGAATACCGCCATCAAGACCGGCGGCGCGACGAGTTATCTTGAAGTGGTATCATTGGACAAAGAAAGTGAAATCGACTCTGCCAAGGCTGCGATTGAGATCGGCGTAGATATTTTGCTGGGCGGCACAAATGTTGATGAGGTTCTGCCACTGATCAAAGGAACCGGCATTCAATACTACCCTTTTCCTGGCCGTATTGAGGGGCATCCAAGCGTATTGGAAGGTACAATTGATGAAATCGTCGAAAGTGCGCAGGCGCTTGTATCTCGTGATGGTGTTGATGGGCTCGATCTGCTGGCATATCGATCAACAGAGAACGTGACAGGGCTGATGGCAGCTGTCTGTGCAGCGGTGGACAAGCCTGTGATCATGGCCGGTTCTATCGGCAGTCGCGATCGCATTGAGATCGTGCGCAGATCAGGTGCGGCAGGATTTACGATCGGGACGGCGGCGCTAGATGGCGATTACCCGTCCGACAGTCCAGAACTGGAAGCCCAATTAACGTCGATCCAGCGGGATGTAGCTGGTGTGAACAACCACATTTCCTCGCACACGCCCCAAAGCTTAAATGCATCTTTTTCCAGGTTTTCAGATAGGTGGAACCCTCGTGTTGCCGGGCAGGTAAACAACATGATGATAAAGCTCGCAAAATTCGAGGGCGAATTCGTTTGGCATCACAATAAGTCGGAAGACGTGCTCTTTTTGGTTCATAAAGGCAAGCTTTCGATGAAGTTCCGCGACCGTAGCGAATGCATCAATCAGGGCGAATTCATCGTCGTACCGCATGGTGTCGAACACTGCCCCGTCGCTGAAGAGGGCACTTGCGAAGTGTTGTTGTTGGAACCCGCAGCAACCACCGGCACCAAGAAGGTTGAAAATTACAGCAAACCTAAAAAACGCGTCAAGACCTGAATATCTCACTCTGGCTCGAGGCAGGTGGATAGGAAAATGCGAGAGCGCGCGCACCGACGCTATTGTTTGCGAGGTCTCCGATCCAACAAGAGTTGGCGTGCGGCCAACCAACAAGAATTTAGTAAATGTTTGCAAATAAAAGAAATTTGCTGTTAGATATATTGCTAAATACAAACGTATAAATTCTACGACCACGATATTTTGTTCGACACCGGGTCAAGCCGCAACCCAAATCGAATGATGACTCGCAGACCCGGCGATGAACCATATTTGCCAGACAAACAGCGGTGATGGAGATTGTTGGTGCTAGTATTGAGCCGCACGGTTGCGGGTGTATTTCTGAGTGGGTTGTTATGGTTTGGGGCTTCGGCTACGGCGCAAGTCGTTGGGAAAGTTACCAATATAGCGCAGGGAGCGACGGCAACGTCGGGTGGCACAACAACGACGCTCGCTCTGAAATCTAACATTTCGACAGGGGATCTTCTCAAAACTAACACGACCGGGCAGTTACAAATCGTATTCGTTGATCGGACGCGGATTGTGGTTGGCCCCTCATCCGAGTTGCTGATCGAGGACATCACCCTATCCGGGACAAAAAAAGCTAGCAAATTTGCTATTCAAGCTCTTGGAGGAACGTTTCGGTTTTTATCGGGCCGAAGCCCCAAAGCTGTATACGATCTGCGCACGCCAACGGCGACCATGGGTATCAGAGGCACAGAGTTTGATTTTGCCATCGGCAACCGCCGCTTGACGAAATTGGTGGCGTTCTCCGGCCAAGTCCGAATCTGTACCCGAAACAACAGATGCGCTCGTATTTCGGGAGGCTGTTCTGTTGTTACAGCAACCAGACGCCGCATAAAATTACCGAGAAATGATGACGTCAGGAATTCAATATTGCGGGAGGATTTTCCATACGTCGTCTCGCAGGACGCCCTTGATAAAGACTATCGCGTCCAGGTGGAGCGATGTGGCGAAATCGGAACAAAGGTTGTAACCAAAAAGTCCACACTTTCGATTGAACGAAAAGGCGAGGCTTCAAAGCCATCCGCCGCTGAAGAAAGCGGCGCCAAAGGTGGTAGCAGTAAATCGAGTGGAAGCAATAATACCAACGGAAACAATAACTCAGGCGGGGGGTACAACGAAGCCGCCGATGAAAGTTGATACGCCCTAGAGGCCTGTTCGCCTATCGAGTCCACAGAATGGACAGAACTCAGTTCGTTCTAGGATTGGTTTTGCTGATCGGGCTGATTTTCGTTAGATTGTGGGACCCTTTTCCAGTTCAGGCCGTTCGCAATTTCTACTTCGACAGTCTGCAACAGATCAAGCCGCGGCCATACCAAGAAGTTGGTGTTCGGGTCGTCGACATTGACGAATCTTCTTTGCGTAAGCTGGGGCAGTGGCCATGGCCCCGTGATGTTATAGCGGATCTTGTTGCCAGCCTTCGGAACTCGGGTGCTGCAATTATCGTATTTGATGTTCTATTCGCCGAGGCGGATCGATATTCACCTTCAAATTTTCTACAGCGAAACTCGTTAAGTAGCCTCGGTCTGCCTGAAGCAACGCGAGAGGACCTCAGGCAAACTGACTTTGACCTTCTGCTGGCCGAAGCATTCCTTAGCGTTCCAGTTGTGCTGGGAACTGCTCGAACGCTTGAAACTGAACAACCAACCGAAGCTCCGCTAGCGGAAGTCATCGAGTTTGGGGATGAATTGATCGCTGCCCTGCCTCAGATGGGCGCTTCGACACCTGTTGTGCCCGCGCTAAAGGGCGCCGCCGCAGGTGTGGGTAGCGTTAATGTCGATCCATTCGGGCAGGCCAATGTCGTTCGGACTGTACCACTGATTTGGAATGGATCTCAGGGACCAGTTCCCAGTCTTGCACTCGAAGCGTTGCGAGTAGCATTTGGTGAAAGTGCTTTGGTTCTATGGGGCAATGAGAGCAGTTCCGGGGTTATTGATGCAATAGGCGTCGGCGACATTGACATACCAACGCTGCCTGACGGGAAAATCTGGGTTAGGTTCCGGCCTCATGATGATCGGACCTTTGTATCCGCTCATACCGTTCTGGATCAGCAACTTACAAAGGAGGTCGCTCGTAAACTGAAAGGCAATATCGTATTTGTAGGAACGTCAGCGGCCGGCCTACTTGATATTCGCGCAACTGCTCTTGGCCAAAACCTTCCCGGTGTCGCAATCCAGGCTCAAATCGTCGAACAAATCTTGCTTGGCAGCTACCTAAAACGCACGGACTGGATCGAGGGCGCGGAAATACTGGCATTAATCCTGCTTGGTGCAATTGTCGCTTACCGCATGTCGCTGTCGGGCCCGGTATGGTCATTCCTCACGGGCTTTGTCAGCGCGGTTCTGGTTGTCGCGGTGAGTTGGTTGGTCTTTGTGACAAATGGCATCCTCTTTGATGCGACGTATCCATTGGTCGGCGGTTTCTTGGCATTTGCGACAGTTGCAGGGTATCAGTTTGTTGTCACTGATATGGACAAGCGCCAAATCAGGCGCAGCTTCTCGCAATTTGTGGCGCCCTCTGTTCTCGATCAGATCGAAAAGAGTGGGTACCACCTTGAATTGGGTGGCGTTATCAAGCCCGTAACTGTGATGTTTTCGGATGTGCGCGACTTTACCGCATTGAGTGAAACAATGGATGCAACAAAACTGGTATCTCTACTAAATGAGTTGTTCGACAGAATAAGCCTCGAAATCCTGGATCAAGAAGGCACCATCGACAAGTTTATTGGCGATTCTGTCATGTCTTTCTGGAATGCGCCAACGGCAATTCCCGACCACGCTGCACGTGCTTGCCGCTCTGCCATACAAATACGATCTGCGGTGAAGGCCTTTAATGAAACTCGCTCTGGCCCGCCGATCAGGGTCGCTATGGGAGTTAATACAGGCAATGCATGTGTTGGAAACGTCGGTTCCCGTAATCGTTTTGACTATTCCGTTGTCGGAGATACCGTAAACGTCGCAGCCCGCGTCGAAGCGACTTGCAGACACGTCGGCTTCGATATTGTGGTGGCTGCAGCGACGGCCGGTCTGGTACAGGATCTTGCGTGCCTGTATGCTGGTAACATAGACCTGAAAGGTAAGTCGGAACTCACTAAAGTCTATATAATACTGGGGGATGAATCATTCGCGCAAAGCAGAGATTTCAAAGATATCGAGCAAAATCACGATGCTTTGATCACTGCCCTTGAAGCTGACAGTTGCGATAAAACGATCCAAGAATTGCACAGCCATTGTCAGGAAAAAGCGCGGGATGTCGACCTCGGCCTGTCGAGTTTCTACGAAAGAATATTGGTCAGATTGCAAGATTTTGAAGTTCGCAAATAGATTCGCCAGGTTAAATCAGTGATCAATTACCTGTGGCATCGCAATCGCAAGACAGCAACATGGAATCTCAGGAAAGCCAATTAATTCCGGTAGTACAACTGGTACTAGTCGTTCAATTCGAGCGATGAATTTGAAATTCTTCAGAAAATCGGTATGCTCTCCGGGAATACACGCTTGTTAACGATGGCTTTCTTTGTCCTGGGGGGATGGAATGAAACGGCTATTCTGGGCTGGTCCCGCCGCATTTGCAGCATTTACTACTCTTGCTTTTATGCCATATGGAGTCTCTGCCGCGCTTCAGGTTTTTACCGACAGAGCTTTATTTCTCGCGGCCGCTGGGCCCACAGTCTATACCGAAGACTTTTCCACCGCAAAGCCGGGAACCATAGGGCAGGGCCAAACTCCCATGTTTGGTACCTTGGGTTTTTCGTATCTGGGACGTCCCGATGGTGGGAATGGCGACCCGTTCATGGGCCAACCGCTCATCCAGGACAATGGCTTCATAAACAACAGTCGCGAATTCATGGGAGAAGTGAATGCCGACGGCACGCCTTCGGGCATACACACTTTTAGTTTTCCCAAACCGGTTTTTGCTTTTGGTGCCGATTTTGGCGGTGCCTTGACAGGAGCGCTTTTGACGGTAACTGCCGCAGGTCAAACTGTGAAATTATCTGATTATATGCCCGCACCCGGTACCGGTTTTTTCGGGTTTACCTCAACAACTGACTTTGCGGCGATTTCATTTGGCACTGAAAAATCAAGCGGAAGTGAAGTTTTTCGACTGGATGATGTCTCCTACGCTAGCAGGGTGCAGCAGCCATTGCCTGTCGTCCCACTGCCTGCGAGTGTTTGGTTTCTGTTGTTTGGTGCCGGTTCCTTGGGGGCCGCGCGGACGTTCCTGAACACGAAGCCCAACAACAGGGTTAACCGAACTTCGTAATTCTCAATGGCGTGCCAGTAATGTTTCAGTGCGTTGAAGATACCAATCTTTGCCAAAGGTCTAAGTAGGTGCGGCATGGCAAGCAAGATGGACGAAAATCCCGCCTAACCGTCGAGCAGGTTTTCTTGAGACGGTTAACCTTCGATAGCCAATTCAGATCTTTAGAATGGAGCACGAATAGTTAGCACTCAATCCACTCCGCCCAAATATCGCGTGGTGACCGATAGGTCCAAAATTCTAGCGACAAACGCTCATTACCACATTGAAATGCTAAACCACTAAAACCTCAAATAAAAGAACCCGACCTTTTTGCAAGCGCGTCGGTGGTGATATCACCGAGTTTGCGTAAGCCGAGTTGAGCCAGTGCAATGCTGACCTCTTCGGACAAGAGACCCACCATTTGGTGCAAGCCCCGTTCTCCCGCAGCAGCAATCGCCATGGAAATTGGGCGCCCAAGAAACACAAAGTCCGCTCCAATGGCATAAGCTTTCACGATATCTTCTCCGCTGCGAATGCCGCTGTCGTAGAAGAGTTGTATGTCAGGTCCCAGTACCTGGCGGATTTCGTGCAAGGCTAAGATCGCCGGAACCGACCCATCCAGTTGACGACCGCCGTGGCTGGAGACCTGAATGGCGTCAACACCGATGGACTTTAACCGCATGGCATCTCCGGAGCTGACCACGCCTTTGACGACAAGGTTGCCTTTCCACCTGTCTCGCATTTTTGCCAGAAGGTCCCAATCGGCCGCTGCGCGACTGCGAGTTCTATCAAATTCCCCGAACGTTCCTCCGAAGTTTGCAAGCTCTGGCTTACCCTTGAAAAGCTGCGGCAAGGACCAGCCAGGATGGCAAGCAAAATCGACAAACTGTCGGGGGCCCATCCTGAACGGCATTTTGAATCCGCGGCGAAGCTCGCGGGGACGTCTGCCAACTTCGGGGACATCGACAGTCAGCACGATCGTGTCGTATCCCGCAACCTCGGACCGCTCTAGGAGCCGATTTGATTCATCCATTGAGCCGCTTACATAAAGTTGAAACCAAGCATGACCTTCAGCAAGTTCGATCATGTCTTCAAGCGATGTGGAGGCCAGAGTGGACACGCCAACAGGGATGCGATGCTTTGCTGCAAACTTTGCAAGGATATTATCAGCGTCAGGAGACACCAGATTGCACATTCCCATCGGAGCAATGCCAAAGGGCAGTCCGGTTTCCTTGCCAAACAGGCTAGATTTGATATCGCGGTGCTCGACATCATTCAGGACGCGTGGTTGCAGCCAGACGTCTCGCATCATGTCCCGATTCAGGCATTCTCCGTATCCGGTGCCCGCGGCGCCGTCGATATAGTCAAAAACCATCCAAGGCAGGCGTCGCTGAGCGATCCTCCGCGCATCATCGAACGAATGTATGGAGGTATCGAAGAACATGCTAACCCGGTTGTTTGATCACGTTAAGTAGTTTGCCAAAATCATTGCATGGCTGAGTATTATGGCAGTGGCACGTACAGAACGAATTTGAACAGCGAAAAGAATGCGACCATGATCACAGCGCCTGAGCCCCAATAGAGCAGCAGGTTAGAGGCTGTCCACTTGTCGTGCATTGCAGCAATTAAGCCTCCTGCGAACGCAATTGCTCCAGCTGGCAGAAATCCGACGAGCGGCATCGCAAAACAAGTCAGGAACATAGTCACGATCAGTAAACAACGGCGCCACCAAATACCCGATCCAAATCCCTCTTCACCAGAAGGTTTCAGAAACTGCACCACAAACGAGATTGACGCAGTGATAATGAGAATGACAGCGACGGTCTGTGGAAAAACTTGGCTATCTCGGTCCGAATAGCCGATTGTGTCGTATAGCGTCACGATGCCAGCAAGGACAAAGAATCCCGAAACCAGCAGCGAGCCGATGTGGCCCTGCGGTTTTGAAGTGGATGAAACAGCCATCATTCGTCCTCCATCGCGGCAAGGCGTTGTCTACGTGCCAAAAAGACCGGCAGAAGCAGTGTAATTAAGGTAAACGCTAGAATGCCCTGTGAAATTGGCCGGCCGAAGAACATACCAAAAAGATTGTTAGTCGCTGCGCCGATGGTCCAACCCTGAACAAACCCCTGTTCGGCAATGGGCCCCAAGATCAACCCCAGCACAATCGGCGACGCCTTGAAACCAAACCGCGCGACCACCCATCCGAACACTCCTAGGCACAGCATGATCACAACATCCGATACGCTATTGCGAATGGCGAAGGTACCAATGATGGTCATGAAACCAACCGCCGGCACTAAAACCGCCTTGGGTATGGTCACAATGGACTTATAGGCGTAGCGACCGATGAGTAGACCAGCTGGCAGCATTAGTACGGTTGCGATAATCAACCCATAGATAAACGTATATACGATCGACCCACTTTGAGAGAACATGGAAGGTCCAGTGCGCACTCCTTGGATGAGGAGCGCCCCCAGCACGATGGCGTCGGGTGGAGTTCCAGGAATGCCAAGCACCAAAGTGGGTATGAAACCGCCCCCAACTGTCGCGTTGTTGGCGGATTCCGTGGCCATAATCCCATCCGGCTCACCCTCGCCAAATTTCTGATGCGGTTTTGCGCTTCTTTTGGCTTCGGAGTAAGCAACCAGTCCCGCAACAGAGCCGCCAGCCCCCGGCAAAATACCGACCAATGTTCCAATTATCGATGAACGGATCAGGTTGAACTTAGACTTCATTGCGATACCAAAGGCTTCACCAATGCGTACGGACTTCACATCATCTTCGACCTTCAAGTGCCGGTCTGGCACGGCGACCAAGTCTATCAGGACCGGAATGCAGTATAGGCCAATCAGAGCACCGACCACGCCAAATCCCCCGATCAGCACCTGGTTACCAAAGGTAAGACGGATGTCGGCGGAAATCTCCGCAACGCCTACGGTTGAAAGGATCATGCCAAACGCGCCCCCAGCGAGGCCTTTGGCGAGGTTTCCGTCCGACAAAGACGCAATCAACGACAATCCGAAAACCGATAGCCAAAAGTATTCGATTGGACCAAAGGCAAGCGCGACTTTTGACAGTGGCGGGGCAAGAAAGAGAAGCGCGATAGCGCCTATCATACCCCCGCAAACCGAGGCGAAACAGGCCAGCGCCACGGCGAGGTCGCCATCCCCCCGTTTAGCCATGGGGTAGCCATCAAAGGTTGTGGCAATGGCCGAGGGAGTCCCCGGTGTATTCAACAGAATGGCGGCATACGCACCGCCGTAAATTGCGCCGGTGTAAATAGCGCCCAGCATTATCAGGGCCGATGCAGGTTCCATACTGAATGTGATGGGCACCAGTATCGCCAGCGCCATAGTAGCGGTTAACCCCGGAATTGACCCGATAACTGTGCCGGCAACGACGCCGCAGAGAGCCAACAGAAGGTTGAACGGAGACATCGCAGATAAAAAATGACCGAATTCCATAGTCAATCCTCCCCGGAGTTAACCATTTTTGATTACTTGATGAGGCCGGCTTCGCGCGCGTCGTTCAAGTATTCCTCGCTTCGAGCCGCCATAAAGTCAGCCATCTCACCAGCGCCGACATCAAGCATGGCAAACCCTCCATCCAACATTTTCTGTTGAAATTCCGGATCTGTGTTGATTTCAGCGATCATGTCAGACCACAGCTTCGTCGTTTCTGCGCTAGCTGAATTGGGCAGGGCAATCCCACGATAAGCACCACCAACCATATCAAAGCCAAGCTCTTTGAACGTTGGTACATCAGGGAACAGTGGATGGCGTTCTTCCATTGCGACAGCCAGCATTCTGACCGCTTCGCCTTGGGCTGCGCCCACGGTTGTATAGCCCCACTGTGCCTTTACCTGATTGCCCAGAAGGGCAGTTACAGACGCGCCGGTGCCTTTAAACGGCACATAAGTTGTCAAAGTACCAGCCATCTTGTCGAACTTGATTTGCGCAAGGTGATTTGCGCTGGCTTTGCCAGAGCCCGACATGGTCACCTGACCCGGATTCGCTTTAGCGTCTTCAATCAGGTCGGCGAGCGACTGATATGGGCTGTCGGCGGGGACGACGATGGCGTCAGGCGTAAAGTGGAACATGTAAAAAGTGTTCAGTTCATCGGTCGCGAAGCCCACATCCTTTTGAGCGGGCTTGATAATGATATGGGGGAGATTCACCCCCATGATGGTTTGTCCATCAGCGGCCAAACCATTCAATGAAGCCCAGCCAACAGCACCGCCGCCACCCGGTTGGTATGAGATCACCAGATCTTCGCCAAACTTATCTTTAAAAAAAGGTTGCTGAAGCCGCGCAGAAATATCGGATTCTCCGCCTGGCCCAAATGGGATGACATAGTTCACGGGGCCATTGACCTCGGCATAGGTCGGCATCGCGAATGTTGCCGTCATTGCGACAGCGGCACCTGCTTTCAGGATCGATCTTCTCAGCATGTTGTTCCTCCCATAATGCTGTAATTCGTTGGTATGATTTGTCTCAGTTTTAACTCTGAACCGCTTTCATGAAGCGATCACGGATCACTACCGGGTCCATCGTAATGACAGGCAGCTTGATGTTGCCACTGTCGCATTTGCTGACGATAATGGTCATCTTCTTGCTGTCGATGACTTGTTGGAGCACCTTGCCGGTGTCCACATCCTTACATTCAATCACGTTCTTGCAGCCACAGGCTTTGGCCACTGCCGTCAGCGAGGTTTTCTTGCCCGCATAGGTCGGTTGGTCGCCTGTTGAGCCATAGCTGCCATTATCAATGATCAGCAGAATATAGTTGTCGACCTCATTGTTAGCGATCGTCGGCAGTGTGCCGAAATTGGTCAAAACCGAACCATCACCGTCAATCGAGATCACGGTCTTCTCCTGGGCCAAGGCCAGACCAAAACCGATGGATGAGCTGAGACCCATGGTACCTAACATGTAGAAGTTCGTCGGTTGATCGTCGATCAAATGAAGCTCCTGGCTGGGCAACCCGATGTTGCAGACAACCAGATGATCACGAAGCATGGGCGCGATTTCGCGCAGGATTTCAGAGCGTATCATTGGTCTCCGTAGCCTCCCCAGAAGGACGCATCCGTGAGGATCGCCACAGGTTTATTGCACATGAAAGTGTATTTCAGGATCGCATCCAACTCGTCTACGTCCGTTTCCTTGTGGAAGTGATAAGTCGGGATATGGAGCTGGTTGAGTAGCGCCTTCGTATGCACTGCCATCTCCACCTGGCAGGCCACTGGTTCGCGCAACTCGCCGCGATAGGAAATCAACATCGGCAGGGGCATTCGGTAGAACTGCGTCAGGGTTGCTAGCGTGTTGATGGTCACGCCGATGGCAGTGTTTTGCATAATGATGCAGGGCCGCTTGCCCCCCATGAAGGCGCCGGCACAGAGGCCTATGCCTTCGTCTTCCTTGTTAGCAGGGATATGAAAGACCTCGGGTCGGGTTTCGACCTCGTCAATCACGCCTGCAAGTTGCTTGCAGGGCACGGTGGTAACGAAGCTGACGTCATTCGCGACCAAATCGTCGACGATTTTCTTATCGATGGACATTAATTTTGCTCCAAGAATTTTGTTGACTCTGATTTTCACGTAAAATTCCATTGACGCGAGTCATATTTTTTTGGCTTTTGGTAAAGGTAAATTTTACTATGTTCAGAGATCGAGTCTTTTCAACACCAGAAGTGAGAATTGGTATGAGCATTTCCCTGTTCAAAACACTAATCGCCATAGCTGACACAGGCAGTTTTCGGGGCGCCGCGGATGTCGTGTGTGTAACGCATGCTGCAGTTGGACAGCAGATGCGCCGCCTCGAAGAGGCACAAGGTGTGAAGCTTTTTGATCGCTCAGAAAAGTCTCCGAAGCTCAATCAATTGGGCAAAGCGTTTGTGCCAAAGGCACAGGCGATTGTCCGTGCATATGATACGATACTCGATGACCTGACGGGCGATCCGCAAATGATCGGTGAACTGCTTCTGGGGGCGGTTCCATCCACCATTCGGGGGCTTATTCCGAAATCGGCGAAGCGCCTTATCGAATGCTATCCCGACCTTCACATCCGGGTCGTTCCAGGACTCTCCCCAATACTCTTGGAACAGGTCGAACAAGGCACACTTGACGCGGCTGTTCTGAGTGAGCCGCTGCGTATCCACGACAACCTGAACTGGATGCCATTCTACGAGGAAAAGCTCGTATTGCTCACAGCTCCAGAGGTGACGGAAACTGATCCTAGACGCATTCTTGCGACGATGCCTTACATTCGTCATACGCGGCAGGCGTCGGTCGGCATGTTGGCCGAAGAGTGGCTTTCAAAAAACAAACTCAAAGTGAACGATGCGATGGAGATGGGGTCGCTGGAAAATCTTGCGAGCATGGTTGCCCATAATCTCGGTGTGTCCGTTGGCCCAGACATCTGCGTGCCTGACCCGATTTTCCGACAACTCAGAAAAATACCTCTCGAAGAAGAGGCGCCATCCCGGACGTTGGGTATTTTGACACGTGATGATTGTTCCAAGCTTAGCCTCGTACAAAAGCTTTTGGATCAAATTAACTTTGTCGTTGCGGAATACGCCGAAAGCGAAACGATATAAAGAGTTTCTTTACAAAAACCAAAATAACTTTGATTTGCTCAAGCATTGTTTTCTGGCGAGAGTGTTGCCCATGATATCCGGCAGGAGGCACTACAGATGGCGTCAGGTTTCAGAAAACCCGATGAAAAGCTATTGAACGATCTAAAGAGCATTGTCGGGGATGGCGGGTGGATGCCAGGAGACTGCACCCCGCGGTATTATGAAGATCCTCGCGGACGTTTTCATGGCAATGGCTGTTTGATCCTGATCCCTGACAGCACCCAGCAAGTTTCCGAAATTGTCGCCCGTTGCAATGAAGCTATGGTCGGAGTTGTGCCCTTTAGTGGTGGAACGGGTGTTGTCGCGGGCCAAATTTCAATCGACAGTGACAATGCCATCATTCTGTCACTCGAACGGATGAACAGGGTGAGAGAGATCGGGTTAGATGATGGTGTGATGGTGGTCGAAGCGGGTTGCATTCTTGAAAACATCCACAATGCCGCCTTGGAGCACGACCTGACATTCCCCCTCAGCATGGCCTCCAAAGGAAGTTGTTGCATCGGTGGAAATCTAGCTACGAATGCGGGCGGCATTCAGGTGGTGCGACATGGCAACGCCCGCGACCTTTGCTTGGGCATCGAGGCGGTTCTCCCCTGTGGTTCGGTCTATAGTGATTTGAGTCCACTGCGGAAGGATAACTCTGGCTATGACCTCCGGCATCTTCTGATCGGAAGCGAGGGAACGCTCGGGATTATTACAGCGGCCACGCTTGTTCTCAAACCGATTGATCCCGAAACAGCGACTGTCCTCTGCGCTGTTGACTCACCTGCCGGTGCGCTGAACCTGTACAAACAGGTACGCAAACACCTCGGCGACAACATTTCAGCGTTGGAGTTGATGAGCGGATTTGGATTGGAACTTGTGACGACACATTTTCCATCTTTGACCAGCCCGTTCTCAGAAAGTCATGACTGGGTTTTATTGCTAGAGGCTGATGGGCCTTCCGGCATCGGTGACCGGCTTGAAAATGTCCTTGAAGAATGTTTTGAAAACGAACTTTTGTTGGATGCCGTGGTGGCCAAATCGCGTGCCCAACAAGCCAACTTATGGGACCTGCGGGAAAACACGCCCGAAGCCAACCGCGCCGGGGGGGCCTTTTGCAACAGCGACACATCCGTTCCGATCAGCAAGGTTGATCCGTTTATTGAACTGACCAAGCAAATGATTACGGACTTAAACCCCAACCTTCAGATCAATACCTACGGACATATTGGAGACGGTAACATTCATCACAACGTCCTTCCCCCCTTGGGAGTTTCGAAAGCAGAATTTTTGGACACAAACCCGGGGATTATCGAAGCAGTGCGCAAAATAATAAACGATGCCACGCGCGAGTTCCACGGATCGATCAGTGCCGAGCATGGCATTGGTAGGTTGAAGGTCCAGGATCTGGAGACCTATGTGGGCCAGGCCAAATGCGAAGCGCTAAGACGCATCAAACTGGCATTAGATCCAAATGAAATTATGAACCCCGGCGTGATCGTCGCGTAAGACGAATCCAAGGATTTGTTTACCCGTTGCCAATATCTGATGTTGCGTGTTGCGGCGAACAGTTTTGCGCATCTACAAAAGCAGAAACTCATTGTAATCGCGGCTTGTAAGAAACTGCGTGCGGTCAAGCTTCTGTTGAGTCACACCAAGGTGGATAACACCGCGCCGTATCGTGACGTCGAGTTGAAAGATGCACTGAGTATCGCCCGGTAGATCGACACCTGAAAGCCTGACGAACGGCGATATCTGCCGTTCGTCCTCAAATGCCGGCCTCAAGTTAATGGCGCCGCAGGGTCTGCTTGGAGTCGGAACCCGAAAGATTTGCCAACCCAAAATATCACCAGCAAAGTGTGTAACACTTATCAGCGTCGTTTTGCCGAAAGGAGTGGCTGTAAAGCGGCAAAAATGCTAGGGCCTATTGTCAAGGAGACGGAGGATGGAACGAAAGCTGGCAGCCATACTTGCCGCTGATGTCGTCGGGTACTCACGGATGATGAGCGTCGACGAAGAAAACACTCTTGCAGCTTTGAAGGCCTGCCGCGCAAGAATCGATGATTGTATCGGCAATGCTGGTGGCAACATCTTCGGCAGCTCTGGTGACAGCGTGATCGCTGAGTTTGGAAGCCCGGTCAAGGCGGTTCGCTGCGCCCTCGACGTACAAGAATCCCTCGCCAATCGAAACAGGGATTTGCCGGAAAACGAGAAAATGCTTTTTCGTATTGGCATCAACCTCGGCGACGTTGTTGCCAAAGACGGCAACCTGTTTGGAGACGGGGTGAACGTCGCCGCTCGAATTGAAGCGCTGGCACCGCCCGGAGGAATCTGCATTTCCAGGCAAGTTGTCGAGCAGATCACCGGAAAGGTTGATGCTCCCTTCACCGGTGCGGGGTCTCACAAACTCAAGAACATACCACGGCCGATTGAAGTTTTCGTCTGGCCTGAAGCGGTGGCAAGAAAGATGCGTCGGCGAGCTAGGAAAAACCGCTGGGCCATACTTGCGACGATTGTTGTCCTAATATCCGCCATTGCGGGCTGGTATGGTCTCAGAGCAAAAGGCGACACTGAACTCCCCACTGGTGCCCGAATTGCATTGATGCCTTTCGAAAACGTTGGAACCGACAAGAACGACGCTTATTTCAGTGAAGGACTAAGCCGGGACGTCAGCGCGTTGCTGGCGAAATTCTCGAATTTGTTCATCATTGCGCCCGAAGCCACCGCCAAGTTTCGCGACGAACCCGGGTGTGAAAGAATACTCGAGGAGTTAGGCGCCGACTACATCCTGAGAGGTTCCGTTCAACGCTCAACCGAGAAGTTGCGGGTCACAACTACTTTCACTGATGCCAAAAC
Organism: Paracoccaceae bacterium; assembly: GCA_039969355.1. Taxonomy (GTDB): domain Bacteria; phylum Pseudomonadota; class Alphaproteobacteria; order Rhodobacterales; family Rhodobacteraceae; genus JL08. Next base: position 253,167 of record JBDVOA010000018.1, read on the forward strand.
CTGCAGACAACTTAGCCCACCCGGGCCGTTCGATGTCGACCTGAGCGCGGTCAATCTACTGGACGTCCAGCTTGAGATCGCGCGTAAGGTCGCGGCCGAGGTCGGTTCAAGTGACTCTCCTCTTTTTAGGTCAACTGTTGCGCAGGAGATCCGTGACAAGGCACCGGAGAGCCTCAATGCCTATGAGTGCGTCTTCCTGTCCTTCTGGTTTTATCAAACCTTCACGCTTGAGGGCCACCGAAAGGCCCGTGATTGCCTTTTGCGAACGGTTGAGTCAGAGCCGAACTATTCGTTGGGCTGGTCGCGCCTGGCTTACAATTATCTTGAATCCAAGAAGCGTAGCTTCGATACCGACCCGAACTGGGCTCAACTTGCACGCGAAGCAGCCAACAAGGCTTTGGATGCGGACAGGGACAATCCCGACATTTACTACGCGTTAGCGATTCTCAGCCGGATGACGGGAAAAAGCCGCAACGTCTTTCTCAATTTCGCTAACCGAGCGATCGAGCTCAATCCGAACGACTCCTGGATACTTGCAGACCTTGGGATATTTCTGGCCTATTCAGGCGAATGGGAAAAAGGCGAAGCGTGGATTACACGCGCACGAGCTCTCAATCCTCTGCTTCACCCTGGGTACGGCAATGCATTTCATTTGCATGCTATTGTTCGCGGTGACTATGAGGAGGCCAAAAACGTGATGGCTGGCATGGGCGGCGCAGATGGCCCCATGAATTTAGTGAGCATGAGCACTGCCCTAGCACTGAATGGAGAACAGGAAGCGGCGGAAGCATTGATACGAGAGTATCGGGAGAGTTTTCCGGAAAATGCGAAGGACCCGATTGCACCGTTTAGGGCCCGCGGGATGCCGCCGGAACTGATTGCGAAAATTCGCGAAGGCCTCGAACTCGCGGGATTGGACGTCCCGCCCCATCCGGTTGATAATGACTAATTAGATTCCGCGCCCGAAGGGCAGCTAGGAAAAAATGGATCAGTATGGCGTGCAAACTCAAAGGCCAACGTTGAAACGACCCCTGCAAGGACGGGGTACTGATGTTTTTTTTGGAGTTACTTCAGATGTGCTAAATTGGATTGCAGATGGTTCATTCGTTAGCGGGACCGGAGCGAGGTGCCGTTGTGAAACAAATGCACCTTTTCAGCCGAGGCCGAAAGTCCGACCGATTGACCGCGCAGATCTTTATGAATTCCTGGAATTTTTGCGATCATTTGCATCTGTCCTTCCTCGGCCTCGAAATACAAGAGTGTGACTTCTCCAAGTGCTTCGACGATGTCGACTTTACCTGTGCACATCGGGTCTGATGCGGTTTGCACCATATCTTCCGGTCTCACGCCAATGTTTACAGCTTTGCCCATGTCATCTGCCAAAGTCGAAACCGTTGATGTCGCGGTTCCACCAGCACGTAGCGAAATCGTAGTAATCTCTCCTGTTCCCGTAATCTCTCCCGCCAGCAAATTCATTGCCGGTGATCCGATAAACTGGGCTACGAATTCGTTTTGGGGTGTTTCATAAAGCTCAAGTGGTGTGCCGACCTGAGCGATCCCTTTGTTCGCCAGCACCACAATCCGACTTGCAAGCGTCATTGCTTCAACCTGATCATGGGTCACGTAGATCATTGTACTGTCGGGCATAGACTCTTTTAGACGTGCGATCTCAATTCTGGTTGCCACGCGCAACGCCGCGTCCAGATTTGATAGGGGTTCATCAAAAAGATAGACTTTAGGGTCGCGCACAATCGAACGACCAATTGCGACGCGCTGGCGCTGTCCTCCTGACAGTGCTTTTGGTAATCGGTCAAGGTAGGGTTCGAGTTGCAGAACATTGGCGGCTTTCTCGACCGCCGCATCGATTTCAACCTGTGATTTTTTTGCGATCTTCAAGGCAAAGGCCATGTTATCGCGAACCGTCATATGCGGATAAAGCGCGTAGGATTGAAATACCATCGCAATGCCGCGCTGTGCCGGTGGCACATCATTTACAACCTGGCCATCAATTTCTAATGTTCCACCCGTGATCTTTTCAAGACCCGCGATCATGCGCAGAAGCGTCGACTTGCCACATCCGGAGGGGCCAACAAAAACAATTAGTTCTCCCTGTTTGATATCCAGATTGATGTCGTGCAAAACGTTTATGGAACCCGCGTAGGTTTTATCAACATTCGAAAGTTTTAGGTCGGCCATGAGTGGGTCCTAACTTGCATGTTCAAGAATTGAAAATTTCCAGGGGCCTAGCTGGGAATTGGCCTCAGGTGCATCTGTAGCCCCCAAGTCAGATGCGCGATTGATCCAGGTGCCGCTGGGAAGCGACACAGAGACCGGCGTCTCGGACAAGTTGAAGGCGCAGAATATCGTTTGCCGGTCTTTGGTCCGCATGAACGTCAAAAGTCCGTCTTTAGCGGTCATTTCCGCCTGCCATCCGTCACGCAATGCAGGGATGTTTTGGCGCAACCGAATTGAAGCCCGATAGTGGTTCAGCAGCGAAGTCTCCTCACTTTGCCGATCCACAGCACGTTCAAAATGGTTTGGTGAAACCGGCAACCACGGCTTGGCAATCGAGAAGCCGCCAAATTCATCCTGCGCGCTCCAGACCATTGGCGTCCGGCATCCGTCGCGACCTTTGAATTCTGGCCAAAATTCAATCCCATATGGGTCCTGAAGATCATCAAAGGCGACGTCGGCCTCCGCCAGACCAAGCTCTTCGCCCTGATAGATACAGGCTGAACCACGAAGGCACACCAGAAGCGTTGCGTAGCAGCGTTGGGCATCCTCTGACAGGGACCATCGCGTCGAATGGCGGATCACGTCGTGATTTGAAAATGCCCAGCAGGCCCACCCATCAGCCGCGACGCGATAGAATCGTTGAAACTGGTCTCGCACGCGTTCTGCAGTCAAAGGTTCCTTGGCAAGAAACTCAAAAGCGTAGCACATGTGGGCACGCTCGTTCCCCGCAGTGTATTCTCCCAACAACTCAAGCCCGCGCTGCGCATCGCCAACCTCACCGACACAGGTTCTGCCTTCATACTCATCCAATACTGCACGGAAGCGGGCGAGAAATTCCAGGTTTTCCGGTTGGTTTTTGGAGTATAAGTGTTCTTGATGATTATAGGGGTTCACGCTTGGCGCAATCGACGCATTGCGTTTTTCAATTGCCAAAGCAGGATTGTCGCGCAATTGCTTGTCGTGGAAATAAAAGTTGATGGTATCCAAGCGAAAGCCATCAACGCCACGATCCAACCAATAGCGAACTACGTCGAGCAGAGCGCCCTGAGCGTCCCGACAATGGAAATTCAGGTCTGGTTGGGTCGTCAGGAAATTGTGAAGATAGTATTGTTCTCTGCGCGGTTCCCATTGCCACGCTGACCCGCCAAAAATTGACAGCCAATTATTGGGTGGCGTGCCATCCGGTTTTGAGTCTGACCAGACATACCAGTCTGATTTCGGGTTGTCCCGACTTGTCCGGCTCTCAAGAAACCAGGGATGCGCGTCTGCCGTGTGTGAGAGAACCAGATCAATCAAAACCTTCAGTCCCAATCGATGTGCTTCATCGAGAAGCTGATCAAAATCCTCCAATGTCCCAAACATAGGATCGACGTCGCGATAGTCGCTGACATCGTATCCATAATCCTTCATGGGCGATTTGAAGAATGGCGAAATCCAAATTGCATCAACACCCAATGAGGCGATGTAAGGCATCTTTTCGATGATACCCCTTAGATCGCCAATGCCGTCGCCATTGCTGTCGAGAAAGCTGCGTGGATAAATCTGATAGATCACGGCGCCCCGCCACCAGTCTGGGTTGGGGTGGACCATCGGCATTCCGGAAATAGAGTCGCTGTTGTTCATGTCATTTTACTTCACAGAGCCGGCCAAGAGACCACGCACAAGGTAACGTTGCATGGCGAAAAACACCGCCAACGGCACCGCGATCGAGACAAACGCAGCCGTGGCCAAAATGTCCCAACGACCACCGCGCGTCCCCAAAAGTTCCACGATTTGGTTGGTCATTACAGTGGTCTCGCCAGTGGCGTCGATCAGGAAAACCTTGGCCACAAGAAGATCATTCCAGGTCCATAGGAACTGGAAAATCGCAAAGCTGGCCAAGGCCGGAAAGGACAATGGCAGGATGATCTTGGTGAATATCTGAAAATCCGTTGCACCATCAACTTTTGCGTTCTCTATGATGTCTCTCGGAAGGCCCACCATGTAATTTCGCAGGAGGTAAATCGCGAGCGGCAAACCAAATCCCGTATGCGCCAGCCAAACGCCAAGGTACCCTTTGCCAATTCCGATGCCCAGATGAAGCTTTAAAAGTGGAATGAGCGCAAGTTGCAGCGGCACTACCAATAGGCCTACCACAAGCGCAATCAGGATCGCCCTACCTGGAAAGTCCATCCAAGCAAGTGCATACGCCGCAAAGGCAGCGATCACAATCGGGATTATGGTTGCCGGAATGGTTACCGTAAGCGTGTTGAAAAACGCTTTGGCCATGGAATCGGTATTATTGCCGCTGAATAATATCGTGTCATAGTTCGCAAGTGTGAATTCGGGCGGGATAGTTGCCGTCAAAAAAACACGCTGCCCGCGGCCTGACATCTGATCGTCATTCCCGGACCAGATATAAGACCCGTCTGGTTTCAACTCGAATGTTTCACCATCCCCAAGGTCAGCCAAATCGCCAATTTCGTAGGCGTCAATTGCGCGCGAGGATGTGCCCCAAACATTGATCTTTGCAGGATTCCCGTCTTCGAAGAGGTTCCCTTCGACCACAAAAACGCCATCCCGTTCGACTCGAAAATCATCGGGATCAGAAGCACGCACAACCAGATTTTGTTCGGCTGGGAACATGGATTTCCACCAGCCGCTTCCGGATATCTGATCAGCCGACCGAAAGGACGATACAAACAGACCAACCGTGGGGAACAGCCAAAGCGCAACCAATAACACAACCGAGATGTGAACGGCCCATGTCAGCGACGATTTGGTTCCTGCAATATTATCCATCAGCCCAGCCTCCTAGCGCATTTCGCGGCGCGCGTTGATGACGTTCCAAATCAGAATTGGAGAAACCAACAACATGATAACGATGGCGCTGGCGGACCCGACTCCCCAGTCGTTTGCTCGGAACAATTTGTCGAACATGTAGTTGGCCAGAACCTGTGTTTCCCACTCGCCGTTGGTGAGGGCGAAGACGATGTCGAAGACCTTCAGCACGACCAATGTGATCGTAGTCCAGACGACAACAATCGTGCCCATGATCTGTGGAACCTTGATCTTGAAAAACACCTGAAACGGATTGGCACCGTCGATTATTGCGGCCTCAACGGTTTCTTCTGGTATGCCCCGCAACGCAGCTGACAGGATTACCATGGCGAATCCCGTTTGGATCCAGATCAGTACAACCATCAGAAAAAAGTTGTTCCAAAACGGAAGGGTCAGCCAGTGCTGGGGCTCGCCATAAGCCAGATCAGCGCCGAAGATTTGAACCACATTGATCAGCGCCAATACAGCCAAGTAGATTCCGAACGCTGCAAACGCCAGCTGCAATGCTTTCAGGATCGGGCCCACACCGCGTTTTACACCCGTCACGATCGGGTGAGCAACAATATAGGCTGCATAACTAACGATTGCAGCAAATCCGAGAAATAACAGTGCAGGCAGTAACTTCAGGGCTAAGAACGAACCCATACCACCATCGAACTGCAGCCAGACCGCATTCAAGACTCCGATTTGCGCTGAATCTTCAGGCCGGGTATCGTAGATCAATTTGAAGATTACCGAAGCACCTACGAACGAGATCGCCATTGGCATGAATATCAATGACTTAGCGATGTTCCCCCACTTAATCCTGTCAGTCAGCTGTGCAGCCAACAGACCAAAAGCAGTTGACGCGGCGGGGACGATTATGAGCCACAGCATGTTGTTGCGCATGGCTTCCCAGAACTTCCGCTCGCTCAGCATCTGGGCGTAATTGTCGAGTCCAACGAAGGCGTTACCTTGGTCACGGTCAATCAGGGAAAGCCGCAGGGTTTCGACTACAGGATAGGCAAGATAAAGCCCGAGTGCGAACAGCGCTGGGAACAGGAACAACCAGGGACGGATCATATTCGCCCGGTTGATGTTTCGCCCGGCGTTTTCACCACGTGCGGGAAACAGAACCCGATCGAGGAACTGATTGGAAAAATAGAAATATCCGACACAACCGCCAACACCGATCAATATGGTAATGAGGCCTTGAAAAGCGGGATGCATCGCTGCTTCTCCAATGAAAGACAGAAAAAGATGGGCGGTGCTGATTCGTGCCGCCCGGCTTTGATTATTTCAAAGCGTCCCAGGATGACTGGATTTCGCCGGCGACGGCAGCAGCATCTTTGCCGCCGGCATAGTCCACCATTCCAGTCCAGAACGATCCCGCGCCAACGCCACCTGGCATCAGGTCAGAGCCATCAAACCTGAAGGTCGTCGCGCCAAGAAGGATGTCATTCATCTTCCGCAAAGTTGGATCGCCGAAGGCATCCGAATTGACACCCAAGTGCGGAGTCAGGAAGCCTTTGCGCGCCATCCAGATTTCGTGCGCTTCAGGGGTCTGCAGGAACTTGATCAGATCATGAGCCCCCTGATTATCGTTTGTGATCGCCCAGAGCGTCCCGGCACCCAATACCGGGCTTCCCAGATCTTTTTCTGCATAGGCGGGGAAATAGAAGAAATCAGCGTCCTCACCGACAACGGCACCCTCAGGGAAGAAGGCCGGGATGAAGCTGGCCTGACGATGCAAATAGCATTGTGGCGGAGAGCTGAACATCCCCTTGGGGCTGTCGCGGAAATCGGTCGAAGCGACCGCTCCTGCCCCACCAGAAACATAGTCATCATTGCGGGCGAAAGCCCCGAACTCGTCGATGGCGGCTACGATGCGTTCGTCCGTGAATGGGATCGAGTTGTCTACCCATCCGTCATAGATATCCGGCGTTTGGGTTCGAAGAAGCATATCCTCCACCCAATCTGTTGCCGGCCAACCAGTTGCCCCACCGGAACCGAGACCGATACACCAAGGCGTTTCACCATCCGCTACGATCTGGTCTGTAAGTTCCTTGAGTTCCTCCATTGTGGTCGGCACTTCGTAGCCCGCATCTTCAAAATTCTCGGGCACGTACCAAACCAGTGATTTCACATCGACTTTGTAGAAAAAGCCAAACAAGTGATCTGTACCAGCTTCATCTGCATATGTTCCCAGATCCACCCAGGATTGCCCAGCGGCATAGTTGTCCCGCACCCAGTCTCCAGTTCCATCAGAAAGGGGGGTCAGAAAGCCACGCGACGCCATGCCCGCAGCTAGCCCGGGCTGCGGGAAAACTGCGACATTGGGGGCTGATCCAGCCTCGGCATCGACCATGATCTGTTGCTCAAAGCTGTCAGAACCCGTGTAACGAACGTCGTGACCGGAAGCTTCAGCAAAGGCCGCCAGCACAGCTTCAGCGTTTTCCTGATCTGGGCCAAGCCACGGCCCAAAAACAGTCACTTGTTCTGCTGTCGCTGCTGCGACCGACAGCGCCGAAACTGCTGCGCCAACCAGCAATGTCTTTTTCATAATCAACCCTCCCATATGGCTATTGGAAAACAAGTAAAATCAGTTTATCCAAAGCGCTTTGATGATGTTAATTTTGCGCTAACATACTGGCCGTTGTCAAGAACGTCATTTTCTTTGACAAGCATTTCTTTATTATTATAAGTAAATTCGTAGTTTAGGTGTGAGTGAGCTGCGGAGCATATTTCGAATCATCTTCAGAGAACTGAAAGAAACCACAAATTTTGATAGCGCTTTGAAAAAAGTAAATCTAAAACAACTCTCCGAATCCTTGGGACTTTCACAGACCACGGTAAGCCGTGCGCTCAATGGCTACCCTGAGGTGAAAGAGGCAACACGACAAAAGGTTCAAGACGCCGCAAGGCGCATGAATTATGCACCCAATCCCGGCGCCCGCGGTCTTGCCACCGGGCGATCAATGGCAATCGGTCACGTGATCCCGGTGTCAAAGCAGCACGAAATGGTGAATCCGATTTTCGGTGATTTCGTGGCCGGTGCATCCCAGACCTATTCCGGGCGCGGATACGACATGGTGTTGACCCATGTTGATGATGGCGACGAAGAAAGCGTCTATCGAATGCTTGCCAGCAAAGGACGTGTCGACGGGATCATTGTACATGGTCCCCGAAATGATGACGCCCGTATCCCGCTGTTGAATTCCCTGCGTATTCCATTTGTAGTGCATGGCCGCTCGAGCCAGTCTGATCAGGATTATTCCTGGGTAGACGTGAATAATCAGCGATCGTTTCGCCGTGCAACCGAGTTTCTTCTCGACCTCGGACATCGTCGGATTGCGCTGATCAATGGACTTGAAGACATGGACTTTGCCCGCCGCCGTCGCGCCGGGTTTCTATCAGCGTTTGAAGGCCGCGCGGTGCAGCCTGATCCTTCTCTGATGTGCAGCGCAGAAATGACTGAATACTACGGCCACCAAGAAACGGTCAAAATGCTTCAGACTGACAATCCGCCGACGGCAATTCTGGCATCTTCGCTTATATCCGGGCTTGGTGTGCGCCGTGCAATTGAGGAGATAGGTATGACAGTGGGGCAGGATGTGTCGGTAATCGTGCACGACGATATGCTCTCTTATTTGACCGAGCCCAAGGAAGTGCCTTTGTTCACCGCGACCAGATCATCGGTGCGCGTAGCAGGCCAGATTTCGGCAGATCTTCTGATGAAGTTGGTTGACAACCCGACTTGCGAACCAGAACACATCCTTCTCGAAGCCGAACTGGTGGTCGGCAGATCTACGGGGCCTGCACCGAGATGAGAATATCAAATCTAACTCGCACAGATTACCCACGAGACTTTGAATTTGGTATCGCCACGTCAGCCTATCAGATTGAGGGACACGGTTTTGGAGGTGCCGGTCGCACCCATTGGGACGACTTCGCAGAAACCCCCGGCAATGTTGTGCGGGGCGAGAACGGAATGATCGCTTGTGACCATTATCACCGTTACGAAGAAGACTTTGACCTGATCCAGGCGGCGGGCCTTGACTGCTACCGTTTTTCAACGAGTTGGGCACGCGTATTGCCCGACGGGCGCGGCGAGGTAAATCAAGAGGGTCTGGATTACTATGACCGGTTGACTGACGCCCTTTTGGAACGCGACATCAAACCCTGTGCAACGCTCTACCACTGGGAGCTTCCCTCGACCCTGAGTGATCTGGGGGGGTGGCGCAACCGGGATATCGCGGGCTGGTTTGCCGATTTCACCAACATCATCATGGGCCGGATCGGTGACAGAATGCATTCGGTTGCCCCAATAAACGAACCTTGGTGCGTCGGTTGGCTTAGCCATTTTCTGGGTCAGCACGCGCCGGGGTTGAGAGATATCAGAGCCACTGCCCGCGCCATGCATCATGTTCTTTTGGCGCATGGGAGTGCGATTGAGGTCATGCGCAGTTTGGGTATGACCAACCTCGGTGCCGTCTTCAATATGGAATGGGCAAATCCAGCGGAAGAAACGCCAGAGGCCCTTCGCGCTGCACAGACCTATGACGCCTATTACAACCGTTTTTTCATAGGCGGAGTAATGAAAGGGGAATACCCGCCTCAAGCGCTGGAAGGACTGGGCCCTCATTTGCCAATTGGCTGGCAGGATGACTTTGAAACCATCACACAAAAAGTGGATTGGTGCGGGCTTAATTACTACACCAGAAAGAACATCCGACCCGCATCCGGAAATTGGCCGGGTCTTGTCGAAGTCGACGGGCCGCTCTCCAAAACCGAAATGGATTGGGAAATATACCCTTCAGGGTTGTCAGAGTTCCTTGTCCGCATCGCAAATGAGTACACTGGTGATCTGCCAATTTATGTGACCGAAAACGGAATGGCCAACGCTGATAGGATTGAAAACGGTGAGGTGATTGACACAAAGCGTTCGGAGTTCATCGCGGTGCATCTGAACGAAGTGCGCAAGGTCATAGAACAGGGCGTTCCGATCGCAGGCTACTTTCTCTGGTCCCTTCTGGATAACTACGAATGGGCACTTGGCTATGACAAACGGTTTGGATTGGTACACGTCGATTTTGAAACGTTGAACCGGCAACCAAAGCAATCATTTCATGAACTTGCTGCGTTTTTGCAGCGTTGACCGCCCATTCCCGGTTAACGGTTTCAATGCGCTGTTAAGCAGCGATCGCGCGGACGATTGTGTGGCCAACTTGATTCAGCTGCGTCTCTTTATGACAACTCACATGAGCTACGATAAATACCTGCTGGAAGAATCTGTGGCCGAAATCCGCGAGCACTGGAAAGGGCCATTTCACTTTGGCGCGCCAGACGGAATTGTGGTCAACGTGACCAAAGATCAGATTTGGGGTCGCGAATGGGCAAGTTCTGAACTACTGGCATCCACTTCTGGGTCGCTTAACAAAAAAAAAGAGGGAGCCTGAAAGCCGGCTCCCTTTCATCTTTTGGCGCGAAAGTTGTAGGATGGGGGGTGACCGAATTTCAGCGATGCGAGGGAATAACCTTGCACTCGTCAGCCGAGGACGGTTGGAGAACCCTAACCGAGGCCAGTATAAACTCCCCTGATGAGACTCACTGATGCGACGGATTTCTTCCAGCTTGGATTTCCTGAACACGTTCGGGCCACGTTGAGCGAATGTAGGACAGAGTATCCCAGATTTCATTGTCGGACATTGCATCCGAAAATCCGGGCATTCCGCTTTTGAAATTGGTGATACCCCGCTCCGCCAATGCACCTTGCCCGCCGAGCTTCGTATAGCTGAAGAGCAGTTGGTTGTTATGGTGCCAGGTGTGCCCGGTCTCGTCGTGCGGAGGCGCAGGCAATGTCCCGTCATCGTTCGGACGTTGCCAGTTCGGTTGCCCCTGAAGCTTGGTACCGTGGCATGAGGCACATTGCTCAGCATATAGCGTCTGGCCTCGAAAGATATTACGACCGTCGAGTTCGTGACCAGCAAATGTGAATGTCGGGAGCAGGATTGAGGCGAGGAATGTGATCCGGCTGATCATGTGACCTCCACCCACGTTTTCATGCCTGTGGCCGAGTGTCCGAGCATGTGGCAGTGCAACAGCCATTTTCCGGGGTTGTCTAAGACGCAGAGTATGTCTCTGCTCTCTCGTGAATCGACCAGTGACGTATCACGGAGGTGACCGAGTGATCCATCGTCGGCGACTTCGTAGAAGTGCTGTCCGTGCAAGTGAATTCCATGAGGAAATGAGGTGTCGTTCACCAATGAAATCTGAACAGCGGTACCACGGTCTACCTTCAGCCATGGTTCATCTGGAATGTCTGAGACCCCGTTAAAAGACCAGATATCCTTACCTGGATGTTGCCCACCCATGGCACCGCCTTGCATTCGGAGTGTTTCGCGGCGGGCTCGTTCGCCTCTTGGTTTTACGACACCGTTCGACGGAAGGGGCGAAATCTCCGAGGTTCGTGGAGAGGGATTGGCCCCATCGACTGCGATAGAACCCAGGGCATAGTCATCCTGACCGGTCCAGAAGCCGAACTCGATGGCGTCTGAAACGTCGCCGATGATGTCGGCCCGTTGTGCGGGAGCCAATGTGATGGTCTCAATCTCTTCAAGTTGTTCGAGGGGCATACCGTCGAGAGCGACAAGCTTGCCTGCGATCCCCGACAAATCGACCGAAAAGACCCGGGCATTCGCCGTGTTTATCAATCTGAGACGAACACGATCACCGCGTCGCACAGAGGGCTGAGAAGGAATGACCTTCGCATAATTCCCCATTCGACCCCCATGGGCGAAATGGAACATGGCATCGAAGTCGTCGATGAACACGGCGTCCTCACCTAGCCGCCAATCGTCCACAATGACGATGATGTCGGCGTCCACATCCGGAGGCGTAATTTCCTCCACGACGAGAGGGCCATAAAGCCCCCTGGCGACCTGCTCCCAGGACCGGCTGTGGGAATGATACCAGAAAGTCCCTGCGTCTGGGGCAACGAAGCGGTACTCAAAGTCTCCGCCGTCAGGAACGGCGCTCTGGGTGAGACCAGGGACACCGTCCATGCTGTTGGCGATACGGATACCGTGCCAATGCACGGACGAGTCTTGGCCGGTCCGGTTCTCAAAGGACACTGCAAGCTCATCGCCTTGCCGCACTTTGAAAAGTGGGCCCGGAGTGCTGCCGTTGAAACCAAGTGATGGAGTCGGTCCGTAGTCAGCGAACTCCCCGGCGAGAATTTGGGTGAGCACCGGCTCTGCCCTCAAACGGAGATTTCCGGCCATACCCAGTGACGGAGCAACGGCTATTGCTGCTGACGACGCCAGGAATGTTCTTCTCGATATCGACATATTACTGACGATAGACCGAATGACACGACTTGCAATTCGCCCCGAGTGCGCTCATCGCCGCATTCAAGTCCGAAGGTTCGTTGATAGAAGTCGAAAAGCCTGTAGCGATGGCTTCGAGTTTAACCGCCTTGGTTGCAAAGTCCTCGAAGTTGGTCCAAATCTCGGGCCGTGCTTCGGACTTCGGGTCTGTCTCATTGGCTTCAAACAATTCTGGCGCTGCCGAGGCATGTTCCGCGAGTGTCGCAGCAGCCGTCCTTGCAATGGCAGCGTCAAACTCCGTAGCGCCCTTCGCCATCTGGCCGAGTGTTTTCATATTCTCAGCAATTGCACTCATCCCGTCCATTCGAGCTTTCACCGCGGGATTCTGAACACCCTGGTGGGCCAGAGCAGCAGTTGCTGTAACGAGTGCAATGCCAAATACAAAGTATTTCCGTTTCATGTCTTATTCTCTTCTTCAGTTGATACCGTTGGCCCGCTGCAATTCCCTTACATAGGCAATGATCATGGTCATGTCACCTCGGGTAAGGCCCTCAACGGAAGGCATGTTCCCAAACTGCCAATGGTGCTGACGAACCCCAAGGGTCACCGCTCTTTGGAATGACTCATCAGCGTGGTGTGACGGCTCGTAGATTTTGTGGACAAGAGGCGGTGCAACATCGGCTTTTCCTATGGCGTTGAAACCGTGACAGTCCACGCATTTCGCTTCGAACACCACCTTTCCAACCCGAGCGTTGGCCGACAGAGTATCGGGAACGATAATCTCGACAACTGTCGTTGTGGGTCCAACGGGGACCTGTGCGACCGGGCCGTCGGAACCCATCGTAAACCAGTAGGCAAAGCCACCGACGCCTAGTAGAACAAAAAATATCTGCACTGCTCGCATTGGATGATCCGTAGACTTTTTCAAGTATTAGAGTTTCCAGTAGGTGGAAGGTCAACCTAGTAGACCTGAAGCTTTCGTGAGCGCGAATCTGGATTGAAGTCATTGATCTCGCATGAGTTTGCGAGAACGAGTAGGACTGAATTTGCAAAACCTGAGGCGTTCACGCGACCTGAGCCAGGAAAAGCTTGCCCTGATGGCCGAAATTGATCGCGGCTATGTCGGCAAGATCGAAAACGCGCATTATTCTGTGTCCGTTGAGGCGACACCTCAGGGTGGCCCGCTCGATGTCCGCATCCGCACCGTGGTCTACAACGAAAACCAGGTGTTTCGGATCGAAACCGATCTGCGCCATGCGACGACGATCCATTTTGAGGCGGGGGAGCGGTTCGAGGCGGTCATCGTCAGCGATACCGAGAGCTTTCAGGTCGATCCGATCCCCGAGCTCGGCAATGTGCTGACCATCAAACCGCATGTCGCGGGTGCCTCGACAAATATGACAGTGATCACCAACCGCCGAACCTATTCCTTCCACCCGCGCGAGGGCTCGATCCCCAACAGAACCGGCATGTTCTTTGAGATGCGCTTCCGCTACCCCGAAGATGAACGCCGCGCTACCGCCGCCGCGTCCCAGCCCAAGGGCTACGAGGCACCGCGCAACTACAACTACCGAGTTGCGGGAGAGGGTGATTTCCGCCCGACGCATAATCATGACGACGGAACGTATACGTATTCCGTCTTCCCCGAAAACGGTCGACAGCCCGCGTTGTTCAAGGCCGATGACCAGGGCCGCGAGCGCACGGTCAACTGGACCCAGCAAGGCAACACCGTCCGCGTCCTTGGCGTGAATACCTACTGGACCCTGCGCATTGGCGAGGACGCTACCAGTTATCACGCGCTCCACAAATTCACTCTTTTCTCTCGCATAGCTCAATCGATCATTTCGGTGAAGCTCGCTCAATTTGACTTTTAGGCATCCATACTCTTTCGCTAGTGCTGAATTATTTCTAAGCGCGTCTCTAAAACACAAGAATCGCTCGATGGATGGACTGCCGCGTGAGACAAAGTGGACCTGTCGCGGTTTGATGCCGCTCCTTTGATAGCATTTACTGCACCAAAGGAGACTGACTATGGGACTGAAGCGGACGGACGAATTTCGCAAGGATGCGGTGCGCATCGCACTGACCAGTGGGTTGAAGCGCAAGCAAGTTGCTCGTAAAGCCTCACGGCCGTTCGCCGTTCCCGGTGTGGTCGCTTCTGGTCCTGATCGAACAGGTCCTGAAGCCGAAGATCAAACCCGTTGCACAGTTTGTGCCGAACCGGCGGGGCCTGGCGCTGGTAGCTCGGCGGGCTCTCATCCTTCAGATACTTCTTGATCGTGTTCCGCGATAATCCTGTCGACCGCGCAACAGACCGGATACTGCGCCCTTCAACCAGCACCCACAGACGGATCTTCGATACACTTTCCATCAATAACACCTGCTCTTTCCTCCGCACTTGAAGCGCAGATACTAACGAAACAGGTGGGTCAATTTTACTTGCTCATAACCCACCCAAGTGGGTCAATTTTGCATGCCGATTCACACGTATGAGAGGTGCCTGGGTAATCCCCCCGATCTTAGGGGGATGCGGAAGTAGAATTTTCTCGGAAGGATGAACGAGGAGATTCTGATGAAAAAGACACGATTTACCGAAGCGCAGATCATGAGTGTGTTGCGCCAGATGGAGGGCGGTGTGCCTGCCGCTGAGCTGTGCCGCGAGCACGGGATGAGCAGCGCCACACTGTACAAATGGCGGGCGAAGTATGGCGGCATGGATGCGAGCCTGATCAGCGAGATGAAGGCCATGGCCGAGGAGAACCGGCGCCTGAAGCGCATGTATGCCGACGTCAGCATGCAGAACGATCTGCTCAAGGAGGCTTTGGGAAAAAGTGATACGGCCAGCGAACCGCCGCCCGCTGGCCGAGAGAGCGGTGGTGATGAAGGGCGTCAGAGTTGCGCTGGCGTGTCGGGCATTCTTTGTCAGCGAGACCTGCTACCGCTACAGCCCGAAACTCAACGACGAGAACGAGCAGATCGCCGACCTGCTGCTGGGGCTAACGAAGACAAAGAAGAGCTTGGGCTTTGGCCTGTGTTTCCTGTACCTGCGCAACGTCCAGGGACATGGCTGGAACCACAAGCGTGTCTACCGGATCTACCGCGAACTGGAACTGAACCTGCGGATCAAGCCCCGCAAGCGGTTGAAGCGGGACAAGCCTGACGCGCTGCAGGTGCCTGAAGCGCCGAATGAGGTCTGGTCCATGGACTTCATGGCCGACCGGCTCGACGACGGTCGTCAGTTCCGGCTGCTGAACGTGCTGGATGATTTCAACCGCGAGGGCCTGGGCATCGAGGTCGACTTCTCGCTGCCTGCCGAGCGGGTGGTCCGGGCGCTGAACCAGATCATCGAATGGCGTGGCGCTCCAAAGAAGATCTGGGTCGACAACGGCCCTATGGGCGGAATAACTGGCTGATTTGGCATCAGGTCATTGTCGTATCGAGGGGTCTCGACACGTTCAGAAAATGCCTCAGTTCGGCTTTTTGGTCAACGACAGTCTCTCCCATAACAAACACAGAGTACGCTTTTGCGGCTCTCACCGTCCTTAAGACGAGATCATCGGGTCGCTAACACAGAAGGCCTGAACATTATCTACGAGGTCAGATGACTGCCTCCACGGCCCTTACAGAGAAAGGTCCTTCTGTGATCGATCACCCCTCAAAGAAAGGGCGATAGGTCTCGCCATGTTTGATGATCCCATGAACAGTACGGGCCATCTTGGCGGCGATAGCGGTATACGCCTTGCGGCGCAAATGTGTGTTTTGACGGTCCTTGGCGATGTAACGCTCAAACTTGTCCCGGAAGACATTGGTGCGCTGCAGGATAGCGACTTGGCCGGCCAACCACAGGGTGCGGCGCAAGCGGGCATTCCCGTATTTTGACAACTTGGTTTGGCCACGGAATGTGCCCGACTGGATGGTTGCCAAGTCCATACCACAGAATTTTAAGAACTGCCGGTGGTGTCCAAAGCGGCGCAAGTCGCCAGCTTCTGCGAGGATGGTCAGGGCGTTGATCGGGCCGATCCCGGGTATTGATGTCAGCAACTGATAGTCAGGCAGATCTTTGAAAAGCGCGACGGCACGAGCTTCGATTTGATTGCGTTGCGCAATGAGACTGCGACCTTCTCCAAGAACCAAGCGGAACATAGTGATAGCATCAGAATCTGGGGCAACCGGCAATCCCACAGAAGACTTGGCGGTCTCGTAAATAACCGCAATTAAACGATCTTTCGAAACCTTGCGCCCCACAACATCCCAAGCGTCAGTGGTGAATGCGTCCATGCCCATGGTGCTGATAATGTGCGGCGATGGATAGCGTTCAAGGAATGCAAAGAACCAATCACTGCGCGAGCTGCGATGAAAGCGGTCAGCTTCGGGAAAGTACAACGGCAAATAATGTGTCAGCACGCGGTGCCAAAGCTCGGTCTTTGACTTCGAAACGATATCATGGGTTTTGGACAGCTCTTGAATGTCGTTCGTACCCTGCACCAGTGGGTCATGGTAAAACTGCTCGTTCCCGATCTCCATCATATGCAGGATGACTTGGGCGTCCTTCGGGTCATTCTTGTCCCAGCTGTTGTTGAGTGCTTCCCGCGTACGCGCCAAAGCAACCGACGACACTAGCTTTACCTCAAAGCCTGCGGTTGCCAGATGGTACGCCAAGACCCGGTGATAATTAACGGTCGCCTCAAAGGCTACACGAACTGGGCGTCCGTATTCCTTCAACGCGGTGACGAGGCGATTAAAGTCGGCAAGGCTGTTCAAGACGGTTAAACGGCGCCGGCGTTTCTTATCTGGAACAGCAATCAAAACTTCATGCCGCGCTTTGGCAATGTCGATGGCAACCAAAACAGGTGCATCTTGTGCAATAGTCATCTCGGTCATAATCGGTCTCCTTTACAGTGTGGTTTGTGCAAAACCACTGTAGGGACCTGAGGCACGGCTATGACCACCTGCTGCGCTAATTGAGGGCTGCGCAGGTGGCCAAAGCCTATCAATCAGCGTCATTCCGAAGGTGTTACGGCCCTGAGTACGTCAGTGGCACGGTGATGGAATGGGCGGAGCACAGGGGCATAGACCTGGCGCACATTCAGCCCGGAAAGCCACAGCAGAACGCTTATGTCGAGCGCTACAACAGGACGGTCCGGCATGAATGGCTGGACATCCATATCTTCGAAACCATCGACGAGGTGCAGCAGATTGCCACCGAGTGGTTCTGGTCCTACAACAACGAGCGCCCCAACATGGGCAATGGCGGCGTGACACCCGCCCAGAAACTGAGAATGGCCGCATAAATTCTACGTCCAAGCCCCCGCACAAATGGGGGGATTACCCCTGTCATATCTGCTTGGGCTTTCCCCTAACTAATACGCTTCCACCGGCCAGAAACGCTTGGCCAATCGGTCTGGTGATGCCAGACTGACTGGCGTAGAGTTTACTACGCACTTTTTGATTGTCAGACGATATGGTGGAAGGTGGCAGACGATGACGACAACAACCCAAGTTTTCCTGATCATAACTCTCGCTGAGCTTTTGAACGGCATCGTCTATGTGTGGCTTTACTAAGGCCAAGGTATAGATGTCTGAGACCTTGATGAACTGGAATCAAGCTCTCGCGACTTAGGCGTGAACTTCCAACGTAAGTTCATCGCAAGCGGGAAGCGTGATGAGAAACTCAGCCCCCGACCCACCGCACGGCTCGATCGATAGCTCACCCCCCATTTTTCGGATCGCCTGGCGGGAAATAGTCAGCCCGAGGCCGATACCCTGCTGCTCCCTTGTGTCGGATGTGTCTTGTTGCCAGAAAGGCTGAAATATCTTCTCCTGAAGATTATCGGGAATGCCGGGGCCTGAATCTTTTACACGGATGCTTAATTGGCCTGTATCCCTCGCCACTATAACCCGAACTTCAGTATCCTCAGGAGAAAATTTGGCCGCATTCGAGAGGCATTGTTGCAGAACTCTCGCGGCGGAGGATTCACATCACGAATCCATGCGGTTAGACCAATGGCATGAGCAAGCCCAAACCCGCCCGCTACCGCACGACGAATTGGTCCGCCTACAACGCTGCGCTCCGCAAGCGCGGGTCTTTGTTGATCTGGCTGGACAAGGGGATGGCTTGGCACGCGCCGAATGAGGGCCGCCCTGGGCGCCCGCCGGTGTTCTCGAATGCGGCGATCCAATTCTGCCTGTCGATCAAAGTGCTGTTCAAGCTGCCGCTCAGACAGACCGCCGGGATGGTCGCCAGTCTGCTGCGGCTCGCGGAACTGGACTGGCCCGTTCCGGACTATTCGACCTTGAGCCGGAGGCAGAAGACCCTGAAGGTGCAGATTCCCTATCGCCGTGCTGGCGGGCCGCTGAACCTGCTGGTGGATAGCACCTGCATCAAGTTCCTCGGCGATGGCGAGTGGCAAGCCCGGAAGCACGGTGTTCAAGGGCGACGCCAATGGCGCAAGGTCCATCTGGCCATGGACACTGCCACATCCGACATCCGTGCGGTCGAGTTTACCCCCAGCCGGGAAGGCGACAGCCCCGTCCTGCCAGACCTTCTCAACCAGATCCCGGACGACGAAGACATCAGCACCGTGACGGCAGATGGTGCCTACGACACCCGCCGTTGCCACAGTGCTATCATCGCACGCGGTGGCACGGCGATCATCCCGATCCGCAAGAATGGCCGACCGTGGAGGGATGATCGCCCAGCCGCTCGGGCCCGCAACGAAACCTTGCGCGCCACACGGCACTACGGCCGGGCGTTCTGGAAGCGGTGGACCGGATACCACGCCCGCAGCCGCGCTGAGGCCAAGATGCGCTGCCTCAAGGCCTTCGGCGAGCGGATCGCCGCAAGAGACCCAGACCGCCAAACCGCCGAAATCCACATCCGCGTCGCACTCATCAACCGCTTCAATGCCCTCGGCACCGCCGAGATCGTCCGCGTGGCCTGAACCGGAAGGGGAAAGGGGAAGTCATGCCTCAAGCCGCCTTAATGCAATAATGCCGTGCGAACCCGAGGCCACTTCCCGAGCCATGAGGCGGCAGCAAAGTTGATCTATTTGGCGCTCAATGC
Organism: Paracoccaceae bacterium; assembly: GCA_039969355.1. Taxonomy (GTDB): domain Bacteria; phylum Pseudomonadota; class Alphaproteobacteria; order Rhodobacterales; family Rhodobacteraceae; genus JL08. The sequence continues at coordinate 272,592 of JBDVOA010000018.1, forward strand.
TACTTCCGTCGAGTGGAAGCGATCTGTGCGTGAATGGCACCGCGTTAAAAGCCAACTCGCCATCATGTTCGAAGAACGCTTTCCCATGGCGTAACTAAAGGCGTCAGGGCACAAAATTACGCACACTCCCACTTATTATGGCGACAGAGGGTTGGCGCCGCTAAATTTCTCCTTTCTTTTACCTTTCTGGTCGGCCGCCTTCGGGCGGCCGATATTTTTTTCGACACGCGGGAATAGAATGCACCCCGGGCACGTCACTCAGTCATGAAGCCGCTGCATACCGTGGAGTGCAAAGGCTTCCAACCACGGGAGGAAAGACATGAAAATCATAGAAAACGTAAAGCGTCGGCATTTCCTGATCGGATCGGCGGGCACGATGGTGGCTGCTGCAGTCGGGGCACCGGCGATGGCGCAATCAGACGGGGAGCCGCTGCCCGACTACGTCGCATGGAAAGACGCCGAGGACATGATCGTCCATTCCAAGCAGACGCTTGAGGCGGAGCG